>CAWDVP010000008.1:0-77723 GCA_963805945.1 Vulcanimicrobiota bacterium | reverse complement strand
AAGCAGGCGGCCTCACCGTCATCCCTGTCCATTACTAGGCTTGCGCGTCTTGTTGCTTTTCGTTTGCGAATACTTCGCGGAAAGCGTGCGAGGGTATGTCGAGGTCAACGACGAGCACTGCGCTTGGCTGCTCCTCACCCGACAGGACCCGATAAGCGAATCGAAACCTGTCTGATCGCGTGAAGGGTTACCCCCGCGAACTTCAAGAAACCACCCACCATGAGACGCTTTGCTATCGTCGCGATTTTGACATTCGCTGGCGCCCTTGCCCCATCGGTCTCTCAAGGGGCAAGCGTGAACTCCACCCATCAAATCACGTGCCGCTCAGGGAACATGGCTTGGAATTACGGCCTCGGCGCTGGTGGGGCTCCTGTCCTTGCGGTGAGCTTTTCGCAGAGCAAAGGGCCGGTAGCAGCGGGACTCAAGAACGGGCAATGCGCGTTTCCCGATTCAAAGGTCCCCATGGGTCGAACCACCCTTTGCTTCCATACGAACGTCAACTTGTTGGCGGTAACGGCCGCTCGCCAGGTCTCCGAGGCCGCCTTCGGTCCGAACTATCTCAACAATTTCCTAACGGTACCAGGTAAGCTCTATTTCTTTTGGGTCCACGAGGCGTCCGCCAAATCGGCGAGTCCCCCGCCTGGCAGTACCGCCACCGTGCCTATCTGTCTGTGGGTCGACAAGTACGGCCCGTAAGTCGCGTCAGTTATCAGCGGCGAGGCGAGCGAGCGCGGAGAGCGCCGGAACGAAATAGTACGATCCAGTGAGCGGAATCGAAAAGCGGGTGAGCGCGTCGCGGACACCGTCGCCGACGCCCGCCATGCGCTCGAGCATACGCTGCAGGGGATACTGCCGTTTGGCGAAGCCGACGAACACAGTACCGTGATCGCCGACCGCGCCATAAGGCGTATTGCGGCGGAAGATCTTGATCTCTTCGCCGTCCTCTTCGAGCGTGGTCCGGGTCACGTGCGAATCCGCCGGCATGTGACGCTCGTCGAGCTCAACGCTCTCGGCCTTGGTACGGCCGATGATAAGCTCTTGGCCAAGCGTCGGCAGCGCGCGCCATGCCCCGGCGTCGTGCTTCCACTGTTGGAACAGCAGGACGCTGCCGCCGGCTCCGGGTTGCCCATCGGGGATGAGCGCCACGTCGGGCGCTTCGACGAGCGTCGGGTTCTCCGTGCCGTCCTGGAAACCGGTGAGGTCGCGGTTGTGCTGGTACGCCCACCCGGTCAGTTCGCGCACGAGCGCGGCGTGGGGCTTCAGGTAGTCGACGGCAGCGGTGGCGACGTCGAAGACGTTGTCATATGAAGCGCCGGCGATCCACACGAAAAGATCGGCCTGCGTCGCAGGGATGGTGTAGCCGTCGCTGCCGACGATGTCGCGCAGGAACGAGGCGGCGTCTGCCGGCGCCTCTGCCGGTCTGACCGCGCTCCACAGCTCGGGGCGAAAGCCGATGACGAGGTTGACGCCCTCGGTCGTCTTGCGCGGGTCGTGCATGTCGGCGATCGAGGTGACCGCGGCCGTGGCGTCTGCACCGTCACGCAACGAGAATTCGAGGAAGCTATGCGATGCGTCGCCGAGCGCGAAGATGCCCATCTGCGGCGTGGTCATGGGAAGGCGCTATTCGCGCGCCTTGCGGGTCCTCGCGTCTTCAACAGACCTATACTTGTCCAGCGTGTCGACGCTGGCGAGCGATTTCTCTAAGCTCGTCTGCGAGGCGGCCGTGATCGAGGCCAGCTCTTTGATGGCGGCGTCGAGCTCCGAATGAGCCGCAAGCAGGCGGGTTTCGGCAGCGGATTTGCGCGCCTCATCGTCACGATGGCCTACTTGTGCTGCTGAGACGGCTTCTCGAAGCAGTTTTATGTTGGCGCGCACCTCGAGAGCATGCTCGAGCACCGAGTTGCTGATACACCACTGACAGACTTGCCAGTTATCAACCCGTATGATCTCATGCGAGTCACGAAGACACAGGTCGCATACCATGGCTGAAGAGTCCTACGGATTCCCAGGGCTCTCCTTCGACGCACCGTCGAACACCCGCGTCACCGGAGGTACGTGCGCATCAGCACCCAGTAATGCGAGTGCCAGCCCGCCCGAAAGCCCTTCGCCAACGACGCGGGCGACGCGGGGACGCCGGAATGCACCATCGTGAGCTCGGTGTTCTTGCCCTTCGGTTTGAGACGGATATCGAGGATCGATTCAGCAGCGCCCGCCGGCCAGCTCTTGGTGTGCCAGGTCTGCACGATGCGCTTGCCGGGCCGCAACAGCAGTATCTCGCCGTCTATGTAGCCATCCCAAGCGGTCATCCTGCCGCCTGGTCGCTTGGCGATTCTCGCCGGTGCGCCCGTGAATGCGGCGTGACGCTTGGCATCCATGTAGGCCTCATACACCCGCTTGGGCGATCCGGGCAGCAACACGGTGTGCTCGATGGTCTTGGTCTTCAAGGTCGCCTCCTCAATGGATGACAGGGTACAAGAGCAGCAGTCCCAGCAGACTCCAGTTCACCACATGGCCGGTCCAGCAGAACGGGCATGGCATGCGGGTGATGAACAGCAGGCTGTAGGCGAGATAGAATGACAGCGCAGCTGCCGCGACGGCAGCGACAAGTGCGGCCGGATAGACGTAGGGCACAGCGAGCAGCCAGATCGCGACCAGCATCGCCGCGTAGTACACGATTCCGAACGACGAGTTCGACAGACCGCCGAACATCCGCGCACGCGGCTGCTGCACGACGCTCGGCGCGCTGAGCTCGCCGCGTGCATAGCGACGAGCCTTCGTCTCCATAGAGACGGCGGCGAAGAGGCCGACGATGCACAGCGCGGACACGATCGACGGAAAGAGAAGCCCCGTCACACCCCGACGTTGAAATCGCGCAGCGCTGCGTTGAGCGAGGTCTTCCTGTCGGTGGATTCGTTGCGCTCGCCGATGATGAGCGCGCATGGCGCGCCGAACAATCCGCCCGGGAACGCCTTCGATTGCATGCCCGGGATGACGACGGCGCGCGCGGGCACCTCGCCCTTGTAGATGACGGCCGGCTGCTTCATGACGTCGACAATCGGCGTCGACGCGGTGAGCACGACGCCCGCACCGAGCACCGCCTCCTTCCCGACATACACGCCCTCCACGACGACGCAGCGCGATCCGATGAAAGCGCCGTCGTCGATGATGACCGGTCGCGCGGAGGGGGGCTCGAGCACGCCGCCGATGCCGACGCCGCCGGCGAGATGCACGTTCTTGCCGATCTGCGCACAGCTGCCGACCGTCGCCCATGTGTCGACCATCGTGCCTTCGCCGACATACGCGCCGATGTTGATGAAGCACGGCATGAAGACGGTGTTCGGCGCGAGGTAGGCGCCGAAGCGGATCGCGGCGGGCGGCACGATGCGGATGCTCGTGCGGTTCTCCCACATCGACTTGAGCGGCACTTTGTCGTAGAAGCGCATCGGGCCGGCCTCGCTCGGCTCGGCGTTGTGCACTTCGAAGTACAACTCGATCGCCTGCTTGACCCAATCGTTGACGGTCCACGTGCCGTCCTCATTCGGTTCGGCGCAGCGGATCCAACCGTTGTCGAGCGCGCCGATGGCGCGGTCGATCGCTTTGCGCACTTGCGCCGTGCCGGTGAGGTTCTTGTCCCCGTACGCAGCTTGAATCGTGGACGCGAGTGCCTCTTTGTCCAAATGGCTCTGCATCGGCGCTACCTTAGCGGCAGCGGGCTTTGAGGCCTCGTCCCGCGCTCGTTGACACTCCCGAAGAACGCATAGTATAATCGGTATTCGCGTCCGTTGCCGGGTGTTCTAAGGGTAGGACGGCAAAGCTAGAGGCGGCGAATCCAGACTCGTTCCCGGGTGGTGTAATTGGTAACACGCCTGGCTCTGAACCAGGAAAGTCAAGGTTCGAGACCTTGCCCGGGAGCCACGGCCCCATCGTCTAGAGGCCAAGGACGCCGCCCTCTCAAGGCGGAGACAGGGATTCGAATTCCCTTGGGGCTACCACTGACAGAGTAAGCATTAGAGCCAATTCCCGCGAGGGTCTTGGCATTTCTTTATTTCTCACACGCTCTCACATTTACGCGCACGCTCTCCTCGTTAGGGTGGCAGTTAGGGTGGCAACGTCGCGGCCTCTGATGTCCTCGGAGCGAAGCAAGCGAGAGAAGCCCTCGCCAACCGCAAGGACCGCGACGCCAAGTATCGCGCGGAGACCAACGTCTGCGTCGCCAAGATGGCAGTATATCGCCACCTATGCCTGACGTTCACCCAGTGAGGGGAAGTCATTCAAAGGCGGCTTGCTGAAGACCGGTGGACGTCGGCATTAGCTGCTTAGCATTGCCCCGATTGACAGCTAGTAGGTGATCTTGGAGGTATTTTCATCCATGGCTTTCATGCTCAACCGTAGAGACGCCCTATCGCTGCTCAGCGCAGCAAGTATGGCTTGCGCGGCTGTGCTTGCTCTGAAATCAACCCGGTCCGATGCGCTTTCGCTTTCCGCCACGCCGGTGCCGACCCCAGAGCCCACGCACTCGCCGCCAAGCGCTACAATTCTACGCTCGAGCACGGTCTCGGTGCCCTTGCAACTCCAGTCGGTCCAGACGCAGGTTGATGCGCTTGGGGCCAAGGTAACGAGCCTCACGAACTCCCTCAACCTGCTCACGAAGGAATTCCTCCTACACCGTCACCGCTTCCAATTGGGAATCGGCCAGCCGGTTTTCGATACGACTACACCCGAAGGCTACTGACCCCACCGATCGTTCGAGCGCTCGTATATGGCCTTATGGCTTTGCTGGAGGCTACACGCAAACGCAGGTAAAAAGGGCCTCCCGCCTGCCCTTTCAAGGCGGAGACAGGGATTCGAATTCCCTTGGGGCTACCATTGATGAAATAATGCTCGAAGCCAGCGATTGAACTGGAATGGCCAGTTCTTGCGCGCGGCACCTCGTCCTTTGAGAAGGAGGAGCATGTATGCGTAGTTTGTCTTTCGTTGCGTTGATAGCGGTAGCGGCGGTTTGGACTGGCATCGCGATCGCCGGGTCGGCTCCCGTCTCGAAAACCTACAAGATCGGCGCCCCAAGCAATGGCATCTGCCCGACCCCACCGGGCCCCCACCGTCAGTGCGGCACCATCACACTAACGGCCGCCGGCGGCAAAACGAAGGTCGTCATCGAGATCAAGAACGAACCGGCAGGCGCGATCGAACCGTCTCATATCCATAAAGGCGTCTGTGGTCATGCGGGCGCCGTCGTGTGGCCGCTCACCGACGTCGTCGCCGGTCATTCGATCACTGTGGTCGGCGCGCCGATCAGCAAAATCGACGTGACAGGCGATTCCGTGAACATCCATCAGTCTGCGGCGCAACTCAACAAGTACATGGCCTGCGGCAATCTCGCCACGGCCATGCACACGTAGGATTCGAATTCCCTTGGGACTACCACAGATATTGAACTCCTTCCATGCGTTGTACGTACTTGAAACTACGGAGACGACTCATGCAAGTTCACATCTTCAAAGGCGCAGGCCGCGTCTTCGGTTTCACGGAGGACAGCACGGGAGCAAACCTGCCATCACAGTTCGGAGTCTGGAGCGCTTTCAAGACACTCACGATGATCAGAGGCGAGACTCAGCCTGGTGTAAACGTCGATGACTGCATCAACGACATCGAAAAGTATGGCTTGCACGTAACCGACGCCCATAACCGTATTACCGAGCAGGTTGTTTGATCGCGGCCCACGGTATAAGATGAGCCCAGAACAGATAAGTGCGATTGCCGCTGTCGGCACCTTTGTCGTGATCGCGGCGACCGCGTTCGCCGCCATCGCGCAGCTGCGCCACTTGCGGAGCAGCAACCAGATCAGCGCGATCACCGGGGTTCAGGAAGTCATCGAGTCAGCCGAATTCCGCGCCGCGAGGCGCTTCCTTCAAAATGATCTTCCTCGTCTCATGAAGGAGCCGCACTTTCTCCCCGGGATCGAGCAAAGGGTCCTGGATGATGACCTTGCGAGCCTCAATCTTGTAGGGAACATATTTGAGAATTTGGGGGCGTTTTGCAAGTACGGCATAATCGACAAGGAAATCGTGTGCGATCTCTTTTCCGGGCCGATCCTCTCGAGTTGGACCGCGATGATGCCCATCATCGCGATCAGGCGTCGGTGCCTAGACGCGCCGGCTCTGTTGGAGAACTTTGAGTACCTCGCGATGCTATGCGAGGATTTCGAGACGCGTCACCCAGATGGCGCTTATCTGCAAGGGGCGCGACGTCTGCGCGTCGAGGAGCCAAGGCTAGGAGCGCCACCGGTCTTCAGGTGAGCGAGTGGGCGCCTACAAATCATATCCAAAGGGTGTGGCGCGCATCACCTTGCAAACTCGCCGGAGACATCTCGCACATAGCACTCCGCCGCCTTATAGGAAAGGGTAGGATTCTCTGGAAGAAGGCTTCTCATGGCTAGCATTGCGTGTGCGTGTTCTTTACGAGAATGTCCGTCACCGACGCACGTGAAGAACTCGCAAGGGTCGCCCTGCACCAGCGACTACGACAAAGACGGCGGCGCTGGATGGAAGCCCATTCGTCAAAACCCGCTTGAACATGCCGCGGTTCTCACGTGCCCTCAGTGCATAGAGGCCGTGCAAGCCCTAGTAGATGACGAGCACGGGACCGCCTGACAAACAGCTCCATTAGCCTGGGCCCCGACTTAGTCGACGCGTTTCTGCCCCAGTACGACGTGGTCTCGCTGCACTCGATCCTGATCCAGGCGAGCGCCGCGCGCGTGTATGCGTGTGTCAAGGCCGCGGATATGAATGCATCGCCCGTGATCGGAACGCTCTTCGCCATCCGCGGGCATGAGAGGCCGCGTCCACTCACGCTGGGCGCTTTGGCGCACAGCGGCTTTGTCGTGCTCGGCGAGCGACCAGACGATGAGATCGTGTTCGGCTTGGTCGCGTGCCCATGGAGGCCGCGCTACGAAGTGCGCCCCGTCGAGGCGAGCGCATTCACGTCATTTGCAGAGCCCGGGTTCGCGAAGATCGTCTGGAGCTTCAAACTGGACGAGGTCGACGGCATTCAGCTGTCGACGCAAACACGCGTGCTGTGCACGGACCGCGCCAGCCGCACGCGCTTCCGGCTGTATTGGGCGTTCACCGGGCCGTTCAGCGGGCTCGTCAAGCGTGAGCTGCTGCGCTTAGTCCGCAGATGCGCTGAGCTGCCGCTCATGAATGAGGCGCCGCAGCCGACATAGAGGCTATGATAACAATACGCTTCTACACCGCCGCGCTCTTCGCAGTCCTCGCCTTTGCGTTCGTCGCGTCCGCGCCCACAAGGGCGTCCGCCGATCAATCATGGGACGAGTATGCGAGCACCCCGGATGGGTTTGCCATCTCCGCCGCCTCTGCACCCGACAAGAGCTCAAAGATGATCCAAACCAAAGTGGGACCGGTCGAAGCGCGGATATGGCAATGGGATATGAAAACGGTCGCCCTCTTCGTCTCGGTCTCGGATTATCCGTCGGCCTCCTCAAACGTGCAAGAGACGCTCGCCAACGTGGCGAGCGGTGAAGCGGGCTCATGGAAAGGCGGCCACGTCGTCTCGAGCACCCCGATCACGCTGCAAGGCGTCGCTGGGATGGATTGTGTGATCGCTGGCGATGACTTCCACAGCAGGTCGCGCATCTTTTTCCGAGGCCGCCGTCTATGGCAGGTGCTTTCGATCGCGACGACCGGTGGGGCGCTGTACGATCAAACCGACCGTTTCTTCGCGTCCTTCCGCTTTGTAGGGTCGGCGTACTGAAGATAGGGCACGAGCGGATCGTCAAACCCACCCTTGCCGATTACCTCGCGGTCATGAGCCGCGCGGTCTTCCAGGCCGGTTTGAGTTGGGCCGCCATCGACCGCCAGTGGGATCCATCGCGCATAGCGTTCGACGGGTTCGAGCCGAGAAAAGTGGCGCGCTATCGCGGCAAGGACATCAAGCGCATCATGGCCACGCCGGGAATTCTGCACAGCGAGCGCAAGATCGCGGCGACGATCGCGAACGCTGCGACGCTGCTCGCGCTCGATGAAGAATTCGGCGGGTTTCGGAAGTACTTGCGATCCCAGGGGACGTACGCACGATTGACCGCCGATCTCAAACGGCGCTTCTCATATGTCGGCGACATCAGCGCCTACTATTTCCTGTATCGCGTCAACGAGAAGGTGCCGGCCTTCAAGAGCTGGATCAAGACCGTCGAGGGCGAGCACCCGCGCATCCGGGAGATGGTAGGCGCGCGCCCGTTTGAATAGAATACGGGCCGCGGTTTTCACCGCCGCCCGTATTCTTCGGAGTCGTCAGTTCTGATCCGACGTCTCGGTGCGCCCTATAGTTTCAAATGGCCCGAGACCATCAGGAAGATCAGAGCGACGAGCACCAGAATCGCGGTTAACATAACTAGCGTCCTCCTTACTCCGTTGGAGTACTCTGTATATACCCAAGTCTGACGTGGCTTAAACGAAGGCGTTTTCCGTATCTCGCTGCTTCGCGCGCAGAAGATGTGGGTACAAGAACACATTATGAAAACACAACACAACGTTCTCCGAACGCTTGTTACGACTATGGCCTTGACGGCCGTGATCGCGTTAGCCGTTCCGGCAGCCGCCCAAAGCGGCGTTGCCAATGTCAGCGTCGTCAATGGCGGAGTCGTCATCGTGCGAGGCGATAGCGGGGCCCAAGTGGCGGCTTCCGTCAATGCGCCGCTGGTGCCGGGCGACTATATCGCGACCGGATCGGGATCGAGCGCCGAAGTGCAGTTCGACGGCATCTCGATGTTGCGGCTCTCGAGCGGCACGCAAGTCCGTTTCGTCAATCTCAGCCCCAACTCGGTCGAGGTGCAGCTGGCCGCAGGCACGGTCGACTTAGCGGAACTCCAAGGCGCTGACGGCAGCCCGCAGATCGATACTCCGTCGTTCACCGTCCGCCCCAATCAGACCGGCGATTATCGGGTGACGGTGCTGGGCAACGGCGAGACCCTTGTGACGGTGCGCAGCGGAGCCGCGACGATCGCGACGGCCAACGGATCGCAGACGCTCACGCCGGGCAGCACGCTCGTCGCCAACGGTTCCTCGATGAACCTGCAAAGCGTCATCGGATTCGATTCTTTCGACCAATTCAACACGTCGCGCGACCAAGCGGCGGTTTCAGCCTACAATGCAAATCCGTACCTGTCGCCGCAGCTCGCGGGGTACTCCAACCTCGCCAACTACGGCCAATGGCAAAACGTGCCGGGCTACGGGTACGCGTGGGCTCCGAACAACCAGAGCCAAACGAACTTCGCACCCTATCAGAACGGTCAATGGGTATGGGAGCCGGGATCCGGCTACACGTGGGTTGACAATTCACCCACCGGCTACGCGACCTCTCATTATGGCACGTGGTTCAACAGTCCGAGCAACGGCGGGTGGCTCTGGCAGCCTCCGGCCGCTCAATCGCAGACCTCATCGACAAGCCTCGCGTCAACGTGGCTGCCCGCGGTCGTTTCCTTCTTCTTGTCCGGCAACAACGGCAGCACAGGCGGACTTGATAACATCTTGAGCAGTCTCTCAGGCGTTCTCGGAAATTCCGGCAACACCAACCTTGGCGGTCTCTCAAGCATTCTCGGCAATTCCAGCACTGCCGACATCGGCTGGATCCCGTTGGCGCCGGGCGAGCAATATCAGCCGTGGTACGGTCAGAACTATTCGTATCCGGCGACCACGGTGACGAATGTCCCGACCGTCACCAACGTCTACAACTACTACAGCAACGCCCGCTACTACGGCGGCTTCACGATGGTGCCGGTCAGCGCGTGGCGCGCCGGCAACTTCAAGCGCATGGTCGTCCTACGGCCGCAGCAGCTGAAGCAGATCGTGCTGATCCGCGGTGCGGTTCCGGTCGTCCCGACGACGGCGAATCTGCACTACACGTCGATCGCCGTCGAGCATCCGGTCGTCCTGTCGCGCACCTTCGCTAGCACGCGCTTCGCGGCTAAGGCACCGCACGAGACGAGCATGTCATTCAAGTCGCAACAGGCGCGCATCACGTCGATCACGAGTGTACGCCCGAAGGTCGTGGCATTGCCGCCGCGTTCGGTGACGGTCGCGCATTCCGTCTATCACCCGATCATGCACGCGCCGGTCCACCTGACGGTTATGAAGCCGGTGCCGCATCCGGTCCCGGTCGCGAAGCTGGACACGCATTCGGGAGCGCTCCTCGTGAAGCCGGCGACGAATCCAAAGACGCTGGTGGCCAAGCCCATACGCACCGCGGCGCCGATCGCGAAGACAGAGATGCATCCTAAGGCGCTGGTCGTGAAGCCGGTGCGGACGGCGGCGCCGATCGCCAAGGCGAAGACGCATCCGACAGCGTTGATGGTCGTGAAGCCGGTGCGGACAGCGGCGCCGGTCGCAAAGGCGCCGACGCATCCTAAAACGTTGGTGGTCGTGAAGCCGATGCACACGCCGGCTCCGGTCGCGAAACAGGGTCACTCGACTGCGAAGACGGTGAAGCCCGCGCATACGCCTGTGCCAGTGGTCAAAGCCGACACGACATCCGGCAGCGCTCACTGAGACTCGAGGAAAGCCGGCGCTAGCTAAGCGCCATTAGCGCCGGCTTTGGCGTTTCTTCTCAGCGATCCGCGCCCGCACGATCTTTTTCACAAGAACGGCGGGCAGCGGCTTATCCAGAGGAAAGCGGATCGTGCCCGTGGCCGTGTCGAAGCCCTTCAGCTCTTTCTTGAACTTCGTCCTGATAAGTGTCGCGCTCATGGGGAAGAAGCTGCAGTGGTCCGCGAAGGCGGCGTATGCCACCAACGATCCCTTGTACTTGAACGCGGGGATGCCATAGCTGATCGCCTCGGTCGCCTCGCGTGGTACCACGGAACGAATCGTCGCGCGGATGTGCTTCAAGTTGCGGCGAGCGGGCTGCTGCACCCTGGCGAGGTATTCGTCGACGTCTTTCGCTTTGCTCATGTCAGGTAGAGACAGGGATTCCCGCATCCTTAGGGCTACCACCTCCGAATGAAGAACCTGCTCGTCGTCTCCGCCGTCGTCGAAATCGCTGTGGGCCTTGCGCTGCTCGCCGCGCCGTCGCTGGTCTCTTCAGTCCTGCTCGGCGTGCCGCTCGACAACGCGGCGGGATTGATCGTCGCGCGGATCGCCGGTGCAGGGTTGCTCTCGCTCGGCGTCGCGTGTTGGTTCGCAAGCCTTGACGAACGGAGTCATGCCACGGCCGGGGTGGTCGTCGCGATGCTGCTCTATGACGTCGTGGCGGCCGTCATACTCGTGTACGCCCGTGTCGGCGGCGGATTCACCAGCGTATTCCTCTGGCCGGCCGCCGCGCTCCATGCGTTGCTCGCCGTCTGGTGCGCCGTCGCGCTGAGCGGCGCCCGCAAGCAGCCATGAGGGCGGAGACCCGACCTCGCCCGGCGTAGCACTCAATCATCATGGCAGGACAACTCGCAGAAGATCCATTCGCCTCTGAGCGCACGTGCGCCAACGAAGTGTGCGGCTGCATCATCCCCGATGGCGCCTCGTCGGACTTTTGCTCGGAGTATTGCAGCGGCGAGGGGCTCGGACGCGGCGAAGGCGTGTGCCAGTGCGGCCACATCGGCTGCGCGTAGACAACCGCTAAGAACAAGCGCTCAAGGGCAAGCCGCCTCCAGATGTGAATCTGACGAGGTGACGCTCCCTGACATCAGGTCCTCGTGCAAGCGGTAATCCTCGTCGGCGGCGAGGGCACGCGCCTGCGTCCTCTCACCTACGCATTGCCCAAGCCCATGGCGCCGCTGCTCGGCCGCCCGTTCATCGGCTGGATCATCGAGCGGCTGCGCGCAGCAGGCGTCGGCGAGGTCATCCTCTCGTGCTGCTACCTGCCTGAGGCGATCGAGTCGCACTTCGGCGACGGCCGCGCGCACGGCGTGCGCCTGCACTACGTGCACGAGGTCGACCCGCTCGGCACTGCAGGCGCGATCAAGAACGCCGTCAAGCATATCGACGGCACGATCTTCGTCTGCAACGGCGATATCCTCACCGGCGTCGACCTGCGCGCGCTGCTCGCCGCGCACCGGCAGCACAACGCGATCGCGACCATCCACACGCGTCCGGTCGAGGACCCGAGTCAGTTCGGCGTCGTCGAGACCGACGTGGACGAACGCGTGCGCCGCTTCGTCGAGAAGCCTGCGCCCGGCCAGACCTCAGCGCACGACATCAACGCGGGCACCTACGTGCTCGAGCCCGAGGCGATCGAGGCGATCCCCGCGGGCCGATCGGTCTCCATCGAGCGCGAGACGTATCCGCTGCTCATCGAGACGACGCACCGCGTCTACGCCCGCTCGACCGACGACTACTGGATCGACGTCGGCCGGCCGGACACGTATCGACAAGCGCATCACGACATCCTCGACGGTCGCTTCGAGCATCCGGTCGGCGTCGAGATCGCGCCGCGGGTCTGGTCCGCGGACGGCGCGCCGCTGGGCAAGGACGTCGCGGTGCACGCTCCGGCGTTCATCGGCGCCGGCGCGCACATCGGCGCCGGCGTGACAATCGAGCCATATACGGTGCTCTACGACAGCTGCCATGTGGGTGATGGCGCGAGAGTCGGCGACGCGATCCTGTGGCCGGGCTGCCGTGTCGGTGACCGCGCTGTCGTGCGCGACGCGATCCTCGGGCTTGACGTCGCGGTCGATGCTGGTGCGCACGTCGCCGCAGGCGCGGTGCTCGGACGCGGCGAGCGTGTCAGCGCCGCCCGCTAAGACGATGAATCCACTCGACGCTCTCAACGAAGAGCAGCGCGCCGCAGCGTCGCAGACCGAAGGCGCGGTCCTCATCTTCGCGGGGGCGGGCAGCGGCAAGACGCGCGTGCTGACGCATCGCATCGCGCATCTGCTCGCCACCGACTTGGCGCCTGCACACCGCATCCTGGCGGTCACCTTCACCAACAAGGCGGCTGGCGAGCTGCGTACGAGGCTGCACGGTCTCGTCGGCGAGCCCGCGCGGGGTCTATGGGTCGGCACGTTCCACTCGATCGGCGTGCGCATCTTGCGCCGCGACGGCGACGTGGTCGGCGTCGCGCCGAACTTCGTCATCTACGACGACGCCGACCAGCGCACGCTCGTCAAGAGGTGCTGCGCGACCTCAACATCGACGAGCGGCACTACCAGCCCGGCGCCGTGCTGCGGCACATCGGGCGCGCCAAAGAACGGCTGCTCGAACCCGCCGCCTTCGCAGATTCCGCCGACGGCCAGCTCTCGCCCGTCGTCGCGTCGCTCTACGCCGAATACCAGCGCCGCCTCAACCAGGCCAACGCGCTCGACTTCGACGACCTGATCATGCGCACCATCGCCCTGCTCGAGCGCAACGATGAGCGCGGCAAAGCCTGGCGCGAACGCTTCCGCTATCTCCTCGTCGACGAATACCAGGACGTCAACGAGGCGCAGTACCGCATGGTGCGCGCGCTCTCGCGAGGCGCAGCGGCAACATCAGCGTCGTCGGCGACGACGACCAATCGATCTACGCCTTCCGCGGCGCCGACCATCGCATCATCCTGCGCTTCGAGCGCGATTTCCGCAACGCGCAGACCTTCCGGCTCGAGCGCAACTACCGCTCCACCGGCACGGTGCTCGGCGCCGCCAACGCGCTCGTGTCGCACAACACGCAGCGCCAGCCACAAGAAGCTCTGGACGAGCCGCGAGGGCGGCAAGCCGGTCGCGGGTCTACGCGGCCTCCACCGAACGCGACGAGGCGCGCTTCGTCGTCGAGACGATCCACGCCGCGGTCGACGACGAAGGGCGGGCCTTAAGCGACTTCGTCGTGCTCTACCGCACCAACGCGCAGTCGCGCGCGTTCGAAGAAGCGCTGCTCGTCGCCGGCATGCCGTACCGCGTCGTCGGCGGCGTCGGCTTCTACGCGCGCGCCGAGATCAAGGACGCTCTCGCCTATCTGCGCTACATCACCAATCGCGACGACGGCATCAGCCTGCGACGCATCATCAACGCGCCGCGCCGCGGCATCGGCCAAGCGACGCTCAATGCCATCGGCGACGAAGGCGCCCGGCGCGGGCTGTCGTTCGCGCGCGCGATGCTCGATGCGGACGTCATCGCGGCGGTCGCGCCCAAGAAGGCGAAAGATCTCGCGGCGTTCTTCAAAGATGTCGAAGCATTCGCGATCATCGCCGAGCAAGGTCCGGCCGGCGCGCTCGTCTCCGTGCTCGAAGACACCGGCTACGTTCAAGCGTTGCGCGAGGAGGACACGGTGGAAGCGCGCTCGCGCCTCGAGAACCTCGAAGAGCTCATCGGCGTCGCGCGCGAGTACGAGGAGCGCGAGGGTCCCGACGTCGCCGGCTTCTTGGCGAACATCTCGCTCGTATCGGATCTCGACGCGATGGACAAGGGCGGCTCGGCCGTCACCCTCATGACGCTGCACATGGCCAAAGGCCTGGAATTCCCGGTGGTGTTCCTGTGCGGACTCGAGGAAGGTGTGTTCCCGCACAACCGCGCGCTGGTGGATCCGAGCGAGATAGAAGAAGAAAGGCGCCTGTGCTACGTGGGCGTGACGCGCGCCATCGACGAGCTGTACCTCACCTACGCCAAGCGTCGCACCACCTTCGGCAGCTCGTATCTGCACCCGCCGTCGCGCTTCCTCAACGAGATGACCGGCCTCGAGTTCCTCAACGTCGCGCCGATCTCGCCGATCGGGGTGGGCGGCACGTGGGATGAGATCGCCGCGCCCGCGCCGATCGAGCGCGAGGTCGAACTGGTCGCCGGCGACACCGTCACGCACCCGAAATTCGGCCCGGGCGTCGTGCTCGAGGTGCGCGGCGCCGGCGGCGACGCGTTCGTCACGGTCGACTTCGCGTCGGCGGGCCGCAAGAGCATCATGCTCAATTACACGAAGCTGGAAAAAGCGTCGGCGAAATAGACGCCCGGAGGGCCGCCCTGTCCCGCCATTGAACGTTGGAGATGCGATGATACGGGCTGGCGTGGCCGGAGCACACGGCAAAATGGGGCGGACGACGGCCGGCGCGCTCGCCGACGCCGACGACATCGACTACGTGGGCGGGTTGGTACGGTCGGGGACTGCACAAGGGCCGCTCGAGTTCGATGATCTCGACGCGTTCGTCGCTCGGGCAAAGCCTCAAGTGCTCGTGGATTTCTCGCTTTTCCCTGATTCGAAGCGCATCGCGCTGGGAGCGATCGAGCGCGGTGTGCGGCCGGTCATCGGCGCGTCGGGCTACGGCGCGGACGACATCGCTGCGCTCAAAGCTGCGTGCGCGAAAAATCACGTCGGTGCGGTGTTCGCGCCCAACTTCGCCATCGGCGCCGTGCTCATGATGCAGTTCGCCGATGCGGCCGCGAAACATTATCCCGCGGTCGAGATCGTCGAGATGCACGAGACGGGCAAGAAGGACGCGCCGTCCGGGACCGCGATGGCGACCGCGCGACGTCTCACGGCCGCCGGCAACTTCAAGCGGCCCGCGACCGCTGCGGTGAAGATCGACGGCGCACGCGGCGCGGAACATGCAGGCATCGGCATCCACAGCCTGCGCCTGCCGGGCGTCGTCGCGCATCAAGAAGTGCTCTTCGGCGGCAAGGGCGAGCTGCTCACCATACGACACGATTCGTTCTCGCGCGAGTCCTTCATGGCCGGCGTGCTGCTCGCGGTAAGAGCTGCCGCGACGCTCGATCATTTCGTCGACGGCCTCGGAGAGCTGCTGTGAGCCTCACGTCGACGAACGGCCTCAACGTCGCCATCGTGGGCGCGACCGGCTTGGTCGGCGAGACGCTCGCACGCATCCTCGACGAACGGCGCTTTCCGCTGCGCTCACTGCGCGCGTTCGGCACCGCCCGCTCAGCCGGCGCGCACCTGCACGCCGGCGGCCGCGAGGTCGCGGTCGAACCGCTCGCCGAGGCGCGCGACCCGTTCAAGGGCATCGACGTCGCGTTCTTCGCCGCGGGCGACGCGGCGAGCCGCACGTACGCGCGCGCCGCGGTGGACGCGGGCGCGTTCGTCGTCGACAAGTCAGGCGTCTATCGGCTCGATCCGGCGGTGCCGCTCGTCGTGCCCGAAGCGAATGCCGAGGCGATCGGCACGCAGATGCTCGTCGCGAATCCGAACTGTTCCACCATTCCGCTCGCCGTCGCGCTCTCGCCGATCGAGAAGGTCTTCGGTCTCACGTGGGTGAGCGTGGCGACCTATCAAAGCGTGTCCGGCGCCGGCAAAGATGCGGTCGAAGAGTATCGCGCTCAACTCGCGGGGAGCACGAACGCACTGGTGCTGCCGCGGCGCATCGCGGGCAACGTCGTGCCGGAGGTCGGCGATTTTGATGCCTCCGGCTATGGCGACGAGGAGCGCAAGATCGCCGCGGAGCTGAAGAAGATCCTCGCGCGGCCCGACCTGCGCGTCTCGGCCATGTGCGTGCGCGTGCCTGTGGCGATCGGCCACAGCGAAGCGGTGTCGTTCGCGACCCACAGGCCCGCCACGCGCGAGCAGCTGCGCGATATCCTGCGCAGCGCGCCAGGCGTGCGCTTTGAAGACGGCAACGGCTATGCGAGCGCGCTCGACGTCGCGGGCACCGACGACGTGGCGGTCGGCCGTCTGCGCGCCGACACCGCCCACCCGGGCGGCTTCTCGTGCTGGATCGTGTGCGACAATCTCCGCAAAGGCGCGGCGACCAACGCGGTGCAGATCGTCGAATGCGCCCTGCGGGCGGCGAAGGTGCCGGCGTGAAGTCGAAAGACGACGGTCGACTGAAGTCGACCGCTCCAAAGCCCGCAAACAAGAGTGAGGTCGTCGTCATGAAGTTCGGCGGCTCGTCGCTCGCGAGCGACGAGTTGCGGCACATCGCGGTGCAGCACGTCAAGGCGGCCGTCGCCGCCGGGCGGCGTCCGGCCGTCGTCGTGTCCGCCATGGGCCGCTCGCCCGCGCCGTACGCCACCGACTCACTGCTCGCGCTCGCACCCGGCGGCGACGGCGCCAACCGCGATCTGCTGCTGTCGTGCGGCGAGACGATCAGCGCGGGGATCTTCGCCGCGCTGCTCGAGTCCGACGGCGTCGCCTCACTCGCGCTCACCGGTGCGCAGGCCGGTATCCGCACCGATGCGCAGCATGGCGGCGCACGCATCGCCGCAGTGGATCCTGCGGCCGTGAAGGCGCTCCTCGATAGCGGCGTCGTGCCGGTCATCGCCGGCTTCCAAGGCGCCGCACCGGACGGCACGGTCACGACCCTTGGCCGCGGCGGCAGCGATCTGAGCGCGGTGGCGCTCGCGCGGGCGCTGGGCGACGTGCGCTGCGAGATCTTCACCGACGTGGACGGCGTCATGACCGCAGACCCGAAACGCGTGAACGACGCGCACGGGGTCAGTGCGCTCACCTTTGAAGAAGTGAACGAGCTCGCCGCCAATGGCGCCGGCGTCATGCACGACCGCGCGGCGCAGCTCGCGTACGAGTCCCACATCCCCTATGCGGTGCGCGGCATGCGTTCGGGCGCAGGCACGACGGTGACCGGCGAGCGCACGATCGATCCGGACAAACCGGTGTCGGGCATCGCCTCGGTCGGCGGTTATGCGTTCCTTCACGTCCTGCCGGAAGCCGCCGCCATGCCCGGCGGCTGGGAGCGCGAGGTGTTCAGGGCGTTCGCCGAGGCGAATATCAACCTCGACTGCATCAACGTCAACCGCGCCGGCGTGTTCTTCACCGTGCGCGAACGCGACTTGGAGCGCAGCCGCAAGCTCCTCGACGCGATGTCGGTCGCGGCGCGCGCGACGCGCGACTGTGCGAAGGTCTCGATCGTCGGCGCAGGCATGCGCGATCGACCCGGCGTCATGTTCGCGGTCGTGCAGGCGCTCGTCGAGGCAGGCGTGCCGATCATCCATAGCACGGACTCGAACATCACCATCTCCATCCTCGTGCCCGGCGTGCTCGCGCCGACGGCAGAGGCGGCGCTCCACAAACACTTCGATCTCTAGCCGCGCAGCGCGGCAGAAGGAACACGGCAATGGCACGTTTCGGACCGGTCGTCACCGCGATGATCACGCCGATGCGCGACGACGGCGCGGTGGACTACGCGCAGGCGCGGCGGTTGGCGAGCTGGCTCTGCGAACACGGCAGCAGCGGCTTGGTGCTCGCCGGAACGACCGGCGAGGGGCCGACGCTCGACGACGCCGAGAAGACCAAGCTGTTCGCCGAGGTGGTCGCGGAGATCGGCGGGCGGGCGAAGATCATCGCGAACACCGGCGGCAACAGCACGCGCCACTCCATTGAATTGAGCAAGAAGGCCGAGGCGAGCGGCGTCGACGCCCTGCTCGTCGTCGGGCCGTTCTACAACAAGCCGCCGCAGGCGGGTCTCATCGCGCACTACACGCAGATCGCGGACAGCGTGGACCTGCCGATCATGATCTATAACATCCCCGGGCGCACGGCCGTCAACATCCTCCCGGACACCATCGTCGCGCTGAGCAAGCATCCGCGCATCGTGGCGGTCAAGGAGTCGAGCGGCGACCTGATGCAGATCGGCGAGCTCATCGTCAAAGCGCCGGAGGGCTTCGATGTCTACTCCGGTGACGATCATCTCACGCTGCCCGTGCTGGCGATCGGCGGCTGCGGCGTCGTGAGCGTCGCCAGCCATGTCGCCGGCGACGAGATAACTCGAGATGTGCGTCGCCTATGAGGCGGGCGAGGTCCTGCTCGCCGCCACGCTGCACCAAACGTTGCTGCCGCTCATCAAGGCGCTGTTCGCGGTGACGAGCCCCATCCCGGTGAAGGCGGCCATGCAGCGCTTCGGCTTCTCGGCCGGACGCTGTCGAGCGCCGCTGTGCGAACTCGACCCGGAACAGGCGCGCGCGCTTGCCAAGGCGCTCGACGCATGGAGCGAGCGCGTCGGCCGGGCGAAATCGACGGTTTGAGCGACTCGCCCGATCGCCTTGCACGTTCTCGGCTGCCGCGTCGACCGGGTCGGCGCCGAGGACGCGGTCGCCCGCATCGTAGCGCTGCTCGACGCAGGCGCCCGGCCCACGTCGTGACCCTCGGCGCGGAGATGGCGAACCTCGCGTATGGCGACGAACGCTACCGCGACGTCATCAACGCGGCCGACCTCGTCGTGCCGGACACCGTGGGCATCGTGATGGCGGCGCGCTGGCTCGGCAAACCGGTCCCCGAGCGCGTCGCAGGCATCGACCTCTTGGAGCGCGTGTGCGCCGAGGCCGCGCGCCGCGGCGATCCCATCTATCTCGGTGGGAGGCGCGGATGGCGTCGCCGCTGCCGCAGCCGCCGCCCTCGCGCAGCGTCATCAAGGACTGAAGATCGCCGGCGCCGAGCACGGCTACTTCGACGACGATGAGAGCGACGACGTCTGCTTGCGGATTCGCGCATCGGGCGCGCGGCTCGTCTTCGCCGGCCTGGGATTCCCGCGACAGGAATACTGGATCCGCGACAACCTCGCCGAGGTCGGCGGCGCGGTGTGCGTCGGCGTCGGCGGTTCGTTCGATGTGCTCTCCGGAAAACTGGCGCGAGCGCCCCAGGCGCTCCGGAGCGCGGGCTTGGAATGGCTTTACCGGCTCGTGCGCGAACCGCGCAGACTGCGAAGGCAGCTCGTGCTGCCGGTGTTCGCCGCACGGGCGATGGGCCAAGCGCTGCGGAGCAGACAGCACTCGTAAGCTCTAAGAACCGAGGATGTAGATCGTGCGCGGCATGATATTGGCCGGTGGTCTTTCGACACGGCTCTATCCCTTGACGCTGAAGCTGCCGAAGCCGCTCGTACCCGTGCTCGACCGCCCGGTCGTGGCCCACGTGCTCGACTATCTCCAGCGTGCAGGCGTCGGCGATATCGCCATCAACGTCCACTACTTCTCGGACGCGGTGCGACAGTTCGTCGGCGACGGCTCGCGCTGGAACGCGAAGGTCAACTACCTCCACGAGACCGAGCTCATGGGCAGCGCCGGCGCGGTCAAGCAGCTCGCGGGCAGCTTCACCGAGACGTTCATCGTCATCGGCTGCGACGACGTGACCACCATCGACTTGCCGGCGGCGCTCGCCTTCCACCGCGCGCGGCGGGCGACCGCGACGATCGTGCTCACGCGCGCGGCGGACGTCAGCCAATATGGCGTCGTCGTCACGGATGAGGACGGCCGCATCCGCAGCTTCCAAGAGAAACCGGCTCCGGGAACCGAGCTCTCCAAGCTCGTCAACACCGGCGTCTATATCTTCGAGCCGAGCGTCCTCGAGCACATCCCGGCGAACACGTTCTACGATTTCGGTAAACAGGTGTTCCCGCATCTGCTCCATTCTGAAGAGCGCTTCTTCGGCATGAGCCAAGACGCGTATTGGTGCGACGTCGGCACGCCGGCCGAATACCGGCGCGTCCATCGCGACGCGCTCGAAGGCCGCGTCCGGCTCACGCCGGGCGACGGCGCGGTGATGCTCGACGGCGTGCTGCTCGGGCGCGGTTGCAGCGTCGACTCGAGCGCGACCGTCGTGGCGCCGTCGTGCATCGGCAGCGATGCGGTGATCGGCGCCGGCGCGAAGATCGAGCGCTCCATCTTGTGGAGCGGCGCGAAGATCGGCGCGGGCGCGCGGGTGACCGACGCGGTCATCGGCGCGGGCGTCAGCGTGGAACCGGGCGCTGTGGTGGAGGGTGGCGAGCACGCGGCGGCGACCCTGACGCGTTAGTGGCCCTGCGAATAGGTCTGCTCCTCATCGCCCTGCTCGCGCTGCTGCGGGCGCCGGCGCTCGCCGAGACGACGATCGGCATCCAGGGCATCGCCATCACCGGTGCACATCTCCAGCCCGACACCACGACGCCGATCAGCGGTGTGGCAGCGCTGCTGCGCGCGCGGCAGGCCTGGCGCGCTCTCGATCTCGAGCTGGAGGGAGTGCCCACGACCGGCGGGCACGGCTATCTCGCCACGCCCTCCGGCTATCCGCAACCGTTCACGTCCTTCTCGCTGTTCAGCGCCGTCTCGCACGTCAGGCTCGAGCGGACGGGACGCTACTGGCTCGGCGGCGGCGTCACGATCTTCAATCAGATCACGTCGCTGGGCTCGCCGCCGCTCGCCGCGGCGTCGCGCCTGGCCGGCGGCCGGTACGAGGCGGTGGCGTATCTGCCCTCCGGCCGCTCCGGCTCTCTCGAGCTGCGTGCGGCGTTCATGCCGTCGCTGCAGGGCAAAGTCAGCTACCTTGTCGCCGGCGTCGAAGTGCCGGCCGCCAATCTCACGAGCGAAAAGGCCGAAGCCACCGACGTGTCCTTCGCCTACGTGCTGCGCGATAAACGCTTTAGCTACGCGCTCGGCTTCCGCGCGATCAACTACATCGCGCACTTCGTCCCGACGCAGGATCTGGCCGACAAGAACGCGGTCTACGGACCGACGCTCGAAGTGCGCTACGCCATCGCGAAGTAGGGCTTAGAGCCCCAGGCTCTCGGCCAGGCGCGAGCGTTGCGCGGACAATGCGGCGGCGGATCCGTGTTCGACCACCTTGCCGTGCTCGATGACGTAGACGCGATCGGCGACGGCCAGCGCGAGATCGACGTTCTGCTCGGCGAGCAGCACCGTCTCGCCGTCATCGCGCAGCGAGGAGATGGTCCGCTCGAGCGCGCGGACCAGCGTCGGACTCAAGCCCTCGCTCGGTTCGTCCATCATGAGCAGCGCGGGGTTGCGCATCAACGCCCGGCCGATCGCCGTCATCTGCTGCTCGCCTCCCGAAAGGGTCTGGCTTTGCGAATTGAGCCGTTCGACGAGTCGCGGGAACAGCGCGAGCACGCGCTCGCGCGTCCAGGGTCCGGGATGCGAGGCCAAGGTGAGCTCCTCGGCCACCGTCAAGCCCTCGAGCATGCGTCGGCCCTGCGGCACGACCGCGCAACCGCGCCGCGCGCGGGTGAGCGTCGAAGCCTTCGTGACGTCGGCGCCGGCCAGCGCGATGACGCCGGAACGGGCCGGCAAGAACCCCATGATGCAGTTCAGCAGCGTGCTCTTGCCCATGCCATTGCGGCCGAGGATCGCCACGACCTCGCCGCGCCGCACTTCGATGTTCATATCGTCGAGCACGAGCGAAGGACCATAGCCGCACGAGAGCCCGCGCACGCGCAGCAACTCCTCGCCGCCGCCGCGTTCCGGCCGGGCGGGCGCGGCGCCGCCGGTGCCCAGATACACGGCCTGCACGGCCGGGTCATCGCGCACCTCGAACGGCGTGCCTTCGGCGAGCACGACGCCGTTGTCGAGCACGGTCGTCCGATCGGCGAAGGCCTGCGCGAAGTCGAGGTCGTGTTCTATGAGGAGCACGGTGATGTCGCGCGGCAAGCCGAGCAAGAGTTTGCCGATGCGCTCGCGCTCGCTTGCGGCGAGACCGGCGAGCGGTTCGTCGAGCAGCAGCAGCGTGGGGCGCTGCACCAGCGCGGCCGCGATCTCGAGCTGGCGTGACTCGCCGTGCGACAGCGACGCGGCATCATCATCGGCTTTGCCGGCGAGACCGACCGCGTCGAGCGCTGCGCGTGCGGCGCGCTCGCAGTCCGGAAAACGGTCGAGGGGTTTACCGATGCTCCACGCGTGGCCGGTCGCGGCGAGCGCACCGAACACGACGTTTTCGAGCACGCTGCACTCGGTGAAGAGGCTGCTCATCTGGAACGTGCGCGCGACGCCGAGGCGCGCGATGGCCTCGGACGGCATGCCGCGCGTCGCGCGTCCGGCGATCGCGACGCTGCCGGCGGTCGGCCGCTCCTGCCCGCTGATGCACGCGAACAGCGTGCTCTTGCCCGCGCCGTTGGGGCCGATGATCGCACGGCGTTCGCCGCCCGCGACGCTGAGGCTGACGGCATCGAGCGCGAGCACGCCGCCAAAACGTTTGGTGAGCGCCTCGACGCGCAGTTCAACCATGTCGGACCTCCACCAAGCTGGCGAGTCCGCGGCGGGTGAAGAGCACGATGGCGATGAGCACCGCGCCGATGACGAAGCTCTCCCACTGATCGGTCTTCGAGCTGATCCACGCCTGGAGCAGCACGAAGATCGCCGCGCCCAGCACGCCGCCCCACAGCGTGCGCGCGCCGCCGAGCAGCACCATGACGAGCAGCAAGACCGAATTGCTCCAGCTCAAGTCGGCGAGGCTGACGAAATTGCGATGGTGCGCGTGCAGCACGCCCGCGAGCGCGGTGATGCCGCCGGCAAGCACGAAGGCCCAGTACTTGTACCAGAAGGCGGCGAGCCCGAGCGCGCGCGCGCGGGTCTCGTTCTGACGGACCGCATCGAGCACGCGTCCGAACGGCGAGCGCACCAAACGGCCGAGACCGAGCAGCACCGCGATCAACAGCGCGACCGATATCGCGTAGAAGACGGTGTCGCTCATAGGCAGCTTCGCGACCACGAGCCCGTCGCTGCCGCCGGTGAGCGCATGCCACTTGTCGGCGGTCGCCCACACCAGCTGGCGCGAACGCGAGCGTTATCATAAGGAAGAAGATGCCCGCGCTGCGCAGGCACAGCGGCGCGATGACGGCGCCGAACAGCGCTGCCGCGGCGAACCCCGCCGCGAGCGTGAGCGCGAGGACCGGCCCGTAGTGCGAGGCGACGATCGCCGCGGCGTACGCGCCGATGCCGAAGAAGGCCGCTTGGCCGAGCGAGGTGAGCCCGGCGTAGCCGACGAGCAGGTCGAGCGCGACCGCGGCGACGGCATAGAGGACGACTTCGGTCGCGAGATACAGCGGATAGCCGTGCAGCGCGAATGGGATGAGGGCGGCAAGCGCGCCGACGCCCACAAGTATGTACGATCTGTAGTGTCCGCTAGCCACGTCTGCCGAGCAGCCCTTGCGGACGGAACCCCAGCACGATCACCATGAGCGCGAAGATGAGGAACGTCGCGTACTCCGGGAACAGCACCCGGCCGAAACCGTCGACGAGCGCGACGATGATCGCGCCGAGCATCGCTCCCGCGACGCTGCCGAGACCGCCGACGACGACGACGATGAGCGCGAGCAGCATCATCGTGAGATCCAGCCCCGGCGCGAGCGCGATGATCGGTCCACCCACTGCTCCGCCGAACGCAGCGAGCGCGACCGCGGCGGCGAATGTGATCGATGCGATCGCGCCTGCGCTCACCCCGAGCGAGGCGGCGATCTCGGGATCGGTCGCCACCGCCCGCAGCCGAGCGCCCCACGCGCTGCGCAGCGCCAGCTGCAGTCCGATGAAGACGCCGACGCCGACGCCGATGACGAAGAGCTGGTAGGCCGGATACTGCAGGCCGAAGATCGGCACGAGCGTGCTCAGGCCGGGCGGGGTCGGCGAGGATCGGATGTCGGCGCCCCAGATCGCGCGGATGACATCGGCGAGGATGAAGGCGAGTCCGACGGTGAGCAGCACTTGGTCGAGCTCTCGGCCGTGCAGCCGTCGCAGGAGCGTGCGCTCCACCAGCCAGCCGAGCGCGGCGCCTAACAGCGGCGCGACGAGGAGCGCCAGCCAGAAGTTCCCCGTCCGCTGCGCCACCGTGTAGCCGACGTACGCGCCCAGCATGTAGAACGTGCCGTGCGCGAGGTTCGCGATGCGCCCGACGCCGTAGATGAGCGAGAAGCCGGCGGCCAACAAGAACAACAGCATGGCGAATGCCACGCTGTTGAGCCCTTGTATCGCGAGGAGCTGTGGCGGCACGGCTATTGTAGTGCGCCGTCGGCCGCCGCGCCGCCTTTAGCCTGGGTCGCGGATGCGCCCGAGGTCGGCGACCACCTTGTTGTGCACGCCCGTGCCGGTGAGGATCACCTCGCGCAGGTAGATGTCCTGGATGACGTTGTGCGTGACCGGGTCGAATTCGAACGGGCCGCGCGGACTATTGAAGCGCACCGCCTCGAACGCCGCGATGACGTTTTTCTTGTTGGAGGTGTCGCCGTCGAGCCGGTTGACCGCGTCGACGATGGTGTGCGCGGTGTCGAAGCCGCGCATCGAATAGACGCTCGGATCGCCGCCGTAGCGGATCGAGTAGTCTTGCACGAAGCGGTCGTTCTCCGGGTTCTTGAGCAGCAGCGCCCAGTGCAACGTGCTATGCGCCCCGAGCGCCGCGTCGCCGACGGCCGACAGCGTGTTCTCCTCGACCATGTCGCCGATCACCGCGAGCTTGATCGATTTCGAAAGTCCGAACTGCTGGAACTGGCGTAAGAAGATGGTGGCGTCGCTGCCCGCCAGGAAGCCGAAGAGCACGTCGGGCTTGGCCGATGCGATCTTGGCGATGTACGGGGTGAAGTCGGGGCTGCCCAATGGCGGGTAGACCTCATCCGTGACCTTGCCGCCGGCGGCGACGAACGCGTCTTTGAATCCTTGCGCGCTCTCGCGGCCGTACGCGTAATCGGCGGCGATGACGAAGACCTGCTTGTTGAGATGGTTGGCGGTCCACGTGCCGAGCGGATTGGCGAACTGCCAGGCGCTGAAGCTCGTGCGGAAGATGTACGGGCTCTTGCGCGCGCGCGTCAACGCGTTGCCGCCTGCGTTCGCGATGATGAGCGGGACCTGCGATCGGTGACGAGATCGCGGATGGCGTACGCGGCAGGGGTCGCGACGATGCCGGCGAGCAGGTCGACCTTGTCGGACTGGATAACTTGGTCGCCTTGGTGACGGCGACGCTCGGATCGCTCGATTCGTTCTCGTTGATGACCACGATCTCGCGGCCGCCCGCCTTGTTGTGCACCTCGTCGAAGTAGAGGCGCATGCCTTTGCCGATCTGGTCACCGAGCTCCGCATAGACGCCTGATGACGGCAAGATGACGCCGATCTTCAGGGCATCTTTCGCCGCGGCGCGCGACGGCAGCGTCTGCGGCAGCAAGCCCAGCCCGCCGGCAGCGAGCCCGGCTTTGAGGAAATCACGTCGCGTCAGGCCCATGCAGGTCCCCTCTTTCGAGCGACAGCCACAGCGCACTGGAACCGCGCCGCGTGCCGAAGGAGCACAAGGTTCGTCGCGCCGCCACTGCGCCCTCCCCCCACCAGCCTCGATGTAGTCGATCTAACGACCGCTTCGTATGTAGGGGTCGATCTTCAGATCGACCCGCGCTTGTCGGCACTGCTCGCAAGCGTGACGGATGGCAGATGCTACAGGTCTTGCCGACGTGCTCGCGCCGCGACGTTGCGCCGGATGCGCGGAGTTCGGAGCGGACGTGTGCGACGCATGCGTTTGCGCCATCGGCGTGCGCACGCCCATCGTGCGGCGCGATATCGACGGGCTCGAGCGGGTCACCGCGCTTGGCGCATACGAAGGGATGCTGCGCAGCGCTATTCTCGCCTTCAAGTACGCGGGCAGGCGTGCCGTCGGCGCGCGGCTTGCCGAGGCTCTTGCCAGACGCATGATGCCTGTCGAAGGCATCCTCGTGCCGGTGCCGCTCCACGCAGCGCGCTTGCGCTCTCGTGGCTACAATCAAGCCGAGGTGATCGCGCGCGCGCTGGCGGCTGCGCTCGGTTCGCCGCCCGCCCTTGGCGACGCGCTGCGCCGCGCGCGCGCAACCGAGCGGCAGAGTTCACTTGACCTCGGCGCGCGCGACGCGAATGTCGCCGGCGCATTCGCGCCTGGTGTTGATGCGCTGCACTTGGCAGGCCGTGACGTCATCCTGGTCGACGATGTCGTGACAACCGGCGCGACGCTACGGGCGTGCGCGCTCGTCCTACGGCGCCTCGGTGTGGTATCGGTCGCTGCAGCATGCCTCGCCGCGCGTTTGTAGCGCGTCTGTAGGGGTCGATCTTCAGATCGACCCTTCGATTTTTTCTGGGCCGACCTAAAGGTCGGCCCCTACACCAAAGGTCGGCACCTACAGTTGCGCAGAAAACGGGCGTTCATGGCGACGTCGCGCTTCATGCGCCGAGCACTTGCCCTCGCGGCGCGCGCGACCGGCGACACAAGTCCTAATCCGCTCGTCGGCGCGGTGATCGTCGCCGACGGGCGGGTTGTCGGCTCCGGCTATCACCAGCGCGCCGGCGCGCCGCACGCCGAGATCGTCGCTCTGCGCCAAGCAGGCGCGCGCGCGCGCGGTGCGACCATCTACGTCACCCTCGAGCCATGCGCGCATCGCGGTCGTACGCCGCCATGCGTCGCCGCGATCGCGCGCGTCGGCATCGCGCGTGCGGTCATCGCAATCGAGGATCCGGACAAGCATGTGCGCGGCGCCGGCGTCGCAGCGCTGCGCGGAGCCGGCCTCGTCGTCGAGCTGGGCGACGGCGCCGCGAAGCGCAAGAACAGAATCGCATGTACCGCAAGCAACGCCTCACTGGCATCCCATACGTGACCCTTAAGCTCGCGCAATCGCTCGATGGATTCGTCGCGCGCCGGCGCGGCGAACGCACGCAGCATCAGCGGCGCGCAGGCGGCGCGCTTCACGCGCACGCAGCGCATCGAGCACGATGCCGTCATGATCGGCGTCGAGACCGCCATCGTGGACGACCCGCTGCTCACGGTGCGGCCCGCGCACAAACGCGCAGTCCCGTATCAGCGCATCGTGGTGGACTCGCGCGGCCGCATCCCTCTCGATTCAAAGCTCGTCCGCGATCATCGCGCGGCGCAGACCATCGTGGCGACGACGAACGCGATGCCGCGCGCGACGCGCGCGGCGCTCGAGGCTCGCGGCGTGTCCGTCATGCAGTGCAAGCAGCACGCCGAGCGGGCGCGTCGACGTGCGCGATATGCTCGCGCGGCTCGGGCGCCAAGGATGCCTCAGCGTGTTATGCGAAGGAGGTCCGGCACTTGCGCGCGCGTTGCTCGCCGCGCGCTGCGTCGACCGCATCCATTGGATCATCGCTCCCATCACGCTCGGCGCGCCGAGCGGCGGTTCAGTCGCCGGAGTCGCGAGCCCGCTCGCCGCGCGCGCTCGCGTCGAGGCGGTGCGGCGGCTCGGCCGCGATGTGCTCGTGAGCGCGGATCCGGAGGCACGCACATCTTCACCGGTCTCATCACCAACTCGGGCCGCGTCGCGGAGATCGCCGCGGCGGGCGGCGGCAAACGGCTCGTCATCGAGTGCGCGGCGCTCGCGCGCGGCGAGAAGCCCGGCGCGAGCGTCAACGTCAACGGCGTCTGTCTGACGGTCGCCGGCATCGCCGGCGATACGATGGCGTTCGACGTCATCCCCGAGACGCTCGCGCGCAGCGATCTCGGCACGCTGGCTATGGGCGACGACGTGAATCTCGAGCCGAGCCTGCGCCTCGGCGATCCGATGGGCGGGCATCTCGTCTACGGGCACGTCGATGCGACCAGCGTCATACGCGCGAAAACCCCCGAAGGACAAGGCTTCAGGGTGTGGTGCTCAATCCCGTCGAAGATAGCTCCGATGATCGTAGAGAAGGGGTATGTCGCGCTCGACGGCGTCAGTCTGACGGTCGCCGCCGTGGACGCGGACAACGCCGCGTTCGCCGTCGCGTTGATACCGGAGACGCTGGCGCGGACGACGTTCGGCAGCAAAGCCGCAGGCGCGACCCTCAACCTCGAGATCGATCCGGTCGCACGCTACGTCGAGGCCTTATGCCGCTTGCCACAATAGAAGAAGCCATCGCCGACATCCGCGCCGGCAAGATGATCGTCGTCATGGACGATGAGGATCGCGAGAACGAAGGCGACCTCACCATGGCGGCGCAGATGGTGACGCCCGAGGCGATCAACTTCATGACGAAGCACGGTCGCGGGCTGATCTGCGTGCCGATCATCGGACGCCGGCTCGACGAGCTGCACATCCCGATGATGGTGCGCGAGAACACCTCGCCGCTCGAGACGGCGTTCACCGTGTCGGTCGAGGCTAAAGGCCGGACGACCACCGGCATCTCGGCGCACGATCGCGCGTCGACCATCGCCGCGCTGCTCGATCCGCGCTCGAAGCCGAGCGACTTCGTCTGCCCCGGGCACACGTTCCCGCTGCGCGCGCGCGAAGGCGGCGTGCTCGTGCGCGCCGGACAGACCGAAGCGGGCGTCGATCTCGCTCAGCTCGCGGGCCTGTATCCGGCCGGCGTCATCTGCGAGATCCTCGACGACGACGGCAAGATGATGCGCCGCCCGCGGCTCGAGCTGTTCGCCGCGGAGCACGGCATGAAGCTCATCACCGTCACCGACCTCATCGCCTATCGCATGCGCCACGAGAAGCTCGTGAAGCGCATCGCCACCTTCAAGATGCCGACGCGCTTCGGCGATTTCACCGGCTACGGCTACGAGTCGCTCGTCGACCACGCGTGCCACGTGGCGCTCGTCATGGGCGAGATCGGCGACGGCCGCGACGTTCCCGTGCGCGTGCACTCCGAATGCCTCACCGGCGACGCGCTCGGCAGCAAGCGCTGCGACTGCGCCGCGCAGCGCGACGCCGCGCTGCACATCATCGCGCGCAACGGGCGCGGCGTGTTCCTCTACCTGCATCAAGAAGGGCGCGGCATCGGGCTCGCCAACAAATTGCGCGCCTACGAGCTGCAGGACGAAGGCGCCGACACGGTCGAGGCCAATCAGCGGCTCGGCTTGCCCGTCGACAATCGCGAGTACGGCACCGGTTCGCAGATCCTCCACGACCTGGGCGTGCGCGAGATGAAGATCATCACCAACAATCCGCGCAAGATCGTCGGGCTCGAGGGCTACGGGTTGAAGATGACCGGCAGAGTGCCGCTCATCGTGGACGGCGACGAGTACAACGCCGACTATCTGCGCGTGAAGAAAGAGAAGCTCGGCCACCTCTTCGAGAAGACGGGCCAGTAGAGCGCCTCGGTGCGTTTCGCAGTCATCCGCAGCCGTTTCAACGGGCCGATCACGCAGGCGCTGCTCGACGGCGCGCGCCGCGGCTTCGCCGAGGCGAAGATCGAGGCGGACCTCGTCGACGTCTTCGAGGTGCCCGGCGCGTTCGAGCTGCCGGTCGCCGCGCTGTGGGCGGCGCAGACCAAGACGTACAACGCCGTGGTGTGCCTGGGCTGCGTCATCCGCGGTGACACGCCTCACTTCGAATACGTCGCGGGCGAAGCGGCGCGGGGCATCGCGGACGTCGCGCTGAAAACCGGCATCCCGGTCATCTTCGGCGTGCTCACCACCGAGAACGAGCAGCAGGCGCGCGAGCGCTCGGCCGCAGACGGCGGAAATGCCGCGGAGCATATGGAGCGGTCGACTTCAGTCGACCGTCCGCCCGGTCGAATAAATTCGACCGCTACATCCAATAAGGGCTACGATGCGGCGTGCAGCGCCGTCGCGATGGCACAACTGCGTAGGAAGTTCGATTGATGGACGTCGTCGGCGATAGCAACCTCCAGGCGCTGCTCGCCGGCACGCCGCTGCATCTTCCTGGCGAGGCCGGCGAAGCCGCGCGCGTCGTCCGCGCCGACTGGATCCTCGAGGCGGTCCGCCTCGGCCTTGCGGTCGACATCGACAACGCGGTGATCGCGGGCGACCTCGACTTGAGCGGACGCTACGTGCCGGCTTCGTTCGCAATCACCAATTCGCGCGCCGCGGGCATCTCACTCGGCGATGCGCGCTTCTTGCAGGCGGTCCGCTTCGACGGCACGGCGTTCGGCGGCCGCGTGATCCTCGCCGGCATGCGCGGCGAAGGCGACGTCAGTTTCGCGGGCGTGAAGTTCAGCGGCGAACTCGATCTCGCGGGTGTCGCGATCGGCGGCGCACTGAGCCTGCATGACGCCGACGTCGACGGACGCGCTGCGCGCCAAAGGCGCCAGGATCGGCGGCTCGCTCACGGGCGACGCGCTGAAGATCCATGGACCGTTCGAGTGCCAAGAACTGCAGATCGGCGGCGACCTCATCCTCGAGGGCGCGCTCGTCGCCGGCGACGTCGCCCTCATCGACCTCTCGGTCGTGCGGCATGCGAGCCTCAAGCGCGCGGCCTTCGACGGCGACGTGCGGCTCGAGCGCGCGCAGATCGGCGGCCAGCTCGATCTTTCGGAGTCGCACTTCCGGCGACGCGCGCTGTTCCCGTCGATCCGCGTCACGGAGGCGGTCATCGCCACCGGCGCGTCCTTTGGCGGCGAGGTGGCGTTCGAAGGCGCCCAGCTGGCGCAGCTCACGCTGTCGAACATCGTGTTCGCCGCGACCGTGTCGCTCAAAGAGGCGCGCGATGGCGCGCAACGTGCTGTGCCTGCAATCGGTGTTCGAGCGCGACGTGAGTTTCGCGGGCATGGGCGTCGGCGCGGACCTGAACCTCGAGGACGCGAAATTCAAGGCGAGGCGCGGATCTGCGCGGCTGCGACGTCGGCGGCGCGCTGTCGTGCGAGTCCGCCTCGTTCGACCGCGGCGCCGACCTGAGCGAATTGCGCGTCGCCGGCGAAGCCGACTTCACGCACGCGGCGTTCCATGGTCCTGTCACCTTTGCCAACGCGCGCCTGGGCTCGCTCGACTGCACGCGCGCGACCTTCGCCGCCGCAGCTGACTCTGCCGAACGTCCGCGTGGACGGGCGGGCGTGCTTCGCCTGGACGGTTTTCGCGGGCGCCACCGCGATGCCGAGCCTGCGCGCCGGCGCGATCGCCGCTGCCAACGTCGAGTGCCGCGGCGAGATCGATCTGAGCGCCGCCGAGAGCGGCGGCGACGTGGACCTGAGCGGCGCGACCCTCGCGCGCGCGGCGCGCTTCGCGAGCCTTTCCTGCAAGGGCGCGCTGCTCGCCAGCAAAGCGCATTTCTGCGAGGACGCGACCTTTGCGCACGCCAAGGTCGGCGGCGATCTGAAGATCGATGGCGCTCGCTTCGATGGCCCCGCGACGTTCCGCTCGCTCGTCGTCGGTGGCGGCGTCGCAGGCACGAGCGCCACTTTCGCCCGTGAGGCCAATTTCGGCGCGGCGCGCATCGGCGCCGGCGCCACCCTGACGGGATCCCATTTCACCGGCGCGGCGCAGTTCGGCGCCGTGCAGACCGGCGGCTCGTTGGAATGCGGCGCTGCCGCATTTGATGCGGATGCAGATTTCCGCGGCGCTCGTATCGGCGGCAGCGCGTCCTTCGATAAGGCGGTCTTCGCGCGCGCCGCGTTGTTCGACGGCGCAGAGGTGCGGGGAGCGCTCGGCATGCGGGCGGCACGACTGCAGGGCGAAGTGCGTTGCAACGACGTCGGCATCGCCGGCGGCGTCGACGCGAGTGGCGCGACGTTCGGCGGCGACACCCTGTTCCACAGGATCAGCGCAGGCAAAGACTCGAGCTTCGACGATGCCACGTTCGCCGCGCGCGCGGAATTCTCAGGTGCGACGTTCGGCGAGGGGCTGCAGCTGCGCACGACGCGCTTCGATGGGCCGGCCGACTTCGAAGGCGCAAGCGTGCAGTCGGACATGCTGTGCTCGGGTGCTCGCTTCGGCGGCGACGCGCGCTTCGACGCCGCACACATCGGCGGACAGCTCGATTGCAGCGGCGCAGCGTTCGCCCGCCGAGCGATCTTCGATGGTGCGGACGTGACCTCAGACCTGCTGTGCGAGCGCGCGAGTTTCGCCGCCGAGACCCGTTTTGTCGGCAGCCGCGTCGGCCGCGACGCGGTGTTCTCCGATGCGACGTTCGAGGCGCCGCTCGATCTGCGCTGGATGCATTTCCGCGGCCTGCGCATCGGCGAGCGCGCCGCGGCGAAGAGCGTGCGCGCGCAAGCAGTCTCGGGGCGGCCTGCGCGCGGCAACGGCGAACTCACGCCCGCGCCGGCGCCGGCGCGTTCGAGCGACCATGGCCTCACCCTCGACCTGCGCGGCGGTCATTTCGTCGTGCTGCAGTCCGCGTCGCAAGCGCCGAGCGACGATGCGGTGTTCCCGGCGCGCGCCGTCGACAAAGGACAGCGCGGTCCCGCGCACTCGCCGCGCGCGCAGGCCCGCATGGCGGCCGACGCGTTCTACATGCGACGCGAACTCGAGGGAGACGCGATCCGGCCGTTCCGCAATCCGCCGTGGACCGCGGCCTGCTGGGCGGATCTGTTGCGCTTGCTGGGCGACCGCGTGCTGCGCGCGATCCCGGGCTACGGCGTGCGGCCGTGGCGCATGCTCGCGTGGCTGCTCGCGCCGGTGCTTATCGCGTTCCTCATCTTCGCATTCGTGCCGGGCTCAGCGGTGCCGGCGGACGGTCGAATAAATTCGACCGCTACAACGGCTGCGTGCGACGAGCGCGCGCCGCTCGACGACGCCGCGGCGCTCGGCATCGCGACCTACGCGTCGCTCGATCCTGCGCTGCTCACGTCGTGGCGCGTCTCCGGGTGCGGCATCCCGGGTTCGCCCGTCACCGCCGCCTCGTCCGCCGGCCTGCTGCGTGCGGCCGGATGGCTGCTCATACCCTTCGCCCTGCTCACCTTCACGGGCGTGCTGCGCCGCCTGCTGGGCTTCCACAAGATCTAGCGGCTCGATCGCCCGTCAGAACAATATCGCGAGGCCGAACCCGACGTAGTGCGAATGACCGCTCGAAGCGGTCGCGAAGTTCGATCCCACCTCGACGTCGAGCTCCACGCGGTTGGCGATCGCCTGCTGCACGCCCCCATCGTAGAAGTAGCGCGGTCCGCCGCCCGGTGTGAACGGGATCGCGCTATACCCTTCGAGATACGCTTGCGCGTCCAGGCCCAACGCCTGGCTGACGACGACCGTGGGTGCGAAGGAGATGAAGCGCGTCAGTCCGCCGGCCGCATTTCTCCCGGTCGCGCTGATGACGTACTGCGACGCGGCTAGGCCGACGGTGCGGCTGAGCGCATACGACTCGTCGAAACTCAACGTGTACACGGGCGAGCCGCTGGTGAAGGAGAGCGAACCAGTCGGAAACGTCGCGTTGAGACCGGCCGCATACGCGAAGCGTCGATGGTGCCCGATCTCGTACTTGATGCCGATGCCGGAATCGCTCGTGCCCGCGCTCGCGACACCGCCCGCCGTGGACTGCCAGTTCTCCGACGGCGGCGTGACGTCGACCTCGAGATCGTGCGGCAGACCGATGCGGAACACCGACTGCGGCGCGGTGGCGAGGTTGATGTGAAGGTCGCCGGACGCCCCGTTCGTGTAGCCTGCTTCCAATAGCACCTTGCCGGGCTTGACCGAGCACGGACTCGTGCCGATGGTGGGCCTGTTGACGACCGCGAGCAGCGAAAGGCAGGGATCGTCGTCGGCCGGCGCATCGTCGGATCGGGCGCCCAGCGGCGACGCGAGCGCCGCGACGCCGACCGCGACCGCGCAGGCCAAGGCAAGCCGGAAATGGTGATGCACGCGCTGGCGCGTTCGCCCGGAGCACGCGCCATCCCCGCGCGGCGCGTGCCCCGGGGGGCGCGTGTGCCGGGGGCGTAGAACCTTCAGCGCCACCATGGCGAAAGTAGCGAACCGCAACGCAGCACGCAAGGCCGCGTATCTCATGGACTGCGCCAAGACCTACTATCCGGAGCCGCTGACGTTGGTCTCGGGTGACGGCGCGTATGTCACCGACGACGAAGGCCGCCGCTATCTCGACTTCTTCGCCGGCATCGCGGTGCTCGTCGCCGGCCACAACCACCCGAAGGTGAAGGCCGCCGTCCACGATCAGGTGGACAAGATCGTCCACACCTCGACGCTTGTACTTGAACGAGCCGATGCTCGATCTGGCGGAGAAGCTCTCCGAGATCTCGCCGCCCGGCCTGGACAAGGTCTTCATCGGCAACTCCGGCACCGAGGCGAATGAACTGGCGGCGCGTGCTGGCCCGCCACTTCACCAAACATTCGGAGTTCATCGCGCTCGCCCACGCCTACCACGGCCGCTCCGCGTGGACGGTGGGCATCACCGGCTTAGCGGCGTGGCGCAACTTCGGCGGCGAGCCGAGCAAGATCGTGTTCGCGCCCAACGCGTACTGCTATCGCTGCCCGCTCAACCTCACCTATCCATCGTGCGAGATCGCGTGCGCGGACGCCATCGAGAACATCATCAAGACCGAGACGTCTGGCCACGTCGCCGGTTACTTCGCCGAGACGATCCAAGGCGTCGGCGGCATCATCACGCCGCCGCCCGAGTACTACCCGAAGGTCAAGGAGATCCTCGACCGCCACGGCATCCTCTTCATCGCCGACGAAGTGCAGACGGCATGGGGCCGGCTCGGCTCGAACATGTTCGGGATCACCGATTGGGGCGTCACGCCGGACATCATCACCTCGGCGAAGGGCCTGGGCAACGGACTGCCGATCTCGGTGGTGATCGCGCGCCGGGAGATCGCCGACGCATATCAAGGACCGCATATCAACACGTTCGGCGGCAATCCGCTGTCCTCGCGCGCCGCGGTCGCCGCGCTCGAGGTGGTAGAAGAAGAGAACCTGACGGCCAACGCCGGCAAGGTCGGCGCGCACCTCATGGCGTCGCTGCGCGCGCTTGCCGCGCGTCATCCGATCGTCGGCGAGGTGCGCGGGCGCGGGCTCATGATCGGCGTGGAACTCGTCATCAATCGCGCCACCAAAGAGCCGGCCGGGGCAGCGGCAGAGCGCGTCCTCAACCTGTGCAAAGACAAAGGCCTGCTCATCGGGCGCGGCGGGCTGTATGCGAGCACGCTGCGGATCCAACCGCCGCTCGTCGTCACCATCGCGCAGGCGGACGAGGCGGCGCGCATCATCGGCGAGGCGCTCAGCGTCGCCGACCAGGAGTTCGCGCGCGCATGACCCCGCAGCGCCCGCCGCACATCGCCTACGAGCCGGCAATCCTGCGCCTCATCGATCAGACCAAACTGCCCGACGCGGTCGAGGTGCTGTCGCTCGACTCGCCGGCGGCGGTCGTCAACGCGATCCGCGAGATGCGCGTGCGCGGCGCGCCGGCCATCGGCATCGCAGGCGGCATACGGCCTGGCGATCGCGGCGCTCGACGCGGCGCAAAAAGCCGATAGCCCGGACCATTTCCTCGCCATGCTCTCCGACGCGGCGCAGACGCTCGCGTCGGCGCGGCCGACCGCGGTCAACCTGCCTTGGGCGGTCAACGAATTGCTCAACGAGGCCAAGCGCAACATCAACGGCGGTGCGTCGGCCAAGACCGTCGCCGCACAGCTGCAGGTCGCGGCCGCGGCGCTGCACGCTGACGATATCGAGGCATGCCGCCGCATCGGCGCCGCCGGCGAGGCGCTGCTGCCCGACGGCGTGCAAGTGCTCACCCATTGCAATACCGGCGACTTCGCCACCGGCGGTTACGGCACGGCGCTCGGCGTCATCCGCTCCGCTTGGCGCGCGGGCAAGCTGCGCGCGGTGTACGTGGGCGAGACGCGCCCGCAGCTGCAGGGCGCGCGGCTCACCACGTACGAGCTGCTCGGCGACGGCATCCCGTTCACGCTCATCACCGACGCGCATGGCGGCCTACTTCATGCGCCGCGGCGAGATCGGAGCCGTCATCGTGGGCGCCGACCGCATCGCCGCCAACGGCGACACCGCGAACAAGATCGGCAGCTACGGTCTCGCGGTGCTCGCACGCGAGCACGGCATACCCTTTTACGTCGCGGCGCCGCGTTCGACGTTCGACGCGAGCATGGCGACAGGCGACGATATCCCGATCGAGGAGCGCGATGCGAAAGAAGTGCTGCAAGTGCGCGGCACGCCGATCGCGCCGCCGGACGCGCCGGTCGCCAATCCGTCGTTCGACGTGACGCCTGCTCGTCTATATCAGCGCCTTCGCGACCGAGTTCGGCGACCTGCGGCCGCCGTTCGGCGTCGCCATCGCGGAGATGCTCGCGCGCGAGCCGATCCGCGCGGCGGTCCGTCCCTAAGGTGCCTGCGAAGAAGCCGGCGGGCAAGATCGGCTACTCTGCAGTTCGCCGCCAGCCCAGCCGCACTGGCCGCCTCGGCTCGTGGTGATCGCGGGCAAGGAGACGATCCTCGCGGACGAGGTCGTGGCACGGCTGATCTCGCCGCGGCAGTGCCCGATGCATCGATGCGCGCGCTCAACGTCGACGTCGTGGATGCGCGCGGCGCGGGCGGCTTGGGCGCGATCGCCGAGAAGACCGCCGCGATGCCGTTCCTCGCCGCGCGCCGCGTCGTGGTGGTGCGCGGCACCATCGATCTCAAGAAGGAAGACCGCGACGAGATCGTCTCCGCAGCGGAAGACACGCCCGAGCAGGCGCTGCTGCTCATCGACCACAGCGGCAAGCCTTCCAGGCCGCAAGGACGCAAGCCGATGGACGAGGCGGCGGCATTCGCCAAGGCCTGCGACGATTCGATCGTCATCGACGTGACGCTCAACGCGGCGGGCTGCAAGAAGTACATCGAGGACTATGCCGCGCAGATCAAGGTGGCGATGGACGCCGGCGCGGTGAACGCGCTCGCCTCGCTCGAGAACGTCGCCGAGATCAAGAACGCCATCGACCTGCTGTCGCTGCTGAAGAAGGACATCAAGGAGGCGGACGTGCGCGAGTACGCGCTGCCGAGCAGCGATGTGAAGTTCTGGGACCTCGCCGGCGCGATCAACGACGGCAAAACCGATCTCGCGCTCAAGCTCGCGAAGGAGCTCACGACCGATCCGAGCGCGGCGATCGGCCCGCTAGTGTGGCTCGCCGGCGAGCAGCAGATCATCTGGGAACTGCACAACGGCGCGCGCGGCAATGAATACGCCACCGCGAGCGGTCAGAACGCGTGGCGCGTCAACAAGCTCTTGGGCGTCGGACGCGGCCTGTCGAAGAAAGAATTGAAAGAGCGTGTCGACGTCACGATGGCGGCGCTCGAGCGTTCGATCACGGGCCGGCGTCAGGCTGACCAAGCGCTCGAAGAAGTGATCGTGCGCCTCACGGCGCGGAAATAGACATAGCGATTGTTCACCTGTTGGATGCGGGTCCTCGATGCGGCGGATTTACCGCTCTCTCTTGAGGCTCGGAAAGGGCGCTAGCGTCCCGCGCCGAACGAAATCAGCACAGTGACAACAGCGTATTCCTCACCGTTTTCCTGGCGATACGGCCGTCCCGCTATGCGCGAACTGTTCTCCGAGGAGACCAAACGCCGCATGTGGCGCCGGCTCTGGCTCGAGCTGGCGACCGCGCAGGCCAAGGCGGGCCTGGTCACCGAGGAAGAGCTGGCGGACCTGCGCCGCCACGTGGACGCGGTGGATCTGGCGGCAGCCCACGAGATCGAAAAAGAGATCCATCACGACCTCATGGCCGAACTGCGCGTCTACGCGAGGCAGGCCAAGCTCGGCGGCGGCAAGCTGCACCTCGGCGCGACCTCCATGGACGTCGAGGACAACGTCGAGACCGCGCGCCTGAAGCAGGCGCTTTCGATGCTCAGCGACGGGCTGCGCTCGCTGCTCGATGTCTTCGCCGGGCAGATCGAGAAATACGCCGACCTGCCGTGCATGGCGTACACGCATCTGCAGGCGGCCGAGCCCACGACGCTCGGCTATCGCATGAGCCTGTGGGCGCACGATCTCTATCTCGACTACGAGAATCTGAAATGCCTCGCCGCGTGGCTGCCGAGCAAAGGGCTGCGCGGCGCGGTGGGCACTTCTGCGTCGTACGCGGCGCTGCTCAAGGGCTCGGACGTCACGCCCGACCAGGTCGAACGCGACGTCATGTCGGCGTTCGGGCTGACCGCGTCGCTCATCACAGGGCAGACGTACTCGCGGCGCCTCGATTATATCGTCGTGGCCAACGTCGCCGCGCTCGCCGCGACCGCGAGCAAATTCGCCTTCGACGTGCGCGTGCTGGCGAGCAGCCCGTTCGGCGAAGTAGGCGAGCCCTTCGAGGCCAAACAGGTCGGCTCGTCGGCGATGCCGTTCAAGCGCAATCCCATCATGTGCGAGCGCATCTGCTCGCTCGCGCGGCCCGATCGCCGCCAACGCGATGGTGACGTGGCAGAACGCCGCGGACAACCTGCTCGAACGCACGCTCGACGATTCCGCGAACCGCCGCTTCGTGCTGGCGGAGAGCTTTTTGGCCGCCGACGAGATCGTCTCGCTGGCGAGCAAGGTGATGAGCGGCCTACGGGTCGACAAGAATCGGATCGCCGCGAACCTCGCCACCTTCGGCCCGTTCGCCGCGACCGAGGCGGTGCTCATGGCGGCGGCGCGGCGCGGCGCCGACCGGCAGGCGCTGCACGAGAAGCTGCGGGAAGCCTCGATGAAGGCCTGGGAAGCGATAGAGAAGGACGAGAAAAACCCGCTGCCGGAGATGCTGTCAAAGGATGAGGCGTTCACCGTCCACCTCAAACCGGCGGAGATGAAAGCACTCCTAGAACCCGCGGCGCACGTCGGCCTCGCCGCCGAGCGCGCACACCTCTTCGCGGCGAAAGTCCGCGCGATGGAGAAAGCAACGCATGCATAAGGGAGTCGAAGTCGCCCGGGGCAAGACGAAGGTCCTCTACCAGCACCCGGATCAGCCCGACGCGGTGATCGTGTCGTCGCAGGACAGCATCACCGCCGGCGACGGCGCCAAACGCAATACCATCACCGGCAAGGGCCGCCTCGCGGCGCTCACCACGGCGCGGATCTTCCGCCTGCTCAACGCATGCGGCTTGCCGACCCACTACTTGAGCGGCGGCGAAGACGCCGACGACAACGAGATGGTCGTACGCCGATGCGAGATGATCCCGATCGAGGTGGTGGTGCGCGGCGTCGCGGCCGGCTCCTACCTCAAGCGCAACCCGGGCGTGGCGCAAGGCACGATCTTCGCGCCGCGCCTCGTCGAGTATTTCTTCAAAGACGACGCGCGCCACGACCCGCAGTACACCGCCGAGCAGATCGTCGCCGAGAAGATCGCCACGCCGGCGGAAATCGTCGAGATGAGCGACCAAGCCCGGCTCGTGTTCGAGATCCTCGCCCATGCGTGGAAGCAGCAAGACGTCCAGCTCGTCGACCTCAAGGTGGAGTTCGGCCGCATCCCGAGCGCCGGCGGCGGCAGCGAGATCCTGCTCGCCGACGTCATCGACAACGACTCGTGGCGGATCTGGCCGGCGGGCGACCAGACGCGCATGCTCGACAAGCAGGTCTACCGCAACATGAGCGCGCCCAAAGACAGCGATCTGAGCGACGTCAAAGACAAGTACGAAGAGGTCGCCGAGCGGGTCGCGCGTTTCCAGAAGAGCAGCGGTGGTTTCGTGTCGATCATGATGGGCTCGGCGTCGGACGCGGCGCACGCGGAGCGCATCGCCAAGGCGCTCTCCGCGCTCGGCGTGCCCAACACCAAGCATGTCGCCTCGGCGCACAAGACGCCGGTGTTCGCGCTGACACGCATCCAGCAGACCGACAGCACGTTGGGTCGCGTCGTCTATATCACCATCGCCGGGCGGAGCAATGCGCTCTCCGCGTTCGTGGACGCGGCGACCGCCAACCCGGTCATCGCGTGTCCGGTCATCGGCTCGAATTGGGGCGGCATGGAAGTGCTTTCGAGCCTGCACCTGCCCTCGGGCGTGGCGAGCACGGTCGTGCTCGAGCCCGAGAACGCGGCGCTCGCGGCGGCGAAGATCCTCGCGGTCGACGACACCGTGCTCTACGGCAGGGTGCTCGTCTCGCAGTATCGCAGCCGCAACAACGTCATCGCATCGGACGCACGGCTCAACGCGCCGCCCAACGGTAAGACCGGCGCGTGAGAGAAAAGGACGGTCGAACGGCATCGACCGCTCCATCAGTCTCCTTGTCGGCGGAGCCGCTTTCGATCACCGGCGCCTCGGACGAGGACCTCAAGCGCCTCGCACGCCGCGAGGCGCTCGCGCTTTCGGCGGAAGAACTGCGCTCCATCGCAGCGCGCATCGGACGCGATCCGACGCGCGCCGAAGCCCACGCGTTCGCGATCCAGTGGAGCGAGCATTGCTCGTATAAGAGCTCGCGGCCGTTGCTCAAAGCGCTGCCGGTGCGCAGCGCCGACGTGCTCGTCGGCGTCGGCGAAGATGCCGGCATTTTGCGCGCGGCCACCCTCGACGGCGTGGACTACGGCGTCGTCGTGGCGCACGAGAGCCACAACCATCCATCGCAGGTCGTGCCGTTCGAGGGAGCGGCGACCGGCGTCGGCGGCATCCTGCGCGATGTGTTGTGCATGGGCGCCGAGGTCGTGGCGAGCGCCGATCCGCTGCGCTTCGGCCTGCCGACGCCCGGCTCGCATGCCGCATACGTCGCGGCGGCCGCGGTGGACGGGATCGGCGGGTACGGCAACGCTGTCGGCGTGCCGAACATCGCCGGCGACGTCTACTTCAACGAGTCGTTCACCGACAATTGCCTGGTGAACGTGGTGGCGCTCGGCATCGTGCGCGCCGACCGCATCCTTCATAGCCGCGTGCCGGCCGGCGGCGCCGGATACGATCTCGTGCTCGTCGGCAAGGCGACCGACGCATCGGGCTTCGGCGGCGCCGCGTTCGCCTCGCTGGTGCTCGACGCGGCGGAAGCGCAGGCCAACAAGAGCGCGGTCCAGGTCCCCGATCCGTTCCTCAAGAGCGTTATCATGCGCGCGTCATACGCGGTGTTCGCGGAGATCGAGCGGCTCGGGCTGCAGGTCGGTTTCAAGGACCTCGGCGCCGGCGGCATCATGGGCAGCTCGTGTGAGCTGAGCAACGCCGGCGGATTCGGGGCCGCGATCGACATCGACAAAGTGCCGCAGGCGGCGAGCGGGCTGCCGCCCTTCGTCATCGCCTGCGCGGAGACGCAAGAGCGCATGCTGTGGGCGGTGCCGCCATCGTTCACGCCGACGGCTGCTCCAGATCTACAACCAGCACTTCACGCTGCCGGAGATCGCCGCCGACGCGCGCGCCGCGGTCATCGGCACGGTGACGGAGGCGAAACGCTACGTCGTGCGCGCCGCCGGCGAAAAGTTGATCGACCTGCCGATCGACGTGCTCGCAGGCCCGATCGTGGCGGAGCGGAAAGCGGCGCCGCCGATAGAGCTCCGGTCGGATAAATCCGACCGCTCCATACGCCGTGGAAATGGAGCGGTCGACTTCAGTCGAGCGTTGCTGGCGGTTCTCTCCCATCTGGACGTGTGCAGCCGGCGGCCGCTCATCACCCATTACGATATGTTCGTGCGCGGCGCCACGGTCATCCCGTCTGGCTATGCGGACGCCGGCGTCTTCATCATCAAGCGCGGCGAGCGCGCAGGCATCGCGCTCTCGGTCGACGGCAATCCCCGCTACGGCGCCCTCAGCGCGAAGCTCGCGGCGGCGCACGCGGTCGTCGAGTCCGCGCGCAACGTCGCGGCAGTCGGAGCGCAGCCGATCGGTCTCACCGATTGCCTGAACTACGGCAATCCCGAGGATCCGATCGCCTATCGCCAACTCGTCGACGGCATCGAGGGACTCGCGGAAGCGGCGACATCGCTCCAGCTCAACGCGCCGGGCGAGCCGCTGCCGTTCGTGAGCGGCAACGTGAGTCTGTACAACGAGTCGTCGGCGGGTCGCGCGATCGCACCCTCGGCGATCGTCGCCTGCATCGGCCGCGTCGACGACGTCGCCCGCGTCGCCACCATGCAGATCACCGCGCCGGATCGACTGCTCTTCCTGTTCGGCGCTCGCACGGACAAGCTCGCCGGATCGGTGCTGGCAGCGGCGACCGGCGGCGCTGCCGGCGATGCGTCCGACCTGCCGACGCTCGACTACGCCGAGGCGAACGCCTCGATTCTGCGCGGTCGTCAACGGGATACGGGAGGGCGTCATCAGCGCAGCGCACGACATCTCGGACGGCGGGCTGCTCGCCTGCGTCGCGGAGATGTGTTTGGGCGGCGATGCCGACGGCGCCCTCGGGGCGCGTCTCGTCGACCCGCGCGAATGGGCGCGCGATGTCGACCTGCAGGCGGCGCTGTTCGGCGAGCAGCCCGGCTTCGTCGTCGAAGTGGCGCGCGATAAGGTCGCCGCCTTCGAAGCGATCTGCGCCGCCGTGCCCGCACGAGCGCTGCGCCTCGGTGTGACCGGCGGCCCGAACATCACCGTCGCCGGCGCCTGTGACGTACCGCTCGGCGACGCGCGGGCCGCGTGGTCGGAGCCGCTGAAGAAGCTCTATGCCTGAGCCAGGCGTCGCCGTCATCGTCTTCCCCGGCACGAACTCCGAGACCGAGACGGTCGATGCGTGCCGCGACGCCGGCATCGACGCGCGCCTGTTCTGGTGGGCGGAGAATCCAAACGCCTTGCGCGACTTCGACGGCTACGTGATCGCCGGCGGGTTCGCGCACGAGGATCGCGTGCGCGCCGGCGCCATCGCGGCCAAGAGCGAGATCGTCGCGGTGATAAAGGAAGAAGCGGAGCGCGGCAAGCTCGTGCTCGGGCTGTGCAACGGCGCGCAGATCGTCGCGGAGAGCGGCATGCTCGGACGCGTGGCGATCGCGCACAACCTGCCCTCGCACCACTTCCAAGCGCAGCTCGTCGAGGTCGTGACCGATCGGGAGCCGGAGCGTTGCGCGTTCACCGCGGGTCTCGCGCCCGGCACGGCGATGACCATGGCGCTGGCGCACGGCGAAGGCCGCTTCACCGGCGAGGCGACCGACCTTCGACGATCTCGAAGAGCACGGGCGCATCGTCCTTCGCTACGCGGGTGCCGCGCCCAACGGGGCGATGCGCCGCGCCGCAGGCATCTGCAACGAGCGGGGCAACGTCTTGGCGCTCATGCCGCATCCGGAGCGGGCCGCATGGGCGCTCAACGTCTTGTTCCGGCGGCCCGAGCTGCGCGGGGGCGACCCGAACCAGATGGTCGCCGGGCACGCGATCTTCAGCTGCATGGCGCGTTTCTTGCGCGAGCGGGCGGAGCGCCCGCATGCGTAAGCCGAGCGGCCTCTGGTACGCGCTCGGCGCGCTCATCATCATCGGCGGTCTGGTCGCGAGCGTCAACGGCGCGCTGCGCGACGCGTCGGCCTTGCAATCGGACTTCGTGCGCTTTATCGCGCCCGGCACGATCGGATCTTCACGTCCGCACGCCGGGGCAGTACGTGGTGTACTACGAGCGCAAGAGCACCGTCGACGGCGAGCCCTTCGCGACCGCGGCGACCACCGACATCAAGTGCGCGGTGACGTCGAAGCAGAGCGGCAGCGCGCTCGCGCTCGAACCCCCGGCGCTCGACGCGGAATACGATTTCGGCGGAAGGTCCGGCAAGGCGATCGAGCAGTTCCTCGCGCCGCAGGTCGGCACGTACGTCATGACGTGCGGCTATCCCGGCGGCAAGGGAGCGCGCATCGCGCTGGCGATCGCGCCGCCGGTCGCGCCGGACCTCGCGGCCGCGTTGCTGAAATGGCTCGCCGTCTCGTTCGCCTGCCTCGGCGCCGGCATGGTGGTGCTCATCGTGACCCTGGTGCGCCGCGCCGGCCCGCCGCCGAGGCCGACACCGGCATGAGCGACGTCGAAGTCGCGATCGACCTGCGCATGCCGGACAACACCGCGTACACGGTGCTCGTCGCGCTGCGGCAGCTTGGCTACGATGCGCTCGCGCGGGTGGAGCGCTCGGAGATCCTGCGCTTGAACGCCGAGGAGGACAGTCCAGAAGCGCTTGCCCGCGGCATCGCGCACGCCGAAGTGCTGTTCAACCCGAACAAGCACCGGCTTTCGCTCTCGACGACCGGAGCGGCGCGGCGATCGGATGACGATACCGGGTTCGAAGCGGTCGTGGAGGATCGCGACGACGACACGACGGGCCTGCTCTCGCTGCTGCAGGGGCCGTTCGGCATGGCGCAGCTGCGCTCGCTGTCGCGCGCCGTCGCGTGGCGGCTGTACGAGAGCGGCGGACCGGCGCCGCGCGAGCGCCTCGAATGGGCGTGTCGTGAACTGCTCGCCAACCCGCACTCGCAGACGTTCGCGGTCCGGGAGATGCCGGCGCGCGTCGCAGTGGAGGCGTGAGGGGAATTCGGGCCGCCGGAGCGAAGGAGAACACGCAATAATGGCACGCAAATCGTCCTCCCAGCTCCCCGCGCTGTACACCATCGCCACGCTCGGCAGCCACTCCGCGCTGCAGATCCTCAAGGGCGCCAAGGACGAAGGCTTCCACACCCTCGCCGTCACCACGCCGCAGAACGAGAGCCTGTACTCGAGCTTCAGCTTCGTCGATGAAGTCATGGTCATCGCGCGTTACAGCGATTTCCCCAAGGTCGAAGATCAGCTCAACCAGCGCAAAGTCGTGCTCGTGCCGCACGGCTCGTTCGTCGCCTATCTCTCGCTCGAACAGCACAAGGCGATGACGACGCCGTACTTCGGCAACAAGGCCGTGCTGGATCTCGAAGCCGATCGAATGCGCCAGCGCGACTGGCTGCTCACGGCAGGCCTGAAGATGCCGCGCCAGTTCACCAAGGCGAGCGAGATCGACCGGCCGGTCATCGTGAAGCTCTACGGCGCCCATGGCGGCAAGGGCTATCTCTTCGTCAAGAACGCGGACGATTTCCACGCGCGCGCCGCGCATCTCGTCGAGCAGAAGTACATCATGCAGGAATACATCATCGGCGTGCCAGTGTACATCCACTATTTCTATTCGCCGCTCACCGGCAAGCTCGAGATCATGTCCATGGACCGGCGCTACGAGAGCAACGTCGACTCGCTCGGACGCATCCCGTCGGCGAGCCAGGAGGGCTGGGATATCCAGCCCAGCTACGTCGTCATCGGCAACCAGCCCATCAGCTTGCGCGAGTCGCTGCTCGCCGAGGCCTTCCACATGGGCGAGGCGGTCGTGCGCGTGAGCCGCGAGCTGTGCCCGGACCGCGGGCTGTTCGGCGCGTTCTGCCTCGAGACGATCGTGACCCCGGAGGCGGAGTTCTACCTCATGGAGATCTCCGCGCGCATCGTGGCCGGCACGAATCTCTTCATCGACGGTTCGCCGTATTCGTACCTCAACTACACCGAGCCGATGTCCACCGGACGCCGCATCGCGCGCGAGATCAAGAACGCGCTGCTCACCAACAGCCTGTCGCTCGTGCTCGATCAGGGCAGCCTGCTCACCTTCGACGACGGCAACGGCAAGCTGGCCGCGAAGCCGGCGCGCATCCTAGGACCGGGAGTCCCGGCGAATTGAGTGAGGGCGTCGCGGACGTCCTCGCCGGTTACGACCTCGCCTCGCTCACCCTCTGCTGCATCGGCAGCCATTCCGCGCTCGACGTCTGCCTCGGCGCGAAGCGCGAGGGCCTGCGCAATCTCGTCGTCGGCATGCGCGGCCGCGAGCGCACCTATACCAAACATTACGCCGCGCGACCCGATGGCACCGGCTGCGTCGACGAGACGCTGCTGGTGGAGCACTTCGCCGACATCCTGGCGCCGACGTCCAGAAAGAGCTGCTCGAGCGCAACGCGATCTTCGTGCCGAACCGATCATTCGAGGTGTACGCACGCCAGCGCCACAGCTACGACGAGATCGAACGCGGCATGCGCGTGCCGTTCTTCGGCTCGCGCCGCCTGCTGCGCGCGGAGGAGCGCGACGAGCCCGACAACCAGTACAAGCTGCTTGAAGCGGCCGGCATCCGTTTTCCGCGGCGGCTCCGCTCGCCCGACGAGATCGCGGGCCTGACGCTGATCAAGGCGCCGCACGCCAAGGTGACATTCGAGCGCGCCTTCTTCGTCGCCGCTTCGCCGGAGCAGTACAAACGCCGTTCCCAGACGCTCCTCGCCGCGGGTGTGATCAGCGAGCAAGGCCTCGCGGGCGCGGTGCTCGAGGAGTACGTGCTCGGCCCGAGCATCAATCTGAATTTCTTCTATTCGCCGCTGTCCGGCGAGCTCGAGCTGCTCGGCACGGACACGCGGCGTCAGACCGACGTCGACGGGGCCAGGAATCTGCTGGCGATCGAGCAGGCGTCGCTCGGCGGCGCGTTCATGCCCTCGATGGAAGAGGCGGGCCACATCGCGGCGACGCTCACCGAATCCATGCTCGAGCAGGCCTTCGACATGGGCGAGCGTTTCGTCGCGGCGGCGCGCGCCGCGCGGCCGCCGGGCATCATCGGGCCGTTCGCGCTGCAGTGCGTCATCGCAGCGGGGCCGCCGAAGTCGTTCGTGGTGTACGACGTCAGCCTGCGCATCCCGGGTTCGCCCGGCACGAAGTACACACCATATTCCGCCTACCGTTGGGGTCGCGAGATCTCTGTCGGTGAACGCATCGCGAAGGAAGTCGTCATGGCGCGCGACGCCGGCACGCTTGGAAGCGTCTGCACCTGATGGGGCAGGAAACGGTCGTCATCCTCGATTTTGGGGCGCAGTACGCGCAGCTCATCGCGCGGCGCGTGCGCGAAGAGGGCGTGTATTCTGAGGTGATGCCCTATGATGCGCCCTGGTCGGAGATCGAGGCGCGCGAGCCGGCAGCGTTCATCCTCACGGGCGGGCCCGAGAGCGCGGTCGCGCCCGGCGCGCCGCACGTGCCCGAAGAGCTGCTGAAATCTGACAAGCCCATTCTCGGCATCTGCTACGGTATGCAGGACATGATGCGCGCGCTCGGCGGCACGGTCGTGCCCGGCGAGATCCGCGAGTTCGGCAGGACGGAGCTGGTGGTCGACGCGGTCCACTCGCCGCTGTTCGAAGAAGTGCCGACCCACTCGCAGGCGTGGATGAGCCATGGCGACACGGTCACCGCGCTGCCCGAGGGCTTCATGACGCTCGCCCACACCGGCGCCTGCGCGCAAGCCGCGGTCGGCGATCCGGGCAAGAACTGGTACGGCGTGCAGTTCCACCCGGAGGTGAAGCACACCGATGCCGGGCGCCGCGTCATCCGTAACTTCCTACGCTCGGTCGCCGGACTGTCGCAGCGCTGGGAGATGTCGTCCTTCATCGAGCGCAGCGTCGAGCAGATCCGCGCGCAGGTCGGCGAGTCCAATGCGGTCTGCGGCCTCTCCGGCGGCGTCGACAGCGCGGTCGCCGCGACGCTCGTGGCGCGCGCCATCGGCAATCGGCTCACCTGCATCTTCGTCGACCACGGCCTGTTGCGCCAGGACGAGGCCAAACAGGTCGTCGAGGCGTTCCGCGATCAGCTGCACCTCAATCTCATCCATATCGACGCCACCGACCAGTTCCTCACCGCGCTGGCGGGCGTTTCGGACCCGGAGGAGAAGCGCAAGATCATCGGCCGCGAGTTCATCGCGGTCTTCGAAGGGCAGGCGGCCAAGCTCGCCGGCGTCGATTTCCTCGTGCAGGGCACGCTCTACCCCGACGTCATCGAGAGCAAGACGTCCGACAGCAAGGCCGGGCACAAGATCAAGACGCATCACAACGTCGGCGGTCTGCCGGAGCGCATGCACCTCAAGCTCATCGAGCCGCTGCGCCTGCTGTTCAAAGATGAAGTGCGGTCGCTCGGGCGGGAGCTCGGGCTGCCCGAACATATCGTGAATCGTCAACCCTTCCCGGGACCCGGGCTCGCCGTGCGCATCCTCGGCGCGGTCACGCGCGAACGCCTCGACGTCCTGCGCCGCGCCGATGCGATCGCGCGCGAGGAGATCGAAAAAGAAGAAGAGATCCCATGGCAGTACTTCGCGGTGCTGACGCCGCTGCAAAGCGTCGGCGTCATGGGCGACGGCCGGACGTATTCCAATATGGTCGCCATCAGGGCGGTGACGAGCGACGACGGCATGACGGCGGACTGGGCGCGGCTGTCGCCGGAGACGCTGCAGCGCATCGCGACGCGCATCGTCAACGAGGTGTCGGGCGTCAATCGGATCGCCTACGACATCACGAGCAAGCCGCCCGCTACGATCGAGTGGGAGTAGACGGCGTGGCCGCATCCTGCGCCGCCCATTTATCGGCGTGCGCGATGCGGGGCAAGTTCTTCGGGTAGACGCTCTGGTTGCGTTTGAGATAGCGCGCGCTCAAGAGGGCGAGGTATTCGAAGTTCTCCAAGAGTTCGGGCCCGCGCGAACGCCGCATCACGACGATGGTGTCCGCCATGTTGTCCCACACCCCTTGGATGACGGGTGCCCACAGGTCGCAGACCATGTCGGCATCAAGTATGCCGCGATTGACGTAGAATCCGAACAGCTCGTAGAGACGCCCCACTCGATGAATCGGGTAGAACTCCACCGGCAACGTGTCGCGTTCGAGCAAGGCGCGGAACTCGCGATCGCCGACCTTGGACGGCAGCGTGTAGATGAACTCCATCGCTGCGCGGAATTCTGGATCTTCCGTCGCGATGCGAAAGTCATTGAGGATCGCGATCTGGTTGCCGCTCCGGATGTGGATAAGTTGGATGACGGCGGCGATCGCCGTCGCGGTGATCACGACGAACGTGCCAACGGAAGCGATGGTGCTCCAAAGCTCGAGGCTCACGAGAGGTCAGTTCGCGCCGCAGCCATAAACGCCTCGTCGTGAAGGTACTCGTCGTCGGATCAGGAGCGCGTGAACACGCGCTCGCATGGAAATTGGCGCAGTCGCCGCAGGTCGAAGCGATCGTCGCCGCGCCGGGCAATGCGGGCACGGCGCTGCTCGGCACGAATTGGTCCGACATCTCCGCTACGGACACGCACGCCATCACCAACCGTGCCGTAGAAGAAGCGGTCGACCTCGCGGTGATCGGGCCGGAAGCGGCATTGGCGGCGGGCGTCGCCGACACGCTGCGCCAAGCGGGGATCGCGACGTTCGGGCCGGGGCGCAGCGGCGCGCGGCTCGAGTCGAGCAAGGCGTTCGCCAAGCAGTGCATGCTGCGCTGGGGCATCCCCACCGCTGCGTTCAAGGTCGCGCACGACCGCAAACAGGCCGAACGCTTCCTGCGCAACTGGCAAGGCGGCATCGTCGTCAAAGCCGACGGCCTTGCCGCCGGCAAGGGCGTCGTCGTCTTTGATTCAGCGGAAGAAGCCAAACCGACCATCGAGCGCTGGTATGGCGAACGCTCGCTGCCAGGCGGCGGCACCACGCTCGTCCTCGAGGAGCGCCTCGAAGGCAAAGAGGTCTCCGTCATGGCGGTGTGCGACGGCGCGCGCGCGTACGTCCTCGCGCCGGCGTGCGATTACAAGCGCGCCCGCGACGGCGACGAGGGCGCCAACACCGGCGGCATGGGGGCGTACTCGCCCGCGCCGGACGTCGCCGGCGGCGACCTCATGAATCGCGTCGCCAAGCACATCATCGAGCCGGTGCGCGCCGGCCTGGCGGCCGACGGCATCGACTACCGGGGTTGTCTGTACGCAGGCCTGATGATCACCAAGCGCGGGCCATTCGTGCTCGAGTTCAACGCCCGCTTCGGCGATCCGGAGACCCAGGTCGTCCTGCCGCGGCTCGAATCCGACCTCTTCGAGCTGCTCCATTCGATCGCACTGGCGGACGGCAAAGCGCCCGCGCCCACATTCTCGAAGTCGGCCTGCGTCGGCGTCGTGCTGACCTCCGAGCGCTATCCGGAACACTCGGACCCGATGGACCGGCTGCCGCTGCCCTCCGCGGAGCCCCACGTGGCGGCCTTTTGGGGCGGGTCGGCGCTCGACGGCCAGACGGTGCGAGCAAGCGGCGGCCGGGTCTTGACCATCACCGCGGTCGGCGACACGATAGGAGAGGCGCGGGGCCGCGCATACGCCGCCTGTGCCGCCTATGTCGCACGCGTGCCGGAGGGCTCGCGGCTGCGCTATCGAGGCGACATCGCAGACCGGGTCCGGGACGAGCGCGGGGCATAGGACCAACGGCACAGCTATGGTAAAATGAAGCCGTGACGATGAGCGACGCGCCTCCCACCCCGACCTACCACGGCTGGCAGGCCAAGAGCGGCGACGACGCGATCCGCGACGCGTGCGGCGTGTGCGGCATCTTCGCACCCGGCGAAGACGTCGCCCGGTCCACGTTCTTCGCGCTCTACTCGCTCCAGCATCGCGGTCAGGAGAGCGCCGGTATCGCGGTCTCCGACGGCTACACGATGCGCTGTCATAAAGACATGGGGCTCATCTCCCAGATCTTCACCGAAGAGACGCTCGCCGAACTGCCGGGCTACTTGTCGGTGGGGCACACGCGCTACTCCACCAGCGGCTCGTCGGTCATCTACAACGCGCAGCCGCTGCTGTCGGACAGCGCCCTCGGGCAGTTCGCGCTTGCGCACAACGGCAATCTGGTGAACACCGACGAGCTGCGCGACCAGCTCCACGACACGCTCGTGCCCACGAGCAACTCGGACTCGGACATCATGGCGCGGCTCATCGCCAACGCCCCCGAGGGCTCGATGGAAGAGCGCATCGAGGCGGCGATGCGCCAGTGCATCGGCGCGTTCTCGATCGTGCTCGCGACCGAGAAACAGCTCTTCGGCTTCCGCGATCCATGGGGCATCCGCCCGCTGTGCCTGGGCAAGTACGGCTCGGGTTGGGCGCTGGCCTCGGAATCCTGCGCGCTTGCGACCATCGGCGCGGAGTACGTCCGCGAGATCCTGCCGGGCGAGATCATCACCATCGACAAGGACGGCATGCGCAGCCGCATGATCAAGACGGACGAGAAGCCGGCGAACTGCATCTTCGAATACATCTATTTCTCCCGCCCCGACTCGCAGGTCGCGGGGCGCGAATTGTATCTCGCGCGCTATCAGATGGGTCGCAACGTCGCCAAGGAGAGCCCGGTCGAAGCCGACGTCGTCATGGGCGTGCCCGACTCAGCGACCGCGGCGGCGATCGGCTACGCGGACGAATCCGGCATCCCGTACATCGAAGGCTTGATGAAGAACCGCTACATCGGGCGCACCTTCATCAATCCGGATCACCGCATGCGCGTGCAGGGCGTCAAGCTGAAGTTCAACCCGCTGCACGCCAATCTCGCGGGCAAGCGGGTCGTGCTCGTCGACGATTCGATCGTGCGCGGCACCACCACGAAGCAGATCGTCGCCATGCTGCGCAAGGCCGGCGCGACGGAGGTGCACGTCCGGGTCACCTGTCCGCCGATGCGCCATCCGTGCTTCCTGGGCGTGGACACGGCAACGTACGAAGAGCTCATCGCGGCCAACCATTCGGTGCCCGAGATCCGGACGACCATCAACGCCGATTCGCTCGCGTACTTGAGCGAAGAGGGCCTCGTCGCGTCCACCGCGCGCGAGCGCAAGGAGTTCTGCATGGGCTGCTTCACCGGCCGCTATCCCGCGGGCATCCATGAAGAGCTCACCGGCCGAGTGCGAGAGCTGCAGAAGATCTAGGGGACCTCTGATCTGTGACTGACGCCGATGCAGCGTGGGAGCAGCGGATCTCAGACCTGTGGAGCGCGATCGACGACCACGACGAGAAAGAGTTCGTGGCTCTGGTCGACGCTTTGGCCGCCGAGTTGCCGCCGGGAAGCGCTATCGGGTTCTTCGAGCGTGCCGGAGCGCGCGATTCCACCGGTCAACCCGATCTCGCGGTACCGCTATACAAGGCCGCACTTGACGGGGGCTTGGTGGGCGAGCGTCGTCGGTGCGCAGTCATCCAGATGGCCAGCTCGCTTCGGAATCTCGGAAAGCCTCGAGAAGCGGCGGCGTTGCTAACGGCCGAGCTAGAGGTCGCAACCGACGCGTTAAATGGCGCGGTTCGAGCCTTCTTGGCGCTTGCGCTTGTGGATATAGGGCGCGAGCGCGAAGCCGTTGCCGTCGCCCTTACCGCCCTTTCGGAATATCTGCCGCGTTACAACAGGTCCGTCGCTCGCTATGCGCAAGAACTCACGGAGGCGCAAAAATTGTAGCGGTCGAATTCGTTCGACCGTCAAGGGGGCTACCGTGAAACGCATATTCATCAGCGCTTCCCTTTTGTGCGTTCTCCTGGTGGGTATCGCAGGCGCGACGTCGGCCGCGGTCACTGGAACGCCGCCTCCACCCGCGCTGGATACCGGCCACGGTCTTGCAGCCGCGGTCTTCAGCACGACCCAAGGCACGGTCACCGTCACCCTGCCAGATGATATGGCTGCCGGCGACACGATCACCGGCACGGTGGTCGTCGTCCCTGCCGGCGCGACGAGCGACGAGCAACGGCGCAACGCGGATGAGCTGCATGGCACGGTCGTCGAGGTCGGCGGTCAGCAAGTGAAGGCGAGCGATCGCAGTTTCAGGTGGATCGTGCCCGCGGGCGTGACGGCGGCGAATCTGGTGCTCCGCTCCGCCGCAGGTCAAAGCGTAGGCCAGACATCAGTGCCGATATCCCCGCGGGCCGGCGCGCCGTTCAGCGGCGCAGCGCGCGCAGCCGACTACCTGCTCCCGCACATCGCGCAAGCAGGGCGGCCGATCCAGATCTTCGGGCCGTTCGGCGGCGATGCCGGCAGCACGTCGGCGACGCTCGGCGGTCAGCCGGTGGAGGTGCTCGCCGAAAGTCCGCGCCAGTTCGTCGGCGCCCTGCCCAGCAATGTGAGCGGCGTGGCGCAACTCACGATCGTCGATCGCGGCGTGACTGCCAGCAGGCGGATGCGCTGCGTGACGGTGAAGCTCACGACGACGAATCTCGCGCTCCATGGCGCTGAAGAAGCCACCGTGACGCTCACCGTCGGCGGACTTGCCAAACTCACCGCGCCCATCAGCCTCACGCTGACCGATCAGACGCCCGAGGTCGTGACGCTTTCAGGGGGATCACCGCAGACGGTCACGATCATGCCCGCCGACGTGCAGCCCGACGGCACGGCGCACGTGCGGCGCACCGTGCGCGGGCAGGGGCCAGGCAGCTATCTGATCACCGCGCAGCTCGACGAGCCCGTTGAGGCGTCCGCCGGGCCGCTCCGTCGGCGCGTGTGGTAGCTCCAGCTATTGCGGTCGCGGGGTGCCCGTGCCCTGGTCCGCCGGTCGGATGAGATAGATCCCGAACTTCGGGCTGTAGTTCAGCGTCGGCGGCCGCGCGCCGTCGAGCTTGGCGGCCTTGACCTCGTCCGGCGTGCCGGTCGCGACATGACCGCAGTTCAGCACGGCTGGGATGCGCGAGATGTCGTCGAGCTGCAACTCGCTCCAGTATCCGGCAGCGGTCTTGTGCGTCGTGACGGTCCAGCCGGCCGGCGGCGCCGCAGGCGGGCTCGCCGGATCGAAGCCGGTGAAGTACGTCTGCAACGCGCCGAGCAGCGTCTGCGCGGCCGGTTTCAGCTCATCGGTGCACGACGTGCCTGATGCCAACGCAAACGGCTGCGCTGGCGGCGTCGTCGGCAGTTTGTAGAGCCGGAACTGCTCTCTGCCCGCCACCTGCGGCTGCCGCACCACGTAGAGCCCGCCTTCCGGCGAGTAGACGAGCGGCAAGCGGCTGAACGCGCTCGTCGGCGGGACGTACAGGCCGAGCGCCTTCGCCTCGTCCGCCGTGCCGAGGTGCAGCGACACGCAGGCGAGGAAGTTGCGGAGCGAACCCGCCTTCGTCGGCGTGAAGACGAGCGCGAACGACGTCGGCGTCTTATGGTAGGCGATGTTGACGCCGTCGACCGCCGGCGCGTTGGCGGGAGCAGACGCAGGGTAGCCATCCGCGCCCTTGGCGGCCTCGACGGCCGCGACGTATGCCTTGACCTGTTCGAGGAAAGGCTTCACGCTTTTCGCCGCGTCGGCGGTGCAGGCTTGGCGCGTGGTGTCCGGATCCAGTGGATGCTCCGGCGGTGTATTCGCCAAAGGCGGTAGCGCCGCGAACCCGCCGCCCGGAACCCCATTCGGTCCGCCGCCTCCGCGCGTTCCGCTCGGCCCTGCGCCGGCATCGGCGAGCAGCGGCGGCGTGTAGCTGCTCTGCCGCACGTTGCCGAACCTCACGGTGTACGTGACTGAGTATTGTCGCGGTGACAGCGGGCGCGCCACCGTTGGCACCAGCTCGCCGCCTACCGTCTCCTGCGGCACGGCATTGGCCGGCGAGGCGAAGTAGTAGCCGTACTTGTTGAACAGATTCGTCCCCGCCAGGGTCAGCGTGCCCTTGTTGAAGTTGATCGCGACGCCCGCGTCGGCGGTGACATATCCGGGCAGATTCTGCGCGTTGTTACCCGAGACGTAGGTCCCGTTGGCGAGCCACTCGATCGCCGAGTGCGGCGCCTTGTAGTCGAGCGTCAGGCCGCCGCGCTGAAGCGGCACGCCCGCGCTCTGCGCGCCGGAGATCACGAACGAATATGGATCGGTCAGCCGCGGGTCGCTCGTGTTGGCGACGGCTTTCTGGATGTCGTAGTACGGTTCGACCGCCAAGCCGTTGCCGACGCGGAAACCGCCCGTCAACTGCAGGCCTTGGTAGAGCCGCTGCACGTTCGCCACCGGCTGATTGATGTAGAGATTCGTCGGCCCGAACGGCAGCGCGGTGCCGCAGCCGCCGCTGGACTGATAGACGAGCTGCGCGGCGGCGAGATAGCCGGGCGGCAAGTAGCCCGGCGGCAGCACCGAGCCGTTGACGTAGGTGTTTAGCAGCACGTCGTTCTGCACTTGGCTGTAGAGCTGTGCCGAGAACTGACCCGTCTTGAAGCGGTGCTGCCACGTCAGCCGCTCCGAGGTCGAACTCGTCGGCCCCGGCGAGTCGCCCGGCCCCGCGCCGTAGCCGTTGCCGGCGTTGCAGTCGAAGCGCAGCGACGCGGGATCGCTGAGCGGGAAGATGCGCGAGAGACCCACCCCGGCGCCGCCGATATCGACGCTGCCGGTCACGGAATCCCACGCGGTCGGAGTGTAGACGGCGCTCGCGCCGCCGATCACCGAGTTCGAGGTCTGCGGCGAGAAGCTCATACCGAGGCGGGCGCCGAGCGTCAGCGTGCTGCTCGAATGGATCTTGTCGCTCATCGAGATCGTGCTGTAGTTCGACGTGCTCGACGAGTTCGAGAACGGCGAGCTCGTCGAGATCACCCCGATCGTCGTGAGCTTGGCATCGGTCGTCGTCGCCTGGAACGAGATGGTGTGACGCTCGCGCGACGGTAGGGTCGCGTTCAGCGACGCCCCGCTCGTCCGGCTGTCGCTCACCGTGCCGAACGGTGCGGGGATGCCTGCGACGTAACGGTCGAGCAGGTCGCGATTGAAGGTCGACGTGCCGCCGAAGAGCGAGAACTGCAGCGCGACCATGCCGGCGAGCGCCGTGTCGGTGAGCGTCGCGAGGGAGTAATGCCGATCGCTGTAGTTACCGGGACCGTAGCCGCAGGGCAGCGGGCCCGTGAACAGCGTGCACACCAGGTTGTTGTAGTTGTTGGTCGAGACGTACGTCGCCGAAAGCGTCTGATCGGCGCCGAGGGGCGTGCGGATCTTGAAGAGGTCGCCGCCGGATTGCGCGGCGCCGTTATGGATGTAGTCCAAACCGCTCGTGTCGAGGTATTCCAGGCCGGTGATCGGGTTGTCGCCGCCGCGGATCGAGTGCGTGAAGGCGATGCCCACCGCTCCGGCGGTGCCGGACGCGGACACGATCGTCGCCGCTTTGCCGAACGAACCGACGGAGGTGGTGAACTTGCCTTGCCAGCTCAGCGTGGGCTGGATCGAGGTGAAATTGACGGAGCCGCCGAGCGAGCCCGCGTTAGGCCCGAAGTTGGCGGAGCCCGCGCTGAAGAGATCGGTGTTGATGGACTGGAGATCGCCGGCCACTCCCGGCGCGTTGAGCGGCACGCCGTCGAGCGTGAGGCTCGTCTGCGAGGGATCGTGGCCCTCGAGCGAGATCGTCACCTGGCTGTCGCTCGAGCCGCTCGGGTCGGTGGCGACGCTGACGCCGGAGAGCTTTCCGAGCGCGTCGGCGAGCGTGTCCGAGAGCTTGCGGACAGCGGTGCTGTCGTTGACGCTGCTCTCGCTGATGGTCGCCGAAGAGCGCACAGTGATGCTGCCGATGGTCTTGACCGCGGGCTTGACGAGTTCGACCGTCACCGTCACCTGCCGCCCCTCGAGCACCTCGAACTGCGCGGACGTCACCTGGCTATAGCCGTTTTTGCCCACGCGCGCTCGGTAGATGCCGCTCGGCACGTCGGTGAACGAGACCTTGCCGTCCTGGCCGGACAGCTCGTTGGTGATGACGGGGCCGTCGAGCAGCACGCGGGCGAGTCCGAGCGGCGCATGCGTCGCGGCATCCGTCACCGTGATGATGATGTTGCCGGTGTCGTCGGCCGAGGCCGGGATGGCGGAGAAGAGCAGCGCGGCCGCCGCGAGGATTGCGCTCGCGAAGACCGCGCCCTTACCCAACCGGTGAGAACCCATGTGCAGATACTACCAAGAGATCTATGAAAGGTCGCTGAGTCTCAGATGTTTCCAAGCAATGCTTAATCTCAGGCTAACAAGCGAGCGGTCGAATAAATTCGACCGCTCCATTCCTGAGAACGGTCAGCGTTTGCGCCCGCGCACCCCGCTCGACTTGCCGTTGCCCTGGTGCGCCGCCTTGCCCGGGTCTGCGCCGAGGCGCCGGAACGCCGCTTCATCTGCGCGGCCGTGCACCGCGTGGTCCTCGAGCATCTCCGCGAGCCGCACCATGGGGCGCAGACCGGTCGCGGTCGGACCTTTGACCACCGCGCCCTGATCGCGGTCCGTCCACGACGTCCCCGCGATATCCAGGTGGATCCAGGGCGTATCGCCGACGAACTCTTTGAGGAACATCGCGCCGAAGATCGTGCCCGCCTGGCGTCCGCCGCTGTTCTTCATGTCGGCGATCGGGCTCTTGATCAGCTCCGCGTATTCGGGGAAGAGCGGCAGCTCCCAATAGCGCTCGCCATACGGCGCGCTGGCGTGTTGAAGAGGTCCACCAGCTCGCGATCGTTGCTCATCACCCCGGTCGTGAGGTTGCCGAGCGCGACGACGACCGCGCCCGTGAGGGTCGCGATGTCGACGAGATGCGTCGCGCCGAGCTTGCGCGCGAAGCACAGCCCGTCCGCAAGCACGAGCCGGCCTTCCGCGTCGGTGTTGATGACCTCGATCGTCTTGCCGTTCATGGCCCGGACGACGTCGCCGGGTTTGGTGGCCTTGCCGGACGGCATGTTTTCGGTCGCGCAGACGATGCCGACCACGTTGATCTTCGGCTTCAATTGCGCGATGGCGGCCATCGCGCCGATCACGGTGGCGCCGCCCGCCATATCGCCCTTCATGGCGTCCATGTCGAGCGCCGGTTTGAGCGAGATGCCGCCGGTGTCGAAGGTGATGCCCTTGCCGACGAGGCCGAGCGTCACCTTAGAAGACTTGTCACCCGCATATTCGAGCGCGATGATCTTCGGCGGTTCGTCGCTGCCGGCCGCGACCGAGAGGAACGAGCCCATGCCGAGTTTCTTCATCTGCGGGCGGTCGAGCACGGTCAGCTTGAGCTTGTAGCGCTTGGCGATCTCTGTCGCCCGCTCGGCGATGTGACTGGGCGTCATGTCGTTGGAGGGCAGGTTGACCATCTCGCGCGTCACGTTGGCCGCTTCGCCGAGCACGCTGCCGCGCGCGAAGCCCGCCTTGAGGCCGCGCGCGGTCGCTTCGTCGGGAGCGATCAGGGTGACCGAGGTGACTTCGGTCCTCGGCGTCTCGTTCTTCGTCCGGTAGGGCGAAGCGTTGAAGGTCGCCATGAGCGCGCCCTCGGCGAACAGCTCGCCTGCGTCGGCCAGGTCCACGCCAGGAAGATCTGGCATGATCACCGCCACCGATCGCAGCCCGCGGCGCTGTGCCGCGCGGACGGCCACGCCCGCGAGACGCGACATGGATGCGGCGCGGCGGTTCGCTGCCGGGCCGAGCCCGACGACGACGATGCGCTTGGCGCGCGACTTGGCGCCGGTCGGGATGACGTGCAGTTCGTCCACGCGTCCCTGGATCTCGTGGCTGTGCCACATCTGCTTGAGGATGCCGCCGAGCGGTTTGTCGATCTTCACGACCGCATCGGGGACGTCGCCGTCTGAGAACACCGGCACGACGAGCGCATCGGTGGTGGCGCGCAGCGGGCTCTCCGCAGAAGCGTGGATTTTCATTCGGAAGCGAGCCTTTCATCATAAAGAGGCGGGGATTGCGATCAGCGTCGGAACGGATTGGCGTTCGACGCGGCCTGCGGGGCGCCCTGGGAAACACAGCGCATAGGGGCTGGCCGACTCCACGCGAAACGAATGCCCAGTGACCGACGCATACGCTCGAGCAGGTGTCAACATCGATGCGGGCAACGAAGCCGTGGCCCGTTACCGGGACGTGCTGCCGAAGCGCAGGGATCCCCGCGTGCTCGATGGCATCGGGGGTTTCGGCGGCTGCTTCGCGCTGAGCGGCTTCCGCGAGCCGGTGCTCGTCGCCAGCACGGACGGCGTGGGCACGAAGCTGCTGGTCGCCGCCGAGCTGCGGCGCTACGACACCATCGGCCGCGACCTCGTCAACCACTGCATCAATGATATCCTGTGCCTCAACGCAGGCCCGTTGTTCTTCTTGGACTACCTCGCGGTCGGGACGCTGGACCCAGCGATGGCGGCGGCGATCGTCGGCGGCATCGGCTCGGCGTGCGCCGAGAACGGCATGGCGCTGCTCGGTGGCGAGACTGCGGAGATGCCGGGGTTGTATCAGCCCGCGCATTTCGATCTCGCGGGCACGATCGTCGGCGCGGTCGAGCGCGACATGCTCATCGACGTGACGCGGGTCGCGGTCGGCGACCGCATCATCGGCCTGCCCTCCAACGGATTCCACACGAACGGGTATTCACTCGTGCGGCACACGTTGCCGGCGGCGCGCTGGAGCGAACGCCTCGGCGCGGCGACGATCGCCGACGCGCTCCTGGCGGTCCATCCGAGCTATCTCGGCGCCGATCCGAGCGGCGCAGGCCGCCGGCGTCGCGGTGAAGGCGATGGCGCACATCACCGGCGGCGGACTGCTCGATAACCTGCCGCGGGCGCTGCCCGCCGGCGTCGCCGCGCGCCTGCATCCGCAGCGCTGGGCCGTCCCCGACATCGTGGCGCTCGTCGCGCGCGAGGCCGCGCTCGAGCGCGACGTCGCCTTCCGGACCTTCAACATGGGCATCGGTTTTTGCGCGATCGTGGCGCCGGCGGACGCGGACAAGGCGATCGCCGCGATGCGCGGCGCGATCGAGATCGGCGACATCGAGCCGCTGCATCCGTGCGGCCCCTCCGTCATCCTCTCTTGAAACCGTTTCCGACGGCGGTGTTCGCCTCCGGCAACGGCACGAATCTCCAGGCGGTGCTCGACGACGCGAAAAGCGGCGCGCTGGCGCTTGACGTGCGGCTCGTCGTGTCGAACAACCCCGATGCCTTCGCGCTCGAGCGGGCGCGCCGCGCAGGCGTGCCGGTTCTGGTGATGCCGTACGCGCGCGATACGGAATCTCGCGCTGCATACGCGCATCGCCTCGCGGCCGCAGTACGAAGTTCCGGCGCGCAGCTCGTGCTGCTGCTCGGCTGGATGCACGTGCTCGCGCCGGAGTTCTTGGCCGCCGGTTTCGCGGGCGTGCTCAATCTCCATCCGGCCTTTCTGCCCGACGACCCGGCGGCAGATGAGGTCACCTTGCCCGACGGCATCGTCTCGCCGGTCTTCCGCGGTGCGCACGCGTTACGCGATGCGCTGGCAGCCGGCGCGCGCACGACCGGCGCGTCGCTCATCGAGATCACGCCTGCGATCGATCGCGGCCCCGTGCTCGCGCGCGAACCGTTCGCGCTGCAGCCCGGCGATGACGTCGCCGCCGCGCTCGCGCGGCTGCACCCGGTCGAACAACGCGTCGTGCGCGAAGGGATCAACGCGTGGCTGAAGCGCCAGCGATGACCGAGCGTTTGCGCCGCACCAAGATCGTCGCCACGCTTGGGCCGAGCTGCCGGCGGCCCGGCGTGCTCGATAAGCTCGTGGATGCCGGCATCGACGTGTTCCGCGTCAACCTCTCGCACGCGACGCTCGGCGAACTCGACGAATGGCTGGCGCTGGTCCGTGCGGCCGCCGCGGCGCGCGGGCGCACGGTGGGTATGCTCGCCGACCTGCAAGGTCCGAAGCTGCGCGTCGGCACGCTCGCCGGTCACGAACCGGTGCGATTGGTTGACGGCGCGCGCGTCGAGATCACTACCCAGCCCATCGAAGGTTCGAGCGAACGCCTCGGCACCGGTTACGCGGCGCTGCCGCGCGATGTGAAGCCTGGCGACCGCATCCTGCTCTCCGACGGCGCGGTCGAGCTGCGCGTCGAGGCGGTGTCGGGGGACGTCGTGCGCTGCATCGTGGTCCACGGCGGCATGCTCTCCGAACACGCCGGCATGAACCTGCCCGGCGTCGCGGTCTCGTCGCCCGCGCTGACGCAGAAGGACAGAGTCGATCTGGAGCACGCGGTGCGCGCCGGCGTGGATTTCCTCGCGCTGTCGTTCGTGCGGCATCCGAACGACGTCGTCGAAGCCAAGGCGGCGGTCGCGGCGGCCGGCGGGGATACGCCCGTCATCGCGAAGATCGAGAAGCCGGAGGCGATCGAGCACCTCGACGACATCATCAACGCAGCCGACGCCGTCATGGTGGCGCGCGGCGATCTCGGCGTCGAGATGATGCCCGAGCGGGTGCCCATCCTGCAGAAGATGATCATCAAACGCGCCGGCGCGCTGCTCAAACCGGTGATCACCGCGACGCAAATGCTCGAGTCGATGATCCACGCGCCGCGGCCGACCCGCGCCGAGGCATCGGATGTCGCCAACGCCATCATCGACGGCACCGACGGCATCATGCTGTCGGGCGAGACGGCCGCGGGCGAGTTCCCGGCGGAGGCGGTGGAGACCATGGTGCGCATCGCGCTCGAGACGGAGGAGTTCTTCCCGCCGCGCGTGCGGCGTAGCTTGCGCGTCGAGAGCGATTCGCACGCGATCTCGCACGCCGCCTGCAGCATCACCGAGAGCATCGACGTGCGCTGCATCGCCGCGTTCACCCGTTCAGGCTTCTCCGCGCGCATCGTGAGCAAGGACCGGCCGCGCGTGCCGATCTACGCGTTCGTCGCCGACGAAGCCATCGGCCGCCGCCTGACGCTGGATTGGGGCGTCGCGCCGCGGGTCATCAACTTCGCGGCGGACACGGAAGCGCTCATCGCGGTCGTCGAGGCCGAATTGCTGCGCGGCGGCGAGGTCGCGCCGGGCGAGGCGGTCGTCATCGTCGGCGGCACGCCGATGGGCGTGCGCGGCAAGACCAATTTCCTGAAGATCGTGCGTCCCGGGACTTAACGCACTTCAATGTAGGGGTCGATCTTTAGATCGACCCTGGATCGTGCGCTTGGGCCGACCTAAAGGTCGGCCCCTACATCGACAAGACCATGTCGTACCAGCGCGCGAGATCCTTCTTGAAGGCCGCCAGCGCCGTCGTGTTCAGATAGACCATGTGCCCCGACTGATAGAAATTGTACTGGATGTGCCCCGCGAGCGCCGGATTGAGCCCCATGTGATCGATGAGGAACTCGGTCGCGAAGAACGGCGTCGCCATGTCGTAATAGCCGTTCGCCGAGAACACGCGCAGGCGCGGGTTTGTGGTCATGGCGAGCATGAGATCGGGCAAGACGTCGCCGGTGTCGATCTCCGCCTGCTGACCCGCGCGATGGAAGTCCCACTCCCCTAAGAACGTGAGCGGCTTGTAGAACGCGGTCGTGTGATAGCCGAGTTCGCCGCGCACGTAGTCGTTCAAGGTCGCGACGTATGGCGGTGCGATGTAATCGTAGGACGGATCCCAGTCGGGAACCTGGGCGTTCGGCGAGACGTCGACGCCGACGTAGCGCGCGTCATAGCGGCCCAGGATGAGATACGAGCCGCCGAGCAGCTGCTTCTCGAACTCGTCGGGCTCGATGCGCAGATCGGCGCGGCGCAGATAGGCCTCGCTGATGCCGATGAAGCCGTGCAGCTTATGGATGACGTCTTCGCGCGCGGCGGGGCTGAGCGTCGACCCTTGCGCGAGCGCGGTGGCGTACTCTCCGACCGCAAAGGCCTGCGCGGATCGGAGGAACGCTTGGAAATCAGCGGGCGGGTCCGGCACTTTGTGATGGTACCACGCGACCGCCGCCTCTGTCGGCACGTAGGTGACGTACGGCATGTCGTTGCCATCGCCGCCTTGGAACTGCAAGAAGTTGAGCGCGGCCGAGAGCAGCACGACGCCGTTGACATTGATCTCATGCCGCTGCAGATAGCGGGCCAGCGCGCACGACCGCGTCGTGCCGTAGCTCTCGCCGAAGAGGAACTTCGGCGAGTTCCAGCGCTTGTTCGCGGTGAGGTAGCGCTGGATGAACTGTCCGAACGCGGCGGCGTCCTTGTCGATGCCGAAGAAGTCCTTGGGCTTTGACTTGCCGGTGAGCCGCGAAAAGCCCGTCCCCGGCGCGTCGATGAAGACGAGATCGGACTTGTCGAGCAAGCCGTATTCGTTGTCGACCAGCTGATACGGCGGTCCGCGCGTGGCGCCGGCGTTGGGCACGACGACGCGCCTCGGTGCGAACGAGCCCATATGCAGCCAGATCGTGCCCGCGCCTGGCCCGCCGTTATAGAAGAAGGTCACCGGCCGGTGGCTCAGATCTGCCGACGCCGTCTTGGGTGTAGGCGACATAGAACATGGAGGCGGTCGGCTCGTTCTCGTCGTCGCGCAGCGTGATCGTGCCGGCGGTTGCGGTATAGGGGATGCTGCGCCCGTCGAGCTGGGTGGTGTGATGCGTCGAGACGTCCGCCGGCGGCGTCGGCTCGACCGGCGTCGCGGTCGGGCTTGCGGACGGGTTCGTAGACGCGCCCGGAGCCGGCGAGGGCGTGTCGGCGCGCGCGGTCGCGGCCAAGAGCACGCATGACAAGAAGATGGCGGCGAACAGGGCGGCGCGGGAAATCATCCCGCGATATTTGGCATCCATGTAGGGACCGACCTTTAGGTCGGTCCGCTTCGCAGTGACCGGGTCGACCAAAAGGTCGACCCCTACATAGGCCGCGCTCAGCCGTGCCAGCCGCTCCTGATGAGCAGTACCGCGTAGAGCACGAAGCAGACGACCAAGATCAGCACCACGATGCCGCAGCCGGCGAGCCACATGCGGAACTCCCGCGACAGCTCCTTGCGTTCGCCGCGGTCGTATTCGCCGTCACCAGGCAAAGTTCGGGTCCGCGTGGAGCGCCGCGGCCGGCACGCGCGCGGCGTCGCCGCGGTAATATGCGGCTGCGGCGATCATCGCCGCGTTGTCGGTGCAATAGGCGAGCGGGGGCACGAGCACCCGTAAACCCTTTTCCTGGCCGCGCCGGCGCAGCTCCGCGCGAAGAGCCGAATTGGCGGAGACGCCCCCCGCGAGCGCCACGGTGGACACGCCGAACGTCTCAGCGGCGCGCAGCGTCTTCACGCACAGCACGTCCACGACCGCCGCCTGGAAACTCGCGGCGACGTCAGCCGCGCGCGACGCGACGTGATCCGGGTGGGCGTCAAGATGGTAGCGCACCGCCGTCTTGAGCCCGGAGAAACTGAAGTCGTACGAGCCGTCGGAGAGCAGGCTGCGTGGGAAATCGAAAGCGCGCGGATCGCCAGATCGCGCGAGCGCGTCGAGCGCGGGACCGCCGGGGAAGCCGAGGCCGAGTAGCCGTGCGACTTTGTCGTACGCCTCGCCGGCGGCATCGTCGAGCGTCCGGCCGATGATGTGATGCCTGCCGGGTGATTCGACGTGGATGAGATCGGTGTGGCCGCCCGAGACGATCAGGCAGATGAACGGGGTCTGCGGCGGCGCCTGGTCCGGAGCGTCCGGGTTTTCGAGGTAGTTCGCGAAGAGGTGGCCGTGCAGATGGTTGACCGCGTATGCGGGCAGCCCGCGCGCGAACGCGATCGCCTGCGCCGCTGCGACGCCGACCACCAGCGAGCCGGCGAGCCCCGGTCCGCAGGTGACGGCGACGCCGTCGAGCGCGTCGAAACCGCGCCCGGCTTTGGTCAGCGCGAGCTCGATGACCGAGCCTAGCATCTCCGCATGCCGCCGGCTCGCGATCTCGGGCACGACGCCGCCGTACTGGCGGTGGAACTCGTCCTGCGACGCCAGCACGTTGCTCTCGACGACGCGGCCATCCGCGACGACCGCCGCGGCGGTATCGTCGCACGAGGTCTCTATCCCCAGCAGGAGCACGCTACGGAGCGCGCCAGGTCGAACTTCCGCTGGTATCCTCGAGCCACATCTTGGCGATATTGCTGTCGCTCACTTGGATGTTGATGCGCGGCGTGTTGGCGGCGTCATACATGGTGAAGTACGGCAGATCGGTCGCGGTGAGCGCGGCGCGCAGCTTCCCGTTCGAGCCATACATAAGAAGATTCGGATCGTTCTGCGTGCTCACGCCGAGAAAGGCGCGCTCGGTGCCGTCGGAAGCGTACAGGCGCAGCACCGGATGATTGTCGGTCGTCAAGCCCATATATTCCCGCTCTTGTTTCGCGTCGAGCAACCGCAGGAACGGCAGATCGGAACCGATGAGGCTGACGCGGTTCTTCCCCTCCGGCCCGTAGAAGTTCAGCACCGGATGGTCCTTCTCGCTGAGGCCGAGGAAGAGCCGCTCGGTGCCGTTCGGGTTCTTCATGATGATATCCGAGCCCGAGATGGTGACCGAGCCGGTCGTGTCCGTGACGGTCAACTTCTGCGCGTTCAACGACTCCACAGCACCTGCGCCCATCGCGCTCAGCGCGACGACCACGGCGAGCAACATCGCGCCGCCGCCCTTGAGGCGCCGGTTCTCCCGCTCCAAGGCGTTGACGCGGTCGGTCAAAGAGGTAAGTCCGTCGGTATCGTTCGTCATCATAGAACCCTCCGTTCCCGGCGCTTGCACGCCCGATGGGCGTTACCCTAGAGCCTGATGAGGATCGGCGCTCAACTGTGAGGTCGTTCCTGCCGAGCATATCTATAGTACGGCGACATTGTCTCCGACCTGGCTTTCGCGCGCGTCACAGGGGGTTCGGATCCGAGTCTTACGAGGGTGGAGCTCACGATCTCTTGATACCGGGGCGGCGCTAGCCATGCGTGCGATCTCGCGCGTGGCGCTGGGCTGCGCCCTGGCTGTACTGGTGGCGCTGTTCGTGTGGTCGCCGGCGGGTTCCGCCGGAACGATCGGCATCAACAAGGCATTCAATCCGTCGAACGTCAATTTCGCCGCCGATTCGACGCTCACCATCACGCTGCTCAACAACGACACGACGACGAGCGTCACCGTCACGAGCATGACGGACAACTTGCCTGCCGGCCTCACGGTCGACGGAACGGTGACGCCGACGACCACGTGCGCCGGGGGCGTGGTGAACACCACCGCCAACAGCATCACGCTGAACGGCGGCGTCATCCCGCAGGCGCCGGACGCGTTCACACCAGGCGCGTGCACGGTGACCGTCTCGGTGTTCGGCAACTCGGCGCAGAACTTCACCAACACGATTCCGGCAGGCGCGCTCGTCACCAGTGCCGGCACGAACTCATCGCCCGCCTCCGCGACGCTCCAAGTCACCAACCCGGGGAACCTCGGCGTCACGATCACCGTCACGCCAAACCAGGTGCCGGAGACCGCATCACCGGTCTTCATCGTCACGGTGACCAATCCGAACGCGCTGCCGATCACCAACGTCACCATCCCCGGTTCGCTCTCGTCGCCGGTCGGCGGCGCGACGCTCCACATCGTCAGCGTCACCGATTCCTGCGGCGGCGTCGCGACCTTCAACAACGCGGTATCCCCGCCGACGTTCAGCGTCACCGGAGCGACCATCGCGGCCAATGGCTCCTGCACGGTGCAGGTGACGGTGAGCGTCAACGGCCAGTTCTCGAATTCACAGCGCAGCCAGCGGCTCACCGTGGCCTCGCAGGCGATCACCAGCGCGCAAGGCGTGATGAACAACGCGGGCACCACCGCCGACGTGACCTACTTCCCGATCACGCCGACGATCGTCAAGAGCTTCACGCCGGCGACGACGGTCCCCGGCGCGACGGTGACCATCACCATCTCGGCGATCAACCGCGACCTCATCCCCCTGACCAACTTCGGCTTCTCAGACGTGTTGCCGGGCGGTCTCTTGCTCGCAGCGGTCCCGAACTTCGCCAACTCCTGCGGCGGACCGGCGGGCACGATCGCCGGCACGTCAACCGTCGTCGTCTCCGGCCTCACCTTGCCGGCGGCGCCGAGCTTGGGAGTGAACGGCGCAACTTGCAAGATCACGTTCGACGTGCTCGTGCCTGCCGCACCGCCGTCGCAGACGCCGACGAACACCGTCACCGGCAGCACGGTGACCAACGACCAGGGGCTCAAAGCGAACAGCAACACCTCTGCGGTGCTCACCGTCGGACCGACGCCGACGCCGACCGTGACGTTCACCAAAGCGTTCAGCCCGGCCAGCGTGGCGCGCGCCAACAATTCGACGCTCAACATCAACGTCATCAATCCGACGGGCGGACTGGCGCTGCACGCCGTCACCATCACCGACAACCTGCCCGCGGGTCTGATCGTCGCCGCCGCGGTGACGGCGAACGCCAATTGCGGCGCACCGACGATCATCGCGCCGATCGGCGGCACGTCGATCGCAGTGACGAATGGGACCATCGCCGCGGGAGCCAGGACCTGCACGGTCAGCGTGCCTGTGACGCCGACCGTCGCGGCGCCATTACCGGTGACGCTCACGAACAGCATCCCGCCGGGCGGCTTTTCCGTGGTCACCTCGGCCAATGTGACCATCACCAACGCCGCCAACGTCAACGCCAATCTCACCGTCAACCACGGGCTGACCCTCACCCACTACTTCTCGAGCAGCGGCGCGACCACGGTCGGCGTCGCGCCGATCAAGGGCACGATCTCGGTGAGCGACCGGATCATATCGACGGCCGGCACGGACGACCACAACCTCGTCGCGGTCTTCAACTTCAACGTAGCGGGCACGAATGTGGTCCTGGCCGCCGCGCCGCAGTTCACCTATACGTGCACGAAAGGCTCTGTGCTCACGTTCACGCCTGGGGCGGGCGGCACGTCCTACACCGCGACGTCGCCCGACTTCGTCTTCAAAGACACGTGCACGATCTCGTACTTCGTGATCTCGGCGGTCGCCGGCACCTACACCGCCGGCCATATGACCGTCCAGAGCACCGAGGACAATCTCCAGACGTTGAACGGCGCGAACAACGTCGTGTTCGTGGCGCCGTCGCAGATCAACGTCAACAAAACCTTCACGCCCAACACCATCCCCGCCGCCGGCACCTCGCATCTGCTGATCACGCTCTCGAACAACGCGCAAGCCTATACCGGCGGCATCGTCTTCAACGAGACGGGTGTGGGGCTCACCGATACGTTGCCAGCCGGCATGACCGTCGCCGCGATCCCCAACGCCAGCACGACCTGCGCGAACGCAACGCTGGTCGCAACCGCAGGCAGCGGTCAGGTGGTCCTGAGCGGCGCCACGTTGCCCTCGCGTACTGCAGGCGGAGCGCTGCAGCCATGCACGATCGCCGTGGACGTCACCGCGGTCACCGAGGGAAATCTGACCAACACCATCCCAGCCGGATCGATCACCGCGACCTCGGGCGCGACGAACTCGTTCAGCGCAAGCGCGACGCTCACGTCGTCGGCGAACATCGGCCTGACGAAAGCGTTCTTAGCGCCGGCGATTCCGCCCAGCGGCACGACCTGGGTCGCGCTCACCTTCCAGAATCCGTCCGCCGTCGCGCAGCCCATCACGACGGTGACCGACACGCTGCCGAGCGCCATCGTCATCAAGGACATCACCACGCAACCGCCGCCGCAGGGCGGCGCGCCGCCGGGCTGCGGCGCGACGATCGTCGGCGTGCCGGGCGGCGCGTCGTTCAACGTCACGAGCTTCACGATTCCTGCGAGCGCCTCGTGCGTCGTCTACGTGTACATCACGACCGCGACGCCGACGCAGTTCGGTACCTTCACCAACACGATACCTGCCGGCGCCATCGTCACGCCGGGCGGGCTGACCAATCTCTTGCCGGCGTCCGCGAAGATCACCATCGGCCATGTCTCGATGTCGCTGGCCAAGGTCGTGCGCAACGTGACCACCGGCAGCTCGAACGCGACCACCGGCAGCGCAAGCCCTGGGGATACGCTGCTCTACACGATCACCTATACCAACACCAGCGTGTTCCCGGAGACGAACTTCGCGGTGACGGATCCGGTGCCGCCCAACACCACGTTTGTGAGCGCCACTTGCGGACCGCTGGGCGCGGCGTTGACGGCCTGCACCCCATCGGGGCCGTCCGGCGGGATCGTCACTTGGACGTTCACCGGCTTGCTCAACCCGGGTGCGTCGGGCACCGTGTTCCTGACGGTGACGGTGCAATAGAAGAGCCGATCTAAAGATCGGCCCCTACACTAGGATTTGGTGCGGACTTCCTCAGCGAGCTTGACCGCGAACGCCTCCGCCGTCATGGTCTCCTGTTCACCAGAGCGTGAACGGACGTTGACCTTGGCATCAGCCACTTCGCTCTTGCCGACCACGAGCATGTAGGGCACCTTGCGCATCTGCTGATTGCGGATCTTCTTCTGAAGTCGTTCGTTCGAGGTGTCCACCTCGATGCGGAAGCCTGCCGAACGCAGCGAGGCCGCGACCGAGTCCGCGTACGCGAGCTGGTCCTCGGAGATGGGCACGAGCACCGCTTGCACCGGCGCGAGCCACGCGGGGAACGCGCCGGCGTAGTGCTCGATGAGCACGCCGAAGAAGCGCTCGAGCGAGCCGCACAGCGCGCGATGGATCATCACCGGGCGGTGCTCCGCGCCGTCCGCGCCGCGATAGGTGAGCCCGAAGCGCTCGGGCAGGTTGAAGTCGACCTGCACCGTCGACAGCTGCCACTCGCGGCCGATGGCGTCACGGACCTTGATGTCGAGCTTCGGGCCGTAGAAGGCGCCGCCGCCCTCATCCATCTCGTACTTCAGACCGGCGTGATCGCAGGCGGCGATGATCGCCTTTGTCGCGCGTTCCCACAAGGCGTCATCACCGAGCGCGTTCGCGGGCTTGGTGGAGACGAACATCTTGTAGTCGTCGAAGCGGAATGCCTTGAGGACCGTCAGCGCCGCGTCGACCGTGTTCTCGAACTCCTCTTGCAGTTGGTCGGGGGTGCAGAAGAGATGCGCGTCGTCCATCGTGATCATGCGGACGCGCAGCAGTCCGTGCAGCGTGCCGGAGCGCTCGTAGCGATATACGGTGCCGAATTCGGCCAGCCGCAGCGGCAGGTCGCGATACGAGCGCGGGCGCGACTTGTAGATGAGGATGTGCCCGGGGCAGTTCATCGGCTTGACGCGATAGCGCTGCTCGTCGAGCTCGAGCGGCCCGAACATTTCTCGACGAAGGACTGCAGATGGCCCGAGGTCTCGTACAGACCCTCGTGCACCACGTGCGGCGTGTACACCGGCTCGTAGCCGCGCTCGTCGCAGCTCGCCTTGGATGAAGTCCTCGATGACCTCGCGCACGCGCCCGCCCGCGGGATGCCAGAAGATGAGACCGGGGCCAGCCTCTTCCTCGATGGAGAAGAGCTCGAGCTCCTTGCCGAGGCGGCGGTGATCGCGCTCGCTCCGCCTCTTCGAGCTGCGCAAGATGCTCGTCGAGCTCTGCCTGCGACGGGAACGCCGTGCCGTAGATGCGCTGCAGCATCGGATTGTGCTCGTCGCCGCGCCAATAGGCGCCTGCGATCGACAACAGCTTGATCGCGCCGATCTCGCCGCTGCGCTCCAGATGCCCGCCGCGGCAGAGGTCGGTGAAATCGCCGATCGTGTACATCGAGAGCGGTTCGCCCTCGGGAATGCCGGCGAGGATATCGAGTTTGAACGGCTGCTCGCGTTTTCGGTAGTAGGCCTCCGCTTCGGGCCTGGTGATCGGGCGGCCGGTCATCGCGACATCCGCTTTGATGAGCTCGCGCATCCGTGTTTCGATGCGCGGCAGATCCTCAGGCACGAACGGCGTGCCCTTGAGAAATCGTAGTAGAAGCCGTTCTCGATGGCGGGACCTATCGCCAGCTTCACGTCATCGCCATAGAGATCGACCACCGCATGGGCGAGCAGGTGAGCGGCCGTATGGCGCATGTGACCGAGGTCACCTTTGGGGCTGGAATTTTCCATATCCGTCCCCGCCTTCTGACGGCGTCCCCAGGGACCCTAGCGGACCATGTCCACAAAAGTCGCGTAAAGCCAACAAACATCGCAGTTCGCCGTGCTGGCGGTCATACTTTTGACGATATGAATACAAGGGGCAGGGCTTACAAAACGGGAGCCGCCCGAGTCACACTTCTAGGCCACCTCGGTGGCCTGCTTAATAAGAAGAAGGAAATTTCTATGCGCCTAGTGAGCGCCGGGATATTCGCCTGCGCAGCGGCACTGATACTGACCACGCTGACCGCATATGCGAAACCGGATGTCAGCCTCCATCTCAGCGGGGTGACGGTCGTCAAGGTCAGCGGGGGTGGCGAGAAGCTCATCCCGCTGGATCCCGCAGTCAAGCTCAAGGCCGGCGAAGTCGTCCGCTGGACGATCGTCGGCACCAACAAAGGTTCCGATCCGGCGCTGCACTTCACGCCGTCGGATAAGATACCCGCAGGCACCGCGTATATCGCGGGGTCGGCAAGCACCACGGCAGGGAACGTGGAGTTCTCGCTGGACGGCGGCAAGACGTGGTCGTCCAAACCCGTGGTGACGGTTCAGACCTCGACGGGCCCGGTGACGAAACCAGCGGACCCGTCTTCATATACCAACATCCGGTGGATCGCCGAAAAGCCGTTGGCGCCGAAGGGGAGCGTCCGGTTTCTTTATGAGGTCCGGGTGAAATGATCGCACGCGAAAGGATAAGGAACATCACAATGAACCGATCTTGGTTCACGTACGTCATCCGCCCGGCGGAGTTGCTTGCCGCGGCGTTCGTCTGTTGCGCGATCGTGCTGACGGGCCATCCCGCAGCCGCCGCGACAGCCGCCGGCACGCTGATCTCGAACACCGCGTCGGCGACCTATACCGACACCAACGGCGTCAGCTATACGACGCAATCCAACACGGTCGTCGTCGAGGTGCAGAACGCGCCCTCGCTCACCGTGACCACGAATAACGGCGCGGCGGCCGGCACCGGCACGGGCGTGCCGAACTCGTGCCTCGCTGACGTCTACACGCTCACCAATACCGGCAACGGCCTTGGACGCTTCCAATTGCCGAGCGCACCGGTATTCGGCGGGAGTGACTCCGCCAGCGTCGCCACCACGAGTTACTCGATCTCGTACAACGGCGGCGCGACGACGAGCGGTTTGACGTTCGCGCAGCTGCAGGCGAATCTCGCGGCCTCGGCGCTCATCGCGCCGGCGGGCTATGCGACCATCACCATCAACTACTGCATCACCGGTGCGGCGACGCCAGGCACGATCACGACGACGCTCACCGCCAACATCCTCTACAAGGCCGCCGATCAGCCGAACCCGGCCGGATTGGTCGACACGACCTCGCCGAACGTCTCCAACAGCTACACCGACTCGATCATCGCCGACGCGCGGCTCGACCTGCAGAAGTCAGCGGTGGTCAGCGGCACGTCGGCGGCGCCGGTCGTGACCTATACGGTCGCCGGTAACAACGGCGGCGCTTCGCCGGCCCGCATGCTCACGAGCGTGCAGGGTCTTGGCGCAGGCGCGCCCTTCACGAGCCCCGGCGTGCTCATCGCCGACAAGATCCCGACGTTCGCCGCGGTGCCGCTCACGCTCAACGGCGTGCCGTCGGTGGCGACGAGCGCCGCGAACGGCTTCCCGGTCACCGCGAGCGCCACGATCGTGTACTCGAACGTGGCAAGCGGCGCCAGCGGCTGGTCGACGAGTTCGGCCGGCGCGCTGTGGATCGGCGTCTACATCTCGGGCGGTGCGGTGGCGCTCAACGCGCACGCCGGGTCGTCCGCGGGTAACGTGCCTGCCGCAGCGGTGACGTTGACCTTCGCGGTCAACGGCCCGACGGGTGCGGGCTCAGGCAACGCCTGCGCGATCAGCAACATCGCCAACGGGGTGATCGGCGGCAACGCCAACTACCTCGTGACGCAGCCGCAGGTCATCGGTCCGACGATCGTGACGCTGATCAGCGACGGCACGCCTGCCGCGGTCACCGCGATCAACAACGCCATCAACAACTCGACGACGCTGGCCGCGCCCAGCGGCGCCTCGCAGAGCGTCTGCTCGGCGATGCCGTCGAACTACTCCGTGCTCAACGGGCCGAAGGGCCTGCCGGGCGCGACCGGCAGCTACGACGGCGTCGTCGCGGTGAATAACAACAACGACTTCACCGCGGTGAGCTTCACGCAGTCCGCCTTCACCATCATCAACAGCGGCACGGTGCCGGGCACGCCGAACGGCAACAACTTCACCGCCGTCGTGTCCGGCATCAACGTGCCGAACCAGGTGATGAACGCGGGCAACGTCGCCGACACGTACACCATCACCGCGACCGCACCGGTCGGGTTCACCGTCCAGCTGTTCCAGGACAGCGGCACGTGCACCGCGCCGAGCGGCACCGCCTTGGGCGGAGCAGGGTCGGGCGCCACTTCGGTCGCCAACAACGTCGCGGTAACATCCGGCGCGACGCTGTGCTACTGGGCGGTGTACAGTTCGCCGAATCCGACGCAGTCGCTGAAACGCTACGACGGCAACATCCTCGCGGCGAGCATCGGCGGCGGCGCGTGCCCGACGTGCACGAACACGACGCACAACGAGCTCTACTCGAGCTTCATCGCCCTCACCAAGGGCATCACCATCACCAACAACACCTGCGGTGTGTTCACGCAGCCGCCGTTGCCGGCGACTCAGTTCGCATGCCCGGGTGCGATCCTCACCTACACGGTCGACTACCGGAACATCATGGTCGGAGGCGGCACCGGCACGGAACCGCTCTCTGCGCAGCTCCTGACGGCGGCGGGAACGCTCGTCATCACCGAGAACGGCGCGGCGGGCGCGAACAACTGGGCCACCTTCACCAACGGACTGAACGCGCCGGCGACCGACACCACCGGCGGCACCACGTACACCGGCAACGCGGCGGCTTCGACGAGCTTCACCGCGACGGTCGGCGGCGCGGCGTTCCAACTCGTGCCGAGCGGCGTCGCCGGCACGAATCAGGGAGTCATCACCTTCGCCGTTACTGTGAAGTAACGAGGAAGGTGAGGGGAGCCTGACGGTGCTCCGTTGGTTCATCGCGGCGTTGGCGGCGGCCAGCGTCGGCTTGGTCGCTTTGGCGGCCCAGCCGGCGCTTGCCGCTACCCTTGCCGCGACGCCCGCCGGCACGATCATCAGCAACACGGCGTCCGCGACCTACGCGGACGGCGCCGGCACCACCTACGCCACCGACTCCAACACGGTGCTCGTGCAGGTGCAGGCGGTCGCGTCGCTGACGGTCGCGCCCAAAGAGGCGGCGGTGAATCCGGCGCTCGATTCGTACGCGGTCGGCACGCCGGTGACGCGGCGCTTCATCATCACCAACACGAGCAACCTCACCGACGCATACACGATCCAGTCGGCCACGACGAGCGCGGGCACGATCACCGCGATCAACTTCGTCGTGCCGCCGGCCGGCCCGCCCATCCCCGTGACGATCGGTTCCACCGTCTCTCCGAGCGTGGTGCCGGGCGGCACGATGTTCGTGGACGTCACGGTGAACACCGCGGCCATCACCGTCGGCACGGCGTGGTCCATCAATATCAAAGCGCAGACGACGGTGACGGGCACCGCCAACGGGCTGCAATCGGACACCGGGCAGCGCTGGGCGCTCGCGGTGATCGGCCCGAACATCAGCTCGATCAAGAAGCTGGTGAACAACGAGCCGTCGACGCAAGCCGCGCCGAACGGCACCGTCAACTTCTCGATCGCGTTCACCAATTCGGGCGGGCTGGCGGCCAACAACGTCGTCATCACCGACGTCGTGCCGACCGGACTGCATCCTTCGCTTGCATCCGTGCTCATCAACGGCGTGCCGGCCGGCGGCCAGGCGACGCTCGTCGGACAGACGCTCACGGTGACGATCCCGACCGTCAACGCCCTGCAGACGATCACCATCACCTTTGATGCTGTCGTCGACGCGAACGCGACGCTCGGCACGACATACGTGAACACGGCGACCGTGACCGCGACCGGTCTCGGCCCGTACACCTCGTCGCCGGCGAGCGTCTTCGTCGGCACGGGCAACGTCGTCTTCGACGGCTACGGCGGCGGCACGCACACCATCGGCGGCGCCGTCATGACGCTGACGCAGCCGCCCAGCATCACGCCGTTCAGCCTCACCGGCGTCGGCGTGGCGCCGAACAACTCCAACGTCAACCCGTACACCACATTGGCGTCGGGGCTGTTCTCGTTCGCTTTCGGGCCTGGCCAATTCGGCGGCGCGGGCGGCAACGCGCATTACATCCTCACGGTCACCGCGCCCAGCTACAACAACCGCCGCATCGACATCGTGCTCAAGGCGGATCCGAGCGGCACCCTCTACAGCGCGACCTTGACCGCGCTCGACGGTGAGCTGCTCGCGGCGCCAGGCGGCTTCACGCTGACGGCCGGACCCGTCACGCTTTCCAACGTCTTCAACCTGCTCGACAACATCCCGATGTTCACCGCCAACCCGATCACCATCTCCAAGGTGGTGGATCGCGAGGCGGTGCAGACCGGCGACCGGCTCGTCTTCGCGGTCGCGTTCACCAATTCGTCGCTCGCGACGCTCACCAACGCGGTGCTCGTGGACACGCTGCCGCCGGGCGTCGCGTACGGACCCGGCACGGCGCGTGTCGACGGCGTGGCGGTCGAGCCGCAGGTGAACGGGCGCACGCTCACCTGGACGTTCGGCACCTTGCCGCCGGGCGTCACCCACACGATAGTGTACGCCGCGGTCGTGCTGCCGGAAGCGCAGATCAACACGACACAAGTCAACGTCGCGGCGCTCACCGCGTACGCGCAGGGCGCTCCGCTGAGCGCGCAGGCGCAGGCGTCGTTCGCGATCTTGGGCGGTGGCGCGTTCTCGTTCACCATCCCGATCACGGGGCGCGTGTTCGTCGACTTCTCCGGCAGCGGGCTCTTCGTGCCGGGCGACAAGGGCGTCTCGGGCGTCCGTCTCTATCTGGAAGACGGACAATACGTCATCACCGATAGCTACGGGCGGTATTCGTTCCCATCGGCGCGGCCGGGCATGCACGTCATCAGGCTCGACACGACGACGCTGCCCGCCGGCGTGCAGCCCTATCCGAACCCGCTCAACTACGACAGCCCGCACAGCATGCTGCGCCTGATCCACGGCGTGCTGGACACCGGCTTGCTGCAGGATATCAACTTCGCGCTGGAGCCGTCGAAGTGAGCGCGCGCGTCGGTCGAATGAATTCGACCGCTCGCATACGTCGTCGCGTTGCTGGCAGCGCTGCTGTTCGGCGCACCGGCGCTTGCCGCGCCGCAGGCCGCGCGCCTCCGGCCACCGCGCAGCCGACCGCCGCGCCGCCGATCGGCGCCGACCTGAGCAGCCTCACCTATAGCGCGACCTCGAACCTGAGCGCGACGCTGCTCTCGCCGGCCGCAGGCGCCGCCTCGACCGGCATCGCCACGAAGATCCTCGTCTCGACGGTCTCCGGCGCGGGCGTCGAGCTGCGCGTCAACGGCAAGGTCATCTCGGCGAAACAGATCGGCATGCGCTCGGTGAACAAGAAGACCGGCGAGACCCGTTATGAGTACTACGGCGTCGTGCTCGACGCGGGTCCCAACACGGTCGAGGTCACGCCGCTCGGTGCACGGTGATATCCGCGGACCTGACGGCGCGCTACACGATCTTCGGCCCCGGCAAGCCGGCGCATTTCGTCTTTAATCTCGACCGGCCACTCCATGCGGACGGCGGCGTCACGATGAACACGCTGAGCGTCACCGCGACGGACCGCTGGAACAATCCGGCGATGCCCGGGGCCGATCATCAAGGTGAGCGTCGTCGCGGGCGATCTGCGCTTTCTTCTCGCGAGCGCGACGTCGCAAGGCCAGCCGGTGCAATACCACACCTCGTCGGCGGTGGAACTGCCGGTGGCGGCGGGCGGTCTCAATCAGATCCATCTCGTCCAGGGCCTGCTGCCCGGCGAGGCCGTCCTGCAGGTCACGGCGGCCGACGTCGTCTACATCGAGCGCTTCTATATCGACCCGAACCTGCGCAAGCCGTTCGTCACCGGACTGGGGACCGCGGGCGCGGGCGCGGTGCCCGGTTTCGCCGGCATGCCCGCCAGATGTCCCCGACGGCCAGCAGACCCGCAAGGGACGCATCGCCGTCTTCGGCACCGGCGTCATCAACAACGACACCCTCGCGACGGTCGCCTACGACACGGCGAACCTGCTGCAGCAGAACCTGCTCGGACCCTATGTCGAGGACCCGTACGACCGTCCGTTCCAGACCTACGGCGACGCGAGCTACCAGTACGACGACGCGCTCTCGCGCGATCATCTCTACGCGCGCCTCGACCGCGACCAGAGCAGCTTCGTATGGGGCGAGTTCCGGCCCGACCATGGCTCGCCCGACAGCGACGGCGGCTACCATCTGCTCGTCGACGGCGCCAAGCTCGAACGCACGAGCCGGACCCGCATCATGGGATTCACCGCGAACAACGATTTCGCCGTACGCGCGCCAGCAGTTCAACCCGACCGGGCTCTCGATCGCGGGTCAGATCCTGCATTCCGATATCGTCGTCGGCTCGGACGTCGTCACACTGGTCGTGCTCGACAAGCGCACCGGCGCGGTGCTCAGCCAGATGCGCTCGTGCGCAACGTCGACTACACGCTCGACTACACGTCCGGCCTCATGCGCTTCATCAATATCCCGCTGCCATACGACGATCGGTTCAACCCGCAGGTCGTCATGGTGCAATACGAGTACGGCGGCGCAAACGTGCACGCCGAGACGACCGGCGGCCACGCGAGCCTGCTGCTCAACCGCGCGGGGACGCTGCGTTTCAACCTCGGCTACGTCAACGATTCCTCAGGCGACTCGAACTTCACGCTCTTCGAGCAGAGCTTGCAAGGGACGACGCACGCCTGCGCGCGAGCATCGCGCACATCGCCACGAACGGCCCCGTGTTCGGCGCCACCGTCGGGCCGAGCGAGAGCGGCGGCGCGGTCCACGCGATGTTCACGCAGGTCTCGGGTTCGAATTCGTATCGGCTTCGACTTCATGACCGCGACCACCGGCTTCAACAACCCCTTCGGCGGGTTCGCTCTACGCCGGGCCTCACCAGCTATAACTTCGAGGCCAAGCATCTCTTCAGTCCCAACAGCGACCTCACGCTGGACTTCAACCTGCAGCAGAATCTCGCCAGCTCGATCA
>CAWDVP010000007.1:0-32704 GCA_963805945.1 Vulcanimicrobiota bacterium | reverse complement strand
ACTGCTTGATGAGCTGGTTCACGTCTTGCACTTGCGTGCCGCTGCCGGCGGCGATCCGGCGGCGGCGGCTGGCGTTGAGCACGCGCGGATCAATGCGCTCACGCGGCGTCATCGAGCAGATGATGGCTTCGATGCGCGCCAACTGCGACTCGTCGATTTCCCGGCCGGCGACGGCTTTGCCCATGCCGGGGATCATCTTGAGCAGGTCCTGGACGGAGCCCATCCGCTTCACCTGCCGGCATTGCTCCAGGAAGTCTTGCAGGGTGAAGCTCGACGTGCGGATCTTCGTCGCGAGTTCTTTCGTCTGCTTTTCGTCATAGAGGCGCTGACTCTTCTCGATGAGAGTGAGAACATCGCCCATGCCGAGGATGCGCGAGACGAGCCGGTCCGGGTGGAACGGCTCGAGCGCGCTCGATTTCTCGCCCACGCCGATGAACTTCACCGGTCTTCCGGTCACCGCGCGTATCGAAAGGGCCGCGCCGCCACGGCCGTCGCCGTCCATCTTGGTCGAGAATCGTGCCCGTGAGCCGGATCCGCTGATCGAACGCGGTTGCGACTTTCACCGCTTCCTGCCCGGTCATGGCGTCGACGACGAGCAGCGTCTCGAGCGGTTCGACGGCGGCCGACACCGCCGCGAGCTCTTCCATCATCGGCTCGTCGATCTGCAGGCGGCCCGCTGTGTCGAAGATCGCGACCGCGTTGCCGGTCTGCTGCGCTTGGGCCAGCGCGCGTCGCGCGATGCCCGGCGCATCGGTCGAGCCCGGCTCGCTGTAGACCGGCACCCCGATCTGCGCGCCGAGCGCGACGAGCTGGTCCACCGCCGCTGGGCGATGCACGTCGCACGCCACCAGCAAGGGGCGTCGCCCCTCGTCTTTCCAGCGCAACGCGAGTTTCGCGGCCTGCGTCGTCTTGCCGCTGCCCTGCAGGCCGGCCAGCACGACCGGCGTCACGCCCGTCGGCGCGAATCGTACGGCGACGGCTTGGCCGCCGAGCAGCTCCACCAGACCGTCGCGCACGATCCCGATGACGGCCTGCGCGGGCGTGAGGGACGCGAGCACCTCGGCGCCGATCGCCCGCTCGCGGATCGACGCGATGAAATCCTTGGCGACCTGCAGATTGACGTCGGCCTCGAGCAGCGCGATGCGGATCTCGCGCAGCACTTCGGCGACATCGGGTTCGGTCAGCTTGCCGCGCGAGCGTAATCGACGAAAGATCGCCGACAGGCGATCGGAGAGGGAATCGAACATCGGACTGCTAGCGCGGGTGCGGAGAGCAGGCGGGGCCGCGCGCGACGATCACGCTTTTTCGGTCACCGATTCGATATACTTGACGGCGTCGCCGACGGTCTTGATCTTCTCGGCTTCTTCGTCCGGTATATCGAGATTGAACTCCGTCTCGAGAGCCATGACCAGCTCGACCTGATCGAGCGAATCCGCGCCGAGGTCGTCGGTGATCGACGCGTCCATCGTCACTTCGCTCTCCTCCACGCCGAGCTGCTCGACGATCGTTTTCTTCACTTTTTCAAAGACTGCCATCTAGATCTCGTATCCTCTCGTCTTGAGTCTTCGGTCGAATAGAATTCGACCGCTACATGTGCAGACCGCCGTCGACGGCCAGCGTCTGGCCCGTCATGTACGCCGCTGCGTCGCTCGCCAAGAACAACGCGACTCGAGCGACCTCGTCCGCGTCGCCGAACCGCCGTAGCGGCACGCGGCCGAGATACGCCTGCTTCGTCGCATCCGGCAGCGACGCCGTCATCTCCGTCTCGATAAACCCAGGCGCGACCGCATTGACGCGGACGTTGCGCGACCCGAACTCCTGGGCCAGCGATTTGGTCAAACCGATGACGCCGGCCTTGGAAGCGACATACGCGCTCTGTCCGGCATTTCCCGTCAGGGCTACGACAGAAGTGATATTAATGATGCATCCGCCCTTCTGGCCTATCATGAGCTTCCCCGCGGCGGCGCAGGTGTAGAACATCGATTGCAGGTTCGTGGCCAGGGTGGCGTCGAGCTCATCCCACTTCATCCGCAGGATGAGCTGATCGTAGGTGCGCCCGGCGTTGTTGACCAGGATATCGAGCCGGCCGAGCGATTCGGCGGTCGCTTTCACCAGGTCCGCGGCCTCGGTCTGCACCGAGACGTCCGCCGTGCGTACGTGCGCGGTTCCGCCGGCCTGCGCGACCTCCTGCCGTACCGCCTCCAGCGGTTCGGCCCGCCGGCCCGCCAGCATGAGCGAGGCGCCCGCAGCACCGAACGCGTGCGCGATGGCGCGCCCGATGCCGGTCCCCGCGCCTGTGATGAGGGCGGTCCTGCCTGCAAGCGGTCCGGACATCACGAGACCTCCGCGACGGCCGCGCGGCCGAGTTTAGCGACGCCTTCGGCATCCGCGATGTGGAGACAGCGCTCTGCCACGACGCTCAGGCAGCCTGCGCATCATCGGCGCCAGCACCGCGTTCGCGCCGCACTCGACGATGAAATCGGGTTTGCGAGCCGCCACGGACTCCGCGGTCTCGTGCCAGCGCACGCGCGAGACGCAGACTGGCGATGAGGCAGCGCCGGATCTGCTCGACCGAGCTGTAGGGCTGCACCTCGACGTTGGAGATGACCTCGAAACCGGGCAGCTCGATGGCCGCCTGCTCGATGAACTTCGCGAAGCGCGGCACGGCCGAGCGCATCAGCTCGGAGTGCCACGCGCCCGACACGTTGAGCGTGACCACGCGCTTGGCACCCGCATCTTTGGCGAGCTCGCTCAGCGCATTCACGCCCGCGGCGTCGCCGGAGACGACGATCTGCAAGGGAGCATTGAGGTTCGCGAGGTCCACGCGTGCGCCGCTCTCCTGTCTCGCCTCAGCGCATAGCGCTTCGATGCGCGCCTGGTCGAAGCCGATGATCGCCGCCATGCTGCCCGGCGCCTCGTCCGCGGCCGCGCCCATCGCGAGGCCGCGCTCGTTGACCAGCCGCAGCGCGTCCTCGAAGGATGAGCGAGCCCGCGATCGTGAGCGAGCAGTATTCGCCGAACGAATGCCCGGCCGACACGATCGGCGCGACGTCGAGCGACTCGACCGCGCGATAGATGGCGACGTTGGTGGTGAAGATGGCAGGCTGACTGACGCGCGTCTCGCGCAGCGCCTCATCGGAGCCGCTGCGGCACAGCTCGAGCAGATCGTAACCGAGGATCTTCGAGGCGCGCTCGAAGCATTCGTGCGCGCGCGGGAACTTGGCGGCCACGTCGACGCCCATGCCGACGCTTTGCGAGCCTTGACCGGGAAAGATGATCCCGAGCGTCGCCACGCGCGCCGTTAGAGGGCTGGAGCGGTCGAACTCATTCGACCGACGATAGCGGCCGACTCCGGCCGCACGGCGCTGGCCGGCACCGCGCCCACCGGTGCGCCCATCCAGCGCCACACCACCGCACCCCAGGACAGGCCGGCGCCGAAGGCGACGAACACGACGACGTTGCCCTTCTTGAGCTTGCCGCTGCGGATCGATTCCGCCAGCGCCAATGGGATCGAGGCGGCCGAGGTGTTGCCGTACTCGTCGACGTTGGTGATGCATTTCTCGAGCGGCAGCTGCAGCATCTTCATCGTCGCGTCCACGATGCGCTTGTTCGCCTGATGCGGCACGACGAAGTCCACGTCCGCGGCCGTCAAGCCGGCTTTGGCGAGCGCCGCGAGGGTCGAGCTCGCCATCTGCTGCACCGCGAACTTGAACACCGCTTGACCCTGCATCTTGATGAAGCCCAGGCGCTGCTCGGTGATCTCGCCGTTGCGCGAGAGCGGCATGCGGCTGCCGCCGGCGGGCAGATAGAGCACGCTGGGGTCGGAGCCTTCCGCGCCCAGCTCGCTGCCGAGGAAGCAATCTTCTTCCGATCGTTCCAGCACCGCCGCGCCGGCGCCGTCGCCGAACAGCACGCAGGTGGAGCGATCGGTGTAATCGACGATCTTCGAGAGCGTCTCCGCGCCGATCACCAGGATGGTCTTGTAGACGCCGGAGCGGATGAGCGCGGACGCGGTCGTCAGCGAATAGACGAAGCCCGAGCAGCCGATGGACAGATCGAACGCGGCGGTGCCGGGTATGCCCAAGCGCGCGGCGACGATGCACGAGGTCGCGGGGAAGAGATAGTCGGGCGTGGCCGTCGCCACGATGAGGCACTCGACGTCATTGGGCGTCTTCTTCGCGGCCTCGAGCGCCGCGACCGCGGCGGGCAGCGCGAGATCGGAGGTCGCTTCGTTCGGCCCGGCGATGTGCCGGCGCTTCATGCCGGTGCGTTGCACGATCCACTCGTCGCTGGTATCGACGAGCTTTTCCAGATCCTCGTTGGTGAGGATGCCGGAGGGCGCGTACGCGCCGACGCCGGTGATCGTGACGCCGTAGTTCATCTAGGCCTTCGCGGCTTCGTCCTTCTGCGCGATCGCCACCCGATTCTTTATAGTAGCCGCAGTTCGGGCACGCGTAATGCGGCCGGCGCGGCTGGTGGCATTGCGGACAGTTCGACACGGTCGGCGGCGTCGTTTTCCAGGTCGCGCGCCGGGTCCGCGTGTTCGACTTACTGCGTTTTTGTTTCGGATTCGCCATGTCTTTTAGTTCACTCCAGGCTCTTGCAAGAATTTCGCCAGGCCGGCCAGCCGCTCGTCGATGCTGTCGTCACGGCAATCGCAGCGCTCCCGATTCCGGTTCGCGCCGCAGGTGGGGCAGATGCCTCGGCAGTCGTCGCTGCACACCGCCGCCATCGGTTCGTCCACTTCGAGCAGCTGCTCGACCAGTTCGTTCGCGTCGATCGTGCGGTCCACGAGCGGCGCCAGATCGGAGAACTGCGCGTCCTGCGCCGGCACGTCTTCGCTGAAGACCTCTTCGATCGCGACCCGTACCTCGCGCACGAACGGCTCGAGGCAGCGCGTGCACGTCTCCACTTCCCGCCCCTGCGCATGGCCTTCCATGTACACGCCGTGCTGGATGTGGCGCACGGAGGCGGTGAGCCGGACGCCGTCGGGATAGCGGGCCGCGAGCTCGTCTCGCAGCCGCAATGGCTGGTCGACCTCGATGACCTCGACGTCGTGGCCAAAGAGACGTTCTACTGATATCTTCATGGGGATGCCTGCGCACACGAAAGCCCGCCGGTATTGGACGGGCCGTCAAACGACTTGATACATTATAGAAAAGCTGGTCCGCTCTGTCAAACGTGCCCCTCTGCGGGACGCGGTCGTTGAGCGCTGTAGGGGACGACCTTTTAGGTCGGCCCTCTCCGTCTTGCACGAACGACCTAAAGGTAGGTCGCTACATAAGTCACCTTACCGGGTCATGCTTTGCGCCGCCCAGCACTGTGTCGCGCCTTTGCACTGCGTGTTCGCGAGCAGTATGGCGTGCAATCGCTGCAGCTGCGCGGCCGGCACGCTCGGTGCGACATTCGTCAGCTCGAGCGGATCCTTCACCAAGTCGTAGTATCCGACTTCGCCATCCGCGTATTCGACGTACATCGCACCGGCGAGCCGCAGCGCGTTATACGTCGTCGGGTTGGCCGAGTGGGGGATCGGCGCGTCGGGATCGTTGATATTGGGCAGCGGACCAGGACGGTGATGTTCGACGAGCGCGACGTGTCGCCACTCCGTGGCGGCGCCGCCGTGGAGCAGGGCGACGAGACTGTGTCCGTCGGGCGCGGTCGCTCCCGGTGACTGGCCGAGCTCGGTGAACGTCGGGTTGAGATCGACGTTCTCGACGATCGCGTCCACGCTCTGGCCGGCAGGCACCCCTGGCCCGACGACGATGAGCGGCACGCGGATGTCGGTGTCGAACGGCGTCATCTTGCCTGGCCGCAGCGAGTACTCGCCCATGTGATAGCCGTTGTCGGAGCTGAAGACGATGTACGTATTGTTGCCGCCGAGCGCCGCTACCGTCGCGCGGATCCGGCCGATCATCTGGTCGACCGCCTGCACCGACTGCGCTCGCATGCGGTAGTGCTCTTCTATCTTCTTGATCTCCATAGGCCGCAGCGGCGGGATGTCCTTGAGCCACAACGGCGCGGTCGGCCCGGGTCGCAAGCCGAAGGCGGCGTCTCGAGGATAGCCGAGTCCTGGGAAGTCGTTGGCGTTGCGGGGCGCCGGGATATACGGCGCGTGCGGCGCGAACGTCGCGATCTCGACGAAGTACGGCCCCGGCGCGGAACTGCGGATGAACGTATCCGCCAGACCCGAGACCACATCGGTCAGATAATCCTGCGGGGTGCTGCCGTACTTCGCGATACGGCCGTTCTGGTTGAGCACGTAGTTGAATTCGGGATACCCGTTGCCGGCGACGCCCCAGCCGTTCCACCCCGGGGGATGCCGTTGACCTGGGGCTCGTAGCCATTTAGGTACTTGCCGAGCATGAGCGTCTTGTAGCCGCCGCCCTTGAGCGCCACCGAGAACGCGAGCGCCTCGTTGCCGTGCGCGTTGAACGCCTCGTAGCCGCCGTCGGGCGGCGTGTTCGTGAAGACGCCGGTGTTGTGTGGCACCCTGCCGGTGAAGATCGACGAACGCGACGGGCAGCACAGCGAATCGGTGACGAAATAGCGCGTGAAGGTCATGCCGTCTTTTTGCATCGCCTGGACGTTCGGCATGTATTGCACGAGGTTCCAGCTCAGGTCGTCGGTGAGGATGAAGATGATGTTCGGCCGTTGCGCTTGCGCGGTCGCACCGCTCGGCATGTCCGCGCGCGCATTCGACGCGCCGCCGAGCGCGCACGCCGCGAAGATCGCGGCCAGGAGCAGCACCCGCCTCATGTGCATGATCGTCCTCCTATAGGTCCGCCAGTTTCTTGATCGCGTCCGCGAACGATGACACCGCCACGATCGTGATACCGGGCGTGCCCTCGATCGATGGGAAGTCCGTCTTCGGCACCAGGAACACGTCGGCATGTTTGCGGATCGCCGCTTGCAGTTTCTCGATCGCTCCGCCCACGGGCAGCACGGTGCCGTCCGGGCTCAGCACGCCCGTTCCCGCGATGTTCTTGCCGCCCGCCAGCGCCTCGCCCATGAGCGTGCGGTAGATCTGCAGCGCGAACATCAGGCCCGCTGACGAGCCGTTGATATGCTGCGACGTGATAGGTCACGTGCACCGGCAGGTTCACCGGCTTGTCGATCGACGAGATTATGATCCCGAAACGAGGCTTGCCTTTGTATGCAGCGGTCCGGCACGCGACGTCGATGTGCTTGCCGGCGCGCTCGACCGAGAGATGGAAGAGCGTGCCGACCGGTTTGCTCGCGGTGATGTCCGGCACGGTGGTCGCCGTCGTCGGCACGTGGCCCTCGATCGAATCCACCACGTCCCCGAGCTTGAAGCAATGCGCCGCGGGCAGCGAGCGGTTGATGCCCGCGACGGTCGTGACCTGCTTCGTCATGACACGCAAGCCGGCGGCGCGCTCGGCCACGATCTGCGCGACCGTCTGGCTGTCCTTCATCGCGTCTTCGAGCTGGCGGTCGAACTGCGAATCGTCGGAATTGCCCGCGTACTGCTGGCGCGGCACGACCTCGAAGCCCGGCAGCAGCTTGCCCGCGATATAGGTCGCCGGCCGGCCGGGCATGACGGTCACGTCGGTGAGGTAGAGCCTGCCTGACGGCGGCGTGTGATCGGGGACGATCACCAAGTTGTTGAGGTCCACCGCCGCGCCCGGCCCGAACACGAGCACGGGCAGCGGGATCGCGAACAGCATGACGCCGATGATCGAGGCCGATCAGCACGTACAGGCCGAGACCGCCGATCACATAGTCGATGAGCTGGCGTCGTCGCTTCATGGCCGGCGTTCGCGCGCTCCCGGGCTGCCGTTCGAGGAGAGGCCGGAGGCCAGCTGCTCGCGCCCTTTGTGGACGGCGGCCAGCGCGTTGCCGAGCGCGGTGTCGAGCGACGCGAGCACGCCGTCGGCGTACTCGTCGGCGCCGCGACGGACCTCGCGCGCCTGCTTTCTCCGCGTCGGCGAGCACCCGCGCCGCCTGTTCCTGCGCCTGGCGGGTGATCTCGGCTTCCGACAGCATCTGCGTCTTGGACGTCGTCGCCTGATCGAGCATGCTCGCGGCCTGCGACTTGGCGTCGTCGATGAGCTGGTCTTTCTGTTTGGTGACCGCTTTCGCGCGCGTCACCTCATCCGGCAGCGTGGAGCGCAGCTTCTCGACGAGGTCGAGCAGCCGATCCTGGCTCACCATGCGCGCGCCGAACGGCAGCCACACGCCTTCCTTGATGGTGGCTTCGAGTTTGTCGATCACCGTGTAGACGCTCATGTGGATCACCCCTTGGAGGTTGTCGCGCGCCGGCGCATGCGACGAAGCACCGTCGGCGGCACGAATTCGGAGATGTCGCCGCCGAGCGAGAAGACCTCTTTCACCGACGACGAGGACACGTAGGCGAACTCGAGGCTGGCGGGCATGAAGATCGTGTCGGCGCCGGCTTTGAGCTTGCGGTTGAGCAGCGCCATCGAGAACTCGTGCTCGAAGTCAGAGACGATGCGCAGCCCTTTGATGATGAGCGCGTTGCCCGCCGCACGCGTGTAGTCGACGAGCAGACCCTCGAACGAATCGATCTCGACGTTGCGCAGATCGCGGCACGCCTCGCGCAGCATGGCGACGCGCTCGTCGAGGCTGAACATCGGCGTCTTGGCGGGATTCGCCACCACCGCGACGATGAGCCTGGGGAATTGCGCCGCGGCGCGGCGCACGATGTCGAGATGGCCGTTGGTCACCGGATCGAAACTGCCGGGATAGACGATGACGAAGCCGTCGCGCGGCGCGGCCGCCGGCGCGCTCGTCGTCTTCTTCTTCTTGCGTGGTGCCGGTTTGCGGCGTGTCATCGACTCGATCCCCGCGACGCCTGCCGTCGCGCACGAGGTGCTCGCACCGCCGCGGCGCGCGTTTCGCCATCGGCCGCGCCTTTGCTGTTCCGCGCGACCGCGAACGTGAGCGCCGTGTCGCCGTACTTCGCCCGCTTGACGACTTCCATCGACGCCGGCAGATCCGGCGCGGCCGACGACGAATGTTCGATGACCGCGATCCCCTCGGGATGCAGCAGCGCCTTCTGCATCATCAGGCGCAGCTCGTCGGCGGCGCCTCGCTCGTACGGCGGATCGATCAGCACGATGTCGAACGTGCCGCGCAGCGTGCGCAGCGCGCGCGTCGCGTGCATCGGCATGATGCGCCAACGCTCGCCGTCGGGCACGACGCGCACCGCGTTGCGCCGTATGGTCATCACCGCGTTCGCATCGTCGTCGACGAACACCACCGATGCCGCGCCGCGCGACATCGCCTCGAGGCCGAGCGCGCCCGAACCCGCGAACAGGTCGAGCACGCGCGCGCCCTCCACGCGTTTTGCGAGGATACCGAACATCGCTTCCCTGACCTTGGCGCCGGTCGGGCGCGTCTTGCGGCCCTTGGGCGCCACGATGGTGGCCCGGGCACGGTTACCGCCGGCGAGTCGCATGCGCCTCGAATTGGACGGGGACCCGGGACACTCCGCTGTCGCGGCCCCCGCGCGGCCCATGTAGGGGTCGATCTTTAGATCGACCCACCACGACGCGAGGTTCGACCTAAAGGTCGAACCCTACATCAAGAGGAGGCTCGCAGCACCGCCTCCGCGCTCTGCGCGGCCACGAACGCCGCCAGAGCGGCATGCTCCGGCGCTTGCAGACCAGGGTCGCGGGCGATGAGCGCATCGGCGTCCTTCTTGGCATCCAAGAAGATGGGGTAGTCGCGGATGAGGTGCGCGAGCCGGAAATCGGCGATGCCGTGCTGGCGCGTGCCGAGGATGTCCCCCGATCCGCGTATCTTGGCGTCTTCCTCCGAGATGACGAAACCGTCGCTCACCTTCTCGAGGATCTTCAGGCGTGCCGATTCCTCCGCATCGCCCGTCGCCACGAGGATGCAGTACGACGCCTCGGCACCGCGGCCGACGCGGCCGCGCAACTGGTGCAGCTGCGCCAAGCCGAACGACTGCGCGTCGAGCACCAGCATCACCGTCGCGTTGGGCACGTCGACGCCGACCTCGACCACCGTCGTCGTGATGAGCACTTGCAGAAAGCCGTCCGCGAACAGGCGCATGATCTTCTCTTTTTCTGGCCCGCTCATCTTGCCGTGCAGCAGCGCGACGCGCAGCCCTTTCAATTCGGTGGCGCGCAGTTTCTCGGCCTCCTCCACTGCGGAGTGGATGGCGCGTTCGGAATCGTCGATCGCCGGGCATACGACGTAGGCCTGCCTGCCCGCCGCGATCTGCTCGCGGATGAACGCGAAGATCTTCCCCTTGCCGTCCGCGGTGCGCACGTAGGTCTTCGGCGGCGTGCGCCCGGGCGGCAGTTCGTCGATCACAGAGATGTCCAGGTCTGCGTAGACCGTCTGCGCGAGGGTGCGCGGGATCGGCGTCGCCGTCATGACGAGGGTGTGGGGGACGGCCTGCTTCGCCTTAGCGCGCAGCGCGGCGCGCTGCATCACGCCGAAGCGATGCTGTTCGTCGATGACGACCAGCCCTAACGCGGAGAACTCCACGTCCTCGGTGAGCAGCGCATGCGTGCCGACGACGACGTCGAGCTCCCCCCGGCGCATCTGATCGAGGATGTCATCGCGCGTCGCGCGCCGCAGCGCGCCGACGAGCATCGCGATGCGCACGCCGGCCGGCGCGAGCAGTTTCGTCAACCCATTGAACTGCTGGGCCGCGAGGATCTCGGTCGGCGCCATGAACGCCGCCTGGTACCCGGCGCGCACGGTCAGCAGCACCGCCGCCGCCGCCACCGCCGTCTTGCCCGAACCGACGTCGCCCTGCAGCAGCCGGTTCATCGGCGTCGGCTTGCCGAGGTCGCTGACGATCTCGCGGATCACGCGCTCTTGCGCGCCGGTGAGCGTGAACGGCAGCAGCCCGGCGATGGCGGCGTGGAATTCGCGCAAGGCCGGTGCCTGCGTCGCCGCGGAAAGATCCGGCGCCGCCTCACCCTGTCGCGCGGCGCGCCGGAGCGCGGCCGCCGTGGCGAGCAGGAAGAACTCTTCGAAGATGAGCCGAGCGCGCGCTTTCTGGGCGTCCTCCATCGAGCGCGGCGCGTGGATGGCACGCAGCGCCCAACGCGCGTCGACGAGCTTGCGCTTCGCGCTCACGCGACCCGGCAGCGGATCAAGCGACGGCGCGAGCGCTTCGTCGGCGAGCGCCTTGGGCAGCGCCTTGCCGATGAGCCGCTGCAAAGTATAGTTCGCGAGGCCCGACGTCAATGGATAGACCGGCACGAGCTCGCCGCTGTACTCCTCGCCTTCGGCGATGACGCGATGCCGCGACACGAGCAGTTGGACGCCGGTGAGGGTGAAATCGACGCGGCCGCGCATGAAGAGACGCTGGCCGGCGCGCAACTGCGTGCCGAGGTACGGCCGGCCGAACCAGATCGCCGTGATCGTGCCGGTGCCGTCATCGACTAGTGCGGTCGTCTTGGCGCGGATACGGCCGCGCAGCCGGATATGCTTCACCTGCGTGATGACGCCGAGCAGGTTGGCTTCGCCCTCGGGCAGATGGCCGGCGCTGCGCTGCGCCTGCAGATCCGCGACGCTGGCGGGCGCACGCAGGTCGTCGTAGCGATAGGGGTAGTGGCGCAGCAGATCGTGCACCGTGCGCAGCTCGAGCCGCTCGAGCTGGTCGCGCGTGCTCTTCTTCAGCGTGCCGAGCACGCCGATAGGCGCCGCCAAGAAGGACGGCGCCGCTTCGCTTGACGTTCGCGTTTGCGGATCTGGAGGCGACAGCCGGAGTCGAACCGGCGATCGGGGTTTTGCAGACCCCTGCCTTACCACTTGGCTATGTCGCCGTTGCGGGACGGTCGCATTCGCCGGACCGCTGTGCGTTCCTTGCGCTCGTATATAAAGATGATTCGTGAGGTTTCGCGCGCGGTGCGGAAAATCATTCGCTGCGTATCGCTATTGACCGCTTTCGACTTCGACCGGCGGGTCGCCCCATAAGAAGCGGTCGATCATCCTGCGGACGAACGCTGGCCGATAGCCGCTGCGCGTCAACGGCGGAACGATGACCGCGGCGAGCCGCAGCGCGCGCTCCGATCCAAGCGCGCGCATGATGCGCGGCAGTGCGTTCTGCTGGCGTACGACCCGCTCCACCGCAGGGCGCCGCTCCGCCTCGATCGCGCGCAAAGCCCTGTCCATGTCCGCCGTCGTCGCGCGCAGCGCGGGCACGAGATGCCGCGCCGCCACGACCGCGTCCTGGAGCGCGACGTTGACGCCTTGCGCGCCGACCGGCGACATCGGGTGCGCGGCGTCGCCGAGCAGCAGCACGCCCGGCCGCCACCAGTGCCGCGCCATCTCGCTCACCGCCGGCAAAAGCACCACGTCATCCCAGCCGATCAACGCCGCGTCGAGCGGCGTGCGCAGCTCTTCGGCGACCGCATCGACCACACGCCGCTTGAACGTCTCGAAACCGGCCTCGCGCAGCTCGCCGGATTGGCCTTTGCGCAGGAGCACTCCGATGCGCATCATCGCGCCGACCGGATACCAGAAGCAGACCTCGTCGCCGCGCACCGTCACTTCGTACGCCCCGTCGGACGTCGCCGGTCGTGCCACCGAGCACCAGGCGATGTCGAAATCGACTTTCGCCGATGCGAGCTCGATGCCGGCGCTGCGCCGCACGGCCGAGAAGCGGCCGTCGAAGCCGACCACTAGAGGGGCGCGCCATTCCGTCTGCGCAACGCGCACCCCCACGCACCGATCGCCCTCCATGACGAGCTCGCGCGCCGCCGCGCCGAAGCGCAGTTGGAAATGAGGCGACGCCGACGCCTCGGCCGCGAGCATCTCGAGCAATTGCCGTTGCGGGATCCACGTGACCGCCGGCGAGCCGTCGGCAAGCCGCAGGGGCGGCGACTCTTGGACCAGGACATCCGCGCCGATGCGGATGCGCGCAAGGCCCGGCGTCGCGTACTCCAGCGCTTTCAAGCGCTCGCCCAGGCCCAGCGCTCTCAGGATGCGCATGCCGCTGGGCAGCAGCCCGTCGCCGCGGAACTCGCGCGCGAAACTCGCCGCTTGCTCGAGCACCGTCACGGGGATGCCGGCGCGCGACAGCATGAGACCGAGCGTCAAGCCGCCCGGCCCCGCGCCGACGATGATCAACCGGTCGTCCGCCACGGTCGCGCCCTCGTCAGAGGAAAAGGCCTTGGCGCGGTCGCTTCGCGAAAGAACCGCATCGTTCAGGCCTTCCACGGCGTAGTTTGCGAGACACAGCAATGGCCAACCTTCACGCGGCCGATGCGGCCGAAGCGCTTGATACCGCGACGGCGGCTGGCGCGGCATATGCCGACGTCCAGTTTTGGAGCATCCGCGCCCAGCGCATGTTCGTGCGCAACGGCGTGGTGCGCGGCGTTTCCAGCACCTCCAGTCTCGGGTATTCGGTCCGCTCTCTCGTCGACGGCAGTTGGGGCTTCGCCGGCAGCGATCGTTTCGACAAAGCCGGCTTCGACGAAGCTGCGCGGCGGTCAGTGGCAATAGCGAAGTCGAGCACGCGCGTTGCCGGCAGAATACGGGCCGTCACGCCGACCCAGAAATTCGTCGACGAGTGGACGACGCCCATCACGATCGACCCCGATTCCGTCTCGCTCTCCCGCCGCGCCGACCATCTCCTCGCAGCTGAGAAGAATCTGCACGTATCGAAGAGCGTCATCGCCGGTTTCGCCTTCCTCATCATATGGATCACCGATAAGGAGTTCTACTCCACCACCGGCAGTGCCATCAAGCAGCGGATCTATCAGACGGGCGCCGGAGCCGGGGCGACCGCGATCGGCAAGGATCAGGACCCGCAGCGGCGCGGCGGCCCTGGCGATTTCGGGCTCTACCAGGGCGGCGGCTACGAAGTGGTCGAGCGGGCCGACTTGCTGAACAACGCCACTCGCTACGGACAAGAGGCGGTCGCGCTCGTCGACGCGCCCATCCTCCCCACCATGACGACCGACCTTATCGTGCACGGCAACCTGCTCAACCTGCAGATGCACGAGTCGATAGGCCACCCGCTCGAACTGGATCGCAGTCTCGGCTGGGAAGCGAATTTCTCCGGCATTTCTTGGGCGACGCCCGACAAGGTGGGCACGCTGCGGTATGGCAGCGACAAACTCACCGTCTATGCCGACAACACGCTGCCTCAGGGGATGGCTACGGTCGGTTATGACGACGAGGGAGTGCAGCCTCAGCGGGTCACGCTCATCGAGAACGGCATACTGCGCGCTTTCATCTCCTCGCGCGATACCGCCGCGCAGACCGGGTTGCCGCAGACCGCGTCGATGCGGGCGCAGGATTGGGCGAGCGTCCCCATCGTACGCATGACCAACATCGCGCTCGCCCCAGGCGAGGGCACGCTGGACTCCATCATCGCCGACACCAACGACGGCATCGTCGTTGAAGGCGTCAACTCGTGGTCAATCGACGATCATCGGCTCAACTTCCAGTTCGGCCCGCAGATCGCGTGGCAAGTGAAGAACGGCAAGCGTGGCACGCTATACAAGAAACCGACATACACCGGCATCACGCCCACCTTCTGGGGCTCGCTCGACCGCGTCGCGGGAGCCGAGGAAGTCGTGGTATGGGGCACGCCCAACTGCGGCAAAGGCGAACCCGAGCAGAGTGGCAGGACGACGCATGCCTGCTCGCACGCGCGATTCCGTGGCGTGAGCGTGGGGGTGCGCAACAATGCGTAGTCAAGCGGATGCCCTCGTCCTCGCCGAACAGGTGCTCGCGCTGGCGGGCGGGGCCGACCAGGCGCAGGTGGTCGTCACGATAGACGACAGCAGCTACGCGCGTTTCGCGCGCAACTACGTCGTGCAGAACCTCAACGGCAGACAGACCGATGTCGAGCTGACGTTCGTGAAAAACCAGCATCTCGGCACAGCGGATACCAACGATCTGTCCGCGGCATCTCTGCGCGCGCTGGTGCTGGCAGCGGCCGATATCGCGAGTCGCGTGCCGGCCAACAAAGAGTTCGTTTCGCTGCCCGTCAAGGCGCCGCTGCCGGCGCCTGTGGAGAGCGTCTACGACTCGACGTTGGACGCGACGCCCGATGACCGAGTTTCGAAGCTAATGCCGATCTTCGCGCGCATGGGCCGGTCCCAGCTGAACTGCTCGGGCTTCACCACCACGCAATACGGCGTCACGGCGGTCGCGAACTCGCTCGGCGTGCGGGCGTCGTTCGACTCGACCTTTAGCGGCGTCGAGATCAAGGCCATGGCGCCCGCGACCAGCGGTTTCGCCGAGTTCTTCAGCCGCGACTACGCGATGGTCGATTCCGCCGAACGCGCGGACCTGGCGGCGGCCAAAGCCACGGTATCGCTGACGCCGGCCGACCTCAAACCGGGCACGTACACCGTGATCCTCGAGCCGCCGGCGTTCGTCGATTGCATGAACAACCTCTACGCCGCCATGGAGGCAGGATCGGTGCTCGAAGGCCAGGATTCATGGATGGTGGGACGCATCGGCAAGCGGGTCTTCTCGCCGAACGTCACCATCCTCGACGATTGGAGCAACCAATTGGTCGCGGCGCAGCCCTTCGCCGCCGACGGCGCGCCGACGAAAAAGCTCACGCTCGTGGAGCGCGGAGTTCCCAAGGGATATGTGAGCTCGACCTATCTCGCCAATAAATTCAAGATTCCGAACACCGGTCACGACGGCTATCCTACGAATGCGATCGTCCTGCCCGGCACCCAGACGCGCGAACAGCTGATCGGTTCGGTCGAACGCGGCATTCTCGTCTCGCGCACCTGGTACACGCGCCTGGTCGACCCGCGCGAGGTCGTGATCACCGGGCTGACGCGCGATGGCGTCTATCTCATCGAGAACGGCAAGCTGACGAAGACGCTGAAGAACTTCCGTTTCTATACCTCGATGCTCACCGCGCTCGCCGACTGCGAGTTCGGCGACAAACTGTATCTCGCGGAAAGCGCAGACACGCCGAACACGCTCGCGGTGCCGGTGGCTAAGATCGCGAAGTTCGCCTTCTCCGCGCAGACGTCATTCGCGTAGGAGACACGCATGAAACGATCCGCATTTCTCTGGATAACCGGTCTCGGCGCGGCGCTATTCGGCGCAGTCGACACACGCCAGCCCGATGAGATACACGCGGGCGAGGTCCGAGCCTCCTCTCGCGCCGACCGGGCGAGCTTCGCCCGACGCGCACCGGGAGATCCGGGGCAGGCGGGCCGCTGCCAAGCGTCGCGTCGCACGACGCGCTGGTCCGGCTATACGATCCGCGAGATGGTCGCCTAGCCCGCGAGCTGGCGGAATTCCGCGCCAGGCCTTGCTCACGTCCAGAGCTTCTGCGCTTTCTTGAGCGCCGGCTCGAGCCGTTGCTGCTTCTTCATGGGCGCGCTCCAGGCGTCGCCCTTCTTCTTCAGCAGCGCCGGCGCGGTGGTGATGTTGAAACGCGCGGCTTCGCCCAACAGATCCGGTGCGCGCGAACGGGCCATGCGCTCGACGTCGGACCATGCCAACGGCCACGACACCGGCGCCTTCGGCCGCGGCCGCACGATGAACGGCATGACGATGGTCTTGCCTTCGCCGACCTGCACCCAATCGAGATAGACGGTGCCGCGCGGCCGCTTCTTCACCATGCGCTCGAGCGTGATGTCCTCGCCGTGCTCGGCCTCGAGGCGGCGCGCGATCAGTTCTGAAAAACGGCGCACCTCTGAATAGTCATAACCTGGCGCGAGCCGCATCATGACGTGCAGGCCCTTGCCGCCGGACGTCTTCACCGCCGGCGTCATGCCGAGCGACTCCAGCTCGTCGCGCAACAGCAGCGCGACTTTGGCGAGCGTGGCCAAGGTGCAGCCAGCTTGCGGATCGAGGTCGAAGAGGCTATAATCCGGCGAGCCGAGCGAGCCCACCCGCGACAGCCACGCGTGGATGGTGATCGCCGCGAGGTTCGCGAGCCACGCCAGCGTGCGCTCGTCGTCGCACACGACATAGTCGATCTTCGCGCGCTTGCCGGTGTCCGTCGGGATCGCATGAGTCCGCACCCAGTCAGGCGCGCCCTTGGGGAGCTGCTTTTCGAAGAACGATTCGCCGGTGATCCCGTTGGGAAAACGCTGCAACGACAGCGGGCGATCCTTCAGATACGGCAGCAGCCACGGCGCGACCGTCAGATAGTACTTGATCAGCTCGCCTTTGGTGTAGCCGTCGTTGGGCCACAGCACTTTATCGAGGTTGGTCAGCGTCGGCAGGCCTGGGGCGGCGGCCGGCTTCGAGCGCGCCGCGGACGGCTTCTTTGCGGCGGCGCTGCGATTACTGATCCATTTCTTCGAGCGCGGATCGGCCGACACTTCATCGAGGGTGCGGCCGGTCTTCGCCGAGCGCGCGTGATCTTCGGCATCCCACGTCGGGGCGACATAACGATCCTTGTCTTTGACGAGCAGCCACGCGTTGTCGCTCGAATTTCGCCCGCGCATCTTCACCAGCGTGAACTCGCCCTTGAGCTTCTTGCCGTGGAGGATGAACTTGATCTTGCCCGCGCCTATCTCGGCCGCCGGGTTCGTCCCCTCGAAGAGCGTGTACGTGCCGTAGTCCCATACGATCACGTCGCCCGCGCCGTAATTGCCGTGCGGGATCACCCCTTCGAAGCTGAAGTAATCAAGCGGATGGTCTTCGACCTGCATCGCGAGCCGCTTGTCCGCCGGGTCGAGCGACGGCCCTTTCGGCACCGCCCACGACTTGAGCACGCCGCCCGCCTCGAGCCGAAAATCGTAGTGGAGGTGCGACGCGCGATGCTTCTGCACGACGAAGCGCTGCGTGCCGCTGCGCTTCACCGTGCCCGCGGGTTCGCTCGTCTGTTTGAAATCGCGCTTGCGCTTGTACTCGCGCAATGAGCCCTTCATCGCTCGACCGGCCTCTCATGGACGATATCTTTGGGATCTTTGTCGGTGCGCAGACCGAGGAAGACCGGCTGGCGCAGCAGCCCCTCGGCGGTCCACTCGCCGAATTTCACTTCGGCGACCAGCTTCGGCTTCACCCAATGGCTTGTCTTCTCGATCGCGGTGGGCGGCGGCGCATCGAACGGGCAGGTCCGCGTCGCCAGGGGTTTGAGCTTCGCGGAGATCGATTTCAGCAGTTCGCCGTCGAAGCCGCTGCCGACGCCGCCGCAGAACACGAGCTTACCGCGTTCGTATACCCCGACCAGCAGCGCGCCGAACCCCTTGCGGCTGCCCTGCGGGTCGGTCCAGCCGCCGACCACGAATTCTTGCTCGAGGTGCGTCTTGATCTTGAGCCAATCGCGCGAGCGCCGCTCTTGATACGTGGAGTCGCGCCGCTTGGCGACGATGCCCTCGAGCGATTGCGCCCGCGCCAAGGCGAAGAGCTTCTTCCCCGTGCCGACCACGTGCTTGGACACGATGACGCGCTTCACGCCCGATCGTATGGCTTTTTCGAGCGCGGCCTTCCGCTCTTCGAGCGGGCGGCGCCGCAGATCTGATCGGCCGTCGTAGAGCAGATCGAAGACGGCGAAGACGATCGTGCCTGTCTCAATCGGCTTGGCGCCGGGCTTCGGTTTGAAGCGTCGCTGCAGCCGTTGGAACGACGAGCGCCCTCGTGTGTCGAGGCTCACGATCTCGCCGTCGACGATGAGCGGCGCTCGCGCGAATTCTTTTTCGACGCCGTCGAGCTCGGGGAATTTCTTGTTGAGCGAGAGACCGTTGCGCGAGACGAGCTCGCATTCGCCCTTGCCGCGGATGGTGCAGATCGCGCGGATGCCATCCCACTTGAGCTCGAACAGCCATTCGTCGTCGTCGAACGGCGTGTCGGTGAGCGTGGGCAGCATCGGCTGCTTGATGACCGGGAGCCTGTCGGCCGGCATACAGGCCCCTTAGACAGCGAAAAAGGCCGACCTTGCGGTCGGCCTTTGATTTCGGCGGCGTCGGCGAGAGGCTACTCTTCGTCGAGCACGAGAGTCAGGCGCGAGCGTTCTTCGCCGGGCTTCTTGTCATCGAGGCCCATCTCGAGGCAGCGAGCGCACAGCTTGCTGCCGTCTTCTATCACGAAGACATCTCCCAGATCGGCTTGGCACGCATCACACACTGGCATCTCCGTCCCCCTGGTCACGCCCACGGTCCCCCAACCTAAGGCGCAACCCACATTGCCTAGTATATCGGCAGCCTGCGCGGGCGGACAAGCACGCGGGCTCACACCCACCTGTGTGGAGCGCTCGCGCGGACGTGCGCTGCGTTACTATTTGGACCACATGGCCGGTCGACACGATTACCCCGGATCGGTGGCGGAGCCAACGTGAACCATTTGATCAGCCTTTGCTCGCGTGCCGCGCATACTGACCTTGGAATGCAGGACTCGACTGGTTGACCCTCGACTCGTAGGTGGACGTGTCTGACGCAGCGGTTTCGCCCATGGCAGGCAACCGAGTCCTCGAGCAAGCGGCATTCCAAGCCGGCGCGTGGCGCGGCTGGGGCCTTGCGATCGTGTTTATTGCCGGCATCGTCGCCCTGTTTTTGTCGAACGCGCTGGCCGACTGGGCGATCGCCGCATGGATGTATCCGGAGGCGCGCAGTCTCCCAGGCCTTATCGCGCTCCTGAGTAAGATGCGCCACGATCCCATGCTTCTGGCGGCCGTCGAGAGTCCCGTCAAGGTTTCTGTCGCGGTATCAATTCGCTCGCTTGCAGCAGTCGCGACTGTGTACTGCCTGCGTGGGCTCTTGCCAGCGAGCTCCATGCGCTCGTTAGGCTTTATCAAACCCACCGCGTCGCAGATCGGCTTCGGAGCGGGTGTCGGCATCCTTGCATTGTTCGCCGCTGGAATCGTCCAATGGATCTGGACCCATTTCGTAGGCTCGCACGTAGGCCCGTGGCCCCGCATCATCGCCGGACATCATGGTCCGCTCGCGTACGCGCTCGACATACTTCAAGCTTCGTTAGTGTCGCCTATAGCGGAGGAGACCCTATTCAGGGGCCTGCTCTTCGCGGGGCTCGCGCAGCGAATGGCGCCACTGCCGGCCGCACTGGCAAGCTCAATCCTCTTCGGGCTCTGGCACTTCGAACCGTATGCTCTGCCGACCCTGACAACGTTTGGCCTATTCCAAGCATGGGTCTACTATCGTGCTCGTAACATCTGGGCACCGATCGCGACCCATGGCGTCGTCAATTTCGTGCTGTTCACACTCTTGTATCTCCGTCCTTTGGCTCATGCCGGTCATCCGAGCTAGCGATGCAATTTCACCGCCCATCAAAACCCCTCCGAGTCGTTATTCCCGGAGGCAGCGGTCAGATCGGTGAAATCCTAGCAAATCATTTTCATGCCGCCGGCAACAATGTCACCGTCGTCTCGCGCAAACCTCCATCGCAAACGCCGTGGCGCTGCATCGCCTGGGATGGCCGTACGCTTGGGCCGTGGGCCGAAACTGTTGACGGCGCCGACGTCGTGATAAACCTCGCGGGACGTAGCGTGAACTGCCGCTATACTGCAGAGAACAAGCGCATCATCATGGAGTCGCGCACGATCACCACTCGGCTCGTCGGGCAGGCGATCTCCGCCGCCGCTAGACCGCCGGCTGTATGGATGAACGCCAGCACCGCAACGATCTACCGTCATGCGTTGGATCGTGCGATGGACGAGGCCACCGGCGATATCGGTGGGGATGAGGCGAACGCCCCTAAGACCTGGCGCTTCAGCATCGACGTCGTCAAGAGCTGGGAAGACGCTTTCTTCACGTCGGCCGCCCCGCACACGCGCAAGATCGCTCTCCGCTGCGCGATCGTGATGGGTCCACAGCACGCAGGTACGTTCGACATCCTGCTGGGCTTGGTGCGACGAGGGCTGGGCGGTAGCGTTGGGTCGGGCAAGCAATTCATGTCTTGGGTGCACGATGTGGACCTCGCGCGCGCTGTCGCGTTCCTCATCGGCAGAGAAGACATCGATGGCGTCGTGAACATCTCTTCTCCGAACCCCTTGCCGAATCGGGAGTTCATGCGCGTGCTGCGCGAGGCGTGGGGCGCTCGCATCGGGCTGCCGGCCACCGAATGGATGCTCGAGATAGCCACGTTCTTCTTGAGCACGGAGTCAGAGCTCGTCCTGAAGAGCCGTCGAGTCGTACCCACCCGGCTGCTTGAGCCGGGGTTCGTGTTCAAATTCCCGCAGTGGCGCGAGGCGGCAGCTGATCTCGTGCGCCGCTGGCGCGCCGAGGCGCCCGACTAAGATCCGAACAACCCGATTTGGCGCGCTTCCCGTTGCACGAGCGACGCGACCCGCACCCCGATTAGCCGCACCGGTTTGGGCGGATCCGCGCGGCGCAGGCAAAAGGCAGCGGCGGCGTTGATGATCCGCGCGTCGTCGGTGGGCTGTGCGAGCGACGTCTGGCGCCCGACGAGCGAGAAATCCGAGAGCTTCACCTTGACGCCGACCGTATACGCGCACAGCTGTTTCCTCTTGAGACGCTCGGCGATCTCGTCGGCTTGGACCCGGACGATGCGAAGCAGCTCGTCGATGCTGGCGACGTCGTGTTCGAACGTCTCTTCGCTCGAGATCGATCGCACGCCATCGCCCTCGCTCACCCTGCGGTGATCGACGCCGCGCGCCATCTCGCGCACGTCCTTGCCCCAGCGCCCGAACAGCGCGTGCACGGCGCCGTCATCGAGCGCGGCGATCTGCTCGATGCGCTCGATGCCCCGCGCGTTCAGCCGCGCTTCGGTCTTCGGGCCGATCCCCCACAGCCGGCCGATCGGTTTCGACGCGAGGTACGCGGCCTCGGTGCCAGGGGGTACCCCGACCAGCCCATCGGGTTTCCCGTCGTCGCTCGCGATCTTCGCCACGATCTTGCCGCTCGCGATGCCGATCGACATCGTCAAGCCTGTTGCGGCGCGCACGTCATCTTTGATCTTCCGCCCGAGCGCGAGCGCAGCGGGCAGCGCGACCTCTCCGAGATCGCAGAACGCTTCGTCCATCGAAAGCCCTTCGACCGTGGCCGCGCTGCTCCGCAAGATCGCGAAGACGGCTCGGCTCGCCTCGCGGTAGCTGTCGAACGAGGGCGGCACCACGATGAGATCGGGGCAGCTCTGGAGCGCGCGGTACAGCGGCATCGCGCTGCGGATGCCGAACGGCCGCGCTTCATATGACGCGGTGAGCACGACCGCGCGCCGGCTCCGCCCAGCGACGACGAGCGGCTTGCCGCGGAGGGCGGGGTCATCGCGTTGCGCGACGGCCGCGTAGAACGCGTCGAGGTCGCCATGCAGGATCATCGGCGATCGATTCTTAGTTCTGAGGCCCGCAGACCGAAAAGGCGCCGAGCGCCACCACGGTCGTCGTGATAATCGCGGCCGCCAAGAAATACCGATGCGGCTTGGTTCTGACGGCCATGAGAGCCCAAACGGCGAGCAGCACCACGACGATATCGGTGCCTATCGATACGAGCTGCCTGCTGTGCGCCATGAGGAGATGCGAGGTGAGCGAGTAGGCGATGGCCACCAAAGAGAACCCGACGAGAAAGCCGACGAAGCAGCCCACCGCGAGACCGCCCACCGCGCCGGCGACCACCGTCCCCGCGCCTTCTTCCCCAGGCTTGGTCGGGATGGCGGCGCCGCAGTTCGGGCAGACGAGCGCCCCGGCGGCTAGCTCGTGGCCGCAGTTGGCGCAAGTGTCAGCGATGGCACGCGCTCCTTCTCGGCGAGCAGTCCGTACATCTTATATGCGAAGAACACGAAGCCGGCCGTGCACGCCAGCTGCGCCAGCGTGAATCCGCCGAGAATCGCCGGCGCCTCGCGGAAGAACTCGATGCCGAAGCGCGCGGCGCAGAACAGCATCCCTTGGGCGTAGAACAGCGCGTTTTCCGGCAGCGGTTTCTTCTGCAGCTGCCACAGGATGCAGAAGACGCCTGTCGCGGCCAGTGCGAGATAGGCTTGTGTCGGGTGGCGATACGCGCCGTGCTCGTAGACCGCCCATGGCAGGTTCGCCGCGAGCTTGCCGTAGCAGCACAAACCGAAGAAGCAGCCCCAGCGGCCGACGGCTTCGCCGGCGGCGAGCGCCATCGCGAACAGGTCGCCGGTGGGCCGGGTGATGCCAAGCGTGCGCTTCGCGATGATGACCGCGAGGTAGCCGAAGATGATGCCGCCGAGCAGGGTCTTGCCCGGCGAACCGGTGACGAGGAGCTGCGTGATGTTCGCGCCGGCGAGACCGCCGATGAGGCCTGCGCTCATGAGCGTCCAAATACCGGAGGTCGCGATCCCGCGTTTGCGCGCCATGAGCGCGAACGCCGCCAAACCTGCGAGGTAGCCAAGACCGTAGAACACCGCTGACACGATCATGCTGCGCTCCGACGCTTCTCCGAGCTGCGCTCGGGCACGGTCGAGCAAGCTCGACCGCTATATATGATTCGTTCGGCCGCCACCGCGCACTGCCCTACAGGTTGTGCGTCAAGCCGTTGCACACCGCGAGCGCGCCTAGCACGACCGCGGTGAGCACGATGAGTCCGCAGCCGAGGAACGCCGCAAGCGCGATAGAGAGGCTGCGCATATCGCGCTTGTGGCGCGCCTGCACTTCGCTCGCCGGATACCCCGGCATGTGCTCACCGCACTGCGGGCAGAACGCGGCGTTGGGCTCGACCGGGGTGCCGCACGTGCGGCAGGGCTTCGTCGGCTCCGCTTCCATGGCTTAGGTCCGCAGGAAGAGCCAGTAGACTTGGAACGCGGTGAGACCCGCCATGATGATGACGACCCAGGGCGGCTTCACGAAGCAGCGCCATTCGCGCACGCCCAACGACGCCGCATAGAGGTAAAGCACTGTCGCGATGCCCGCCGTGGCGAGCAGCGTGTACTTCTGGAAGATGAGCGCGAGGGCGGCGGCCTTGCAGAACGTGAACGCCAGGCCTTCGATCTCTTCGCCGCGTTGTTGGCGCGGGGTGGGGAGAACGCTTTCGGTGTCGGTCATCGTCTCGTTCCGGTCGAATGAATTCGACCGCTCCACGGGCCGATCTAAAGATCGGCCCCTACATCAGGTGTGCGGCGCTACGGCCGCGCGAGTCGTCGAGCCTTCGAGCGCCTTCGCCCGCACTTTTGGAAAGAGCCGCGCCGCGCAGAACGGCATGCGCACCGGGTCGTTGCCCGCGCTGCCCACATGGACGCAGCACTGCTCGAGCCGCTCGGCGATGAGCGTGTCCGCATCCATGAAATGCTTGATGGTCACGCGTTTCACCCGGGCGCCGACGAACTCATGGGATGCGCCTTTGCGGAACGCCGCGGCGATCAACTGCGTGAGACCGCCGAAGTCGCAGCTGCTGCACAGCGTCGCCAGATGCCCCACCAGTTCGGGCCGCGACAAGGTCATGGATTCGGACATGAGGCCGGCGAGCGCGTCGCGCACGCTCGCCAGCGTATCGGAGAACGTGATGCTGTTGCCGATGACGCCGAGATTGGCCCGCAGCACGTCGTGGCCGAGCACGCGCGCGAGCCCGTGGAAAGCGCCGTGCTTGTCCTTGAGGAAATAGCCGATCGAGCAGCAATCGGGATGGCTGCAAGGCAGCGCGATGAGGTCCCGGGCCTTCACCCGGCCGGCGGTCTGCGTCTCGATGCGGCGCAGCACGCCCGTCGTCGTCACCCGCCGCATGCCGTCGATGCCGGGCGCGCGGCCCGAGGCGAACACCGGCTGGAACATCACGCCGCCCACGTACGGCGTGGCGAACGCGGTGTGGAGAACCGCGCCGATGAGATCGGCGTTCTGCTCGCTCACCACCATGACGAGCGTCGCGAACACCTCGTGCGCCGAGAGGCGTTCGAGCACGCGTTCTTTGATCGGCCGCAGGTCCTGGCCGCGCAGATAGCGCTGCGTGTCTTCGCGCTGGCCGTCGTACTGCAGATACACCTCGATGCGGTCGCGGTGCTCCGCCAAGAAGGCGAGCAGCCCGTCGTCGGAGGCGAGGCGGATGCCGTTCGTGTTGAGCAGCACGCGCGTCACCGGCAGCGCCGCGATGGCGCGCAGGATCTCCACGATCTGCGGATGCACCGTCGGCTCGCCGCCGCTGATCATGACGACGTCGAGGTGGCCGCCCTCGCGCGCGATCGCCGTCTCCACCGCATGCTTGATGCCGTCGAGCGGCACGTACTGCGTCTGCTGGGGACTCGAGCCGGCATAGCAGGCGGGGCACGACAAGTTGCACTGCGACGTGATGTCGAGCAAGAAGATGCAGGTGTGCTGCAGATGGCCCGGCCCGAGGCCGTGCTCGTAGCCCGTGGGCGCGGGGAACAGTTCGCGCGTGTCCGGATTGATGACCTTCGTCGGCACGCGCCACTGCTGCAGGTAGTCCCACAGCGCGTAGTCCTCTTCGTAGAGCGACCACACCTCGCCGTGTCCGCGGCGGCACATCCGGCGCACATACACGCTATCGCCGCGACGGACCAGATGGCCGTCCGCGATATCGTCCGGCCACTCCGGATCGAAGTCGGGTGTCTCCGCAAAGCAACGCGGGCAGACCGCGCGCACGCTCTTCAGCACCGTGTAGTCGTTCACCGCGAGGGCCATAGCGGTCACGTCCTCCATTCCCTGGTGCTTAACGAACGCGCTCTTTCGAGCGCCTCCGGCGGCGTCACCGTGCCATCCGCCAGCGCCCGCATGAGCAGCAGCGACTCGCGCGCGTCGAGCGCGGTCAGCGAGAGCGCGAGCTGATGCGCGAGCGACCGCAAGATCTCCACTTCGTCCGGGTCGTAGCGCTCGTCCGACGCGCGCGGCGCGCATACCAGGGCGCCTGAGAGTTGGCCCTGCAGCCCCATCGGCAGCGCCACGCCCCGCCCGAGCGCCGACGGCACGTCGTCGAGCTCCACCTCATGCAGCGTGGCGCGCAGGCGCACGAACGCCGGGTCGTCCGCGTCGACCGTCTTGACGCTCGACCACTCACCCGCGGCGGCGGCGAGGCGGTACGAGCCGTCGCCGTCGAGATAGATGGCGGCGCCGCGCGCGTGCAGCTGCTCGACCGGCGCGGCGGCGACGCGCGCGAGCAGCGTCGCGCCGTCGCGCACGAAGGACACTTCTTCGATCGTCTGGCGGATCGCGGCCTCAGCCGCATAGCGTTGACGGAAGAACAGCCGGTCGACGATCGTGTCGAAGCGGTCCTGGAGCCATTTGAACGAGAACGCCACGCCGAGCGCGACCGCCACCTGCAAGATGAGGCTCGTGCGCTCGCCCACCGCCGCCTTTTCGATATAGCTGCCGAGCAGCGCGAAGACGCCGAACACGACGGTCGTCGAGGCCGCGAACACGAGCGCTCGATTGAGCACGAAATTGACGTCGATGACGCGGTGGCGCAGGATCGCGTACGAGTAGCCGATGGGGATGGCGACCGCGGTGATGTTCGTGAGCGGATAGACCGGGATGTGCCAGCCGGCGAACTGGCCGGCGATATAGATGAACACGCCGGAGAACCCGACCGCGGTGGACCAGAAGATCCAGCGCAGACGTTGGCGCTGCTCGCCCCGCGAGCCGATGAACGCTGTCGCCAGCACGACGAGCGACGCGACAAGCACGGCCATGTAGGCGGGCAGATGGACCGCGTGCAGCGGAACGCTGATGCAGCCGGTCGCGACGCGCCCGATGGGGAAGATGAAATCGTCTGCGATCAAAACCGCCACGGCGGCGACGACCACGATGCGGGTCACCGCGAGCAGCCGTTCCGAGACGTTGCCGCGCGCGAACTGCTCGAGCATGAGATAGAAGAAAAACGCGGCGACCTCGGCGAGCAGCGCGACCGCGACCACGAGCGCGACGCGGCCGCCGAGCGACGGCAGGAAGGCGGGCGCGGGATACATCGCGGCGCAGATCGCGAGGCTCGAGATGCCGAAGAACAGCGACGCGCGATCGCGGCCGCGCCACAGCACGAGCAGCCCCAGCAAGAAGATGACGATCTTCACGATGAAGCCGGTGACCCAGCCGCGCACCGGCACAGCGTCCGCGCCGACGGCACGGACCGTCGCCAAACCTGCAGGCCGCACCACGGGCAGTGAGAGCGGCTCGTCCGCGATCGGCGAAGCGTCGATGAAGAACAATCGCGTCAGCGGCTCTGCCGCGCGCAGATCGACGTCGTCCCCGACACGCAGCCCGGCCGCGGCCAACGCGCCCGACGACTCCGTGATGCGGACGGCGCACGCGCCGTCGCTCGACGCGGCGGCGTTCGGACTGCCCTCGTGCGGCAGCGACCAGCCTTGGATCGCCAGCAGTATGACCACCGCAGCGGTTGCGCCGGCGGCGATGATCGTCCGCGCCGTATCGCGCGTTGGCACGGGGCGCATCGAGTTTGTTATCCTTTGAGAAGCTTGCGCTTCTGCTCGCGCAGCGCGTCGCGCAGGCTCGGCGGCAGTTTCGGGTAGGACATCTTCAGCGCGCGCAGCCGCTTCACGAGGATGTCGGCGACGGCCAGGTGTGCGAACCACTTATGGTCTGCCGGGATGACATACCAGGGCGCGTGCGCGGTGCTGGTCTCATGCACCATGGCCTCGTACGCTTTCATATACTCGTCCCAGAAGCCCCGCTGCTGCAGATCGCCGATCGAGAACTTCCACTGCTTGTCCGGCTTGTCGAGCCGCTCGAGCAGCCGCTTGCGCTGCTCTTTCTTCGAGATATTGAGGAAGAATTTGATGATCGACGTGCCGTTGTCGGCAAGGTAGCGTTCGTAGTCGTTGATGTCGCGGAAGCGGCGTTTCCAGAACTCCTTGTCCGCATGCCGTGCGAGGCGCGGGCCGAGCAGGTCCGGGTGCACGCGCGTGATGAGGACGTCCTCGTAATACGAACGATTGAAGATGCCGATCCGGCCGCGTTCCGGCATCACTTTTTGCGCGCGCCACAGATAGTCGTGGCGCTTCTCTTCTTCTGAAGGCGCTTTGAAGCTGTAGACGTGGACGCCCTGGGGATTGACCCCCGAGATGACGTGCTTGATGGCGCTGTCCTTGCCCGCCGTGTCCATGCCCTGGAAGATGATGAGCACGGCATGTTCCGCCTGCGCGCTCAACACGTTTTGCAGCTCGCGCAGCGCCTCGACGTCCTGCGCCAATTTGTCCTGCGCCTCGCGCTTGTCTTTGCAACCCCACGTGTCGCCGGGGTCGAAGTCGCGCATGCGCTGTTTGGCATTGGGCCAGACCATAAGCGGTTTCGGCTTCATCGCCCGGACGACGTTGGCCGACCCCCGCCACCCGACCTGTGGTCGCTAGTCGATGGGCGTGGGGGTGCGGCGGGGTGTGCCGAGCAGCATGAAGCGCTCGAGCAGCCGGACCAGCCACATGGCGCGGTGCTCGTGCGCCTCGATCGGGTCTGTCAGGATCGCGCGGATCCCGAGCAGTTTGGCGGCCAGCACGTCGGCGAAGAGCTGGTCGCCGACCACGACCGTCGCCGATCGGGCGACGCGCAGCTGCCGTACGGCCTTGAACAAGCCGAACGGCAGCGGCTTGAGAGCGGTATGCACGTAGGTGACGATTCCGAGCTGCGTCGCGATGCTGCTGACCCAGGCGCGCACGTTATTCGACACGATCGCGATCGCGAAACCGCTCGTCTGAGCGCGACGCACCCATTCGGCGACCCCCGGCTCGGGCTCGACGCGGTCATAGCCCACCAATGTGTTGTCCAAGTCGATGATGATCGCACGAATTCCGTCCGATTTCAACTCGTCGAGCGAAATAGAGGTCACGCGATCGACCCACTGCAGCGGTCGCAGAGCTCGGCGAGGATTGCCGAACCTCATGCGGTCCGGCGTTCTGTGGGAGGCACGAAGACCGAAACGGCGCGCGGCACGATCCAGATGCGCGCGGGAGTCATCGAGACGATCTCGCCGTCGGCCTCGATCGCCTTGGGCTTGTGCGTGCTGACCTCGAACATGCGTCCGTGCAAGGTGAACACCGAGCCGGCGTCATCGTAGCGGCGGCGGATGAGCGATACGAGCACCTCGAAGTACGACCACCAATGCCTGAACGCGACGCTGTACAGGTCCAGCCGGCGATCGTCGATCTCGGCGTCGTCGCTGCCGACGAAGCCGCCGAAGTTCTTGCTATTGCCGACGGTGAGCTGCGCCGTGCGCAGGACGTGTTCTTCGCCGTCACATCGCACCAGTGCGGTGAAGCGCCGCATGCGTGCCATGATGCGAATGGCTTTTTCGAGGATGGCGAACACGCCCAGCGCGGCCTTCGCGTCCTTGGACAGCGCGCGGGAGACCGTCGGGCTCATGCCGATGCTGGTCTCGTTGAAGAAGTACGTGCCGTTCACGCAGCCGGCATCGATGCGGCGCAACTCCCCATGCGCGATCACGTCGCACGCGGCCTTTGGATCCGAGGGCAGCCCTAGGGTCTTCGCCAGATCGTTCGCGGTGCCCAAGGGGATGATGCCGAGCGGCAATCCGGTCCCGACGAGTGCCTGAAGCACTGCGTTGAGCGTGCCGTCGCCGCCGCCGGCGATGACGAGATCGGTCGTAGAAGCATTTTCGCGGATCGCCGTCGCGACCGATGCCCTGTCGCTGAGCGCCGGCTGCACGACCGTGAACCCGGAGTCGCGCAAGCGCGCCGTCACATCGAGACCGTGCTCGTCGACCTGACGCGCGTCTTGGTTGAGGAGCAACAAGGCGCGCTTGCCGGCACGCGGTGCTCCGACGAGCGGCGCGTTTCCGCTGACGGTCGTGCTCATGCTGTTCTTATACCCCCGGACGGACAGACCGAATCCGTCTAGGAGCGGCCCCAGAACACGACCAGCAGCGCTGCCGCGATGCTCAACGCGGCCACCGTGAGCCAGGCGACGATGTTGACGCCGAGCCCACTCGTCCGCTCGCCCATGATCCGCTTGTCGTTTCCGACGAGCACGACGAACGTCAGCAGGATCGGCGCGAGGAATCCGTTGATGACCGCGGTCCAGTACAAGGCTTGCACCGGACTGATCCCGACGAAATTGATGATGATGCCGAAGACCGTGGAGAGCGCGATGATGCCATAGAACTGCGGGGCCTTGCCGGGCGCAGCGCTCAAACTTGCTTTCCAGCCGAACGCCTCGGACAGCGCATACGCCGACGAACTCGTCAGAATAGGGACGGCGAGGAAGCCGGCGCCGATCATACCGGTCGCCAACAACAGCTCTGCCCCTCTGCCCGCGATGGGCACAAGCGCTCTTGCTGCGTCCGCCGCCGTTTGGATATGGGTCTGGCCCGATGCGTGCAAGGTCGCCGCCGTCGCCAGGATGATGAAATACATCACGAGGTTTGAGAACAGCATGCCCACGTCGATGTCGAATGCCGCGTACTGCACCTCCTTATCGGTGGTGCCCGTGCGCTGATAGAGGAATTTTCGGCCCTCTTCGATGTCCTCTTCGACTTCTTGGGTCGCTTGCCAGAAGAACATATACGGCGAGATCGTGGTGCCGAGGATCGCGACGAGCGTGGTCATATAGGCGGCAGTCAGCGAGACGTGCGGCACGAAAGTGCCGCGCATGACCTGCCACCAATCGGGCTTGGCGAAGAACGCCGCGCCGACGTACGCGAGGAGCGCGAGCGCGAGCCATTTGAAGACCGAGGAGATCACCTTGTACGATCCCCATATCTGCAACGCGAGGATCACGGCGGCGATCGGCACGATCAACAGCACGATCTTGATCGGCAGCAGCAGGTTGATGGAGGCGGCGATCGCGCCGATATCCGCGCCCGCATTGATGCTATTGGCGACGACCAATCCCAAGACCAGGGGCACCACGATGAAACGGGTGTAGTGCGCGCGCAGCACGCCCGCGAGACCACGGCCCGTCACCAATCCGATCTTCGCGCACAGATGCTGGCTGACGGCCATCATGGGAAAGGTGACCAACGCTGTCCACAGCGTCGTATAGCCGAGCGATGCACCGGCGACGGCATACGTGGCGATGCCGGATGGATCATCATCGGATGCTCCGGTGATGATGCCTGGGCCGAGCAGGCGGAGCCAGCGAAGCGGTTTGAACGGCTCTCGCTTCAGACGCGCCTCGCGCGACCCTTCTTCGCTCGCCGGCGTCGCGGCGGCCGGCTTTGCGCGCGCCTTCTTCTTCAGCCTCTCACCTTCGACTCACGCGGGCTACCTCGAACGGCCGCGCTTTGACGGGACCTTCGCGCCCTTCTTCCGGGCCTCCGAAAGTCCGATCGCGATCGCCTGCTTGCGGCTCGTCACCTTCGTACCGGACCGACCCGACATGAGCGTACCCTTGTTCTTCTTGCGCATCGCTCGCTCTACGCTTTTGCTCGCAGCCGCGCCGTAGCGACGGCCGCTCTTCTTGCTGGCCATACGTGCTCCTTTCCATGGACCCGCATCGTTCTTCCCATTCCGGCGCGGTGCTAAACCGGATGGCCGGGGTTTGAAGTCGGAGACGGCGGGGGTATAATCGCGTTCGGCAAGGTCGAGGACGACCTTGAGAAGGAGGTAATTCGTGGCGAATCTGCTGTGGACCATCATCACAATACTATTCGTGTTCTGGTTGCTGGGCTTCTTGCTGCACTTCGGCGGCGCGCTGATCCATCTCTTGCTGGTCATCGCGCTCGTGCTCTTCATCGTGAACCTGCTCACCGGGCGTTCGCAAGCCGTGTGACAGCACGTTCGAGGGAAGCGAAGAGGGAGGCGCGCTCTGCGCCTCCCTCTTCAATCCACCGTCGGCGGTCAGGGCTTGGCGGAGGGCTGCACCATCGGAGGACGCCACATCCCGCCGTCGCCCGGCGTCACGCGACGCTCCTCTTGGATCATCATGGGCGGGTTCGGGGAGAAGATGGCGGCCCAGCTCCTCGCGCTGCCCGCGTTGAGCAATCCGCCGAGGAACAGCACGAGCACCACCGTGAGGTAGATCGGCGCGACATAGCGCTGCTGGTCGGCGGTGCTCGAGGCGATGAACTGACGCATCTTGATGAAGATGAACCATGCGGCCGCAAGCAAGACGATGCCGATCACCACATGGGCGATGCCTTCCGCGCGACTCATATGGAACATGTGGCCCATGTGGGCCATCATCATCGAGTGGAAGCCGTGGCCCGGAAAACCGGGGCCGTGCATCATGAATGGAGGCGGGCCTGCTGCATCCGGACCGGGAGCTGTTACGTAACCTTGCATGAGAAGATCGCCTTTCAGACGTGCGAGCGCGAAGCGCGCTTTGACCTCATTCTCCCATCCGGCGTTGGGAAATGGTTGGGAAACGGGAGCATGCACGGTGAGAAACAGGCGCGCGTGCCCGGCCGCGGAGGAGACCCGCGCGGAGCGGCTGAAGGGCGCGCGCCCTAAGGCGACGTGCTCGCGTCGCGACATCGCAGAAAGCAGGTATGAGGTGGCGCTGAAGCGCGTGCTCGCCGTCGACATCGGCGGGACCAGCGTCAAGATCCTTGCCACGGGCCAAGCGACGCGCCGCCGTTTCCTCTCCGGTCCCACCTTGACGCCGCGACGCATGGTCTCCGAAGTGAAAAAGCTGGCCAAGGACTGGGACTACGACGTCCTGTCGATCGGCTATCCCGGCGTGGTGGCGGGCGGCAAGATCATGACCGAACCGAACAATCTCGGCTCCGGCTGGGTCGGCTTCGACTTCGAGAAGGCCTTCGGGCGCCCCGTGAAGCTCCTCAACGACGCGGCCATGCAGGCGCTCGGAAGCTATAAGGGCGGCAAGATGCTGTTCTTGGGTCTTGGCACCGGTCTCGGATCCACGTTGATCATCGACGGCATCATCGAGCCGATGGAGCTCGGCCGGCTTCCTTATAAGAAGGGCACATATGAGGACTACCTAGGCAAGCGAGGACTCGAA
>CAWDVP010000006.1:0-531344 GCA_963805945.1 Vulcanimicrobiota bacterium | reverse complement strand
CCCCATGACGCCGGTTCCGTGGCTGTCGTCGACGATCGTCACGGCGCCGTACTTTTCGCGAGCGCGACGATCTCGGGCAGCTTCGCGAGGCTACCTTCCATCGAGAAGACGCCGTCGGTGACGATGAACGCGCGTGCCCTCGGCCTTGCGAGCTGCGCTTCGAGGTCGGCCATGTCGCCGTGCTTGTAGCGCACGCGCTTGCGCGCGCCGCCAGACGGCAGCCGTCGATGATCGAGGCGTGGTTGAGCTCGTCGGAGATCAGCGTGTTGCCCGCCGTCGCCGACGTCGGGAAGAGGCCCTCGTTCGCGGTCCAGCACGAGACGTAGGTCAGCGCCGCCTCGGTGCCGAGGAACGTCGGCGATCTTCTCCTCGAGCGTCGCGATGGATGTCGAACGTTCCGCAGATGAAGCGCACCGACGCCGTGCCCGCGCCGTACTTCTTCAGCCCCTCGATGCCGGCTGCGACGACCTCGGGTTCGTCGGCCAAACCGAGATAGTTGTTGCTGGAGAGCACGATGACGTCGCCGGCTTCTTCCATGTGCATTTCGGCCGCCATCGGCGTCGTCAGGTGGCGCAGCCTCTTGTACGTCCCGGCGGGCTTGCAGCGCGTCGAGTTCTCTCTTGCAGCCGGCTTCGAAAGCCCGGTTCATCTTCTACGCGCCCTCCGAGTCGAAGAACGATCTTCGCGGCTTTGCCGCTGCGCATCAAGCTCGAAGCGCGCGGTCGAACTGCTCGAACGGCAGCTCGTGCGTGATGATCGGCGCAGGTCGACGCGGCCGCTCTTGACGAGCGCCTGCGTTTGATACCACGTCTCGAACATCTTGCGGCCGTTGATGCCGAGCACGGTGAGGCCCTTGAAGATGATCCGTTCGGCGAGGTTGATCTTGACGTCGTCGGGCGGAATGCCGAGCAGCGCGGCGCGCGCCGCCGTTGCGCACCATCTGCAAGCCCGCTGTCGATCGCCGAAGCCGCTGCCCGACATCTCGAGCAGCACGTCGACGCCGTCGCCGCCGGTGCGGCGCGAGATCTCGTCGACGAGGTCGGGTCGCGTCGCGTCGAAAACGTCGCGTCGGCGCCGACGCGCTCGGCGAGCGCGAGCTTCGCGGGATTGACGTCGACCGCGAAGACCAGCGCCGCGCCCGCGGCGCGCGCGACCGGGAATCGCCATCAGGCCGATCGATCCGACGCCGGTGATCACGACGCTCTTCGCGCTGACGCCGGCGGCCATCACGGTGTGCACCGCGTTGCCGAGCGGATCGAAGACCGCGCCCAACTCGTCGGGAATCGCCGGGTCGAGCTTCCAGACGTTCGACCTCCGGCATGCGATGTAGTCGGCGAACGCGCCGTCGCTATCGACGCCGATGATCTGACGTGCTCGCAGATGTGCGCCTTGCCCGGTGCGGCAGAGCAGGCAGACGCCGCACGACGATGTGGCCTTCGGCCGAGACGCGATCGCCGACGCGCGACCGCGCACCGCGCCGCCGACCGCCGCGACGTTGCCCATGAACTCGTGCCGACGATCGAGCGGCGGATGCACGCGGCGCTGCGCCCAGTGATCCCAGCCGTAGATGTGGCCGTCGGTGCCGCAGATGCCGGCCTTGTGGACGCGGACGAGGACGTCGTTAGGGCCGTATTCGGGAAGCGGCACTTCGCGCAGCGACATGCCGCGGCCGGCCTTCTCCTTGACGATCGCGCGCATCGTCTTCGGGAGCGCTCCGCCAGGCGACGGCGCAAGAGCGCTTGCCGTCATGGTCTTCATGCTCGCTGGCTATTCTGATGGGCAGGCGCGCGCGCCTTTGAAGGGTAACGCCGCATGAAATGGCGCGCACCACGAAGCGTAAGAAGAAGAAGACCGGAGCGAAGCACATCGCTCGCATCGTCGACAAGATCGAAGCGCAGCGACGCCGCGCCGCTCGTCCGACGCTGCCGGTGAACTCGCAAGCGCGGGTGAGCGAGACGCTCGCCGAGCGGCGACGCAAAGCGGAGCGCAGACGCAAGCAGCGCCGCGAGTGGGAGGAATAACCGAACACCCGTTCGCATAACATCTAGGCCGCCATGCTGACGATCGAAGATGTCCTCGGGCCGAGCGGCCTGGTGTCCAAGACGCTGCCCGGGTACGAATCCCGGCCGGCGCAGATCGCCATGGCGAAACTCGTCAATCGCGGCCTGCTCGAGCACGTCCACGTGATGGCCGAAGCGGGCACCGGCACCGGCAAGTCGCTGGGCTACCTGGTCCCGGCGCTGCTGTCGGGCCAGCGCGTCGTCATATCCACCGCGACCCTCGCGCTGCAAGACCAACTGCTCACCAAAGACATACCGATGATCCTCGACGCGCTCGACAGCGAGGCGCGCGTCGTGCAGCTCAAAGGGCGGCACAACTATCTGTGCCGCGACAAGCTCGAGGCGGTGCGAAAGCGCATGGTGCTCGCGCAGAGCGACCAAGAGCGCAAATTGTTCCGCTGGGCCGGCGTCACCGACACCGGCGATCGCGCAGATCTCGACTTCGTGCCGTCCGAAGCGCTGTGGCGCGAGGTGGACACGGACGCCGACGACTGCATCATGGAGGCGTGCGAGTTCTTCGGTCCTGAGCGCTGCCACCACATGCACGCGCGCGAATCAGCGCGGCACGCCGATATCGTCGTCGTCAACCACGCGCTGTTCTTCATCGACCTGGCGAGCGGCGGCGGGCTCATCCCGCCGTACGACTACGCGGTGCTCGACGAAGCGCACCAGATCGAGGAATGGGCGACCGCGGCGTTTTCGTCGTCGCTGTCGCGCGCGGTCATCGGCCGGTTGCTCCAGAAGATCGATCGCGCCTACATCTTCAAGGAGGCGCTGCGCGTCGAGCTCAGCGGCGCCGCAGACGAGTTCGGTGCGGCGCTCGCCGACGGCCCAGCCGGCAGACACCCGCTTGAGAAGAACGAGCGCGCGATCGAACTGCTGGATCCGCTGCAGCGCGCGTTGTATCGCGCCGAGAACTGGATCGCGGAGAACTGGTCGCGAGGCGCGCGCTTCCCGAATCTCGGCGACGCTGCGCTGGAGCGCCGGCGCGACCTGCTCACCAGCAGCATCGCGAGCGCCGCGCAGACGATCGAGCGCCTGCGGCTCGACCTCGACGGCTGGATCTGCTGGGTCGAACGCGAGAACGAGCGCCGCGATTCCTACGCGGCCGTGTGCGCGCCCGTGACCGTCGCGCCGACATTGCGCGAACGGCTCTTCGACCGCACGCGCTCGATCGTCATGACCTCGGCGACCATCGCGACCGGCGGCACGTTCGACTACGCGCGCCGCCAGGTCGGTCTCGAGCACACGCCGGTCGACGAGATCGTGCTCGAGTCGCCCTTCGACTTCGAGCGCCAAGCCATGCTCTATCTGCCGCCTGAGCGGCCGAATCCGAAAGACCCGCGCTTCGCGCAGTCGGTCATTCCGATCATCGAGGGTGTGTTGCACGCCACCCACGGCCGCGCGTTCGTCTTGTTCACATCGTATGCGGTGATGCGCGAGGTGGCGGCGACGCTCGCGCCGCGACTGCCGTTCCCGTATCGCATCCAGGGCGAGTCGCCCAAGACGCAGATCCTCGATTGGTTCCGTTCGGAACAGCACCCCGTGCTCTTCGCGACGGCCTCGTTCTGGGAGGGCGTCGACGTGATCGGCAAGACGCTGTCGTGCGTCATCATCGACCGCATCCCGTTTCCGCCGCCGGACGATCCGATCATCGCGGCACGCTCGCAGATGTTGGAAGCGCAGGGCGTCGGAGCATTCGACTCGCTCATGGTGCCGGCCGCCATCACCCGGCTCAAGCAAGGTCTCGGCCGCCTTATCCGCAGCCGCTCGGACAAGGGGCTCATGTGCGTGCTGGACGGGCGTCTGGAGACGATGGCGTACGGGCGGCGCATTCTCGCGTCGTTGCCGCCGGCGAAGCGCGTGCACTCGCTATCCGAGGTCACCGATTTCCTCGCCAACGACTTCCCCGCTGATGTAGGGGCCGACCTTTAGCTCGGCCCCTACAATATCTATGGATGAGGGTGAGCGGCGAAGAACTGCCACATCGTCTCGCTCGCGTCGAAATCATGGCTCACCACGCCGACGATCGCCGGCGGTAGGTACTGCGGCCCGCCCGGCCACGTATGTCCGCCGCCGGTGACGGTGTAGAGCTGCACGGACGTTCCGTTCCGGCAATCATCGAACGTCTGGATCGCGGTCGTCGTGCCGTCGTTTGGATCGACATCCGGCACTTTGGCGCTGCGGGGTATCTGGGCGCAGCCTTCCGACTTCGCCCAGATCGAAAACGCCTGCGAAACGGGGATGGAATCGCCCTGCGCCACGAACGGCCCGCCGACCCGGCCGCCGTCGTAAAGCACGAGGCGGTCGGCCGTGCCGTTGATCATCATCACCGAGACCGGGTCGTTCTTGCAGGCGTCGTGGAAGCCCGAGGGCAGCGAGCCTGAGACCGGAGCGATCGCCGCGATCTCGCCTCCCAGCTCGCACGCGAGGCGGAACGAGAAGAACGCGCCGTTCGAGATGCCGGTGGCGTAGACGCGCTTGCCGTCGATCCGATAGTCGGACTCGAGCTTGTGGATGAGCGCATCGATGAACGCCACGTCGCTCGGCGGGCTCAACGCGGCGGTGCGGCCATCTTTCCATTGTCTGTTGAGGCCGGCGGGATACACCGCTATGAAGCCATGGCGGTCTGCGACGTCGTTCATCCCGGAGATCCGCACCATGCCCAGCGGCTGTCCGCCGCCGCCATGGAAGACCAACACGAGCGGCACCGCTTGCCGGCCGTCGTATGACGCCGGCACGTGGATGAGATATGTCCGCGTCACGCCGCCCGACACGAGGGTGCCCGAATCGTCGCGCGCCGTGCCGGTCGCGGCAACAGGTGCGGTCCAGCCGCAAACGAGGCACGCGAAGAGCGCGAGCGCGATCGGACGTTTCATGTATCACATTCTTGCGGTCCGGGCTTGGCAAACCTGGGGAACCGCGTGAAAAGCAGGTGAGTCTTGGCCGAGCGTGGCTCGGACGAGCGGAGGGACAGGGCGACCCTGCGGCGTATCATCCCTATTAGCACTCTCCTGTGCTGACTGCTAATGGCAAAAAAAGAACAAGACAAGGTCTCCGAGCCCGACGGAACCGGCCCCACCCTCGATCGGCGCAAGACCTCGATCCTCGGCACCGTCGTGTACGAGTATATCGCGACCGGCGAGCCGGTCGGATCGGCGACGCTCACCCAGAAATACAATCTCGGCGTCAGCCCGGCCACCGTGCGGGCCGAGATGGCCGCGCTCGAAGAAGAGGGCTACCTCGACCAGCCGCACACGTCTGCGGGCCGCGTGCCTTCCGACCTCGGCTACCGCTACTACGTCGACCGGCTCATGCTGCCGGAGATGCTCGGCCCAGAAGAGCGCGACCTCATCCATTCGGAAGTGCGCCGCGCCAGCACGCAGCTCGATAGCGCCGTCGACCACGCGTCGCACGTCCTCTCGAACCTGACGCGCGGCATCGCGTTCGCCATCGCGCCGCGGCTCGACAGCCAGGCGTATCGCCATCTGCAGCTCATCTGGGTCAACGCGCGCAGCGTGCATGTCGTGCTGGTGACCAATCTCGGCTTGGCGGCGCAGGTCACGGTTGAAGTCCCGGAAGACGTCGACCCCGATCAGCTGACCCGCGCCTGCAACAATCTCAACGCGCATCTCGCCGGCCGGCGGCTCAGCGACATCACGCTCGCAGCCCTCGGCGAGCTCGCGCGCGAGACGCCGCTGCCCGCGGATCTGCTGCGCGCCCTCGCAGGCTTGTTCGCCGTGCACGGGGATGCGGACGCCGAACGGCGCCTCTTCGCCGGCGGCGCGAACAATCTGCTCGATCAACAGGAGTTCCGCGACTTCCGAAAGCTGCGCGCCATCTTCGAACTGCTCGAGGAGCAGCGCACGCTCTACCGCTGGCTGCAAGAATCGCTGCAGCACGAGGGCGCGACGGTGAGTATCGGCCGCGAGCTCGGCAACGCCGACATGAACGAGTGCAGCGTCGTCACCGTCCCGTATAAGGTCGCAGACCACAACGCCGGCGCGGTCGGCGTGCTCGGTCCGCGGCGCATGCATTACGCTCGGCTCATCGCGCTCGTCAACTGCATGGCTGAAAGCTTGAACGAAGTCTTCCAAGGCGAAGAGTCCCAGTAACCGATGCCCGTCAAACGCGACTACTACGAGGTGCTGGGGATCTCGCGCGGCGCTTCGGAAGCCGAGATCAAGCGCGCCTATCGAGACCTGGCCCTCAAGCATCATCCCGATGTGCACAGCGACGCGAGCGATAAGGTCGGCGCCGAGACTCGATTCAAGGAGATCAACGAGGCCTACAGCGTGCTCTCCGACAGCCAGCGCCGCGCGCAGTACGACCGTTTCGGCCACGCCGATTTCTCCGATTTCTCCGGTTTCTCCGGCGCCCCCGGCGCGGGCGACGCGTCGCCGTTCGGCGATCTCTTCGAAGCGTTCTTCGGCGGCGGTCCGCGCGGCCGGACGCAGCCGCAGCGCGGCGCGGACCTGCGCTACGACCTCAGCGTCACCCTCAAGGAAGTGCTGCGCGGCGTCGAGCGCGAGATATCGTTCGACCATCTCGCTCGCTGCGACGTGTGCGCAGGGACGGGGTCGGCCGACAAGTCCGCCGCGTCGACGTGCCCGCAATGCCGCGGCAGCGGCCAGGTGCGTGCTGTCCGCAACACGATACTCGGCCAGATGGTCACGAGCACCGTATGTCTGCGCTGCGGCGGCAGGGGCAGCATCATCACGCACCCGTGCAAGAGCTGTCAGGGGCGCGGCCGCAAGGAGACGCGGCGCAAGATCACCGTGAAAGTGCCGGCCGGAGTCGAAGAGGGCACGCGCCTGCGTTTCGCCGGGCTGGGCGAAGCGGGTGAGCGAGGCGCGCCTGACGGCGACCTGTACGTGTTCGTCGCGATGGAGCCGCATGAGACGTTCGAGCGCGATGGAGCCAACCTGCATTGCGAGACCGACGTCTCGTTCACGCAGGCGGCGCTCGGCGCGAAATTGGAGATCGAAGGGCTCGACGGCCACGCGGAGCTCGATCTGCCTGAGGGCACGCAAAGCGGCACGCGTTTTCGGATTCCCGGGCGCGGCTTGCCGCGCATGCGCTCGAACAGCCGCGGCGATCTGCTCGTCGACATAAATGTCGTGGTGCCTGAGCGCCTCACGCGCAAGCAGCGCGAGCTGCTCGAGGCGTATGCGCGCGCGGGCGGCGAAGAAGTGCCCGAGCCCGGTCTGTTCAAAAAGGTCAAGAGAGCGCTCGGCAACGAGTAATGGCGCAGGCTCGCTGGCGGCGTCTCACGCTCGAGGTCGCGCCGGCGGACGCCGAACCCGCGCTGGCGCTGCTCGACAGCGCGACCGGCGCACGCCCCACGCTCGAGCAGCGCGAACGCTCGCGCACCGTGGTCGCAGGTGCCTACGTGCCCGCAGCCGTCGCCGACCCGATCTCGCGCGAACTGCGAGCCCGGTTGCGACGGCTGCAGCGCGCCGGCGTCTTGCGCGGCGTCGCGCTGCGCGAGGCCACGCTCCGCGACGAGGACTGGTCGCAGATCTGGAAACGGTTCTATCATCCGTCGAAGATCGCCGACGGTCTCTATGTCGTGCCGTCATGGCAGGCTGATTTCGCGCCGCCCGGCGACGCGCGAGCGCTCGTGCTGGACCCAGGTCAGGCGTTCGGCACCGGCACGCACGCGACGACGCGGCTTGCGATGCGCCTCATGCTGCCGCGCATCAAGCCGGGGGACGCGGTCATCGACGCGGGCTGCGGCTCGGGCATCCTGGGCATCGCCGCGGCGATGCGCGGTGCGCGAGCGTACGCGTTCGATAGCGATCCGCTCGCGGTCGCAGCGGCGCGCGACAACTTCGTTCGCAACGGGGTGAAACCGGGCGCGCTCGCGCGGTGTGCGACGCTCCCGAAACGTTTTCCGCGCGCCGATCTCATCGTCGCGAACATCAGCGCACCCGTGCTCGCGACGCTCGCAGCTCGTTTCGCCGGGGCGCTCAAACCCGGGGGCAGCATCGTATCGACCGGCATCGTCGCCGCCGGCCGCCTCGCATCGCTCTTCCATTATGAGCGGGCCGGCCTGATGTTCGTGCAAGAGCACCGCTCCGGCGAGTGGTTCGCCTACGTGCACAGCCGATGAGCGAGTCACGTTTCTTCGTCGCGCACGAGTGCGCGCCGGGTCGCGAGGTCGCGCTGACCGCCGACGATGCGCGTCACGCGCGCCTCGTCTTGCGGCTGCGGACCGGTGACCGCATCGTCGTCGTGCGCGACGGTTCGGCGTGGGATGCGACCCTGACCGGTTCATCTTCGAGCGGCGTCCAGGCGCAGGTCGGACAGCGCCGAAATGAGAGCGGCGGCGAACTGCCGGTCGCCGTGACCGTGATGCAGGCGCTCATCAAGGGCGCGAAATTCGACTACGTGGTCGAGAAAGTCGTCGAGCTCGGCGCGCGCCGCATCATCCCGATGCGCAGCGAGCGCTGCGCCGTCGAACCGAGCGAGCACAAAGTCGAGCGCTGGCGGCGCATCGCGCGCGCGGCGGCGCAGCAAGCGCGGCGCCGCTACGAGCCGATCGTCGAAGAGCCGATGGCGTGGCGCGATGGGCTGGCGAACTGGCGCGGCGCGACGCCGCCGGTGGTCGCTTACGAAGAGGCGCCCCCCGGCACACTGGCGCCTGCGCTAGCGCGCATCCCCGATGACATCGCCGAACTCGCCGTCGCCATCGGACCCGAGGGCGGCTTGGGGCCGTCTGACATCGAGGCGGCGGAGGCGGTCGGATGTCCGCTCGTGTCGCTCGGTCCGACGATACTGCGCACCGAGACCGCCGCGCTCGCGATGCTGGCGGCGATCGCCGCGCGCCGCGGCTGGTGGTGACGGGCCGCCCACGCAGAAGCAAAAGCGGGCCCGCACGCGAAGTCTATCCTCAAAGTGAGCGCCGAGAGCAGGGAGCACGACTGTTGACGGAAGACGCACGACGGTTCGACGTTTCGGTCGTCAGCCCGACATATAATGAAGCGCTCGGCGTCGAGAAGCTCATCGCCGCGATGACCGACGCGTTCACGGCCAACGGCATCAACGGCGAGATCGTCATCGTCGACGACAATTCGCCCGACGGCACTGGGGCGTTGGTCGACTCGCTCGCGTCGAGATATCCGGTGCGCTGCGTGCACCGCGCCGGCAAGCTCGGGCTCTCGTCGGCGGTCATCGACGGCTGGGCGACCTGCACCGCGCCGATCATCGGCGTCATGGACGCTGATTTCAGCCACGATCCGGCGGTGGCCGCACAGCTCATCAACGCCGTCGCGAGCGGCCAATGCGAGACTCGCCATCGGCAGCAGATACATCCCGGGCGGCGGCATCACCAATTGGCCGTGGCGGCGCAAGATCACATCGCGTGTGGCGATCGCGCTCGCGCGTCCGCTCACCTCGGTGAGAGACATCACATCCGGATTTTTCTTTTTGAAACGCTCGGTCATCGACGGCGTGAAACTCGATCCCATCGGTTTCAAGATCGGGCTCGAAGTCATCCTCAAAGGGAAGTATAAGACGGTCAAGGAAATACCATATGTTTTCACGGACCGCGCTCAGGGGACGAGCAAACTCAATTCTGGGGAGATCGTCAACTACCTGAAGCAATTATCGAAGATGTATTTCGGCGGCCGCGCGTGACGCCCACGCCCAACTGGCTGCGCCGTCGCGGCGCCCGGCCGCAACCCGCAGCCGACAAGCTGTGGGAGATCTGCCCGTCATGCGGCGAGCGGCTCTACATCAAAGACCTCGACGAGCGGCTGCGCGTCTGTCCGAAGTGCGGCCATCATTTCCGTTTGGGCGCGCTCGACCGCATCGCCCTGCTCGCCGACGGCGATTTCCACGAGATCGCCGAGAACCTCGTCACCGGCGATCCGCTCCAGTGGAGCGACCGCATGCCCTACCGGCAGAAGACCGAAGCCGACCGCGCGAAGTCAGGCTTGCTCGAAGCGGTGATCGTGGGCTTCTGCGCGGTCGAGAAGATCCCGATCGGTCTCGGCGTCATGGATTTCGCCTTCCGCGGCGGCACGATGGGCGGCGTCGTCGGCGAGAAGATCACGCTGCTCATCGAAGAGTGCGCGCGGCGCAAGGTGCCGTGCGTCATCGTCACCGCGTCCGGCGGCGCGCGCATGGAAGAAGGCATGATCGGCCTCATGCAGCTCGCCAAGACGAGCGCGGCTGTCGAGCGTTTCGACGGCCTCGGTCTGCCGCTCATCACCATCCTCACCGATCCCACCACCGGCGGCGTATCGGCGTCGTTCGGCTTCCAGGCCGACATCATCATCGCCGAGACGGGCGCGGCGATCGGCTTCGCGGGGCGCCGCGTCATCGATCAGACGATCAAGCAGAAGCTGCCCGAAGGCTTCCAGACCGCTGAGTTCCTGCTCGAACACGGGCAGGTCGACATGGTCGTGCGCCGCACGGAGATGAAGAGCGCGCTCGGGAGCGTGCTGAAGTTCCTCACCGCCGGTCAGATGAAAGCGGCGGTCGCATGAACGTCATCGTCGAACTCGAAAAGCCGCTGCTCGAACTCGAAGCGAAGATCGACGAGCTCAAGAAGCTCAACGAGACCCAGCGCATCGATTTCACCGCCGAGATCCGGGCGCTCGAGGAGAAAGCGGTCGCGCTGCGGGCGGAGATATTCGGCAGCCTCACGCCGTGGCAGCGCGTCCATCTCGCGCGCCATCCACGCCGCCCGCTCGCGCTTGACTACATCGCCAAGCTCGACGGCTTCGTCGAACTGCACGGCGATCGCGCGTTCCGCGACGACCCGGCGATGATCGCCGGCTACGCGTCCCTCGCCGGCACGTCCGTGTTCGTGCTCGGGCAGCAGAAGGGGCGCGACACCAAGGAGAACGTGTACCGCAACTTCGGCATGTCGCATCCTGAGGGCTACCGCAAAGCGGCGCGAATCATGCGCTTGGCGGAGAAGTTCAAGAAGCCGCTGATCAGTTTCATCGACACGCCGGGCGCCTATCCGGGCATCGGCGCCGAGGAGCGCGGCCAATCCGAGGCGATCGCGACCAACATCAAATTGATGGCGGGCCTGGAGACGCCGATCATCGTCAACGTCATCGGCGAGGGCGGCAGCGGCGGCGCGCTTGCCATCGGCGTCGGCGATCACGTTGCGATGCTGCAGCACGCGGTCTATTCGGTCGCGTCGCCGGAACCCGCCGCCGCCATCCTGTGGCGCGATTCAACCAAAGCCGAAGAGGCCGCGGCGCATCTGCGCCTGACCTCAGAAGACCTGTTCGAGTTCGGCATCGTCGACGAGGTCATCCCCGAACCGCTCGGCGGCGCGCATCGCGAACCTGCTCAGGTCATCGACGCGGTGCTCAAAGCGGACTCGCGTGCGCTCGCGGCACTCACCAAGCTGAACGTCGATGAGCTGGTGGACCGGCGTTACGAGAAGTATCGCAAGATCGGCGCGCACGAAGAGATGGTGCACGACCGTGCGGCGCGGTAGCCTCGGCTATCGCATCCAACGGCTCGCGAGCCCGCCGCTCAGCGGGGGCGCGCGAAAGCAGCGCCAGCGCTCGATGCTCCGCATCATGTCGGCGGCCGGCCGCTCCATCGCCTTCATGGCGGTGCTCCTCATCGCCGCCTCGTTCTCCATGCAAGCGTGGCGCGTCGGCTACCAGAACTACCAGCTGCACAAGCAGATCGAGTCGGTCGAGGAGCAGAACCGGCAGCTCGAAGCGAGATCGGCGAAGCTGCGGCTCGATATCGTGCTGTCACGCGATCCAGAACACCTCGTGCCGCTGATCCACGAGCAGCTCGGGCTCACCAAGCCGAACGAAGTCTTCATCCAGGTCGCGACGCCCGCACCCAGATGACGCGGCCCTTCGCATGCAGCAGGTGAAGGGAACCGTGCTGCACTGCGGCCGCTACGGCTGCATCGTGCGGCTGGAGAACGGCAAGCTCGCGAACCTCTCCCAAAAAGATGAAGGCCATGGGCCGATCCGGCGCGCGCTGCAGAGCAAACGCCGCCCGCAGTTCGAGTTCTCGGTGTCCGAGGTGGACGGCCGCCCCCGCCTTTCGTTGATCGATGGAGCGGTCGAATCTATTCGACCGGCCGAGGCGCCGCCAGGGTCCGTCTCCGCCTCGACCCCGCTCGACGAGAAGATCATCGAGTATCTTCGCCAGACCGAGGACTGGGATCCCAAGGGCGCCATCGCGCAAAGCGCGACGGAAAGCAAGCCCCCGCGCGCAGACCGGCTCTTGCCGTTCGAGCAGCGCGCGCGTCGCCAATACCGCGATTCTCCCAAGAAACCGCCGCGCAAGAAGCGCTGACCAAACGCACTCCGACTCTATAAGGAGCGCTATATGTTCATCATCCAACTCGCACTGTGGGTGCTCGGCATCGGGCTGGCCTTCGCCATCATCTCGCGCGCGCTCAGAGCGTGGTTCGCGGCGCAGGATGCCAAACCGGTACCGCCGTTGCCGTACCTGTCGTTCGCCGAGGGCATCTTCATCTTCTTGGTGTGCGCGGGGATCGCGTCGAGTTTCGGCGAGATACCGGCGGGCTTTCGGGGCGTCGTCTTGCGTTTCGGCGGTACGACCGGTGAGGTGAAACAGCCTGGTCTGTACACCGTCGCGCCGTTCATCACCACCGTGGTGCCGATGAACGTGCAGGTCCAGTCCTACTCGACCGACGCCGCCGCCGCATCGGCAGACCTCCAAAACGTGGAGACCAAAGTCACGCTCAACTATTCGGTGGATACCGACAAAGTGGTGGACATCTACAACCGGCTCAATCAGGACTACCAAGACCGCGTCATCGCGCCGGCCATCCAGGAAGCCACCAAAGCCGCGACCGCGCACTTCACCGCGGAAGAGCTCATCACCAAGCGCCCCGAAGCGCGCAACCTGCTGGAGAAGACGCTAGCGACGCGGCTCGGCGATTTCGACATGCATATCGCGGCGATGAGCATCACGAACTTCCAGTTCAGCGCCGACTTCTCCAACGCCATTGAGGCGAAGGTGGTCGCCTTCCAGAACTACCTCAAGGCGCAGAACCAGCTCAAGCAGGCGCAGGTCGACGCACAGACCGCGATCGCCACGGCGCGCGGCGATGCCACCGCCAACACGCTGCGGCGCCAGGCGATCTCGCCGCTCACCGTGCAGTACGATGCAATTCAGAAATGGGATGGTCACCTGCCGACCGTCACATCCGGCGCCATTCCGCTCATCAATCTCGGCAATCTGACCCAGAGCGAGGGGAGCAGGTAACCGGAGCGATGAGGAGCGACGGGGCGCGAGTGTTGCGCCGCATTATCCTTCGCTCAGAGCATAGGCAAACCGGCCACACGGTTCATAATCTCGCTAGCGGTAGCTTGCTTCCAAAGCCCGCGGAGCTGCGCATCGCAAAGTACGATGACGCCCAGGGCTACTATCTATTCTACTGTGATTCGGACGGCACGGTCCAAACCGACACATATCACGACGCCCTCGAGGGCGCAATAGAGCAAGCGCGCCTTGAGTTCAAGGTCAAGCCCGAACATTGGGAAGAGGTATAACGCTGGCCGTGGGAATTCTTGGGCGCGGCGGGAGTTGAACCCACACGGCCTTTCGGCCAGCGGATTTTAAGTCCGCAGCGGCTGCCAGTTACGCCACGCGCCCAATCATTTATTGTGCGGGCCTGCGAGCGACTTGTCCTCTAGGGGCCGATCGCATCGAGCGTGATCGAGATGTCGACCTCGTTACCGACCACGAACGTGCCGCCCGGCGTCTTTTCCGCCCAGGTCAGTCCGAAATCGCGCCGATCGATGGTGGTCGACGCGGAATACGACGCGTGCTGGTGCCGCCCGGCGACCGTGCCATCGAAGTGCGCATCCAGCGTCACCGGTTTGGTCACACCATGGATCGTCAGATCGCCGAGGACCTTGAAGGTATCTTTGTCACCGGGTGTGATCTGCGTGCTCTTGAACGTGATGGTCGGATACTTCGTGACGTCGAGCCAGCTCGGGCCGCGCAGGTCGCTGTCGCGGTCGGCGTTGCGGGAATCCAAGCTCTGCGCGTTCAGCGTCGCGCTGACCGCGGTCGGGACGTAGCTGCCTTGAGGCACGACGACGGTGCCTTGCGTGACGAGGATCGAGCCACGGACCTTCGTGATCTCGAAATGCAGCGCAGTGAATTCCGCCAGCGAGTGGCCGGGATCGATGTTGTAGGTGACGTCCGCCCGTGCCGCGGTGGCGCACACAGCAGCGGTGAACAAGAACGCGGCCCCGAGCGCGAGCGGGGTCAGTGAGCGAAGGCGCATGAGTGGGTGATCTCCTCGAGCCGTGAAAGCGTGTGCCCGGGTCAGCCTTCAGCGTCCTCGCCGAAGCGTCTTGCCGGAAATCTCTGGGTTATACCTGAGAATGGCTCGCGGCTTGCAGCTTGCGCGGCGGCAGCTCGGAGCGGTCGCCGATCCAGCGAGCCGGCGGGATCGCCCAGTAGCGCGCCATGTCGTTGAGCGGGCCGGCGTACTGCTTGCGGAAGTCGGAGAACTTCTGCCACGAATCTTCGTCGCAGTGCATCGGCAAGCCGGCGGCGGACAACTGCGCGCACGCTTGATCGAACTCGGCCCGCTCTATGCCGACGCCCTCTAACTCCGCGGCGCGGACCACCCCGAAGTAGCGGCTCAGGTCGCGCACGAGATGGACGCCCACGCGATGCATCAACCTCGCTCGCCCGACCAGCGGGCTGTCCGTGCAGGTGATGAGCAGCGTTGACGCATCGAGCATCGCGCCGAGCGTTCCGAGCCACGACTCATCGTCATGACTGGAGCGGAAATACGCCAAGATGGGATACGCGAGATGGGAATCGAGCACGCTTGCCGCCCAGTGCTCTCCCTCGCGGATGCTCGTCGCGAGATCACCAAGCAGATCGTCGGCGAACGCCGTTTCAAGCATCGAAACACCCGAGGCGGGACTGCCCGCGCGCGAACCCATCATGACGACGAACGTTTCGCGCCGCTGAAATGACCCGAAGAGCGAGAAGATGAGCGAGATCAGCACCGCGAAGAGCGACAGCCCTGTCGCAGCGGCGGCAAGCGTCACCAGACGAGCAGGCAAGTCGATCGCGACGATATCGCCGTAGCCGATCGTCAAGAAGGACGTGCCCGCGAAATAGAACGCGTCGCCGTAGTTGACCGGCACCGGGTGGATCTGCTCACGCAACCCGTACAACGCGAGCCCGTACCCGGCCAGGTACGAGATCAGCCAGAAGATCAGGAGCACCATCAACATATTGGGGGCGAACGCCGCCAGCCAGTCCTCGCGGCGGTCCTCGTCAGACATACGAAAACCGATGCCGCGCCACAGTTGCCAACTGAAACGGACGAGATGGCCGCTCAGACGGAACTTCGGCCCGACCTGGCGCGGCACGATCGCCGAACTGAAGACGTCATATGCGATGAGCGCGATGACGAGAACGCCTGCGATGAGCTCGATCAGCTCACTTGCCGACATGCGCGCTCGCCCCATTTTGATCGCCGCCCGCGGACCACGCGGCGATGTGGTCTGGTGCGCGCCGCCCCGCGACGCCGTCGGCGACGGTCGAACCCGTCAGCGCGCCGAACTTGAAGCCGTGGCCCGAGCAGGCGCTCACCAGCCACGCGCGGCCGAGCTGCTCGACCAAGAAGCGCTCGCCGGGCTCGACCGTGTAGAAGCACGTCTTGGTCGACTTGATGCGGTAACGCTCGAAGTCGCGCAGCGCACGGCGCGCGCGGCCGAACACCTCAACGGCTTCGCTCTCAGACGGCTCGCGGTCGCGGTCCGGCTCGCCGCGCAGGCTGAAGCGATGATCGCCGATCTTCATGTCGGTGCCGCCGACCGGCGGCACGAGGTAGTACCCGGTCTCGCCGTCGATGTCCATGAGCGCCGGACCGTGCCGCCAATGCTCGAGATATTCGTCAGGCGGCGTGACGTATGCGACCACTTGGCGCGACGGCGTCACGCGGGAGGCCATCGCCGGCAGCAGGCGGCTCACCCACGGGCCTGCCGCAACGACGAGCCGGTCTGCGGGCACCGTCGTGCCGTCCTCAAGCGTGACGGCTGCACGCTCGACGTCGACGGAACGCACCGGCGTTTCGCTCGCGATACGCGTGCCGTGCGCCGGAAGATATCGCGCCAGCGCGCCGACGATCCGGTCCGCGAAGAGCACGCCGCCGCTCTCGAGATATACGGCTGAGCGGATGCCGTCGGCGCGCAACATCGGGAAGATCCGCTCGACGTCCGCGGGCGTGAGCCGCCGCTTCGCGATGCCGACCGCTTCGAGCGTCGCCGCGGACGCTTCGGCCCAACTCGCTTCGTCGCGCCCGATCGCAAGCGTGCCGGTGCGCACGTAGAGCGTCTCGCCGAGATCCGCCCATAAACGTTCCCACGCTTTGTATGCCTCGCTCACCATGCGCGTGTAGCCGGCATTCGCGCCGTACGCATAGCGGATGAGCCGGTTCTGGTCCACCGACGAGCCGAGCGGGTTGGGCACCGGGCCTTGCTCGAAGACCGTGACCTCGTGTCCCTCGCGGGCGAGCGCCCACGCTGAGGAAAGCCCGTTGATGCCCGCGCCGACGACCGTGATTTTCATCGCCGCCACGCTTGCACGACGCGACCGGGCAGCCCTGTTCGACAGGCACGGCGCCGCCCAAAAGCAAACCAAGCTCACACATCGATGATGCGAACGCGAATCGGGGCCGCCATAGCGGCCGTGCTCCTACTCATCGCCCTCGCGAGCGCACCTGCGAGCGCGCTGCTCACCATGCCGATGCCCGTGCCTTCGGAACGTCTGATCATAGGCAATCTGCATTTCGACCACTACGGACAAGGCGATCCGGCGCTCATCTTCGTGCCGGGCCTCTCCATGGGCGGCTGGACGTGGTCGAACGCGGTGGCAGCATTCTCCCAAAACCACTCGGTGTACGTCGCGACGCTCGCCGGCTTCGACGGCATGCCGGCCATGCCGCCGCCCTACATCCCGCAGGCCGATGCTGCGATCCAGGAGCTCGTCGCGCAAGCGAAGCTCACCAGGCCCATCCTGGTCGGCCATAGCCTGGGCGGCCATCTCGCGCTGCGTCTCGTCGAAGAGCGCTCGGACCTGTTCGGCGGCGCGATCATCGTAGACGCGACGCCGTACTTCCCGCCGTTGCAGGCAGGGCAAACGCCGCAACAGCGCGCGGACAACATCAACATGCTCGTAGACGGCATCGCCACGGCGCCGGACTTCATCTACGAGGCGCAGACCCGCACTATGGTGTCCGGCATGGTGACGGACAACGCGCAGGTGGACAACGTCACCCAGCACTCGCTGCGCAGCGACCGCACGACGCTCGCCGGCGCGACCGGCGAGATGTCTAATGAAGATCTACGTCCGGGGCTGAGCAAGATCGCGGTGCCGGTGCTCGTCGTGGTGCCGGTGTCGCCGCAGGCGCCGTACATGAGCGACGCGCTGCGCGCCCTCACGCCGGCTCAGCTCACCGACACGATACGCGGCTACTTCGCCGGGCAGTACGCGGGGACGAAGCAGCTCAGCGTGCAGACGATCCTCAATTCGAAGGATTTCATCATGCTCGACCAGCCGGATGCGCTCGACGCCGCGATCAAAGCGTTCTTAGACCAGCTGCACGGCTAAAGGCGTCCGAGCGCACGATCGTCGGCCCCCGCAGATCGCTCATCCAAAAACCGCTGCCGTCGAACGCGAGCGAGGCGAAGCTCTGCTCGTGATGCTCCGCTTTCTCGAGCACCTGGCCGCCAGCGGAGAGGCGCGTGATGTCCGACGTGCCTTTGTCGAAGCGGAGATTCGCCCACAACGTCGGTCCATCCCAATGGATGCCGGTCACCTGCACCGGCAGATCGATCGTCTGCTCCACCGTGCCATCGGTGGCCAAACGCAGCGCGCGCTTGTCGTAGCGCTGGCTGAGCCATAAGTGCGTCACGTCCCACGATAGTTGCGAGCCGGTATCATCCGGACAGCGCAGACGCCAGTCATCCCACGCGCCGCGCGCAGGCACGAAACGATGGATAGAACGATCGTCGTTCTCCCCGCTCGTCACCGCGTAGATGACGCCGTCGCTGTAGGTCATGCCGACGACCCGCCCCGGCGCATCGAAGCGCTCTTCGATCGCACCCTCGGCGGTCAAGCGCATGAGCGAGCGCGTCTCCCAATCGCCGGCCCACAGCCGCCTGCCATCCCACGCCAGCCCCACGACGGTCTCCTCGGGTTTTTGCAGCGTGTGCGTTATCATGCTGCGCGCGTTCTGCGCGCGGCGTCAGAGCCCCGCCCGGGGCAGGTTTCGGGACGCCCGCGCACAGAACACAAGGCTTTCCGCGCTTTTCCATATCGGCGACCTCGAGGTCGCCTTCGTTCTGGAGCGCCCGCATTTGAAGATCGTCGTCACCGTCAAACAAGTGCCCGACACGAACGCCGAGAAGACGTTCGATCCGGCCACCAAGCGCCTCAACCGCAGCTCCATCGAGAACGTGCTCAATCCGTTCGACGAATATGCCATCGAAGAAGCGCTCAAGATAAAGGAAGCGGTCGGAGGCGACACCACGGTCACCATCGTGACGATGGCGCCCGCCAGCGGCACCGATGTCGTGCGCAAGGCGCTCGGCATGGGCGCCGATAGCGCCGTGCTGCTCTCCGATGACGCGATCGGCGGCAGCGACACGATGGCGACCGCCTACGCGCTCGCGCAGACCATCAAGCTCATCGGCTTCGACCTCGTGTTGTCCGGCACGCAGAGCACCGACGCGATCTGCAGCGTCGTGCCCTCCGCGCTCGCCGAACGTCTCGGCGTGCCGTGCCTCACCTACGTGAAGAAGCTCACCGTGACGGACGGCATGCTGGAAGCGCAGCGCGAGACGGAGAGCGGCTATCTACGCGTGCGCGCGCCGCTGCCCGCGCTCGTCTCCGTGACGAAAGCGATCAACGAACCGCGCTACCCGACGCTCAAAGGCATCATGGGGGCCAAGAAAAAGGAGATCAAGACGCCGTCGCTCGCCGATATCGGGGCCGAGGCTGCTAAACTCGGCGACGCCGGCAGCAAGACGCAGGTCGAGAGTTTCGCGCCGGTGGGCGCGCGACAGAAGGGCACCGTGATCACCGCGACCGATCCTAAAGAAGGCGCGAAGCAGATCCTCGATTTCCTCATCGCCAAGAAGGTCATCTGATCGTGAAATCCGTGCTCGTCTTCGTCGAGAACAACGACGGCGCGATCCGCCGCATCGGCCTCGAGCTGTGCACCCGCGGCGCCGACCTGGGCAAGAGCCTCGGCGTGCCGAGCGCGGCCGTCGTGCTCGGCAAAGGCGCCGGCAAGGCCGCCGAGCAGCTCAAGACGACGCCGATCGACGCGATCCACGTCGGTGAGGACAACGCGCTTGACGGCTTCCTCGGCGACCCCGCCGTCGACGCCGTCGAAGCGCTCCTCACCACGCTTGGCCCATCGCTCGCGCTGTTCCCCAACACCAACCTCGGCAGAGACGTGGCCGCACGCCTCGGCGTGCGCCTCGGCGCCGGCGTGATCACCGACGCGACCGATATCGCGGTCAACGACGGCGTCATCCACGTGCAGTCGCCCAAGTTCGGCGGTTCGGTCATCAGCACGATCGGCTTCAAGAACCCCTCGTATGGCATCATCACCTGCCGCGCGAACAGTTTCGCAGCGAAGCACGAGCCGGGCAAGGGGGCGATCGAGCAGCTCGCGAGCCCCGCCGGCAAGACGTACGCCGCGAAAATAGAAGAGAACATCGCGCAAGAGGCGGGCAAGTTGTCCGTCGAGGAGGCCAATATCGTCGTCTCGGGCGGCCGGGGTCTGGGCGGACCGGAGCACTTCGACATCATCGAGGCGCTCGCCGATGCGCTCGGCGGCGCGGTCGGCGCCTCGCGCGCCGCGGTCGATGCAGGCTGGATCTCGCACTCGCATCAAGTCGGCCAGACCGGCAAGACCGTCGCGCCGCAGCTCTACATCGCGTGCGGCATCTCCGGCGCGATCCAGCACAAGGTCGGCATGCGGTCCGCCGGCACGATCGTCGCGATCAACAAGGACCCCAACGCGCCGATCTTCGAGTTCTCAGACCTCGGCGTCGTCGGCGATATCTTCCAGATCGTCCCCGAACTCACCAGACTCGTCAAGGAACGCCGCGCGAACGCGTAGCGGCCTCACCGTTAGGAGCACTCATTGCCTCGTTTTCTGATCGCCCTCGGAATTCTCGCCTGCCTGGTCGTCGCGTTCGCGCAGACGCCGGCCGCGCTGGGGAAGGGAAAACCCGCACCGGCAAGTCCTACGCCGTCTGCATCGCCGACCGAGAACCCGCTCGAGCGCATCGCGACGCTCGAACAGACCGTCAAAGACAACCCCAACGACACCGTCTCGATCGAAGAGCTGGGCGTGCTGCTCATCCAAAACGGCAAGCCGCGCGAAGGCCGCGATCAACTGGAGAACGCGGCGCGGCTCGGCGTCAACGACGCGCAGGTCTGGTTCTTCATCGGGGTCGCAGACCGCGAACTAGGCGATGACGCAGACGCCGTGATCGCCCTCGAGAAGGCGGAGATCATCGACCCCGGCAACCCGGCCGTGCTCACCACCCTGATCGACGCATATCTCGGCGTGAACCGGCTCGACGACGCGCTGAAGATAGCCAATCGCTCAATCGCGCTGCACCCGCAGGACGCATTCGGCTACCTGGGGCTCGCCACGGTCGAGCTCGACAAAAGCCAGTTCGAGCAGGGCCGCGCGAATCTCAACAAGGCGCTTTCCATCGATCCGAACGATCCGCGCACGCGCATGCTGCTCGGCCGCTCGTATCTCGGCGACAAGAATCCAAATCCGGACCTGGCGATCGCGCAGTTCGACATATTGCTCAAGGCGGACCCCAAGAATCCCGACGCGCTGCGCGCCAAAGCCGAGGCGCTCTCGGTCAAGGGCGATATCGGCGGCGCGGTGGCGCTGCTGCAGCAGATCGTGGTGCTGCAGCCGACGAACGTCGAGCCGGAAGACGACATCGCCGAGCTCTACCTCAGCAAGAAGATGATCGATGCCGCGCGCACGCAGTTCGCGCTGGCGATCAAGGACCATCCGAAGGCGACCGAGCCGTGGATCCTGCAAGCCGAGTACGACCGCTCAGAGAAGCGCTACGCCCAGGCCGCGCAGGAGTATGATGCCGCCATCGCGCTCGCCCCGGACGACCTGCGGACGACGTTCGAATACGGCAAGATGGAGCTCGAGGCAAAAGATCCGGCCAAGGCGATCGATCTCTTCAATAAGGTCCTGGCCAAAGATCCGAGCAACCCAGACGCCCTGCTGTCGATCGGCCAGGGCTACGCCATGCAGGGCAAATGGCTGATGGCGCGCGACGAATACCGCAAAGCGTTTGAGATCACGCACGCCTACGTGCCGCTTTTCAACCTTGGCCTGGCATACTACAACCTCAAGGATTACGTTTCGGCGCGCGACGTCTTCGAGGCATTGGCGACGCATCAGGACCCCAAGCATCCCGACCCGACGCTGTGGTACATCCTGGGCGAGACCGAGCGCCAGCTCGGCGCGAAGAAGAACGCCGTAGCCGCGTATAAGAATTTCCTCGCGATCGTCCCCAACGGCGAAGCGGCGGACAAGGCGCGAGCCTACATCAAGCAGATGAGCCAGTAGAAGAAGACACAATCCTACAAGTCATCTACGATCCGCGCTTCATGCTCCACCCCACGGGTGAGGGCCATCCCGAACGCGCGGCGCGGCTCGGCGCGATCATCGAGGGGCTCAAGCAGGGCGGCAGCGCGGCCGACACATTCCTCGCGCCCTCGGTCGTCGACGCGAAGATCCTCGGCGAGGTCCACGATCTGAGCTACATGGCGCTGATCGAGCGCTTCTGCGAAGCGGTGCCTGACACGGCGGTCGCGGAGCTCCCGACCGGCGACACGACGGCGGGCCACGAATCCTATCGCATCGCGTTGCTCGCCGCGGGCGCCGCGGTCGAGGCGGTGCGCCGCGCAGACGTCGACCGCCCGACCCTCGCGGTCGTCCGGCCGCCCGGACATCATGCGGAGCCAGCGCGCGGCATGGGGTTCTGTCTGCTCAACAACGTCGCGATCGCCGCGCAGACCGCGCGGCATGAGCGCGGCGCGACGCTCATCGTGGATTTCGATTACCACCATGGCAACGGCACGCAGGCATGGGTGGAAAAGGCGCCGGCGGTGCACGGCGCGCCGCTCGGCTTCATCTCGAGCCATGCGTATCCGGCCTATCCCGGCACCGGCGCGTTCCGCGAGTCGCGCTACTCCAAAGAGAATTTCGTCGTCGACATCCCGCTGCCGCTGGACACGGCGACGGACGACTTCGTCGCCATCTGGTCCAGGCTGCTGCCGCCGCTCGCCAAGGCGCTGCGGCCCACCACCATCGTCGTCTCGGCAGGTTTTGATTTCCTCGAAGGGGATCCGATCGCGGGCCTGCCTGTCACCATCGAGGCGGTCGACGCCTTGTGCGGGCTGCTAGGCGAAACGGCGGCCGAACACAACGCGTCCCTCGCGTTCGTGTTGGAAGGCGGCTACGCATTGGACAACCTGCGCGCGAGCGGCGCCGTGCTCGCCAGATCGTTCGGCGTCGACGAGTCGCGCGTGCACGTGCCGACGTCGAGCGCGCCGCACGACCAGCGGCTACGGGAGATGTCCGACGAGGTGCTGCGCTGGCTCTAAGGGGAGAGCGACGCGCCGATGCGCGCGAGCTCTTTCGGCGCGATGTCGCCGACCATGGTGAGGTTCACGCCGCCTAAGTTCCACGACAGCAAAGACTCACCTGACGCCTGGGTGTATTCGCCGTTCTGCTTGCCGACCATGAGGCTCTTGGGCGGCGGGCCGTCGAACACGGGCAGATGTCCGCTGGGGTTCTGGAACAGCGAGATGCTGCGCAGCCCATCCGAGTAGACGAACTGGACGCTCTGCACGCCGCCGCGCATGCTCGTCGAGCCGTGCTCGAAAGCGAAACCGTCGGGCAGTTCCTTCGGCTCGAGCGCTTTGAAGGTGATGCCGCCCACCAGCGCTGCGAAATCCGAGGTCGACTTGCCATACTCGGCGCCCGGCACGAGCGTCATGCCGGCGGGAACGCTCATCTTGAACAGATCGTTGGGCAGGTCTTTGACGTAGCGGATGTTGTCGAAGGACGTTCGGGTCGCGAGCGTGCCGTCCGCATGGTAGGTCTCACGCCGCAGCACGAGATTGGTCGCCGCGTCGACCCACATGCGCAGGACGAGCGTATGTGAAAACGTGGAGATAAGCGACAGCGTCCGCGCCTGGCGGCCGGCGACGCTCGCGTGGTCCGACGACTGCACCGAGTAGTTGTGGCGGATACGGTCGATGTCGAGCGGCGTCACGAGCGGCGAGAGCGAGATCCAGTCGTTGCTGTAGACCTTGCCCGTCTTTGGCTCGTATTGATAGGCGACGGACTCGTTGGACAGGACAAGCCGGCCATAGGCATCGGCTGGTGCGACATACCACAACCGCCATTCGTTGGGCGCGCGGTGCTCGACCCGCACGACGGTGGCAGCGGCAGCAGCGGTGTCGCGCCCGTACACGAGCGACGTGATCGTGCCGTAGAACGACACGTGATCGTCGGCGGACACGGCCGCCTTGAGCAGCGCATATCCATTGAGAGCGGCGCGCGCGGCAGGCGGAGGAGCGATCAGCGCGACGACGGCCACGCACGCGATGAAGAAGAGAAGAAGAGGCGCGTTACGGCGCACTGGTGTCGGCGCTCTTCGCGTTTTCCGATGTGAGCAGATACGCCGCCCACGTCCGTTCGCTCGACGGCGAGCCGAGCGTCTGCGCCACGTGCTGGCGCACGAAGTAGGACGACGACAGTTCCGGCGACGGCTGGTGGAACGGAGCGAAGCGCAATACGCCCACGACGATCAGCACTGCCGCTGCCGCGGGGGCGACGACCGCCGGCCGCAGCGCGGCGCGCACGGAGTCGAGGAAGGTCGGCGCGCGCTCCGAGCGCATCGCTTGGCGCACCCCTGCGACCACCGACATCGGAAGCTCGAGTTCGTCTGAATATGCGTAGCGGATCGACTCGGTGAGGTCGACTTCCGCCCGCCAGGCGGCCCGACAGTCGGCGCATGAGGTGATGTGCTCGAAGACGAGCGCATCCTGCGCCGCATCGAGTTCACCATGCGCGTAGTCTTGGATCAATGGGCGGCAATCGTGGCAGGTCATGAAAGGGCAGTCTCCTCCTCCCTAGTTAACGCAAGGGACGCTGCAAGAGTTGCGGGGGCGAGCAAGCGGCTTGCATTTGTACCGCGATGCGGGCCGTTCATGTGTCGCCGCCCGGCTGAGCCGGTTCGCGTTCGAGCAGCCTTCGCAATTGCGCGCGCGCCCTGTGGAGCCGCGAGCGGACGGTGCCGATCGAGCAGCCGATGATGTCGGCGATGTTCTGATAGGAGTAGTCCTCGACGTCTGCCAGCAGGATGACCGAGCGCTGTTCCGGCGTCAGCCGCCGCAGCGCGCGGTCCATGCCACTACTGAGCTGCTGCTCGTGCATCGCGGCGATCGGGTCGTGATGCAGCCCCGGAGCCTGCTCTTGCGGTTGGTTGTCCTCGGGCAGCGGCGCGGCGAACATACCCTTGCGCCGGCGCAGCTCGTCGCGGTGCAGGTTGGTGACGATGCGGTAGATCCAGGCGAGAAACGATGTGCCCGGCCGGAAGGATTGCCACGCGCGGAACACGCGGATGTAGGCGTCTTGCACGAGGTCGCGCGCATCCGCCTCATTGCCTGTCAAGCGATAGGCGTAGTTATACGTCTGCCGCCCGTATTGAGCCATCGCTGCTTCAACGAAGGCGATCTGCTCGGGCGACGGTGGACCTGCCTGCGCACTGCGGGTGCTCAACGTCCCGGACCTTATGCGGCGGAGGCGGGGAAACCCTTGGCGCGCCCTAAGAGTGGCGCATGCTCGTGGACTTCCACCTCCACACGGACGAGTCGGACGGCGATCTCGCGCCGGAAGCGCTCGCGCTGATGCTGCGGCACACCGGGCTCGATCGCGTCTCGATCACCGATCACGACACGCTTGCGGCATACGAGCGCCACGCGGCGGCGTTCGTGCCGCTCGCGGCGCGATTGCTCCGCGGCGTCGAGGTGAGCACGCGTGCGGGCGAGCGCGACGTCCATCTGCTCGCCTACGGAGTGGCGCGCGGGCCATCGCCGCTGACCGAACTGCTGCGCGACCGGGGACGCTTGCGGCGCGAACGCGTCGAGCGCATAGTGGAGGGGCTCCGCAGCGCCGGTGTCACGCTCACAGCTGATGAGATACGCGGACAGACGGCCGGCAGCATCGTCGGCCGTCGGCATATCGCGCGAGCGATGGTCGCGCGCGGGGATGCGCGCGATATCAACGATGCGTTCGATCGCTATCTCGCTCCAGGCGCGTGCGCCTTCGTGCCGCCGGTCTCACCGTCGCCCGCGCAGGCGATCCAGGCGATCCGCGACAGCGGCGCGATCGCGGTGCTCGCGCATCCGTCGCGTAACAACGCTTTCGAACTGCTGCCGGAGCTGGTGCGCAGCGGTCTGCAAGGCCTCGAGGTGTTCTACGGCGCGCATGACCCGCATGAGACCGCGCATTATAAGGATGTCGCTCGCCGTCTCAGGCTGGTCATGACCGCCGGATCGGATTTCCACGGTCCGACCGCAGCGCGGCCGCGGCCCGGCATGGACGTGGCGCCGGCAGACATCGACGGCTTCTTGAGGCTCGTGTCGTAGCGCCCGAGCGAATGGAGCGGTCGAATCTATTCGACCGTAGTGCCCGAGCGCAGCTCGGCTACTAGCGTTGCGCTGGGTTGGCGTCCTCAGCCGCGGTGACGACGTGGCGCAGCAGCAGCGACGTCGTGACGACGCCTACCCCGCCGGGTACCGGCGACACCGCGCCGGCGACCTGGATGACCGCATCCATGTCGACGTCGCCGACGACCTTGTCGTCGACGAGATTCGTGCCGACGTCGATCACCGTCGCGCCGGGCTTGATCATCGCCGCGCCGACGAAGCGCGGCTTGCCGATCGCCGCGACGACGATATCCGCGCCGCGGCACAGCGCGGCGAGATCGCGCGTGCGCGAATGGCACAGCGTCACCGTGGCGTCAGCGGCCGTGAGCAGCGCCGCCACCGGTTTTCCGACCACCGCCGAGCGGCCTAGCATGACTACATGCGCACCCTCGAGCGCCGGCAGTCCGGGTTGGCGCAGCACTTCGACGACAGCAGCCGCGGTCGCGGGCACGAAATGCGGCGTGCCTTGCGCGAGCAGGCCTAACGAGAGCGGACTCGCGCCGTCGACGTCTTTGTCCACCGGGATAACGCGGCTCACCGCGCCGAGATCGAACGGTTTCGGCAAGGGCCGCTGCACCAGGACGCCGTGCACGGCGTCGTCGCGCGCCGCGCGCTCGACCGCACCGACGAAACCGCCGGTGCCCTCGCTCATGGGGACGACGCTGACGTGTATCGCCACGCCGACCTTGTCGCCGACCTTGCGCAGACTATCGCCGTAGTACGCGCCTTCGGGATCGCCTTCACCGATGAAGATCTCGCAACGTGGCGTGACGCCCCGCGCGCGCAACGCGTGCGCGCGCTCGCTGACATGCTCGCGGATCTGGGCGGCGAGCGTCCGCCCCTCTAGCGATCGACCCGGCATCGGTGTGATCAGCTCCGTGCGACCGCGCGCCCGGTCTTCGAAGCCGCGACGTCGGCGAGCAGCCCGATCTGCGCGAGCATGTCCGCGAGGCGGGTTTCATACGCCGCGGCGCGTTTCTCATCCCCAAGGGATTTGATGTTGATGCGCACGTTGAGCGCCGCGCCCTCGGCGGCGGCGTGCGCGAAGAGCGCGGCGCAGCCGGCATCGCTGATCGCGTTCGGGTTGCCGGCCTCGACGAGTTCGACCGCAAGCCGGGCGGTGAGCAAACAGAATTCGACGACGCGCAGCGGCGGGTCGGTGGCGCCGGTGAGGGCCGCCGCGATGGCAGCTTTGCGCGCCTGTTGTTCTTGTTCGGACGCCTTCGGAAGCTTGTAGGCCGCGGAGACCTTATCGAACGCGGCGACGTCCTCGTCGATCGCGGCGATGAACGCGGCGCTGAGCTGCTGCCCCTCCTCCGCGATCGCGCGCATGCGCGACGCGATATCGGCGAACTTGGGCGACTTCTCGGTGAGCCGCGCGACCATGCTGACCAGGCTCGCCCCCATCGCGCCGACGACCGCGCTGGCGCTGCCGCCGCCGGGCGTCGGATCGCTCGAGCTCAGCTTGCGGGCGTATTCGTCGACGGGCGATGTGGACAGCATGAAGCGGCCTTTCAATCCCCGCGCGGGGAGAACCTCGAATGCAGGCGTTTTCGGGGAAAAGAGAAAATCTAGGAGTTCTCCATTTCACCGCATGCATCGCGCATCGATCTCTCCAGGAGGCCGTGAATCCTTGTCGACGACTGACGTGAAGCCGTCCGCCCCCGCCAGCGATATTAAAGACGCCGGACTCGCCGAGCTCGGCCGCCGGCGCATCGCGTGGGCCGCGCAGACCATGCCGGTTCTCGGCGCCATCAACGCGCGCTTCGCCAAGGACAAGCCGTTCAAGGGCCTGCGCATCGGCGCGTGCCTGCACGTCACCACCGAGACGGCCAACCTCATGCTCGCGCTCAAAGCTGGCGGCGCCAGCATCGCGCTGTGCGCGAGCAATCCGCTGTCGACGCAAGACGACGTCGCTGCGACGCTGAGCGTCGACCACGGCATGCAGATCTTCGCCGTCAAAGGCGAGGACAACGCGCGCTACTACAGCCACATCGAGGCCGCCATCGCCACCGACCCGCAATTCACCATGGACGACGGCTGCGATCTCGTGACGACCTTGACCACCAAGTTCCCGGCCAAGCTCGCCAACGTCATCGGCGGCACGGAAGAGACGACCACCGGCGTCATCCGGCTGCGCAGCATGGAGAAAGCCGGCGTCCTCAAGTTTCCGATCGTCGCCGTCAACGACGCGCTCACCAAGCATCTCTTCGACAACCGCTACGGCACGGGTCAGTCCACGCTCGACGGCATCGTGCGCGCCACCAACACGCTGCTCGCGGGCAAGACGATCGTCGTCGCCGGGTTCGGCTGGTGCGGACGTGGGATCGCGGCGCGCGCGCGCGGCATGGGCGCGCAAGTCGTCGTCACCGAGATCGATCCGACCAAGGCGCTCGAGGCCGCGATGGAGGGCTTCGCCGTCATGCCGATGAGCGAGGCCGCGTCGCGCGGCGACATCTTCATCACGGTCACCGGCAACACCGGCGTGCTGCGCGAGGAGCACTTCCTCGCGATGAAGAGCGGCGCGCTGGTGGCCAACAGCGGGCACTTCAACGTCGAGATCGACATCGAGGCGCTCGAACGCCTCGCCGAGGGCGAGAAGAACAAGCCGCGCGAGTTCGTCGACGAATACCGGCTCGGCGACGGCCGCACCATCTGCCTGCTCGGCGAAGGGCGGCTCATCAACCTGGCGGCGGCGGAGGGCCATCCGGCGGCAGTCATGGATATGTCGTTCGCCAACCAGGCGCTCGCGGCGGAGTATCTCGTGCCAGCAGCGTGGCAAGATCAAGCCATCCGTCATCTCCGTGCCGAAGGAGATCGACGAAGAGGTCGCGCGGCTCAAGCTGGCCGCGCTCGGGGTCGGCATCGACACGCTGACACCCGAGCAGCAGCACTATCTCGCCTCGTGGAACGAAGGAACATAAACGCCATGGCAAGCCACAAGCGGCTCTTCACTTCGGAGAGCGTCACCGAAGGCCACCCGGACAAGGTCGCAGACGCGATCTCCGATGCGGTGCTCGACGCCATTCTGGCGCAGGACCCTAACGGCCGCGTCGCGTGCGAGACGCTCGTGCTCACCGGCCAGGTACACGTGGCGGGCGAGATCTCGACGTCGTGCTATATCGACATCCCGCGCGTAGTGCGCAAGACCATCCGTGACATCGGCTACACCGACGCCAAGTTCGGATTCGACGCCGATACGTGTGGCCTGTCGATCTCGATCGACGAGCAATCACCCGACATCGCGATGGGCGTGGACAAGTCGCTCGAAGCGAAGGAAGGCGGGCAGCATGGCTCGTCCGGCCTTGAGATGCTCGGCGCCGGCGACCAAGGCATGATGTTCGGCTTCGCCTGCCGCGAGACCAAGGAGCTGATGCCGATGCCGATCGTGCTGTCGCACCGGCTCACGCAGACGCTCGCCGCGGTGCGCAAGAACGGCACGGTCGACTTCCTGCGGCCCGACGGCAAGGCCCAGGTCACCGTCGAGTACGACGGCTTCAAGCCCGTGCGCGTCGACACCGTGGTGGTCTCGGCGCAGCACGTCGACAATTATCCGATGGACGTCATCCGCGACAACATCATCTCGCACGTCATCGAAGTGGCGATCGACGGCCACCTGCTCGATAAGAACACCAAGATCCTCGTCAATCCGACCGGCCGCTTCGTCATCGGCGGCCCGCTCGGCGACGCCGGGCTCACCGGCCGTAAGATCATCGCCGACACCTACGGCGGCATGGCCCGGCACGGCGGCGGTGCTTTCTCCGGTAAAGATCCCGACCAAGGTGGACCGCTCTGCCGCCTATGCGGCGCGCTATGCGGCCAAGAACGTCGTGGCCGCGGGCTGGCGGACCGCTGCGAGATCCAGATCGCATATGCGATCGGCGTCGCGCAAACCCGTCTCGGTCTACTTCGACTGCTTCGGGACGAATCGCATCGACGAATGGAAGATCGGCGACCTGGTGCAGGAGCACATCGACCTGCGGCCCGGCGCGATCATCGAGCGCTTCGATCTGCGCCGGCCGATCTACAGCCAGGTCTCGGTGTACGGCCACTTCGGCCGGCCCGAGCTCGACCTGCCCTGGGAGAAGGTCGATCTGGCGCTGACGCTGCGCGAAGCGGCCGGCATCAAGCTCGATGAGGAGAAGTTCCCGAAACCCGTCTTGAGCTGATGGATTCGCGCCAGCGCTTCCTCGCGGCGTGCAAGCGCCAGCCGGTCGACCGCGCCCCGGTGTGGATGATGCGCCAGGCGGGGCGCTATCTGCCCGAATACCGCGCCATCCGCGAGAAGGTCGACTTCCTCACCCTTTGCAAGACGCCGGAGCTCGCCGCGCAGGTGTCGCTGCAGCCCATCGAGCGCTTCGGACCCGACGCCTGCATCATCTTCTCGGATATCATGATCCCGGTCGAGGCGATGGGCGTGCCGGTGTCCTTCGGGGACGCCGGACCGCAGCTCGAGCGCACCGTCAGCAGCACGTCAGATATCAACGCTTTGCGGGTGCCGGATCCCGAGAGCGCGATGCCCTTCGTCATGGAGACGATCCGTCTCACCGCCAGGGCGCTCAACGGCAGCGCCGCGCTCGTCGGCTTCACCGGCGCGCCTTTCACGCTGGCCTCCTATATAATAGAAGGCGGAGGTTCGAAGAACTTCGCCGCGACCAAGGCCCTGATGTATTCGCAGCCGCTCGTGCTGCATGCTCTGTTGGCCAAACTCGCCAACACGGTAGGAGCGTACGCCGCCGCCCAGGCCGCGGCCGGCGCGCAGGTCGTCCAGGTGTTCGACACCTGGGCGGGCGAGCTCGAGCCGCGCGCTTTTGCGGAATTCGCCCTGCCCTATCAGACGCAGGTCATCGAGCGCATCCATGCCGCCGGTGTGCCCGCCATCCTCTACGTAAACGGCTGCGCGGGGTCATCGAGCTGATGGCGCGCTCGGGCGCAGACGTGCTCAGCGTGGATTGGCGGATGGACCTGAGCGCAGCGCGGGCCCGCATCGGCAGCAACATCGCGCTGCAAGGCAACGTCGACCCGACCGTGCTGCTCAGCACGCCGGCGCGCGTGACCGAAGCCGCCTTCGCCGCATTAGAGGCGGCCGGGAAGGTCGGGCACATCCTCAATCTCGGTCACGGCATCTTGCCGCCGACCCCGATCCAGTGCGCGGCCGCCTTCATCGATGCACCGAGAGCCGCCGCCCATGCGGTCGCCTAAGCCGCCACGCTCCGGCGTGGTGCTCACGCAGCTCGGCGGACCGGAGACGCTCGACGACGTGCGGCCCTTTCTCTACAATTTCTTCATCGATCTCGCGCCCGACAACATCCCGGTGCCCGCACCGCTCGTCAAGCCGACCGCGTGGCTCATCTCCACGCTGAGGGCGCCATACTCGCGGCGCCTGTATGCGTCGATCGGCGGCGGCTCGCCGCTGCGCGCGCAGAGCGAAGCGCAGGCACAAGCGCTGCGAGACGAACTGCGCAGGCGCGGCCGCGCGATGCCCGTCTACATCGCGATGCGCAATTGGCGCCCGTACTCCGCCGACGCGCTGCGCGCGGCGCGTGCTGACGGCGTCACCCAGCTCGCCGTCGTGCCGCTGTATCCGCAATACTCGTATTCCACCACGCGCTCGAGCCTCAACGAGCTGAAGCGGGTCATGGGCGAACTAGACTACCGGCCCGACCTGCGGGTCGTCGAGGAGTATTGCGAAGACCCGCGTTACATCGAAGCGCTCGTCGATGTGACTCGGCGCTGCCTGCGCGACTTCAAGGCGCCGGCAGACCAGGTGCATCTCATCTTCTCGGCGCATGGCCTGCCGCAGCGCTACATCGAGCGCGGCGATCCGTACCTCGAACAGGTGAAGAAGACCGTGGCGGCCGCTAGCGCGCGGCTCGGCCATCCGGGGCCGGTCCATCTGTCGTTCCAAAGCCGCCTCGGCCCGGAGAAATGGCTCCAGCCGGCGTCCGAGCGACTCATCGCGGACATAGCGGCCAAGGGCGCGCGCGCGATGTGCGTCGTACCGGTCGCGTTCGTCAGCGAGCACGTCGAAACGCTCAACGAGATCGATATCTTGTATGCTGGAGTCGCGCGGCGCGCGGGCGTCACCGAATTCTTGCGCGTCTGCACCGTGAAGTGCCATCCCGCGTTCGTCCGCTGCCTGGCCGACCAAGCCGAGCGTGCGCTCGCATGAGCGGCGCGTTTGAATCCATCGACGTCGCGGTGATCGGCGGCGGCTTTTCCGGTCTTGTCGCCGCGCACCATCTCAAGCAGGCGGGCCGTCGGGTCGTGCTGCTCGAGGCGTCGCCCATTTTCGGCGGTTGCGCCGGGTCGGTCCGCACCGGACCGTACGTTGCGGACATGGGTCCGCAGAGCATCGTCGCGACGCCTGCGGTCGTCGAGCTCGTACACGAACTCGGGCTCGACGACCGCTTCCAACGCGCCGACGGGACCGCGAAAAAGCGTTATATCTTCCGGCACGGACGCTTGATCCCGGTGCCCACGTCGCCCGCAGGATTCCTGGCCACTCCATTGCTGTCGTCGGGCGCCAAGTGGCGCCTTCTCGCCGAACCGTGGATCCCTGGGCGGGCTGACGACGCCGATGAGTCGATCGCTTCCTTCGTCACGCGCCGAGGCGGGCCTGAGCTCGTCGACGCGGTCGTCGGACCGGTGATATCCGGGATCTACGCGGGCGATCCGGCAAAGTTATCGGCGCGCAGCACGATGCCGGCCCTGACCCGGCTGGAGCAAGAGCATCGAGGCGTGCTACGCGGGTTCATCGTCGAGCGATTCATTGCGCGCGGTCGAATAAATTCGACCGCTCCATCAGCGCGAAGCGCGCCGGCCGGCTTCGACGGCGGCAACGCGACCTTGGTCGACGCGCTCTTGGAGAGCCTGCAGGGAAGCATCTACCCGAGCGCCCGCGTCAAGCGGCTGAGCCAGCGCGGTGCAGGCTTCGCGCTGGAATGCGACGGCCTTCCCGAACGCGTCATCGAGGCGACGCGGGTGATCGTCGCGACGCCTGCCGGTGCGGCAGCGGATCTGCTCGCACCGCTCGAGCCGGAAGCGGTCCGCGAACTGCGCGCGATCGAGCATCCGCCGATCGCACAGGTCGTCCTCGCGTTTCCACGCGCGAACGCCGGTGTGCCGCTCGACGGTTTCGGTTTCTTGGCGTGCCGCGGTGAAGGTGTCCGCATCTTAGGAGCGGTCTGGAACTCAACGCTCTTCCGCGGCCGCTGCCCCGACGACGAGGTCTTGTTGACCGCGTTTCTCGGCGGCGCCACCGATCCTGATATCGGGCAGCTGCACGGATCAAGAGCTCGCACACATCGCTCACGCTGACCTCGCCAAGGTCATGCAGATAGACGCGCGGCCGAAAGTCGTAGCCGGTTTCCGCTGGGTGGGAGCGATTCCGCAATACACGCTCGGCCACGAAGAGCGCGTCAGGCGTATAGAAGCGGCGACTGCCCGGGTCCCGGGACTCTTTCTGCTTGGAAACTACCTCCACGGCCCCAGCGTCGCGGATTGCATCGGCCGGGCGAAGGTTCTTATCGACGTTGCGTTCCGCTCATAGGACATAGGTCCTCAGAGGACAGCGCGAACCGAGGGCATTGGCTCGATGATTTCCAATCAATTCCGGCACGGCCCTCACCATTCTAGAAAAGGTACCATCTTGAAATATCTCTCGAAGAACACGGCGCTCGTCGCGGCCTTTCTGCTCATCGCACCGTTGGTGCCATCGATCGCCCTCGCGGACGCAGGCTCTCCTGCAAGCCCAGCCCCGGTAGCGAGTCCGGCCGCCGCCGGAGATGCCGGCTCGGCGCCGGCGGACGATGCCGCCGCCCAAGCGGCTGCAGCAAAAGCGCTCATCAAGCAGTCACAAAATCCAGTCGGCAACTTGGGCGTGCTTCCGTTCCAAGGCAATTTCTACTACGGCGCAGGTCAATATCAACGCACGCAGACCGTCGTCAACATCCAGCCGGTCATCCCTATCGTGCTCAGCAAGCAGTGGAATCTCATCTCGCGCACGATCGTGCCGATCGTCGACGCACCTTCTTTGCTGCCCCCATCGCAATGCAATTCCACGATCGGCTGTCCCACGTTGACCGGCTTCGGCGACATCCAGCAACAGACGTATTTCACGCCGGCGAAGCCGGCCACCGTCACGTGGGGCGCAGGGCCGATCTTCCAGTTCGCGACCGCCTCACCGAATCTCGGACCGATCGGGTCACACCAGACGGCCGCAGGGGTGGATGCTGTCGGCCTCATCATGCCCGGCAATTTCGTCATGGGCGCGCTGGTCACACAGCTGTGGAGCATCGGCGGTTCGAGCTCGACGAATCCCGCGGTCAACTCGATGCTCGTCCAGCCCTTCGTCAACTATAATTTCGGCAAGGGCTGGGCCCTTTCGACAGCGCCGAACATCACCGCGAATTTCAGCGCGACGCCTGGGCAAGCATGGACGGTGCCGCTCGGCCTCGGCCTGACCAAGACCTTCAGGCTCGCGACCACGCCGATGCAATTCGGGGTGCAGTACTACAGCAATATCGTGAAGCCGAATCTCGCGCCCAGCACGCAGCTGAAGGTCGTGCTCAGCTTCCTCTTTCCGGTCAAACGACACTACACGCCGTAGGACGTCATTCGGGCAGTTGGATGTTGGGATAGAGGTTCTGCAGATGGTTGTCGTCTATCAGCAGCGTCCACGCATTCGAGCTGACCTTCAGCGCGCCCCAGAAGGGCCGATCCAACTCGAAGATCAGGCCGAGCTGCAGCCCGATCATCGCGGCGATGAGCCCGGTCATCACCAGCTGCAGCGGCGCGTTGCTGACGCCGAACAAGAAGACGAACGCGAGCAGGATCAAGCTGCCGAGGATCAGCGCGAGGTACATCGGCTCCGGTACGTGGCTCTGCGCATCGAGCAGGCGCAGCCTGCGATGTGAGGCCAACTCACGGAAGCTGACCATCGCGGCGTCTCGCAACGACGCCTCTCGCAGCAGTTCTGCTTGGCTGCCGCTGGCTGGTAGCGGCGCGTCTGCGAAGATCCGGAACGCTGCGAGCATCAACACGCGAGCACGATGGTCCTCTTCGCCGTTCCCCAGCTGCTCCCACTCGTTGTCGCGGACTTCGAACGTGTACTGGCTGAGCATCACGCGCGCGCGCATGCGCTGCGGTTCCGGCAAGAAGTGCGCGAGGTGTATGAGATCCGCGACGTCATTCGTCTCGGCATTCGCATTGCGCTGCGCCTCATCGAAACTCGCCCAGACGCTGATGACGAGAAAGCCGAGGACGACCGCGTAGAGCACGCCGACGACCGCGACGAGGAACCCCGCCACCTCGTGGTGCGGCAGCAGCTTCTCAGGCGGGACGATGCGTCGAAAGATGGCGTGCAACACGACCGCCGCGATGGCCGGCACGATTGTGAAGCTCGCGAATACCAGCCAGACCGGACTATGCGCGAACAGATCGTACATTGAACGCTCCTCAGAGGGCCTGACGACCGGGTGGCGCTTGGCCGCGGCTCGGGAACTTCCTGCGCACGAGGAAGGTCGCCCGTCGGTTCATCGCGTTGCTGAGAAATTCCGGAGCGGTTCGACGGGCATGGGTTTGGGCGAAAGTCATCAAACCGGTAGGGCCGGGTTTATCGTCACCGTGGTCGAAGCCACGGCACGTGTCACCGCAGAGGATCGTCCCCGATACAATGTTCATCACAAGACGCCGAGCGTCGCTCGTAGCGCTGATCCTGATGGCGAGTACGTTGATGTCGTGCGGCAAGTCGCAGACGGCGAGCACGCCGGCTACGGAAGCGCCGGCACAAGGCATGTTCGCCACCTCGGCTGCGGACTCGTCGACCTGCAAGCCGACCGTCTTCGCTGCGGACCGGCAGCCGCCGGCCGGCGCGAGCCACCCGGGCATGGTGTGGATCCCCGGGGGCGAGTATTCGATGGGCTCGAACAATCCGAAATTCCCGGATGCGCGGCCGTGGCATCGCGTGCGCGTGAGCGGCTTTTGGATCGGCCGAACCGTGGTGACGAACGACGAGTTCGCCAAGTTCGTCGCCGCGACGCACTACGTCACGGTCGCGGAGCGCAAGCCGCTCCAAAAAGATTTCCCTGACGCGCCGCCCGAGAATCTCGTGGCCGGCTCGCTGGTGTTCACGCCGCCCGATCATCCGGTCGAGCTCAACGACGATTCCCAGTGGTGGCGCTACGTCAAAGGCGCCAATTGGCGGCATCCAGAGGGTCCGGGCAGCTCGATCGCGGGCCGCGGCAATTATCCGGTGGTGCAGATGGCGTTTGAGGACGCGCGGGCGTATGCGAAATGGGCGGGAGCGCGCCTGCCGACGGAGGCCGAGTTCGAGTTCGCAGAACGCGGTGGGCTCGATTGCAAGCAGTTCGCTTGGGGCAGTGAGTTCACACCCAACGGCACGACGATGGCCAACACGTACCACGGGCACTTCCCCGACAAGAGCACCGCGCCGCATAACCGTCCGACGACCACGCCTGTAGCGTCGTTCCACGCCAACGGCTACGGTCTCTACGACATGTCGGGCAACGTGTGGGAGTGGACGTCCGATTGGTATCGCGCCGACTATTACGAGCAGCTCGCGAAAGCTGGCGGCGTCGCCGTGGACCCGAAGGGACCCGCGGACAGCTACGATCCGCAGGAGCCGGGCGTGATGAAGCACTCCGTCCGCGGCGGTTCGTTCCTATGCACGGATCAGTTCTGCTCGCGCTATGAGGTCGGCGGGCGCGGTGAAACGGAGCCGAGCAGTTCCGCGAACCACATCGGTTTTCGCCTCGCGATGTAGCCCGCGTTCTCTTTTCTTCTGATCTCTTGCTTAGGGATGATCCACGACGAGGCCGATGAGCCCGCCGGCGAGCACGAGCAGGGCCGGGTTCACCTTGGTGCGCAGCAAGATCACGAACACCACGACCGTGATCGCGAGGCCGATCCAGCTGATCTCCACCGGCGCAGTCGGCGACTTGGCGAACCGGAGCGCGCTCTTGCCGAAGGTGAACGCTCCCGCGAGCATGAGACCGAGGGCGGTCGGCGCGAGGCCTTCCTGGATCGACGTCCGCCACGGCCAATTCGCGAGTTTGGTCCAGAGACGCCCGATGCTCAACGTCAGGATGCCGGTCGGACCATAGAACGCGATGAGGACGACCAACGCTCCCAAAACGCCGGCGACCCGCTCGCCCACCGAGGCGACCATGTTCATGTTCGGTCCTGGAGCCATCTGACCGACGCTATAGAGATGCGTGAGCTGGCCGTCCGTCAGCCAATGGTGCACGTTGACAGTGAGCTGTTCCATCTCGGGATATGCGGCCATGCCGCCGCCGACGGTGAGCAGCGAGAGATACGCGAAGACGAGGAAGAGCGGTCCCAGCTGGTTCATGCGGACTTCTCCTGCGCCTTCGCGTCGCGGCCGGTGGATGAATGTCCCCAATACCGCGAGACCGAGCAGCGCATAGAGCACAGAGACGTGGAACCAGTTGACGACGATGACCGCAAGCACGATGAAGATGATATCGATCACGCCGCGGACGGTCTTGCTCGCCAAGTTCCAAAAGGTGACGAGGATGAGCCCGAGCGCGGCCGCTGCAACGCCATGCAGCGCAGCGGTGACGAGCGGCCGGTCGCCGTGCATGCCGTAGAGGACGCCGACGATGGTCATGATGATCGCGCCGGGCAGGATGATGCCGGCTATCGCGACGAGGGCGCCCATCGTGCCGCGCAGGCGGTCGCCAGCGAGGATCGCCATGTTCGTCGTGTTGAGGCCCGGCAGCGACTGGCTGATGGAGAAGAGCTCCAGGAAGCCCTTATCGTCGAACCATTCGTGCTTGGTCACGAGACTCGCGCGCAGATAGGCGACCGCGCCGCCGCCGAAACTCGTCGCTCCTATGAGCAGGAAGGCGAGGAAGATGTCGCCGATCGAGACGTTCTTCGCCTCCGCCGCTATCGGCGCCGGCGCGGCCGGCGTCACGGCGTCACTCATGGCTTTGCGGCGGGTTGCCCTTGAGGCGATAGACAAGTCCGGTCTTGGTGGTGCCCAAGAACAGCCAGCCCGTCGCGAGTATCTGCAGTTTGATGAAGAGCTCTTCCACGCGCTGCTTGACCAGCGCGTTCACGTTTGCAGCTGCGTCGAATTTGGTCTGATACGCGAACTCGCCGCACATGACGCTGTGATCGCCAAGAGAGCGCCACAACGAGATGTTCGCCTTGGCCATGAAGCCCTTGCCGAAGTCGATCATGCCGATGTCCATGAGCACTTCTTCGACGAGCGTCGAGTTGACGAGCTCCACTTTGCCCTGCTCTTCGGGGCCGATCAGGCCAGCCACCGCGGGCATGACGCGTGCGATCGTCTTGAGGCTGGTACGGTCGGGCTCGTGCACCGAGCTCACCGGGAATCTGGCGTTATGCGCATAGAGCATGCGATAGCCGCCGACCTCGTTCTTGAGGGGGAGAGCCTCTGCTTTGAACTTTATCCGGTACGGGCCGGCGATCTTCGGCCTGACGTCCGTATGGGCGGCTTCTTGCAGGTCGGTGCTCGCGGTACTTGAAGACGACTTCAGGATCGGCGATGGGGAAGCCGTCTTGGTATTCGGTGCGTCGTCGCAAGATGAACGCGTTGTTGTAGAGCCGGAAGTCAGCCGTATCGAGGAACATGACCTCTCTGATGCGCGGCCGCGCCTTCGACAGATCGAAAGCTTCGTACTTGACCTTCTGCACCTTGGCGGCGGCCTCTGCGACCAGCTCGCTGAAGGCCTTGAAGCCCTTGACGGTGGCGAAGAAGTCCGGCTTGAGGATGAGCTTCGCGTCGAAGAACTGCACGTGGTCGAACGGCTTGCCGTCGACGTACGTCGGCTTCGCTGCTTTTGATTTGCCGTTGCTCGCCGGCTTCTTAGGCTTTTCGGCTGTCTTGGCCATGATGGTTCTCCTGATTTCTACGAATACGACTCGACCCGACATTCACGAAGAACGTCGAACGGCACCCTTTGGGCACGAAGCGCTTTTCATTCCCGGTGCGGTGGCGCATCGCCTACCGAAATGCGACCTACATCAAGCGTCGTCGCCCCCGGCGGCAGGCGATATCGAGTAGGCCGTCCAAGGAAAATCAGCGCCAATTAACGAGGCGCCGGCCCGAAGCGAGAGCATTCCCCGATAGCTCAGTTGGTAGAGCGTCTGACTGTTAATCAGAATGTCGTTGGTTCGAGTCCAACTCGGGGAGCCAAAAACGCAAGGAAGAGCGCTGATCCCCTGCGGGATCAGCGCTCTTGTCGTGCGCCGCAATGCAGGATTTGAGCCACCATTTTCCAACAGGACCTTCCCCTGTACGTGAAAGGCTTATGATGATGAGAAAGCCCGCTTGGCACGTTGCCATCGCGTTGTCGCTCCTTGCGGCTGCGCTCGCAGCCCTGATCGGTCAGGCCTCCGCGGCGACGTCGCCGACGGCAAAGCCGACATCAAAGCCGACAGCAAGGCCGACAGCGGCCCCCGTGCCGTCGTTGGAGCCGAGAGCGCTCGACATCCTCAAAGCGAGCAGTGCCAAACTGGCGGCCGCGAAAAGCGTGTCGTTCACCGCGACCGAGCTGTACGAGCAGTCGAGCCGGCAAGGGCATCCGCTAGCGTTCGCGACCGGGTATCAAGTGACGCTCGTGCGTCCCGACAAGCTGCGCGTCTTTGTGCTCGGAGATGGTCCGGTCCGCCATTACTATTACGACGGCAAAACGGTCACCGCGTTCGCTCCCGCGGAGAACCTGGTCGCCACCTCGCCGGCCCCGGCGACGATCGATACCATGCTCGAAGCGGCATACAAGTTGTCAGGGCAGTATTTCCCGTTCACCGACGTGATCGTCACGGACCCGTATGGAGACCTCGCGAAAGGTCTCAAACTCGCATATTACGTCGGGCAATCGCACGTGGTCATGGGCACGACGACGGACGAAGTCGCATATGTCGCGAACGGCGTCTTCGAGCAAGTCTGGATCGGCGTGGACGACAAATTGCCGCGGCTCGTGCGAGCGGTGTACCTGAACGATCCAGCGAAGCTGCGGCACGAACTCGCGTTCTCCGACTGGCAGCTCGACCCGACGGTGGCGGCGGACGCGTTCAGCTCGGCCGAAGCCGCGAACGCCAAGCACATCCCGTTCAAGCATCCGTACGCTCCGCCGACGCCGTCACCGAAGCACACCTAGCCTTGCAGAATTTGAATCGTGAAGAGGAACCTATCATGTTGAAGAAGATCGTCATCACCCTCGCCGGCCTCGCACTCGCCGCGCTGCAATCCGGCACCGCATATGCGTACGGCCACGCGAACGCGTATGGCGGCAGTACGTCACATAGCTATGGCTCGACGTCGCATACGAACATGTACGGCGGCTCGACCTCGGGTTCGTACGGCAGCGGCGCGACGCATTCGAACGTGTACGGAGGCAGCACGTCGGGCAAGTACGGCAGCGGTGCCACCCACACGAACACGTACGGGGGCACGACCTCGGGAGCGTACGGAGAGGGCGCCACGCACACGAACGTCTATGGCGGCACGACCTCTGGGTCGTACTACGGTGGCGCGTACCACACGGATGGCTACTACGGCTATCCGCCGCCGCCGCCGGTCTACAATACGGGCTGCTATAACTGCGCGGCCGCATGCTATGGCTGCATCGCCGGAGCCGCGGCGGTGGGAGCGGCAGTCGGCTACTCGATCGGCGAACAGACGACAGCAGTGCCCACCACAGGCTGCACGAGTCAAACGGTGTCAGGTGTGACCTACACCCAATGTGGCACCACATGGTTCAAGCCGGCGTACGGAGCCAACGGTCTCTACTACACAGTGGTTACCGCTCCATAAAGACATCGCAAGGGAGTTTCGTGACGTGCCTGCGTTTCTGGCAGTACTACGCGGTCGAACTCGCAGACGACTATTACGGCACGTATAATTTCAACTGGGGCTATTACTTGGAGAGCCTGAGCAAGTTCTGCTCGACCGGCAAGGGCGCGCCCTACGAAGCCTAAAGCCACAAGCCCGAAACGCTGCCCGTGGGCCGCGCGTGAGCCCGAGACGCGATACCATGACGAAGAGTGGGGCGTGCCGGTCCATGACGACCGCGTGCTCTTCGAATTCCTCATCTTGGAGGGTGCGCAAGCAGGGCTGAGCTGGGAGACGATCCTGCGCAAGCGCGCGAATTATCACAAAGCGTTCGCCGGCTTCGATCCCGCACGCGTCGCGCGCTTCACGGCGGCGCGGAAGAAGAAGCTGATGGGCGATCCCGGCATCGTGCGCAACCGCCTGAAGATCGAGGCGACGGTCGCCAACGCGCCGAGCGTTTCTCGCGGTGCAGCGCGAGTTCGGCAGTTTCGACGCATACGTCTGGCGTTTCGTCGACGGGGCGCCGATCGATGGAAAACGGCGCCGGCTCGCCGAGGTTCCGGCGTGCGACAGCGCGCGCTGAAGCGTTGAGCAAGGATCTGCGCACACGCGGCTTTCGCTTCGTCGGCCCCACGATCTGCTATGCGTTCATGCAGGCGGTGGGCATGGTGAACGACCATCTGCTCGACTGCGCGTGGCACGACCGCGTTCAAAGAGGACCGCGCCAGGGCCGGCCCGCGAGCATCGTCAGCTCGTCATCGCGCGACAGCGTGACGAAGATCCAGCCATAGACGACTAGCATCACCCACGTCCACAAGACCAGGTGTGGCAAGTCGTTCGGGTTCCAGAAGGCCGTGAACGGCAGCACGATCAGGAGCGCGACAAGCGTCACGGCGCCCCAGCCGATGAGGAATGCCAGCGACCACCAGCGCACCCAGACTTGACGGAAGAACAGACCGAGCGCCGCGATCAGCTGCGCCACGCCGACGAGATCGACGACGGACCGGCCCGCGAGCCGGTCGATCGGTGACGGGAAGTGCGGTCCCGGTATGAACCCCGGCACGTGCCCACGCAGCGAGTAGCCGACGTCGATCGCACCGATGACAGCGAAGCAGCCCGCGGCTAGCCACAAAGCCAGGGCCGGGTTTTTGGGGACCGCGAAAAGTCTCATCGGGCTCCTCTCTGGCCGAGCGGGGCCACCATCCTTCCATAGTTCTTCCAACCCGGCGCATGTCCTAGGACCTATACTCCAAGCATGAAACGTACCAGCTTTCTCACAGGAATTGCGGTCGTCGCTTTCGCCATCCCGGCGCTCGCGGCGAAGCAACAATGCATGGTCTACCGGGACCGTGGCTGCGGCTGCTGCGGGGGCTGGGCTGCGGCGATGCAATCGGCCGGTTACGACGTCACGATCGTCGATATCGATCGCGCGGAGCGCTTGGCGAAATTCTCTATCCCGGGGGCGCTGTCGAGCTGCCATACCGGCGTCATCGGGTCGTACCTCATCGAAGGCCATGTGCCGATGCCGGCGGTCGCGCAGCTGCTGCGCGCCAGACCGAAGACGCGAGGGATCGCGCTGCCCGGCATGCCGACAGGCACGCCGGGCATGGCCGGGTCCGAAGGTGCCGATCGCGGTAGTCCTGCTTGACGACCCGAAGCGCGTGTTCTACTCGGAGTAGAAGCCGGTGACTGCCCTCGCGCGAGCCATCGCCGTACCCCGATTACACCAGCTCGATCACATCGACGTCGGCGTTCCGCAGGCGCGCGCATGGGAAGCGGTTCGGCATCTCGATTTCAGCAGCGCGCCGCTCGTGCGGGCGTTGTTCGCGTTGCGCACGATACCCGGACGGCTGAGCGGGGGCCGCGTCGAGCCGCTGCGTATGAGCATCGACGACGTCACCTCGGCCGCCCACGGCTTTCGGATCCTCGACGAGCGACCCGGCTCGAGCATCACGGTCGGCGCCATCGGCAAGGTCTGGCAGCCCGATATCGAGTTCACCGATTTCGAGGACGCCGGCCGTTTCGCAGCATTCGACGAAGCGGGTTGGGTGAAAGTCGCGTGGGAGCTTCGATGTGAGCCCCGCGGCGCGACGGTGACGCGTGTGGAGATTGACTTACGTGTGAGCGCGACGGACGAGGATTCCTGGCGGCGCTTCAAGCGCTACTTCCGGCTGATCGGGCCCTTCTCGCACTTCATCCGCCGCCATATGCTCGCGCGGCTCGCGCGCCAGCTCGGCCGGCCGGCGGTCAGCGGGGCAGCGGGTTGATGCTCGCGTTGACGACGCTCCAGGCGCCTTTGTGTTTCACCGCGTCGACGTGGACCGCTGCCGAGCCGCGCTGGTAATGCACCACCGCGTCGTAGGCAGCCGCCTTGTTCTCGCCGTTCTCCGGGACCTTCACCACTTGCGTCGTGCCGTTGAGCTGATCGTATGAGGCCATCTTTCCGAGTTTGATCGACAGATCGTGGAAATTCTTGGTCGCGCGCGCGAGGCGTTGCGAGTCGTAGATCGATTTGTCGCCGTATTTCGCCAGCGCCTGGACGCTCCAATGGCCGAAGACGGCTGGGATGACCTGGTCCATGTAGGCGCGCGTCTCGGGGTCGTTCTGCGTGGTGGTGACGGAGACGTTCGAACAGCCGGCGAGAGCCAGGCCGAGCATCAAACCGAGGACAAGCCGGAGCGTTATGCTGCGCACAGCATGCCAACTACGCCGTCCGCAGCGGCGATTCCACCTGCCTCACCACGAAACTCGAGGCAGCAGGCGTTACCCGTCTAAAGAAGGGAAGCCCCGCCCATGCCGCTGATGCCGCGTCGCATCGTCCGGAGGTAGCGCCTCGCTCGAGCTGGTCCTGTTCCTCTTGCTCGGCCTCGTCCTCGGCTGGCTGGGCGGTTTGATGGGTATAGGGGGCGGATTGATCGCCATTCCCATCTTGGGTATCGCGTTCGGTTTGAACCAGCAGCAGGCGCAGGGCACGGCGCTCGTCATGGTCGTGCCGACCGTCCTCATCGGACTGTATCAGTATTGGCGGCGCGGCGGCATGGACGCCCGCATCGCCGTCGTCTTGGCGCTCAGCGCGGGGTCGGTGACCCTCCTCTGCGCGCGCCTCGCCGTCATCCTTCCGAGCACGCCGCTGCGCCGCGCCTTCGCCATCTTCTTGCTCGTATTGGCGGTGTACTACGCGCTGCGGGCGCTCATGGATGCGACGGGCAGCTTCAAGGCGCTCGCGCTGCCGTGGCCGTGGACGGCCGTCGTGGGCGCCATCGGCGGCGCGCTCTCCGGTTTCTTCACGGTCGGCGGGGCGGTCGTCTCGGTGCCGATGATGACGCTCGGATTCGGCGTGTCACAGACCGTCGCGCAAGGCCTCGGACTCGCGCTCGTCGTGCCCGGCTTGGTGGTCGGCATCATCGTCTACGGTGCGGCCGGCGATATCCATTGGCCCATCGGCATCGCGCTCGCCGCCGGCAGCGTGTCATCCGTATCATCCGGGGTCGCGGTCGCCCACAAGCTGCCGGATCGCGTGCTCAAGCTCGCGTTCAGCGGCATCTTGCTGATGGCGGCGGTGCTGTTGTGGCTGCGAGCGTGACCTTCGAAGAGGCGTGCCGGGCGATCGACAGCATCATCGCCGCCGAGCGCGCTGACACGCGCCTCGACCCCACCTGTCTGACGCGGCTGATGACCCACGGCGCGCCCACCGACCGCGCCATCGTGTTCTATCACGGCTTCACCAATTGTCCCAAGCAGTTCGAGTCGCTCGGCGAGCGTTTCTTCGCCGCAGGCTATAACGTCTACATCCCGCGCCTGCCTGGGCACGGCTATCTCGACAAGATGACCGATGCGCTCGCCCGCGTGACGATCGAAGAGATCATGGCGTCGGCGACCGATGCCGCGCGTGCCGCCGCCGGACTCGGGGAGCGCACGCATGTCGCCGGCATCTCGATGGGCGGCATACTCGCCGAAACGGTGGGCATGAGCGAGACGCTCGCCAGCGCGACTGGGATCTCGCCCTTCCTCGCCATCGCGCACGTGCCGATGTGGCTCGACACGATCATCGCGTGGGTCCTGAAGCTGCTGCCGAACTTCTTCCTGTGGTGGGATCCGCGCACCAAGGCCGACAATCCGCTCGCGCCGCCGCACGCGTACATGCGCTATCCCTCGCATCTGCTCGCAGGCCAGCTCCTCGAAAGCGGCCGGTTGCAGCGCGAGGCGAAGAAACACCTGCCCGCCGCGCGCGTCTCGTGCTTGTTCCTCAACGTGCACGATCCCGCGATCAACACGAAGACCGCCGATCGCCTGTACGATCGCTGGGAGCGCAACGGAGCGCGCGTGCTGCGCGAGCACCTCGATCTCGGCACGCTGCCGCACGACATCATCGACGACTTCGATCCGCAGCTGCCGATCGACATGATCTATCCGGCGATCCTCGCGTTGCTCGACCGCGCCGATGAGGCCGCGGTTAGGGCGGCGTCGGCTCCTGCGCCGAGCCCGGCGAGCTGAACGACTCGGCCCGATACCACTCCACTTCGGCGCGCGTCGAACCGGCCGACGCATTGACCTCGATCACGAGCTTGGCAGACCCGGCGAACAGGAAGCCGCCGCCGATCATGACGATGGCCGGGCCGACCCAGCTCAAGCGGTCTTGCAACAGGATGGTGAGCGCGATGACGAGGCTCGACAATAAGAAGAGCGAGATGGCGACGTAGTACTCGCGCAGTGCGGCTCGCGCGAGATCACCGCGCCGCAGCAGCACGTCGAGCTGTTCGTCGATGAGCGTGAGCGCGGACTGATTGCCGATGCGGCGCATCTCCTCGCCACGCGCGATGAGCGCTCTCGTCTGGTCCACGATGCGTCCGATGCGCACGAGCGTGCTCGAGACGAGCGATCCGGCGGCGAGGATAAGGATCGCCGGCGTGATCATGCCGGAGACGACATGCAGCGACATGGGCAGCGTTGCGTTGGTGAGCACGACTACATCTCCTTGCCTGCGCGCTCGATCGCGGCCTCGAGATGGGCGCGTGCGAGCACATCGAAGCAGTAGCCCGCGGCGATGAGCCGCAAGCGCTCGCGCTGCGGGTCGCTGCGAAGCTCCGGGAAGAGCGCGGCGCGGCTGCGATACCAATCGGAATCGCACTCGCCGCGCTCGATCTTCGCCCGCAGCAGCGCGTCCAGGCCTTCGACATCGCCGATCTCTGCATGGAAGTTGACGCCGAAGACGCGCGGCAGACGGCCGTTCTTCGATCGGGCGAACTCGAACATCGTCATGGCCGGTCCAGGGGTGCCGTCCAGGAGCAGCTCTCGCGCCAACGAGGTCATGCCCTCAGGGAAACGGCCTGAAGGGACGAGATCGTAGTGGCGAGAGTCGAGCACCGGGAACTGGCTTCCGTCCGGCAACTGCGCCGCGAATTGCGAGAACCACGGATGTGCGAGCGCCGCTTCGCTCAGCACGTTCTGCTTGACCGCCATGATCGGGCTTTTGACGGTGGGGCGCAGCAGCGGCCGCGCGACGTTGGTCCAGCGGCACAGCAAGCCGAACGTGTAGCAAATACTGAGCAGCGCGGCATGCTCGTCGGCGCGGACGGCGTCGAACAGGGCGAAGAGCGGGGCTTCCCAACCTGCGTCCTCTTCGATCAGCTCGCTTGCAGGGTCATCGCGCACGTTGCGGCGCGGGTCGAGATGGCCGGGGCCGGCAGTGCCGAGGTAGAGCACGTAGCGGCGATGGTGTTCGGGCACCAGACGCCGCTTGCGAACGTCGAACGAGATCGCCCGCACACGCAGACCCGCGGCGCGAAGCTGCGGCTCGAGCCGTGCGGCGCTCGCGGCCACAGAGGCGATCATGGCGTCGACGCCGAGATTCACGGCGCCGTGGTTCATGTCGAGCAATGCGACGTCGAGGCAGTGCGTATCCGCCGGTGGAAGGTCCGCCTCGCTCCCGAGCCGCACGTCTTCGAATAGCGTGTCGCTCACGGCCAGCAGGCTTACGCGCCTCCTTGAGGGCGACCTTTCGCCGCACGAGGGTCTTGCGATGGAACCGAACGAACCCGAGATCCCCGCATTCGCGCGCTGCTGGGATGAGGGCGACTTCTTCATGGCGCACGAAGTGCTCGAGGGCCTGTGGACGCGGCGGCGCGACGACGGGCTGCAGGGCCTGATCCAGCTCGCCGTCGCGCTGCACCATATCGAGCGTGGTAATCTGGCAGGCGCCAAGACGATGATCGAGCGCGCCCGTGGGCGCCTTGCCAATCCCGCGAACGCCGAGTTCGGGATCGACCTCAAGCGAATGGATGCATATGCGGCGCGCGTAGGCGCGGCGCTCGAAAGCGGTAAGCCAGTGGATATCGTAGCACAACGGCCGCGCCTGTCGGAAACATCCCCGGGAGAGATCAGCTGATGGGTCGCTCAGCCTTCGCGCCAGCCGTTGCCGCAATCCTGATGATCGGTTGCACTTCGACGCAGATATCCACGCCAAGGGCCAATCCCTTGACGCAGCCGGCGCTCCACCCGGGCGATACCTTCGTGTATGCATGGGCGATGCAAGCGCCAGCTTATTCCAACATCGGGCGGTCGACCATCCATATCCTGTCCGTCGCCAATGGCGTCATCGGGTACCGCATGGACGAAGCTGGCCGCACGACGACGCCGGCCCACAAAGCACGGCCTTTGGTCCAGTCGTACAGCGGGCATTGCTCGTTGACGGCGGCGTGCGGCCAATTCGGCATGCTGCCGTTTGACTGGTTCGTCTACGTCCCAAGCCTGATGGGACTGGTTCCCAAGGACCTCGCGGTGGGCTCGGTGTGGTCGCGCAGCTTCGATACGCGCCCAAGCGCGTGGGCCAGGTTCAAACGCGATCTCTATTGCAGGGTCTACGCCTGCTCTACGCTGTGGGAAGTCGACCGGGCCGGAGTCATCACGACGAGGGTGACGGCGCTCGACGCGCACACGATCACGCTCTTGATCGACGAGGCGAGCTCGCTGTACCCAAGAGACGAGAGTAGGGCGAACACGCACTACGCCCGGTCGTACGAATTGCGCTTCCGCGACGGCCTGCTGGAAAGCGCGAACGAGAATCCGGCGAAATCGAAGGGCCGGTTCGGTTGGAGCTTCAAGCGCGTCGCGTCGGAGGGCGAGTAGTCGCTCCGAAGAGCGTTGCCTCCGCTAGTAGCGCACCACGACGATCCTGTTGGCGTAAAACGCGCCGGCAGACCAATAGCCTTCGACGTTCACGAGCATGCTGGGAGCAAGCGTCGTGCCGGTCGGCTTGATGAGCGTGCCCTGGTGCAAGACGACCGGATACTGGCGGCCGTCGACGCGCACGGTCATGGCGAAGCGATTGAAGTAGGTGACGACGCCCTGCATGTCATGGGCGGCCGAGAAACGATCGTCGGCGTCGAAGAAGGCCACGGCCTGCGGCCGGTTGACGAGATCCGCGCTTGCGCGGGAGCCGAAGCCGGCGAGCAGCGCCACGAGTGCGGCGAGAGCGAGAAGCGTGCGATGCATGGCGACTCCTTTCGAGGATTGCGCGCGCCGTGCGAGCGCGCCACATCTGCACCTTCGCCGCACCTGCCGAGAAGGCTCGCGTCCAGTCTTAGATATCGATGAGAGCCGGATGGAAGGCGGATTAGATAATACGATACAGGTCGAGATAGCGTGCTGCCGCGTTCGACCAGCTGAAATCTCGCCGCATGCCGCAGAGTTGCACGGCGCGCCAGCGTTCTTTTTCCGTGAAGAGCGCGAGCGCACGCTCGATCGCCGCCGCGAACGCCGGCGTGCTCGGCTCGCGGAAGGTGAAACCGGTCGCGCTGCCGTCGTGCAGCGACCGGACGTCGGCATCCACCACGCTGTCGGCGAGTCCGCCCACCGCGTGCACGACCGGCGGCGTGCCATAGCGCTGGCTGTACATCTGGTTGAGCCCGCTCGGCTCGAAGCGCGAGGGCATGAGGAAGATGTCCGCGCCCGCCTCGACGGCGTGCGCCAGCCTCTCGTCGAACTCGAAGCGGGCGCTCACCCGATCCGGATAGCGCGTCATCAAGCCGCTGAACTGCTGCTCGATCTCCGCTTCGCCGAACCCGACCGCCGCAAGCCGCGCACCCGCGGCTAACGCAGAGCCGAGCGCATCCGGCACCAGGTCGAGGCCTTTTTGCGCGGTGAGCCGGCTGACGATGCCGAAAAGCGGGGCATCGGGCGCGGCGGGAAGGCCGAAGGTCGAAAGCAGCGCCGCTTTGCAGGCACGCTTGCCGGCGAGATCGGCGACGCTATAGCGTGCGGCGATGTGCGCATCGGTCGCCGGGTCCCATGCGCGCATGTCGATGCCGTTGAGGATGCCGCTCACGCTTTCGGCGCGCGCCGCGACCAGCGTTTCGAAGCCGAATCCGAATTGCGGCGTCTGGATCTCGCGGGCATACGTCGGACTCACCGTGGTGATCCAATCTGCATACCGCACGCCGGCCTTGAGCAGCGAGAAGCCGTCGCCGTGCCCGATGCCGGCGTCCTCGCGCAGGTCCGCAGGCAGCCCGCACAGCGGAAACCACTCGAGCGGGAACGTTCCCTGGAATGCGATATTGTGCACGGTGAAAAGGAGGCGCGGCCGGTCCGGACGCCCGATGAGGAGCGCGATCACGAGCCCGGCATGCCAGTCGTTCGCATGCACGACGTCCGGACGCCACGCGAACGGCGAGTCGTCGCTCGCGAGCACAGCCGCCGCCCGCGAGAAGAGCGCGAAGCGCTCGAAGTTGTCGGGCCATTGCTCTCCATGTCCGTCAGTGTACGGGTATCCGTCGCGCTCGAACAGCGCCGGACAGCGGATGAGCCAGATCGGCAGGCGCGAATCCGGCGTCACAGCTTCGACCACCTCCGCCCGCCCGAGGCCCTCGAAGTCGGCGACGAAACGCGCGGGCTTGGCGTCGACCACCGCCCTCAGCGCGGACGGATACGCGGGCATGACCAACCGCACCTCGACGTCGAGCGCCGCAAGCGCGGCCGGCAACGACGCGCTCACGTCGCCGAGACCCCCGGTCTTGGCCATCGGGAAGATCTCGGAGGAGGCGAAGAGCAGGCGCACGCTACGCGTCTGGCGTCAGGATCAGGCCGCCGAGCGCCGGCAGGTGCAGCGACAGCGAGTGCGGCCAGCTCAACCACGGCGTATTTTCGGCATGCACCATACCGGCGTTGCCGACGTCGGACCCGCCGTACAACGCAGAGTCGCTGTTGAAGATCTCGCGGTACGCGCCGCCATGCGGTGCGCCGATCCGATAGCCGTGCCGAGGTTGCGGCGAGAAGTTCAGCACGACCACGACGAACGCGTCGTCGGCGCGGCGCACGAACGAGACGATCGAGGCATCGGTGTCGCGGAAGTCGATCCATTGGAAGCCGCGCCGGTCGTGGTCGTAGCGATGCAGCGCCGGCAATTCTTCGTACAGCCGATTGAGGTCACGCGAGCATGCGGCGACGCCGCGGTGCGCGGGGGTCTCGAGCAGCTCCCACGCAAGCGGTCGCATCACATCCCACTCGCGCTCGTGAGCGAACTCGTTGCCCATGAAGGTCAGTTTCTTGCCCGGATGCGTCATCTGGTAGGTCACGAGCAGCCGCACGCCGGCGAGCTTGTGCGCCATATCGCCCGGCATCTTCGCGAACAGCGAGCGCTTCTCGTGGACGACCTCATCGTGCGAGAGCGGCAGCACGAAGTTCTCCGTATACGCGTACATCTGCGAGAACGTGAGGTCGTTGTGCTGCGCGCCGCGGGCGGCCGGTTCGAGTTCCACATATCGCAGCGTGTCGTTGACCCAGCCCATGTTCCACTTGAGCGAGAAGCCCAGACCGCCGGCGTCGGTCGGCGCGGTGACGTTCGGCCAGGCCGACGCTTCCTCCGCGATGGTGAGGATGCCGATGTCGCGCCCGTGCGCGTTGCCGTTGAGATCCTTGATGAAATCGACCGCCTCGAGGTTCTCTCTGCCGCCATGGCGATTCGGCCGCCATTGCCCGGGCTCACGCGCGAAGTCGAGATAGAGCAGCGATGAGACCGCGTCGACTCGCAGGCCGTCGAGATGGAACTCTTCGAGCCATGAGAGCGCGCTCGAGAAGAGGAATGAGCGCACCTGCGGCTGCGCATAATTGAAAATGCTTGTGCCCCATTGCGGATGCAGACCCATCACCGGGTCATCGTACTCGTAGAGCGCCGTGCCGTCGAAACGGGCGAGCGCCCATTCATCGCGCGGAAAATGACCCGGCACCCAATCGAGGATCACGCCGATGTCTGCGGCGTGCAGGCGATCGACGAAGGCGCGGAACTCGTCCGGCGTGCCGTAGCGGCTCGTCGGGGCGAAATACCCGGTGGTCTGGTAGCCCCATGATTCGTCGAGCGGGTGCTCGGTGATCGGCAAGAGCTCGACATGCGTGAAGTGCATGGCGTGCACATATTCGATAAGCTCCTGCGCGAGCTCGCCGTAGGAGAGGAACCCTCCGTCCGGAGCGCGCCGCCACGACCCGAGATGCACTTCGTAGCAGTTGAACGGCTCGTGCAGCCAATCCCAACGCGCGCGCCCGGCGAGCCACGCGTGGTCGGTCCATGCATACGAGCTAGGCGCCACGACGAACGCCGCATTGCCGCGCCTGGCTTCGAATGCGCGCGCGTAGGGATCCGCCTTGACGAGCAGCGCGCCTTCGCGCGTGTGCAGTTCGAACTTATAGCGCGTGCCGGCGGCCGCCTCCGGCACAAAAAGTTCCCACACGCCGGACTCACCGCGCAGGCGCATCGCGTCACGTCGTCCATCCCACGCATTGAAGTCACCGACGACGCTCGCATCCACCGCATGCGGCGCCCAGACCGCGAAGCGCACGCCCGCCACGTCGCCGTCGCGTGCGCACTGCGCGCCGAGCACCCGCTGCGCGTGAAGCAGCTCACCTTTATTGAAGGCGGCGAGCTCCGAGTCGGCGATGGAGGGGCCGACCATGATATTCCCGAGCTTCGCTCGGTCACTACACATTATTCGAGCAGCCGCGCCAAGCTGGGCAGCCCCTCGGCGTAGGTCGGATGGATGTGTACCGAACGGTCGAGCACATGCCACGTCGAGCCCGCCTCCATGTGCGCGAGGATGACGTGCACGAGCTCGCCGGCTTCGTAGCCCACCATGGTCGCGCCGAGGATCTTGTCGCTCGTGGTGTCGACGACCAGCCGGTAGAAGCCCAGCGTCTGTCCCCATTCGACCGCGCGCGCGATGTGCTCCATCGGCAAGGTGACGGCCCGAGCCTTGAGACCCTTCGCCTGCGCTTCTTCCAACGTCAGGCCGACCCGCGAGATCTGCGGCTCCGTGAACGTGCAGTACGCGAGCACGCGATCGGCGCGCGTGCGCGAGCCGCCCGCCGTGATGTCCTTCAGGCGGCGATAGTCCTCCCAGGAGACGTGCGTGAAGGCGGGCTGACCTGCGACATCGCCGATCGCGAAGACGCCGGCAGCGCTGGTGCGCAACTGCTCGTCGACGACGACGGTGCCGCGCGCGTCGAGCTTCACGCCGCCCTTCATCGCGTTGAGCGCCGCGGTGTTCGGCTGGCGACCGGTCGCCACGAGCAGCGCGTCGCCTTCAAGGCGGTCGCCGTCGTCGAGCGTCAGCGCGAACGTCCCCGCGGCATGCTCGACCTTCGTCACGTCACGACCGAGGTGCAACACGATGCCGTCCTCGCGCAGCGATTGCTCGAGCACCGTGGTCGCGTCGCGTTCTTCACGCGCCAGCACGCGATCGTTATGATCGATCACGTGCACCTCGCTGCCGAGACGCGCCAGGCCTTGCCCAAGCTCGAGGCCGATGTAGCCGCCGCCCATCACGAGCATGCGTTTCGGCGCGGTCGTCAGCTCGAAGAAACTCACGTTCGTCAGGTACGGCGTACCGGCGAGACCGTCGATCGGCGGCAGAAACGACGACGTGCCTGTGTCGATGACGACCAGCGGCGCGATCGCAGTGACGCTGCCGCCGCTGAGCGTGCGCTCGGCCGAGAACGAGGCTTCCGCGGGCACGACGCGGACGCCGGCCCCTGCGAGCTTTCTCGCGATGCCGTCCATGAACCGGTCGCGGATCGAGCGCACGCGGTCCATGATGGCCGCGAAGTCGACGCTGACTTCTGCATGGACGCCCAATGCCGCGGCGCGTCTGGCCCGGCCGGCGTTGTGCGCGGCGGCTAGGAACGCTTTGGATGGCGTGCAGCCGTAATTGATGCAGCTGCCGCCGAGTCTGCCACGCTCGAACAGCACGACCTTCTTGCCGGCCCTAGCGAGATCGGCGGCGAAGGGCACACCGCCCTGGCCGCTGCCGATGACGATCGCGTCGACCTGCTCCGCCATCACAGCGGGTCTTTCTCTTGCCCGCAATACTCGGCGCACTGCTGCAGCAGCTTGGCGACGAGGCCCGTCCAGCCCGTCTGGTGGATCGCCCCGAGCCCGGCGCCGGTGTCGCCGTTGAAGTACTCGTAGAAGTACAGCAGGTCGCGGAAGTGCGGATCGTTCTGATAGAGCTCGGCGTTGCCGTACATCGGCCGGCGCCCGTGCGTGTCACGCATGAAGAGCTCGATGAGCCGGTGCGACAGCTCGGACGCGACCTCCCATAGGTTCATCAGGATGCCCGAGCCGGTCGGGCACTCGACCTTGAAATCGTCGCCGTAGTAGTAATGAAAGCGCTGCAGCGCCTCGATGATGAGATAGTTGACCGGGAACCACACCGGTCCGCGCCAGTTGGAATTGCCGCCGAACAAGTTCGAGGTCGATTCTGCTGGCTCGTAGTCGACCGTCATCTTCATGCCGTCGATGTCGAGCTCGTAGCCGTGCTCTTTGTAGTACCGCGAGAGCGACCGGATGCCGTGCGGGCTCAAGAACTCGGACTCATCGAGCATCGTGGCCAGGATCTTCCGCAGCTTCGTCCCGTCCAGCATCGCGAGGATGCGCCGGTCGCGGATGCCGGGCTGATCGAGCGGCGCCACGTTGCCGTGCAGGTCGGGTCGGTGCTCCACGAACCAGCGCATGCGTTTGAGAAGGTCGGGGAACTTCGAGATCGTCTCGGTGTCGGACACGATGACCGCCATGAGCGGGATGAGCCCGACCATGGAACGCACACCGAGCCGCATCGGCATGCGTCCGGGCACGTGCAGCACGTCGTAATAGAAGCCGCTCGCCTCATCCCACAGCGCCACGCCCTGTTCATCGTCGCCCATGTGGTTGATCGCGTCGGCGATGTAGATGAAGTGCTCGAAGAACTTCGAGGCGATGTCTTCATACGCGCTGTTCTCGAGCGCGAGTTCTGCCGCGATCGCCAGCATGCTTAAGCAGTAGAAACCCATCCACGCGGTGCCGTCGGCCTGGTCGAGGTGCCCGCCGTCGGGCAGCTGCGTGCTGCGGTCGAACACGCTGATGTTGTCCAATCCCAAGAAACCGCCCTGGAAGACGTTGTTCCCTTCGGCGTCCTTGCGATTGCACCACCAAGTGAAGTTCATGAGCAGTTTCTGGAAGACGCGCTCAAGGAAAAGCCGATCCGCGCGGCCGAACATCTTCTGCTCGATCTGGTAGACCCGCATCGTGGCCCACGCGTGCACCGGCGGGTTCACATCGCCGAAGCCCCATTCGTATGCGGGCAGCTCACCGTTCGGGTGCATGTACCACTCGCGTGTCAGCAGCGCGAGCTGCCGCTTCGCGAAGTCGGGATCGATCATCGCGATGGTGATACAGTGGAAAGCGAGATCCCACGACGCGAACCACGGGTACTCCCAGTTGTCGGGCATGGAGAGGATGTCGTCGCTGTACACGTGGATCCAGTTATGGTTGCGCCCGCTCTTCCGCTCCGGCGGGGCAGGCGGACCGGTTGGATCGCCGTCGAGCCATTGATAGACCACGTAGTTGTAGTACTGCTGGCACCACAGCAGGCCGGCGAAGGCCGTGCGCTGGATGCGCCGCGCTTCGTCGGATTGGGGATACGGCGCGATGCGCGCGTAGAACTCGTCAGCATCCCGGCGCCGCTCCGCGAGCGTCGACTCGAAGGACGTGCCGAGCGGATCGACGAGATCGCCGGCATTGTCGAGACGCAGCCGCAGCACGGCGGTCTGGCCGGCTGCGATATCGAGCACGTAGTGCGGCGCGGCCTTGGTCCCCGTGCGCGCGGGATTGATCGCGTCGGTCCGGCCCTCGACCACGTAGTCGTGGAAGCCGTCTTTGACGTACGGCGAAGAATTGGCGCTGTTGGCGATGCGCCGCCAGTTCGTCTCGTTGTCGGTGAAGAGCAGTTCCGAGGCCGCCGGTGCATAAAGGAAATGGGTGCCGATCTCCGGATGCGTCGCCTCGAGCACCGCGAGTTCCGGACTCTCGCGCTGCACGGAGATGGCCGGAGCGCGGTCATCAGGTTTCGCCTTCGAATCCGCTCTGCCGGTGTACCCCCACGCCCAGGTGTTGCGGAACCATAACGTCGGCAGCACGTGCAGCCGCTTCGCCTCCGGTCCGCGATTGGTGACCGAGATCTCGATGCAGATATCGTCGGGCGACGCTTTCGCGTATTCGACGGTGACGTCGAAGTAGCGGCTCTCGTCGAAGATGCCGGTCTCGATGAGCTCGAATTCCGGTTCGGCGCGCGATCGCCCGCGATTCTCCTTGATGAGCCGATCGTAGGGGAACGCCGTCTGCGGATACTTGTAGAGCGCCTTCATCAACGAATGCGTCGGCAGGCCGTCGAGAAAATAGTAGCATTCCTTGACGTCTTCGCCGTGGTTGCCCTCGGGGTTGCTCAGCCCGAAGAGGCGGTCTTTGAGGATAGGATCTTCGCCGTTCCACAGCGCCAGCGCGAAGCACAGATGCTGGTGGTTATCGGAGATGCCGAGCAGGCCGTCTTCGCCCCAGCGATACGCACGCGAGCGCGCGTCGTCGAACGGCAGATAGTTCCAGGGTTCACCGTCGGCGCTGTAGTCTTCGCGTACCGTACCCCACTGGCGCTCACTCAGATATGCGCCCCAGCGCCGCCAGCGGGCTTCGTGCGACGCGCTCTCGAATAGGCGTTGTTCTTCGGCGGTGAGCGATGCAGGCGTACCGATCATTGCTTGCAGGCCACCCTTCGGACGTGCCAAGGAGAACCCTCCGCTCTCCAAGGAGTTGAGCGAGTATGGCGCAATCCCAACAGCCGCGCTTCGTCAGCCTGCTCACGAAGAAGACGCTTGCACTCGTGCTGGCGGGCGGCCGGGGCTCGCGCCTCATGCATCTCACCGAATGGCGCGCCAAGCCGGCGGTTCCGTTCGGCGGGAAATTCCGCATCATCGATTTTCCGCTGTCGAACTGCATCAACTCCGGCGTGCGCCAGATCGGCGTGGTCACGCAGTACAAGGCGCATTCGCTCATCCGCCACCTGCAGCGCGGCTGGAGCTTCCTGCGCGGCGAGTTCAACGAGTGCGTCGAGATCCTGCCCGCCTCGCAGCGCATCGAAGAGGCGTGGTATCGCGGCACCGCCGACGCCGTCTACCAGAACCTCGACATAATCCGCTCCCATCGTCCTGAGTACGTGCTCGTGCTCGCCGGCGATCACATCTATAAGATGGACTACGGCAAGATGCTGGTCGATCACGTGTCCACGAAAGCCGACGTGACGATCGGCGCGGTCGAGATCCCCATGGCCGCCGCGGTGGAGCTGGGCACGATGACCGTGGATGAGAACGATCGGGTCACGGGGTTCCAGGAGAAGACCCCGACGCCTGCGCCGATCCCCGGGCGGCCCGACATGACGCTGGCGAGCATGGGCATCTACGTCTTCAACGCGGCGTTCCTCTACGAGGCGCTCGCCGCCGATCTCTCGCTGCCCGACTCGATGCACGACTTCGGCCGCGATCTCATCCCCGCGCTCGTGCCGCGTTGCAAAGTGGTCGCGCATCGTTTCAGCTCGAGCTGGGTCGGCGACGAGGGCGCGTCGCCGTACTGGCGCGATGTCGGCACGGTGGACGGCTACTGGGAGGCCAACCTCGACCTCACCAAGCTCACGCCGTCGCTGAATCTCTACGACGCCGCGTGGCCGATCTGGACGTACCAGGAGCAGGTGCCGCCGGCGAAGTTCGTGCACGATGAGGGCGAGCGTCGCGGCACCGCGATCGATTCGCTCGTGTCCGGCGGTTCGGTCGTGTCGGGTGCGCGCGTGCAGCGCTCGCTGCTGTTCTCCAGCGTGCGCGTGAACTCGTATAGCCTGGTCGAAGACTCTGTGGTGCTGCCGAACGTGACGATCGGGCGGCGATGCCGCTTGCGCCGCACGGTGATCGACAAGCTGTGCGAGATCCCGGACGAGTTGGTGGTCGGCGAAGATCCGGAAGCCGACGCGCGGCGTTTCTACCGGACCGAAAGCGGCATCACCGTGGTCACGCCCGAGATGCTCGGGCAGCCAGTGCATCACGCCGGCTAGCGCGCACGTGAAGCCTCTCGACGTCGTGCTCTGCTGGCACATGCACCAGCCGAGCTATCGGACCGCGGACGGCGAATATCAGCAGCCCTGGGTCTACCTGCACGCGATGAAAGACTACGCCGACATGGCGTGGCACCTCGAGCAAGCGCCGGGGGCGCGCGCGGTGATCAATTTCACGCCGGTGCTGCTCGAGCAGTTGCGCGACTACGAGCGCCAATTCGCGACGGGAGCGTTCCGGGATCCCCTGCTGCGCGCGCTACGGCAAGGCGATGCGGATGAGCCGGCGCTGCGAGCGCGACTCGCACATCGCTTGACCCGCGCCAACGAGGCGCGCGTGGTCGCGCGTTTCCCCGACTTCGAGCGGCTGTACAGCCTCGCCGGCGACGAAGCATCTGGCGGCGCGCCGCTTTCGGCGGCGGACCGCAGCGATGCGCTCGTGTGGTATCACCTCGCGTGGCTGGGCGAAGGCAGTCGCGGCGATGAGCGCGTCGCGCGCCTGGCCGCCAAACGCCGCGGCTTCGACGAGGCGGACCGCGCGGGGCTGCTCGCGGTCATCGGCGAGATCGTCGCCGGGATCATCCCGCGCTATCGCGCGCTCTCGCACGCCGGCCGCATCGAGCTCTCGACCTCGCCCTACGCGCATCCGATGCTGCCGTTGTTGATCGAATTCAAGGCGGCGCTCGAGGCGCAGCCCGGTGCGGACATGCCCGGGGCAGCTGAGTATGCGGGTGGAACCCCCCGCGCGGAGATCCAGCTGCACGAAGGCAAAGAGTACCACGCCCGCGCCTTCGGAGCGATGCCGACCGGCTGCTGGCCCCCCGAGGGCGGCGTCTCGATGGCGACGCTCGCCGCGCTGGCGGCCAACGGCTTCGTATGGGCGGCGAGCGGCGAGGCCGTCTTAGCGCACAGCCTCGGCGTGCGACGTGGCGAACCAGGCAGGCGTCGCGCCTATCTTTATACACCGTATCACGTACACACGGAAGCCGGCACGATCACCTGCTTCTTCCGCGACGACGAGCTGTCCGATCGCGTGGGTTTCGTCTACTCGAGTTGGCGTGCCGACGATGCCGCAGAAGACCTCATCGGCGCGCTGGCCGGCATCGCCGCGGCGACGGCCGGCGAAGCAGCGCCGGTCGCGACCCTCGCGCTCGACGGCGAGAACGCGTGGGAGTATTATGAAGACAACGGGCGCGCCTTCTTGGACGCGCTGTACGAGCGCTTGAGCGGCCATCCGCACCTGCGGCTGACGACGTTCTCCGAGCACCTCAAAGCGGCGCCGTCGCTGCCCAGCCTCGACAGGATCGTCGCAGGCAGCTGGGTCGGTGGCACGTTCGCGACCTGGATCGGCGATCGCGATAAGAACCACGGCTGGGATCTCTTGGCCGCGGCAAAGCGCGCCTACGACGGGGCCGCGGCGAGCGGGCGTCTCGACGAGCAGGCGCGGCGCTCCGCGGAGGCCGCGCTGCGTGCCTGCGAAGCGTCGGACTGGTTCTGGTGGTTGGGCGGCTACAACGCGGCGGAGCCCGTGAGCGATTTCGAGCGTTTGTTCCGCGCGCATCTGCGCGATCTCTACGCTGCGCTCGGCGAAGCGCCGCCCGGGGACCTGGACGAGGCGGTGAGCGTCGGCAGGGGCGCACCGGAACACTTGGGCGTCATGCGTGCGTCGACTACTGGCGACACAGCATGAGCGCGGCGGTGCGGCTGCTGCTCGGCTTTCACGCGCACCAGCCGGTGGGCAATTTCACCTCCGTGATCGACGACGCATGGCAGCGCTGCTACGGACGTTTCCTCGAGATCGCCGAGCGGCATCCGCGCGTCCGTTTCAGCCTGCACGTCAGCGGTTGGCTGCTCGGCTACCTCGCGCAGACCTATCCCGCCGGCGTCGCGCGCATCACGCGTATGCTCGCGCGCGGACAGATCGAGGTGCTGGGCGGCGGTGACACGGAGCCGGTGCTCGCCGCGATCCCGGACATCGACCGGCGCGAACAGCTGCGCGCCATGACGGCGCGCGTCAGCGCGCTTTTCGGCGTACAGCCGCGCGGCGCATGGCTGGCCGAACGCGTATGGGAGACGACCGTCCTGCCCGCGCTCGCGGACTGCGGCATCGACTACGTCGCTGTGGACGACTACCATTTCCTCAGCGCGGGAAGAACGCTCGACGAGCTGACCGGATATTTCACCACTGAAGAGGATGGCCGGCGTCTCGATCTGTTCCCCATCTCCGAGTCGCTGCGGTACATGATCCCGTTCACGCCGGCCGCCGAGGTGGTCGCCGCGATCGAGGCGTCACCGGCTGCGGCGATCTACTTCGATGACCTCGAGAAGTTCGGCATCTGGCCGGACACGTTCGAATGGGTCTACGGACGAGGCTGGCTCGAGGCGTTCTTCACCCAGATCGAAGCATCGCAACACATCGAGACCCAGACGCTCGGCCAGTTCCATGCGAGCACGCCGAGTTCGGGACTCGTGTATCTGCCCACCACGTCGTATGCGGAGATGGGCGAATGGACGCTGTCCGCGTGGGCCGCCAGGCGGCTGCGAGGGCTCACAGAGCGTTCGCAGGTCGCCGGCACGCACGAGCAAGATCGATCGTATCTGCGCGGCGGCACGTGGAAGAACTTCCTCACGAAATACCCGGAGGCCAACTGGATGCACAAGCGCGTGCTCGGCGCCTCAGCGCGGTTCCACGGCCTGCCCACCGAGCGGCAGACCGATCCGATGCGCGCGGCGCTGCATCGGGCGCAGGCCAACGACGCGTACTGGCATGGCATGTTCGGCGGCATCTACCTGCCGTTCTTGCGGCGCTCCGTCTACGCCAACCTCGCCGAGCTCGACGCGGAGCTCGACCGCGAGCGCGCACGCCCCGCAAGCGCGACAGAGGATATCGACCTCGACGGCCGGCCCGAGATAGCCCTGCGTGCAGGCCGGTTCTATGCCGTGTTGCGGCCGCGCGACGGAGGCGTCGTGTGCGAACTGACCGACTACGGCTTCGGCGTCGATCTCGCAGACGTGCTCGCGCGGCGCGACGAGGAGTATCACGACGACATACGCACCATCCTCGGCGGCGGGATCGTGCGGCCGCGACCGAAGCGGTCGGATGAACCCGACCGCTCGATACTCTCCATACACGAGCGGGTCGCCTTCGTCGATCGCATCGAAGCAGCCGATCTGGAGCTGGACCGCATGCCGCGCGGGCTGTTCGTCGACTCGTGGCACCAGGGCCCGGACGGCGAGGCCCATCCGATAGAATACGACGGCGAGGCCCGCGCAGGGGACGCGGCGGCGCTGTGCGTCGCACGCCTCGATGGGTTGGACGTCGAGAAGGTCTACCGGGTTGAAGGCGACGCCGTCACGATCGGCTACGCGTTGCGAGCGTCGCAGCTCGTCTCAGGCGTGCTGCGCGTGGGAATCGATCTAGCGATGCCGAGTGCCGAGGGACCAGGCGGCAGTTACCTGATCGAGGGCGACGTGCGGGGAGGTTTCGCGACGGCGCTGCACGTGCCGGCTGCCGGCGAACTGACGCTTGCGGATACCGTGCTCGGCGGCAGTGTCGCGCTGCATTTCGAGCCGGCGGGCGAGCTCGCCGCGCGGCCGCTCTATACTGTGTCGCGCTCAGAGCTGGGCTTCGAGAAGATCATGCAGGCCGCGGGCATCTCGCTCGCGTGGCCGGTGTCGCTGGAACCGGGGCAGCACGCGGAACGCACGATCCGGCTGCGCTGCATCACAGCCACATCATGAGGCCGAGTTCGTGCGGGTGCGCCAGCAATTCATGGTACGGCAGCATCCGGATACGGTAGCCGACCAGGCCGCACATCTCCGGATGGAGGTCGAGGGTGAAGCGATGCTCGCCGTCGCTGAGCGCTCCGGACTCGACGAACTGATATGCTTTGCCGCCGAACAGACACTCGATGCGGACGTCGCTCGGCGAGAGGCCGTTGAGCGTGGCCGCCACTTCCAGTCGCGCCTCGCTGCCGAACGCGAGATCGGTCACCGGTTTGCCGACCAGACGCAGCTTCGCTCCCTGCCATGCGCCCCGCACGTGGGTCTTCCAGGCGGCGAGCGCGGATGCCGCGGCGAAGTTGTCAGCGGCGAGATGACGTCCGTGTTGCGAGGCGCGCTGGTAGAACGACGTCGAGTACTCGGTGACCATGCGCTGGGCGGAGAAGCGCGGCAGCAACGTGCGCATCGAGCGCTTCGATTTCTCCACCCAGCCCTTCGAGTAGCCGAGCGCGTGGCGTTCGTAGTAGAGCGGCAGCACCTCTCGCTCGAGGATGTCGTAGAGATTGGCGGCCTCTTCGCGATTGCGGCGTTCTAGATCCGCGTCGATCGGGAACGGCCGTATCGCCCAGCCGTTGGCGCCGTCGTAGCCCTCGCCCCACCAGCCGTCGAGCACGCTGAGATTGAGCACTCCGTTGATGCCGGCTTTCTGTCCGGACGTGCCGCTCGCTTCGAGCGGATAGGTGGGCGTGTTGAGCCACACGTCCATCCCGGACACCATGTGACGGGCCAAGCTCAGATCGTAGCCCTCGACGAGCAGGATCTTGCCGAGGAACGACGGCAAGCGCGAGATCTCGAAGAGCTGGCGCATCATCTCCTGGCCGGGCTCGTCCGCCGGGTGCGCCTTGCCGGCGAAGACGAAGACGACCGGCTTCTCCGGATCGCTGACGAGACGTTCGAGGCGTTCGAGATCGCGCAGCAGCAGCGTCGCCCGTTTGTAGGTGGCGAAGCGGCGCGCGAAGCCGACGAGCAGCACGTTGGGGTCGTCGGGCTGCAACAGGTGCAGCAGCCGGTCGACCTGCGCCTCGCTGGCGCCGTTGCGGCGATACTGCGCGGTGAGCCGTTTGCTCAGGTCCGTGATCAGCTGCGACTTGATCGACTGGCGCACGCTCCAGTAGAGCTGGTCGGGGATGGTGTTGAGGCGCAGCCAGAACTCCGCATCCGCCTGAGCGCCGCGCCACTCGGCGCCGAGCGCGGTGTTGAACAGATTCACCCATTCGCGCGCGAGGAACGTGGCGACGTGGACGCCGTTGGTGACGTATGACATCGGGTTCTCTTCGGGCGGCACCTCCGGCCAGAGCGAGGCGCACAGCTCGGCTGAGATGCGACCGTGTATCCGGCTCACGCCGTTCTGATAGCGCGAACCATGGATGCCGAGCGCGGTCTGGTTGAAGCCGTTGCCCTGATCCGGTTTGCGTCCGATCTCGCCGAAGGTATGCGGGTCGAGCTTCAGGGCACCCGCCATGTCGCCGAGGTAGTGCCCGACCATCGGCAATCCGAAGACGTCGTGGCCGGCTTCGACCGCCGTGTGCGTGGTGAAGATCGTCGCCGCCGCGGTGGCTTCCAGCGCCGCCGGAAAATCGAGACCGCCGGCCACGTATTCGCGGCATCGCTCGAGGATCGAGAAGGCGGCATGCCCTTCGTTGATGTGCCAGATCGTCGGCGCGAGTCCGACCGCGCGCAGGGCGCGCACGCCGCCCACGCCGAGGATGATCTCTTGCTTGATGCGCATGTCGAGATCGCCGCCGTAGAGCTGATACGTGATCTGGCGATCGGCCGCCGAGTTCTCCTCGGAATCGGTGTCGAGCAGCAGTATCTTCACGCGGCCGATGCGCGCGGTCCAGACGCGCACCGAAACCTCGGCTTCGCCGATCTTGACGCGCACGCGGATCTCTTTGCCGCCCGCGTCGACCGCCGGCGCGATCGGATAGTCCTGGAAATCGGAAGGGTGATAGGTCGCGATCTGATTGCCGTCGCCGTCGATCGTCTGCGTGAAGTAGCCCTGGCGATAGAGCAATCCCACCGCGACGAAGGGCAATCCGAGATCGCTTGATGCCTTGCAATGATCCGCCGCGAGCACGCCCAAGCCCCCGGAATAGATCTGGACGCTCTCGTGGAATCCGAACTCGGCGGAGAAATACGCGACGAGATCGTCCTCGGCGAGCGAGGCGGCGCTGCGCCGCGGTGCGTCGTGCACATAGGTCTCGTAGCGCGAGACCGCTTGATCGTATGCTTCGAGATAGACGGGATCCTCGGCGGCCTTGGCGAGGCGGCCTTCCTCGACGCGGCGCAGGAACACTTTGGGATTGTGCCCGACGGCCTCCCACAGCCGCTGGTCGAGCCGGGCGAACATCGAGCGCGTGCCACGGTCCCAACTATAGCGCAGATCGTTGGCCAAGTCGGGGAGTTTCGCGAGCCGCGCCGGAATACTCGGCCGGACTTCGATATGGAACTCGGTGGCCGCCATAATGATCCTTCACGTGAGCGCGGTCAGGGCCACCTCTGGTTAGGAGAACTCCGATGGAACGCCTCCGCATCGCAAGCCCATCTCCATGGGAGCCGCTCGTCGGTTTTTCCAGAGCCGTGCGAGCCGGGTCGCACGTCTATGTCTCCGGCACCACCGGGACGGATGGCCACGGCGTCGTCGCGGGGCCGGACGCCTACACGCAGGCCAGCGTGCGCTCGAACGCATCGCCGACGCCCTGCGCGAAGCCGGAGCGCGGCCGGAAGACGTAGTGCGCACGCGCATCTTCGTGACCGACATCAATGACTGGCACGCGGTCGGCACAGCGCATGCCGAGATGTTCGGCGATGTGCGGCCGGCGTGCACGGCGGTCGAAGTGCGGCGCCTCATCGCGCCCGACATCGTCGTCGAGATCGAGGCGGACGCCGTGCTGGCGGGCCCGAAATGATTGTGCAGCGGGGGTCTTGAAGGAGCGATTCGTGGGGACCACAACGCTCTGGCTTACGGCCTTGGGTATAGTCCTTGGTTTCATAACGGCGTACGCCGGGCTGCACGGCGCCGGCGACGTGCTGGTCTACGTGCTGCTGCTCTTGTTCGGCGGTCTGCTCGGCTTCCTTGAGCCGCGCGCGCCATGGCGATGGGCGCTCGTGCTCGGCGTCTGGGTGCCGATCGCGGAGATCGTCTATCGGCTGACCTACCCCTTCGGCCAACCGCACTTCAAAGACATCGTCGCGCCGCTGCTCGCGCTCGTGCCGCCGTTGCTCGGGGTGTACGCGGGAGCGTACGTCCGACAACGGCTGTCGCCGCCGTCTCAGGCCGCATAGGTTGGAGATGGACGGACGGCTCAACCGTTTCAAATTCGTACGGCCGATCAAGGTCGTCTTCCGCGACATCGACGGCTTGCGCCACGTCAATCATGCGGTCTATCTGACCTACTGCGAGACGGCGCGCAACGAGTATTGGATGCAGGTGTGCGGCATGAAGAACGTCGAGGAGCTCGACTTCGTGCTCGCCGAGCTGACCGCGCGGTACCATGCGTCTGCGAAGCTGGGCGACGAGCTGCTCGTCGGCTGCCGGGTCGTCGAACTGCGTCGCTCGTCGTTTCTCGTGGAAGTGGAGATCACCAACGCGGCCACCGGGCAATTGGTCGCCGAGGTGAACTCGGTGTCGGTCATGTACGATTTTGCGAACGAGCGCTCGACGCTCATCTCCGACGAGCGGCGCAAGCAAGTAGAAGAGTACGAAGGCAAGAGCCTGACCGCCCCCTCCAAGAAGGGCAAGTGATGTAGGGGCCGATCTTTAGATCGGCCCTCGAGCAAGGTAGGGGCCGATCTTCAGATCGGCCCTAGACCTTGAGGTTGACGCCCTTCTTGGTCATCCAATACGCGACGGAGAACGCGGCGATGGCGAGCACGGTGACGACCGCGGCGTCCACCATCGGATTGATGTCCGACGCCCCAAGGTAGCCGAAGCGCAGCCCGTCCACCATATACTGCATCGGGTTGAAGTACGCGATCCGTTGGACGATCGGGGGCAGTTGGTGGATGCTCGAGAAGACGCCGCCCACATAGGTCAGGGGCGTGATGATGAACGTCGTCAAAATGGCGAGATTGTCGAACGTCTTCGCCAGCAGCCCCGCGATCATGCCCACGGCGGAGAACAGCAGCGACGTGATCAGCATGAAGTAGAAGAGCACCAGCCCGTCCTGCGGCGCGACGTGCACGATGAGCAGCCCGATCCCCATGACGAGTCCGCCGATGACCACGCCGCGCAGGATGCTGCCGACGAGGTAGCCGAGCAGAAGCTCCAAGTGCGAGAGCGGCGCGATGAGCAGCTCCTGAATGGACATCTGGAAGCGCTGCTGGAAGAGCGATGACGACGATTCGTCGTAACTCGACGAGATGACGTTGAGCATCACCAGGCCTGGCAAGAGGAACTGCACGTACGGCACGCCGCTCATCGTGCGCATCGAGTTGCTCAAGCCGACGCCGAAGATGAAGAGGAACAGCAGCGTCGAGATGATCGGCGGCCACACGACCTGATTGATGGTCATCATCGTGCGTTTGAACTCGCGCCGCACGATCGTCTCGAGGCCGACCCAGTTCGCGATCATCGCGGCCGCCGCCCGACGAGGTCCAAGAAGAAGTCCTGCAGCCCGCCGCGGCCGTGCGTGGCGACGAGCGCGTCCTTATTCTCAAGCGCGACGAGCTTGCCGCCGTCGATGATGCCGATGCGGGAGCACAACATCTCGACCTCTTCGAGGTAATGCGAGGTCATGAACACGGTCATGCCGTCGGCGTTGATGCGCTTGAGGAATTCCCACAGCTCGAGCCGCAGCTCGACGTCCATGCCGGCGGTCGGCTCGTCGAGGATGAGTAGGCGTGGCTGATGCACGAGCGCGCGCGCGAGCGAGAGGCGGCGTTTCATGCCGCCGGAGAGCTGCAGGTAGGTGGAGCGGCGTTTGTCGGTGAGCTCGAACTGTTCGAGCAGTTGCGCGACGCGTGGCCGCGCGGTCGCTTGCGGCATGCCGTAGTAGCCGCCCTGATAGATGAGGATCTCTTCGACCGTGAGGTAGCGGTCGAAATTGAAGTCCTGCGGCGAGAGGCCGACATACGAACGCGCGCGGCGATAGTCCGTGACGCTATCGGCGCCGAAGATATGGATGGAGCCGGCCTGGAAATTGGCAAGCCCGACGATCGCGTTGATAGTCGTCGTCTTGCCGGCGCCGTTGGGGCCGAGGAAGCCGAAGAACTCGCCGCTCGCGACGTCGAACGACAGATCGTCCACCGCGACGACATCGCCGTAGCGCTTCACCAGACCGCGAACGGAAACGGCGCCCGTCTCGGCGCCGTCGGCGACCTTCGCTGCGTCCGCGGCGCTCAGTAGTAGAACCCCATCTGCAGTTTGACCTCGTCGCTTGCCATGGTGCGCGGATCCCACGGCGGCGAGAACACGAGATCGACATCGCAATCGCTGACGCCTGGCATCGCCTTCACCGCTTGATGCACCGCGTTCACGAACGCGGGTCCCACCGGACAGGCCGGCGTGGTGAGCGTCATGGTCACTTTGACCTTCGAGCCTTCCACGGCGACGCCATAGAGCAAGCCGAGGCTCACCATGTCGAGTCCGATCTCTGGATCGATGACGCTCTTGAGGGCTTCGCGGACCTGCTCCTCAGTGACGGCATGCTCTTCGGCGGGCGCGGTCACTGCGGCAGAAGTATCTTGCTCATTCATGGCCTTGATTGTTTAGGGGCGGGGAAGGCCGAGTCCTTCGCGAAGCGGCCGCGCGATGATGACCAAGACGCTGACGCTCGGCCACTCGCCGGATTCCGATGACGCGTTCATGTTCTACGCGCTCGCCAAGGGCAAGGTCGGCGACGGCACGCTGTCCTACGAGCATATCCTCAAAGATATCCAGACGCTCAATGAATGGGCGCGCGAAGGCCGGCTCGACACGACCGCGATCTCCGTGCATGCGTACGCGTACGTCGCAGACAAGTACGCCATCTTGAATCACGGCGCGTCGATGGGCGAGGCGTCGTACGGTCCGATGGTCGTGGCGCGCGCGCCCGGCTTGGTTGAATCCCTGCGCGGCGCGACGATCGCGGTGCCAGGCCTCATGACGAGCGCCTACTTGGCGCTGCGTTTGTGCGTCGGCGATTTCACGCCGCAGGTCATGCCGTTCGACCGCATCATGGAGGCCGTCGAAGACGGCAGCGCACAGTATGGCTTGCTCATCCACGAAGGGCAGCTGACGCACGCGGAGCGCGGTTTGCATTCGATCGTCAACCTCGGCTCGTGGTGGCATGCGCAGACAGGTCTCCCGCTGCCGCTTGGCGTCAACACCATCAGGCGTTCGCTGCCCGAGGATGTGAAACGTCAGATGTCGCGCGATCTCAAGGCGAGCATCGAATACGGACTCGCGCATCGGCAAGAGGCGCTCGAGTGGGCGCTCACCTTCGCGCGCGGCATGGAGAAGCGCACCGCAGACACATTCGTCGGCATGTACGTCAACGCGCGCACCGTCGAACTCGGCGACGACGGCAGCAAAAGCATCCGGTTGTTCTTGGAGCGCGGCGCGCAGGCCGGCATTATCCCGACCGTCCCGGACATCGACTTCGTGGCGTAGGAGGCAGGTTCGAGCCGTGGCGAAGACACGCGTTATGGTCGCGTTGAGAACCGTCTATGTCGCCTCACTTGCGCTTTTCGCGCTCAGCGCCGTGCTGAATATCGCAGCATGGTTGCAACTCGGGACGCCTGAGTTTTTCGCAATCACAGGTTTCTTCTTTTGTATCGGGATGCTCGCAGTGATTCTCCAAGCATTCCCGCTGCTGGTGGAGGCGTTCAGTGACGAGGACGTCCGAGCGCTCCGTCCGGCACTCGCTCGTCGCGTCGATCTCTCCGCTTTCGATAAGATGAGGGCGATAACGAGCGCATCTTTGAAGGACGCGCCGATCTGGTCGAGAGGCGTCTACTACGCTCTTGTGTTCTATACGTTCGTGATCTGCCTGATCACGTTCATCGGTCCACGGCCGCTCGGCACAGTGCTACTTTCCGCGATACTTGCATTGGTCTGCTGGACCTATGTCATCGCGCTTGCGTTCACGCTGAGCAGGCGCGGGACGCGCGATCCTCAAGCGGGTGCGGCGGGCCGCCTGTAATACAGCGTGCGTTTGCTTTCCGGACCCAGGCGCTTCTCGAGCGCGCGCTGATGCTCCGCAGACATCGGCGCTGACGTACGCGTGGCGCGCGCCGCGGCTTGCACCTGCGCCACGTCGTCGCAGCCGATGATCGCGACGGAAACCGGTGCGGAGAGCGCGTAATCGACGAGCGCCTCCAGCGGCGGGTCTTCCTTCATCCCCAACAGCAGCCCGCGACCGAGGACCTTCATCGCGATGACGCCCATGCCGCGTGCGGCGGCCTCCGGGATAACGGTCGAGGCGAAGGAGTCCACTGCGGCCTCGCATGGGTTGACCGGCAGCAGCACGCAATCGAACGTGAAGCGTTGGATCGCCTCGAGCATGATCTGCGGATCGTAATGTCCGGTGATCCCGATGAAGCGGGCCTTGCCCTGTTCCTTGGCGCGCACGAATGCGGCGTACGTGCCGCGCTCGCCGTCGAGCAGATCGAGATCTTCGATGGTGCGCACGTCGTGGAACTGCCACAGATCCAGATGGTCGGTGCGCATGTTCGCGAGCGTTCGATCGAGCATGTCCAGCGCCCCGGCATACGACCGGTCATGCGCCTTCGAACACAGGAAGATGGAGTCGCGCCGGGAGCCGAGCGACGCGCCGTAGTATTGCTCGCTGCCCGCATAGGCGCTCGCGCAATCGAAGTAGGTCACGCCTTCCTCGATCGCCGCATCGATCACCGCGCGCGCCTGCGCGTCGCGGCCGAAGGTCCGCAACACGCCCTCGCCTCCCAGACCGAGGGCGGAGACGCGCACGCCGGTCGAGCCAAGGAGTCGCGAGGGCAAGCGCGTAGTGTCCATGCCTGCGAGTTCGTGCCTGCTTCCCCGGCGGCCTCGACCACACGGGGGTGACCGGCGTCCGGACGACGTTTCGCGCAACGCTCGCATTGCGGGATGCGTTACACAGGCGTATGATACGGAAGATGAGTCTGAAGAACCCGAAGCTCTTGGCGATGGCCGCGATCGTCGCCGCAGCCTGGCTGTGCGCGCCGTCGCAGCCCGCCGCAGCCTGCGCCGCTTGCCCGGCAGGCGTGCGGGCGGACGAGAGCATCTATAGCGGGCTGGCGGTCAACGAAGGCAACTTCCAGATCACCGGCGTCGTCTCGGGCGTCGCGTATGCCCAAAACGTCGTCGAAGTCACCGCCGCCGGGGTGAAGCAGTCCATCCATGTCACGCCTACCACGTCCATCGACAAGCATGGCGAGACCGGCAGCATCGCCGACCTGCGCGTCGGTGTCCACGTGGACATATCGGGTGTGATCCGCGACGGCCAGCACGTCGCCGTGACGATCCAGATCAAGTAGTCTCAAAAGCCGGGAGGGGTGCGGATGTCCGATGTCTTCATCGCCGCTGCGGTGCGCAGCCCCATCGGCAAGTTCGGCGGCGCGCTCAAAGACGTATCGCCTGTCGAATTGGGCGCGCACGTCACCACGGCGGCGCTCGACCGCGCCGGCCTGAGCGGCTCCGATCTCGACCTTTTCATCTTCGGCAACGTGCTGCGCGCGGGCTTCGGCCAGCTCGTGCCGCGCCAAGCGGCGTTGCGCGCGGGCGTGCCCGACACCGTCGACGGCTACGCCATCGACATGGTGTGTGCGTCCGGTATGATGGCGGTCATCAACGCCAACAACTCGATCGCGCTTGGCGACGCGGACGTCGTGCTGGCGGGCGGGTTCGAATCCATGTCGCAATCGGGCTTCTCGCTCTCGCACCGCGCGCGCTGGGGCTACAAGACCTTGCTCGGCGCGCCGGAAGAGGTCAAGGACGTCATGGTCGTCGACGGCCTCACCGATCCGTTGACCGGCGAAGGCATGGGCATCCAGACCGAGCGGCTGGCGCGGGAATTCGAGGTCACGCGCGCGCAGCTCGACGAGGTCGCGCTCGCCTCGCAGCAGCGCGCCGCCGCGGCGACCGAGAGCGGCGTGTTCGCGAAAGAGATCGCCCCGTTCACCCTGCAGACCAAGAAGGGACCCGTCACCGTCGACCGCGACGAAGGCATACGCGCCGACACAAGCGCCCAGGGTCTCGCAGCGCTGCGTCCGGCGTTCAGCGCCGACGGCGTGCTCACGGCCGGCAACTCGAGCCAGATCTCGGACGGCGCATCTGCCCTCGTGCTGGCGAACGAAGCCGGGCTGAAGAAGCACGCGATGAAACCGCTGGCGCGCATCCTCGGCAACGCGTGGGCCGCCGGCGCGGGCTACCGCTTTCCCGAGGCGCCCATCCCCGCGGTGAAAAAGCTCCTCGAAAAGCTGAAGATGAAGATCGGCGATTTCGACCTGTTCGAGAACAACGAGGCCTATGCGCTCAACAGCGTCTTGTTCCGCGAGCTGCTCGAGGTCCCGTATGAGAAGCTCAACGTGCACGGCGGCGCGATCGCGCTCGGCCATCCGCTTGGCTCGTCAGGTTCGCGGCTCGTGGTGACGCTGCTCAACGCGCTCGCCGAACACGGCGCGAAGCGCGGGATCGCGTCGATCTGTCACGGCACGGGGGGCGCCACGGCGCTCGCGGTCGAGCGCCTCTAGGTGGAACCTCCTGCGATCGGCGCAAGCGCGCACGTCGTGAGGACGATCGAGATGGCGGACATCGAGGCGTTCGCCGCGCTCTCGCTCGACACCAACCCGATGCATCTCTCGGCGGCGTTCGCGCGGCGCACGCGCTACGGCACGCAGATAGCGCACGGCATGCTGACGGCCAGCCTCATCTCGGCGGTCATCGGCACGAAGCTGCCCAGGCCCCGGATCGGTCTGGGTGTCGCAATCGCTGGAATTCCTGAAGCCGGTATTCCCGGGAGACACCATCACCGCGACGGCTACGGTGCTCGCCGTCAATCCGGAGAAGGCGCTCGTCACGCTGCGGACGCACTGCGCGAACCAGAGCGCAGAGGTCGTGCTCGACGGCGAAGCGCTCATCTTGCTCGATACGCTTGCTGATCCTTAACGAGGCCGACATCGCGTCTCTGCTGACCATCAACGACGCGATCGACGCCGTCGACGGCGCATTGCGCGCGCAAGCCTCCGATGCGGCGCGGTTCCCCCTGCGCAACATCGTGTTCGCCAAAGACGGCCTGCTCGGCGCGATGCCAGGCCACATAAGCTCTGGGGCGGTCGAGCTTGCCCGACCGTCCTCGGCTACCTCTACGAGCTCCGTTCTCGGCGCAAAGCTGGTGAGCGTCTTCCCCGGGAACGCAGAACGCGATCTGCATACGCACCACGCGCTCATCGCGCTGTTCGACGCGCACAACGGCGAGCCGCGCGCGCTGATGGACGGCCGCTATATCACCGAGATCCGGACGGCGGCCGTTTCGGCGGTGGCGACGAAGGCGCTCGCGCGACCGGATGCGTCCATAGCCGCCGTCCTCGGCACCGGCGTCCAGGCTCGCGCGCACGCGCACGCGCTACGTCTCGTGATGCGCATGGATGATCTGCGGGTCTGGGGGCGGGAGCGCCGCCGTGCCGACGCACTGGTGCGCGAGCTGCGCGAGGCGGGCATCGCGGCGCGCGCCTCTGAAAGCGCCGAGGCGGCATGCGAAGACGCAGACGTGATCTGCACGGTGACCGCCTCGAGCGAACCAGTCCTGCCGGACCGCGTGGTGAAGCGCGGCGCGCACCTCAACGCGGTGGGCGCGTGCACGCCGCGCGCGCGCGAAATACCGGCCGAACTGATGGCCCGCGCCGCGCTCTTCGTCGATTCGCTCGACGGCGCGCTGCACGAAGCCGGTGACATCGTCTTGGCGGTGGCCGACGGCGTGCTGCAAGCGCCGCCGATGCTCACGCTGCTGGCAGACGTCGTCGCCGGCCGCGCGCCGGGCCGCACATCGGACGACGACATCACGCTGTTCGAGTCGCTCGGCATCGCTATCGAAGATATCGCGTGCGCGGCGCTGGTCTACGAGCGCGCACAAGCGCGCGGCGTCGGCACGCGGGCAGACCTGTGACCTAGGTCCCGGTGCCGCCGCCCAGATGCAGCACGTACTTCACCACGAAGCGATCGAGCTGTGCGGTCGTCTGCGGCGTGCCCCACTCGAGATACAGCTCGTTGCCGCCGCGGAACCTGCGATGGAACGCCGCCGCGAAGTTGACCGCGGTCGGGGCGTAGCCCGTGCCAGAGATCGTGCGATACGCGAGCGAGACGTTGGCGTCGGGACCGACGCTGTAGCCCAGGTTGACACGACGCAGCGATTGCTGCACCACGCAGCCGGTGAAGAAGCAGCGCTCGGAATCCCCCGTGTACCCGGCGGTGACGTTGAAGCGCGGAGTCAGCTGGGCCGAGCCGTTGAGGCCGAACTCGTTGAAGTAGAACGAGGAGTAGAAGGGCTCTTGCACGCCGCCCGGCGCTAGGAAACCGGCGTTCGGGCCGTAGGTCCAGGCGCCGTCTATCGACGTCGGCGTGCCGTCGCGATAGTTGAGTCCGAAGAAGTTCGTATGCGATGAGAACGTGTTGCCGTTCGAATAGACCGGATAGCCGACGTCGTATTGGCGGATCTGACTGTCGAGCGGGCCGGTGTTGAACGTCAGGAGATCCTTGAGCGTGGCCTGCAGGAACCAGCTGTACTCGCTGTACTTCACCGCGCCCGAGTCGTCGAAATAGCGCTCCGCGCCGAAGCCGACGCTGTAGCTCTTGAACGGCCCGCCAGGCTTGCTCTGGCCTTGCGCGTTGCCGAAGCCCGCGAGCCCGCGGATATCGTTGATGAGCGTGAAGCCGTCGACCGGCGCGTAGTAGGGCTGGATGTCGCGATACGCGCCGCCCACGCTGTAGTGCGAGCGGTTTACCACTCCGAAACCGATGAAGCTGTGGCCTTTCGCGGCGTCGGGGACGTATTCGCCCGTCTCGGTGGCGTAGTCGAATGCACCCTCCACGCCGGTCTTCAGGCTCGAAACTCGGGAACCGAACTCGAACAGTGAGTCGGTGCACGACGTCAGCTCGGCCGCGCCGACGAATGGGCACGGCGTCACGCTCGATCCGTCGTCGGTGTGATGCGCCTCGACGCCGTTGAACCAATAGCGTGATGCCTGGTCCGCGGTCCGGTGATTGAATCCAAACGCCTCGTCGTTGAAGCCCGGACCGACGGCGGCCAGCGCGCCGATCGCGTTGAGCCCGGCTGTGCCTTCGACCTTCAGGCCGCCGTTGAACTGGCCGATGGCGGGCGTGTAGAAGGGCTCGTTGGAGGGTCCGTTGATGCTGAATTGCGCGCTGGGGGTCAGATAGAGCGCGCCCTGCGCGAAGAACGGCCGGTACTCGTTGAGCGCGCGCTGGAATTGCTGCGGCGTGATCGTCTGCTGGTCGGCCTCGACGTTCGAATAGTCGGGGTTTAGCGTGCCGACGAGCGCGAGCGTGTCGGTGAACGGTATCGAACCGTCGACGCCGAGGTGCGGCGCGTGCGACGGTCCTGCGGTGCCGTTGAGCTGCGGAAAGGAATTGCGATCGGCGCCCATGCTCGCCAAGCCGAAGATATTGGCGTACGGAGACGGCCGCGCGGCGAGCGACTTGAAGACCAGACCGCTCCAGCGCGGCCAATACGTCGAATCGTTCCAGGCGAGCATCTGCGGGTCGTACGCCCACGTGAGATCTTCGTTGGCGGCTGACACGTGTCGCACGAGGTTGATGCGCCACGAGCCCGGCGAGGCCCGCAAATCCTTGAGCGGGATGATCATGACCGCGTTCCAGGACGTGCCGCTGATCTTCGCCGCGGTCTGCCAGGCCGGATTGTAGCGCGTCGACTCGCTCGAGGTCTGGTATTGGACGCCCCTGGGCGTCGTGCTGAACTGATACAGCCGCGAACCATTGCCGCTGGGGTCGATGCCGATGAGGCCGTAGTCGTCGACGCCTTGGCCGATGTTGTTGGTCGTCTGGCTGGCGACGATCGCGTATCCGGCCTGCTCGCAATGGAAGCCTACGTACAGATTCGTGTCGTCGTAGAGGAGATAGACGGTAGTCTGGACTTTGGGCGCGGTCCGCGAGGTGAAATTGACGAAGCCGCTCGCGACCGTGCCGGCCTGCCATGCAGGATCGGCGAGCGTGGCGTCGAGCGGCATCGGGTGCGGGGCGCGGATCGCGTGCAGGGTGTCGGTGCGGTCCACCGACGCCAGGCCGGTACCCACAGTCGCAGCCGTCACGGCGATGAGGAACGAGGCTGCGACGAGCGCCGAACGCAAAGACATGCCCGCCTGCTGATCCTTCGCCGTGATCGTCTGCAAGGTCGGCCCTGCGTTGGGCCGGGGTTCTAAAGACGTACTACGCCACACGAGGGCGCTTTGTTTCATTGAGGGCCGATCTAAAGATCGGCCCCTACATATGTGGCGCAGGGCTATTGGGGCGGCGGTCCGGTCACGATTTGCACGAAGTCCGGCACCCGGACCCACTTCGCCATCACATCGCGCACCTGCTCGCCGGTCATCGCGGCGTAGTGGTTGCCGGCGATCTGGGGCTCATCGAGCGGCAAGCCGAGCAGGGCTCGCTCCAGCAGGCCACCCGCGATGCTGTTCTCGCTCTGCTCGCTTAGCGGGATATCCGCGAGCAGTTGGACCTTCGAGCGCTGCAGCTCGTTGGCCGTGGGCACCGCGGTCTGCATGTCGCGCAGGTCGCGCTCGATGAGCGCGCGCGCCTGCGAGACCTTCGGCGGATCGCAGCCGTAGTAGATCGCGAACGAACTGCGGGTCTTGCCGATATCTGCTTCGGAGCCGACGGAATAGACCAAGCCTGCTTTTTGACGCAGATCGATCGACAACCGCGAGGCGTAGAACCCGCCGCCTAGGATCGAGCTGGCGACGTTCATCGCGTAGTAGTCCGGATCTGATCGCAGCAAACCGATGGTCTCTTGCAGCGTCACCGAATCTTGCACTACCCCGGTCGCTGGCACGCTTGCAGCGGACGGCCCGTTGTTCGGCGCCGGCGGATATTCGGTCTGCGGCGCCGGACCGCTGGCCGTCCATGTGCCGAACCAACGCTCGATCGTCGCTTTCGCGCCGTCGGGCGTCACGTCGCCGATGACGACGATCGTCGTGACGTCGGGCCGGAACACCGTCGTGTAGTACGCCTTCGCGTCGTCAAGCGTCAGCGCGTTCACGCTGGCGACCGAAGGCCAGCGTTGTTGAGGATCGGTCGGTGGGTAGAGCGCTTTGACGAGCGCGATCACGGCGAGATAATCCGGGCTCTCCAACTGCCCCGCGAGAGCGCCCGCGGTCTGTTTCTGCACGATCGCAAAAGCCGGCGCGGGCAGCGCGGGGTGGAGCACGCCGTCGGCGAGCAGCTGGACGCCGCGATCGAAGTCCGACGAGAGCACTGAGAGCGAGAAGTTCGCACCTGGTTGTGCTCGCGCGGCGATGTCGTCCAGAGCCTTGCGGTACGCCAGCCGGTCGAGCGTCGTCGTGCCGTATGTGAACAGCCCGCCCAGCACTTGATCGACGCCGTCTTTGCCCGGCGCGGTCTGGAGATCGGAGTTGTTCTTCACCTGGCCGATGACCGTGACGGTGGGGCTGATGCGCTCGGGCTGCACGATGATGTGCAGGCCGTTTGGCAGTGTGAACGACGTCGGATTGGTGGTCGACTTCGGCACTGCAATCGATGCCACGAGGCCCTTCGCCCAGTCGGGCAGCGTCGTCTCCTTGGCATCCTTCGGTGCGAACGACTCCTCCCCGCCGAAACCTTTCGACGCGACGGGCTTGCCGGCCGGTTTCGGGTTGACGATGCCGACGAGCGCGGTCGCGTTGACGAAATAGCGCCGCAGCACGCGGTTCACGTCGTCGACCGTCACCCGCTGGAGCGCTGCGACGCTGTCATCAGGCGAGTCATGCCCTTCGATGGCGATCGCATTGACCCAGGCCTCGGCGAGACCGCTGATGGAATTTCGGCGGAACTGCGCTTGTGCGACGACGCGACGCTGCGCCGCCGCGACGAGGTCGGTTGGTACGCCGTTCTTCTGATAGTCGGCGATGACGCTCTTGAGCGTGTCGGCCATGCCCTTGGTGTCCGCTCCTGGAGGCAGCGCGGCATAGACGATGCCCGTGCTCGCCTTGGGCAGCGACGTGACCGGGAAGTAGCCGGCCTGCAAGGCCTTGCCTTGCGGCCCGAGCGCATAGAGATCGCCGCGCTGGCTCGCAAGGACATCGCCGAGGATCTGCGATGCGGCGAAATCCTTATCATTGATGCCCGGCAGACGATAGCCGACGAACGCGACGGCGAATCCCTGGTCGCCGTCCAGCGTAAGCGTCTTGGCCTTGAGCGGCTGCAGATGGACCGCGGGCCGCGCCGGCAGCGCGTGGCTCGGAATCGCGCCGAAGAGCTGCTTCACCGAATCAAGCGTCGGCTGCGGATCGACATCGCCGACGATGAAGAGGATCGCGTTGTTCGGGTGGTACCACGCGTCGTAGAACTGCTTGAGCATCGCGCCGGTCGTCTTGTCGAAGGACGGACGCGTGCCGAGCGCGTCGTGCGCATACGGCGTGCCTGCGTAGAGATCGTTCTGGGCGGCGGCGAAGAAACGATAGAACGGATTGGAAAGATCGGCGGCGACCTCTTGCTCGATCGCGCCTCGTTCCTGCGCCCATTCGTCGTTGGCGTCCAGCACGCCGCGCATCTGTATCGAGAAGACCTTGAGCGCGTAACCGAGATCCTCGGTCGGCACGACATAGAAGTAGCGCGTGAGCGTCTGCTCGGTCTGCGCATTGTCGTACGAGCCCATAAGGGTGCCGATGTCGGCCAGCTGGTTCGCGGTGAGCCCGGTCATGCCGCGCGCGAACGCCATGTGCTCCTGCGCGTGCGCCATGCCCGGAAAGCCCGGCGGGGTCTCATCCGCGCCGGCGAGATAGACGACCTGCACGTTGACGACCGGCGCAAGCGAGTTGCGCACGATGACGACGCGCAGGCCGTTCGGCAGGGTCGCGCGAGTGACCGTTGCGTCGCCGCCGGGTGCCGCATCGGCGCAGCCGCGCGAAGGCGGGAAAGCGGCGGCGAGGATGGCGATCGAGACGATGGTCACGAGTTGAGTGAGGCGCTTCAAGGGTCCGTCCTTCATGAGAGGGGGTGCGGCGCGCGTTCTTGTACGAGACGGTGACGGCGGGCCGCGACCCGTGTGGCTACCGGGAGAGGCAGGCATGGAGGCGCTCGCGGACCGGATAGGCGGTCTGCTCTTGGTCGGTTTCGAAGGAGCGTCCCCATCGGCCGGGACGTTGGATTTCATTGCCGGAACCGCCGGAGCCATCCTCTTTCGCCCGAATATCGATGGCTCCGAAACGACCGTCGCGCTGACCGGCGCCTTGCAGGCGGCAGCGCGCGCCGCTCGATGCAAGCCGCTGCTCATCGCCGTGGATCAAGAAGGCGGCGTGGTCGAGCGGCTCGGCGCAGCCGGCTCGCATCCACCCTCGGCCATGGCGCTGGGCGCCGCCGATGACGTCGAGCTCACGCGCGCCGTGCATGCGCGGATCGGAGCAGAAGCCGCCGCGCTCGGCATCATGCTCGATCTCGCTCCGGTCGCCGACGTCAACACCAATCCGCTCAATCCGGTGATCGGACTGCGTTCTTTCGGCGACGATCCGCACGCCGTCGCTCGGCACGTCACCGCAGCCGTGCACGGGCTGCACGACGCCGGCATCGGTTCATGCGCCAAACACTTCCCCGGCCACGGCGACACAGAGGACGATTCACACACCGGTCTTCCCAGCGTGGTCAGCGATCTCGAACGCCTTCGAGCGCGCGAATTCGTGCCGTTCCGTGCCGCGATCGACGCGGGCGTCGACGTGGTGATGACCGCACACGTCGGGCTGCCCGCCGTGGACCGAAGCGGCGCGCCGGCGACGCTGTCGCACGTCATCCTCACCGACATCCTGCGGCACGAGTTGTCGTTCGACGGCGTCATCTGCACCGACGACATGGAGATGCAGGCCGTGGCGCAGCGCTATCCGCTCGGCGAAGCAGCCGTGCTCGCCGTCCAAGCCGGCGCGGACCTCGTGCTGTTCTCGCATTCGCTCGATGCGGCGCGCGCGGCGCGCGACGCGCTTGGCCGCGCGCTGCGCGAAGGTCGGCTCGACCCGGAGCGGGTGACCGCAAGCTTGGCGCGCGTCGACGCGCTGCGCATGCGATATGCTGAACGCCAGGGCGGATCTAAAGATCCGCCCGCTACAGACATCTTCAAGGAGGCGGCGCGACGTGCCATCACGCTGCTCCGTGGCGCCGGCGGCGTGCCGCCGCTGCCGGGGTCGCCGGACGCACGCATCCTCGTGATCAACTGCATCGCCGGCGGCGGCCAGCCTTCGAGCGCGCGCGTGAGCAGCGCGTTCGGCAAGACGCTGGCGGCCGGCGGCGCGCACGTCAGCGAGCAGCTGCGCAGTCTCGATCCGGCCGGGCAGGAATACAAACAGGCGCTACTAGCGGCAGCGTCGGCGGACGCCTTCGTCATCGTTACGCGCGACGCGCTGCGCCACCCGCTGCAAGCGCGTTTGGCGGCCGACCTCGCGCTGTACGGCAAACCGACGATCGCGGTCGCGGCGTTGGGACCCTACGATGCGGCCGTGCTCCCCGAAACCGTCGCGGTCGTCGCCTCGTTCGGCGATGACGATGCAGCGCTCGCTGCCGCCGCCGACGTGCTGCTCGGTCGGACACAGGCGCCCGGCCGTGCACCGGTCACGATCGCCGCGCCGCATGTGGCGTCGAGCGCGCCGTGAGCGAGCGCGGTCCGGAGCGTTTCAGCGCGGTGCTGCGCATGGTCGAAGAGGCCATCGGCAGCGTGTGCTCGTGCGCCGTCGTGCAGGTGCGACAGGCCGGAGCGATCGTCTGCGAGGGGGCCTTCGGCGAATCGTCGCCTGGCGGCCCGATCGCGATGCTGGATGCGCTCTTCGATCTCGCCTCGCTCACCAAGATCGCCGTCACCACCGCGATGCTCGTGCTGCTCGACCGCCGTACGTTCGCGCTCGACGACTCCATCCTCGAGACGTTCCCGCGCTTCGCCGGCCGCGACCCGCGACGAAAGGCGGTCACCTACCGCCATCTGCTGAGCCACACATCGGGATTGCCGCCGAGCGTCAACGCGCGGGCGGAGGTCGACGCCGCGCACGTCATCGAGCGCGCCTGTGCGACACCGCTCGTGCACGCGCCGGGCGAGGTGGTCGTCTACAGCGATTGCGGCTTCATCCTGCTCGGTGAAGCGGTCGCGCGGCTCTCCGGGCTGGCGCTGCCGCTCGCGCTGCAGAGCATGGTGTTCGACCCGCTGGCGATCTCGACGTGCGGTTATCGGCCGCAGGGCGAACTGCTCGCGCGCGTCGTCTGCACCGAGCGCGACGCGTGGCGCGGCCGCCTGCTGTGCGGCGAGGTGCACGACGAGACATGCTGGTCCATGGGCGGCGTCGCGGGCCATGCGGGGCTGTTCGGCACCGTGCACGACGTCGCTCGACTCGCCGAGATGTATCGCGAGGTCGGCCAGGCCGCCGGCCGACCAATGCTGCTGCGGCCGACAGCGCTCGCGGCGATCCGCGAACAAGCAGCGGGCAATGGTGAACGCCGCGGCCTCGGTTGGGCGCTTAAGCCTGCCGATGCCAGACCGTGGGGGCACAAGCTCTCCGCGGAGTCATTCGGGCACACCGGCTACACCGGCACATCGGTGTTCGTCGACCCGGCGCGCGAGCTCACCGTCGTCCTGCTCACCAATCGGGTCTACCTCTCGCGCGAGCCCGGACCGATCGCGGATCTGCGCGTAGCGCTGCACGACGAGGTCGTCGCCTGCGCGACGAGCGAGGCCGCGTAGATGCGCATCATCGGGCTGATGTCGGGCACGTCGCTCGACGGCATCGACGCCGCGGCGGTGGACGTCGAGCGCCACGGCGATACGCTCGACGTCGCGCTGCTCTGCCACGCGACGGTCCCCTATGCGACGGAATTGCGCGCCGCGCTCGAGTCGGCGTTGCCGCCGCGGACGGGCAGCACGCGCGACGTCTGCGCGCTCAACGTGCGGGTCGGCGATGCGTTCGCGGAAGCGGCGCTGCGGCTCGCGCAGCGCAACAGCATCGAACTCAGCGGCGTTCACGCGATCGCCTCGCACGGTCAGACGCTGTACCATATGACGACGGGCAGCACGGAGACGCGCGCCACCCTGCAGATCGGTTCGCCCGCGATCATCGCCGAGGCCACCGGCATCACGAGCGTCGGGGACTTCCGCGTCGCCGATGTCGCGGCCGGCGGTGAGGGCGCGCCGCTCGTGCCGTTCGTCGATCACCTCCTGCTCACGAGCCCCACCGAGAGCCGCATGGCGCTTAATATCGGCGGGATCGCCAACGTGACGTGGCTGCCCGCGGGATGCGGCCCGGAGCATGTGCGGGCGTTCGACACCGGCCCGGGCAACATGCTCATCGACGCATGCGTGCGCTTCGAGACGCATGGCGTGCAGCGCTACGATCGCGGTGGTGCCATCGGCCTGAGCGGCCGCGTGTCCGAGGTGCTGCTCGACGAGCTCATGGAGAACGCGTGGTTCCGGCGCCCGTCGCCCAAGTCAACCGGACGCGAGGAGTTCGGCGAGGCCTATGCCGGCGATGTGTTCCAGCGCGCCGCTAATCTCGGCGTCACGGGACCGAATTTGATCGCCACCGTCACCACGCTTACCGCGCGCACCATCGCCGCCGCCGTGCCGCGCGATTGCGCGCTGCTCGTGGTCTCGGGCGGCGGCGTGCATAATCGCGCGCTGATGACCGCGCTCGAAGAAGAGCTGAGCAAGCGCTCGGTGCGCGCGGTCATCGAGCGTTCGGACGCGTTCGGCATGCCGGTGGACGCGAAGGAGGCGATGGCGTTCGCCGTGCTCGGGTACGAGGCGCTGCACGGCCGCGCCAACAACCTGCCGTCGGCGACCGGAGCCCGCCATCCCGTGGTGATGGGCACCATCGCGCCCGGCAAGAACTTCGCGTTGCTGATGCGCGGCATATGGCAAACCTGATGCGGTGGCGCCGGTGATGGAGGAGCTGCCGCTCACCGAGGCCGCCAACCCGTCGTCGGCCGACCTCGACCTGCTCGACACGCACGAACTGCTGCATCGCATCAACGACGAGGATCGGAGAGCCGCATGGGCGGTCGAGCGCGAGCTCGACGTCATCGGAACCGCGGTCGATGCGATCGCGCAGCGCCTTGGCGCCGGCGGCACGCTGCATTATTTCGGCGCCGGCACGAGCGGGCGGCTCGGGGTCCTCGACGCGGCCGAGATCGGTCCGACGTTCTCCGCCGGCGAACTCGTCGTCGCGCACATCGCGGGCGGCAGCGCGGCAGTCGCCGGAGCGGTCGAAGGCGCGGAGGACGATGCGGCGGCCGGGGCGGCGGAGGTCGCGGCCGCGCGGATTGGGGCCGCAGACGCGGTGATCGGGCTCTCGGCGAGCGGAGCGGCGCCCTTCGTGCTCGGCGCGCTTCGCGCGGCCCAGGCCGCCGGCGCGCTGACGATCGGCGTGACCAATAGCGAACGTACGCCGCTCGCGAGCGCTGTGCAGATACCCATCGTCTTGCGCACCGGCGCGGAAGTGATCGCCGGTTCCACGCGTATGAAGGCGGCGAGCGCGCAGAAGATGGCGCTCCATACGATCAGCACGGCCGTGATGGTCAAGCTGGGCCGGGTGCACGGCAATCTCATGGTGGACGTCGCGGCTGCGAACGCGAAGCTGCGCGCCAGAGCGCTCCGCATCACGATGCTGCTCGCTGGGGCAACAGAAGAAGAAGCCGCCAGGGCGCTCGCCGCGAGCGGCGGTCGTGTCAAAGAATCCGTGGTCATGCTGCGCCGCGTCTGCGACGTCGCGACGGCGCGTGCGCTGCTCGCCTCACACAGCGGCAGCCTGCGCCGCGCGCTTGCGACCAAAATGTAAGGGACAACCTTTCGGTCGTCCCTTCGTCGTGGTCCAGGGAGGGTCGATCTGAAGATCGACCCCTACATACGTCGCCTACATGAGGCCAGGTGCGAACGCGATCGTCAGAAGGCGCTTCGCGCTCGCCGACGTGAGGTCGGCAGGCACCCAGACGTCGCCCTCGGCGCCGCAGTTCTTGAACGTGAGACCGTCGCTGCTCTGCCTGGCGTCGCTGCAGAGATACGTGTCGCTCGACGCGACCGTGGCACCCTTGAGATGATCGACGACCTCAGCCACTTGACACGTCGAGTTGCTATCGTTGCGCAGGGTGACGAATGTGCGCGCGACGCCCGCGTCGGCGCCCTGGAAGGCCACCGAGAACCGAGCATCGTCGCACGATGCATATGCGTGGGAGAAGCAGTTCTCTGCTTTGAGGACGTCGGCGCTGCCGGACGATCCGATGGTGACGCTGCCGCAGCCGCCGCCGGCGTCCGGGGTCGGTGCGGCTGCTGCGCCGGCCGGGGATGTGCTCGCGAGCGCCGCGAGCAATGCGAACGCCGCCGCGGCCGTCATGATCCGACGGACGCTCGTGGAGGTGCCTGCAAACATCTGAAAGTGTCTCCTTTCGCCGTGACTGCTGACGCCGAAGTATACTAGCAGGCAAGGGGTAAGGTTTCATTATCGGAGAAGAAAGGCGGCATGTTCCTCGCCTCGGTGACGGTCGCCGCGCTGCTCTTGCAGGCGCAGATCGCCGAGCCGGGCCCGCAGACCACGCTCGCGCAGACCCGGACGGCGATTCAGGCCGCCCACAAGCAGCTCGTCGACAACTTCAGCGACGTGGAGCGACGCTCGCACGTCGCTGTCATCCTCGAAGGGCGGCTCGATGAGGATCTCGGCGGCCTCGACGACTTTCCCGACCCATCTGTCATGAGCGCGCAGGAGTACGCCGATTGGCAGGCGCTCGACGTGAGACTGACCGCCTCGGCGGTCGACCAGCTGGCCACCGGGAAGTTCCACGATCTCGCCCAGGTGCGCGGCCTCGATGAGGTCCTCGTGCGCTCCCCATATGATGGATCGATGCAGCCGGCGGCGCTGTACGTGCCGCCGTCGTATCAGGCCGGGCACCAGGCGTCACTGGTCGTCCTGCTGCACGGGCGCACGCAGACGGAAAGCGAGATCCTCGCCATAAAATACTTCCGGCAGCTCTCGGACGCTACCGGCACGATCATCATCGCGCCGTATGGCCGCGGCGACATCCAGTATGAAGACCCGGCGCCGGCCGACGTGTACGCGGCGCTCGAGGCGGCGAAGCAGGCGTTCACCATCGACCCGCACCGAACGTTCCTCGTCGGCTACTCGATGGGCGGTTATGGCGTCTACCAGGTAGGACCGAAGCGGGTCCAGGAGTGGGCCGGCTTCCTCGCGATCGCGGGCGGTCCGAACAACGGCGACCGCGACGCGGTGTTCGACACGTTCACCGGCAAGCCGGTGTACATCGTGTCGGGGGTCCGAGACGCCGTCATCCCCAACTCGTACATGCGCTTCGTCGCGCAGCAGCTGCGCCAAGCGGGCATCCCGTCAGCATACTACGAGCAAGCAGAGGGCACCCATCGTCTGTCGACGATCTACCCGGCCATCGCGCGCGCCTGGAATGACATGATGCGCGGCATCAAGCCCGGCGGTCCGGTGCCGGCGCCCGGCATGCTGCCGACCCAACCCCTGCACCCCGACTAAGGAAGCAGGCCGTAGGAGACCGCTTAAGGCGGGCATAATACTCCTGCCAACGTTTTTCGTACGCTGTTTTCGCACGGACGGCGCCCGTCACAAGGCGGCGTTTTTCGCAACTCTGCCGCCCGGTCGTCACAAGGAAAGAGGTCGTCATGGCACATTCCGAAGACTCTCCGAAGCCGTCGCTGTCACGTAAGGATTTTCTCGCCGGCGTCGGCACGGCCGCCGCTGCGGTCGCCGGAGCGGGAGCGGGCGTCGCGACGTCGCTGGGTTACGCGCCCGCTGTCGTCGCGGACAACGCGCCGATCCTCATCGGCGATGTCGACGAGACGAGCGGGGTCTATGCGGTGTCCGGATCGAGCCAGTCGCTCGGCAAGAAGGTCGCCGTCGCCGAGTGGAACGCGCGCGGCGGTGTGCTCGGGCGTCAGATCCAGCTCGTCCATGCGGACACCGCCGCCAAGCCTGACGTCGCGGTTCCCAACGCCACCAAACTCATCGAACAGGACAAGGTCGACGTGCTCGTCGGCGAGGTGTCATCAGGCGTCGGCCTGGCGCTCTCGGCGCTCGCGCAGCGGCTCGGCATCGTCTACGTCGCGGCGGGTACGCACGACACGACGATCACCGGCAGCAATGCTCGCTTGTGCTGCTTCCGTACGACAGCAGCGAACTCGATGCTCGCGAATGCGACGGCAAAAGCGCTGCTGCCATACGGCAAAAAATGGTTTTTCATCACGCCGGACTATGCGTATGGACACTCGGCGCAAGCTGGTTTCCAGACAGTGCTCGAGGCGAATGGCGGCAAATCGCTCGGCAACGAGCTCACCGCGTTCCCGGTCAACTCGGGCGACTTCACCGCGCAGCTCACCAAGGCCAAGAACAGCGGCGCAGACGTGCTCGTGCTGAGCTGGTACGGCGGCGATCTGGTCAACGGCATCAAGCAATACGTCCAGCTGGGCCTCGACAAGGTCTTCAAGCAGGTCGGCGGACCGCTCAACGGCGTCGAGGTCGCGCTCGGTTACGGTGCGGAGAACAATCGAGGCATCTGGGGAGCGCCCTGGGCACCCGACTACCCGACCGAAGGCTCGAAGCAGCTCGGCGACAAGCTGAAGGCCGCTGGCGCGCAATACGTCGACTGGCGCATGTACCTCGGCTGGCTCGCCGCTGAAGCGGCCATCACCGGGATCCTGCGTGCCGGCACGACGGATGCGACGAAACTCGCGCATGCGATGGAAGACCTCACGTTCAATGGGCTGCAGAAGAAGTTCTGCCACATCCGGGCGTGCGACCATCAAAACGAGCTCGACGTGCTTGTGACCGAGGCGATCCCGAAATCGCAGTGGAAATTCCCCAATCAGTTCTTCAAGATCAACGCGATCGTGCCGGCAAGCGAGACCCTGGAGCCATGCGATCAGAGCGACGCGCCGGCGAAGCTTGCCGCGCAGACCATTCCGACGCGGGAGGGGTACACACCAAAGAGCAGGGCGTAAGCCCGGCGGCCTGGGGTGGAGCGGTCGAGTTCACTCGACCGCAAACACTCTGAAGGAGACCACCGTGGGGCCGACCTAAAGGTCGGCCCTTACCATATCGGAGGGCATCGACCACGTATAGCGTTCATGCCGCCCTGACGATGGCGGCGGCGTATGTCGCCATACTGCCGAACCAGATCGCGGAGACCATCTTCGATGGCCTCACGCGCGGCATGCTGTACGTGCTCCTCGCGCTTGGGCTCAACATCATCCTCGGGCTCATGGGGGTCATCAATTTCTCGCACGGCGCCTTCTTCGCGTTGGGCGCGTACATCACGTTCACGCTCTCGACCAGGATCGGGCTGTTCCCCGCCATCATCGTCGGCGCGCTGTGCATGGCGGTGCTCGGCATGGGCATGGAGAGCGGCTTCATCAGGCGGCTGTACGGCCGTCCGCCCGAGCACGTGCTCATGTTCACCTTCGGCGCGTTTCTCATCTTCACGCAGATCATCCGCAAGGTCTGGGGCGACATCCCGCAGCCGCTCTCGCCCTCAGGTTTCCTCGCCGGCTCGGTGAACCTCGGATTCTCGCAGTACCCGACCTTCCGTCTCGTCGTGGTCCTCGTCACCGTCGTCGTGCTCGTGCTCGTGTATCTGATGCTCGTGCGGACGAATCTCGGCCTGACGATCCGCGCCGGCACCCGCGACAGCGAGATGGTGGGCATCCTCGGCATCAACATGCCGCTCACTTTCACCGTCGTTTTCGGCCTCGGTTCGTTCCTGGGCGGGCTCGCGGGCGGCCTCGAGGCGCCGCTGTACAACATCGATCCGAACATGGGCGCGACCTACATCATCATCGCGTTTCTCGTCGTCATCGTCGGCGGCATCGGCTCGTTCTGGGGCGCGGTGGCAGGCGGTCTCATCATCGGTCTGCTGCAGGAGATCACCGTCCAGCTCATCCCCGGCGGCTCCTCGGCGGAGGACATCGTGCCGTTCGCGTTCATGCTGCTCATCCTGCTGCTGCGGCCGCGCGGCCTCTTCGGTACGGAAGGGTTGTTCGACTGATGGCCGTGCTGACGCCGGCGCAGCAGCGCCACAACAGCTGGGGCGGCCTGGTGCCGCTGCTCGTATGGGCGGTGGTGCTCGTGGTGCTGCCGTGGGTGCTCGTGCACGTCCTCAAGAGCAACGTCGCGCTCGCCACCAACATGGTCATCTTCGGCATGATCGCGCTCGGCTTCAACCTGTTGTACGGCCATACCGGCGAGCTGTCGTTCGGGCACGCCGCATTCGTGGGCCTGGCTGGCTATTTCTCCGCCTTCGTGATCATCAACCACGGCTGGTCGTTCTGGCCGGCGATGCTGCTCGCATTCGCCGGCACGATGCTGTTCGCGTTCGTCCTCGCGCGCGTCGTGGTGCCGCGCAGCACGGGCATCTACTTCTCCATGATCATGCTCGCGGTCGGCCAGGTGCTGACCTTCGTCGGCGATCGCTGGAACGCCGTCACCGGCGGCGATGACGGCATCCAGGGCGTCACGCGCCCGACGCACATCCTGCCGGGCGTGCACCTCAACATGAACAACGAGACGCAGTTCTACATCCTGTGCGCGATCATCGCGTGGCTCGCCACCGCGTTCATGTGGCGCGTGATCCACTCGCCGTTCGGCGCCGTCTGCCACGCGATACGGGAGAACCGCCAGCGTGCGGAGTTCCTCGGCTACGACGTCGTGCGCTACAAGATCAACGCGTTCGTGCTGTCGGCGATGCTGCCGGCGATCGCCGGCGTGCTGCTCGCCTACTACGACGGCGCGGTCAACCCGTCGCAGCTCAACTGGACCGAATCAGGCGACATCGTCATGATGACGCTGCTCGGCGGCGCGCCCACGTTCTGGGGTCCGATCCTCGGCGCCGGGCTGTTCAAGTTCATGCAGCAGTACATCTCGAACTACACCGCGTACTGGGAAGGCTACATCGGCATCGTCTTCGTCGCTTTCGTCCTCTTCGCGCCGCAGGGCATCTGGGGTCTTGCCGAAAGCGCGTGGAAGAATCTGCGGGCGAAACGAACGTGAGCGTCATCTTCCGCACCGAGCAGCTCACCAAGCACTTCGACTCGCTGAAAGCGGTCGACGGGGTCGACTTCGCCGTCGAAGAGGGCTCGATCCACGCGATCATCGGCCCCAACGGCGCCGGCAAGACCACGTTCTTCAACATGCTCACCGGCAACTTCGCGCCGACCAGCGGACGCATCTTCTTCCGCGATGAGGACATCACGGGCCTCAAGCCGCACGTGATCACGCGCAAGGGCATCGGGCGCTCGTTCCAGATCAGCAACATCTTCGGCGGCCTCTCGGTGTACGAGAACGTGCGCGTGGCGGTCCAGGCATCGTACGGCGATGCTTCAGGCGTGCTGATGCGGCCGAAATGGCTGCGCGAGGTGGACGACAAAGCGGACGCGATCATCGAACGCATGGGTCTGACGCGTTTCGTCGGCGTCCAGGCGGCGACGCTCTCGCACGGCGACGAGAAGCGGCTCGAGATCGGTCTCGTCCTCGCCGTCAACCCGACCTTGCTGCTGTTCGACGAGCCGACCGCCGGCATGTCGCTCGACGAATCGAAGCAGACCATGCAGATGCTGCAGGAACTCGCAAAGGCGCATACCATCGTGCTCATCGAGCATGACATGGATCTCGTGATGACGCTGTCGAACAAGATCACGGTGCTGCAGAACGGCCGCACCATCGCGGAAGGCTCGCCGGCGGACATCAAGGGCAATCCGCTCGTGCAGCAGGCGTATCTCGGAGTCCACGTCTGATGCTGCTCGAAGTCCACGGTCTCAACACGTACTACGGCAAGAGCCACATCCTCCAGGACGTCACGGTCGACGTGGACCGCGGCGAGGTCGTCGCGCTGCTCGGCCGCAACGGTTCGGGGCGCAGCACGACGCTCAAGAGCATCATGGGCGTGACGCCGCCGCGCAGCGGCACGATCAAGTTCGCCGGCCGCGACATCGCCGGCATGAAGCCGTTCGTCATCTCGCGCATGGGCATCGCGTATGTCCCCGAAGAGCGGCGGGTCTTCCCGAACCTCACCGTGGCCGAGAACCTCGAGCTCGCGACGCTGGCCGGACGCAAAGGTCCGTGGGACTATAAGAAGGTCTTCGCGTTCTTTCCGCGTTTGGAAGAGCGTAAGGGCAACAGCGGCAAGTCGCTCTCGGGCGGCGAGCAGCAGATGCTGAGCATCGCGCGCGCGCTCATCTCGAATCCCGAGATCATCCTCTTGGACGAGCCGCTCGAGGGGCTGGCCCCGGTCGTCGCTCAGGCGATCCAGGCGGCGGTCATGCAGATGAAGGCCGAGGGCATGACGATGCTGCTGGTCGAGCAGAACGCCCGCGTCGCGCTCGCGGTATCCGATCGCGCGCACGTGCTGTCGGACGGCATGATCGTCGCGTCGAACGCCTCGGCGGAATTGCGCGACGACCAGGAGCTGATGCAGCGCTACCTGTCGGTGTAGATGTCGATTCTCCGTAGTGCGGCGTTAGCAGCGCTGCTATTCCTCGTCGCGGCGCCGGCTGCCGGCGCGCCCAGCCGCATCGCGTTCATCCCCATGGACGACCGTCCGGCGACGGCGCAATTCCCGCAGGCCACCGCCGCCATCTGCGGGGTGCGGCTCGAGATGCCGCCGCCGCAGCTGCTCGGGCACTTCACCAAGCCGGGCGACGCCGACGCGATCGGTCAGTGGCTGCTCGCGCTCGATACACAAGGGCTGAGCGCTGTCGTCGTGTCATCGGACATGCTGGCCTACGGCGGCCTCGTCGCGTCGAGAACGCCTGCCACCGCGCTCTCAACCGCGCAGGCGCGCCTGCAGGCGCTGGCGCGCTTCCACGAGCTGCACCCGCGTGTGCCGCTCTACGTCTTCGGCACGATCATGCGCTTGGCGCCGACGGAGACGCCGCAAAGCGAGCCCTATCTCGAGGCGCTGACGAACTATGCGCGGCTTGCCGGCGCGCCGCATCTCACGTCCGACGATCGCGCCGCGCTCGCGCAGTCTCGCAGCGGTGTTCCGGATGCGGCGTTCTGGGATTACATCGGCGCCCGCGCACGCGACCTCGCGACCGACGAGCAGCTCATCACGCTCGCCGCCAAGGGCGACATCGCATGGCTGGCGATCACGCAAGACGATGCAGGCTCTTCCGACGGCTTGCAGGCATCAGAGCAGCGCCGTCTGATCGCCCTAGCGTCGGAACTCCGCGCGAGCGGGCGCGTGCTGTTCAATCCGGGCGCGGATGAGATGGGCATGGTAGCCGTCACCCGAGCGGCGGAGGACGCGGCTGGCTGGTCGCCGCGCGTGCGGATCGAGTACTCAAGCCCGCTCGGTGCCCGGCTGCAGGACCCGCTCGAGGATGTCCCCGTCCACCAGACGATCGAAGGCTTGGCCCGCGCCTTGCACGTGACGGTGGTCGAAGCCGGCCAGGATCTCACGCTCGACGTGTTCACGCCGCTCACGCCGGTCGAGATGCGGTCGTACTATTTCAGCCGCTTGGCGAAGCGCTTGCACGACGGTGAACCGATCGCGCTCGCCGACATCACCTTCATCGACGACGATCTCGGGGAGGAGCGGGTCGAACCTGAAGCGCTGCAGGGCGCGGGCGTCGCCGCGCTGCCACTGGCGTTCGCGTCGTGGAACACCACGGCGAACAGCGCCGGTACCGCGCTCTCCGCTGCGGCGTGCGGCGCTCTCGCACGGCACGTCGGAAGTGCGCGGCCTGACGCGCAGGAGACGTTTCTGTTCGACCGTTACGTGGACGATTACGACTATCGCCTGTTAGTGCGGCCGACGCTCAACGCCGAGCTGCGCCGCGACGGCTTCGACACGTACGCGCTCGGCGACCAAACCGCGGCCGCGGAGTCACAAGTGCGAGCCCGGCTGTGGCCGCTTGCAGTCGATCTCTTCGATGCCGACTTCGCGCCGGCGGGCTGGCAGCAGAGCCAGCTCTCTATCTATCTTCCTTGGCAGCGCACATTCGAGGTACAGCTCGACACGACGCTGACCCATCCGTGAGAGCGAAGACGCCTCACTGCGCGTCGTCGAGCGGTAGGCGCTCCATGCCGCGGGGAAACGTCCGTGGGTGCTTCGCGAGGTAACGCTGGGTGACGATGACCATGTATTCGAAATTCTCCCACAGCTGATCACCCATCGACCCTTGCCGGGCGAGGGCGATCGCGGGCTTCAGCCGTGTCCATGTCTGGCTGACGATGGCGGACCAGAAATCGCACACGACGTCGACGTCGGCAAGGCCGTGCTTGACGTACACGCCCATCGTCTCGTAGAAGTTGCACACGTCGTTGAGCGCGCGGACCAGCTCGTCGGTCGGCACCTCAGAGGCGACCTTGGCCCGGAACAGCGGATCTTTGAGGCGCTCGTCGAGCTCCGTCGCCACGCGCCGCCGAGCGATGGTGAAGTCGGGATCATCCCACATCTCCTCGAGCTTGGAGAGCGCGGTGATCTGGTTGCTGCTGCGCATGTGGCGCAGCTGCACGATCGCCGCGATCGCGGTCGCCGCGATGACGAGGAACGTGCCGGCCGACGCGGCGAGGCTCCAGGCCTCAAGCGACATCGGGAATTCCTTGCTGGCAGACCTCGACGAGCGCGCCGTCCGTCGCGCTCGGGTGGATGAAGGCGATGAGGTTGCCGTGCGCGCCGCGCCGCGGCCGTTCGTCGATGAGACGCGTGCCCTGCGCCTTGAGCCGCGCGAGCTCAACCTCGATGTCGGGCACCCGGTATGCGATGTGATGGAGCTTCGACGGTTTGTCGCCCAAGAAGCGCACGAGCGGCGAGTCCGGCTGCAGCGGCTTGAGCAGTTCGATGGTGGAATCGCCGGCGCTCATGCCGATGATGTCGACGCCTTGATCCTCGACGCGCTCGCGGTAGCGTTGTGTGAACCCGAGCGTCCGATAGACCGCGGCGCTCGCGTCGAGATCGCGCACCACCAGCGCCACGTGATCGATCGGCCGGTCCACTTCCTAGACCGCCGCCGCGGGCCGATAGACGGAGAAGACCTCGCGCAGCGCGTCGGCGACCTCGCCAAGCGTGCAGCCGGCGTCGACCGCCTCGACGAATTCGGGCATGAGCGGCGCACCGGTCGCCGTCGCCGCGCGCTTGACAGCGGCCAGGCGCGCCGCCGCCTGCGCGCCATCGCGCCGCGCCCGAAACGCGGCAAGGCGCGCGCATTGCTCGCGCTCGATGGACGGATCGATACGCTGCAGCAGCGGCGCGACCGCCGATGCGTCGGGTTCGACGAACTTGTTGACGCCGACGACCGCCGTCAGGCCGTTCTCCAGTTTCGCCTGCGCGCGGTAGGCGCTCTCGGCGATCTGCTCCTGCATCCAGCCGCTCTCGATCGCCGCCACGGCGCCGCCGCGTTTATCGACCTCCGCGAGGATCTCGCGCGCCTTGGCGGCCAGATCGGCGGTCAGCCGCTCGACGAAATACGAGCCGGCGAGGGGATCGGCAGTCGCCGCGACGCCGCTCTCGTAGGCGATGATCTGCTGCGTCCGCAGCGCGACCTTGGCCGCTGTTTGCGTCGGCAACGCGAGCGCCTCGTCCATGCTGTTCGTGTGCAGCGACTGCGTGCCGCCCAGCACCGCGGCGAGCGCCTGCAGCGCGACGCGCACGACGTTGTTCTCCGGCTCTTGCGCGGTGAGCGTCGAGCCGCCGGTCTGGGTGTGGAACCGCATGAGCCACGCCTTGGGCGATGCGGCGTGGAATTCGTCGCGCACGATGTGCGCCCACAACTCGCGTGCGGCGCGGAACTTCGCGATCTCCTCGAAAAAATCGTTGTGGGCGTTCCAGAAGAACGACATGCGCGAGGCCACCTCATCGACACCCAGGCCGGCATCGAGCGCGGCGCGCAGGTACGCGCGGCCGTTGGCGAGCGTGAAGGCGAGCTCTTGCGCGGCCGTCGCACCTGCCTCGCGGATGTGATAGCCGCTGACGCTGATGGTGTTCCACTTGGGGACGTGCTGCGCGCAGTACGACATGAGATCGGTGACCAGCCGCATCGACGGGCCGGGCGGATAGATGTAGGTGCCGCGCGCCGCATACTCTTTGAGGATGTCGTTCTGCGACGTGCCCGACAGCTTGGCGAAGGGAACACCGCGCCGCCGCGCGACCGCGAGATACAACGCGAGCAGAATCGCCGCAGGCGCGTTGATGGTCATCGACGCGCTCACCTGATCCTGCGGGATGGCGTCGAACAGCGCCTCCATGTCCTCGATGGTGTCGATGGCGACGCCGGTCCGGCCGACCTCGCCCGCGGCGAGCGGCGCGTCTGAATCCATGCCCATCTGGGTGGGCAGGTCGAAGGCGACCGAGATGCCCATCTGCCCGTGCGCCAACAGGTAGCGATAGCGTTCGTTCGACTCTTTGGCGGTGCCAAAACCGGCGTATTGACGCATCGTCCACAACCGGGCGCGGTACATCTCGCGCTGGATGCCGCGGATGAACGGATATTCGCCGGGGAGCGGCTGATGCGCAAGGTCGAGATCGTCAACGTCCGACGCCGAATAGACGGGCTTGATGGGAATGCCGCTGTCGGTCTCGCGCTCGTGCATCACGACTGGCGTTCGTCAGCCGGCTCGGCGACGCCTAGGGCAGCGCCGTCGCCTCTTCGAACGTGATGAGCGGCGAGCCGGTCTCAACGGTGTCGCCGGCGCTCGCGTGGATGCCCGCCACTGTGCCGGCGCGGTGGGCGAGCACTTCGTTCATCATCTTCATCGCCTCGATGACCGCGACCACCTGGCCGTCCGCGACCGCGTCGCCGGGCTTGACGCTGATCTCGACGACGATGCCGTGCATCGGCGCACCGATCGTCGCGCCGTCCGCGGCGAGCCGTTTCTTCTGCCGCGACAGCGGTGGCCGGCGTCGCGCGCGCGCGCCGGCGCCGTCATCAAGCACGCGGACCACGAAACGTTTGTCGTTGACCTCCACGGTGAGGTCCTGTAGCGGCCGAGCGAAGCTCAGCTCCGAGCCCTGTGGCGCCCGAGCGACGCTTGGGTACGCGGCGGCGATCTCCGCGCCGTGCGCGGCGCAGAAGCGCTCTACCGTCGGGGTCGCATAGCGCCCGCGTTTGAAATCCTCCCCCGCGAGGAGCAATCGCAAGAACGGGATCGTCGTGGTGACGCCCTCGATGCGGTATTCGCGCAGCGCACGCAGCATCCGGCTGACCGCCTCCTCGCGATCCAAACCCCAGACCACGAGCTTGCCGAGCATCGAATCGTATTCTTGCGGGATGACGAAGCCGGGATAGGCGCTCGAATCCACCCGCACGCCGGGGCCACCCGGCTCGACGTAGCGTTCGAGGCGACCGGCGTGCGGCAGGAAGTCGTGCGATGGATCTTCCGCGTTGATGCGGCACTCGATGGCATGCCCGCGAGGTGCGAGGTCGCGCTGCGTGAACCACAGCGGTTCGCCCGCCGCGACGCGGATCTGCGCCTTGACGAGATCGAGCCCCCAGACCATCTCGCTGACGGTGTGCTCCACCTGGATGCGCGTGTTCATCTCTAAGAAGAAGAAGTCGCCGCCCTCGACGAGACACTCGATCGTGCCGGCGCTGTCGTAGGCGATCGAGCGGGCGAGGGCTACCGCCGCGCTGGTGAGCCGCTCCCGGACCTCCGGCGAGATGTTGGCCGGCGTCTCCTCGACGAGTTTTTGGTGGCGGCGCTGCATCGAGCATTCGCGCTCGCCGCAATGCACCATGCCGCCGTGCTTATCGCCGAGGATCTGCAGCTCGATGTGCTGCGGTGCCGAGAGATACCGTTCGACATACACCGTCGCATCTTTGAAATACGCCGCCGCCTCTTTCGCGGCGAGATCGAGCGCTTCGCCGACCTCCTTGTCGGAGCGTGCGATCTTGAGACCTTTGCCGCCGCCGCCAGCAGAGGCTTTGATGGCGATGGGGTAGCCGAAGCGCTCCGCGAACGCGAAGATCTCCGCGGCGCTCACGATGGCGCGGTCGGTGCCCGGCACGACCGGCATGCCGGCTTTGCGCGCCGCGGCGCGAGCGGCGATCTTGCCGCCCATAGCGTCGATCACGTCGGCTGACGGGCCGATGAACACCAAGTCTTCGGCGGCGCAGCGCCTCGCGAAACCGGCGTTCTCGGCCAAGAAGCCGTAGCCGGGATGGATCGCGTCGCAACCCGCGAGCCGCGCGACCTCGACGATGCGTTCGACATTCAGGTATGATTGCGAAGGCGCGGCCGGCCCGAGGCGGTAAGCTTCGTCCGCCATATCGACGTGTCGCGATTCGCGATCGACGTCCGAATACACGGCCACGACGGGGATGGAGAGCTCGCGACAGGCGCGGATGACGCGCACCGCGATCTCACCGCGGTTGGCGACAAGTATCTTCTTAAACGCCGGCATCGACCGCTTCGCGCCGCGCCTCTTCGCGCCACGTGAGAGCGCGGTCATCGCTCGGGTCGGTCGAGTAAACTCGACCGCTCCATACGCGTGCGCTGCCTGTAGCGGTCGAATTCATTCGACCGCTGATAAGCTTCAAGGCCGCCTCGATCGCGGCCGCCTCATCCGGCGTGGCCGCCGGCGTGATCTCGATGATCTTCAAAGAGGGATGTTGCCGTGGCGCCGCGCCGGCCGGGCCACGCGCTTGCCCGCCAGCAGGTGCAGCGCGTTGATGAGCGCCGGCCGCGTCTGTGCCGGATCGATGACGTCGTCGATATAGCCGCGTTCCGCCGCGACGTATGGATTGGCGAAGCGCTCGACGTATTCGGCGACCAGTTCGTCCGTGCGCTTGGCGGGATCGGCGGCCTTGGCGATCTCGTCGCGGAAGATGATCTTCACCGCGCCAGGCGGGCCCATGACGGCGATCTCCGCGGTCGGCCACGCGACGTTGAAATCGGCGCGGATGTGCTTGCTGCACATGACGTCATACGCGCCGCCATACGCCTTGCGCGTGATCACCGTGAGCTTCGGCACCGTCGCCTCGGCGAAGGCGTAGAGCAGCTTCGCGCCGTGTTTGATGATGCCGCCGAACTCCTGGCTGGTGCCCGGCAAGAAGCCCGGCACGTCGACGAACACGACGAGCGGGATGTTGAACGCGTCGCAGAAGCGCACGAAGCGCGCGCCTTTGAGCGACGAGCTGATGTCCAACACGCCCGCGAGCACCTTCGGCTGGTTAGCGACGATGCCGACCGGCTGGCCGTCGAGCCTCGCGAAGCCGACGACCAGCGAGCCGCCGTAGAGCGGCTGCACTTCGAAGAACTCGCCGCTATCCACCACGCGCTCGATGACGCCGATCATGTCGTAGGGGAGGTTCGGCGCCGCCGGGATGAGGTCGATCAAACCAGGATCGGTGCGTTGCGGATCGTCGTCTGAGTCCACGACCGGCGGATCGTCGAGGTTGTTCTGCGGCAAGAACGAGAGCAGATGGCGGATCTGCTCGAACGCCTCATCCTCATCGGCGGCCAGGAACTGCGCGACGCCGCTCTTCGAGTTATGGGTCGCCGCACCGCCCAGCTCTTCGAAGCTCACCTCCTCACCGGTCACCGTCTTGATCACTTCCGGCCCGGTGATAAACATCTGCGAGATCTTGTCCACCATGATGATGAAGTCGGTGATGGCGGGACTGTAGACCGCACCGCCGGCGCAGGGGCCGGCGATGAGCGAGATCTGCGGGATGACGCCGGAGGCCTGCACGTTGCGCCAGAATATCTCCGCGTAGCCGCCGAGACTGACCACGCCCTCTTGGATGCGCGCGCCGCCCGAGTCGTTGATGCCGATCATCGGACAGCCGACCTTCACCGCCAGATCCATGACCTTGCAGATCTTCTCGGCAAACACTTCTCCCAGCGAACCGCCCAAGACGGAGAAGTCCTGCGAGAAGATGCAGACCTGCCGGCCGTCGATGGTGCCGTGACCTGTGACGACGCCGTCGCCGACGAACTGCCGCTCGTCGAGGCCGAACGCGTCGGTGCGATGGACCGCGAACGCGTCGAGTTCGACGAAGCTGCCCGCGTCGAGCAGTCGCTCGATGCGCTCTCGCGCGGTGAGCTTGCCGCGCTCGCGCTGCTTGGCGATCGCGGCCTCGCCCGCGGGCACGCGCGATTGCGCCCGCTTCGTGCGAAGCAGATCGAGTTCGGATTCATGCGACATGGGGCCGGGGATTCCGTGCGCGGGGCTTTCGCACCCGCCAGAAGGCTACTTGCGCTTGTGCAGGATGAAGCTGTTGCCTTCGGAGTCCTCGGCGAACACCATCTGGCAGACGGGCGTCTCTTCGACCTTACCGTCGTTGAAGAACTTCACGCCGCGCGCCTTGCACGCGGCGACCGTCGCCTCGAGGTCGTCGAAGGCGAACATGACGCCGGCGCCGGCATGCCAGGCCGCCTTGTAGTGCGCGAAACGTTCCGAGTCCGGGAACTTGAGAAGACCGAACGTCTCGCCGTTCGGCAGGGTGTATTCGGCGCCGAAGTTCGGCCAGCTCTGCGTCGGCTCCATGCCGAGCAGCGCGTTGTAGAACGTGGTCGCGCGCTCCAGATCATCGGCACGATAGAAGATCGCGTCGACGCCCCGCGCCCCTTTAGTGGCCATGCGATCACCTCAAGACCGAACGCTGCCGCGCGCCGTGCGCGGCAGTGATGCGATCGTCACTTACGCTTGTGGATGATGAAGCTGTTGCCTTCCGAGTCCTCGCCGAACGCCATGTGGCAGACCGGCGTGTCCTCGATGTGGCCGTCGCCGTCGAACTTGACGCCGCGCGCCTTGTGTTCGGCGACGGCAGCCTGGACGTCATCGACCGCGAACAGCAGCCCGCCGTGCGGCGTCCACTCGTCGGTCTGGTACAGGCCGAACGTGTGGCCATCGGGGAACGTGTACTCGACGATGTTCTCGCCCACCGTCACGGTGGGTTCCGTGCCGAGCAATTCGTTGTAGAACTTGGTCGCGCGTTTGATGTCCTTCACCGTGTAGTAGGACGCGTCCACGCCTTTGACTTTGGTCGCTCCAGCGGTCGTCATCGGGTTTCTCCTATTTCATTCGATCAGGACCGGCCCACGGCCGGGTCCGGGTCATTCGGCGGCGAGTGTGACTATCATTCCAAGGGGCTGGCGCATCTCGCGGGCGAACTCAGCGCGTATGCCCAAAGTGCTGCTCTTGCAATTCCGCAGTGACCCCGAAAGTGTCGCGCACAGGGACATGCTCTCCGGTCTTGGCGCAAAGCTGGTCGAGGACGAGCCGCGCTGGCCGACCTTCTTCGACACGCTGAACCGCGAGCGTCCGGACGTGGTGGTGATCTCGCTCGGGAAGATCCCTTCCCACGGACGAGAAGCCGCGCGCTACATCAAAGATGGTTTCAACACGCGCAACATGCCGGTCATCCTCACGGATGTGCCGGCCAAAGACATCGACAAGTGCCGCAAGTCGGCGCCGTCGGCGGTGATCGTCGAGAAGAAAGATCTCGCCGACGCCGTCTACAAGCGCCTCACGGAAAAAGTCGCGGGTATGACCTAGGGGCCGCTGAGCACGCCGAGCGCGGTGCGCAACTGCGCGGCCCGGCCGGCCACGAAGATATCAGGCTGAACGCCGTTGCCTTCAAGGCGCTGTCCGTCCGGCGCGCGCATGTCCAGCGTCGCCACGCGCAGCAAGCCGCCGTCCGCCAGCGTTATCTCGACGTCGACGCCGAGCACCTTGCCGGCGGTGCGCGTCCCCACTAATGTCGCGCGGTGATAGTATTGCAGCGCGCGCGCCAGCGACTCGGCGCCGCTGCGGCTGTTCGCGTCGACCAACACGATGAGCTTGCCCGCGTATGGCCCGCCCGCGCGCCCGCTGGCGACGAATCGCTGCGAGCCGAAGAGATGGTAACGCCGTGTGCCGGTCGAGATGAGCGTGCCCGGCGGCAGGAAGAGCCCTGCGACCGCATCGACAGAATCAACCAGGCCACCCGGGTTGCCGCGCAGATCGAGGATGAGCGACGGATAGCGGCCGACGTCCGTCATCGCCCAGCCGAGCAGTCCATCGATCGAGTCGGGGAACGACCCGATCCGCAGGTAGCCGATGCCGGGCTTCAGCACCCGCCAATCGATCGCCGAGCCTTGCGCGGCCGCGGCATCGGGTGACATCCCGAAGACGGCGTGATGGCGTTCGTCGCGGCGCGGCTGCAGATCGTCAGGCGAATACACCGCGGTGTGGCTGTCGCGCAGATGCGCGACAAGTTCGCGCAGCGCTGCGTAACGCGCTGCGGTCGTCGGGGCGTCGACGATGCGCGTGCGATACTGCGCCGCGAGGTCGCGCCACGCCACACCATGGTACGATCGGTCGTAGTAGCGCAACGAGATAGTCGAGGCCACTTCGTCGAAGATGCGCTGGCTGACCGATGTGGCGGCGCGCTGGTGCAGGTACGCGGACACAGGGATGACGACGCATGCGATAAGCAGCGCGGCGACGAGCCGGCGACGCCGGAGCCGGCGCAGGTAGATCGGCCGGTACGGGATCGAAGCGCGTTCCCAATCCCACATAGGTGCTGTCCAATCGGCCCGAGCTAAAGCTCGGGCCCTACATACGCCGCGGAGTCTCGCGGGTGAAGCCACTCTTCGAGAGTCGTATGCGTCACCCCCGTGGCGCCGGCCAGCTCGCGGCGCAGCTCGCCCACGAGCGCGCTCGATTCGGCCACCGCGTCGTGCTTGTGGATGCTCTCGTAGTTCACCTGACGGGCCAGCACGAACGCATCGTCGGGGGCGCCCGCGAGCGCGTCGTGCGCGTAGCGCAGCATCTCTCGCACGACGTCTTCGACGAAGCGCGGCGCGGCGTGCGCCTTGTTGACCACGAAGAGCTCATCCGGCCGTTTGAGCAGGTCATACGTCTCCGACGACATCGACTGCTCCACGATCTCCACCATGCCGGCGAGATCCACGGGCAGCGAGCCGCCGATGAGCAGCGTGCCGCGGCCGCGCTGGTTGTGCGTCGCGATCGGCATGCTGCGCAAGATCCGCTCGATCTGCTCGCCCGAGAAACCCTCGCCGGCGAGGCGGTCGCGAGCGGCTTCCGCCACCATCGACTGCGCGCACGGGCAGGCGGTGATGCCCTCTGCTTCGACGCCGACGCAGCTGCGCGCGAACCCGGCGCCTGCCACCGCCTTCGCCAGCATGGTGTAGTACTCGCTGGTCGCGATGCCGCTCGCCGGCGTGTGACGCGGCAGCGAGAACTCGGCGCGCAGCTCGACACGTGCGATCGCCGCGCGCTGGCTCTCCACCACGCGCTGCGCGAGCAGCAGCGCCAGCGACTCGCCGCCGACCTGGGCGTCGGCCGAAAGCCCGGCGAGCGCATCTTCGAGGTCTTGGGAGAAGCGCGACATGTGCACGCCGCTGTGCCGCGCGTCGAGATCGGCGAAGATGTCGAGCGTCGCGATCGCCTGCTGCCGGCCCGCAGGCAAAGAGAGCGAGACGGTCGTCTTCACGCCGGTGACGCCCGCCCGATCGAGCGAGAGGGGCACCTGCGGACGCTGCTCCTGGACGTCGCGGCGGAAGCGCGCGAGCAGACCGCCTTCCAGACGCCGCATGCCCGCGGGGTCGATCGCGGCGGCGAGCTCGCGGACGCTGCGGCGCGACACCGGCTCGATGAGATCCGGCGCGATATCCCGCAGCGGGATGAGCACGAACGCGCGCGCAGTCATGCGCGGATGCGGGATGGTGAGCGCCGGCTCGCGCAGGACGAGATCGTCGTACAGCAAGAGGTCGAGGTCGATCGTGCGCGGTCCCATGGGGAATGAGGGCGTGCGGCCGACGCGGCGCTCGATGTCCGAAAGCGCGGCGCTCAGGTCGTGCGGCGAGAGCGCGGTTGTGCCGTTGCACACGAGATTGAGGAAATCGGGCTGATCGGTATAGCCGACCGGCGTCGTCTCATACACAGGCGAGACGCTTCGGATGTGGATAACTTTCCTCAAGCGCTGCAGCGCCCCGGTGAGATTGCCTTGCCGATCACCGAGATTCGAGCCGAGGCCGATGGCGACGCTGTGGCCGGATTCCGTCATACGCAAACATTCGCGGAACGAGAAAACTTCTCCGGCGTTCGCCTTGACACTGCCGGACCTCGGGCGTATCATGCGGGTAAGCCTCAAGGGGCCGCTCTACAGCGCACTGATCGGCGAGCGAGCGGCGTGAGCACCGACTCGCATCCGGATTGCGTAACCCGGGCGTAGCGATTGGGCATCGCCCGATCCAGCGAAAGCCGATGCGACTCCCGCTCGCAAGAGCGGGCACCAGTGCAGCGAAGACCGAGCACTCTTGGGGCCTGCAATCGATACGTCGATCATACGGAGAGGGGGCAGCCGGAGCTGCACCCCTCTTCATTTCCCGCCAAACGATGTGACCTAGCAATACGTTTAGGAAGAAGCGGATTTGCCGGGCGGCGTCGAACATACGGACGTACTCGGGCCCGAGCTTCGTTCGGGCACGACTATAGGGGGAGAACGAGAAGAACAAATGTCAATGTGGGAGCCGTTCACCGAGCGCGCGCGCCGCAGCATCGTGCTGGCGCAAGAAGAAGCCCAGCGCCTCGGCAACAACTACATAGGAACGGAACACATCCTGCTCGGCATCATCAGCGAAGGCGAGAGCCTTGCCGCCAAAGTGTTGGAAACTCTAGGAGTCAACCTGGCGAAGGTCCGCGCCGAAGTTGAGGCGATCGTCGGGCGCGGTGGTCAGACCGTGCAGCAGGAGATGGTGTTCACCCCCCGCGCGAAGCGGGTCATCGAGCTCGCGTTCGAAGAAGCGCGCCAGCTCAATCACAACTATATCGGCACGGAGCATCTGCTGCTCGGCCTCATCCGCGAGGGCGAGGGCGTCGCCGCGCGCGTGCTCACCAACCTGGGCGTCGACCCGGCGAAGGTGCGCGTGCAGACGACGTCGCTGCTCGGCGCCGAGACCCAGACGCAGACCGCGTCGAAGGGCAAGAGCAAGACGCCGACGCTCGACGCCTACGGCCGCGACCTGACCCAACTGGCGCGCGAAGGCAAACTCGATCCGGTCATCGGCCGCAACACCGAGATCGAGCGGGTCGTGCAGATCCTCTCGCGGCGCACCAAGAACAACCCGGCGCTCATCGGCGAACCCGGCGTCGGCAAGACGGCCATCGCGGAAGGCCTGGCGCAGCGCGTCATCGCCGGCGATGTGCCTGAGCTGCTGCGCGACCGCCGCGTCATCACGCTGGACCTTGCGGGCCTGGTGGCCGGCACCAAGTACCGCGGCGAGTTCGAAGAGCGCATGAAGCGCGTCATGGACGAGATCCGCGGCGCGAGCGGCGAGATCATCCTGTTCATCGACGAGCTGCACACGCTTGTCGGTGCGGGCGCCGCCGAAGGCGCGATCGACGCGAGCAACATCATCAAGCCGGCGCTCGCGCGCGGCGAGCTGCAGTGCATCGGCGCGACCACGCTCAACGAGTTCCGCAAGCACATCGAGAAGGACTCGGCGCTCGAGCGCCGCTTCCAGTCGATCATGGTCGGCGAACCGTCGGTCGAGGAGACCGTCGAAATCCTCAAAGGCCTGCGCGACCGCTACGAGGCGCATCACCGCGTCAAGATCACCGACGAAGCGCTCGAGGCGGCGGCACGGCTGTCCGCGCGCTACATCTCCGATCGCTTCCTGCCCGACAAGGCGGTCGACCTCATGGACGAGGCGGCCTCGCGCGTGCGGCTGCAGTCCACTTCACTGCCGCCGGAGATCCGCGACGTCGAGACCGAGATCCGCAAGGTCAAGGCGGAGAAAGAAGCGGCCATCAAGGCGCAAGAATTCGAACGCGCGGCGCAGATCCGCGACCGCGAGGAAAAGCTGCGCGCCAAGAAGGCCCAGATGGAAGCAGAGTGGGTCGAAAAGCGCAACCTCAAGGGCGAGAAGACCAACTCGGTCGGGCCCGAGGAGATCGCGCACATCGTCTCCACCTGGACGCGCATCCCGGTCAGCAAGCTCAAAGAAGAAGAGACCGCCAAACTGCTCAACATGGGCGACGTGCTGCACAAGCGCATCGTCGGCCAGGACGAGGCGATCAAGGTCATCTCGCGCGCCATCCGGCGCGCGCGCGCGGGGTTGAAGAACCCCAAACGGCCGATCGGTTCGTTCATCTTCCTCGGTCCGACGGGCGTCGGCAAGACCGAGCTCGCGCGCACGCTCGCAGAGTTCATGTTCGACGATCCGGAGTCGATGGTGCGCATCGACATGTCCGAGTACATGGAGAAGTACGCGGTGTCGCGGCTGGTCGGCGCGCCTCCCGGCTACGTCGGCTACGAAGAGGGCGGCCAGCTCACCGAAGCGGTGCGGCGCCGGCCGTACACGGTCGTGCTGCTCGACGAGATCGAGAAGGCGCATCCGGACGTGTTCAACCTGCTGCTGCAGGTGCTCGAAGACGGCCGGCTCACCGACTCGCAAGGCCGGGCGGTCGACTTCAAGAACACGCTCATCGTCATGACGAGCAACATCGGCGCGATCGGGCTGCAGAAGAACTCCGACATCGGCTTCCGCCCGGTGAAAGAAGAAGGCTCGGCCGCGGTCCGCTACGAGCGGATGAAGAACAAGATACTGGAAGAGATCAAGCACATCTTCCGGCCCGAGTTCCTCAACCGCGTGGACGAGGTCGTCGTCTTCCATCCGCTCGACGTCGACGAGATCAAGCAGATCGTCACGCTCGAGCTCGCCAAGGTCGTCAAGGAGCTGGAGAACCAGCACATGACGCTCGAGGCGACCGAAGCGGCGCGCGAACTCATCGCCAAAGAAGGCTGGGATCCGGCCTTCGGCGCGCGGCCGCTGCGGCGCGCGATCGGCCGGCTGGTGGAAGATCCGCTGTCCGAAGAGCTGCTGCGCGGCACGTTCAAGCTCGGCGATCACATCCTGCTCGACGCCGAAGACGGCAAGCCCGTGTTCCGCAAGATCGGCGAGCCGCTCAAGCCGCCGGCGCCGGAGCCGGAACTCAAACAATCCGGTCCATAGCGCCCGCGTCTGCAAGGCGCCGAGCGCGCCGCAAAGAAGGAGGGCCGGGTCGTTTCCCGGCCCTCGTCTTTTTTTCGGAGAGTCGCAATGTCGCTGGAGTTGATAGGCACCCTCGCAGCGGTCGGCACGTTCGTCGTGATCGCCGCCACTGCAGTGGCAGCGTTGATCCAGTTGCGCCACCTGCAGGCGAGCAATCAGCTGCAGGCGATGCTCAAGCTCAACGAGATGTGGGATGGCGCCGAGATGCGCGCAGCCGCCCACCAGGTGCGTGTGGGGCTCGCCGATAGGTTCAAGGATCCCGGCTATGCACGCTCCCTTGACACGTCGGCCAACGATTGGTCCGTGCATCCCGAGGTGCGCATCATCACCTGGTGGGAGCAGGTAGGCACCCTGGTCAAGTATGGTTTGATCCAAGCAGATCCGTTTCTCGACCTCGCCGGAGGGGTGGTGAGCGCCGACTGGGATCGTCTCGGCATGACGATCGCGTTGATGCGCAGGAGCAGCCTAAGCGGACCGGCGTTGTGGGAGAACTTCGAATATCTCGCGATTCGCAGCCGCGATTTCGGCCGCCGGCACCCCGGCGGCGCATTTCCAAAACACATGGAGCGGCTGCCGTTGCCGGAGGTGAGCGATGCCGCAACACACGGCGCGGGAGCGCCGCACGCATGAATTGGGAAGAGATCTCCGCGCTTTCGACCTTCGGCACGCTCGTCGTGATCGCGGCGTCTGCGATCGCGGCGGTCATCCAGCTCCGGCACATGCGAGCGGGTAATCAGATCAGCGCCACCTTGGGTCTGTTCGACAAATGGGCTGGCCCCGAAGCGAGAAAGCTCCAAGCGTACGTCTTCAGCGGCGAGGTCGAGAAGAGGCTCGAGGACCCGGAATATCGCGCCGGGCTGATGCGCGCGCCGATCGATCGCATCGCGCATCCGGAAGTCTCGTACATCGACTTTTGGGAGTCGCTCGGCGGGATGCTCAAGTTGGGCTACACCGAGGAACGGGCCTTCATGGAAAGCGGCGGTTTCACGGCGATCGCCGCGTGGAACAGGATGATGCCCGTGATCGCCATCATCCGTCGCAAGCGGGGGCCGACGGCGTACGACAACTTCGAGTACACCGTGTCGCGCGCGATCATTTGGGAGGCGAAACACCCGGACACGTTTCCCAAGGATGCGCCGCGCCTGCCCGTGATCGATCCCTATCCGGAGGACGTCGCGCCGGATGTCCCTTGAGCTCTGGAACACGATCTTCGCGGGCGCGACCTTCGCGGTCATCGCCGCGACGGCGATCGCCGCGGTCGTCCAGCTGCGCCACTTGCGCTCCGGCAACCAGCTCAACGTGCTGCTGACGCTGATGCAGATGTGGGATACGCCCGATATGCAAAACCACATCCAATACGTGCGCGGCGTCCTGCAGGAGAAGTTCAAAGACCCGAAGTTCCTGGCGCAATTCCAGGAGCGCGGCGTCTCGCGGGCAGATCACCCGGAGCTGTTGGTCGCCGACTATTGGGAGCAGATCGGGTCGTTCACCAAGTACGCATTGATCGACGAGCAGTCGTGGCTCGACATCGCCGCGCCGCAAGTGGTGCGCTCATGGGATGACCTGGAACCGGCTATCGGATCGATGCGAGAGCAGTTCGGTCCGGCTGCCTTCGAGAACTTCGAGTTCATCGCCGTGCGGGCGAAGCTTTGGATGTCGCACCATCCGGACGGCTATTACCCGGCGAACGTGCCGCGCATGGCGCAGCTCAAGGCCCGCGATCTCATGGCACGCGGCGACGGCTCCGGATGAGCTACGAGGCGCTCACCGCATTCGCGGCTATCGGCACGCTCGCTGTGATCTCCACCACTGCGATCGCGGCACTGATCCAATTGCGCCACCTGCGGGCGAGCAACCAGCTCGCGGCGCTGCTCGCCATCCTGGAACAATGGAAAGATCCGCAGTTGCAAGAGTACATAAGCTTCGTCCGGCGTGACCTCGCCGAGCGGATGAAAGATCCGCAGTTCCGCGCTGACTACGGCCATGCCGACCGGCACGTCCATCTTGAACTGCACGTGTGCGATTGGTGGGAGCAGATCGGATCGTTTCTCAAGTACGGATTGATCGACGAGGCGGCTCTGATGGACACCACGTCCTGGCAGGTGTCGACGATGTGGGAGCTTGTCTGGCCGAGCGTCAAGCTCATGCGCGAGGTCAACGGTCCATCGGTCTACGAGAATTTCGAATACATAGCCGTAAGAGGAAAGCTGTGGATGCGGGCACATCCGGCCGGCTCGTATCCCAAGAGCGTGCCGCGCATGGCGGATCTGACGAACGACGCGACGGAATGAACCCATGAGCACGCGCACCTTAGGCATCTTGGTGGGCGGCGGGCCGGCACCGGGCATCAACGGCGTCATCGCCGCCGCCACGATCGAAGCGATCAATGAGGGCTGTCGCGTCCTCGGCATCTATGACGGGTTTCAATGGCTGGCTGGCGGCGACGCGAAGCACGCCGTCGAGCTGCACATCGACGACGTGAGCCGCATCCATTGGACCGGCGGTTCGATCCTGCGCACGTCGCGCACGAATCCGGCCAAAGATGAGGCGTCGCTGAAGAACTGCGTCCGCAGCCTCACAGCGCTCGGCATCACGGACCTGTTGTGCATCGGCGGCGACGACACGACCTACGGCGCCGCCAAAATAGCGGAAGCCGCAGGCGGCGACGTCAAAGTGGTGACGGTCCCGAAGACGATCGACAATGATCTGCCGCTGCCCGAGAACATGCCGACCTTCGGGTTCGAAACGGCGCGGGCGGTGGGCGCAGCCATCGTCGAGAGCCTCATGGAGGACGCCAAGACCACGACGCGCTGGTACGCGGCCGTGTGCATGGGCCGCAAGTCCGGCGCGCTGGCCCTCGGCATATGCAAGGCGGCCGGCGGCACGCTGGCGATCATCCCGGAGGAGTTCTCGGGCGCGAACGTCTCGCTCGAGCAGATCGCCGACATCATCATCGGCAGCATGATCAAGCGGCGCTGGATGGGACACGACCACGGCGTCGCGATCGTCGCGGAGGGCGTGGTCGAGCGGCTCGACGAGCGCGCGCTCGAAGGGCTCAAGAACGTGCCGCGCGATCGAATACGGCCACATCCGCATCAGCGACCTCGACGTCGGCGACGCGGTGCGCGGCTTCGTGCGTCAGCGGCTCGAAGGACTCGGCTTCGCGGCGACGGTGGTGAAGAAAGAGATCGGCTACGAACTGCGCTGCGCGAAGCCGGTCGCGTTCGACGTCGAGTACACGCGCACGCTGGGCTATGGCGCCGTCCGCTACCTCATGGGCGGCGGCTCGGGCGCGATGATCGCGCTGCGCGGTGGGCGCGTCGTGCCGGTCACCTTGTCGGACATGATCGACCCGAGCACCGGCCGGATCAGTGTGCGCGTCGTGGACACCGCGACCGAGTCCTATGAGGTCGCGCGCAAGTATATGATCCGGCTGGAACCCGGCGACTTCGAGTCACCGCGCCTCGAGGAGCTCGCAAGGACATCAGGCTTGGCGCCAGCGGACTTCAAAGCGCGCTTCGCTTCGCTTGTCGCGTAGCGGAGACGCCTAGCCGCGCTGGCGGCGTTTGACGAGCCGAACCGTAGTGCCGGTGCCGGAGCCGTCGTACTCGACGCTGTCCATCAGCGTCTGCATCAGAAAGATCCCAAGGCCACGGTCGCTCTTACCGCGGTCCCCTCGCGCCCGGTCGACATGACGCACGTCGAAACCGCAGCCGCTGTCAGCCACGGTGACCGCGAGGTCGACGCCGTCGAACGAGCACCGCAGGAGGATCTGACCGGCGTCGCGGTGGCCATGTTCGGCCGCGTTATTGAACGCCTCGCCGACCGCCAGGGCGATGTCGCCGGTGTCGGCGAGGTCGAAGCCGCAATCGATCGCGAAATCGGCGACCGCGTGGCGGGCCTCGACCGCGGAACGATAGGCGCTCGGATAGTGGGCGTGAAAACTGTTAGGGTCCGTCGCGTGCATCACCACTCACACCACGGAAATACCCTCCAGATCGAATTCCAAACGCAGCGCGGGTGGAAAAGGGCCTCGAAATGCCCCGATTTCAATCCGGTGGGGCCGGGTCGGCCTGATAGCTCGGCAGCATTCGTGCCAAGCCGTGCGGATACACGCTCGGATGCTCGATGAGAAATGCTTTGGAGAGCGCGGCGAGGTACTCGAAATCCTCCCAGATCCCGTCGTCGTGCTGGATCTGGCGCTCCATCGCGATGTAATGCTCGAGCCGCCGCCACATGCCGCTGATGGTCCCGCAGTACTGCTCGAGGAACATGCGTCGATCGACGACGCCGTTGCGCACGAGCGTCCCCATGACTTCGAAGGAGTTGCCGAGCATCGAGACCGCCGCGCGCAGCTCGCGGAATCGTTCGTGGTCCGATGCCGTCCCTGCGAACACCGCAGCCGCGTATGCGCGAAATCCTGCGTCTTGCGCCAGGTCGCCCTCGCGCTGGAGGATCGCGAGCGCACGCTGGTGGGCGTCGTCATCGAGCATCGTGCGCAGCGTCAGGAACCCGCTGATCTGATTGCCTGCGCGCAGATGCCGCAGCTGCGCGAGCGCGGCGACCGCCGTCGCGGTGATGACCGCGGTCGTCGAAAGCGCGGCGATGGTGTTGACGAGCTCAAGCGACATTTCGTCCCCTCTTGCCGAGCGACGCCCAGCGCACCAGGTTGACGCCGAAGTAGTAGCCGAACTCGCGCAGATCGCGCGTCTCGAGCATGACGATGTCGGCTGGACGGCCGGGCGCGAGACAGCCTGCGACGCCGGCGGCATCGAGCGAGCGCGCCGCGTTGACAGTGACGCCGGCGAGCACTTCTGCCGCGCTCATGCGCATGTGACGCCGTGCGAGGTGCGCGGCTTCCTGCAGCGAGTAGCACGGGCACGTGCCGGGATTGAAGTCGGTGGCGACGGCCACCGGAACGCCCGCCGCGATCAGATCGCGCGCCGGCGCGTAGCGCGGCAGACCGAGGTATTGCGCCGTAGCGGGGCAGAGCACGGCGATCGTGCCGCTCGCGCGCAGCGCCGCGATGTCGGCGGCGTCGACGTAGTTGAGGTGGTCCGCAGAAAGGCAACGCAACTCGGCGGCTAGAGCTGCGCCGCCGCCGGCGCTGAGCTCATCGGCGTGCAGGCGCAGTTGCATTCCGCGGGCTTTGCATGCGACCAGGAAGCGGCGGCTCTGCTCAGGCGTGAAGTAACCCTGCTCGCAGAACGCGTCCGCGAAGCGAGCGACGCCGGTGTCCGCGGCCGCAGGGAGGATGCGTTCGACCAGTTCGTCGACGAACGCGTCGTAGGAGGTGAACTCCGGCGGCAGCGCGTGTGCGCCGCAAAAGGTGGCGATGATATGCGGCAGGCTGGCACCGGCGTCCAATAGCGCGAGCGCGCGCAGCATCGTCGCTTCGCCTGTGGCGGTGAGCGCGTAGCCGGTCTTCACCTCCGCAGTCGTGGTGCCGTGCGCGAGCATCGCCGCCAATCGCGCGTGGCCGAGCGCCACAAGCCCATCGCAATCGAGCGCGCGCGTCTGCTCCACGGTGTACGCGATCCCCAAGGCGGGTTTCTCGCCGCGCGCCATCGACTCGAAGTCGGCGACGCGATCGCCTGCGAAAAGCGCGTGCGTGTGCGCGTCGACCAGGCCCGGCATGACGACGCGGCCGCCCGCGTCGTGCACGAGCAGGTCATCCACACCCGAGCTTCGCTCGGGCACTACAGACGTGAAAAACTCGCCGACGGAGGCGATGATGCCGTCGCGCACCACGATGGTCCCCGCAGCGACGATGCCGAGATCGTCATCGGTGACTTGTGCGTCGCCGTCCGCGCGCGCGGCTAGCGGGGCCATGGTCACCAGCGTCGCATTGACGACCATATAGGATGAGCCAGGTCCGGGCGCGTCTACCACGTGATCGAGCGGCTGTCGATCGAATCGAGATGGAGGTAGTACGCGGCGGACTGGGCGATCGCCGCCAGCGGCGACAGGCCGACCAACTCGCAGTTCTTCACCGCGACACCGGCGGCCGCGGCCTCACGGCGGATGAGCTCGGTCACGCGATAGAGCGGGATGGCGTTGACGTCGACGACGTTCATCGAGACCTGCACGACCGACTCGGACAGCGCGAAGCCGAGCGCCTTGATGCCTGCCAGCCCGCCGCTGCGCCGGCGTACTGCGAGCGCCAGCCGCTCGGCGAGCGCGAGATCGGGCGTGGCCAGATCCACATTGAAGGCGATGAGGAAATTGCGCGCGCCCACCGCGACGATGCCCGCGCTCTCGTGCAACGCGGGATCGCCGACGTCCGGCTGCCGCGCCGGCTCCTTGACCGCGGTCAGCAGCCCCTCGAACTGGCCCTTGCGCACGCTCGCGAGATCGCGACGTTCCGGCCGCGTCGCGGCGAACTCGTAGTAATAAGAAGGAAGACGATAGCGCTCCCACAGCTGCTCCGCGCAGCGCCGTGCGAGTTGCACGGCATCGTCCATGCTCGCAGCGCCGATCGGGATGAAGGGGATGACGTCGACCGCGCCCATGCGCGGATGCTCGCCCGTATGCGCGCGCAGGTCGATGCGCTCGACCGCGGCGCCGGCCAGACGGACCGCTGCGGCGAGCACTCCGTCACCGCTGCCGACGAGCGTGAACACCGAGCGGTTATGGGCGGCATCGCTTTGCGTGTCGAGCAAGACGACGTCAGGCCCCGCGGCCGCGGCGGCGATAGCCTGGATCACGTCGGCACGCCGTCCTTCGGAGACGTTGGGGACGCATTCGAAAACGCTTGTCATAGCGGTGCTATGGTCCGTTGGCCCCGAGCAGGCGCCGTCCCTTGCATGGGTTAAGTGGAGTGGCCCGATGGCCGTCATAGAATCGCGGGTCGATACCTCGCATCCGGAGTTCGCGAAGAATCGCGAGCATTTCGTGTCGCTGCTCGAGCAGCTGCGCGAGCGGCAGGCGCACGTCGCCGCGGGCGGCGGCTCCGAGGCGATGGCGAAGCACACCGCGCGCGGCAAGCTGCCGGTGCGCGAACGCATCGCCCTGCTGCTCGACCCGCAGTCGCCGTTCCTCGAGTTTTCGGCGCTCGCCGCGTGGGATATGTACGACGGCGATGCGCCGAGCGCGGGCATCGTGACCGGCCTGGGCGTCGTCGAGGGCGCGATGTGCGTGATCGTCGCCAACGACGCGACCGTCAAGGGCGGCACCTACTTCCCGCTCACCGTCAAGAAGCATCTGCGCGCGCAGGAGATCGCCGAGCAGAACCATCTGCCGTGCATCTATCTGGTCGACTCGGGCGGCGCGTTCTTGCCGCTGCAAGACCAGGTGTTCCCCGACCGCGAGCACTTCGGCCGGATCTTCTACAACCAGGCGCAGATGTCGGCGAAAGGCATCCCGCAGATCGCGGCGGTGATGGGCTCGTGCACGGCGGGCGGCGCGTATGTCCCCGCGATGTCCGACGAGTCGATCATCGTGAAGGGCCAGGGCACGATCTTTCTCGGCGGCCCGCCGCTCGTCAAGGCCGCGACCGGCGAGATCGTGAGCGCCGAGGAGCTCGGCGGCGCAGACGTGCATGCGCGCATCTCCGGCGTCACCGACCACTATGCGCTCGACGATCGCCATGCGCTGGCGATCTGCCGCGAGATCGTCGCGAATCTCAACCGCCGCACGCGCGCGCCGTGGCGCGTCCGCGAGCCGCGGCCGCCGAAATACGACGCACAGGAGCTGTACGGCGTCGTCCAGCGCGATTGGCGCAAGCCGTATGAGGTGCGCGAAGTCATCGCGCGGCTCGTCGACGCGAGCGAGTTCCACGAGTTCAAGGCGCTCTACGGCGAGACGCTGGTCTGCGGATTCGCGCACATCGAAGGCCAGCCGGTCGGCATCCTCGCCAACAACGGCATCCTCTTCTCGCAAAGCGCGCTCAAAGGGACCCACTTCATCGAGCTGTGCTGCCAGCGCGGCGTGCCGCTGGTCTTCTTGCAGAACATCACCGGCTTCATGGTGGGCAAGCAATACGAGGAGGGCGGCATCGCCAAAGACGGCGCGAAGCTGGTCATGGCGGTCGCCAACGCGCAAGTGCCGAAGTTCACGGTGATCATCGGCGGTTCGTTCGGCGCCGGCAACTACGGCATGTGCGGTCGCGCGTATTCGCCGCGGCAGCTCTGGATGTGGCCGAACGCGCGCATCTCGGTGATGGGCGGCCCGCAGGCCGCCAACGTGCTGCTCACCGTGCGTCTCGAAGCGCTCGAAGCGAAGGGCAAGAGCATGTCCGCGGCCGAGCGCGAGGAATTCATGCGGCCCATCCTCGAGCGGTACGAGGCCGAAGGCAATCCCTACTACAGCACCGCGCGGCTTTGGGATGATGGCATCATCGATCCGGCGGATACGCGCCAGGTGCTGGCGTTGGGCATCGCGGCGGCGGCGAACGCGCCGCGCACGCCGACGAAGTTCGGCGTCTTTAGGATGTAGCGGTCGAATTCATTCGACCGTAGGAGAAGAAGAAGATCATGGCAGATTTCGTGACGGTCGTCCGCGACGGCGGCGTGGCGCGCGTGACCTTGAACCGGCCGGACAAGCGCAATGCGTTTGACGACGTGATGATCGCGCTTGTGCGCAGCACGTTTGAAAAGCTCCACACCGATGAGACGCTGCGAGTGGTGGTGCTCGCCGGCGAGGGGACGGTGTTCTGCGGCGGCGCCGAGGTCAGCTACATGCAGAAGAGCCTCGGCATGACGCGCGAGCAGAACCTCGACGACTCGTTGAAACTCGCCGGCATGATGCACGCGGTGAACAGCTGTCCGGTGCCGGTCATCGCCCGCGTGCAGGGAGCCGCGCTGGGCGGGGGTGCCGGCGCGTGCGCTGCGTGCGATCGCGTGGTCGCGGCCGACGATGCTGTCTTCGGCTTCACCGAGGTCAAGCTCGGCATCGTGCCGGCCGTCATCTCGCCGTTCGTCATCGCCAAGATCGGCGAGACCCACGCCCGCGCGCTCTTCACCACCGGTGAGAAGTTCGACGCGGCGCGCGCCCAGCGCATCGGTTTGGTGCACGACGTCGTGCCGCTCGCCGGCCTCGACGCCGCGGTGGCGGCGATCGTCGCCGAGGTGTTGAGCGCCGGGCCGTCGGCCACGCGGGTGGCGAAGGAGATCGCGCTCAACGTCGGGCGGCTGGCGCCAGGCGATGTCGCCGCATGGACCGCCCGTAAACTCGCCAACCAGCGCACGAGCGACGAGGGGCAAGAAGGCCTGCGCGCGTTCCTCGAAAAGCGCGATCCTTCGTGGCGCGCATAGGCGCACGCATCAAGCGGCTGCTCATCGCCAACCGCGGCGAGATCGCGGTGCGGATCGCTCGCACCTGCCGCGCCATGGGCATTGCGTCGATCGCGGTCTACTCGGATGCGGATCGCGATGCGCTGCACGTCAAGGAGTGCGACGAAGCGCTGCGCATCGGCCCCGCGCCGGCTCGTGAATCCTATCTGCGCATCGACGCGGTCATCGACGCCGCGCGGCTCGCCCGCGCGGACGCGATCCATCCCGGCTACGGATTTCTCTCCGAGAACCCGGCCTTTGCCGACGCTTGTGAAGACGCCGGGCTGGTCTTCGTCGGGCCTCCCGGGCGCGTCATGCGCGCCGTCGGCGACAAGATCGCGGCGAAAAAGGCGGCGCACGCCGCCGGCGTCGCCACCGTGCCGGGCTATCTGGGAGATGACCAGAGCCCGACGGCGCTTGCCGCGCACGCCGCGAAGATCGGCGCGCCGCTGATGATCAAGGCGGCTGCCGGTGGTGGCGGCAAGGGGATGCGCCTCGTGCGCGACCTCGCCGAGTTCGACGAGGCGCTTGCGGGCGCGCGGCGCGAGGCGGCGGCGGCGTTCGGCGACGAGACCGTGTTCTTGGAGAAATACTTGGTGGCGCCGCGGCACGTCGAGGTGCAGATCCTGGCGGACAGGCACGGCGCATGCATCCATCTCAACGAACGCGATTGTTCGGTGCAGCGCCGCCACCAGAAGATCGTGGAGGAGACGCCCTCGCCCGCGGTGCCGCCCGAGCTGCGCGCGCAGCTCGGCGATGCGGCGATCCGCCTCGCGAGCGCGGTCGGCTACGTCAACGCCGGCACGGTCGAGTTCATGCTCGACGCGAGCGGCGGGTTCTATTTCCTCGAGGTCAACGCGCGTCTTCAGGTCGAGCATCCGGTGACCGAGGCGGTGACCGGCGTCGATCTCGTGCGAGAGCAGATCCTCGTCGCACAGGGCGAGCCGTTGGCGCTGCGACAGCACGACGTAGTGCCGCGGGGCCACGCCATCGAGGCGCGCATCTACGCGGAGGATCCTGCAAACGGCTCCCTCCCCTCAAGCGGCCGCATCCTCGGCTTCGCGATGCCGTCCGGACCCGGCGTGCGCGTCGACGCCGGCGTTGAGGCGGGCAGCGAGGTCACAAGTGACTACGATCCGATGCTCGCCAAGCTCATCGTGTCCGGCCGCACGCGAGCTGAAGCGCTCGGGCGGCTGCGCGCGGCGCTCGACGAATGCGCGGTGGCGGGCATCGCCTCCAATGTCGAGTTCCTGCGCTGGCTGGCGAGCGAGCCGTCCTTCGCCGAAGGCGACGTCGCCACCGACTTTCTCGAGCGGCATCATTGGGATGGAGCGCAGCCCGCGCAGGACACGCTCGTCGCGGCGGCGATCGCCGCGGCCGGCGCGTTGCAGACGCTCGGCTCGTGGCGTCACGGTGCGGCGACGCGCGAGCTGCGTTTCGTCGCGCCCGCTTCGCTGGCGTTGGAGATCGATCGCGATTGGAACGGCCGCGGCTTTCGCGGCCGCAGCGGCGGACGCGAGGCGTTGGTGCGGGCGACCGGCGCGGCATCGGCTTTCGAACTCGTCGAAGGCGAAACGGTCACATTATTTCACGCGTGGCGCACTGCCGGCGGCATTGAGATCAGCTTCGGCACGCCGCCGGTCCGCTTCGCATTCGCGCTCGACGCGCTCGAGGACGTCGCCCGCGCGGGCGCGCACGCGCACGGTCATGGCGGCGCCACCGCTGCCGTCGCGCCGATGACGGGCACGATCGTGAAGGTGCAGGTCAAGCCGGGCGAACGCGTCGCAGCGCGTCAGGTCCTCGTGGTCATGGAAGCGATGAAGATGGAGCATGCGGTCGCCGCGCCGTACGACGGGCGAGTGCTTGCGGTGAACGTCAAGCCGGGGGATCGGGTCGATGCGGGCGCCATCATGGTGGAGATCGATGCGGCGAACGCTGATTGATCGCTCGGTCGCCAAGGGTGCCCACGCCGCGATAGCATGCGCAGTTCGCCGTTTTTGAAAGCGCGTTTGGCGGGATTTGCACCACTCGGTCGTAAAGACAAGACCAACGGCTTTTCTATCCTATACTGCTCACCGAGGAGATATTTGCATGCAGATCTCGCGCATAGTAGCGCTCTTCACTTTTGTCGCGGTCCTGGTGTGCGTGGCAGCGATGCCCGTCAGCGCGAACCCGACACCGGGAGCGATGGCGGCGCCGGCGATGGCGCCGGCTGTCCCTCACGCATCACAACTCATCAAAGTCAGCTCCTGCAACGCGTCGCTGAACGTGATGCAGAGCGGCGGCTATGGGGGCTACGCGCCCGGCTTCTACGGCGGCGGCCGCTGGGGAGATCCCTGGGGTGGGATGTACTATCAACCGACATACACGACGACGCAGCCGCAGATGGCCGTCGACTGGACGAACATCACGCATAAAGACATGACCGAAGTCCAGTTCGGCCTCATCGCCAACGGCATCCTCAAGGCCGAGGCCAAAGACGTCGGCACGTTCTCGCCCAACGCGGAGATCAAGCACAAGTACGGCGTGCCGCAGAGCACCTTCCCGCTAGGCACCGGCCTGCCGCAGTGCGTTCCGCTGCACATCACGTTCGCCGACGGCACGAAATGGCGCAACCCGAAGCTGCCGCCGAAGAACACGCACATCTACATGAATCCCTAGTCTTCGGAGACACGAAAGCAGAAGAAGCCCGAGCGATCGGGCTTCTTTTCTTATGCACGCCGGCGGCGATCCGCCCGGCGGCGCCGCTGCGGGTCCGGCGCGCCGCCGTGACGAATCGCGCGGCATGCCGCGTCCGCTCGACGCGCTGCCGAAGCGCGTCACCATCGTCGAAGTCGGACCCCGCGACGGGCTGCAGAACGAACGCGTCGAGATCCCGACGGATGTGAAGGTGCGTTTCATCGACGCGCTCTCGGATGCCGGACTGCCGGTAATCGAAGCGACGTCGTTCGTCAGCCCGAAAGCCATCCCGCAGCTCGCCGACGCTGAGGACGTGATGCGCCGCATCGCGCGCAGGCCGGGCGTGCGCTATCCGGTGCTCGTGCCGAACGAGCGCGGCTTGGAGCGCGCGCTCGCGGCCGGCGCCCGCGAGATCGCGGTCTTCACCGCGGCCTCGGACGAGTTCAACCGACGCAACATCAACGCGACGATCGACGAGTCGATCGACCGCTTCGTGGCGGTGCTCGCCCGTGCCAAGCACGAGGGCGTGCGGGTGCGGGGCTACATCTCGATGTGCTTCGGCTCGCCGTTCGACGAGATCATCGCGCCGGTCGCAGTGGTGAAAGTGGCGCGAAGGCTCGACGAGCTTGGCGTGGACGAGATCAGCATCGGCGACACGATCGGCGTGGCGACGCCGAACCAGGTGGTGGAGCTGGTCTCGCTGCTGACGGAGCACATCGACATCGGCCGGCTCGCGATGCATTTCCACGACACGCGCGGCACCGCGCTGGCGAACGTCCTCGCGGCGCTCGAGATGGGCATCGCGATCTTCGATTCGTCCGCAGCGGGTCTCGGCGGATGTCCGTACGCGCCGGGTGCGAGCGGCAATCTCGCGACCGAGGACCTGCTCTACATGTTGCACGGCATGGGCATCCAGACCGGTGTATCGCTCGAAGGCGTCGTGCACGCTTCGTCGCTCATCGCGGGAGCGCTCGATCACGCGCCGACGAGCAAGTACTATCAAGCCGCGACCGCTCTAACGGTCGAATAAATTCGACCGCTCCACCGCCGCGTCTGCTATTCTATCGTGGGCGGAATATCCCAGAGCAGCACGTCGCCCGAGCCGCTGAGCGCGAGCGAGGGTACGCCGCCGATGCGCACCGCGTCGCCTGCTTCGAGCCGCGCGCCGTTGGCGGCGACGCTGCCGGTGGCGACGAAGAGAAAGCCGAGCCGGCCGGCCGGGAACGGATAGTCGAGCACGCCGTTCTCGAGCCGTGAGACGCGGAACGACGCGTCCTGCGTGAGGGCGACAGGCGCGCGATTGCCTGGCGTGCCGCTCGCCACGAGCAGCCATTTGTTCAAGCGCTCCGCCGGAGTGAAATCGCACTGGCCGTACGACGGCTTGGTCCCCTTCTTGCCGGGCGTGAGCCACATCTGCACGAGGTGCAGCTCTTGGGTCGCGGAGCCGTTGTACTCCGAGTGGCGCACGCCGGTGCCGGCGCTCATGAATTGCACCCCGCCGTCTTTGACGACGCCGTGGTTGTCCATGCTGTCCTTGTGCTCGAGCTCGCCCGAGATGACATAGGTGATGATCTCCATGTCGCGGTGGGCGTGCGTCGGGAAGCCCTGGCTCGGCGCGATGCGATCGTCGTTGAGGACGCGCAGCGCGCCCCAGTTGAGGTTGTGCGGGTCGTAATAGTCCGCGAAGCTGAAGGAATGGTACGTCTTGAGCCAGCCATGATCGGCGAAGAAGCGATCGCGGCTGCGCTGGATGTCGAAGATGCTCGGCTTGGCTTGCATGCTGGTCCCGCCTACAATCTATAGCCGGGTCGGTCCTTCAAGGAGCAGCGGAAATCGCCGCACTATCCCCGAACGCGCGGCGCAACGGAGGGCCTCCATCACGCTTGCGAAGACGTCCCCGGCGCCGAACCTCGTCCTCATACTCCTGCTCTCTCTCATATTCCCCAGCCCCGCCTCGGCAGACACAGGCGTGTCGGGAGACCTGCGCTGGCGTTCTATAGGACCCGGGCAGTCGGGCGGTCGTGTCACCGCCGTCGCCGGGACGAACGCCGACGCGCTGCTCTATTTCTTCGGCGCCGCGGACGGCGGCGTGTTCCGCACGGTCAACGGCGGCGTCACGTGGAGCGACCGCTGGGCCAGCCAGCCGGTCGCCGCTATCGGCGCGGTCGCCATCGCGCCTTCCGACAAACGCGTGGTCTGGGTAGGCACCGGGGAGTCGAAACCGCGCAACGACGCCTCCTATGGCGACGGCGTGTGGCTGTCGGTGGACGGCGGCGATTCGTGGCAGCACCGCGGCCTCGAGAACTCGTATGCGATCTCGCGGATCCTCATCGATCCGAAAACCCCGACGATCGCGCTTGCGGGCGCGCTCGGCGATCCGTTCGCGGACAGCCAGGACCGCGGCGTCTATCGCACGGCGGACGGCGGTCGATCGTGGCGCAAGACGTTGTACGTAGGCCCGCGCAGCGGCGCCGCCGACCTCGCCTGGGATGCGCGTGGACGCACGGCCTTCGCCGCGATCTGGCAGCTGCGCCGCGTGCCCTGGTCGTTCGAAAGCGGCGGACCCGATGACGGCATCTATCGTTCGCGTGACGGCGGCGTGACGTGGACGAAGCTGAGCGGGCACGGCCTGCCCCCAGGCGTGATGGGTCGCATCGGACTTGCCGTGGCTCCGAGCGATCCGCGGCGCGTCTACGCGCTCATCCAATCCAAATCCGGCGTGTTGTGGCGCTCGGATGACGCGGGCGACACCTGGCATCTCGTGAGCACCGATACCGAACTGAACCAGCGCCCGTTCTACATGAGCCGGCTCGAGGTCGATCCGCGCGATGCACGCCACGTGTTCTTCCTCTCGGAGAATCTGCTCGAATCGCGCGACGGCGGGGCCACCTTCCGCAATGTCGACTCGGCGTTGCATCAGGACCACCACGGCATGTGGATCGCCGCAGACGGCAGGCGCATGATCGAGGCGGACGATGGTGGCGCGCCGATCAGCCTCGACGGCGGGTCGATATGGGCGTTCGGATACAACGTGTCGATCGGTCAGGTCTACCGGCTCGGCCTGGACGCGAGCGAGCCGTACCGCATCTGCGGCGGTTTCCAGGACAACGACTCTTTTTGCGGCCCATCCGACAGTCGCGATCCGCTCGGCATCCTCTCCGGCGATTGGCGCGACGTCGGCAACGACGGCGATGGCGTGTGGGCGATACCCGATCCGCTCGACGCGTCTCTCGTGTGGAACGTCGGCGTCAACGCGGTGACCGGCCAGCTCGGCTTGTACGACTATCGCTCGCGGGAGAACCACGACATCTCGCCCGACGCGACCGACACCAATGGCCGAGCGCTCGCCGGCCTGCCGTATCGCTTCAACTGGGAGGCGCCGGTCGCGATCTCGCCGCTGGACCCGACCGTCGCGTATTTCGGCGGGAACGTCGTCTTCCGCACGGCCGATCACGGCAAGCGCTGGACGGTCATCAGTCCGGATCTCACGCGTGACGAGCCGGCGCATCAGCAGGTGGCGGGCGGTCCCGTGAACACCGATGTGTCCGGCGCCGAGTTCTACGACACCCTGTTGAGCATCGCGCCGTCGCCGATCGATGCGACGGTGATCTGGACCGGCAGCGACGACGGGCTCGTGCACATCACCAAGGACGGCGGTGCGACGTGGCGCGATGTGACGCCGCCGGTGCCTCCCTACGGTCGCGTCGAAAACGTGGAACCATCGCCGCACGATGCCGCCACCGCGTTTGTCGCGGTGGACCGGCACAACAGCGGTGACCGCGCGCCGTACGCGTTCGTCACGCACGATTCGGGCGGCAGTTGGCGCAGCATCAGCGCCGGCCTGCCGCACGATCAATACGTGCACGTGATCCGCCAAGACCCGCGCAACCCGGACATCCTCTATGCGGGCGTCGAGCAAGGCGTCTGGGTCTCGTTCGATGGCGGGGTGCATTGGGAGAGCCTGCGCGGCGCGATGCCGGTGACCGCGGCGCGCGACCTGCGCGTGCAGCCGCAGGCCGACGATCTGGTGCTAGCGACGCATGGGCGCGGTTTCTTCGTGCTCGACGATATCAGCGCTCTGCAGCAGTTGGCGCTCGCGCGCCAATCGAGCGCCTTTCTGTTCGCGCCGCGCACGACGTACCATTGGTACCGCTGGTGGAAGAACATCTACGGCACCGGCCTCGGCGAGGGCATCCCGCCGCAGCAATTGTTCGCGGGTGAGAATCCACCCGCCGGCGCCCTACTGACCTACTATCTTGCCGCCGCGCGCAAGCCGGCGCCGAACGTCGAGATCATCGACGCCACCGGCCGCGTGCTGCGCAACCTCAGCGGCACCGGGCACGCGGGGCTCAACCGCATCGCCTGGAACCTGGCCGAGGCGCCGCCGCACCTGTGGCTCTCGGCCAAGGAGTGGAACCAGGGCCCCTCCGACGGCGCGGACGTCGTGCCGGGGAGCTACACGGTGCGATTGCACGTCGGGCCGACGGTGCTCGAGCAGCCGCTGATCGTGAAAGCGGATCCACGTGCGCAGTGGACGCAACAGGACTACGTCGCGCGCCACGATCTGCTGCGCCAGCTCAACGACGAGCTCTCGCGCATCGACGACGCGCTCAACGCGCTCGACGGAAAAGCAAAACACGGCGCGCTCGACGCGCACGACAAGGCGTTCTACGACGCCTTGAGCTCCAACCCGCGCAACTCGGAGGACGATATGTACCGCCCCGATGCGCTGCGCGAGCGCATCCAGACGCTGCAGCAGACGATGTCGCTGTCACAAGGCCCGCCGAGCACGGCGCAGATGTCGCAGGCGGCGACACTCGGGGCCGAGCTCGCGCGCCTGCTGCCCCTGTAGGGGTCGACCATGAAGATGTAGGGGTCGACCTTTAGGTCGACCCGATAAGAAAAAGGGGCCGATCTGAAGATCGGCCCCTACATACGTTGAGGTTTTAGATCTTGGTCGAGACGCTGAACACCAGCTGGTGGTACGGATTGATGCTGCTCGGCGCGTAGCCGTAATAGCTGTCGCCGATGTACTGCGTGCGCAGCGCACCGATCGGGTTGTTGCCGTAGAAGGTATTGTCCTCGTATGAGACCACCTGGTTGGCGGGCGCCAGCTCCCATGGGTAGCCTTGGTTGTGCACGACCGTGAATACGTTCGTGAACAGCACGCTGGCTTTGATGTTGTGCGCGATGTCGTGCGAGAGCGCGAGGTTCATGGTGAGCCATGACGGGCCTTTGAGCGAGCCTGGCGCGTCGAAGGTCTTGGTGTAGGGATCCGGCCCATAGGTGAGCGGCGTAAGGCTGCCCGGATTCGGGATGCAGCCGGGGAACGTGACCGCCGCCGATGTGCAGTGCGCGTCGGGGAAGTTGAGCGGATCGCCGTACGGGTTGCCGGACTGGTAGTTGAACGTCGGTGAGATCGTCCAGCCGTGGGTCTGATAAGTCGCGTTGAGGTTGACGACCCACGCCACATTATACGACGGTCCGGTCGCGCCCGGAGCTTGGAAGAGCGAGGGCGAGTAGAAACCGTTCGGGTCGAGGGTGGCGTAGTTCGTGCCGTACTGCATGTTGTACGCGGTGATGGAATTGTTCATCGTGTCGATGAAGTTCGCGCCGCCGATCGGCGCCGTGAAACGGATCTTGGAATCCGTGTACGTCGCCGCCAGCGTGCCGCTCCAGCCGTCGCCGGGACGCGAATCGCGCAGCAGGAACTCGGCGCCGCTGATCCGCGCCGCACCGAAGTTGTAGCCGGTCTCAAAGGTCGGCTGCGCCGGGTTGACCGGGATGTTGAGGATCTGATTGCGCGTGTTCCGATAGAATGGCGATACCTTCATCGCGAGCGCGCCGTTGAAGCTGTGCTCCCAGGACGCGTCGTAGTTGGTGCTGTCCTGGGGCTGGATGTTGTGCAGCGCGGTGAACCCGATCCCGTCGTAGAACCTGTTGAGGATGGTGACCGTGTCGGCGGGCCCCCATTGCGGCGCCGCGCGGTACTCCTCATACGCGGTGGCGGGCGCTTGGACGTATCTGCCCACCGAGACGCGGTAGACGTCGCGCGACGACGCTGAATACGTGGCGCCGAGACGCGGACTCCAATAGATGAACGTCTCGGACCCGCTCACGTTGGTCCAGTTGCCGGCGCCGGGCGCGGCAGACGCCCCGAAGGTGCCGTCGCCGCCCATCGACGTCGGCAGGCCGGCGTTCAAGAAGATGTAGCAGTTCTCGCCCGGAGCGTACGCGTAGCCGTGCAGGCACGTGCCGAACTGGTTCTGCGCCTGCTCGGCGATGCCGTTCGGACCGGTGATCTGCAGAGGCATGAGCGGCACGTTGAAGTCGTCGTAGCGCAGGCCGACGTCGAACGTCCAACGGTCGTTGGGATGCCAGGTGTCGGCGATCGCCACGTCGCTGGTGATAGGGCTGATGCTGTTCCAGTAGGCGTACGGCCCGTTGAGCTGGGCGACCGCCTCGGGGTTGAGCGCTGACGCGTTGGCGCAGCCGTAATCGAGCGCCGCCGGGCCGACCGAATAATCGACCACCGCGGACGGGAAACAATTCACGAAACCGTCGCTCGAGAAATTGTTGGCGTAGTTGTAGCGCAGGCTCGACTCTTGGAGGAAGTCGATGTCGAGCCGCGCCAGGTTGTGCTGGTCGATCTGGTTCTGGTAGTTCATCGTGACGCCGTACGCGTTGTCGTGAAGGTCGTAGAACGAATCACCCAGCGAGTTGTTCGTGGCCTGGTCGAAGTTCCACAGCGAATATATCCCGTAGGCGTACAGGCGCAGGAACGACGAGCTGGTGAGCGCACGCGTGTAGCTGAGCTTCTCGATGGACGATTGCGTGCGCTGACTGTCGCGATAGTTCAACGGGACCTCGCCGGTGCTGCCGCCGGCCGAGGGCCACGTGAGCGTGTAGAAGTTGCTCGCGCTGCCGTTGTAGATGCTGCCGAGCGGGCCGGTGTAGAGCGCGCCGGTGGGATACAGCAGCGCGCCGCTCGGGCCGACGACGCCGCTCGCGGAGAGCAGCGGGTCGAGGTATGGCCCGGAATAGTTGAACGGCGTGCGCGTCATCCCGACGTTGTACAAGAACTGCAGATCGTCGGTCAGGCCGTTGTGGTCGAAGCCCCAATTGAAGTTGAAGACGGTGTCCGCCATCGATGATTGGGGGTTGAGGAAACTCGACCATGCGCCTTGCGAGATCGGCATGTTGTACGTCTGCGCCACGGTGCAGTCCGGTATCGTGGCGCCATTCAAGACGTTCGCCGCGCCGCAGCCGGGGTCGTTGGCCGGCACGTTGATGCTGGTGTTGTCGAGGTTGCTGCGGTTGCCGAAGCTATAGCCGGCGTTGATCCACAGCGTCGAGGCGTAGTAGGTGAAATGATGGTTCGGCGTGCCGCCGTAGATGTCGGCCTGGACTGTGCTCGTCAGATCTGGGGTGCCGATGACGTACGTCAAGTCGCCGCCGCCCGGGTACGTGCCGCGCCGGATGATCTCGTTGATGTAGCCCGCCATCGAGCGGCCCGAATCGGCCGGCTCGCCGCCGGTGTAGACCTGCAGCTGCGACAGGCCGTTCGTGAGGAACGCGGTCGCGTTCGCCGAGTCGAAGGAGCGGTTGAGCGGGATGCCCTCCAGCTCGAAGCCGACCTGGTCGTTCGAGCCGCCGCGGATGCTCAAGCTGCCGTTACCGGCGTAGCCGCCGCCGGTCCCGACGGTGCGCGTCACGCCGGGGAGAGAGCCGACAACGCCGTTCTGGCTGTACAGCGTCTCCGCGCCGCCTGCGCTGCCCTGATACGAATTGATAGCTGCCGCGTTGACCGAATACAGGTCGCCGGTGACGCTCTTGCTCACGATGTTGGCCTGCGCCGTGGTCGTCACGCGGCCGATCACCTTCGCGTTCGAATGCAGCACGAGGTCCACGCGGCTCGTCTGGTCCGCCTGCACGGTGACGCCGTAGGCGGTGGCCGTTTGGAGTCCGTCCTTAGAGGCCGTCACGGTGTAGGTGTCCGGCGAGAGGTTGAGGACGGAGAAGAAGCCGCTGGCGCTTGTGACGGCGGTCGCCGACTTCGAAGGCGACACGACGCTCACTTTCGCCGCGGCGACCGGCGCGCCGTTGTCATCGGTGGTCTTGCCCGAGATGTTGCCGGTCGTGCCGGCTCCCGCAGGCAGTGATGTGAACGCGAACGCGGCGCCCAGGATAAGGCTGAAGAGCGACACACGGCGAGCGAACATGGATAAGACCTCCGGCGGCAAGCGCAGAGCGTTGGTGCGGTGTTAGCGCCTGGTGTACTGCCCGCGGAACGGGCTGACCTGCACCCCTTCGGTGAGAGTTTTTCTCAGCCGAATATTATTCGGCGCGTTGATCTCGGCCTAGAGCCGCCAATCGATGCCGTTCCTATCGGCGGCGGCGATGGCTTCGGGATAGCCGGCGTCGGCATGACGCACGATGCCGATGCCGGGATCGCTCGTCAGCACGCGTGAAAGGCGGGCGTCAGAATCCTGTGAGCCATCCGCCACGACCACCATGCCCGCGTGGATCGAGTAACCGATGCCGACGCCGCCGCCGTGGTGGACGCTCACCCAGTGCGCGCCGTTCACGGCGTTGATGAGCGCGTTGAGGATCGGCCAATCGGCGATCGCATCGGAACCGTCGAGCATGCTTTCCGTCTCGCGATAGGGTGACGCCACCGAACCTGTGTCGAGATGATCGCGGCCGATGACGATCGGCGACTTGAGCGTGCCGTCGCGGACCATCGCGTTGATGCGCAGCCCGAATTCGCGGCGCTCGCCGTAGCCGAGCCAGCAGATGCGCGCCGGCAGGCCCTGAAACGCGACGCGCTCACGCGCCAATGCGATCCAGCGATGCAGCTTCGCGTTGTCGGGGAACGTCTCGAGCAGCGCGTCGTCGAGCGCGGCGATGTCGGCCGGGTCGCCCGAGAGCGCGGCCCAGCGGAACGGGCCTTTGCCCTCGCAGAAGAGCGGCCGGATGAACGCCGGCGTGAAGCCGGGGAAGTCGAACGCGTCCGTGACGCCGGCCGTTTGCGCCTGCTTGCGGATGTTGTTGCCGTAATCGAAGACGACGGCGCCGCGCTTCTTGAAGTCGAGCATCGCGCGGACGTGCGTCGCGATCGACTGCAGCGCGCGCTTCTCGTACTGCGCCGGATCCTCGGCGCGCAGCTCGTCGGCGCCTTCAAGCGACATGCCCGCGGGCACGTAACCGGTGAGGACGTCGTGCGCGGCCGTCTGATCGGTGACGACGTCGATGGGAGCGCCGGCCCGCAGCATCGCGGGGACGACCTCGGCCGCGTTGCCGAGCAGGCCGATCGACAGCGGCCGCTCCTCCATCGCCGCGTCTTCTGCGAGTCTGAGGGCCTCTTCGACCGTCGCGGCCGCCACGTCGCAATAGCGATCCCTGATACGCCGCTCGATGCGCGCTGGATCGATCTCCACCACGATCGCGACGCCGCCGTTCATCGTCACGGCCAGCGGCTGCGCGCCGCCCATGCCGCCCAAGCCGGCGGTCAAGACGATGCGGCCTTTGAGCGATCCGCCGAAGTGCTTGTCCGCCAGCGCCCCAAAGGTCTCGAACGTCCCCTGTAAGATGCCCTGCGTGCCGATGTAGATCCACGAGCCGGCGGTCATCTGTCCGTACATCGTGAGTCCTCGCGCCTCGAGCTCGCGAAACGTCTCCCAGTTCGCCCACGCGGGCACGAGCATCGCGTTCGAGATGAGCACGCGCGGTGCGGCTTCGTGGGATTGGAAGACCGCGACGGGTTTGCCCGACTGCACGAGCAGCGTCTCGTCGTTGCGGAGCCGCTTGAGCGTGCGCACGATGGCGTCGAACGCGGGCCACGAGCGCGCTGCGCGCCCGCTGCCGCCGTACACGACGAGATCGTCGGGCCGCTCGGCGACGTTGGGATCGAGATTGTTCATGAGCATGCGCATCGCGGCTTCTTGACCCCAGCCCAGGCACGTGCGCGCGGGGCCTGTCGGTGCGCGCACGATGCGCGCCTGCGAGACGGGCGTCGTCACAGTTCGCCGATCTCGGCTTCCACCGCGCGCACGAGCTCGCCGCTGACGACCAGTTCCCGCGCGGTGGCGATGTCGAGGCTCAGGTTGCGATCCTCGCGCAGATGCGGCACGCGGCTGCGCACGACGCGGTGCGCGACGGCGGTGCCGCTGCCGTAGGTCAACGGCGCGCGGAAGTCGAGCGCCTGCGCCGCTTCAAGCAATTCGATGGCGATGATGTTCTCCAGATTACCGACCACCTGCTCGCACTGGCGCGCCGAGATGGTGCCCATGCTGACGTGATCCTCTTGGCCGGCGGACGTCGGGATGGAATCGACCGACGCCGGATAGGAGAGCGTCTTGTTCTCCGACACCAGCGCGGCGGCGGTGTACTGCGCGAGCATGTAGCCGCTGTGCAAGCCGTGGCCCTCGCTCAAGAACATGGGCAGTCCTTCGAGGCCCTCGAGCAGCTTGTAGATGCGGCGTTCGGCGATCGAGCCCAGTTCGGTGAGCGCCATCGACAGATAGTCCATCGCCAGCGCGACCGGCTCGCCGTGGAAGTTGCCGCCGGTGAGGAACGAGCCGTCTTCGGGGATGACGATCGGGTTGTCGGTCACCGAATTCATCTCGATGACGAGGGTGTTCTCCACCGCGTGCAACGCATCGCGCACCGCGCCGTGCACGACGGGGATGCAGCGGAAGGAGTATGGGTCCTGGACGCGATCGCAATCCTCGTGCGACGCGATGACGCCTGAATTGCGCAGCAGATGGCGCATGTTCGCCGCGACGCGCGCCTGGCCAGGATGCGGGCGCAGCGCGTTGAGCCGCTCATCGAAGGCGGAATCGGTGCCGAGAAAGGCCTCCAGACTCATCGCGCCCGCGATGTCGGCCGCTTTGCACGCCAGCTGCGCGCGGTACGCCGCGAGCGCGCCGATGCCGGTCATGATCTGCGTGCCGTTGATGAGCGCGAGCCCTTCTTTCGCTTGCAAGGTGAGCGGCGCGAGCTGCGCGGCTTTGAGCGCGTCGCCGCCGCTCATGCGCTTGCCTTCGAACGTCGCCTCGCCGTCGCCGATGAGCACGAGCGCCATGTGCGCAAGCGGCGCCAGATCGCCTGAGGCGCCGACCGAACCCTTCGACGGTATGATGGGCGTGACGCGGCGGTTGACCATCTCGAGTAGCAGATCGATCACCTCGACGCGCACGCCGGAATAGCCGCGTGCCAGCGAATGCGCGCGCAGCAGGACCGAAGCGCGCGCGGCGTCCTCGGGCAGTGGTTCGCCGACGCCGGTGCAATGGCTCAGCACCAGATTGCGCTGCAGGGCGATCGCGTCTTTGGGTTCGATCATGACGCTCTTGAGCCGGCCGAAGCCCGTGGTGACGCCGTAGACCTGGGTGCCCGCCTTGACCGTGGCTTCGACGACGTCGCGCCCCGCCCGGACGAGCGGACGCACGCTGTCGTCGAGCTTCACGTCGGTCTGACCCGCGGCGATGCTCTTGACGAGCGCAATCGTCAGGTTGGTCCCATCGATATGGACGAGGGGAGAGGTTAGCACAATCGAAGGCTTCGCTTGCAGAACATATGAGTCCGCTCCACATCGCGATCGACGGTCCCGTCGCATCGGGCAAGAGCACGGTCGCCGCCGCGCTGGCGCGGCGGTTGGGCATCGCGTTCCTCGACACCGGCGCGCTCTACCGCGCCGTCGCGTGGCTCGCGCTGGCGCGTGGCGTCGCGCCCGATGACGAAGCTGCGGTCGTCGCCTTGATAGAGCGGGAGGCGCCGGAGATCACCGCCGCGCCGGACGGGCACGCGCGGGTCCGCATCGGCGGTCGGGAGCTCGACGGCGAATTGTTCGCGCCTGAGATCGCGCGGGCGGTCTCGCCCATCGCGGCGCTGCCGCGCGTGCGCGACCGGCTCGTGCCGGCGCAACGAGCCTTCGCGAACGGTCGCGACGTGGTCATGGCCGGGCGCGACATCGGCACCGTCATCCTGCCCGACGCGCGCATCAAGTTCTTCCTCACCGCCGACCTCGACACGCGGGTCGATCGACGCCTGCGCGAGCTCGAGGAGCGCGGCGGCACGGTCGATCGCGCCGGCCTGCGCACGCAAGTCGAGAAGCGCGATTCGCGCGACAGCGAGCGAGCGGTGTCGCCGCTCGTCAAGTCGCCCGACGCGATCGAGATCGACACGACCGCGCTGACCCTCGAGCAGGTGGTCGACGCGCTCGAGCGGCGCGTCAGAGCGATCGAGCCGAGCGGCGCGTGAGTCTGTACGAGTTCTGCAAGAGCGTGCTGCGCCCGACGACGCGAGCCGCCTTCGCGGTCAGCGTGTCCGGCACCGAGAACGTGCCCGCGACCGGGCCGCTCGTGGTGGCGGCGAACCATCGTTCGTTCCTCGACCCGCCGCTGCTCGGCACGTGGTTTCCGCGGACCGTCCATTACATGGCGAAAGAAGAGCTGTTCAAGATCCCCGTCCTGGGCTGGTTTATCTCGGCGGTGCACGCCTTTCCCGTGTCGCGCAACGAGGCGGACATCGGCGCCATCCGCCGCGCGCTGCGCATACTAAAGGAAGGCGGCGTCGTCGGCATCTTCCCCGAGGGCACGCGCAACAAGGCCGGCGATGCGAAAGCGAAGGGCGGCGCGGTGCTGCTCGCGGTCACCGCGCACTGCCCGGTCGTGCCCGTCGCCCTGCTGCGGACCGATCAGGCCGTGAAGCGCTTGCGCGGCAGCCATGTCGAGGTGCGCATCGGCGCGCCGATCACGTTCCAGGGAAGCGAACGCAAAGCCACGAAAATCGAAATCGAGGCGTGGACCGACGAGCTCACAGAGCGCATCGCCGGCCTCGCGACGTAGGGAGACGGATGGAGATCCTCAAGGCCCGAACCCAGGGATTCTGCTTCGGCGTCGAGCTGACGTACAAGAAGGCGCTGGCCGAGACGTCGGAGCGCGACGACGTCTACAGCATGGGCAACATCGTCCACAACCCCCTCATCGTCAAAGAGCTCGAAGAGCGCGGCTTGCGCAACGCCGAGTCGCTCGACGACATCGACAGCGGCACCCTGTTCGTGCGCGCGCACGGCCTGCCGCCGCAGACGCTGGAGAAGGCGGAGGCCAAAGGCCTGCGCGTCGTCGACGCGACATGTCCGATGGTGACCCGCACGCAGAAGCTGGCCGAGAAGCTCCACGCGGAAGGCCGCAGCGTGATCATCCTCGGCGACCCCAATCACCCGGAGGTGCGGGGCATCGCGGGCCACGTCCCAGGCGCGGTGGTGCTCAACGAATGGCCGGAGGACGAATCGCAGATTCGGCGCATGCGCCGCATCGCCATCGTCTCGCAGAGCACGCTCAACGAAGATCGCTTCAAAGAGCTCGTCGCCAAGATCGCCGCCATCAACTACGAGACGCGCATCTACAACACGATCTGCCCGGACACGCAAGGGCGCCAGCTCTCGGCCCGCGAGCTCGCGCGAGAGGCCGACGTCATGATCGTCGTCGGCGGGTCCAAGTCCGCGAACACGAGACATCTCGCTGAGATCTCCGAGGCCGAGGGCGCAGTGGCGCACCTGGTGGAGAACGCGGGCGAGGTGCAGCGCGAATGGTTCGACGGCACGGAGTGCGTCGGCATCGCGACCGGCGCTTCGACGCCGGGCTTCCTCGCAGACGAGGTCGAGCAGAAGCTGCGCGGCTGGTTCCCGGCGCAGACCCCAGTCGAAGCGTAGCCTGAGCAGCGATAGCCCGCCCACGGAGATAGAAGATGCGCTCGCCGCGTTCGAGCGCTGGCTGGATCAGTTCTTGCGTTCGCATGCCCGAACGGCGCCGCTTGCCGCGCAGGTCGGCTATCATTTCGGTGTGGGCGAAGCGGCAGCGCGGCGCGGCAAGAGGCTACGGCCCCGCCTCGTGCTCGCGTCAGCCGCATCGTTGCGCGCACAGCTCGAGTCCGCGTTGCCCGCCTGCGCCGCCATCGAATTGCTGCACAACTATTCGCTCGTCCACGACGACATCGAAGACGGCGATCGACTGCGTCACGGGCGGGAGACGATGTGGACCAAGTACGGGCTGGCGCACGGCATCAACGCGGGCGACGCGATCGGCGCGCTGGCGTATTTGGCGCTGCATGAAGCGCCGGCAGGCATGGCCATCATCCAGGCGCTGACGCAGGAACTCGCACAGGCGCACGTGCGCATGTGCGAGGGCCAGGCGCTCGATCTAGCCATGGAGGGCGCGCCGCCGCTTTCGATCGACGACTATTTCGCGATGACCGAGGGCAAGACCGTGGCGCTGTTCGTCTGCGCCGCGAAGCTCGGCGCGCGCAGCTCTGTAGGAGCAAGCGACGCCGACGTCGTGCGCTGCGGCGAGGTCGCGCGCTCCTTTGGCCTGGGATTCCAGATCCACGACGACGTCGAGGGCATCTGGGGCAGCAGCGAGCGCACCGGCAAGGCGGATGGCGGCGACGTCGCGCGCCGCAAGCAGACGTTTCCGATCGTGTGGGCGATGCAGCACGATCCCAAAGGGGCTGGGGACCTGCTGCGCAAGGCATACGGACCGCAGGGCGCTGCCATCGCTGCCGATACATCGTATAGAGAAGAGGTGCGCGCCGCGCTCGAGCGCTGCGGCGCGCGCGACGCCGCTAGGCGCTCGGCCGCCGGCTACTTCGATCGCGCGATGGACCGCGCGGAAGGCTTCGCGCCGTTGCGCGATTTCGTGCGTATGTGGCGCACACCATCCGCGTAAGCGCGCCACGGAGCAGGTTCTCACGCCGTCCTCGGGAGAAACGAAGTAGCCGTGTCACAGCGCAATCCCGCCGCGTCTAAGGCTGCGGCAAAGGCCGGCGCCGATGGGCGCCCGCAGGCGGCGATGCCCACTGCGTCAGGCCCCGGCATTCCGGGCGGCCCGCTTGATATCAAAGAGATAAGGAACATCGCCGCCCTCTGCGCGGCGGCGTTCTTTTTAAGGCTGCTTCCGATCTTGCTCGTCGGCCATTCGGCCGACATCAGCACGTTCGAATCGTGGCTCCTCACGCTGGCGAAATATGGCCCCGGCGGATTCTACTCGCATGCGGGCTTCATCGATTACCCGCCCGGCTACATGCTCATCCTGTGGGCGGCGGCCGGCTTCCACCACCTGCTCGTGCCGCTCGCCAATCGCTTCGACACGCTCATCGTCGCGGTGAAGATGCCGGCGATCCTCGCCGATGTCGGCATCGTCTATCTTGTCTACCTGATCATGCGGCGCTCGTGGTCGACGCAGGTCGCGCTGGTCGGCGCGGCGATCATCGCGGCGCTCAATCCCGACATCGGATTCCTCTCCGCGTACTGGGGACAGGCCGATTCGGTCGCCGTCGTGTTCATGATCTGGGCGATGTACCTCGCGCTCACCGGCCGCTACGAGTGGGCGTGGGCGGCGCTGTCGTTCGCGGTGCTCATCAAGCCGCATCCGGTCGCGATCGCGCCGCTGCTGCTGATATGGCAGATCCGGCGGCAAGGGCTCACATGGCGGCTCCTCGCGATCCCGCTCATCGGGGTCGCGGTCGCCTACGCGGGCGCGGTGCTGTTCGCGCCGGACAAGTCGCCCATCGCGCTGCTGCATTGGCTCTACGGCACGTACGCGCGCGGCCGCGACGGCTATCCCTACAATTCGGTCAACGCCTTCAACCTCTACTCGGTCAAGAACGACTTCTGGCAATCCGACCTGCTGCCGGTCATGCTCTTCGGCCGCGCGCTAGGGCCGCTGTGGGCGTGGGGCGTCGCGATCTTCGTCGGCTTCACCACGGCGATAGCGCTGCGCCAATGGCGCACGACCGGTTCGGACGCGAGCCGCGAGACGGCCGAGAACAGCTTCTTGTTCGCCTGCTTCCTCGTCATGCTCGGCTACTTCATGCTGCTCACGCGCATGCACGAGCGCTATATCTTCCCGGCGGTGGTGCTCGTCGTCTTCGCGCGCCCGCTGGGCGCGGTGCAGCGCATCGTCGCGCTGGCCCTCGCGAGCACGTTTATCGTCAATCTGTTCTACGGGCTGTACTACCTCAAGACGCCCGCGGCCGATCTCAACCCGCTGCTCGTCCACTCGCTGTCGCTGGTCAACGTGCTGTGCTTCTTCGCGGTCGCCGCCATCTATCTCGTCGAGGAGCTCGAGGTGTGGGTGCGGGGCTGGCTCACGGCGCCGCCTGCGAAGAAAGCGCCGCGGCTCGCGCCGCAGCTGCTCGAGGGGCTCATCGGGCTCACGCGCCTCGACCGCTGGATCGTCCTCGGCCTCACCGCTGCGACGGCGCTGCTGCTGTTCTATCGCATCGCGGCGCCCAACGAGCGCATCTTCGACGAGATCTACTTCGCGCGCTCAGCGCAGGAATATCTGCAGCACCAGGACGTCTTCGAATGGACGCACCCGCCGCTGGTGAAGCTGTGCATGGCGGCGACGTCATGGTTCTTCCAGATATTCCTGCCGGCGTTCGGCGCGTGGCTGGTGCGCAACGGCGTCGGCTTCGGCGACTTCTTCGTGAAGAACCAGATCGGCGACCCGGTCAGTTCACGCGTCGCCTCCGCCATCGCCGGCACGCTCACCATCCCGGTGCTCTACGCCTTCGCGAAGCGCCTGTTCTCGTCCACCGGCGCCGCCGTCGTCGCGTCGCTGCTGCTGATGAGCAGCGGATTTTTCTTCGTGCAGGCGCGCACCGCGCTGCCCGACATCTTCATCGCGCTGTTCTCGCTCTGCGCGCTGTATTGCTCGTATCGCTTCTTCACGTCCGGCCAGATCGTGCGGCGCGACAGCGGCTATCCGGACGTCGCCTCGAATTGGGCCACGGTGGGCGTGTTCGTGGCGCTCGTCGTGTTCATCGCGCTCGAAGTGGCGTATTACGATCCCGCCAAGCACCCGCCGGAGATCTCGTGGCACATCTACCTCGGCTTCATGGCGTTGCTCGCGGCGTTCTGCGTCGTCTGGGCGCGCCGGCTCTTGATGCAACGGCGCGAGGGACGTACGGTGGTGTATCCCGACGGCGCGGTCGTCGAAAGCGGCATGGTCACCTTCGCCTCGGGGCAACAGCGGCCGCTGCGCGCCGCGAGCTCCGACGACGGCGTGCAGAAGGAGAGCTTCACGCAGGACGGCGTCGCGCTCACCGAAGGCGATGTCGCGGTGCGCTGGCAGGCGGACGGCACGCTGCGCGGCGCGGTCGCGGGCGTCCAGTTCTTCGACAAGCAGCAGTGGGGCACGTGGCTCGTGCTCACCGGCATCTCGCTGGGGGCCGTCACCGCGTGCAAATGGTACGGCATCTTCGATCTCGCCACGATCATGCTCGCCGCGCTGCTCGTGACGATGCAAGGATTCTTGCCGGTCTACTGGCGCTGGCGCGACCACAGCCTCAAGCTTGATGTCGACCTGCCGCGCCGTCTGCTGTGGGGCAATCCGCTGGGTCCGCGGCTGCCGCTGCTGCTCGCCGGCATCTTGTTCCTCGGGTTCGCGCTGTACGTGCTGACCTATATCCCGTACTTCAGCATCGGCCGGACGTTCCAGGACATGCTGAACATGCAGCACAGCATGTACGCGTATCACCACGATCTCAAGGCGACGCATATCTATGGCTCGCCGTGGTGGGTGTGGCCGCTCGACGTGCGTCCGGTGGCGTACTATTATCACACTTTCACCCATGTCGGGGATCCGGTGCAGATCGTCGGCGAGGTGACCGCGCTGCCCAATCCTTCGGTGTGGCTGGCGGGGCTCATCACGGTGCCGGTCTCGATGTTCTTGGCGTGGCGCCAACGCCACAAGGGAATGCTGATCGTCGTCGCCGCGATGTTCTTGCACTGGCTGCCCTGGGTCGGGTCGCCGCGCGTGGACTTCCAATACAACATCTACAACAACACCGCGCTCGTGTGCCTATGCACCACCTACGCGCTGCTATGCTTGTGGCGCTGGGCGAACAGGCCGGACGCGGAGCCCGCGTGGCCGCGGGCGGTGCGCTGGGCGATACCCACATACGTGGTGCTATGCATCGTGATGTTCGCCTACTTCTATCCGATCCTCGGCGCGGTGCCCATCCGCTACGAGACGTGGAAGAACCACATGTGGCTGCCGAGCGGCTGCGCGCCCGACCAGAAGCAAGACTGCATCGGCTGGATCTGACCATGGCCGACGTGCGACCTTCGCTCTCGATATTCTTCCCGGCGTTCAACGAAGAGGGCATCATCGAGCGCACCGTCGGCAACGCGCTCGAGGCGGCGCGCGCGAGCGGACGCGACTATGAGGTCATCGTGGTCGACGACGGCAGCTCCGACGGCACCGCCGCGATCGTCGAGCGGCTCGCGGCGCAGGATCCGCACGTCCGGCTCGTGCGGCATGGTGTCAACAGAGGCTACGGCGCCGCGTTGCGCACGGGTTTCGCGAGCGCCACCAAGGACCTCATATTCTTCTCCGACGCGGACGGCCAGTTCGACTTGGCTGAGCTGCCGGCGACGCTCGCGCTCGCCGTCTCGGCGCCGGTGGTCGCCGGCTATCGCATCAAGCGCAACGATCCGTGGCATCGGCTGTTCATCGCCAAGACCTATCGGCTGGTGGTGTTCACCATGTTCGGCCTGCGGGTCCGCGACATCGACTGCGCCTGGAAGATGTTCCGGCGCGAGGCGCTCGATGGGCTCGACCTCGAATCCAACGGCGCCTTCATCAGCTCGGAGCTGCTCATCAAGCTGAAACGGCGCGGCGTCGCGGTGAGCGAGGTGGGCGTGCACCACTATCCGCGCACGACGGGCGCCTCGAAGGGCGCGACGCCGATGGTCATCTTGCGGACCATCCGCGATATCCTGCGGCTGCGCTTCGGCATGTCGCTCAACCCCGCGTTGGCCGCGCAGCGGCCGCAGGCGTAAGCGCATGTCGGGTCACTCCAAGTGGCATAACATCAAGCTGAAGAAGGGCAAGGTGGACGCCCAGCGGGGCCAGCTCTTCACCAAGCTGAGCAAAGAGATCATCGTCGCCGCGCGCGCCGGGTCACCCGATCCCGAGGCGAACTTCAAGCTGAAGATGGCGGTCGCAAACGCGCGCGACAACAACATGCCGATGGAGAACATCAAGCGCGCGATCGCGCGCGCCGGCGGCGCGGGCAAGGGCGACGCGCTCGAAGAGATGCGCTACGAGGGCTTCGGCCCGAGCGGCGTGGCGGTGGTCGTCGACGCGGTGACCGACAACCGCAACCGGACCGCATCGGAGATGCGTTACGTCTTCTCGCGCAACGGCGGCAACCTCGGCGAGACCGGCTCCGTGGGCTGGCAGTTCGAGGAGCGCGGCGTCATCGTCGTCCCCATCACTGGCATCACAGAAGAAGAACTCCTTGAGTGCGCCGTCGTCGACGGGGTCGTCGACGTGCAGGCCGAGGGCGACAGCGCCGACATCATCACGCACGCGCAGGCGCTTGGCCAGGTGCGCGGGATCATCGAGCGCACGCTGCTGCAGCCGCACTCACTTTCGCTCACCTCTGCGACGCTCGAACTGGTGCCTAAGAACGCGGTGACGGTGACGGCGGCCGAAGCCCCTGCCGTCCTCAAGCTGCTCGATGCGCTCGAGGATCACGACGACGTGACCCGCGTCTTTTCCAACGCCGACATCCCGACCGCCGTGCTCGAAGCCCTCGCGTGAGCGGCGGGCCTCCTCGCCGGCGCCCTCGGCAGCCGGTACGACAAGCTCCCGCACGCGTCGACCGGTCGTATGCGCTGCCGATGGCGATCGGCGTCCTCGCGCTGATCGTCGCGCTCGTCGCGCTGACGGCGTACCGCATGCTCGTGCCCTCGGGCAACCCCGTGGAATTGCCCGATTTCTCGCACCAGCAGCTCGACGACGCGCAGCGCGCCGCCGCGGCGGCGCACGTCAGCCTGCGGGTCATCGCGCACCGTCCGGACGACCGCGTCGCCAAAGGCGAGGTGGTGGGGCAGTTCCCCGCGGCCCGCGAGCACGTCCGCGAGGGCCGGGTGGTCGAAGTGATCGTGTCTGACGGTCCGTCGAGCGGCGAGGTCCCCAATCTTTCGAACATGTCGTTGCGCGATGCCGAAGTCGCGATCGGCAACGCACGCTTCGAACTTGGCACCGTCACGACCGAGCACAACACCGCGGTGCCCGCCGGGCGCATCCTGTCGCAGCATCCGGATGCGTTCGCCAGCGCGCCGTCAGGCTCGAAGGTCGACGTCACGGTCGCGGCGGGACGTCCGGAATCGTACGTGCCGAACTTCGTCGGGTTGAGTCTTGCGTTCGCGCAGTCGGCGGCGAAGCAAGCGGGCATCTCGCTGGCGCTGCCGATCGTGCTGCCGATCGCCAAGAACGCCAAGCCCAAGGACATCGTCATCTCGCAGGATCCGCTGCCGGGCCAGCCGCTCGCCGGGCAGAAGATCCAGTTGCAAGTGAGCGGCGGCCCGCCGGCGACGGCGACGCCGATACCGACCGTGGAGCCGATCGCGACCGATACGCCATCGCCCGCGAGCTCGCCGACGCCGGCGGCGACGGAACAGCCCGCGGCGACCGCTTCACCGACGGTCGCACCGAGCGCGCGCTCGCTGCGGGTCGCGGTGGAACTCCCCAGCTCCAAGACTCCGAAACGCGTGCGCGTGGCGCTCGTGGATGCCACCGGATCGCGCGATCTCTACGATCAGACGACGGCAGGCGGCTTCACGCTGTCGTTCGACGTGACGGTGACGGGCGCGGGAACGATCCAGACCTACGTCGACGGCACGCTGGTGACGACGACCCCGCTCTGATGATAAAGCCGCTATGGCTCGGCGCCACCTATATGATCCTCTTGATGTCTGCTACGAGAGGATCGGCTGAGCAGGTCATGCAGGCGAGCACACACTCGGAGGCACTGCAGATCACGCTGTCAACAGACCGGTTAGCCTACAGAGTGGGTGATGACCCGCGCGTTCGGGTGCAGGTGCACAACGTCTCAAACAACCCCATCGGTACGTCTAACGCCGGTCTGGCTCCGACCAGCGTGCGGCTCATAATCACAGATGCGCAGGGCGGCGCCCTTAGAGTTGATGCTGGCCTCGTCGACCATCCGGTGCGATCGAATGGTCAGCCATACGTTCTTCCGGCCGGTCAAACCCTCACCGAAGCGGCACCGGGTGAGAGCTCGGCCTTCATTCCCATTTCTTTCTGGCGTTACCGGATCACCCAGCCAAGCACCTACACTATCGTCGCGAAGTATCGGCCTTCTGGCGGTCTTTCCAATAAGGTCACGATAGCCGTAGGCAACTGAGGAAACTGCTGCAGCGGGCGAGAACGCTGAATCCATGGCACCACGAGGCAACGGCGCGCCGCGCGGCGGCGTCAAGATCGCGCCGTCTTTGCTGTCGGCGAATTTCGCCGATATCCGCTCGCAGATCGCGCTCGTCGAGGGCGCCGGTGCGGACTATCTGCATCTCGACGTCATGGACGGCCGTTTCGTGCCGAACATCACCTGGGGGCCGAAGATCATCGCCGACCTGCGGCCGCTGTCGTCGCTGACCTTCGACACGCACCTCATGATCGTCGAGCCGGAGCGCTACGTCGCCGACTTCGTGAAGGCCGGCGCGGACATCGTGACCGTGCATTGGGAGGCGAGCGTGCACGCGCAGCGGCTCATCCATCAGATCAAAGAGCTCGGCGTGCGCGCCGGCCTCTCGGTGAATCCGGCGACCTCGCTCGTCGTGCTCGACGACATCCTGCCGTACATCGACCTGCTGCTCATCATGAGCGTCAACCCCGGCTTCGGCGGCCAATCGTATCTGCCGACGTCGACCGCCAAGATCGCCGCCGCGCGCAAGATCATCGACGAACGCGGACTTGCGATCGAGCTCGAGGTCGACGGCGGGATCACGCTCGACAACGTCGCGGCAGTGCGGCGCGCGGGAGCCGACACGGTGGTGATGGGCGCCGGCATCTTCGGCACGAACGCGCCCGACAAAACCATAGCGCAAGTGCGCGAAGCGTGCGCTCGCTGAAGACGACGTCGCCGAAACCGCTGCGCGAAGACGATCTCGTCGCGGCGATGGTCGAAGTGCTCGGCGATCCGCCTCGGACCTTGCGCGTCGGTATCGGTGACGACGCGGCCGCATGGAAGGCGAAACCGCACCACCTCAGCCTCATCACTACCGACATGCTCGTCGATGGCGTGCATTTCCGTTCCGCCGCCACCACGCCCGAAGCGCTCGGCTGGAAAGCGCTGGCGGAAAATCTGTCGGACATCGCGGCGATGGGCGGTTGGCCGACGGTAGCGGTCGTCGCGCTCGGCCTCACCGCGGACGTGGATGAGGCATGGGTGCGCGGCTTGTATCGCGGTCTTGCGACGCTCGCGCGCAGCGCTCGCTGCGCGATCGCCGGCGGCGACATCGTGCGCGCGCCCGCGCTCACGCTCGGCGTCACGGTCGTCGGAGAAGTGCGCCCCACGCAGCTGCGGACGCGCGCCGGCGCGCGGGCGGGCGACGTCGCGGCGATCACGGGACCGCTCGGTTGCGGCGCTGCCGGCTTGCGCGTGCTGGACGCAGACCCCGCACGCACGCGGGCGATCGCCGGGGCGGAATTTCTGCGCGCTGCGTATCTCACGCCGACGCCGCGGCTGCGCGAGGGCCGCTACCTCGCGTCGCGTCGCGCGGTGAACGCGCTGATGGATATCTCGGACGGGCTCTCGACGGACGCGGCGCGCATGGGACGCGCGTCAGGGATGGATCTCGTGCTTGACGCCGCGTCCCTCGCACCGCATCAGGCCGTGCACGAAGCTGGCGCAGGCTCTAGATCTAGACGCGCCAGAACTCGTGCTGCATGGCGGCGACGACTACGAATTGCTTGCGGCGGTGGAGCCGCGATCGTTCAAGCATGTCGCGGCGGGATTCGCAAAGCGCTTCGGCACGCCGCTCGTGGCGATCGGACGCTTCGAGCCGGGTGATGGGAACCTATGGCTGGAGAGGCTCGGCAAACGCGAGGCGCTGACGCCTGCCGGCTACGACCACCTGGCGCGGCTCGCGCGACCGATGTAGGGGTCGATCTTCAGATCGACCCCATTTCCAAGACGAAGAGCCGATCTAAAGATCGGCCCCTACACAGGACGTGTGAAAGTTAGACCGCGCGGGTGACCTTGCGCGATTTCAAGCAGGCCGTGCAGACCTTGGCGGTCTTCACCGTGCCGCGCTCTTTGATCCGGACGGACTGCAGATTGGGGAGCCAGCGGCGACGCGTCTTGCGCATCGAGTGACTGACGTTATTGCCCGATGCCGGCCCTTTGCCGCACACGTCGCAACGCTTTGCCATGAGGGGTTCCTTCCAAAAGAACAAGAATGACCACGGTATAATACCACATGGTGGAGGTCCGCTTCAAGGGGAATCGCTTGGTCCAGATCACCAACTGCGACGGAAAGCTGTTTGCCGACTTCCTCGTGGCAGGCACCTACTTTCTTCGTAAGTATCGCTCGGTCATCAACGATCTGAACGTCTTCCCCGTGCCCGACGGCGATACCGGGACCAACATGTTCTTCACCGTGCGCGCTGCTATGGTCGAAGCGCACAAGCAGCGCTCGAAGGACTTGAGCGTGGTCGCCGCCGCCGCCGCCCAAGGCTCGCTCATGGGCGCCCGCGGCAATTCGGGCGTCATCATCTCGCAGATGTTCCGCGGCTTCGCCTACGAAGTGCGGCACAGGGAATCGATCACCACCCTCGAGTTCGCGACAGCGCTCCACGAAGGCGTGCAAGCCGCGCGCAAAGCGCTGCTCAAACCGGTCGAAGGCACCATCCTCTCCGTTGCTGGCGCCGCGGCGAGCGCGGCCGCCAAGACCTCGTACAGCGAGAAGGACTTCTACGCGCTGCTCCACGCGACCGTCGCGGCGGCGAACGAGGCGCTCGAGAAGACGCCCGAGCAGCTCGCCGTCCTCAAAGAGGCCAAGGTCGTCGACGCCGGCGGCCAGGGCTTCGTCTACTTCCTCGAAGGCATCTTGCGGATGCTGCCCGGACGCGCGCCGTACACCACCGCGTTCCCGCGCAATCCGGTGCGCCGCACGACCTTCACCGCCAAGCAGAAGGTCGAGACGCACCGTTTCTGCACCGAGTTCGTGATCGGCAAGGCGACCGCCGACGCCGACGCGGTGCGCGCGCTGCTCACCCCGCACGGCGATTCGCTCATCGTCGCCGGCGGCGACGGCACGATCCGCGTCCACATCCACACCGACTATCCCGACAAGGTCGCCGACATGGCGCGCGAGCACGGTGAATTGTCGCGGCTCAAGATCGACAACATGGAAGAGCAGCACAACGTGCTCGTCGTCGACCGCGAGTCCAAGCCGCGCGGCATCGTGGCGGTCACACCAGGCGAGGGTTTCGCGAAGATATTCAAGGAGCTCGGCGCGGACGTCGTCGTCATGGGCGGCGCGACCATGAACCCCTCGGTCAAAGACCTGCTCGTGGCGGTGAACAAGGTGCTCGCGCCGGTCGTCTACCTGCTGCCCAACGACAAGAACGTCATCCTCGCCGCCAAGGAAGTCGACGCGCTCACCGAGCGCACGGTCATCGTCGTGCCGACGCGGACCGTCGCCGACGGCATCGCCGCGATGTTCGGCCTGCTGAGCCGGCCCGACGACGCCGGCGTGTCGCCCGACGACGCGCTCGCCGCTTCGACGGTCATCGGCAGCGGGTCCATCTTCCGCGCCGGGCGCGACGCGGAGATCGGAGGCGTCGCGGTGGAGCGCAACCAGCTCGTCGGCGCGATCGAGTCGCGCAACGGCCAGGCGGAGCGGCTCGTCAAAGGAGAGGCCGCGGCGGACATCGCAGTCGCGATGGTGCGCGAGACGGCGGGCGAGCATCCATCGCTCATCACTGTGTACTACGGCCATGCACGCAAACGCAAAGAGGCCGATGGCATGGCGGAGGCGCTGAAAGCCGCCTATCCCGCCGCGGCGGTCGAGGCGTACTACGGCGGACAGCCCACCTCCGACTACGTGATCTCCATTGAACGATAACGACGTCGTCATCGCCATCGACGGCATGGGCGGCGACCTCGCCCCCGGTGAGATCGTCGCGGGCGCATGCCGCGCCGCGCGCGAGTTCGGCTGCACCATCCTCTTGGTGGGAGATGCGGCGCGCTTGGAACCGCTCGTGCGCCAGCACGGCGGTCCGCCCACCGTGCGCATCGTGCCGACGACCGAAGAGGTCGCGATGGACGAATTGCCCGCGATCGCGGTGCGCCGCGGCGGCGTCACCTCGATGGGCAAGGCGCTCGATCTCGTGCGCGAGGGTGCCGCGCACGCTGCGTTCTCGGCCGGCAACAGCGGCGCGTTCCTCGCGCTCGCGACGATCCGGCTCTCGCGGCTGCCGGGCATCATGCGCCCCGGCTTCGCGACCGCTTGGCCTGCGCACAAAGGCCCGATGCTGCTCCTGGACGCCGGCGCCAACGTGGATTGCCGCGCCGAATGGCTCGTGCAGTTCGCGATCATGGGCAGCGCGTACGCGCGCGCCGTGCTCGACATCGCGGAGCCCAAAGTCGGCCTGCTCTCGGTCGGTGAAGAAGAATCGAAGGGCAACGCGCTGACCGCGGAGACCTTTCCGTTGCTCGCCGCCGCGCCGATCCATTTCATCGGCAACGTCGAAGGGCGCGATCTGCTGCTCGGCGATGTCGACGTGGTCGTGACCGACGGTTTCGTCGGCAATGTCGCGCTGAAGACCGCCGAAGGCACGAGCGAGTACATCTTCAAACTGCTGCGCGAGGGCATCGAATCGGCCGGCCTCTCGGCGAAGGCGGGTGCAGCTCTGCTCCGTCCGGTGTTCCGCGCCGTTCGGGCGCGGCTCGACCATCGCTATCACGGCGGCGCGCCGCTGCTCGGCGTGCGCGGCAACGCCATCGTCGGTCACGGACGCGCGGACGCGCTCACCGCGTATAGCGCGTGCCGCATGGCGCTGCGCGCAGCGCGTCAGGATCTCGTCGGCGTCATCGAGCGCACGCTCGCGCCGCCGGCCGCGGAGGCGACGCGATGACAGGCAAAGTCGGAATCGTCACCGATTCGACCGCCGACCTCAACACGCTCGCCGGCGATGACATCACGGTCGTGCCGCTGATCGTCACCTTCGGCGCCGAGACCTTCCGCGACGGCGTCGACCTGGACTCGGACCAGTTCTACGACCGGCTCATCCACGGCAAGCATCACCCGACGACATCACAGCCGCCGCCCGGCGCGTTCGAAGAAGCCTACCGCCGCCTGTTCGAAGGCGGCGCGGAGCGGATCATCTCGCTGCACATCTCCGCATCGCTCTCGGGCACGTACAACTCCGCGGTGCTCGCGTCGCAGAACGTGGATCCGGCGCGCATCACGGTCATCGACACCCGCACTGCGTCCGCCGGACTCGGGCTGCTGGCGCTGGGCGCGCGAGACCAAGCGGCGCGCGGCGATTCCTTCGATGCGATCGTCGCGAAGGCGCGGGCGGACATCCCCAACGACCAGCTCTTCGCCGCGATTCCCACGCTCACGTATCTCGCGCGCGGCGGCCGCATCGGCCCGCTGCAGAGCATGCTGGGCAACGTCTTGCAGATCGTGCCGATCATCACGCTCAAAGACGGCGTGATCGCCGAGCAGTGCAAGGTGCGGACGTTCACGCGCGCGGTCGATCAGCTCATCGAGTTGACGGTGGCAAGGATCCCGACCAAGAAGACGGCGCGCCTCGGCGTGCTCCATGCGGTCGCGCCAGAACTCGCCGCGAAAGTCGCCGCTCGCTTGCAAGAACAGGTCGAACCGGTGTCGATCATCAGCTGCTGCGCAGGTCCGACCGTCGGCACGCATGCGGGTCCCGGCGCCGTGGGCGTGTTCTTCATCCCGTGAACGACGCGCAGCCGGCCGGCTGCTACGTGCACCTGCCGTTCTGCGATCGCATCTGCCCGTATTGCGATTTCGCGGTCGTCGGATACGCGCATGCGCGAGTCGAGCGCTACCTGCGCGCGTTGCATGGCGAACTGGCGCGGGCGGCCGCGCCCGATCTGTCGATCCGGACGATCTATCTCGGCGGCGGCACACCGTCCGCGCTCGGCGCCGCGCGCATCGCCGAGCTGCTCGGCGCGCTCCAGCGGCGTTTCGACGTCGAGCGCGGCAGCATCGAGTGCACGCTTGAGGCCAATCCATCGCGTAACGCGGACGATCTCGTCGCGTATCGCAAAGCGGGGGTCACGCGGCTGTCGATCGGCGTGCAATCGTTCGACGACGGGGAACTGCACCGGCTTGGGCGCGAGCATAGCGCGGACGAGGCAGACGCGTACATCGGCGCGGCGCGCGCAGGTGGCCACGACAACATCGGCGTCGATCTGATCGCAGGCGTGCCCGGTCAGACGCCGGCGTCGTTCCGGCATACGCTCGAGCGGACGATCGCGAGCGCGCCGCAGCACGTCTCCGTGTACGGGCTCACGATCGAGGCCGGCACGCCGTACGCGCGTTGGTTCGGGCGTGCGCCGCAACAATTCCCCGACGATGATGCGACCGCCGATCTGCTGGAGCTCGCCGAAGAGTCGCTCACCGCCGCTGGGTTCGCCCATTATGAGATATCGAATTTCGCCAAGCCCGGCTTCGAGAGCGAGCACAACCGCGGCTATTGGCAGCAGCGCGAGTGCATCGCGCTCGGGATGTCCGCGTCCGGCTACGAGCGCGGCGTGCGCTATCGCAACGCGCGCGGCTTCGACGAGTATTGCGAGGCCGTCGAACGCGGCGCGTCGGCGCGGGTAGACGAGGAACGGCTGGGATTCCCGGAACGGGTCGGCGAGGCGGCGATGCTCGCCTTGAGGACGAGCGAAGGCATACGTGACGGGGATTTCCGCGTGCGCTTCGGGCTCGACGCGAGGGCGATCTTCGCGCCCGCCATCAATAAATGTCGCGAGGCGGGCTTGCTCGAAACAGACGGCCAGGGGGTACGGCTCACCGCCCGTGGCAGGTTGCTGGCCAACGCCGCGTGCACGGAATTCTTACATCCTTCATTCTTACCGGCCCCCGCCGGTCTTGGGACGATTACTACTTAGGATCATCTTCGCGCTGTTGTGCGGATTGCTCGGCTTGGCCGCGGGGATCGAGCTGGCGCAGCACGTGCCTTTGCTCGCTCAGTTCGGCGTGACGCCGCCGCTGCGCGACATCGGCCTGCCCGTGCTCTTCGCTGCTATCGGCATCGCGGTGTCGCCGTTCGTCGCCGCCGGCTTCGAACGCATCTCGAGCTCCCTAGAAGAAGCGATCGTGAAGATGGCGCCTGCCGAGGCGCTCTCCGGCGCGATCGGTCTCGTGGTGGGGCTGCTCGTCGCCTATCTCGTTCGCGACGTGTTCCAGCCGGTCCGACAGATACCGCGTTTCGGCGCGTTGATCTCGGTGATCATCTACGCGCTCATCACGCTGTTCTTCGCTTACACGGGCATCCGCATCGGGCTGCGGCAGCGCTTGAGCAGTTGGATGAAGAGCGGACCGCACGACGGCGCAGCGCCGCCGAAGCTGCTCGACACCTCCGTCATCGTCGACGGACGCCTGCTCGAGGTCGTGCAGGCGGGCTTCATCGAGGGGCGCCTGCTCGTGCCAAAGTTCGTGCTGAAGGAGCTGCAGTTGATCGCCGATTCGGCCGACTCGATGCGCCGCGCGCGCGGCCGCAGGGGCCTCGAGATCCTCAACCGGCTGCGCGAGGCGTCCGGCCGGCTCGAGATCATCGAGCAGGACGCGCCGGAGCGCGACGTCGACAGCAAGCTCGTCACGCCTCGCCCGCCAGATGGACGCGCCGATCCTCACCAACGACTACAACCTCAACCGCGTCGCCAGACTGCAAGGCGTCACCATCCTCAACGTCAACGAATTGGCGAACGCGATCAAGCCCGTCGTGCTGCCCGGCGAAGAGATGGCGGTGCAACATCGTCAAGGACGGCAAGGAGCAGAACCAAGGCGTCGGTTATCTCGACGACGGCACGATGATCGTGGTCGAGAACGGCCGCAAGCTGATGGGCGAGACCGTCGGCGTGCAGGTCACCTCGGTGCTGCAGACGGCGGCGGGGCGCATGATCTTCGCGAAGCCGAAGAAGCCATGACGCTCGTCGCCATCCTCGCGGCGGCCGGCCGCGGCGATCGGCTCGGCCAGGCCAAGCAGCTGCTCGATCTGGGCGGCAAGCCGCTCGCCGCATGGGCGCTTGAGACGCTGGAGCGCGCGGCGTGCGTGGACGGCATCTACATCGCGTGCGAAGAGGAGCAGCGCGAGCGCTTTCAAACGCTCGCCGCGGCGTTCGCGCCGCTCAAGTCGCGCGCGGTGGTCGCCGGCGGCGCGACCAGACAAGCCTCCGTGTACGCCGCGCTGTCGGCCATCGCACCGGCCCCCGACTACGTGCTCGTGCACGACGGCGCCCGGCCGTTCGTCACGCCCGAGCTGATCGAACGTGTCGCGGCGGCGGCGCGCGGCAGCGGCGCCGCGATCGCCGCCGTGCCCGTGAAGGACACGATCAAGCAGGGGACGCCGGCGGACACGATCGAGCACACCATACCGCGCGAGGGGCTGTGGTCCGCGCAGACGCCGCAGGTGTTCGCCTACGAGCTGCTGCTCGCCGCGCACGCCAAAGGCGGCGACGCAGGTCCGGCGGCGACCGACGACGCCATGCTGGTGGAGCGCCTCGGTCGCGCCTGTGGCACTCGTGATGGGTACATACGACAACATGAAGATCACCACGCCGGACGACCTCGAGTACGCGCGGCTTCGTCGTCGCGCAGTCGGAGAGGGTGGGGCGATGAGGATCGGGTTCGGTTTTGACGCCCACCGCTTGGTCCCGGGCCGGCCGCTCATCTTGGGCGGGTGCCGGATCCCGTTCGAGCGCGGATTGGAAGGCTTCTCGGACGCGGACGTGGTCGCACATGCGATCATCGACGCGGTGCTCGGGGCCGCCGCGCTCGGCGATTGCGGCTCGCGCTTCCCCGCGGGCGATCCGCGCTACGCCGGCGCCGACAGCGTGAAACTGCTCGGGGAGGCCGTCGTCATCGTGCGAGCCGCGGGCTTCCGCGTCGGCAACGTCGATTGCACCATCGTCGCCGAACAGCCGGCGCTGCTTGCATATCTGGGAACGATGCGCACGAAGCTGGCGGGGGTGCTCGGCGTCGACCTCGATCGCTGCAGCGTCAAAGCGAAACGCACTGAGGGGCTCGGTTTCACCGGCAGCGGCGACGGCATGGCCGCGTACGCAGTCGCCACTGTGGAAGACCTGTGATGTCCGAGCGCAACCCGGAATGGAGCGGTCGAGTTTACTCGACCGTGCCCGAGCGAAGCTCGGGTCCCGTCCGCGTCCGGTTCGCTCCCGCACCCACCGGATCGCTCCATGTGGGCGGCGCGCGCACCGCGCTCTTCAATTATCTCTTCGCGCGCCGCAATGGCGGCGCGTTGGTGCTTCGATCGGAGGACACGGACGCCGCGCGCTCGTCGCTCGAATCGGAGCGGGTGATCCAAGACGATCTGCGCTGGCTCGGCCTGTCGTGGGACGAGGGCACCGATGTCGGCGGTCCGTACGCGCCGTACCGTCAGACCGATCGGACCGACCGCTATGGTCTTGCGGCAGCGCGACTGCTGGAGAGCGAGCGGGCATACCTCTGCTACTGCACGCTTGAAGAGCTCGAGGCGCAGCGAGCGGCGGCGGAGCGCGCCGGCGTGACGCCGCGCTACGCGGGCACGTGCCGCGACCTGACGCGCGAACAGCGCGCCGCGCTCGACGCGCAAGGCCGCAAACCGGCCGTGCGGTTTCTCATGCCCGAGCGCGACATCTTCGTCGAAGACGTGGTGCGCGGCTCCGTGCATTTCCCCGCGGGATCGATCGGCGATTTCGTGATCATGAAGTCCGACGGCGGTCCGGCGTACAACTTCGCCGCGGTCGTGGATGACGCCGAGATGGCGATCACGCACGTGATCCGGGGCGACGAACACCTGCCGAACACGCCGCGCCAGGTCGTGCTGTATGAGGCGCTGGAGCTGCCGCTGCCGCTCTTCGCGCACGTGTCGATGATCCTGGCGCCGGACCATCAAAAGCTGTCGAAGCGGCATGGCGCGACGTCGGTCGCGGAGTATCGCGAGCAAGGCTATCTGCCGGCCGCGATGATCAACTATCTCGCGCTGCTCGGCTGGTCGCCCGGCGACGACCGGGAGTTCTTCAGCCTCTCCGAGCTAGCGGAGAACTTCTCGCTCGAACGGGTCAGCAAGAGCCCGGCGGTGTTCGACCAAGGCAAACTGCGCTGGTTCAACGCGCACTATCTGCGCTCGCTGCCACGTGACGAGCGCGCCGCGCTGTTCGCGCAGTGGGCCGCCCGCGACGCGACCGTCGCCGCGAGCGCGGATATGCAGGATCCGCAATGGCGGGCGCTGCTCGCAGACGCGCTGACCGACCACGTGGAGATCCTGAGCCAGGTGCCGGCGCTCGCCGCCGCGCTGCTCACAAGCGATGTGGCGATCGAGCCCGACGCGAAGGACGCGCTCGCCGGTCCGGTCGCGCGCGCGCTGGTCGAAGAGCTTGCGACGATTGCGGAGGCGTCCGCCGACCGCGGCGCGTTGACCAAGGCCGCATCAAAGGAAGCGCTCGCTGCGCTCGGCGCGAAACACGGCGTCAAAGGACGCGCGCTGTTCCGCCCGATCCGCATCGCCGTGACGGGCGAGGAGCATGGCATCGAGTTGCCGCTGCTGCTGCCGCTGCTCGGGCCGGCGCGGGTGGCTTCACGCATCCGCTCGGCGCTCTCCCAAGCGTGACCCGAAGGGCGGCCCTGCCTCACGCGCGAACCCATTGTCATCATGTCTCTCGCCTCGTCCTGCTGTTGTTGTTGACCGGCGCCCACCCGACCGGTCGCGCGCCCGCTGCGCGCACTCCAGAAGCCCCTTAGCAGGACACCCCTCATGCAGCGAGACTCGATTTTCCGGCAGATCCACCTCGATTGGCGCGCGGTCTTCGAGCGCGACCCCGCGGCGCGCAACGGGCTCGAGGTGCTACTCGCGTACCCCGGCTTCCATGCGCTGTTCTGGCATCGGCTGGTCATCCATCCGCTCTATCTCATGCACGTGCCCGTGCTGCCGCGCGTCCTCTCGAATTGGTCGCGTTTTCTCACCGGCATCGAGATCCACCCGGGCGCGGAGATCGGCAGCGGGCTCTTCATCGATCACGGCACCGGCGTCGTCATCGGCGAGACGGCGGAGATCGGCCGCAACTGCACGCTGTATCAAGGCGTGACCCTTGGCGGCACGTCGCTGCAGCGCGGCAAGCGGCATCCGACCCTCGAGAACAACGTCGTGGTCGGCGCGGGCGCCGGCATCATCGGCGCGATCGTCGTCGGGCGCGGGCTCGAAGATCGCAGCGGGCGCCGTCGTGGTGAAATCGGTGCCGCCGAACTGCACCGTCGTCGGCGTGCCGGGCCACATCATCTTCCAGGACGGCAAACACGTCGAGCCGGTCCTGCCGCGCGTCGATATGCCGGATCCGGAGGGCGATGCGATCGTGCGGCTGCAGCAGCGCGTCGAAGCGCTCGAGGCGCGCTTGCGTCAGTCCGAAGAGCCGGATGGCACTAAGACTCTATAACAGCCGGACCAGCGCGCTCGAAGAGTTCCGGCCGCTGCACCCGGGCCGCGTGACGATGTACGTCTGCGGCATGACGCCGAGTTTCTTCCCGCATCTCGGTCACGCGCGAACCTTTCTCACCTTCGACGTGCTGCGGCGCTGGCTTAGCGAGCGTGGTTACGTCGTCACCTACGTGCAGAACGTCACCGACATCGACGACCGCATCATCGACCGTGCCGCCCAAGAGGGAGTGTCCTGGGACGCGATCGTGGACCGCTACCTCGCGGACTATGAGGCCTGCGCTAAGCGGCTCGGCCTCACGCCCCCGGACGTCGAACCACGTGCCACGCACGAGATGTCTTCCATTATAGAGATCATCGCGGGGCTGGTCGGCAAGGGCGCCGCCTACGAATCCGGCGACGGCGTCTATTTCGCGGTGGACGAAGGCGTGTTTCCCCGCTACGGCGAGCTGAGCCATCAGAGCATCGACGAGCTGCGCGCGGGCGTGCGCATGGCGGTGCGCGAGGAGAAGCGCGGCCGGCTCGACTTCGCGCTGTGGAAGAAGGCGAAACCGGGCGAGCCGACTTGGCCCAGCCCATGGGGTCCGGGCAGACCCGGCTGGCACATCGAGTGCTCGGCGATGTCGCGGCGCTTTCTCGGCGATCAGATCGACATCCACGGCGGCGCCGCCGACCTCATCTTCCCGCATCATGAGAACGAGGTCGCGCAGACGGAGAGTTTCACCGGCAAGCATCCCATGGCGGTGTATTGGGTCCACGCCGGATTGCTCAACGTCGACGGACAGAAGATGAGCAAATCGCTCGGCAACTTCACGCCGCTGTCGCAGATGCTCGACCGCTACCCGGCGGCGGTCATCCGCTACCTGTTCTTGCAGACCGGCTATCGCAAGCCGACGAACTTCACCGCCGAGTCGATCGACGCGGCGGCAAAAGGTCTGCGCGGATTATATGCCGACCTCGCCGCGCTCAAGAACTCGATGGAGCGGCCGACCGACGTCGAGCGCGCCGCCGTGCCCGCCGAGTTCGGCGAGCACCTCGACAACGACCTCAACACCGCGGGGGCGGTCGGCTGGCTGCAGACGTACGTCAAGTCGGGGCGCGCTGATACCGTCGCGGTCGAACGATGCCTGCGCATCCTGGGTCTGCCGCCGGACGCGCAGAGCGCCGGGGTGGCCCAGCCTGCTGCCGAGCTGCACCTCAGCGCAGCGGACCGCGCCGCGCTCGTCGCTGCCGCAGGTGAAGATGTCGCCGGCGACGCCGCGCTGGTCGAGCGGGTCGTCGCGCGGCGGACCGCAGCGCGCACGGCAAAGGACTGGGCGAAGTCCGACGAGTTGCGCGACGCGCTCGCGCGCGCTGGCGTGGCGGTCAAAGACACCGCTAAAGGCTCGGAGTGGAGCGTCGATGGCGGCCGATGAGGAGACGATCGTCGGCATCCATCCGGTGTCGGAAGCGCTCGCCGGCGGCGAAGCGCTGCGCGCCGTCACTATCGCACGCCATCGCGAGCATGACGCCGCCCTCAAAGAAATCGTCGAAGCGAGCAAGCGCCGCGGCATCCCGGTGCGCATCGAGCCTGAGGCGTGGTTCCGGCGCTTCGGCGCCGCGCGCCATCAGCACGTCGCGGCCACGCTGCCGGAGTTCGGCTATGCCGATTGGCCGGAGACGCGTCGCCGGCTCGCGGCGACCGCGGATGCGCTCGTCGTCGTCGCCGACCACATAGAAGATCCGCAGAATCTCGGCTCGCTGATGCGAGCTTCCGAAAGCGCCGGGGCCCACGCGATGATAATCCCCGACCGGCGCAGCGCGGGCGTCACGGCGTCGACCCGCCGTGCAGCCGCCGGAGCAGCCTCCCACTTGGCCGTCTGCCGCGTCCCGAATTTGGTGAGGGCCCTGAAAGACCTCAAAGAAGACGGCCAATGGGTTACCGGCCTCGCCGCAGGGCCAGGCTCGGTCGCCTACACGGGGGTCGATTTCAGGGGCAAGACCACTTTGGTGGTCGGCGCCGAGGGCAAAGGCTTGTCGCGCCTGGTCTCCGAGCACTGCGATCACCTGGTCTCGATCCCCATGCGGGGAAAAGTCGCATCCCTGAACGCGGCCGTCGCAGGTGCGGTCGTGCTCTATGAAGTGGTCCGCCAGCGCGACGAGCTTGTGAAATCCGGCACGAGCGCAAAGCCTCATAAAACCTAATGAATCCTTGACGAAAGAGGTGCCTCCCCCTATAATCGGTAGGGGCATAACGCAGGCATAATGTTCACAGATTAGGATCGGGGGTTCACCCACAACTTGGCGGCACTTCATCAGACAGAAGAGACCTTGGACTACAGCGAGCGAGCCGACGAAGAACTCGTCAACGCAGCGAAGTGTGGCGACAATCTCGCCATGGAATTCCTGCTCAACAAGTATAAGAACTTCGTCCGCATCAAGGCGAAAAGCTACTTCCTCATCGGCGCAGACCGCGAAGACATCATCCAGGAAGGCATGATCGGCCTCTATAAGGCCGTGCGCGACTTCCGGGCGGACAAGCTGTCGTCGTTCCGCGCCTTCGCCGAGCTGTGCATCACGCGGCAGATCATCACGGCCATCAAGACGGCCACGCGGCAGAAGCACATCCCGCTCAACCAGTACATCTCGCTCAACAAGCCGATCTACGACGAGGATAGCGAGCGCACGCTGCTCGACGTCATGGCGAGCGCGAAGATGTCGGATCCCGAAGAGCTGGTCATCAACCAGGAAGTTTCGGAAGACATCAAAGAGCGCATCCAGGAGAACCTGAGCGATCTCGAGTCGCAGGTGCTGCTGAGCTATCTCGAGGGCAAGTCGTACCAGGAGATGGCGCGCGATCTCAATCGACACGTGAAGTCGATCGACAACGCGCTGCAGCGCGTCAAGCGCAAGATCGAGAAGAACCTGAGCGAAGTCGAGCTCTACTAGCTCGAACCGATCTCGACGCTGAAGCGGTCGACGTCTCGTCGACCGCTTTTCTCTTATTGCCCTGAGGGTGTCGGTTGCGGCAACGCCTGTTCCGCGGTGATCGGGCTATAGTTGCCGATCTTGTCCAGCGTGAGCGCCGCCTCGGCGCGCGTCACCGGCTTCTGCGGATGGAAGGTCTTGATGGCGCCGAAGACGCGCGGGATGTTCTTCGAGCCGTCGAAATAGTCGCCGTAGATCGCGTCATAATAGCGCTTGCTGATCTGGTCGTCATCCGTGAACGGGTAGGCGGTCTTCACATCCGAGAGATTCGTGTTCTTGTGCGGGTCGCCGCCTAGGTCGAGGCCGGCTTTGATGGCGATCATCTGCTCGCGCGTGAGGTCGTCGTCCGGTGCGAAGTGGGTCGCGTCGACGCCGACGACGAGGCCGGCATTGGCAAGCGCCTGGATGTACTTGTAGTCGGGGTTCGACGCCGGCACGTCGACGAAGGTCTGCTCGTTCCCCTCGGCCGGCCGGATCTGTTTGCTCGCATCGTCTTGATAGTATGCGTTGTTCGCTTTGACCATCCAGCGCACGAATTCGCCGCGCTTGATCGACGCTTCAGGTTGGAACGGTCCGGAGGTGGTATCGAAGACACCGAGCCGCGCCTCGTCGTTGATGATCTGCTCGGCGAAGATGCCGGCGGTGTCGCTGAAGCTGACCACGACGATCGTGGTGCTCGACGAAGACTGCGCAGAACCTGTGGCGGCTGCACTGGTCGGGGCTCCGCTGGCGCCTGCTGCGGCGGTAGCGGTCGCACCAGCCGTCGCGGTTTCGGTGCCGGCTCCGGATGCGGTGGCCGCGGCTTCGGGGCTGGCCGGGGCGCTCGAGGACTGCTGGTTCTTTGCACAGCCCGCGAGCACGCTGATGGCGGCGAGAGCGAGGAGCGCGTTGGCGAAGGACCTCTGCATGGTGTCTCCTATGACGCGGTGCGGGCGAATTGCTGTGGATCGTAGTTCTGCGCCTTGGGGCGGGGGATGTCGCGCCACCACGCGCTGTAACGAGCCAGCCATTCGAAATTCTCGAATAAGAACTCGTTCTTGTTGTATCGCCGCCACCGGGTGACGAACGGCTCGATGCTCGCCCAGCGGCTGCGCAGCATGAAACCGACCGCATCGCACAGCAGCGTCACGTCGAGCACCTCGCGGCGCGCGAGGCAGGCGATCGTCTCGACGAATTGGCCGACCATATCGAGCGCGTGCTCGTCGGCGGAACCGGAGAAGCGTTCGGCGATGTCTTTGTCGGTGGGGTAGCGCTGCTCGACGCCGCGCAGCTGAGCGAACACCTGCACCACCTCGGTCGAGGTGAGCCGGTCGATCGCCTCGAGGATGGCGAGCGCGTTGCGCTCGTGCTCCATCTGGCGCACTTGGCGCGAGAGCATGTACGTGGTGAAGACGACGGTCGCAAATGCGATGACGAGCGAGGCGATGGGCACCGCTTGATCCAGGTTGAACATCCGCGCTTGCGTTCGGCGCCGAGGGCGACCGGCCATCCGCGCAAAAGGAAGCGCTTCGGCCGCGCCGGCGTAGCTCAGTTGGTAGAGCAGCGGTTTTGTAAACCGCTGGTCGGGGGTTCGAGTCCCTCCGCCGGCTCCGTGTCCCGCACAGCATGATTTACAGCGTATTTATTCTGTGATATAGTCATATCGCCTAATAAACATCGCTCTGTGGGCCATAGGTATGATTGAAAATACAGAAATCGACGATCTCGACCTGAAGTTGCTCTCTGCGCTCCAGGACAACGCGCGCTCGACGTTCGCCGAACTGGGCGAGATCGTCGGGCTCAAAGCATCGTCGGTGCACGATCGCGTGAAACGCCTCGAGGCGCGCGGCTTCGTGCGCCGCTACTCGGCGCAGCTCGACGGCCAGCGCATCGGCCTCGGGCTGACGGCGTTCGTCAGCTGTTTCACCTCGGCCGACACCGGCTATGAGGACTTCACTGAGGCCGTCAAGCAGCTGCCCGAAGTGTGCGAAGTGCACAGCGTCGCCGGCGAGGAGACCTACTTCCTCAAAGTCATGACGCGCTCGACCGGCCATCTCGACGATTTTCTCACCCGCCTCAAGCAGATCCGCGGACTCGTCCGCAGCAAGACGATGATCGTCTTGTCCACGCCCTTCGAACGCGGTGGCATCGCGCTTGCCGCAGCGCAAGCCCAGCCCGTGCGCCGTCTGGCGCGCGTGAGCTGACGGTCGAATACATTCGACCGCTACATGTAAGGAAATCATGCTGAAGACCGACACCACCGCCGCGCCCGAGCCGATCCACGCGCTCAAGCCGCCTGCCGGGCCGGAGGCGTTCGAGCACATGCAGTTCCGCCAGGGCGAGTTCTGGCGCGACATCCCCGCCTACAAAGACGTCGACGAGAAGACGTTCTTGGACTGGCTGTGGCAGAGCAAGCACTCGGTGAAATCGACCGACGAGCTGATGGCGACCATCCAGGACCTCGTCGAACCTGAGTTCTTCAAAGACGTGCGCCAAGGCTTTCATCGTGCGCCGATGCAGGTCCGCATCTCGCCGTACATGATCGCGTCGATCGATTGGAAGAACCCCTACAAGGATCCGATCCGCACCCAGTTCCTGCCGCTCGCCTCGCGGCTGCTGCCCGACCACCCGCGGCTGAGCCTCGATTCGCTGCACGAGCTCGAAGACTCCCCGCTGCCGGGCCTGACGCATCGCTACGTCGACAAGGCGCTGTTCTTGCCGCTCAACACGTGCCCGGTCTATTGCCGCTTCTGCACGCGTTCGTATGCGATCGGCGGCGACACCGACACCGTGGAGAAAGCCCAGCTCGCCACCGATCCCAAGATGTGGGAGCGCGCGTTCGAGTACATCGCCTCGCGGCCGGAGCTCCAGGACATCGTCGTGTCCGGCGGCGACACCTATCAATTGCCCGCCAAGAGCCTCACGAAGATCGGCGAGGCATTGCTCGCCATCCCGAACGTGCGGCGCATGCGCTTCGCCACCAAAGGCCCGGCGGTCATGCCCATGAAGATCCTCACCGATGCCGCATGGACCGACGCGCTCACCGCGATCGTCGAGCGTGGCCGCGCGCTCGGCAAAGACGTCATGCTGCACACCCATTTCAACAGCCCTAACGAGATCAGCGACATCACGCAGCGGGCGATGCAGGTGCTCTTCGAGCGCGGCATCATGGTGCGCAACCAATCCGTCCTCATCCGCGGCGTCAACGACGACGCGCACACGATGCGCAAGCTCATCAAGCAGCTCGGCTACATGAACGTGCACGCGTACTACGTCTATATGCACGACATGGTCAAGGGCGTCGAGGATCTGCGCACCACCATCAAGACCGCCGTGGACATCGAGAAGTTCGTGCGCGGCACGACCGCAGGCTTCAACACGCCGACGTTCCTGTGCGATGCGCCCGGCGGCGGCGGCAAGCGCGATCTGCATAGCTACGACCACTATGACCGTGAGAACGGCATCGCCGTGTACAGCGCGCCGAGCGTCAAGCCGAGGCAGTGGTTCTTGTATTTCGACCCGATCGATCAGCTGTCGCCGGCCGCGCAAGCGCGCTGGAAGGATCCAAAGGAGCAGAACGAGATGGTGACCGCCGCGATCGCCGCGGCGTCACGCGCATGAGCGTCTAAGGCGTTTCCCAGGCTGGCGCTCTCGGGCGATTCCCAGCCTGGTGTTTGATTCAAGCGCTTTTTAATCAAGTATTCACACCATCCGCACATAGCCGCTGCGTATACTGGGTACAATGGACGCAGCGATGAAGAAGAAGCACGTCACTCAGGGCGGCGAGGACCCGATCGGCGAGATCGGCCGGCTGCTGCCGCGCATCTATAAGAAGTACCGCGCTCCGTTCGCCCGGCGTATCGCCGGGTCGGACATCACCGTGCGCGGCGCGCTGCTGCTGCGTGCCGTGGCGGGATTGCCGCACGCCTCGGTCGGCCAGGTGGCGCACGAGATGGCGATCACCGCCAGCACCGCTTCGATCACGCTTTCAGGATTAGAACGCAAAGGGCTGCTGCGCAGGCGCTATCACGTGCTCGGTCGCAGCCGCACGGCGCTCGAACTCACGGCCGCGGGCCAGCGGACCGTCGCCGCGCTGCGCCCATCGCTCAACGCAGGGCTCTTGTCGGCCGCGCTGCGCCGGCTACGCCCGTCCGAACGCAGCAAGCTGCTTGAAGGTTTGCGCCGGCTCGACGCCATCGACTTCACAAGGGTACATCACATTTCATGAAACGCATCATCATCATCGCGGCCGTCGTCCTCGTCGTGGGGCTCATCGCGTTTTTCGGCATCAGAGCGCTCACCGCGGGGCACGCGACGCCGCGGTATGTCACGGCGCCCGTCACGCGGACCAACATCGATGCGACTATCATAGAGACGGGTACCGTGAACCCGGTCAACGAGGTCCAGGTCGGCACTCAGATCTCGGGCACGATCAACAATCTGTATGTCGACTACAACTCGATCGTGCACAAGGGCCAGGTCCTTGCCACGATCGACCCGACCAGCTTCCAGGCGGCCGAGACGCAGTCGCAGGCCGCAGTGAGCCAAGCGCAAGCCAACGCATCCGCCTCGCAAGCGACGATCATGCAGATGCAGGCCTCGGTGTCGAGCGCGCAGGCGAACTATCAAAAAGCGCAGGCGGCGCTCAACCTGGCGCAGACGACGCTGCAGCGCGATCACACCCTCATCGCGCAGGGGTACATCGCCCAAAACCAGTTGGATACCGATGCCTCGGCCACAAGAGCCGCACAGGCTGATGTCAATGCCGCGGCTATGGCCGTCAACGAGGCAAAAGCGCAGACGAACGCATCGCGAGATCAGTCGGCCGCCTCGCAGGCGCAGGTCGGGTCCGCGATGGCGGCGCTGCAGCAAAGCACATACAACCTCAATCGCGCGACGATCACGAGTCCGATCGACGGCATTGTCGTCTCCCGTGGTGTGAGCATCGGACAGACCGTCGCCGCATCGTTTCAGACGCCGACGCTGTTCGTCATCGCGTCGACTCTCAAAGACATGCAGGTCGACGCGTCGGTCAACGAGGCCGACGTCGGCGCTCTGCGTAAGGGCCAGAGCGCGACGACTTGCGGTACCGGCATATCCGAACACGATCTTCAAAGGCACCGTCTCGCAGGTCCGCGTCAATCCCACGACTATCGCCAACGTCGTCACCTATGACGCCGTCGTCGTCATCCATGACGACTTCCGCGCGCCTCAAACCGGGCATGACCGCGAGCGTGACGATCGCCGTCTCCACGCGCACCAACGTCCTCGCCGTGCCGATCGCCGCGCTGCTGTATAAGCCGCGCGTCGGCTCAACCTCGGCTGGCGGCACGTCGGCCGGGGCAGGCGGCCCCGCGGTGCCGACCACCTCGGCGACGCCGCCGCCGCTCGCGGGCGCTCCCGGTTCGCGCGCTGTGGTGTGGACGTTGAGCGCGAGCAAGAAGCCGCAGCCCGTGCAGATCATCATCGGCATGTCCGACGGCCAGAACTTCGAGGTCCGCAGCGGCAGCCTCAAGGAAGGCGACCGCGTGATCACGGGCCAGCTCCAAGCGCGCGCGGGCGCCACGAACAATCCACTTGCGGGCGGCCGATGAACCAGACCGCAGCGCCTGGCGCGACGGTGCCGGTCATCGACGTCCGCGATCTGCACAAGCTCTATCATGTCGGCGCGATGGACGTCGCCGCGGTCAATGGCGTGACGCTGCGGGTCGAACGTGGCGAGTTCGTCGCCATCATGGGCGCCTCTGGGTCGGGAAAATCCACCTTCATGAACCTCATCGGCTGCCTTGATCGGCCGACGTCGGGCGAATATTATCTGGAAGGCGAGAACGTCTCGCGCATGTCGAGCGATCAGCTCGCGGCGATCCGCAACAAGCGACTGGGGTTCGTGTTCCAGGGGTTTAACCTGCTGGCGCGCACGACGGCGCTCGAAAATATCGAGCTGCCGCTGCTCTATGCAGGCGTGCCCGGCGAAGAGCGCCAGGCCCGCGCGCGTCAGGCTCTCGAAATGGTCGGGCTCGCCGACCGGGCCGACCACAATCCGAGCGAACTCTCGGGCGGCCAGCAGCAGCGCGTCGCGATCGCGCGCGCTCTCGTGAACGACCCCGCGCTCATCCTGGCGGACGAACCCACAGGCAACCTCGACAGCCGCAGCACGAAAGAGATACTATCGGTATTCCGAACTCTCAACGACGATCGGGGCATCACGATCGTCATGGTCACGCACGAGCCTGATGTCGCGACCTGGACACGACGAACCGTTCTGTTCCGCGACGGCCTGGTGATCGAGGACGGCGCGACCCTCGCTCATTCGCAGGTGACGGCATGAATTTCACCGCTCTTGTCCGCGTCGCATGGCAGGCGCTCGTGCGCAACGCATTCCGTTCCCTGCTCACCATGCTCGGTATCATCATCGGCGTCGGGGCGGTGATCACGTCGATGGCGATCGGCAATGGAGCGAGCGCGGCGGTCGCAGCGCAGCTCGCGCGCCTGGGCAGCAATCTGATCATCGTGGTTCCAGGTAGCGTCATCACAGGCGGCGTCAATCTCGGCGCAGGGGCGCGGACCTCGCTCAAGCCGCAGGACGCGACCGCGATCGCCCAAATCCCGGGGATCGCAGGCGTTGCCCCGCAGTCCAACGACAACGGACAAGTGGTTGCCGGGGGCAACAATTGGGCGACATCGATCCTAGGCACCTCGCCCGCATGGCTGCAGGTCCAGAACTGGACCGTCGCACAGGGTCAATTCTTCACTAATGACGATATGAAGAGCGCGGCGAAATCGGCCGTGCTCGGCAACACGGTCGCGTTGAACCTCTTCCCGGCCGGGGACGCAGTCGGCAGCATGATCACCATCAAGGGCGCGCCCTTCACGGTCATCGGCGTACTTGCACCTAAAGGCCAGAGCGGATTTGGCCGCGACCAAGACGACCAAGTCGTCATACCGCTCACCTCGATGCAGCTGCGGATCAACGGCAATCAGTATCTTTCCTCGATCACGATCTCGGCGAGCTCGCCGGATGCCGTAGCGAGCGTCGTCAGTTCGGTCGCAGGGTTGCTGCGGCTCAACCATCGCCTCACGCCGAACCAGCCCGACGACTTCTCAGTGCGCAACATCGCCGACGTCCAGGCGGCGGCAAGCGCGACTGCTGGTATCCAATCATTGCTGCTTGCCGGAGTCGCGGCCGTGTCGCTCATCGTGGGCGGCATCGGCATCATGAACATCATGCTCGTCTCCGTGACCGAACGGACGCGCGAGATCGGCATCCGCATGTCGATCGGCGCGCGCACGCGCGACGTGCTCATGCAGTTCCTTGTCGAAGCGATCACCCTGGCCTGCGCCGGCGGCCTCATCGGCGTCGCACTCGGGATTGCGGCGTCCGTCATCACCTCGAAGCTGGCCGGTTGGACCGTGATCGTCGCCCCGGAATCGGTAGTGCTCTCATTCGTCTTCGCAGCGCTGATCGGCATTCTGTTCGGATTCTATCCGGCTCGGCGCGCGTCGCTGCTCAACCCGATTGAGGCCTTGCGCCACGAATAGGCCCACGCGGGGCGCTTCCGGGCTTTTTCGGTGCAGCGGTAACATCTGCGCCTCAGCGCCCGTTATATAGAAGAAGAAGCGCGCGGCCTTTGTGGCCGAGCGCGCACCCTCGGGACAGCCGGTTCCTTTTGACGAAAGGGCTATTCATGTCGTTGAGAGTCGCGATCGCTCTGTCGGCTTTGGTCTTGCTCGTCTCCGGCGTCGCGACGCCGGCTGCGGCGAACATCTCGAGCGCGACGCTCGCCAGCCCATCGACATCGTACAGCGGTCCCTGCCCGACGACGATGAGCTTCAACGGCTCGGTCGCCGGCGCCGCTGGCACGAAATTCACGGTCGCTTTCAACCGCTATCTCAACGGCGTGCAGCAAGTCGTCGACAAAGGCCCCTTCACGATGCCGGCAGGCGGCAGCGTCTCCGTGAGCGACAGCATATCCGTCGCCGCGACGACGTCGGGCTCCACCTTCGACCAGATCTGGGTGCACGGCATCTCCGCCGGACAGCCCGACGTCTACAGCAACAAGGTCAACTTCAGCGTGACCTGCGGTCCTGTGCCGACGCCGGTCCCGGCGGGGCCGGCACCGCCGACGAACCTCAAGGCGACCACAGACCCGGCAGTCTGCGGCGACCACGTCGCGCCGTTGTTCGGCGCGCTCATCTGCGGCGCGGCCCTCAAGGACGGCGATCTCATCCTCGTGTGGGATTATCCGGATGCGGGCAGCGTCGACGGCTTCCACATCTATCAGCTGAACGGTTCGACGCACACGCTGGTCGACAAACAATCGGGCATGACCGGCAAGGCGCTCAGCGTCAAAGCGGCGGATGCGAAGAGCCTGTGCTACGTGGTGCGCGCCTACAAGGGAAGCACCGAATCCGCCGATAGCAATTCGACCTGCACACCTACTATCGGCCTGGTCACCCACGTGCACACGAATCTGCCGATCTCAGCGCTCAAGTATGTGTATCACTTCAGCCACTACTACAGCACCGCCACGTACTGCTTCTACACTGGCGGTCTGGGCGGCCACGAGCTCGACTACGTGTCAGGCAACCTGCTCGTCGGCTACGTCAACAGCTGGGATCCCGGCACCGATCCGTTCCCCTGCTACGAGAAGATCGATCATGCCTATCGCAGCGCGGTCAAGTTCGACCTAGCGCCGCTTGCGGGCAAGAAGCTGTGGAAGGCCGTGCTCACCTTCACGACCACGAAGAGCTGGGCGGCCGTGGGCACGCCGGCGACGTGCGCCACCGAGATGATGTACGGCATCGGCGACTGGACCGGCGCCAAGGACCTCATCCCCGGTGATTCGTACCAAGTCTTCCCGACGGGCGCGCACGTGAACGTGAGCAATCCCAGCGTGCACATCGTCAACAGCACGACGTTCAGCATCGACGTGACAGACGCGGTCCGGGCGTGGCTTGACGGCAGCAGGCCGAATTGGGGCTTCGTCTTCCGCGGTGCGCGCGAGGATTACGCCAAGGACAACGACGTGTGCACGAGCCTCTACGGCAACGTCGCGCTAGGGGTCGACTATTTCAACTACCGCTTCTAGAACTGCGGTCCGATCGAAAAATGGACTGGTATCACTGTCACGAGACTTGAATAATCATCGGTCCACAGCCGGAATGTCGTGGGATCGCACGCGCGCCAGCGAGGGTTTTGGATCAACGCGCCCAGGTCCGACGGGTGGTGAGCCATCACCATCCATGTCGAAGCGAACTTTCCCCTCCTCATCTCATCGATGGTGAGAACCCTGTCGTGCTCTGCGTAGCACACCAAACCGGCGTTCTCAGCGAGCGATGAAAGGACCGGTGTGAGGTCGATCCAAAAGCTCGAAGTGTGGAATGCGAGGATGCCATGTCCGGTCATCTTGCGGACGTATAATGCCAACGCTTCAGCCGTGATGAGGTGAACGGGGACGTAGTCGGCGCTGTACGCATCGAGAATCATCAGAGCGTAGGTGTTATCGCTCGATTGTTGCAGCGACAGTCGTGCGTCGCCGAGGACGGTCGGCGTCTCCGGAGCGCAATCGCTGATGAATCTGAAGAGACGCCGGTCGCGTGCGATGCGATCGACTCCGGGGTCGATCTCGTAGATGGTCCAGCGCTGTCCTGGCGTACGGTAGCACAGAACTGACCCGGATCCTAGGCCGATCACCGCAATCGAGCCATTGGACAACGCCGGGCGAAGCGAATCGAAGATCTGCCCAAGCGGCCCGCTGCGCTCGTAGTACGCAAGCGGAGGTCGGCGCTCCGCCGGCCGCATGTTCTCAATGCCGTGATTCGTCTGTCCGTGGAAGAGGACATGATAAGGCCCCAACGCCATCACCGTGTTGATGCCGAAGAAGTTCCGTTCGACGAACAATCTGTTCTCTATCGTCGTGGCGTAGAGGACGCTGCAGAGCAACAGCGCCGCGGTGCACACCGCAAAGCCCATGGGCCGCCTGAAAACGACGATCGCGCACAAGGCGGCGACGACGAAAGCCAACGCGACCTTGAGCCCCAAGGCTGTGGAGCGTAGCGCGCCTCAAGCGATATGAAGACGGCAAGAGCCGCGCCGACCAACAGCGGCAATTCAAAATCCCAAAGACGCAGACGAATGTGCACACGGAAGGACCGCGAAAGAAGGCCGCTAGCACGAGGACGAGCGGGTACTCGACGCCGCTCGTGAAGACGAGGGGAGCGATATGGCCGTGAAGACCTGCCTGCGGCTCCTCCCAAGGGGAGCCAAAGATAGAACTCGGTCAGATCGGCTTTCGGCGGTCGGTCCTCTGCGAGCAGGCTGTGGCATGTCAAAGCGACGACGAAGAAGGCCGTGAGATGGATCAAGAACAGGACCAGTGGCGCCCAGACGACTTGCAACGCCATCACGACGATCAGCAACAACACGACGGATGGGCCGATCCGGCGCAATAGCCTGAGGCGCGGTTCGCTGTCCCCCGAAAAGGCGATCACAAAAGTCAGCAGATACAGGGCCAAGGGCACGACCCAGAGCAGGGGGATCGGCGCTATGGCCGTGGACAGGTAGGTCGTCACGCTCAACATGAGGCTTGAGGGGATGAATGCGAGGACGAGCCATCGGGCCTTTCGTTTCACGCTGATGGTGTCGATGAGAGCAGCCGCCTGTTCGGTGGGCTCGACCGTACGCGCGACGTCGACGGGATCAGATGAACTTCCGCGTGTCGAACGGTACACGACGGACGCGGCCGCGCCGGGGCATACGATGAGGATGCAGTAGCCCACGGTCCAGACGAAGCTTTGAAAGCGCAGCCCTAACAGAGGTTCGAGCAAGAACGGGTAGCAGAGCAGGCCTAACAGACTCCCCGCGTTGCTTGCGGCGTACAGGAAGTAGAGTCGTGCGCGCGCCGCTGCGTCGTGGCAGCGAACCAGCTTTGCAACAGAGGGCTCGTCGCGCTGAGGATGACCAGGGGCATGCCGAGGGACACGAGCAACATGGCCAAGAGCCAGGGCACAGCGGTCGTGCTCGACGGCGGCGGCAAGAACGTGTGGATGCGCGGCGGCAGGAACAAGAGCACCAGCAGCACCAGTGCGAGATGCATGACGACCTGAACGGTCAGCGTCGCCCGGCGCTGAAGGTAGAATGCGTACAGATAGCCGGCCAGCAGCATGAGTTCGTAGAACACAACGCAGGTGTTCCAGACAGCTGGTGCGCCTCCCAAGAGCGGCAGGAGCGCTTTCGCGAACATCGGCTGAACCAGAAAGAGCAAAGCGGCGCTCACGAAAAGTGCAGCCGCATAAACACGGTCGGCCAGCGTCCAGAAAAACCGGTCCGAGCTTCCATCATGATCGCTCGTAGGTTATCGAAAGTTGTTTTACCTCCCAGGGCAGCCCCGCCCAAAAGCGGGTCTTGGTTTCACGCAGCGCAAAACCAAGCAGGTCCTGTGGCCATCGTCGGTGCAAAAATCATCAGACAAAGGCACGGCCAAAGACGCTTCCGCGAATCGGGCAGGTGACCGAGTGGTTAATGGTAGCAGACTGTAAATCTGCCGCGCTCAGCGCTACGTAGGTTCGAATCCTACCCTGCCCATTGCGAGAACCACATGCGCCTCATCCTGATCGTCTGTATCCTTATCGTGCCGGCCGGCGCGTTCGCCGAGAACGCCACCCCGCCACCCGCGAACGCGGTCACGCCGCTCCCCGTCCCTGCTGGGGCGGCCATGATCTTCAATAGCGGGAGCGCGGATCTCGCCGGATATCGCATCGTGATCGCGCCGGACGGCGGCGGCGGCGTCGACGGCGCCGGCAAGGGCCAGCGGCAGCTCTCGGCCGACCTCACGCACGCCCTCTTCCTCGATCTTGCAGCGGCCGCGCCGCTGTCGAAGCTTCCCTCGTCGAGTTGTGCGGCCGGTGCAGCGGCGGTGACACCCGTCGTCGTGTCGCTCGGCGCGGAAACGTCGCCCGAGCTCACCTGTCCGAGCGACCCCAAGGCGACAGCGCTGCTTGAAGACATACGAGCGATCACGCGCGCGCTCTATGTCACCAACTACAAGATCCGCGCGGTCTCGCATTTCGGCGGGAGCGGTCAACCAGGCTCGTCGACCGATGTTTCGGCCCCTGTGCCCGTCGTCACACCTGCGCCGAGCTCCGGCGGAATGGGCGGGTACGGCCACACGTAGCGCGCTCACGTGCTACGACTTTCGTCCCCGAGTGTCACGCATCACATCTGCCTTCTGACCGCGTCGCGGGAGGGACCCGCGGTGAAGGTTCAGCGAAAGCATACCCGATTGAATCTATAGAGGGGGTTCCGCGCCGACAAGGCTGGCAGGATCACCCTCAGTTTCATAAAGGTAAGAGATGAAGATGAGCGACAACGGCACGAAGAAGAACACGAAGACCCGCGGCATGACCCTCATCGAGGTGTTGGTCGCGATCGTGCTGCTCGTGCTCGTCTTCACGTTCGTCGCTGAGAACATGATCGCGTCCAGCTGGGCCGAGTCGAAGTCATCGCAGCGCTCGATGAACGTCTCCGCCGCGAACTATTTCATGGCGCTCGTGTCAGGCGACAAGAACCTGTGGGCCGGCTACCCGGATACCCCGGTTGACGCATGCGGCAACCCGCTCGTCCCTGTCACCGATGCAGGCCCGAAGAGCGCCGGCGTATGGCACACGGCGCCGAATTGCAACCTGGCGCCGCCGGAAGTCTCCAACGTGCAGTATCAATGGAATGAGACGGTGCCGGTTCAGAACAGCGCCAATCTGACGGTCTGGGTCAAGAGCACCGTCGGTGGCCGCATCGATCAGATACGAGCTACGGGGTTTCACCCATCAGACGCCGACACAATTGACGCTGGCCACACCGCCGCCGTCGCCGACCGCGACGCCGACGCCGACGCCGAAGCCGTCACCCACGGCCACGCCGACGCACACGCCGACGCCGACCGCGACCCCGCCGCACACCGCGACGCCGTCGCCGACCGCCACGCCGTCCCACACGCCGTCGCCGTCGCCGACCGCTACGCCGACGAAGACGCCATCACCGTCGCCGACGCCGTCGCCGACCGCTACGCCGCTGCCGATCTGATCGAGGGATGACGATGCGTACGACCACGAAGCGCGGCATGACGATCCCCGAACTGCTCATATCATTCGGGATCCTGCTGCTCGTGCTAGGCCTTGCGACCGTGCTGTTCAAGCAGGCCTTCACGCACGTGGCCTTGACGACCGAGAACATGACGAACGAGCAGGCCGCACGCGTCGCTATGGCCCGCGTGAACGCGTCGCTCAGCCAGGCGTCGGTGGATGCCAACACCAACGACACGAGCGGCACGCCCGCGCCCGCGGTCCTCAGCGTAGTGCCGCAGGCGACGTCGTCTCCCGCGATCACGTTCTTCCGCGTCGCGACGCTCAACCCGGCGGCCATCCCGACGGGCTCCACCTTGGCGCCGAACCCGGCCTACAAGGTCCACATCATCTCGTATGACGCGGTCAACAAAGTCGTCAACGAGTACACCATGGATTACAACCCGACGTACAAGACCGGCATGGCGTCGCCGGCGCCGACCGTCCTCGCGGACAACGTCACGAATTTCGGCGTCATGCAGATCAGCCCGTTCGAGTACCAGTTCCAGATCACGGTCAACAATATCAACAATCCGACGCAGGCCGAAGCGCCTTACACCTTGGTCGACAACGTCCATCTGATGAACTAGGAGCGAGCCATGAAACCTGATAACCACCCGATCGCGAAGAGCCCGCAGCGAGGCATGGCCCTCGTCACGGTTCTGCTCATGACCGCGGTGTTCATGATCCTCATCGGTGCGCTGATGACCAATGTGGTCAACGAGCTCAAGCTCACGGGCTTGCATGGCAACAGCAATTCGGCCCAACGCGCCGCCTACGCGGGCGTCGAGGAGATGCAGTATCAATTCGAGCTCAACGACGCGGGCGCCGCGCCTGGCTCTACCCCCGGGCCGCAAAGCGCGTCCTACACCGACGACGACGGCAAGACCGTCGCGTATTCATCCTATGTCGACACCCAGAAGTGGAGCAGCGTCCTGCCGTTCTACATCGTGCATTCGACCGGCACCGCCGGCGCCTCGACGCGCAAAGTGGACGCACTGCTCGAGAAGCAGCCCTTCTCCGCTTTCAACATGTTCACCATCAGCGAGTTCACCAACGTCGGCGGCGCGGTGTTCTACGCCTCCGGCGAGTCGTTCAACGGTCCCGTCTACAGCGGTGGCCCGATGCGCATCGCGTATACGACCGGCCAGCCGCCGATCTTCAACGACCAGGTGATCAACGCCGGCACCACCACCTGGGTGCCCGGCGCGCCGTCGACCAATGCCCAATGGGACAGCGTCATCTCCAATCAGGGCAACTGGAAGACCGTCACCTCGCCGCTGACGCTGCCGACCACCAACGATAACCTGTCGGTGGAATACGCCGCGCTTGTCGGCAATCCGCAACCGTCGTCGCCACCGGCGATCCCCGGCGCGGCAGGTCTCTACATCAACGACAAGGCGGTCGCCGGCGGCGGCGGCGCGATCACGACGGGCTTGTTCATCTCGGGCACGGTGACCGTGACCTCGACCGGCAGCCTCGCGGCGAACACAGAGACCTTGAAGCTGGTGATGACCTCAGGCACCCAGTGCGTCAACATCAACCTCGCCGCCAACACGACGACGGTCACGAAGTGGACCGGCGCGAGCTGCGCGGGCGCGCTCGTCGCGTCGTATACCGGCGTGCCCAGCGGCCAGCAGGCGCCCGGGACGAGCGGCCCCAACGGCGCGATCTTCTCGACGGGCGCGATGACCATCGCCGCGGGCTCGTCGTTCCGCGGGCAATACACGTTAGGCGTTCCGGACGGCAAGGGCTTGCCCAATCCCACCATCACGATGCTGGGATCGGTCACCTATGCGGACACGTCGCTGTCCAGCACCGACATCCTCGCGTACTGGGCGAACGACATCATCCTCAACGACGCGGTCAACGGCAATATCGAGATCGACGGCGCCATGTTCACCGGCTACTACGGCGAGTGCACGGCGGTCTGCAACGACGGCACCTTCTATAACAAGGGCTGCTCCGCCGCGCCGACCTGCACCGGCGGCACCGGCGTTCTCACGCTGCGGGGCAGCTTGATCGAGAATGTGCGCGGCAAGCGCGGCACGCTTGGCAGCTCGGTGACCGGCTTCGAGACCAACGGCGTCTACGATCCGCGGCTCGCCAGCAAACCACCGCCGTACACGCCCACGACCACGGATTACATCGTGCTGGCGCTGTGCACCGAGGATTCGACCGGTACGACCTGCGGTCAGTGACCGCGCCGACAGCAGGCAAGCGCCGCGGCTGAACAGCCGCGGCGCTTTTTTGCCGCTTAAGCGGCCTAGTGCGCTACGTCACACTTTGCTCAAACGTCCTGCATCAGGGGACGGCGCAAGGTAATGCGAGCACCGAAGTGTGAGTCTTATCACTGACCAGTGGGGGACGCCGTCAAAATCGCTTGAGCGGATGGTGTGTTTGGATGCATGGTAAACGGCAGAAGTCGGTAGGCGCGACCCGTCGCGGCGTGTCACTCATCGAAGTGCTCGTCGCGCTCGTGTTGCTCGTCGCCATTTTCGTCTTCGTCGCCGAGAACATGATCGCAACGTCGTGGGGCGAGAGCAAGGCCTCTCAACGCACGCAGAACATCTCCGCCTCGAATTATCTCTTCGCCGTGATGCACGGCGATCCGAATCTGTGGGCGAAGGGCGCATATCCGGACACTCCCAAAGATGCGTGCGGGCAGCCGATGACGCCAGTCAATGACGCCGGCCCGACCATGGGCGGCACGTGGCACACGCCCCCCGCCTGCGCCTTGGAACCCGCGGTGATGCAGAACGTGCAATACCAATGGTTCCAGAGCGTCCCGCTCTGGATAGTTCGACGATCACCATCTGGGTGCGCAACACGATCGCTGGGCGCACCGACGAATACGAATTGCACTCGTTCACCCACCAGGTGCCGAGCATGCTGACGCTGGCCACGCCGCCGCCGTCACCGACCCTGGCCCCGACGCCCACGCCGACGCCGTCACCGACCGCCACGCCGTCACCGACCGCCACGCCGTCACCGACCGCCTCGCCGACCGCTACGCCGTCGCCGACCGCTACGCCGTCACCGACCGCCTCGCCGTCGCCGACGCCATCGCCGACCGCCACGCCGTCGCCGACCGCCACGCCGTCACCGACCGCATCGCCGACGCCGACCGCGGTCCCGACCGCCACGCCGATCCCGGTCTAAGGTGATGACGATGAAGCGTACGACCCGCGGCATATCGATAGCGGAGCTGATGATCTCGCTCGGCGTGCTGTTCCTCGTTTTGGGGATGGCGACCGCGCTCTTCACGCGCGCCTACGCGCATCACACGCTCACGAGCGAGAACATGTCCAACGAGCAAGAGGCGCGTCTGGCCATGGGCAAGATCAACAGCTCGCTCAGCCAGGCGAGCGTCGATCAGAACGCAATCGATTTTCCGGGCAGCGCGAGCTTCCCGATCCTGCCGACGCCGTTCCCCAGCGCGACGTCGACGCCGGCCATCGCCTTCTTCCGCGTCACGACCCTGAACCCGGCCGTCATACCGTCGCCGGGCGGAGTGCCGACGCTCACCTACAACGTGCATATCATCTCGTACGATCCGGTCGGCAAGACGGTGAACGAGTACGTCACGACTTGGGGGACCTACAGCGCGAGCGGCCCATCGCCGGCGCCTGCCGTGCTGGCGCGCAACGTCACCGATTTCGGCGTCGCACGCAGCCCCAATAACACGTATGAATATCAGTTCCAGATCACCATCAACGACATGAAGAACGCCTCGGGATATCAAGCGGAGAATCCCTACACGTTGGTCGACAACGTGCACATCCTGCAGAACTAGGAGTTATTGACGTCATGGCCGGTATACGTTCGGATCTCAAAGAGCAGCGGGGCATCGCGCTCATCGCGACGATCTTCATCATCGTCGTCCTGATGCTGCTCATGCTGCCGCTCATGGAAGGCCTGCACAACGAGATCATCGTGACAGGCGCCCACGGGACGAGCAACTCGGCCCTGCGCGCCGCATACATGGGCGTCGAGGAGATGACCTACCAGTTCGAGCTCAACGACTCAGGCGCCGCCCCCGGCGTCGTGCCGGCCCCGCAGTCGGCGACCTACAACGATGATACCGGCAACCCCGTCACCTACGCCTCGACGGTGACGCAGCAGTGGACCGCCGTTCAGCTGCCGTACTATCTGATCCATTCGGTCGGCACGAGCGGCGGCAGCACGCGCAACGTCGACGCCGTGATCCAAAAGCAGCCCTACTCCGCGTACGGCATCTTCACCATCAGCGAGAACACCAACGTCGGCGGCGTCGTGTTCTACGCCTCGGGCGAGACCTTCGACGGCCCCGTCTACAGCGGGGGCCCGATGCGCATCTTCTATGATTCCATCAGCCCGCCGATCTTCACCAGCACGGTCACCACGTCGCAGCCGCCGCTGTGGGTGCCCGGCCTGCCGACGACGGGCGCGAATTGGGCGTCCATCATCAGCAACCAGAGCGATTTCAAGCAGGTGAGCCAGCCGCTCACCTTGCCGACGGCACAGGACAACACCGCGGTGCAGAACGCCGCGTACACAGGCGATCCTGCTCCCGCGAGTACGCCGTCATTCCCGACCGTGACGGGCCTCTATATCAACGGCGCCAACGTCACCGGCGGCGGCGGCGGCAGCATCAACACCGGTCTGTACGTCCGCGCGACCCCGAGCTGGGCATGGATCACCTCGACGGCGACGGCCAACACGGAGGTGATGACCTTCCTGTTCGCGGGCTTGACCTATCACGTCACGGAAGACTTCGTCGGCAACACGACGACGATCACCGACGGCGCGAATAATCCGGTCGCTTCGTATACAGGCGTGCCGTCCGGCGAGCAAAAGCCCGGCGTGGTCGGTGCCAACGGCGCGGTCTGGCTGGATGCTTCGACGGTCTATCTCGGCGCGGCGGGGAATACGGTGCCCAGCGTCTTCCATGGGCAGTACACATTCGGCGTCACGGACAACGGCACGGGACCGAACCCCCAAATGCGCATATTCGGTTCGTTGATGTATCAAGATCCGACCAAAGACGAACTCGCGTATTGGGCGAACGACGTCAATTTGCAGGACTGGGTCAACGGCAACATGGAGGTCGACGGTCTGATGCTCACCGGCTACTACGGTGAGTGCAGCGTGGTCTGCAGCGACGGCACCTTCGGCAACGTCTTCTGCGCCGCGGTGCCCGTCAAGTGCGCCGGCGGCCAGGGCACCCTCACGCTGTTCGGCAGCCTCATCGAGAACGTGCGCGGCAAGCGCGGCACGCTCGGCGGCGCACCCAGCGGCTTCGACACGAACGCGGTCTACGATCCGCGGCTGTCCAAGACGCCTCCGCCGTTCACGCCGACGACGACGCAGTACAACGTGCTCGCGCTGTGCACCACGGATAACGGAACGACCTGCGGGCAGTAACGACCGCGGGGTGAACGTTCCATCTCGGCGACCGGCTGCAGTGCGGCCGGTCGCCTTTGCATCCGCGATCCGCGCGGCATGGGTCGCGAGCGCGCTGCTCGCGGTTGGCTGCAACCATCCGATCGTGCCGCTGCACGAGCCGAGTTCCGTCGAATCCCTGTGCCTCGCTGGTCCGCCCGTGCAGCAAAAGGGGTACAAACTTCCCGGCATCGGCGCGCTGCGCAACGACCGGCTCGTCAAAGGGCAGGATCTGCACGTCGATCTCGAGGCCTCGCGGCGCGTCGTCGCGGGGACGGCGCGTGCGCTGCCTGGCCTGCCGATCGACGAGAACGGCGCGCGCACGTTCATCATAGAAAACGGGGGCGGCGTGTTCATATGGTGGCGCGCTACGCCGGTGTCGATCATCTATCAGCCGGCGGATCCGAAGGCGGAAAGCGTGCACGCCGATGTGTACGGCGCGGCGATCGCAGAGACGCCGCCGCAGCGCCTGGGCCGGATGCTGTATCTGCTCGCGCGGCCCGCCGGAGCGGCATCGCCGCGCTGGCGCGCATTCGAGAGCGGCAATCGAGAGCACGTGTGCCTGTAGGAAGGTCGCCTGCGTTGCCCAAACATTGTGAGAGCGCGGGAGTAGCTCAATCGGTAGAGCGCTAGCCTTCCAAGCTGGATGTTGCGGGTTCGAGACCCGTCTCCCGCTCCACGAACTCGCCTCGATCGGCAGGGGGCAGGTAAATCCCGGCTGCGCGGGATAGCTTAGCGCGAGTCGAGAGGGGTGCACCACATGGATATTCTCACGAACATAGCGCATGGGGCGTTGTGGGTCATCGGCGTGATGCTGGTCTTCGCGGTGATCGGGTTCATCGCGACGATCCGATGGATCATCGGGCTCTTCTGGCAGGGCGAGCGGGCGGTGGAATCCGGCGTCAAGCAGATCGGCGACTCGATCAACAAGCGCTAAGCGCCTCGGCGGCGTCCGGGGGCGGCCGCCCTTGTAGCTCAGTGGTAGAGCGCGTCCTTGGTAAGGACGAGGCCGCGGGTTCAATCCCCGCCGAGGGCTTGCAGCTTCGCTGCGGCAGATGCTACAATAGACGTAATGCGCCCGTAGCTCAACTGGATAGAGCGATGGACTCCTAAGCCGTAGGTTGGAGGTTCAAGTCCTCTCGGGCGCGAAGTTTCGATTTTCGCATTCCGGAAAACGGGAACACGGGGTGTGCGTCAGCATGGCCGCAGGATTCGGGCGGTCGAGCTTGCTCGACCGTTTTAGCGTTCGGCGAAGGGAATCATAAGAACAACCATGGCGAAGGAAAAGTATCAGCGCAACAAGCCGCACGTGAACATCGGCACGATCGGTCACGTGGACCACGGCAAGACGACGTTGACGGCGGCGATCACGAAGGTGTTGTCGGAGTCGGGCACGGGCACCAAGAAGCTCGTGGTGGACCAGATCGACAACGCGCCTGAGGAGAAAGAGCGCGGCATCACGATCCAGCTGTACCACGCCGAGTACGAGACCAAGGCGCGGCACTACAGCCACGTGGACGCGCCCGGGCACGCGGACTACATCAAGAACATGATCACCGGCGCGGCGCAGATGGACGGGGCGATCTTGGTGGTGTCGGCGGCCGACGGCCCGATGCCGCAGACGCGCGAGCACATCTTGCTGGCGCGCCAGGTGGGCGTGCCGTACCTGGTGGTGTTCCTGAACAAGGTCGACATGGTGGACGATCCGGAGCTGATCGACCTGGTCGAACTCGAAGTGCGCGAGCTGCTCACCAGCTACAAGTTCCCTGGCGCGGAGATCCCGGTCATCCGGGGCTCTGCGCTCAAGGCGTTAGAAGAGACGACCCCGGGCGAGTGGTCCAAGCGCATCACCGAGCTCATGGACGCGGTGGACAAATACATCCCGGTGCCCGAACGCGACGTGGACAAGCCGTTTTTGATGCCGGTGGAAGACGTGTTCACCATCACCGGCCGCGGCACGGTGGGCACGGGAAGAGTGGAACGCGGCCGGGTGAAGGTGGGCGACGAGATCGAGATCGTGGGGCTGCGCGAGAGCCGCAAGACGGTGGTGACGGGCATCGAGATGTTCCGCAAGCTGCTCGACGAGGGCATCGCGGGGGACAACGTGGGGGTGCTGCTGCGCGGCATCGAGCGCGACGACATCGAGCGCGGCCAGGTGCTTGCCAAACCGGGCAGCATCAAGCCGCACAAGAAGTTCGAAGCCGAGGTGTACGTGCTGAGCAAGGATGAGGGAGGCCGGCACACGCCGTTCTTCTCGAACTACCGTCCGCAGTTCTACTTCCGCACGACCGACGTGACGGGCTCGATCAGCCTGCCCGAGGGCGTGGAGATGGTGATGCCGGGCGACAACGTGCGCATGACGGTGGAGCTGATCACGCCGATCGCGGCGGAAGAGGGCTTGCGCTTCGCCATCCGCGAGGGCGGCCGCACGGTGGGCGCCGGCGTCGTCACCAAGGTGATCGAGTAAGCGTCGATGGCCAAAAAGGAGAACAGGGTGATCGTCACGCTCGCGTGCGGCGACTGCAAACGGCGCAACTACACGACGATGAAGAACCGGCAGCACACGAGCGCGCGGCTGGAGCTCAAGAAGTACTGCCGCTGGTGCAAGTGCCATACGGCCCACAAAGAGACGCGCTAATAGGGCGGTAGCTCAATTGGTAGAGTAGCGGTCTCCAAAACCGTTGGTTGCAGGTTCGAGTCCTGTCCGCCCTGCCAGATCCTCGAGAGCATGTAGCGGTCGAATGTATTCGACCGACCAAAGGAAGAGATGAAGCGAATCACGGCCCCCGGCAGACCCATCGACGACGTCGATGCGAAGCCCGCGGCGAAAGAGAAGGATAAGGCCGACCAGACGCGCGTCGTCGAACGCGAGCGCCAGTGGCGGCGCTTGTCCGACGGATACCGCGCAGTCGTGTCCGAGATGAAACGCGTCACATGGCCCAGCCGCGAGGAGTGGGTCTCGGCGACGCTCATCACGCTGGGGCTCGTCGCCGTGGTGGCGATCTGGACGTCGCTCATCAGCAATCTCGTGCAGTGGATCTTCAGGTTGCCGAGCTAGCGCTATGGAAGAAACACAGCAGCAGGCCGCGGCGGCCGATCTCGACGATCTGCTCGCCACGCCGGACGACCCGGACCGCAAATGGTACGTGGTGCACACGTATTCGGGCTACGAGAACAAGGTCAAGGCGAATCTCGAGCGGCGCATCAAGTCGATGAGCATGCAGGACTTCGTGTACCGCGTGCTCGTGCCGACGGACAAAGAGGTCGAGTTCAAGGACGGCAAGCGCAAAGAGGTCGAGAAGAAGGTGTATCCCGGCTACGTCCTGGTCGAGATGAAGATGACCGACCAGTCGTGGTACGTCGTCCGCAACACGCAGGGCGTGACCGGCTTCGTCGGCTCGCCGGGCTCCGGCGAGAAGCCGCTGCCGCTGGTGGACAAAGAGGTCAAGACGATCCTCAAGCAGATGGGCATCGAGACGCCCAAGCTCAAGATCGATTTCGCCAAAGGCGATCGCGTCAAGGTCACCTCGGGACCGTTCTTCGACTTCACCGGCACGGTGGATGAGATCGATCCCACCAAAGAGCGTCTGCGCGCGCTCATCTCGATCTTCGGCCGGGAGACGCCGGTCGAGCTCGAATTCTATCAGGTCGAAAAGGTATAGATCGTGGCAAAAAAGGTCATCGCGAAGATCACGCTCCAATGTTCGGCCGGCGCCGCTACGCCAGCGCCGCCCGTCGGCCCTGCGCTGGGCCAGCACGGCATCAACATCATGGAGTTCTGTAAGGCGTACAACGAACGCACCGCCAATCAGAAGGGCCAGATCATCCCCGCCGTCATCACGGTGTTCGAGGACCGTTCGTTCACGTTCATCCTCAAGACGCCGCCGGCGTCCGAGCTGATCAAAAAGGCCGCGGGCGTCGAAAAGGGCTCGGGCGAGCCCAATCGCAAGAAAGTCGGCAAGATCTCGATGGAGAAATGCCGCGAGATCGCCAAGATGAAGATGGTCGACCTCAACGCCAACGACATCGACGCGGCGGCGAAGATCGTCGCCGGCACGGCGCGCTCGATGGGCATCGAGGTCGGTTGACGGTCGAATAAATTCGACCGCTCCATAACAAAACCAGATCGTGGGAGGCCGAAAGCCGCTCGCACCACGCAGGAGTCAGACACCATGGCAAAACCAGGCAAGAAGTACCGCGAAAGCGTGAAGGCGCTCGGAAACGAGCGATCGGTCGACGTGGCGCGCGCCGTCGAGCTCGTCAAAGCCAACGCGAAGGCGAAGTTCGACGAGACTATCGAATTGCACGTACGGCTCGGCGTCGACCAGAAGAAGGCCGAGCAGAACGTGCGCGGCACGGTCGTGATGCCGCACGGCACAGGCCAGACCAAGAAGGTCGTCGTGTTCGCCAAGGGCGAGAAGGCGAAGGAGGCTCAGGAGGCCGGCGCAGACGTCGTCGGCGACCAGGACCTCATCGATCGTATCAAGGGCGGCTGGCTCGATTTCGACGTCGCCGTGGCCACCCCGGACATGATGGGCGCCGTCGGCTCGAACCTCGGCAAGATCCTCGCGCAGCGCATGCCCAACCCGAAGGTCGGGACGGTCACGCTCAATATCAAACAAGCGGTTGCTGAGATCAAGGCCGGTAAGGTAGAATATCGTCTGGACAAGGCGGCGAACATCCACTGCATCGTCGGCAAGGCCTCGTTCTCCAAGGAAGCGCTCATGGAGAATCTCACGGCCGTCACCGACGCCATCGTGCGGGCCAGGCCGGCATCGGCCAAGGGTACGTATCTCAAGAGCGTGACCTTGACCAGCACGATGGGACCGGGTGTCCGCATCGATCCGACGAGGCTCAAAGCGGAGCCCGCCGCCTAGTACAAATGTAGCGGTCGAATTCATTCGACCGATGCGTCCGATGACCGCAGGTCGCAGCCCTCCCCGGCTGCGGTAATCCCGCGAGGGGCCTGCCGAGGAAGCGAAGCGACTTTTGGAGCGGTCGAATTCATTCGACCGGCACCTCGATCGCCAAGCGCTTTCTCGAGACACTCGAGAGGGCGCCTTTTCATGTGGTGCCCGAGCGACGCTCGGGTCCCACGCAGCGATCGGAGGTGAATCTAGATATGCCAACCCCTAAGAAAGACGCAGAGATCGTCGCGCTGCGGGAGCGCGCTGCCAAGGTAGCGAGCATGTTCTTCACGGACTACCGCGGCCTGACGGTGGGCGAGCTCCGCATGCTGCGCAACGAGTTGCGCAAAGATTCGGCGAGCTACTCGGTCGTCAAGAACACGCTCTTCGGCATCGCCATCGGTGACGAGAAGCGCGAACAGCTCAAGGGCGTCCTCGAAGGCCCGACGGCGGTCGCGTTCGTCGAGTCCGACCCGGTGCTCGCGGCGAAGGCGCTCGCGAAGTTCGCGAACGACTCGAAGAAGCTGCAGATCAAAGCGGCGTTCGTCGACGGCCGATTTCTCGATGCGGCCGAAGTGCTGGCGCTTTCGAAGATCCGCGGTCGACAAGAGCTGCTCGCAGCCCTCGTCGGCAGCCTGAAATCGCCGCTGTACAGACTGCACGGCGTGCTCAACGGCAATCGCGGCAAACTGGTACGGCTCTTGCATGCGATCCACGGCAAGAAATCTGAAGATCAACCAGCGGCCTGACAAGGACCGCATGAAAGGAACGGATACTCTATCATGGCGATAACAGATATCATCGATCAAATCGACAAGATCACGGTCCTCGAACTGGCCGAGCTGGTCAAAGCGCTCGAGGAGAAATACGGCGTCAGCGCGGCGGCGGTCGCAGTGGCTGCGCCGGCCGCAGGCGGCGGTGCCACCGCTCCGGTCGAGGCGAAGACCGACTTCGACGTCGTGCTGCTCGCAGCCGGCGAGAAGAAGATCAACGTGATCAAGGTGGTGCGCGAAGTCGTGCCGGGCTTGGGTCTCAAAGAGGCCAAAGATCTGGTGGAAGGCGCGCCCAAGTCGGTCAAGGCCGGCGCGACCAAAGAAGAGGCCGAGGCGATCAAGGCCAAGCTCGAGGCCGAAGGCGCCAAGGTCGAGATCAAGTAGCTCGAAGGCCGGCCTTAACGGGGCTGTAGGGGCCAGATCTTCGGATCGGCCCCTTTCTTTCTTCCGTACCGGTGTTTATGGAGTCAGCACGAGCTGGTCGTCAGTCGTGTTCTGCGGCAGACCGGGTTTTGCGGTGAGAGTTTGGGGCCAGCGGCTGAACGTCGCAGGGTCGCTCTTGAAGAACGCCTCGATGCGCGTGATGCGGTCCTTGGTGGACGGGTGGTCCTGGACGTATTGCTCAAAACCGACATCGCCATACAACGCCTCGAGTTTCTGGAAGAACCAGACCATGCCCCAGGGGTCGTATGCGGCCTTGGCGGCGAGTATCACGCCCTCGTGATCGGCTTGGTACTCCTGCTGCCGCGAGAAGTTGAGGAAGCCGTAGTTGGCGCCGAGCTGCGCGATGTTGTAGACGTTCGCCGCGCTTTGGCTATGCACGAGGAGGCTGCCGATGGTGAAGAGGATGCTGAGGTTCTGCGCGTCCTTGAGGCGCTGCATGACATGGCCGAGGACGATGTGGCCGGTCTCGTGGCCGAGCACGCTCGCCAGCTCGTCGAGGTCCTCCGATTGGCGCAGCAACGCTTCGTTCACGTAGACCCAGCCGCCCGGCACGGAAAAGGCATTCGCCTGAGCGCCCTTGACCACCACGAACTTCATCGTGTACCAATGCGGCAGTGCGGCGTCGGAGATGCGTTTCCCGACCGAGCGTAGCACCGCGTAGTACGGTGACCGGTCGACGATCTGACCCTGCTTGCGCAGTTGATCGTAGACCTGCTGGCCGATGGCCTGCTCCTGCGACTGCTCGTCTGCGAGCGCCAGGCCTGGCATAGTGAGCAAAGCTCCGGCGGCGAGCGCGGCGCCTTGCGCCCCGCACAGGAAGCATCTCCGGGTCATCCGGTGGCGCGTGAGACTGTGATCCATATTCATCATTGTATAGAACGACAAGCCGACGTGCAAAAGTTTCCTGCGGGGAAGTAAGGAGGTCTGCGGGACGGCGGCAAACTGGCCGATGATACCTCTAGAGGGCCGACCGGGCGCGCATGTCAATTGCTCAGGGGTCGACCGACCGTGGGTCCGGGACCCGAGGGGGAAGGGGCTACGTGCAGGGTAGCGGGGATTTTCCGCCGGCGCCGCTTTCAACGCCGGCAAACGTGCAATCGCGCAACGCCGAGTACAATCTCGACGTATCGGGCCGCGTCACGCACCTCGATGAGAAGCAGCTCATCGTCAGTTTTCCGGTCGAGATCCCTGAAGGCACCGTCATGTTCACCAACATCGATTTCCCGAGCATCAACGCGACCGTGCGCGGCCTGATCCGCGTGCGCTCGCAGACCGAGGCCATCGACACCGCAGGCTATACGACGTTCGCCGAGTTCGTCGACCTCAACCCCGACGAGCGGCGCAAGATCGTGCGTCTGATCGGGGGTCACGACGAGACGGCGCCGCCGCAACGACCGGCCACGTTCGACGACACGGGCGCGCAGAGCACCGGCTACGTCGCGCCCGGCGCGAAACCTTTGAGCCAAGCGGCGCGCGTGACGCAGTCGGCCGCCCCGCCGCGACCCGTCGCCACGATCGAGTCGGTCATCTGGGGCGTGCTCGGCGCGATCTTCTATTCGATCGTCATCCTCGGCATCGTCGCGCTATTCCCGCAAGGCCGCGCTTTCGAGCTCGGGATCTATCATCAGCTGGTGCACGCGGTTCAAGGTTGGTCGTGGGTGAAGCAGATCTTCGGCCCAGGCCCGAGCTAGCCGCACCGACGGTCGAATAAATTCGACCGCTACATCATCTAAGGAAAGACACCAGCAGCAGCGACACGATGTTGAGCACCTTGATCATCGGGTTGATGGCCGGCCCCGCCGTGTCTTTGTACGGATCGCCCACAGTATCGCCGGTGACGGCGGCAGCATGCGCCGGGCTGCCCTTGCCGCCGTAGTGGCCGTCTTCGATGTACTTCTTGGCGTTATCCCAAGCACCGCCGCCTGAGGTCATCGAGATGGCGACGAACACGCCCGTGACGATCGAGCCGACGAGCACGCCGCCGAGCATGAGGGCGGCGTTGCCCGGGGTGAAGATGTGGAAGACGCCGAGCAGCACGACCGCGATCGGCGTGAGAACCGGGATGAGCGCGGGGAGCAGCATCTCGCGCAGGGCGGCGGCGGTCACGAGGTCGACGCAGCGGCCGTACTCGGGCTTGCCGGTGCCGTCCATGATGCCTTTGATCTCGCGGAACTGGCGGCGCACCTCTTCGACGACGGCGGCGCCGGCGCGCCCGACGGCCTCCATGCACAGCGAGCCGAAGAGATAGGGCAGCGCTCCGCCGATGATGAGGCCGGAGAGCACGTACGGATCGTCGAGTTTGAAGATCAACTGCGCCGTGCCGCGCGCCGCGTCGGCGAGCTCTTGCTGGAACGAGGCGAACAGCACGATGGCGGCGAGCGCCGCCGAACCGATGGCGTAGCCTTTGGTGACGGCCTTGGTGGTGTTGCCCACCGCGTCTAGCGGATCGGTGATGGCCCGGATCTCCGGACCCAGCTTCGCCATCTCGGCGATGCCGCCGCCGTTGTCGGTGATCGGACCGTACGAATCGAGCGCGACGATTATGCCCGCCATCGAGAGCATCGACATCGCCGCGATGGCGACGCCATACAGGCCTGAGAGGCTGAAGGCGACGAGGATGCCTGCGACGATGACGAGCGCCGGCAAGGTGGTCGCTTTCATCGACACTGCGAGCCCGGTGATGATGTTCGTCGCATGGCCCGTGGTCGAGGCCTTGGCGATCTCTTGCACCGGCTTGAACTGCGTGCCGGTGAAGTATTCCGTGATCACCATCATGAGACCGGTGACCGCGAGACCGACGACGGCGCACGCCCAGAGATGCCACGCGGCGAATTGACCCGAGCCGCCCATCGCCTCGTCGGCGCGCGCCATGACGTGGAGCGTCAAGGGGTACAACGCGATGGCGGACAGGACCGCGGCGACCGCCAAGCCCGTGTACATCGCCGCCATGATCGCGGTGCCGCGCACGCGGACGAACCATGTGCCGACGATCGACGTGATGATCGACACGGCGCCGATCGCCAGCGGGAACAGCGCAGAGGTGAGCGCGAGCTCGGGATTCGACCGGAACACGAGCGAGCCGAGCAGCATGGCCGCGATCGTGGTCACGCAGTAGGTTTCGAAGAGGTCGGCTGCCATGCCCGCGCAGTCGCCGACGTTATCACCGACATTATCCGCGATCACCGCGGGATTGCGCGGATCGTCCTCGGGGATGCCGGCTTCCACCTTGCCGACGAGGTCCGCGCCGACGTCGGCGCCCTTGGTGTAGATGCCGCCGCCCAGACGCGCGAACACCGAGATGAGCGAGCAGCCGAAGCCGAGCCCCACCATGGCGCCCAGCGCGGAATGCAGATCGTCGCCGTACACCGCGTGCATGATCGCGAAGTAGCCAGCCACCGCGATCAGCCCGAGGCCGACGACGAGCAAGCCGGTGATCGCGCCGCCGTTGAACGCGACGAGAAACGCGGCGGGCAGACCTGACTTGGCCGCTTCGGCGGTGCGCACGTTGGCGCGCACGGCGATGGACATGCCGATGAATCCGGTGGCGCCAGACAGCACAGCGCCGATGAGGAAGCCCACCGCGGCCTGCCAGCCGTGGAACGCGACCGCGATGATGGCGGCGAGCACGACCGCGACGATCGCGATGGTCGTGTACTGGCGGCGCATGTAGGCCATCGCGCCCTCTTGGATCGCGGCGGCGATCTCTTGCATGCGCGGCGTGCCGGCGGGCTTGCGCAGGATCCACATGATGAGGCCGACGCCGTACGCGAGCGCCAGCACCCCCGACCCCAACGCGAACCAGATCGTCATGGTGAATGCGAGCGAAGAGATCATCGGCGTTTTCCATGCTCCAACGAAGAAGGCGCTGACTGCCCTATGGCGACACGACAAGGTCGCGCGCGCATGAGGGCTAAGCCCGGCGGTGAGGCTGAGGGAGTTTGCGGTTCGGCAAGCAAAGGCCTTCGGCTGTGGCCAGATTTCTCGCGCAGCGAACGGTGCGCTTCGCCGCCGTGCTGCTCACCATCACCGTCGTCTCGTTCTTGTTCTTGCATCTCATCCCGGGCAATCCGGTGCAGATCTTGCTCGGCGAACACGCCACGAAAACCGACATCGAGCGCCTCACGCACGAGTTGAAACTCGATGAGCCGTGGTACGATCAGCTCGGCGCATACGTGTGGCAGGTGGCGCATGGCAATCTCGGCCGATCGCTGTCGGACAACGTGCCGGTCGTCACGAAGCTGCGCGAGTATTTCCCTGCGACGGTGGAGCTGGGGATGGCGGCGATGCTGTTCGCGGTCGTCTTCGGCATCCCGGCCGGCATCATCGCCGCGTTGCGCCACCGCCGCCCGCTCGACACCGTCATCAACATCGGCGTGCTCATCGGCGTGTCCGTGCCGGTGTTCTGGCTCGGCTGGATGATGCTGTACGTCTTCGCGTACGAGCCGAGCCGTGCCGGCATGGATCTCTTCCCGATCGGCGGCCGGATCTCGCTGCGCTACGAGGTGCCGCCGCACACCCATTTCATGCTCGTGGACGCGCTGCTGGCCGGGAACTGGGCCGCTTTCGGCGACGCGCTGCGGCATCTCGCGCTGCCGGCGATCACCCTGGGCACCATTCCGCTCGCCATCGTCGCGAAGATGACGCGCGCGAGCATGCTAGAAGTGCTCAACACCGATTACATGCGGACCGCGCGCGCCAAGGGGCTGAGCTCCTACGCGGTCGTCGTCCGGCACGGCCTGCGCAACGCGCTCATCCCGATCGTCACCGTGGTCGGCCTCCAGACCGGCCTGCTGCTCGGCGGGGCCGTGCTCACCGAACATATATTCGCCTGGCCGGGGGTCGGCAGGCTCGCCTTTGAGGCCATCAGCAACCGCGATAGCCCCCTCGTGAACGGGGCGATCCTGCTGTTCGCCACCACCTTCGTGCTCGTCAACCTCGTCATCGACGTGGCCTACGCCGTGCTCAATCCCCGTATCCGGTATGCCTCATGAAACACCAATGCACAGGATTGCGTTCATAGGCTACAATAGATGGCAGGGGGGACGCACGTACTAGACGCGTGTGGGATTCGTCACACCTACCGGGGTGGCCAGAGTGATACGATATAGCGGTCAGATGGAAGACCCGTTTGCGGGGAGCCGGGCTAGGGTGAGCAAGAAGATGGTAGCGGACGGCGCGGGGATGAACCCCGCCCACAAGCCCTCGACGTCGGGCTCGTTCTCGACGGCGAGAAGCGACGAAAGCGCACGCCTGTGCGGTCGCTGCTTCGCGCGCAACTACGCCGGCGAGACCTTCTGCAAGATGTGCGGCGAGCCGCTGCCCGACGAGGTCGAAAGCCTTGACCAGTCGGCCACGCGCAGGCTCGAAGCGCCGGCCATCCGCGGCTGCGTCACCATCCATGTGGAAGACGGCGGCGAAGTCGAGCTGCCCGTCGACAGCGACGTCGTCATGGTGGGCCGCGCCTCGCTGTCCGACGGCGTCTATCCCGAGATCGATCTGGCGCCGTTCGACCACGGCAACTACGTGTCGCGGCGGCACGCGTTCATCGTGCGCCGGCATGGCTGTTTCATCATCGAAGACCTGGAGAGCACGAACGGCACCTCCCTCAACGGAGCGCAGCGCTTGGTGCCCCACGCACCGACGCCGCTCCGCCATGGCGATAAGATCATGTTCGGAGAGACGAAGGTGACGTTCTCGACCGAGACTGTCCCGCTAGATTGACTGTTGGAAATAAGCGTAATAGCGGTCAGCTCGTAAAAAAGGGATAAAAGCGAAAAAACGTGAACCGAGCCGACCCCGCCTGGGGTCCGCACGATTCCCTATTGTCCGTGTGCGGTTTCGGCGTCTGACGGAGAGAACGTTCGCGCATGGTCGAGGAACGACGCGCAACGGCGCGCCACAAGAACCGAGCGAAGGACTGGATGACCTCCGGTGAGGTCGCGCGCGAGCTGAACATGACCGACGCGGCGATCCGGCGCTGGGCGCGCGAGGGCCTGGTCGAAGCGATCAAGACGCCCGGCGGCCAGTACCGCTTCCGGCGCGAGGCGCTCGACCAGATGTTGGCCGGCAACGGCCACACGCCGCGCACGAGGGTCAAACATTGATCTTCCGCGCGCGCGGCCGGACCTACTCCATCGCGGGCCACAATCTGAGCCGCGAGGAGATCGTCCACAAATACCTGCCCCTCGTGAAGTACGTCGCCGGCAAGATATCGGTGAACCTGCCTTCGCACGTCGAGATCAACGATCTCATCAACGAGGGCGTGCTCGGGCTCATCGACGCCATGAGCAAGTACGACGACTCGCGCGGGGTGAAGTTCGAGACCTACGCGACGACACGCATCAGCGGCGCCATCCTCGACGCGCTGCGCGCGATGGACTGGGTGCCGCGTGCGGTCCGCCAAAAGGCCAGAGAGCTGGAGCGCGCGTTCGCGTCGCTCGAGGGCCAGCTCGGCCGCGCGCCCGACGACGACGAGGTCTCCAAATCCTTAGGGCTGACGCGCGACGAGTACCACACGCTGCTGCTCAAGATCCGCGGCACCTCGATCCTGTCGCTCGAGGAGTTCCTGCCCAACGAGAAGGGCCGCGACATCTCCCTGCTCGACAGTCTCAAAGACAGCGGCCCGGGTCCGACCCACCAGGTCGAGTCGGCCGAGGTCAAGGATTCGCTGGCGACCGCCGTCGATTCGCTGCCGCCGCAAGAACGTACCGTCATCTCGCTCTATTACTTCGAAGGACTGACGCTCAAGGACATCAAGAGCGTGCTCAACGTCTCAGAATCACGCGTCTCGCAGATCCACGCTCAAGCGGTCATCCGCTTGCGCTCCAAGTTGAAGACGCTGCACCTGGACTTGGGCTATCGTGAGGGCGATCCGACCATCCGCCAGAAATACGTGCGCAAGAAACCGCAGGTCCCGCAAGCCTCCTGATCCGTTCCCTCTCCGCTCGTACTTATCCACAATGACCGTCCCGACCGACGTCGAATGAAGGCGCTATGCGCATGCTTTCGTCGCTTCGCGACGCCCTCGCGAAGACGCGCACCAGCCTCGCCGGACACTGGAACGCGCTGGTCGGGCGCCAGCAGGTGGACGACCGCTTCTGGGACGAGTTCGAAGAGACGCTTATCTCCTGCGACTTCGGGGTCGCCACGACCAGCAAGATCATCGCGGACCTCAAACTCGCAGCCCAGCAGCAGGATCTGCGCACCGCCGGCGACATCATCGCCCTGTTCCGGTCCGATGTCGCCGAGTATCTGACCCATCCCAAGCTGGCCCCTGTACCTGCGCTCACCAAGCCGCACGTGGTCCTCGTGGTCGGGGTCAATGGTTCGGGGAAGACCACCACCGCCGGCAAACTCGCCGCCCAAGCGCGCGGCAAGGGCCGCAGCGTCCTGCTCGTCGCGGCCGACACCTTCAGAGCCGCTGCGGGCGAACAGCTCGACATCTGGGCCAAGCGGACAGGGGCCGACATCGTCCGTCACGCCGACGGCGCGGACCCCGCCGCGGTCGTGTTCGACGGACTGGCGGCTGCCAAAGCGCGCGGCACCGACCTCGTCTTGATCGACACCGCGGGACGGCTCCAGACCAAACACAACCTCATGGAAGAGCTGAAGAAGATCGGCCGCGTCATCGCGCGCGAGGTGCCCGGCGCGCCGCACGAAACCTTGCTGGTGCTCGACGCGACCACCGGCCAGAACGCGCTCTCGCAGGCCCAGCTGTTCCATGAGGCGACGGAAGTGACTGGCGTCGTCCTCACGAAACTAGACGGGACGGCAAAGGGCGGGATAATCGTGGCGATCATGGATCAGGCAGACCTGCCGGTGAAGTATGTCGGGTTCGGAGAGCAAGTGGACCAATTGAAGGCGTTCGACCCGGCGTCGTACGTCGACGCTCTCTTCTAAGGAGAAATACGTGTCCGAAAAAGACAAGGCCCTGGAAAACGCTCTCGCCCAGATCGAGCGGCAGTTCGGCCAGGGCTCGATCATGAAGCTCGGGAGCCCGCGGCGCCATGCAGATCGAGGTCATCCCCTCCGGCTCGCATCTCGCTCGACGTCGCCCTAGGCGTCGGCGGCCTGCCGCGTGGCAGAGTAGTCGAGATCTACGGGCCGGAGTCGTCGGGCAAGACGACGCTGACGCTCCACTGCATCGCCGAGGCCCAAAAGAAAGGCGGCATCGCCGCATTCATCGACGTCGAGCACGCGCTCGACCCCGCGTATGCGCACGACTCTGGGCGTGGATCTCGACGAGCTGCTCGTGTCTCAGCCCGACACCGGCGAGCAGGCGCTCGATATCGCTGAGTCGCTCATCCGTTCCAACGCGGTCGACATCGTCGTCATCGACTCCGTCGCGGCGCTCGTGCCCAAAGCCGAGATCGAAGGCGACATGGGCGATTCGCACGTCGGCCTGCATGCTCGGCTCATGTGCCAGGCGCTGCGCAAGCTCACCGCCGCGATCAGCAAATCGAAGACGACGATGGTGTTCATCAACCAGATCCGCGAGAAGATCGGCGTCATGTTCGGCAGTCCGGAGACCACCACCGGCGGCCGCGCGCTGAAGTTCTACTCCTCGGTGCGGCTCGACATCCGCAAGATCGAGACGATCAAAGTCGGCACCGACGTCGTGGGTTCGCGCACGCGCGTCAAGGTGGTCAAGAACAAGGTCGCGCCGCCGTTCAAGGTGGCCGAGTTCGACATCACCTACGGCAAGGGCATCAGCCGCACGGGCTCGCTCGTCGACGTCGGCCTGGAGCACAACATCATCGGCAAGACCGGCTCGTGGTATACGTATGGCGAGACCCGCATCGGCCAGGGTCGCGAGAACGCCAAGGCCTATCTCGAGGAACATCCGGAGCTCGCGGACGAGCTCGAGGGCAAGATCCGCGCGCTCATCGAGAAAGGCTCGCCGAGCGCGGTGGACAACGGCGCTTCCGTGCGCTACGCCGTCGTCGAGAAATAGCGCTCTCATGGCCGAGCCCGCGGACGCAGGCGAGGCTTCCGGCCCGGCGTTCAAAGCCGCGGTGCGGCTGTTGTCGGGCAAACGGCTGACCACCGCGCAGCTCGCGCAGAAGCTGCGCGACCGCGGCTACGAGCCGATCTCCATAGAAGAGGCGCTTGCGGTGTGCCAGCAGCGCCGCTACCTCGACGATCGCACCTTCGCGCAGCTCTACGTCAAGAGCATTCTCGATCGCAAGCCGGTGGGTCGCATGCGCCTGCTCCACGACTTGCTGCGTCAGGGCGTCGACGGCGATCTCGCGCGCGAGATCCTCGATGAGTTCTCGCAGGACGAAGAGGAACGCATCGACCGCGCGCTCGCCAAGCTCGAGGCGATGCGGCCGCAGGACGGCTACGAACAGCTCGGCCGCAGGCTCGAGCGCCAGGGCTTCACCGCGCCGGAGATCCACAAGGCGTTGCGCAACCGCGCGCGCACGCGCGGCCCGATCCCGCAGTTCGAGGCGCTCGAATGAAGTTCAGGATAGGCGCCGACGTACCGGATCCTTGGAACTACGAGGATCTGGGCGGCGGCTTCGAGCTCCATAAGGCGCCGGCAGGCGGATCGCTCATCGTCGCGACCGCGCTTGTGGACACGGGCGTCCTCGGCTTCTGCAGCCCGGTGGAGATCGATGCGCGCCTTGACGCGGACGCGCTGCGCTGGACGACCGCTCATGGCTGGAACGATGGGCGGATTCTGCGCAGCATCGCGCAAGTGCACGGCGCGATCATTCTTCCCGCGCAGGATATGGAGCGGTCGAATTCATTCGACCGCCCGGATCTGCCCGAGGCGGACGGCGTATGGACCGCGTCCAACGCCGACCTGCTCATCGTGCGCACCGCCGATTGCGCGCCGCTCTGGCTCGTCGATCCGGAGAACGGCTGCTTCGCGCTCGTGCACGTGGGCTGGCGCGGCGCCGCCGCCGGCATCGTCGGCGCTGCGGCGAAGGCGCTCGAGGATCAGGGTGGCGACCCGGCCGCCTTCGTCGCGGTGGTCGGACCGCACCTCGGACGGTGCTGCTTCGAGGTCGGCCCGGAAGTCGCCGCGCATTTCGTCAAGATCGAGGGGGCGATCGACCTGCCGGATGTGCTCAAGGCGCCGCGGCAGCGCGACGACTCGGTGTCGCTAGACCTCGGCGCGGTGCTGTTCGCGCTGCTGCGTGACGCCGGCGTGCCGCAACGCTCGATCCATATCGCCACGGCGTGCACGCGCTGCAACGAGGGGCTGCTGCACTCATATCGGCGCAACGGCCAAGGCGGCCCGCTCATGGCCTCCGTCGGGTTCCTCGAAAAATGACGCCACATACCGCCGCGGAGACCCCAGTGCGCCGCCATGCGCTCGTCGTGGACGACGAGCCGCACATCGCCGCCCTTCTAAAGGATACGCTCGCGGCGGAGGGCTTCGACGTGAGCGTGGCGGTCGACGGCGTCGCCGCCCTGCGCCGGGCCAGGGAGCACGCGCCGGACATCGTCGTGCTCGACATCGGCCTGCCCGGCCTGGACGGGCTCGAGGTGTGCCGTGCGCTGCGCAAGGAATCGCAGGTGCCGATCGTGGTGCTCTCGGCTCGCGGCGCGGAGGTGGATCGCATCGTCGGCCTGGAACTCGGCGCTGACGACTATCTCGCCAAACCGTTCTCACCGCGCGAGCTCGCCGCGCGCGTGCGCGCGGTCATGCGCCGCAGCGGGCAGTCGCCGCCGCACAGCGGCAGATGCTGCAGCGTCGGGCAGCTCATCGTAGACGCGGAACGTCGCGAGGTCACGCTGGCGGGTGCCGCCGTCGAGCTCAAACCGCGCGAATTCGATCTTCTGTACCTGCTCGCGCGCAACGAGGGCCGCGTGTTCACGCGCGACCAGCTCATCGAGACCATCTGGGGATTCGACTACGAGGGAGATCCGCGCACCGTCGACGTGCACGTGCGCCGATTGCGCCGGGCGCTCGGGGACGATGCCGCCGCGCCGCGCTACCTCTACACCGTGCACGGGCTTGGCTACAAACTCAAGTCGCCGGTCTGAGCGCAGCGCGGCTCCGCCCGCACGACGCCGTGCGGGCGCAGACCGGCGCGATGCCGTCGCGCGCATCGCCGAGCTGCGTTCGCTGACGCCGGCGCTGCTGCGGCTCGCCCGGGCCGACCGTTCGGCTCCGCTGCTCTACCTCGAACTGATCGGGGTCGATCGGGTCGCCCCGGCCCGTCGCGCTGGCGTGCTTGTCACGTGCAAGCGCGAAGTGGCGGCGGCGCTGCGCGCAAGCGTCGGCACGGTGCTGCGCGGCAGCGATGTCGTCGCAGCGGGCCCGCGCGCGCATTGGTTTGTCGCCCTGCTCGCGGGGAGATCGGTCGCCGCGCGCGCGAGCGCGAGCGTCAACGACGCGGACCTCGGTCTTGTGGCCGGCCGTCTGCAAGCGGCCGTCCGAGAGCGGCTGCGCTCGATGGCGCGCGGCGGAGCGATATCCCGCGAGGTCGGCGTGATCTGCGGTTGGACGGTGTTGGATCCGGTATCGCTTGAGAGGCCGCTCGAGGAATTGCGGCAAGCCGTACGGGGAGCCGCCGTCGTCGCGCGCGTCGAGGCCGCGCGAGCGGCCGTGCTGGCGTCGGTGACGCACGAATTGCGCACCCCGCTCACCGCGATCGTCGGATACGCCGAACGGCTGCGTGACGATCGGGGACTGACGGCGGAGCAGCGCAGCCGCTACTACGGCATCGTCGCCGATGAAGGCCGACGCCTGCATCGCCTCGTCGAAAGCCTGATAGACGTGGGCGCGTGGACCGCCGGCAAGCTCAGGCTTGAGCGGCAGCCGGTCGAGCTGCGCGAGCTGGCGGGGCGCGCGTGGTCCGCCATCGCGCCCCGCGCGGCCGCCGGTCGCGTCCGGCTCGCGCTGCGCGGCCGTGGGCGCGCCGAGGTCGATCGCGAGCGCTTCGAACAAGTCCTGATCAACCTGCTGGACAACGCGGTCCGGCACTCGCCGGCCGGCGGGCGGGTGAGCATCGCGATCGGCGCGACGACCTCTCGCGCCACGCTGGTCGTCGAGGACGAGGGGCCGGGATTCTCGGCCGTCGCCGCACGCGCGGCCGGCGAAGCCTTCGCGAGCGAAGCGGATGGCAGGGCCGGACTCGGTCTGTCCATCGCACGCCTGCTGGTGGAGGCGCATGGCGGGCTGCTGACCGTCCGGCGCGCGCGTCGTCGCGGTGCGCGCGTCGAGATCCGCTTGCCCGCAGGCGTCACACAATAGAAGAGATGCGGCTCACCGAAGGATTTCATGTCGCTCACCTGCGAACGTTCGAGAGGACTTGGGGGTTGAAGCGGTGATTTGGTGAGGAGCGCCCGGAACCAGATGGATTTGGTCCGCAGCCGGTTCATATGGGCCACGGCACTCGCCGGGGTCATTTTTGTGCTCGCTTCGGTCTCCGCGGCCCGCGCGACCGAGCTGCGAGCTATTTCCGCCGCCGCTGCCGAGTACCATGGCGGCACGATCGACACCGGCCAGCTGTACAGCCAGTGCTTGCTGTCCACCATGCGCAACGACGTGTCGTTCGAAGAGGACAACACCACTTACGTCATCACGGGCGACATCGGCGCGATGTGGCTGCGCGACGCGAGCGCACAGGTGAGGCCGTACCTCTATTTCGCGGGCGACGGCGAGGTGCGCAACATGCTGCGCGGCGTCATCGCGCGTGAAGCCAAGAACATGCTGCTCGATCCGTATGCGAACGCGTTCAACCGCGATTACAAGGTCGCCGAGGAGAAGTACGAGCTCGACTCGCTGCTCTATCCGATCCAACTCGCATGGATGTACTGGAAGCAGACGCACGACGCGTCGGTGTTCACCCCGGAGGTGAAGGCGGCGTTCGAGAAGGCGTTCGGCCTCATGCAGCTTGAGCGCGACCACAGCTACTCGACCTACCGCCACCGCGAACTCGTCAACAACGGCGCGGGCGCGCCCGTGGCGGTCACCGGGATGGTGTGGACGGCGTTCCGGCCCAGCGACGATCCGGCGACCTACGGCTATAACATCCCCGAAGAGATGTTCGCCGCGGTCGTGCTGGGAGAGCTGCGCGACATCGAGGCGCAGGTGTGGCGCGACGGCCTCAAGCACGACGAGGTCGAACAGCTGCGCGCCGGCATCGTCGACGGCATCAACAAGTACGGCATCGTCTACACCGCGAAATACGGCTACATCTACGCGTACGAGGTGGACGGCCTCGGGCACAGCGTCCTGATGGACGACGCGAACATCCCCAGTCTGCTGTCGATCCCGTACATGGGCTTCGCATCCGCGAACTCCGGCATCTACACCAACACGCGGCGCTTCGTGCTCTCGCCCGACAACCCGTACTATTTCGCGGGCAAGTACGCGCGCGGCATCGGCAGCCCGCACACGCCGCACGGCTATGTCTGGCCGCTCGCGCTCGTCATGGAAGGGCTCACCGCGAGCGATCCGAACGAGGTCGAGGCGATGCTCGGCCAGCTGCAGGCGTCGGATACGGGCGACCACCTGCTGCACGAATCCTTCGATCCGAACGACCCCAGCAAATTCACGCGCTCGAACTTCGGTTGGCCGTGCGCGCTGTTCTCGGAATTGGTGCTCGACCGGGTGATGGGATCGTCGCCCCTGCCCGTCCCCGCGCTCGCAAGCGGTATGTAGGGGCCGACCTTCAGGTCGGCTCGTTCCGGAGGTCCTCCATGGCGGTGACCCTTGTCGTCGGCGTCCAATGGGGTGATGAAGGCAAGGGCCGCATCGTCGACTATTTGGCGTCCGGCGCCGAGATCGTCGCCAGGTTCGGCGGTGGCGCGAACGCCGGCCACACGGTGCGCGTCGGCGACACGACCTATAAGCTGCGCATCGTGCCGAGCGGGGTGCTGGCGGGCGTGAACCATTGCATCATAGGGCCGGGCACCGCCGTCTCACCCGGACAATTCGTCGAGGAGCTGCGCGCGCTCACCGCAGCGGACGTCGACGTCTCGCGTATCTGGCTCTCCGATCTCGCGCATCTCATCCTTCCATATCATATCGAGCAGGACAAGGCGGCGGAGCGGGCACGCGGCGCGGCCGCCATCGGCACCACCGGGAATGGCATCGGACCATCCTACGTCGACCGCGCCGCGCGCCGCGGTCTGCGCGCGGGCGACTTGCGCGACATGCGCAAGTGCCGGGACCACATCACGCAACGGTGCGGGCAACTGATCCGGGAGGGCATCCACGCCGATGCGGCTGCGATCGTCGGCGACCTCGAGCTCCAGGCGAAGACGATCCTGCCGCACGTGCGCGACACCGTCAGCCTTCTCAACGACGCGCTTCGCGCGGGCAAGCAGGTGATCGCCGAAGGCGCCCAAGGCAGCCTGCTGGACGTCACCTTCGGCATGTATCCCTATGTGACGTCGTCGGTCACGGTGGCAGGTGGCGCCGGGGCCGGACTCGGCTTCGGACCGACGGCGGTCGATCACGTCATCGGCGTCGTCAAGGCCTACTCGACGCGCGTGGGAGCGGGCCCCTTCCCGACCGAGCTTCACGACGCGACCGGCGAGCGGCTGCGCGAACGCGGCGCGGAGTTCGGCACGGTCACCGGCCGCGCGCGGCGTTGCGGCTGGCTCGACGCGGTCGCACTGCGCTATGCCGCCGAGATCAATGGCCTCTCGCATCTCGCGATCACGAAGCTCGACATCCTCGATGGATTCGATGAGATCGCCATGTGCGATGCGTACGAGACGAGCGCCGTCGGCTCGCTGCCGTTCATCGTCGACGCCAACCCCAAGCCGGTCTACAAACGTTTCGCCGGTTGGAGCGAATCCACCACCGGCGCGCGCACGTTCGGCGAGCTGCCAGCGCATGCGCAGGCATACATCGCCGCGCTCGAGCGAGCCGTCGGCGTGCCGGTGGCGTATATATCGGTGGGACCGGAACGCTCGCAGATCATCGTGCGCGACAACGCGCCGCTTCCCGCTCGCGCGCCACACATATGAGCGCGGCCCTCGCTCGTCTCGTCGGACGTCTCGAGTCAAATGCCAGGACTCAGGCGAGATGGCACGCCGCGTGCGCAAGGCGTGCCGACGCCGCGGCGCATGCGACGCTTGCCGCGTGCAGGCGGGCAGTCGATGCGCGTCATGCCCATGCCGCGTGGTCGTCATTCGCCTGTGCGACGCTCACCATGTATCGCGAGCGCTGCAGCACCGATGCATCGGCGCTCGCGCGCGCCGCAGCCGCCGCTGATGCGCGCGCGTTGTCCGCGCGCGAAGAACGGCGGCGCTGGGCAACGTTGCGGCGCGGGCTGGAGCGCCGCCGCGCGCGCACACGGGCCGGTGTATGTCGAAGCTGAGCGACGCGGACGTGGCACGCCTGCTCGACGCGCTGCGTTCTCCCGACCGCGCTCCCGCACCGGAGCAAAGCATCGCTTCAGATCCAGAGACGGCGCATGCCGCATCCTCCGCAAGCGCGCTTGAGCAGGCGCTCGGCGACGGTTCGTTGCGGCAGGCGTTGGAATCGTCAGTCCGATCGTATCTCGGACCGCAGGCCCGCATCTCGCTGCAACCGCTCGCCGCGGATGACGGCGCGCGCGAATCGCTGCGCTTCGTCGCGGTGGGGTCCACGCCGTTGCTCTTGGATATCGACGAGCGGCTCGCGGCGTCGCTCGCAGACATCATCATCGGCGGCAGCGGCCGCAATGTCAAACACGGCAAGCCGGCCCGCGTCGGCCGGCTGCTCGAGCCCCTCGCGCGCGTGCTGCTCACAGCGATCGCCGCATCGGCAGGGCTCGATCCGCCGAGCGGCGCCCGCTTGAGCGCGGCATCGCACGCGGGAGCCGCGGGGCTCGCGGGCGGCAGCATGGGGATCGGGGAGTTCGACGGCGTGTGGCGCGTCGGCAAAGCCGCGCGCGCGTCGAGCATCCCCGCGGCGGCTCCGCTGCAGCAGCCACGCGTCGCCGCGGGCAGCCGCGCAGAAAAGCCGGAGAAGAGGAAAGCGCAATCGGCCGAGGTGCGTCCTGCGACCGGCGCTCCCCGAGAGCGCGTGCTCGGCAAACGTCAGCAAGGCCCGGATGACGCGTTCGCAACCGCCGTCGATGCCGCATGCCGGCAGCTCGCCGAGTTCACCAAGTGCCCGACCGCCGTCGAGGCGCTGCACGTCACTCGCGTCGAGTCCCCGACGCTGACGCGGGGCGACCTCAAGCTCGCGCTCATCGCCGGCGGCCAAGGCTCGCTCGTGCTGAGCGCCAACCGGGCGGCGGTCGCCTGCGTCGCGGCGGCTGCGGTCGGTGCGGACGTGCCGCTCGACGCTGAACCGGGCGTGGTGACCATGGACGCGGTCGAGGCGGTGCTGCGCGGCGCGATGCGCGGTTTTGCGGAGAAGCTGCCTGCCATCGCAGGTGCCGGCGCGCGCTTCGTGCGCTTGGCCGAAGGCGCGCTGCCCGCACGCAGTCCGCATTACGAGATCGCAGCGCCGATCCACATAGGCCAACGAGAGGCGACGCTGCAGTGGCTCGTCCCCGTGTGGATGGCCGGCTCCGTCGCCCCGTCGTCGCCGGATGCTGACTGATATATTCAAACGGCTCGCGGACGCGTTGCGGCAGCGCTTTGTATCGCGCGCCCGCCTGCCGCTCGAGATCGTCGCGTGCCGGCCGCTTCAAGCCGGCGTCGCGCTGTATGTCGCTGATGTCGACAGGACACGCTTCGTGTTCGCGGTCGCGCCAGGCGCGTTGACGCTCTTCGCCTCCTACGCGCGCAGCGCCGGGGAGGAAGTCGCGTCGGGCGATGTCTAACCACATACACAACATGCTGGAATGGCGCGCGCGATGAGCCGAAAAGGGCTCTACCCCCTCGTGTGGACGGTCGTCCTCGTCGCCTCGGCGCTGGGCACATACTTCCTTTTCCGCACCCTCATGGCACCGGAGCAATCCAACCCCACGATGGACCGCATCCAAGCGCTCATCGATGAGGCCGATCAGCTCCGCAAGACCCTTGACGAGACCCGCCGCGGCTAGCGCGGCTGCCGATCAACTCGCCCGCGAACCGCTCACCCTCGACGATCTCCTAGAGAACGGCCAAGGCGTCGGCCGCTCCGGCGGTATGGTCGTCTTCGTCACCGGAGGGCTGCCCGGCGAGACGGTGCGCGTCGCGGTCGATGCGGTGAAGCGCAATTACGTCAGCGCTCATGTCACCGAGATCGAAACGCCGTCCGTGGACCGGATCGCATCGGTGTGCCCCGTGTTCCCGACGTGCGGCGGCTGCCAGGTCCTCCACCTCGCGTATGCCGCGCAGCTGGCGTGGAAACGCAGGATGATCGGCGACGCGTTCGCGCGGCTCGGCGGGCTGCACGGCGTCGTCGTCGACGAGGTCGTGCCGACGCCCGACGTCGACGCCGGCTATCGCAACAAGGTCAGCCTGGTCATGCACTACGTCGACGGCGCGATGCGGCTCGGATTCTATGCCGCCCGCACGCATCGGGTCGTGCCCATCGAGCGCTGTCCGGTGCTGCTGCCGAAACTGGATCGTGCCGTCAAGGCGCTGATCGCTCTCGCGAAAGAAGCGCCGCAGCCGTTCTCGCAGGCGCTCCATGTCGTCGCACGGGCGAGCGCGACCCGCGAACAGCTCGTCATCTCGTTCAACGGGCGCAAGGCGAACAAAGCGCTGGGCGCGCTCACCGACGAGGTCCGCAGCCGCATACCGGACATGACCGGACTGGTGAGCAATTGGGATATCGAGGGAGAGAACGCGCTGTTCGGCAAGCGCTTCGCGACGCTATGGGGATCGCCGGTGCTTGAAGAGACGATCGCCGGCGCCACGTTGAGCTTCGGCGTCGCGTCGTTCTTCCAGATCAACACCGCGGTGCTCGAGCTGCTCGCCGGCCGCGTCGTCGAAGAGCTCGCCGGCGCAGCGCGCGTCGTCGATCTGTACTGCGGCGTCGGGACCTTCGGCGTCGTGCTCGGCACGCGCGGCATCGCGACGACCGGCGTCGAATGGTTCAAGCCGGCAGCCGAAGAAGGCGCAGCCAACGCGGCTGCAAATCAGGTGGTCAACGCGGCCTTCGAGAACGCGACGGCGCGCGAGGCGGTCGGCGGAGAGCGTGGCGGCACGCTGCTGCGCGGCGCCGACGCGGTGATCCTCGACCCGCCCCGCAAGGGCTGCGAGCCGGAGGTGCTCGACGCGCTGGCACGGCATCGAGTGCCGCGCGTGCTGTACGTCTCGTGCAATCCCGCGACATTGGCGCGCGACGCCAAGATACTCGTGGAGCGAGGCTACCGCCTCGAGCGGGTGACGCCGTACGACATGTTCCCGCAGACCGGACACGTCGAGGTATTGACGACTTTCACACTAGGCTGAGGAACAACATAATGGCTGAAGTCCCCATCGATATCGCACACGTGGCGAAGCTCGCGCGGCTGCCGCTGACAGAAGAAGAGGCGACGCGCTTCTCGTCGCAGTTCGGGCGGCTCTTCGATTTCATCCGCGAGCTGCAGGGCCTCGACGTCGAGCACGTGGACCCGACCGCCCAGGTCATCCCGCTGCGCAACGTGACGCGCGAGGATGTCGTCAGCCCTTCGCTTTCGCACGAAGCGGCGCTCGCCAATGCGCCTGCTAAAGAAGGGCCGTTCTTCAAGATGCCGCGGATCCTCGAGTAGCGATGCAGACCGGTCACGAGATCCGCGACGCCGTCATCAAGCGCGAGCGCAGCGCCGTCGAAGCCGCCACGGCGGCGTTCGCTTCGATCGACGCGCTCGAACCGCGCCTGCGCGCCTACCTGAAGCTGACGCCCGAACGCGCGCTCGCGCGCGCGGCCGCGATCGACGCGCGTATCGCGAAAGGCGAGGATCCGGGCTTGTTGGCGGGCGTGCCGGTCGCGGTCAAGGATCTGTTCTGCACCGAGGGCGTGCGGACGACGGCGGGGTCGAAGATCCTCGAGAACTTCGTGCCGCCGTACTCGGCGACGGTGGTGCGTAGATTGGAAGCGGCAGGCGCGGTCATCGTCGGCAAGACGAACATGGACGAGTTCGCGATGGGTTCGTCGTGTGAGAACTCGGGCTTCCACCCGACGCGCAATCCGTGGGGCGAGAACCGTGTGCCCGGCGGCTCGTCAGGCGGCAGCGCCGCCACCGTCGGCGCGCGCAGCGTGGCGATCGCGCTGGGAACCGACACCGGAGGCTCGATCCGAGAGCCGGCGTCGTTCTGCAACATCGTCGGCGTCAAACCGACGTATGGCCGCGTGTCGCGCTACGGCATCGTGGCGTTCGCCTCATCGCTCGATCAGGCCGGGCCGATGACCGCAGACGTGCGCGATAGCGCCGACACGCTCGAGGCCATCGCCGGTCATGACCCTATGGATTCGACGAGCGTCGACGTCCCGGTGCCGCACTACGCGGACATGCTGCGCAGCGATCTGCGCGGCGTGCGCGTCGGCATCGTGGATGAGTTCGAGGAGAGCATCAAAGGCGATGCCGCGCTCGCGGCGCTCTACGGCGCGGCGTACAAGCAGCTCGAGCAGCTCGGCGCGCAGCTCGTGCGCGTGAAGCTGCCGCACGCCAAATACGGTCTTGCGACGTACTATCTCATCGCACCGGCGGAATGCTCTTCGAATCTCGCCCGCTACGACGGCGCGCGCTACGGCGTGCGGGTGGACGGGCACGACGTGTTCGCGATGTTCGAGGCGACGCGCGCCGCCGGCTTCGGCCCGGAGGTGAAACGGCGGATCATCCTCGGCACCTACGCGCTGAGTTCGGGCTACTACGACGCCTACTACGTGCGCGCACAAAAAGTGCGCACTCTGATGAAGCAGGACTTCGACGAGGCGTTCGCCGCCTGCGACGTGATCGCGGCGCCTGCGGTCTCGTGCCCGGCGTTCGAGCTCGGCGCGAAGATCGCAGGACCCGGTCGCGATGTATCTCATGGACTACTTCACCATCCCGATGAGCCTCGCCGGTCTGCCGGCGCTCTCGGTGCCGGCCGGGTATGTGGGTGATCTGCCGGTCGGCCTGCAGATCGTCGCGCCGGCGTTCGAAGAGGGCCGCATGCTGGGCGTCGCGCACGCCTACGAGCAGGCGACCAAATTCGCCTGGCAGCGCGAGCCGACGGTGCGCGCCGAAGGGAGCCGCGCGCGATGAGCGGCACCGCGGTCGAGACCCCTATGGAAGCCGTCATCGGCCTCGAGGTGCACGTCGAGCTGTCGACCGCGAGCAAGATGTTCTGCGGCTGCCGTAACGAGTTCGGCGCGTCCCCGAACACGCACGTGTGTCCGGTGTGCTTGGGCTTCCCCGGCAGCCTGCCGGTGATCAACGCGCGCGCGGTGGAGTTCTTGTGCAAGGCCGGCACGGCGTTGGGCTGCGCGGTCGCGCCGCACTCGAAGTTCGACCGCAAGAACTACTTCTATCCAGACATGCCCAAGAACTATCAGATCACGCAGTACGACATGCCGCTGACGACGGGCGGCGGCGTGAGCCTGCCGTCGGGCAAGCGCGTGCGTCTCAACCGCATCCATCTCGAGGAGGACACCGGCAAGAACATCCACGGCGGCGAGAGCATCGCGCGCTCGACGCACACGCTGGTGGACTACAACCGCGCCGGCGTGCCGCTCATGGAGATCGTGAGCGAGCCGGACATCTCGTCGGCGCCCGAGGCGGAGGCGTATCTCACCGAGCTCAAGGCCGTGCTCTCGTACATCGGCGTCTCGGACGTGAAGATGCACGAAGGCTCGCTGCGCTGCGACGCCAACGTGTCGATCCGCCCCGCCGGCAGCGATGCGCTCGGCACCAAGGTCGAGGTGAAGAACCTCAATTCGTTCCGTTCGGTCGGGCGCGCCATCAACCACGAGATCGAACGCATGCAGGCGTGCTTGCGCGCGGGCGAGCGCATCATCCAAGAGACGCGCGGCTGGGATGAGACGACCGGCTCGACGCATTCGATGCGCTCGAAGGAACAGGCGCACGACTACCGCTACTTCCCGGAACCCGATCTCGTGCCGCTGACCATGGAGCCGGCGACGCTCGCGCGCTGGGCGGCCGAACTGCCCGAACTGCCGGCTGCCAGACGCGAGCGCTACGTGCGCGAGTTCGCGCTGACGGCATACGACGCCGGCGTGCTGACCGAAGAGCGCGGCACCGCTGAGTTCTTCGAGGCGGTCGCCGTCGCGTCGGGCAACCCCAAGCAGGCGGCGAACTGGATGATGGGCGACGTGCGCCGCGTGCTGCAAAAACACGAGCTGGCGCTGGCGGATTCGAAGATGCAGCCGCAGCAGCTCGCCGCCCTCATCGCCCTCGTCGCCGCCGGCACGATCTCCGGCAAGGCGGCGAAAGAGGTGTGCGAGCCGCTCGTGATCGACGGCGCCGATCCGAAGACGATCGTCGAACAGCGCGGCCTCGCCCAGACATCCGACACGTCTGCGGTCGCGGGCTTCGTGGATCAGGCGCTTGCGGGGAACGCCGACTCGGTCGCCTCATATAAGGCCGGCAAAGAGAAAGCGCTCGAGTTCCTCGTCGGCCAGGTCATGAAGCTGAGCCGGGGCAAGGCGAACGTCGAGATGGTGCGCGGGCTGCTCAAGGAGCGTCTTGGCTGACGCGCACGCGCTCGAGGCGCTCGAGTTCACCGAGGTCGTCGAGCGGATCGCCGCACAGACCACATGCGAGCCCGGCAAGAACGCCGCGCTCGCGCTCGCCCCGCTCGAAGGCCTAGCGGCCGCCGATGCCGAGCAGGCGCTCGCCGAAGACGCCGGCGCGTTCCTCCACGCCGGCGGCGATATCGCCTTCGGGGGCGTCGTGGATGTCGGCGAGCTGCTCGTCCGCGCCGAAAAGGGAGCAGCGCTGCCGGGCGCGGATCTGCGGGCGATCGCGACCGCCGAGAGCGCGTTGCGCGACGTCGCCCGCGCCGCCACGCCCACACGAGCTGGAGCGGTCGAATTCATTCGACCGACGGGTCGATCTTCCAAGGCCGTCACGCCAGACGCCAGCGCGCAGCCGCGCGGCGCGTTCAAGGCGCTGCTCTCGCAGCGGCTCGACACTTCCGACCTCGCGCGGCGCATCGAAGCGGCCATCGAACCGGACGGACGCGTCGCCGACAACGCTTCGGCGGAGCTCGATCGCATCCGTCGGCAGCAGCGCAAACTGCACGACGAGATCCGCGACCGCTGCGCGCAGATCGTCCGCAATCCCGGCACCGCCAAGATGCTGTCGGAGCCGGTCGTCACCGTGCGCGCCGGCCGTTACGTCGTGCCGGTGCGCAAGGAGTTCGCGGGCGAGTTCCCCGGCGTCGTGCACGACGAATCCTCGTCGGGCTCGACCGCCTATATCGAGCCTATGGCATGCCTCGAAGCGAACAACAAGCTGCGCGCGCTCGAATCGGCGGAAGAGCGTGAGATCGGGCGCATCCTCGCGCAGCTGACCTCACAGGTAGGCGGACGCGCGGACGAGCTGCGCACGAACGCCGCGCTCGTCGCGCGATTGGATGGGCTCGGTGCGCGTGCGCGCTGGGGCATCGCGCTTGAGGCGCACCGGCCCGACCATGACGAGCGCGCACGCACTGCGCATCGTCGGCGGCCGCCATCCGCTGCTCACGCGCACCGCGCAGCCGCTCGACGTGGAGATCGGCTACGACTTCGATGCGCTGGTGATCTCCGGGCCGAACATGGGCGGCAAGAGCGTCGCGCTCAAGACGATGGGTTTGTTCTGCCTGCTCGCATACGCGGGGGTGCCATTGCCCGCGAAGCCGGGCACGGAGATCGGCTGGTTCGATCGCATCGAGTGCTCGCTCGGCGACGAGCAGTCGATCGCGCAGAACCTCTCGTCGTTTTCCGCGCATCTCGAGGCGCTGCGCGGCGCGCTCACGCGCGCCACCGACGCGTCGCTCGTGCTCGTCGACGAGATCGGCAGCGGCACCGAGCCCGTGGCCGGCGCCGCGCTCGCTCGTGCTTTCGTCGAAGCCCTCTTGATCGTGGGCGCGCGCGTCGTCGTCACGACGCACTACACCCAGCTCAAGGTCTTCGCCGCGGCCGCGCCGCGCGTCGCCAACGCCTCGATGCTCTTCGCCGCCGAGACGAATGCGCCGACCTACGTCCTCGCGCTCGGCGTGCCGGGGCAGTCCCTCGCGTTTCCGCTCGCTCGGGCGCTGCGGCTCCCGGCGCCGATGATCGCGCGGGCGGAAGCCCTGCTGGGCGAAGAGGGCAGGCGGCTCGAGGGGGCGTTCGAGGCCCTGGCCGCCGACCGGGCGGCGATGCAGAAGAAGCAAGCCGAACTTGACGCGCTCGCCGCGCGCGCCACTGGACTCGAACGCGAGCTCCAGGCGCAGGCGGCGGCCTTCGCACGGGAACGGACGCAATTCGAACGCCGCGCCGCCGTCGTGCTCGACGACGCAGTGCGTCAAGTCCGCACCGAATTGATGGAGAAGGCGGCGCGCAGCGGCGAATCTCGCCGCCGGCAGACCGGCGCGGCAGCAGCGCCGGACCTGCAGCAGACGCTGTCGGACATGCGCAAGAGCCTCGGGCTGGAAGCGGCGGCACCAGGCGATCCGGCGCGCCCGGACTTCGGCGCCGGCGACAGGGTGTTCGTGCGCAGCTTCAATGCGCCCGGCATCATCAGCGAGCTCTACGATCGCGACGCGCTCATCACGATGGGCAGCGTGAAGGTGGTGGTGCCGCGCGCCGAGCTGACCGCCGATATCGCACCCGCAGGAGGCGCGGTAGTGCCCGAGCGCAGCTCGGGTCGCTCGGGAATCCCGCTCGCCCAGGACGCTCCCACCGAGATCGACGTGCGCGGCATGCGCGTCGACGAAGCGATGCCGCTCGTCGACAAAGCGCTCGATAGCGCGCTGCTCACCGGCGCAGCCGAACTGCGTATCATCCACGGAAAGGGCACCGGCCAGCTGGGCAAAGGCATCCGCCAAATGCTCAAAGGCCACGCGCAGGTCGCCGCCATCGCGAACGCGGGCGACCGCGAGGGCGGTTCCGGCGTCAGCGTCGTGACGTTGAAGTGAGCGGACGCGTGCGGTCCGAGGGTAACGCGCGTCGACTCCCGTAGCAAGGTCGCAATGGCAGATACGACCGCAGCCCGCACGCTCGAGCTCGTCAGCGAGCGATGCGTCGACGTCGTCACCCAAGAGGACCTTCTCAAGCGCTTAGCTCTGGGCCGGCCGTTGCGCGTGAAGCTGGGCATCGATCCATCGGGACCGCTGTTGCATCTCGGCCACGCCGTCGTGCTGCGCAAGCTGCGCCAGTTCCAGGACCTCGGCCACCACGCGATCCTCATCGTCGGCGACTTCACCGGGCAGATCGGCGACCCGACCGGCAGGGCGGATGCGCGCAAGCCGCGCACCCGCGCGGATATCGAACACGACATGCAGACGTATGCCGAGCAGGCGGCGCTCATCCTCGACCTGCCGCGCACCGAGATCGTCTACAACAGCTCGTGGCTCGCGAAACTGGATTTCGCCGACCTCATCGGACTGTGCGCCAAGGTCACGGTCGCGCGCATGCTCGAACGCGACGATTTCACCAAGCGCTATCAGACCGGCGCGGCCATCGGCCTGCACGAGTTCCTCTACCCGATCGGTCAGGCATATGATTCCGTGGCGGTCAAAGCGGACATCGAACTCGGCGGCACCGAGCAGCTCTTCAACCTCATGATGGGCCGCCGCATGCAAGAGGAGTTCGGCCAGCCGCCGCAGATCTGCATGACGCTGCCGATCCTCGAAGGCACGGACGGCGTGCAGCGGATGGGCAAGAGCCTGAACAACTACATCGCGTTGCGCGAGGCGCCGGAGCAGATGTTCGGCAAGGTCATGTCGCTGCCGGATGCGCTGCTGTCGCGCTACTGGCAGCTCGCGACCGCGGCGGACGACAAGGAGATCGAAGCGAAGCTCGCGCTCTCACCGCGTGACTCGAAGGTCCAGCTCGCCGGCGAGATCGTGCGGCTCTACCATGGCGCCGCCGCCGCAGACCAGGCACGCGCGCATTTCGAGAAGACCGTCGTGCGCAAAGAGCTACCGGAGGAGATGCGCGAATATCCGCTCGACGCAGACCCCGGCATCGGCCTCTTGAAGCTGCTGGTCATGACGGGGCTGGCCGGATCCAACCGCGAGGGTCAACGGCTCATCGAGCAGGGCGCGATCAAGGTCGACGGAGCACGGGCAGACGATCCGGCGCTGACCAAAGTGTCGTGGCACGGCGCGGTGCTGCAGAAGGGCAACCGGCAGTTCGTGCGGATCGTCGAGCGCCGTTAGGCGCTGCTCTCGCGGCTCCCCTGCCCCAGTATCTCTCCCACCTCAGCGGGTGAGAAGTAGTACCGCTGACCGCAGTAATCGCAGGTCGCCTCGGTGTCCTCCTGGGCGTGCGACATCTCTGTGAGCGCATCCGCCCCCAGCGTGATGAGGGCGCGAGCGACTCGAGACCGATCGCACGGGCAGGCGAAGACGAGCGGCGTGAGGTGGCTGAAGCGCGGTTCCAGTCCGGCCGCGAGGCGCTCGATCATCTGCTCCGGCGTCAGGCCGGATCGCAAGAGCGAGCTCACCTGCGGCAGCGCGCGCGCGGCCGCCTCGAGCGCATCGATGGACGACGGCTCGGCCCCAGGCAGCAATTGCGCCAGGATGCCGCCCGCGGCGACCACGCCCTCGGGATTGGCGAGCACGCCCACCGCGACGACCGATGGCACCTGTTCGGAGTGCGCGAAGAAATGCGCGATATCCTCACCGATCTCGCCGCTGCGCAACGGCACAGCGCTGGTGTACGGCACGCCGGTGTCGTAGATGCGCGTCACGTGCAGCGAGCCGCGGCCTACGATGCCGCCGACGTCGAACTTGCCCGCGGCGTTGAGCGGCATCTCCGCGCGCGCCCGTCCCGGGTAGCCGCGCACTTTGCCGCCGGGCGACGCCTCGGCCACAATGAATCGCACGGGACCATCGCCGTTGACCTGCAGCGTGAGCCGCTGGTGCTCGCTCAGGCCGACGCCGATGAGCGCGGCACCGGTGAGCAAGCGACCCAAAGCCGCGGTCACGGTCGGCGAGCAGCCGTGACGCGCCTGCGCTTCGCGGACGAGACCGGTCGTGCGCGCCGCCACGATGCGTACGGTGTCGCCGGCCGCGAGGCTCAGGACTGCATAGTCGCGAGGCATAGCAGCGGATTTTTCGGCCGGCGGTGCGGCTCCCTCTTGTCGAGGTGTCGCACAGCGGCCGCGCGAAATGCGCCGCGATGCAGCGTCATGTCGTCGTCCTCCACGGCCCAAATCTCAACGCGCTCGGCAGCCGGGAACCGGAGGTCTACGGCCCGCTCACCCTCGCCCAGGTCGATGCGGCGATCCGCACGCTCGCGCGCGAGCTGAAGCTCGAAGTGAGCATCGAGCAGCACCAGGGGGAGGGAGAGCTCATCGCGGCGATCCACCTGGCGGCCTCGCAGGATCGCGCCATCATCATCAACCCGGCGGCGTACACCCACTACTCCTACGCGCTGCGCGACGCGATCGCGGCGGTCCCCGTCCCCGTGATCGAAGTCCACCTGACGAATATCTACGCGCGTGAGGCGTTCCGCCGACGTTCGGTGATCGCGCCCGTGGTGCACGGCACCGTCGCCGGTTTCGGCGTCGATTCCTACCTCCTCGCGTTGCGCGCGGCAGCGGGAATGCTCGATGAAATAAAGCGTTGAGCGCTCGCAAGGGCAGGAATCACGGGCGCTGCGGCTAAGAGCAGGTACACGCACTTTATTGAGTACATCATCTATGTGGAGGGTAACCGATGACCAAGGCTGAGCTGATCGAGGAAGTTGCGGAGAAGACGGAGCTGACCAAGCGCGACGTGACGCACATCGTCGATACGCTGCTGGAGTCCATCAAAGGGGCGCTGCAAAAGGGCGAAAAAGTGCAGCTCATCCCGTTCGGCAGCTTCGAGACACGCAAGCGTAAGGCGCGCGAAGGCCGCAACCCGAAGACCGGCGAGAAGCTCGTCATCGCGGCGCGGACGGTGCCGGCGTTCCATCCCGGTAAGGATCTGCGCGAGAGCGTCAACAAGGGCAAAAAGAAGTAGTCATCCCACGCCGATGGCATGTAGGGGCCGACCTTTAGGTCGGCCCTTTTCGTGTCCGCGAAACGCGGGGTTGACGCCCCGCGCGGGCCAGAGGTAAAATCGTCGAGGAAACACCTCGTTAGGTGAGGCGTCGACACGCAGAGAGGCCGCTACCCGGAAAGGTCGAGAGACCCCAATGGGTGACCAGGCACCGCCGAAATAAGGCGGTATCTATGACGGCTAAGTCAGGCTGACTTTATGGCGCGTCGTGCCAAAACTCAACGTATGAGGTCTCATGGCAATAGCGCAAAAGGCCGGCGATAGACTCGCAGCGCCCAGACCAAGCGTCTGGCGCTCGATTCTCATGTTCCTGTCGGTGGTCGGACCCGGCATCATCACCGCGAACGCGGACAACGATGTCGGCGGTATCACGACGTACTCGCTCTCCGGCGCCCAGTTCGGCTACACGCAGCTATGGATCCTCATCCCGGTGACGGTGGCGCTGCTCGTCATCCAGGAGATGTGCGCGCGCATGGGCGCGGTGACCGGCAAAGGCCTCGCCGATCTCATCCGCGAGAACTTCGGCGTGAGGCTCACTTTTTGGGTGCTGCTGCTCTTCGTGCTCGGCAACATCGGCACGATCACCTCGGAGTTCGCCGGCGCGGCGTCGGCAGCCGGCGTCTTCCACGCCTATCTTCCATGGATGACCAAGTATCTGCTCGTGCCGGTGGTGGCCATCTTCGTCTTCGTCGTCGTCACGCGCGGCAATTACGCGGCCGTCGAGAAGGTGTTCTTTTTCTTCTGCTTCGTCTACCTCACGTATGTGGTGAGCTGCATCCTTGTGCGGCCGGACTGGCACGAGGTGCTCACGCAGTTCGTGTGGCCGCACTTCACGCCGAGCAAGGCGTACCTGCTCATGGTGATCGCGATCATCGGCACTACCATCTCGCCGTGGATGCAGTTCTACATCCAATCGGCGATCGTCGAGAAAGGCGTCAAGGCGTCTGAGCTGACGTATTCGCGCATCGACGTGGTGACGGGCGCGCTCTTCACCGACTTCATCGCGTTCTTCATCATGGTCGCGAGCGCGGCGACCATCTACGTGCACAACGTGCACGCCGCGCCGCAGGGTCAGATCGTGGTCGACGACGTCGCGAAGCTCGCCGCCGCGCTCGCGCCGCTGGCGAGCAAGTACGCGTCGATCCTGTTCGCGATCGGGTTGCTCAACGCGGCGATCTTCACCGCCTCGATCCTGCCGCTCTCCACCGCGTACTACGTCTGCGAGGCGTTCGGCTTCGAATCCGGCGTCAGCAAGAAGTTCCGGGAAGCGCCGTTCTTCTATGGGCTCTATGCGGCGCTCATCGTCATCGGCGCGAGCGTCGTGCTCATCCCGCACGCGCCGCTGCTAGGGATCATCTTCTACTCGCAGGTGTTCAATGGCGCGTTGCTGCCGTTGGTGCTCGTGCTCATGCTGATCCTCATCAACAACCGCACCCTGATGGGGAACTACACGAACTCGCTGCTCTTCAATATCATCGCGTGGGCGACGGTGATCATCGTCGGCCTGCTCACCGTGGTGTCGACGCTTCAGGTGATCTTCCCCGCGCTGGGCAGCTGAGCTCCTGCTCCGAAAAGGCGTCCTCGGGCACGAGAGGTAAGCACGGTTCATGCGGCGCATGGTCCAGGGCTTCGGACTGGCGCTGGTCTTGCTGTTGACGACCGCTGCGAGCGGTGGCAACGGCTCGACCAGTCCCGTTGCGTCCCCGTGTCTCGCGAGCACGCCTGCCAAGATGAACAGCGGCGACTTCGCCGGCGTGGAGGCCGACTGCGCACGTGCGATGCAGCTGGCTCCCGACTACTGGGAAGCCTACTTCGCGCGCGGTGAAGTGTACTACAAGATGGCGGATTGGCGCAACACCATCGCGGATCTGTCGCTGTATCTGCAGCATTTCCCCAACGATCCGGACTCGCACTACAATCGAGGCATGGCGTACGCCCACCTCGGCGACTGCAAGTCCGCGATAGCTGATTTCAACGTGCAGTTGCAGTTGCAACCCGATGACCCCGACGGGCTGTTCGCGCGCGGGAAATGCGAAGCGATGCTGCACGACGAGAATGCCGCGAGGGCGGACCTCGTCGCGGCGACGGTGGAGTACAACAAACGCCACGACCAAGCGGGGGTCGATGACGTCACCAGCTTCATGCTCCAATACTTCGGTGAGTCCAAGCCGTAGCAGAAGGGCGGAAAGGTGGGATGTTCCCGCAGGCGGAAAACCGCATGCCAATCTATCGGGCCGTAGCGAAGCTTGGTTATCGCGCCTGACTGGGGGTCAGGAGACCGCTGGTTCGAATCCAGTCGGCCCGAAAGAAACGAAGCCCGCAGCGCGTGAAGCGATGCGGGCTTTTTTATGAGCGCTGTCGCGCGAGATCAGTGGATAGTCATCCCCCACGGCGCACTGAGACCCGTGGCGGCACCGGTGATGGTCTTCGTCGGCGCGGTCGCACCATTCGCGCCCGCAGGGAACTCGAAGATCGTGTTAGTGTTGTTGTCGTCGACCCAGATGTTCCCCAGATTGTCGACGGCCGGCACGTAGATGTTGACGAACGCAGGCCCGGAACTGGTGATCGAGCGCGCCGGCGCGACGTTCCCGTCGGCTCCGAGCGGGAAGACGCTTATCTTGAGCGTGTTGTAGTCCGCGACGTAGAGGTTGTTCGCCGCATCCAACGCCATGCCGTACGGGTTGACCAATGTGGTGAGAGCTCCGCCGATGTTGTGCAGCGGCACTGGATTGCCGTTCGCCGAGGTCGGGTAGACGGCGATGTGGCCGCTGTTCTCGCCCGAGACGTACATGTTGCCCACGCCGTCGAGCGCGACGTAGCTGACGTCGGTGAGACCGGCCGCCGCGACGCTGACCGTCCGGATGGGAACCGCAGCTCCATTCGCGCCGGGCGCGAACACCTTCACGTCTGTGGCGCCGCGATCCGCGACATAGAGATCCCCCGCGCTATCGACCGCAAGGCCGAGGGGATCACTCAGGCCGGTGATCGTCCGCGCCGGGGCGACGTTGCCTGTCGCGCCCGGGCTGAAGACCTGGATGTTCTTGTTGCCGTTGTAATCGGCCTCGTAGATGAAACCGGCGGAATCCACGGCGACGCCCAGCGGATCGGTCACATTTGTGAGCGCGCCGCTGATGGTCGTTGCGGGCGCTGCGTTGCCGCTCGCCGTCAGCGGAAATGTCACTATGCTCCGCGCAGCCACGTTCGTGTTGCCCACGTACAGCATCTGCGGGATTGGCGTGGGCGTGGGTGACGTCGATGTCGAGCTGGAGCTGCAAGCGACGAGTACAAGCATCAGACTCGAAACCAAGGCCGTTCGCACGATCATATAGCACTCCCAAAGAAAGCGGGCCGTTTGCCGGCAAGGCTGATTCCCTTTGCTCGTCCGCGCGGCCCCACCTCCGCTTCGCGACGACTGTGATATGCGGCGACCCGCTTGACAAGGTGCCTATCTGCGTCGTGAAGGACCGGGGTGCGCTTTGCAAAACCATCCCCTGAAGGGTGACCGGGGTCAGGAGACCGCCGGTTTTCGCACTCTCTCACCCGTCGAGGAGGGACCTATGATACGCCGCGCAGTCAGTGTCTGCATCGTTCTCGCATGTGCGCTGCTTCCCGCCGCCAACGCGGTCAGAGCGGCGGACACGTCGAGCGGCCCTACCGAGATCGTCATCGGCGCCGCCCTTCCGTTGACCGGAGAAGAGAGCCGCGTCGGCACCTATTTCAAGGCCGCGTACGAGCTCGCCGTCAAAGAAGTCAACGACCAAGGCGGCTTGTATATGAAGACGTACGGCAAGAAGCTGCCGGTCAGGCTCATCACCTATGACGACAAGACGGATGCGGCGACCTCGCGCGATCTCTACGAGCGGCTCGCGGTGCAGGATCACGTCGACGCGTTCTTGGGCGGATACTCGACCGACCTCATCATGGCGCAGACCGTCGTCGCGCAGCAGGACAAGATCCCGTATGTCAACGGCGGCGGCGCGGCCACCAAGATCTACCAGCGCGGCTTCACCACGATCTTCGGCCTGCTCGCCTCGATCCAATCGCTCGCTCTCACCGAATGCGACTTCATCGAGAAGATGCAGGCGGACGGCAAGCTGCCGAAGCCGCTGAAGATGGCGATCGTGTACGAGAACACGCCGCACGGCGTCGATTTCAACGACGGTCTCGGCCAATGCGCCAGCAAGTATCCGCAGAACTTCCAGATCGCGATGAGCGAGGCGTTCGACCTGCACGGCAAAGACTTCTCGCCGCTGCTCTCCAAAGTGAAGGCCGCGAACGCCGACGCGTTCATGGCCGACGCGCACCTCGACGATTACATCACGATGCAGCGGCAATACAAGCAGGCCGGCCTGCATAACAAGTTCGTCACCTACGGCGCGCGTGGTCCCGAGAAGGCGGCGCGCGAGGCGCTCGGCGACGGGGTCGACTACATCGTCGCGGCGAGCTGGTGGAGCAATCAGTTGCCCGGACCCGCCGTGAAGGCGTTCGTGGCGAAGTGGGCCGCCGCATACCCGACCATGTCCCCGGAGTGGTTTTCGGCGCTCCCCTACGAGACGGCACAGGTCTTATTCTTAGGCCTCACGACCGCGGGGACGACGGACAAAGCCCAGGTGGTCGATGCGCTGCGCAGGACCGACCTGAAGGGCACGCTCATGCCCACCGGCGTCGTCAAGTTCCAGGCCGACGGCCAGGTGAACTTGCCGTTCGTGGTGACGCAGAATCTGCCGGCCGGATCGGTGATCGTGGTCTGGCCCCTGAGCGAGGCGACCGGGAAACCCGTTCTCCCGATGCCGTGACAGCGAACGGGTTCAGCTCGGCGCGTTGACCTGTCCAGCGCAGGTCGGCGCGCCTCGCTGACCGTAGCCGGGCGGAGATGGACACCGTATCGACTCTCATCTCAGCGTTGCTCGTCGCCGGTCTGTACGCGACGATGTCATACAGCCTCGCGCTCATCTACGGCGTCCTCAAGATCGTAAACCTCGCCAACGCCGGCTTCCTTATGATAGGCGCCTATGCGACCTGGTGGATGTGGTCGGCGTTCGGCTTGAGCCCGCTGCTCGCACCGCTCATCATCATCCCGGTGTTCTTCCTCATCGGGGTGGCCATGGAACGCACCATGATCCAACGCGTCGTCGACCAGGAGCCGATCATCTCGCTGCTGCTCCTGTTCGGCGTCTGGCTCGTGCTGCAGAACGTCGCGTATCTGCTGTTCACCGGCGACACCAGATCGATCACCATCCCGCTGTCGGACGCCGTCTTCCAGCGCGGGGATATCGTCATCCCGTGGGCGCGCGTGTACGTGTTCGCGATCGGCACGCTCACCCTCGTCGCGATGCTGCTGCTGCTCACGCGCACGCATCTCGGACGCGCGATCCGCTCGATCGCGCAGGACCGCGACGCGTCGCGCCTCGTCGGCATCGACGTGAAGCGGGTCAATGCGATCGCGTTCGGCATCGGGATCGCGCTGCTCGGCCTCGCCGGATCGCTGTTCTCGCTGCTCTACTCGTTCAATCCGGACTTCGGCCGGACGCTCACGCTCAAGTCGTTCTGCATCGTCGTGCTCGGCGGTCTCGACTCGTTCGCCGGGGTGGCGTTCGGATCGATCACGCTCGCGATTGCTGAAGCGTTCGGGGTCCGCTACATGCCGGCGTCGCTGCAGAACCTCATCTCCTTCGTCCTGCTCGTCGTCGTGCTCATCGCCTTCCCGAAAGGCATCGCCGGGCTCTTGCGGCGCAAAAGCGGTGTCTAAGGAAGGGCTCGTCTCGCAGCTGATCGGCGCGGCCATCCTGCTCGTCGCCGTCGCCCTGCCGTTCGCGGCGCCGCACGCCGAGTACGTGCTCGACGTGCTCTTCCTCGTCTTCCTGTACGGCGCGATGAGCTCGGCGTGGAACATCATCGGCGGCTTCGCCGGTCAGATCTCGTTCGGGCACGCGGCCTTCCTCGGTGTCGGCGCGTACACGACGATGATCCTGTGGGGAGCGGGCTGGTCGCCGTGGGCGACGCTGCCTCTCGCCGGCGCGCTCGCGGCGCTCTTCTCGATCATCGTCGGCGTGCCGTCGTTCCGGCTGCGCGGTCCGTACTTCTCGATCGCCACGATCGGCATCGGCGAGGCGACCCGCCTCATCGCCCTCAACTGGAGCAAACTCACCGGCGGCGCGTCGGGGCTCACCGTGGCCGAGGGGCCGTCGCCCGCGGTCCAATATCTCAGCGCGCTCGCGCTGTGCGTCGCCGCCTTCGGGATCTCGTGGTGGATCGTGCGCTCGCGTTTCGGTTTCGCGCTCGCGGCGATCAAGCAGGACACGGATGCGGCGCAGACGCTCGGCGTGCCGACGACGCTCGTCAAGACGCAGGCCCTCGCGATCTCCGCGGCGCTCGTCGGCATCGCCGGCAGCGTCTATGCGATGCACTACCTCTTCATCAGTCCCGACTCGGTGTTCGGCTTCTCGACCGCGATCGCGCTCGTCATCATGCCGATCATCGGCGGCGTCGGCACGGTGTGGGGCCCGCTCATCGGCGCGATCGTCTACACCTTCATCCGCGAAGAGTTCGCCGCCAAGCTCGCCAACGCCGACCTGCTCGCGTTCGGCCTGCTGCTCATCGCGATCGTGCTGTTCGAGCCGAAGGGCATCGTCGGCGCGTGGCACGCGTTCACGAAGAGGCGAAGCATCGGGAGGCGCACCGCCGGCGCGCACGCCGATGGTTGAACCGATGCTGCAACCGTTGCTCTCCGTCCGCGGCGTCACCCGGCGCTTCGGCGGCCTCGTCGCGGTGTCCGATGTCGACCTCGACGTCGCTGCCGGCGAGATACTCGGGCTCATCGGCCCCAACGGTGCGGGCAAGTCGACGCTGTTCAAGCTGATCGCGGGCATCGACGCGCCCGATGCCGGCACGATCGACTTCAACGGCGCGCGGATCTCCGGCCGACGCGCGGACCGCGTCTGTCGCATGGGCGTGGCCTCCACGCACCAGATCGTGCGGCCCTTCCCGCACATGAGCGTGCTCGAGAACGTGATGGTCGGCGCCTTCTACGGCCGCGTGCCCCGCCCGCACGACCCGCAACACGCCCGTCAGATCGCCCTCGACGTGCTGGAGTTCTGCGGTCTGGCGGGGCGCGCGGGCGATCCGGCGCGCGTGCTCACGCTGGCCGGACGCAAGCGGCTCGAGATCGCACGCGCGCTCGCCACCGGCCCGACCGTGCTGCTGCTCGACGAGGTGCTCGCCGGCTTGAACCACACCGAGACGGACCGCACGATCGAGCTCGTCCGCTCGATCCTCGCGCGCGGCACGACGATCGTCATGGTCGAGCACAACTTGCGCGCCGTGCGGGGGCTGTGCTCGCGCATCGCCGTCATGGCGCAGGGCAAGAAGATCGCCGATGGAGATCCGGCGAGCGTGCTCGCAGACCAGGGCGTGATCGACGCCTATCTCGGGACCGCCCACGCATGAGTCGGCCGCTGCTCGCGCTCGACCACGTGTCCAGCGGCTACGGCGACGTCCGAGTGCTCGACGACGTGTCCCTCGAGGTGCATGCGGGCGAGCTCGTCACGATCCTAGGCGCGAACGGCGCCGGCAAGACCACGATGCTGTTGACCATCTCGCGTCTCGTCGACGCGAGCGCCGGCGCCATCGTGCTCGACGGTGAGGATATCACGCGCGCTTCATCCGCACGCGTCGTTGAACGCGGGCTCGCGCACGTGCCAGAAGGACGCAGGCTGTGGCCTGAGATGAGCGTCGAGGAGAATCTCATGCTCGGCGCATACACGCCGCGCGCCCGTGCGGGCCTGGGCGCAGAGCTGGATCGCGTCTTCACCCTGTTCCCACGGATAAAGGAACGGCGGCGTCAGACCGCCGGCACGCTGTCGGGCGGCGAGCAGCAGATGGTGGCCATCGCGCGTGGGCTGATGTCGCGACCGACGGTCTTGATGCTCGACGAGCCCTCGCTCGGCCTGGCGCCGGTCGTCATGGGTGAGCTCTTCGCGGCGGTCCAGACCATCCAGGGCAGCGGCGTCGCCGTCGTGCTCGTCGAACAAAACGTCAAGCAAGCGCTTGAGCTCGCGACGCGCGGCTACGTGCTTGAAGGCGGCAGGATCACCGCATCCGGCTCACGCGATGAGCTGCTCGGAAGCGACGAGATCCAGAAAGCGTATCTCGGGTTGTGATCACACAGGATCGCGGAGCGACCGGCGCATGACGGTGCTCGACCTGTTCGACGCGTCGCGAAGCGTTCGGCGGGAAGCGCTCGCGGTCAACGACGTCAGCTACGATGCGCTGCATCGCGGGTCGCTGCGCGTGCTGGGCGCGCTGCTGGCGCGCGGCGTTGCGGCCGGCGACCGCGTCGCCCTGTACTGCGAGAATCGCATCGGGTTCGTCTACGCCTATCTCGCCGCGCTGCGCCTTGGTGCGATCGTCGTCCCCGTGAACGTCCTCTACCGTACCGCAGACCTCGAGCACATCCTCGCTGACTCGGGCGCGCGTTTTGTGCTCGCGAGCGGACAGACGCGCGCACACGTCACCGAAGGCGGACGCTTTGAGCGTCTCGACATGGATGACGTCGAGCGCTGGGCGATCGACCCGTCGCTCCCGGCCACGGCGTCGCCGCACGATCCGGGGGCCGAAGACGTCGCCACGATCATCTATACCAGCGGCACCACGGGGCGGAGCAAAGGCGCGATGCTCACGCATGGGAATCTGGCGGCCATCTGCGCGAGCATCGCCACCGCGTGGCGCTGGGACGAGCGCGACACGTTGCTCATCTCGCTGCCGCTGTTCCACGTGCACGGCCTCTGCGCCGCGTTGAACTCCTCACTGGCGTCCGGCGGTCGCATCATCATCCACGAGCGCTTCGACGCGGCGGCGACGCTGCGGGAGATGCGCGACAGCGCCGTCACGATGTTCTTCGGCGTGCCGACGATGTACGTGCGGCTGCTCGAGCAGCTCGGCACCGACGCGCCGCCTGCCCTGCGCCTGTGGGTCTCTGGCTCAGCCGCGTTAGCGGCGGATGTGTTCGAGGCGTTTCGCACGCGCTTCGGCGCGGACATCCTCGAACGGTATGGCGCCAGCGAGTTCGGCTTCGCGCTCACCAATCGCTACGGCGGTCCGCGGGTCGCGGGCAGCGTCGGCGTGCCGTTCCCGGCGATGCGCGTGCGTATCGTGGTCCCGGGCGCATCTGATCCCGTGGCCCCGGGCGAGGTCGGCGAATTGCTCGTCGAGGGCGCCTCGGTCTTCAAGGGGTACTGGAGGGACCAGGATGCCACGGCGGCCGCGTTCCTGACGGATGAAGAAGGGATGCGCTGGTATCGCAGCGGCGACCTCGCCACGTACGACCGCGAGCGGCGCGTCTATAGGATCGTCGGGCGTCTGAAGGAACTGATCATCAGCGGAGGCTTCAATATATACCCGCGCGAGATCGAGATCGAGATCGATCGATTCCGGGCCGTGAAGGCGAGCGCGGTCGTCGGCCTGCCCGATCGGGCGCGCGGCGAGCTGCCGATCGCCTTCGTCGAGGCGGGCGAGGGCTTCGACCCGGCGGCGCTGCTCGAACATCTCCGCGGCCGCGTGGCGAGTTTCAAGGTGCCGAAGCGGATCATCGTCATCGAGGCGCTGCCCCGCAATGCGCTCGGCAAGATCGAAAAGCATCGGCTGCGCGAACTCCTCCCTCCGGTGTAGAGGAGGCGACGCACTGATTGCAAAGTCCCGACTCAACAACTTGAAGGGGTAAGCAATGAGCGGAGTTCGAGTCCTGGTCGGCACGCGCAAAGGCGCGTTCGTGCTGACGTCTGATGGGAAGCGCCAACGCTGGGATGTCAACGGTCCGCATTTCGGCGGCTGGGAGATCTACCACGTCAAGGGATCGCCCGCCGACCCGAATCGGCTCTATGCGTCGCAGACCAGCGGCTGGTTCGGCCAGGTGATCCAGCGTTCCGACGACGGCGGCAAGACGTGGGAGCAGGTCGGCAACCAGTTCACCTACGACGGCGCCACCGGCACCCACCAGTGGTACGACGGCACGCCGCACCCGTGGGAATTCAAGCGCGTTTGGCACCTCGAACCGTCGCTGACCGATCCGGACACTGTCTACGCCGGTGTCGAAGACGCAGCGCTCTTCCGCTCCACCGACGCCGGCAAGAGCTGGCAGGAGCTGCCCGGACTGCGCACCCATAGCACCGGAAGCGCGTGGCAGCCCGGCGCGGGCGGGATGTGCCTGCACACGATCTTGCTCGATCCGAAGAATCCGGGGCGCATGTTCGTCGCCATCTCCGCAGCGGGCGCGTTCCGCAGCGACGATGCCGGCGCCACATGGCGGCCCATCAACAAGGGTCTGCGCTCAGAACAGATCCCCGACCAGGACGCCGAGGTCGGCCACTGCGTCCACCGGCTCGCGATGCACCCGTCGCGCCCGGAGGTGCTCTACATGCAGAAGCACTGGGACGTCATGCGCAGCGACAACGCCGGCGAATCGTGGCACGAGGTCAGCGGCAACCTGCCGACCGATTTCGGCTTCCCGATCGACGTGCATGCGCACGAGCCGAATACCGTCTACGTCGTGCCCATCAAGAGCGACTCGGAGCATTACCCGCCCGATGGGAAGCTGCGCGTCTACCGCAGCCGCAGCGGCGGCGATGAATGGGAAGCGCTCACCAAGGGCTTGCCGCAGAGCGACTGCTACGTCAACGTGCTGCGCGACGCGATGGCCGTCGACTCGCTCGATTCGTGCGGCGTGTATTTCGGCACGACGGGCGGTCAGGTGTACGCGTCGGCGGACGCGGGCGACAACTGGGCTCCTATCGTGCGCGATCTTCCGGCGGTGCTCTCGGTCGAGGTCCAGACGCTGGCATGATCCGCGTCGTCCTGCCCGCGCATCTGCGGGTGCTGGCGCATGTCGACGGCGAGGTGAAGCTCGACGTCAAGGGCCAGGTGACGCAGCGGTCGGTGCTCGACGCGCTCGAGGCTCGCTATCCGACGCTGCGCGGCACGATCCGCGACCATGTCACGCAGCAGCGCCGAGCATTCGTGCGGTTCTTCGCCTGCGAAGAAGACCTGTCGCACGAATCGGCCGATGCTCCGCTGCCGGACGCGGTCGCAGCCGGCACCGAGCCGTTTCTCGTGGTGGGAGCGATGTCGGGCGGCTAGGTAGCCACAGAGCCCAGTTTGCCACGAATTGCGCAGCGTCTTTTCGATAGATTCCCCGGCTCAAGCCGCGCTACCATAGGTGCAGAGCGATAGGTGCTGTCGCCCGGCTATGGAAGGAAAATCGAGTCATGCTACAAGCGGAACGGTGCTGGCAAGCGGTGCAGGGGCGCGACGCGACCGAGGACGGAGCGTTTTTCTACGGTGTGGTGACGACGGGCGTGTATTGCCGTCCCTCCTGCCCGTCGCGGCTGCCTCTGCGTAAGAACGTCCGGTTCTACCCGACCCCCGCCGCTGCCGCGAAAGATGGCCTGCGGGCATGTCTGCGCTGCCATCCGTTGGAGGTCGGCGCCGATCCGAACGCACAGCGCATCCGCGACGTGTGCCGGCTTATCGAGGCGGATCTTGACGCGCCGCACTCGCTGCCTGACCTCGCAGCGCATGCAGGCTTGAGCCCGTCGCACTTCCAGCGCAGTTTCAAGGCGGTGGTGGGGCTGAGCCCCAAGCAATACGTCGACGCCCTGCGTCACGCCAAACTGCGTACGAGTCTCAAGAGCGCGAAGGACGTCGCCACCGCGGTCTACGACGCGGGCTACGCGTCGTCGAGCCGCGTCTACGAACAGGCCGACACGAGACTCGGCATGACGCCTTTGCAGTACCGCAAAGACGGCGAAGGCGTCACCATCACGCACGTGACGATCGAGACGGCTGTGGGCCGCATGATGATCGGCGCGACCGATCGCGGTCTGGCCTTCGTGCAGTTCGGCGACTCGCCGGACGAACTGCTGCGCCGGTTACGGACCGAATATCCGCGTGCGACGCTCGAGCCGATGCGCGAGCCGCACCACCCGGATTTCGAGCAATGGGTCGAAGCGCTGCGCCGGCATCTCGCAGGCGTCCAGCCGCACATCGACCTGCCGCTCGACATCCGCTCGACGGCGTTCCAGATGCGCGTGTGGAGCTATCTACGCTCGATACCCTACGGCGAGGTCCAGTCCTACAGCGAGGTCGCGCAAGGCATCGGCAAGCCGCGCGCGGTGCGCGCGGTCGCGCACGCCTGTGCCAGCAACGCCGTCGCCATCGCCATACCGTGCCACCGCGTCATCCGCAGTTCAGGCGAACTGGGCGGCTACCGCTGGGGCCTGGAACGCAAACGGGCGATCATCGACCACGAGCGGGCGGCCGCCAAGAGCGGGCGAGCGTAGGTCCTCGCCTCGCTCGGCCGGCCATGCCATGTGAAGCAGGTCGCCGCTCCTTCGTCACCGCAAATGGGAGGGGACTCGCTGTGAATGAGGAGACGCTGTGCGCAAGACGTCGGCATTTTTACCATTCGTGCTCGTGCTCGCCGCAACGCTGATGGCAAGCGTGACGGTGGGCGCCGCGGCCACGGCGCCTGTGGCGTCCGGTCCTCCGCTTGGGCAGAATCTGATACACAACCCCGGAGCCGAGGCCGGCGCGGGCAGCAAGGACGGATCGGTGGTTCCGGTGCCCTCGTGGTCGACGACCGGCCACGCCACTGCCGTCATGTACGGCTCGTGCACCGGCGGCGGCTGCTATCCGAGCCTCACAGACGGTGGACCGAAGAACCGCGGTCTGAATTTCTTCTGCGGCGGCGCCGCAGACGCGCTTTCCATGGCCACCCAGGACGTCGATCTGAGCGCGTTCGCCGTGCTTATCGATCAGAACAAAGCGCACTTCCGGCTTTCCGCGTGGCTCGGCGGCTTCTCCACGCAAGCGGATCACGCCTATGTGAAGGCGACGTTCTTCAACGGCGCCACCGTGCTCGATAGCGTGACGATCGGCCCGGTGACCGAGGCGCAACGCGAGGGCAAGACGTCGCTGCTCTGGCGCTCGGCCGATGGATTCGTGCCTGCCCACGCGACGATGGTCCGCGTGATGATCGCGATGATACGGACGGAAGGCTCCGCGAACGACGGATACGCCGACAATCTCGCGTTCTCGATATCGACCGGTCCGCCGACGCTGGTGGAATAGAAAAGGATTATGGGCATCATGGAAGGGCGAGTGGCGATCGTCACGGGCGGCACGCGCGGCATCGGTGCCGCGATCTCGGCGATGCTCGCCAAGAGCGGCGTGCATGTCGCGGCGGGCTACAGCAAAGGCGAGGAGACCGCCGGCAAGCTCGCGCGAGAAGCTGACGGCGGAGGGCGCGTCGGTCTCCGTCCATCAGGGCCGCGTCGACGACCCGAGCGATTGCGACCGCGTCATCAGCGAGGTGCTCGACCAGCTACCACCGGATCGACTTTCTGATCAACAACGCCGGCATCACCCTCGACAAGACCGTGCGCAGGATGAACATCGACGATTGGCGCCAGGTGCTCGCCGTCAATCTCTCCGGCGCCTTCAACATGACCAAGGCCGTGCTCGAGCACATGATCGAGCGCGGCTCCGGCCGCATCGTCAACATCAGTTCGGTCATCGGCGAGACGGGCAACATCGGCCAGGCCAACTACGCCGCATCGAAAGCGGGCCTGATCGGTTTCTCCAAGAGCCTCGCGCTTGAGATGGCGCAGCGCGGCATCACGGTAAACTGCGTCGCACCAGGCTTCATCGAAACCGAGATGGTCGGCGCGATCCCGAAAGCCGCGCTCGACAAAGTGATCGAGAAGATCCCGCAGCGCCGGCTCGGCCGTCCCGACGAAGTGGCGCGCGTTGTGAAGTTCTTGCTCGACGACGAATCGGCGTACATCACGGGCGCCGTCTACACGGTCAACGGCGGCCTCGACATGTGACACCAGTCCCACCGGCATGGAGGGGACACAGCAGGCGCTAGGTAAACCTAGCGGCATGGCACTCAAACCTCTTTCCAACAGGGTCGGCATCGTCACGGGCGGTGCCCGCGGCATCGGGGCCGCCATCACCAATATGCTCGTGGCCGACGGCGCGAACGTCATCGTCATGGGGCTCGAGCCGGATCGGCAGCGCACCGACGCCTTGCGCAGTTCCCTCAACGGCGCCGCCAGTCTCGTGCACTTCCAAGAAGGCGATGTCGCGCAATACGAGGCGTGCAAGCGCGTCGTGGATAGCGTGGTCGCCGAGTTCGGACGCATCGATTTTCTCGTCAACAACGCCGGCATCACCGCGGACCACACGGTCCGCAAGATGACGATCGAAGAGTGGCAAGCGGTCCTGCAGGTCAATCTGTCGGGGCCGTTTTTCATGATCAAGGCGGCGCTCGATTCGATGACGGAGCGCCAGTACGGCCGCATCGTCAACATCAGCTCGGTCGTCGGCCATACCGGGAACATCGGCCAAGCGAACTACGCAGCCGCCAAAGCCGGGGTGATGGGCTTGACCAAGACGGTCGCGCTGGAAGTGGCCAGCCGCGGCATCACGGTGAACGCGGTCGCGCCCGGTTTCATCAATACGGACATGGTCGCGGCGATGCCGAAAGAAGCGTTAGCGGCGGCGATCCAGCGATCGCCCGAGCGTCGGCTCGGCCAGCCCGACGAAGTGGCTCGCGTGGTGCGCTTCCTGATCGACGATAGCGCCGGCTACATCACGGGATCAGTGTACGACGTCAACGGAGGCTTGTACATGTGATCGGCTCGATACCGCCCGAGGAGTTCGGCTACGGCCTCGACGTCGCAGGCTTCGACCCGGCGTCGCTCGGCGATGCGGTGCGCGCAGTCGCCGCCGACGTGATGATGAACCCGACCCTGCTCGCGACCTGGCTCGCGGGGCTCTCGATCGCCGAACAGACGGTCGGCCTGAACACCCTGCGGCGCATGAACGGCGAGACCCCAGACCCCGTCGCCGCGCCGTTGCACGGCGACAAACGCTTCGCCGACCCCGCCTGGAAGTCCAATCCGTTCCTGCACGGCGCGCTTGAGGATTACTTCGTGCGCTCGCAGGCCGCGCTGCAATTGGTGGACGCATCGCGCTTGCCGGAGACGACGCGGCGCAAGGCGCGTTTCGCCATCAGGATGATGATGGACGCGATCGCGCCGAGCAACGTGCCGTGGATGAATCCCGCCGTGGTCAAAGAGGCGATGAACACCGGCGGCTCGAGCCTGGTCCAGGGGCTGAAGAATTTCCTCGACGACGTCGAGCACAACAACGGCCAGCCGCGCCAGGTGGACACCTCATCGTTCGTGCTCGGGCGCAATCTCGGCGCGACGCCGGGCCGTGTCGTGTTTCGCAACGCGCTCATCGAGCTGATCGCCTACGAGCCGCAGACGGCGAAGGTGCACGAGACGCCGCTACTATGCAGCCCGCCCTGGATCAACAAGTTCTACATCATGGATCTGGCGCCGGGGCGGTCGTTCGTCGAATGGGCGGTGCGCCACGGCCACCAGACCTTCATGATCAGCTATCGCAATCCTGATGAGACGATGGGCGCCTTCTCCATGGACGACTATCTGCGCGAAGGCCTGCTCGCCGCGCTCGACGCCGTCCAGCGCATCACCAAGGCGAAGAAAGTGAACCTCCACGGGCTATGCCTCGGCGGCACGATGGCGCTCATCGCGCTCGCCTATCTGGCGGCGAAGGGCAAGGCGGATCGCATCGGCACCGCCGCCGTGACCAACACGCTCATCGATTTCGCCGAGCCCGGCGACCTCGGCGTCTTCACCGACGAGACGACGATCTCGCGGCTCGAGCAGAAGATGGGCGAACTCGGCTTCCTCGAGTCGAGCGACATGGCCGGCACGTTCAACGCCATGCGCGCCAACGACCTGATCTGGAGCTACGTGGTCAGCAATTGGTTCATGGGCAAGACCCCGCCCGCGTTCGACATCTTGGCCTGGAACGGCGACAGCACGCGCATGCCGGCTCTCATGCACTCGCAGTACCTGCGCGCCTGCTACCTGCACAACGCGATCGCCACACGCAACGCTTTCGTCATCGAGGGGACGCCGATCGATCTCGCCCGCATCCGCACGCCGCTGTTCGTGCTCGGCGCCGAAGGCGATCACATCGCGCCGTGGCGCTCGACCTACGCCGCGACGCAGCTCGTCGGCGGCGAAGCGAAGTTCACGCTCACCAATTCAGGCCACGTCGCCGGCATCGTCAACCCGCCGGGCAACGCCAAGGCTTCGTATTGGACCAAACCGCGCGCCGTCAAAGGTGAGAACGCCGAAGCGTGGCTCGGATCTGCCACGCGGCGCGAGGGCAGTTGGTGGGAGGATTGGACCAAGTGGTTCGAGCCGCGCGCAGGCAAGCTCGTGACGCCGTATGCGCTGCCCGACGGCGAAGCCGCCCCCGGGCGCTATGTCAAAGGCGAGACAGGGCCGGCGTTTGATCCCAGCAGACCGAGCAGACCGAGCGCGAGAACACCCTCGTCCAAGGCGATAGCGCGCAAGCCGGTCGCAGCGGCTCGTCGCAAACAGAAGAAGAAGGCTCGCTCGTGAGCGCGCGCGACGACGAGGTCTGGAAGGGTCTCGGCGAGTTCATCAAGGCGCAGCGCGAGCTCGCCAATCTGTCGCTGCGTCAGCTCGCGGACCTCGCCAAGGTCTCCAATCCGTATCTGAGCCAGGTCGAACGCGGGCTCTACAAGCCGTCAGCCGAAGTGCTCAAGAATCTGGCCAACGCGCTGCACATGTCCGCCGAGACGATGTACTCGCAAGCCGGGCTGCTGGACGAAGACAGCAAGGGGGCGGCGCCGCACGGCGTCGAGTCCGCGATCAAGCTGGATCCGGCCCTCAGCCAGGATCAAAAAGAGACCCTCATCCGGATCTACAAGGGCTTCACGGAGCGCTAGAACCCCGGCTGTCCATCCCTGCGACCAGCATCCCAATGAGGTCTTCTGTCCCGCCCTGCGGCCATTGACAGACCATGCAAGTGCTTGGTATACTTAGCACGTATTCAACCAACCGCTAAGGAGACAACTCATGCCTACATACACCGAACAACTCACCAAGGTCCAAGAAGACGTGCTCAACACGATCAAAGAGGCGCAAGACGCCAGCCTCAAGAGCATGAACGCGTTCCGCGAGATCGCCGCGAGCTACCCGACCAGCGTGCCGTCGCTGCCCGCGATGCCGAAGCTCGAAGGCTTCCCGACCGCCCACGAAGTGATCGAGCAGAGCTTCGAGTTCGCGCGCAAGTTCTGGGAACTGCGCAAGGACTACACGCTGAAGGTCGCCGAGCTCATCGAGACGGCGAGCAAGCAGGCCACCGACGCGTCGGTCCGCGCTTCCAAGTCCGGCAAGCACAACAACTAATCAGAAGCGGGTCTCAGCAACCCCAAGCAAAACGCCGCATGCGAGATGCGGCGTTTTTTCTTTGTTCTGCGTTCGCAGATCGGCGATCAATGATACGGCGTCGGGATCCCGCCGCCGGGGATGCCGGGTTGGCCGGGTCCGCCCGGCTGGCCGGGGCCGCCGGGTACGCCCTGGCCTCCAGGCGAGGCGACGTCGACCGGCGGTGGCACTCGCGAGTGCTGGGCGCCCTGGAACGGCTTCTCGACGCCGGCGATCGTGATCGTGCCGTACATGTCGGCGATGCCGTCGAGGGTCGCGTCGATCTTGCCGAGCAGCGGCGCATCCGCTGCGTCCGTCGCTTTGAGATCGAGCTTGAGGTGCGCGCCGTCGCGCACGCCGCTCACGACGTAGATCGTCTTCTTGTCCACCTTCCAGACGCCGTCGATGGCGTTGCCCTTCGCCTTGAGCGTCATGCTGGAATATTGGATGTCCTGCGTCTCGACGATGATCTGCCAGGTGCCGTTCGGGATCATCTCGAGCGCCATATAGGGCGTGGGCACAGGGGTGGGCGTCGGGGACGGTGACGGTTCCGCCGCGACGGCGATGACGGTCGATGCGGTGCCTGATCCGGCGATGATGGCGGCGACCGCGAGTCCGAGCAATGAAAGCTCGCGCAGACGTTTGAACATGAGTCCGGTATACGACCTCGCGGCGCGCGCACCCTGGCAGGCAAGCGCGTCGTGCGGCCCTAAAGGTCCGCCCGACTATGAGCGACGCGAAGCTGGGACATGGCGCCCATTGCGTGATCTACACCGATGGCGGCGCGCGCGGCAATCCAGGCCCGGCGGCCGCGGGCGCGGTCATCCTCGCGGACGATGGCGCCGTCGTCGACGAGATCAGCGAATATCTCGGCGTCGCGACCAACAACGTCGCCGAGTATCGAGCGCTGCTGCTCGCGCTCGATCGAGCGCTGGCCGCCGGCTATGCGCGCGCGGACATCTGCATGGACAGCGAGCTGATCGTCAAGCAGATCGGCGGCGAGTACCGCGTCAAGGACGAGAAGATCATCCCGCTGCATGCGCGCGCCAAACACCTGCTGCGGCGCTTCGAGGAAGCGCACGTGACGCACATCCGGCGCGAGCAGAACGGCCGGGCAGACAAGCTCGTGAACGCCGCGTTAGATGCGGCCGCTGCTCAAAAACGCTTGGACGACGCCACGTCCTAGTGGAACGGTAAGTGGCCGATCGCGGGATTCGAGGGCGGAGCGGGTTGGACGGAAATCGTCATCACGCCGGTCTTTGTGTGCACCGTGACGCTCGAGGGAGAGCCCACCTGATAGTACGCGGCGATCGGGGCGGTGTACGGAGGCGGGCTCAGCGCTGGCCACGAGCAATACACGCCTTTCGCCGTTCCGATCTTGAAGTCGTACACGAACGGCTTCGTAGTGTCCAGGGCGAGTTTGATCGGCTGGCACAGGACCACGGCAGTGGCGACGGTGATGACGCCGTTGCCGACCTGGTACGCGACGATCTGTGAAGGCTTGCCAAGACTCCACGTATAGGTGATCGCGGTTGCGGGGCTCGCCGCGAGCACGCTCGCAAGCAAGCCCCCAAGCAGTATCGACGCGATGCGCCTCATGCTCGACCTACGGCGCCGGCGTGGCGCCGCCATGTCGGGCGACGCATTCGTTGTACATCTCCGTGTCGTATTTCGCCGCGGCCTCGTACGCCGAGGTCCCTGCGCCAGGTCCGAGCTCACCAGGAGCGGGCGGTGAGATCTGGTGGCACGGATTCGGTCCGTAGAACGCGATCGCCAACAGCACTTCGGCGTTCTGCGGGGCGCTGAGCACCGTGCTCTTGACCGTCACGGCGGGATTCGGTGGAAATATCTTCCAGTAGATGAAGTCCAGCGGGTTGGCGGCGGTGATGGTGACCGCGGACGTGTTGGTGTACACCACCGTCTGCGGCGTCGCCCAACCATTGGTGGTCGGAGTCACCGAAGCGATCGGCGTTCCCGGCAGTCTTTTGTTCGTGTCGACCTCGAAACCAAGCGTCCTCACGTTGGTATTGCCGCCGCCGCAATGCCCCGGCGTCTTGCATTTCGGCTGGAACAAGTACCATGCAGTGGCGTTAAATGCGGGTTCGCTCTTCCACGTCTTGACCGTCACGCCAGGCGTCGTGTGCAGTTTCCCGTACACATCCCAGAAGAGAAACGTATAAGTGCCTTTGGCGGCGGTAAGCGAGGCGTCTGCCACCAGGTGCGCTGTCTTGCCGGACTCCAAGCACAGCTGCGACCCGGAACCGGGAGCGGTTTTTCCGGTGTCGATGTTGCGGTGGATCTCGGTCAGCATCGTCCCCGGCGGACACTTGGCGGCAGCCGGCGCGGCGCCGATCGCCACCGTCGTCGCGCAGAACGCGATCGCGAGCAATGAATTAAGAAGAATGGCTTTCGCAGTCGATCTCATCAGCGTCTCCCCCAACGAGCGTGGACGCGTGCAAATGCACGTATTACCGGGCTAACGAAAACCCGGAATAGTAGGTTCCCGTCGGTTTCGGCTTCCCCCTTGAGCGCTCGTCGGTCAGGCGGTCGCACGCCTGCGTAGTGACTGCGTGAGCACCTCAGCAGCGGTGTCGTAGCGGTCCTGAGGGATCAGGTAGGCGCCCGCCGCACCCGGCGTCGCGGCCAATTCGAGCAGCAGATCGCGCGCGATGGCGATGCCCTCGCCGCGCTGGTCTTGTGCGCCGCGCATGCGTTCCCGCACGTGTTCGGGGACGGTCATGCCGGGGACTTCGTTATGCAAGAACTCCGCGTTCTTGTGACTACGCAGCAGCAGCACGCCGACCAGCACGGGGAACGCGAGCGCGGCCATGCGATCGAGGAACGGCTTGATCTGCGCGACGTCGTAGATCGGCTGCGTCATCGCAAAGTCGGCCCCCGCCGCCAGCTTCTCGTCGAACTTCTGGAACTCGCCGTCTAGATCGCGGGCCAGCGGATTCACCGCGACGCCGACCCGGAAGCGCGTCGGCGCGCCGACGTCATTACCCGCATGGTCCTTGCCGTGGTTGAGCGAGTTGATGATCTCGGTGAGTCCGACCGAGGTCACGTCGAACACCGACGTGGCTTTTGGGAAATCGCCCACGTTGCTCGGGTCACCGGTGAGCGCGAGGATCGCGGTCACGTTGAGCGCCGCCGCGCCGAGCAGTTCGCTCTGCAAGCCGAGCAGGTTGCGATCGCGACAGGTGAAATGGAGGATCGTCGCTAGCGACGTCTCGCGCATCACAAGGTGCGCGAGCGCCGAACTCGACATCCGCAGCCGCGCGGTGGGATTATCGGAGATGTCGATCGCGTCGGCGCCGGCGGCTTCGAGCAGCCGCGCGCCCGCCAGGCTCGCGGAGTAGTCGACGCCGCGCGGCGGCGATACCTCGACCGTGGTCACGAACTCTTTGCCGAGCCTGCGCTCGAACGCCGTGAGCGGCCGCTCGGCCGGCAACAGCACTCGCTTGATCTCGGGAACTCGTCGCTCGTCGACCGATCGCCGGCGCGTGCTTGACGCGCGGCCGCACCGATCCAGACACCTCCGCGCGCATGGCGGCGATGTGCGCGGGCGTCGTGCCGCAGCAGCCGCCCACCACGCTAGCGCCGAGCTCAACGAAGTCGCGCGCATAGCGTCGGAAATATTCGGGCGTCGATTCGTAGACGGCGCGGTCGTGCACGCGATGCGGATAGCCCGCGTTGGGCATGACGAAGATCGGACCCTCGATCTGCGCGATGGCCGGCGCAAGCGCGTCGTAGACCGCCTGCGGTCCGACGGCGCAATTCACTCCGACGCCATCGGCGCCGGCAGAGCGCAGCCGCAGCAGCGCAGGCAGCAAAGGATCGCCGGCGGGCGTCTTGCCGTCCTCGACGACGGAGAGCGACACCACGACGGGGAGCGAGGATCCGTATTGCTTGGCCGCCGACAGCGCAAGCAGCGCCTCTTCGACGCCCCCGAAGGTCTCGAGCAGCAGGCAGTCCGGCCTTCCGGCGGCGACCGCGGCGACATGTTCCGCGAAGACATCGAGCGCTTCGTCGTGGTCGATGAGCCCGAGCGGCCGCATCAGCGCGCCGAGCGGGCCGATGGAGCCGGCGACGTACGCCTTCCCGCCGGCCGCCGCGCGTGCGATGCTCACGCCGGCGGCGTTGAGCGCCTCAAGCTGCTCGCGCAGCTCGTGCGCCGCGAGCTTGAGCCGATTGCCTGCGAACGTGTTGGCCGTGATGAGTTCGGCCCCCGCGGCGATGTAGTCCGCGTGCGCGCGTTCGACGATATCGGGATGGTCGTGGTTGAGCCGTTCGACGCACGCGGTCGCCTCCGGCGCGCGCTCGAGCAACAGGGTGCCCATCGCGCCGTCGGCGAGCACGACTCTCGAGGTCCAGCGAAGCGAGATAGGTTCCAAAAGCGGCGTCCCCCGCGCCCCATTTGCGGATACGGCGGCAGATGCCCTCCGCGCGCAAAAGCGTTTGCCGCGCCGCGCCGCGAAACAACGGAGGTGAACGAACGCACACGCTCGATCGTCGTCCTCTTCATAATGGCGAGTCTGCTCGCCACCGCGTATTTCGTCTTCCTAAAGCCCTATTTCGACCAGCAGCGCGCCGTCAAGCAGGTGCGCGACGCGAGGAGCACGTGGACCGTGACGATGCAGCAATACCTGCAGGCCGGGCCGCTCTCCGAGCAGACCTATCGCATCAGCAACGACGACGGCAAGGTGATGATGTTCTACTCGGCGACCAATCGCGACGGCAGCGTCACCAAGCAGTTCGACGTGCCGCTGAGCGGACCAGCAAGCGACGTTCCTCTACGAGCAGCTGCGCGCCGAGGACATCTGGGGAGTGCCCGATAAGCCGATCCGCGCCCACCCGCGTGACGAGTACGTCATCTATATCGCGCAGACGCTCGGCGACGAAGGCGGCTATCGTGTCTTCGAGCTTTTCCGATCCGCTCTTCTGGGCGATGACGAAAGGCCGCGAGTATCCGCTCAATCTGAAGAACTCCGAACTCGCCGGTCGGCGTCAGCAGCACGCCGCTGCAGGACAAGCGCTATCTCAACATCGTCGAATCTGTGGAGTCGTTCGGCCCGCCAAGCGTGCAGCAGGCGCAGGCGAAGATCAGGGCTGAGCTGGCCGCGAGCGACAACCCCGTGCACGCCTCGAACGCAGGCCGCTGACGGGCGCGATGCGCGATTGGATCGCCACACGCTGGCGCGAGCTGTGCATCTCGGGCCTCGTCGTCGCGGCGATGGGCGCGGCGGTCTGGTATCTGCTCGAGAACCCCTACAACCAGACCTTCGGCACCACCGTCACCCAAGTGCCCATGCCGGGCAAGTATGTGGCGCTCACCTACGATGACGGTCCGAACCCGCCGTACACGGACGAGATCGTCGAGTATCTCCACCAGCAGAAGGTGCGCGCGACGTTCTTCGTGGTCGGCTCGGCGGTCGAGAAGTACCCGGAGTCGGTCGCGCGCGAAGCCCGCTACGGCGATGCGATCGGCAATCACTCATGGGACCACGCGCACCTCGTCCTCGAATCGCGCGGGCACATCGCGCGCGAGCTGCAGAGCACGCAGGATGCGATCGTCAAGGCGACGGGCGAGCGGACGGATCTCTTCCGGCCGCCGTTCGGCGCGCGCGACTACACGGTGATCGAGGTCGCGCACGACCTGGGCTATCAGGTCATCATGTGGTCCGTCCCCTTGCCGCGCGATTGGGAGCGGCCCGCGCCGCAAGTGATCGCGGATCGGGTGCTCAAGTATGTCCGCGACGGCAGCATCATCGTGCTCCACGACGGGAATCGAGGCCGCGGCGGCGATCGAGAACCCACCGTCGAGGCGACCAAGCTCATCGTGGAAGCGCTGAAGCATGAGGGCTACCATCTGGTCACCGTGCCCGAGCTGATCGCGCTCGGCGTGCACGCGGAATCGACGCCGCCGGCCGGAGCGGAGAGCATGGACTCGGAGCCCTAGGAGGCGGCCTCGTCATCCGGCGGCAAGGCAGGCTCGCCGGCCCGGCCGCACAGCTCGCGGAAATTGCAGCTGCGGCACTTCCATAGATCCGTGGTCATGGGGAAGGCCTCGATGTCGTCCGCTCGATTCGCCTCGATGTCGGTGAGCCGCCCGCGCACGTCGTCGACGAACGTCGAGATGTAGCGGCGGGCCTCCTCGACGCCGGCCGCGAGGTTCGCATAGGGCTCGTGCACGCCGGCGCGCACGTAGACGAGATGCGCGGTGAGCCGCTCCAGCGGCACGCCCTGTTTCTCCGACACGACGAGACCGTAGATCGACAGCTGGGCGAGATTCTGCTTGTGCGGCGAACCGGTCTTCCAATCGATGACGTGCAGATCGCCGTTCTCGCTGGCGACGATGAGGTCGGGCGCGGCGTAGACCTGCAAGCCGTCGAGCACGGCGCGTTTCTCCTCGAAACCCTTGGGGTCGATCATCCGCAGCCGCGCCTTCTCGACGCCGAAGACCCGCTTGCCGAAGCCGCTGCGCGCGAAACCCTCGACGCACTCGCGCAGCATGCCGAGCGCCCGCTGCTCGTCTGCTGCCGTCAAGCCGGCGCCGTAGTAGTCCTCGAACAGGATCGCATAGTCTTTGACGTTGCCGAAACGCTGCCAATCCTTGTCGCGGGATTCGCGGACGTGCTTGAGGAGCCGCCGCTCCATCGTCTCGCGCAAATGGTCGGCCGGCACGCCGCTCGGCCGATCGGGCCGGCGGCGCAGCACTTCGCTCAGCTCGGCGTGGAACGTGTCGCCGATGAGCATCGCGACGCTTTGCAGCTTCTTGAGCCGATATGCGATGCGCGCCTCGCGCGGCGCGTCGTCATCCCAGCCCTGCCACGAGCCGTAGTGCTGCCAGTAGAACTTACGCGGACAGGAGTAGAACGACTGGTGGCGCGACCAGGAGAACGCGAACTCGTTGCGCAGTTCAGCCACTATAGTTCACGCGTCGTCCTCATCCGCTTCGTCCTCGTCGACAAGTCCGGAATCGAACTCGAGCAGGTCCAGCGCCTGCTCTGCCTCGGCGGCGGGCACGCACAGCAGGGCGTCGCCGCCGAAGAGATCGGAGCCGCCTGCGAAAGCGCCGCCGAGCGCGGCGCCCAGGTCGCCCATCTGCGGCATCGCCACCGGATGCAGCCCATGGCTCTTCAGGAACTCGATCGCGAGCGCGTCGGCGAGATCGGACTGCGCGAACACGGCGACGTACTCGCCTTCCACGTGTTGCGGCGGATCGATCAGATATCCCATCACGCGTTACCCATGGCGGTGCGGAAGAACGGTTCCACGATGTCCTCGCTGCGGAACGAGAAGTAGCGCTCGCGCGTTCCGGCGAGCGCCGCCGCGACGGGGATGCGCAGCACGTCGGCGCGCAGCAGCGCCGGCGCTTGCGCGACCGGCACGAACTCGACCCGCACGACGGCGGGATCCTGCGCGCGCGGCTCTACGGGCCCGCCGAGCTCCTCGACGTGGAAGGTCAGGTTGACGACATGCATCCCAAGCGCGGCGTCCAGCGACTCGCTGACGTAGGCGAGGGGACCGACCTCGACGCGCAGGGACGTCTCCTCCAAGAACTCGCGCACCACGGTGGCCGTGCTGCTCTCAGCAGCTTCGGGCCGGCCGCCGGGCAGCGTCCACAGCGCCTCGTTTTGGCCTGGATATCGGCACTGCGTCAACAGCACGCGCTCGCCCCGGCGCAGCAGGCCGCTGCGCACGTGGATGCAGTTTCACGCGTGAAAGGCCGGCAGCGCCGGTTTGACGATCATCAGCACCGCCGCAGCGGCGGGCGCGAGCAGCGCGATCATGCCCCAGAAGTTCCACACGTGGCTGAAGCGCGCATAGAGCTCCGCGCTCATCGTGCCGGAATCGACGCCTTCGTGCGCGGTGGCGGAGAGCAGGCGCTGCGCTCGGGCCACCGGAGCGAACGCCAGGCCGGCGATCATGAAGAGCACGATCGACCACAGGATCCAACCGGTGCTCACGATGGGGATGTGCCCGGCGAGCGCCGCTCCGATCCCGCCGATGAGCAACAAGAAGATGCTCGGAATCGTGAAGATCCTGTCGGCTCGGATGATGCCGTCGATGGTATAGGCGATGATGCGCGGATCCTTCGTGCGATCGGCCCACGCCTTCCAGAACCCTCCGACGGTGATGTTGCCGAGGAAGATGATGACCGCCAAGACGTGCAGGAGTTTGAAAGCGATATACACGTGCTATCTCCCTTGCGCCATCGGCGCGAAAGACTCTTCGATCAGGGCCACGGGCAGCGAACCCTGCGCCAAGAGACGGTCGTGGAAATCGCGCAGCCCGAAGCCCGCCCCGAGCCGCCGACGCTCGCTGTTCCGCAGTTCCATGATCTGCTGCTTGCCCACCAGGTACGACATCGGCTGCGTGGCCGACTGCGTGTAGCGGCGCACCTCGCCCACCGCGTTGACATGCTCCAGCTTGGCCACGTCGACGAGCATCGAGACGGCTTCGTCGAACGTCATCTGAGCGGTCTGCAGCTTGACGTCGATGACCACGCGGCACGCCCGCCAGAGCTGGTCCTTGAGCTGGAAGAGCCTGCTGCGCGGGTCGTCGCTCATGCCTTCGTCGAGCACGAGCTGTTCGCAATACAGCGCCCAGCCCTCGCAGAAGACGGTGCTGTCGTGGAAACGGCGCACGAGCGACGGCGCACGATTGGCGATGACGAGCTGCAGGTGGTGTCCGGGGTAGCCTTCATGCACGTTGGTGAGCAGCATGCCGAAGCGGTTGTGGCCCTGCAGCTGCTCGTGGCGCTCGGTCGCGTCGCCGTGCTCGCTCACCGGCGTGACGTAATACAGCCCCTGTTGGCGCGCATCGAAGACGCCGGGCTGTACGTAGGCCGCATACGGTATCGTCGGACGCACGAAGATGGGCGTCTCGACGATCTCCAGCGATTCGCCGGCGGGAATGCTCACCAGGTCCCGCTTGACGACGAAGCGGCGCGCCTCCGCGAGTCCACGCCGATATTCGGATAGCAGATCGCCCTCCGCCGGATGGTCCTCGCGCAGCCGTTCGACGAGCGCCGGCCATTGCGCATCAGGCTCGATGAGCGCAGCGACCTCTTGGAGACGGAGCTCCGTCTCGCGCACTGCGCCTTCACCGAATGCGAGCAGCGTCTCCGCGGTGTACGGCAAGAAATGCTCGTGCTTGAGCTTGTAGTCGAAGAAGTCGCGCCCGATGGCGAACGGCATGCCGTCGCGGCGCAGCTGCTGCTCCTTGAGGAAACGTCCGTACTCGTGCAGAGCGGCGATGGCGTCGTGCAAGGCCTTTGGAGCGGTCGAATTCATTCGACCGCTTCGATCGTCGACGAGCGGCGCTACCGTCTGCTCGAAGAATTCGACGACGCCGGCGGTCTCTTCGAGCGCGATCTCCGTCCAGATGCGCGGCGAACGGACGAGATTGCGCGCGCCGGCCGCCAGCATCTCGGGGATGCCGCGCAAGCGCGACACGATCGACGGCAGCCGCTCCGCCAGCGGCGCGAAGTCGCGCGCCAGGAGGGAGTAGACGCCTTCGGCGGCGATCGACGGGTACAGCGACGGATCGTGTTTCTCCGGCTGCAGCTCGGTCTGTTCGCGCGATTCGACGTCAAGCGTCGAGCCGAGCAGGCGATGGTCGATGCGCTCGGCGGGCGTGAGATCGCCCGGCGCGAAGCGGGCGAGACTCGCCAGGTGCGCTTTGATGTCTTCATGCGACTGGGCGACGCCCTCGGCCGTGATATCGGGCAACTCGCCGTCGTAGTCGTGGATGCCGGCCCGGGTGGCGTCGATGGGGTCGTCTTTGAGCCGAGCGCGTATGATAGCCTCGGCTGTGGCGGCGAAATCGCTCATCTCCGGGGCTTTCGTGCCTGCTTTGGGGCAACCTTACGAGAGTCTTGATATCGAACGTATGTTCGATTATACTAGTCTCCCATGTCGTCCTCTATCGTGCAGTTACGGGCTGCGCTCGAGCGCCGTTGGCAGGGAGCCGTACCCCACGCCATCGCTCCTGCGCGGGCCGGCACGCCGAGCGGCATCGCCGTTTTGGACGATCTCTTAGGGCCGAGCGGCATACCCATCGGCCGCCTGACCGAGATCTTCGGCGCCCCTTCCTCGGGCAAGACGACGCTCGCGCTGGCCGCCCTCGCGGCCTGCACGCAGGGCGGCGGCATCGGCGCGTATATCGATCCTCAAAGGACGTTCTTCGCGCCGGTGGCGGAAGCCGCGGGCGTCGATCTGCGCCGGCTCGTGGTGGTGCGTCCGCGCGCTGCGGCCGCAGCGCGCCGCGCCGCGGATGCGTTGGTGCGCGGCGGCGCATGCGCGGTCGTCGTGCTCGATTGCAGCGGCTCGCCCGCTGCGTTGCAGACCCATCACTGCGCGCGGCTCGCGGCGCAAGCGGAGAAGACGGGCACGGCGCTTGTGATCGTCTCGAACGGCGACGTGCAGGCGGTGGCGTCGTTCGCATCGCTGCGGTTGCACGCGCACGGCCTCGCGCCGCTGTGGGAAGAGGGTGGCGATGGCGCCGGGCGCCTGGCCGGGTGCGTCACGTCGGTCGACGTGGCCAAATCGCGCGCCATCGCACCGGGCCGCAGCGTCCGCGTGGCGCTGACCCACGACACCTATGGAGCGGTCGACGCGGTCCATGGAGCGGTCGAATTTATTCGACCGCCAAGAGCGCTGCATTGATCGCCAGCCGCATCGCATGCTTGGTCCTGCCGCAATTCTCGGTCGAGGTCTGCGTGCGCGCGAAGCCGTCCTTACGCGGCCGGCCGATCGCCATCGCGCAAGGCGAGTCGCGGCGCGAGATTGCGTGTGCGAGCCGCAACGCCGGCAGCGTCGTGGCCGGCATGACGCCCAAGCAGGCGCGTGCCGCCTGCCCGGGCCTGGTGGTCATCGCACGCGATGTCGCCGCGGAGCTTGCTGCCACGCGCGAGCTGCTCGAGGCGCTCGAGACGTGCGGTCCGCTCGTGGAGGGCGCGGCGCCGGGCGTCTGCTACTTCGATGCGGCCTCGCTGCCGTCGGGCGAAGCCGGCGCGATCGGCGCCGCGCTCTCGCTCGTCAGCGCGCTCGGCTTTTCGTGCGCCGCCGGCATCGCCGACGATAAGTTCACCGCGCGGTGCGCAGCGCTTGTCGCGGGCGCCGGGGTGAGCATCGTGCCGCCGGGCGGCAGCACGGCGTTTCTCGCGCCGCTGCCCATCGCATTGCTTGCGCTCGCGCCTGGCGATGCCGATCGCCTCGATCTGCTCGGCTTGCGCACGCTCGGGCAGCTCGCCGCGTTGCCGACCGGGCCGCTCGCCCTGCGTTTCGGCGAGCGAGCGCGCCGCTATCAGCGGCTCGCCCGCGGCGACGACGACGAGCGTCTGCAGCCCCGGCACGAGACCGCCGTCTTCCAGGAACGCTTCGCATTCGACGGCGCCGTGGACCGGCTCGAGCCGGTGCTGGTCGCCGCGCGCGGCTGCATCGCGGCCGTCACCGCGCGGCTGGCGGGCGGCGCGCAGACGTGCGATCGGCTCGACATCGAGCTGGAGTTCTCCACCGAGTCGACGACCGTGCCGGTGCTGCTCGCCGAGCCGAGCGCCAATGCGGAGACGATGTTCCATCTCGCGCGCATCGCGCTCGAGTCGCGCGAGATGCTGGAATCGGTGGCGGCGGTGACGGCACGCGTCACGCCGTGCGGCCAGGCGCTGCCGCAGCTCTCGCTGTTCGACGGCACGGCGGCATCGCGCCGTGCCGCGTTGGCGGCGACGCTCGCGCGGCTGCAGGCCGCGCTGCAGCGTGAGGAGGTGGTGTTGCTGGCATCTACGCCGTCGCGTTCCCGTCTGCCCGAGCGCATGCAGCGGGCGACGCCGATCGAATCGCCGCGCGACATCCTAGATTCGCCGCGCGACGGCGCGCGGGCGCGAAAGCCGAACGGCCGGAGCACTCTCAACGGTCGAATACATTCGACCTCCCTAAACGGTCGAGTGAACTCGACCGCTCCATATGTGTCAGGTATGACGACGTTGACCTCGCACGGCGCGTGGGCGCCGGCGCTGCGCCTGGTCGATCCGCCCGCGCCGATCAGCGCGCCGCCGCTTGCAGCCGCACGCGCCGGCCCGTTCCGCTTGAGCGAGAGCTGGTGGGAGCGTCCGATCGAGCGCGACTACTACCAGCTCGTCGATAGCACCGGCGCGCTGCTGCTCGTGTTCTGCGACCGCCGCGACGGCGGCTGGTACGTGCAAGGCGTGTTCGATTGACATGCTGCCGTACGCCGAGCTCCACTGTCATTCCAATTTCACCCTGCTCGAGGGCGGCTCGCACCCCGAAGAGCTGGTCGAGCGCGCAGCGCAGCTCGGCCTGGCCGGCTGCGCGATCACCGATCGCGACGGCCTCTACGGCGCCGTGCGCTTCGCCCAAGCCGCGCGTGAAGCGCAGCTGCCCGCCGTCATCGGCGCCGAGCTGACGCTCGAGGACGACAGCCATCTCGTCGTGCTCGCCGAGACGAAGGAGGGGTACGGCAATCTCTCGCGGCTGCTCAGCCGCGCCCATCTCGACAACGAACGCGGCGCGCCGCGCACGTCCTACTACAACCTCTCGCGCTACGCCAAGGGGCTCATCGCGCTGTCCGGCTGCGAGCATGGCGCGGTCCCGCAGGCGCTCGCGCGCGATGACGTCCGCGGCGCATGCGAACGCGCCGCCGCGTTCCGCGACATCTTCGGCTGGGGCAATTTCTGGATCGAGCTGCAGCGGCATCTGCTGCCCGACGACGGCCCGCGCATCCGCGCGCTCGCGGCGGTGGCGCAGAACCTCGAGCTCGGACTGGTCGCCACCGGCGGCGTGCACTACGCGCTGCCGGAGCACCGCGAGCTCGCCGACGTGCTCGCCTGCATCCGGCTCAAGACCACGCTTGACGACGCGGGCGCGCGGCTGCGGCCCAACGGCGAATACGCCTTGCGCTCGGCGCAGGCGATGCTGCGGCTCTTCCCCGAGCATCCGCGCGCGATCGCGGCCAGCGCCGCCATCGCGCAGCGCTGTTCGTTCCGCTTGGAGCGCCTACGCAACGAGTTTCCCGATTTTCCGCTGCCGAGCGGTGAGACCGCCTTTTCGTATCTCTACGCGCTCGTGCAAGAAGGCGTGCGGCGGCGCTACCGTCCGGTGACGCCCGAGGTGAGCAAGCAAATCGCGCATGAGCTCGCGGTGATCGAGAAGCTAGATCTGGCCGGTTACTTCCTCATCGTCTGGGATATCGTGCGTTTCGCGATGGAGCGCGGTATCTTCGTGCAAGGCCGCGGGTCGGCCGCCAACTCGGCCGTCTGCTACGCGCTCAACATCACGAGCGTGGACCCGGTCGGCTTGAAGCTGCTCTTCGAGCGCTTCTTGTCGGAAGAGCGCGCCGAACTGCCCGACATCGACCTCGATTGCCCCTCGGGCGAGAAGCGCGAGCAGATCATCCAATACGTCTATCAACGTTATGGCCGCGAGCATAGCGCGATGGTCGCGGAGGTCATCAGCTACCGCGCGCGCTCCGCGGTGCGCGATATCGGCAAGGCGATCGGTCTCTCGCTCGATCAGGTGGACGCGCTCGCGAAGTCGCTCGACGGCTACAGCGCGGCGCGCGCTCTCTCGGACGTCGCGCGCGGGTCTGTGGTGCCTGAGCCTGTGGTGCCCGAGCGAAGCTCGGGGAACGCATCCCACCTGCCGTCCTTGGACGCGCACGGCGAGCCGCCGGCGCTGTCGGCGGCTGAGGTGGCGGGCGCGGTCGCCGCGCTGCCGCCGGCGCTGCACGTGGATCTGGCCGGCGACACCGCGGAGCGGCTCTACGAGCTGTGCCGCCGCATCGACAGCTTCCCGCGCCACCTGAGCCAGCACGTCGGCGGCATGGTGATCACGCGCTCGCCGCTCATCGAAGTGGCGCCGCTGGAGAAAGCGGCTATGCCCGACCGCACCATCCTGTGCTGGGATAAGGATGATTGCGCCGCGCTCGGGCTCATCAAGATCGACCTGCTCGGGCTCGGGATGCTCGACGCCATCGAGCTCGCGATCAAGGAGATCGCGCGCGTGCGCGGAGAGACGCTCGATCTGGCGGACCTGCGCGCGTGCGACGATCCGGGCGTCTACGACATGCTGTGCGCCGCGGACACGGTCGGGCTGTTCCAAGTGGAGTCGCGCGCGCAGATGGCGACGCTGCCGCGCCTGCGGCCGCGCTGCTTCTACGACATCGTCGTCGAGGTGGCGATCATCCGGCCCGGCCCCATCCAGGGCGATATGGTGCATCCCTACATCCGCCGGCGCAAAGGCCTCGAGCCGGTGACCTATCCGCATCCGAAGCTCAAGCCGGTGCTCGAGCGCACCTTGGGCGTGCCGCTCTTCCAGGAACAAGGCATGCGCATGGCCGTCGAGACCGCGGGCTTCACGGCCGGCCAGGCGGACGAGCTGCGCCGCGCGATGGGGCACAAGCGCTCGCGCGAGAAGATGGAGCGCCTGCACGCGCGCTTGCTCGAAGGCATGGCGCGCAACGGCATCACACGCGAGGTCGCCGAGCGGCTCTTCCAGATGCTCAGCGCGTTCGCCGACTTCGGTTTCCCCGAATCGCACGCCGCGTCGTTCGCGCTCATCGTCTACATCTCCGGATATCTCAAGCTGCGTTACGCGCCGGAGTTCTACGCGTCGCTGCTCAACGCGCAGCCGATGGGGTTCTATTCGCCTGAATCTTTGATCGCGGATGCGCGCCGGCATAAGGTCACCGTGCTGGCGCCGGACGTCAACGTCTCGCGCTACGAATGCACGTCGGAGAGGCTGCCCGTCGCGAGCGCGCACGCGGCTCTGCCGCCGGGGCACGCTCGCGGAGCTAAGGGAGATTTTGACTCCGCGGCTCCTTCGTCGGCTCTCGCCTCCTCAGAGGCCCCGGCTTCGCAGAGCCGCGTGCTTCCGCTCGAGACGCGCGGCTATGCCATTCGTATCGGGCTCAGTCAAGTGCGCGGTATCGGCGAAAAGCACAAAGCGATGTTGAATGCTGAGCGAGAGAAGGGGCCGTACATGGATCTGCGCGACTTCGTCTTGAGGACACAGCTCTCCAAAGAGATCTTGGAGTCGCTGGCCGCGGTGGACGCGTTCGCGTGCTTCGGGCTGTCGCGCCGGCAGGCGCTGTGGGAGGTGCAGCGGCTCGCGATCTTGCCCCGCGTCGGCGCGCTCGAACGGGGCATGACGCTCGACGAACCGCCGGTGGCGCTGCCGCGCATGCATCAAGTGGAAGAAGCCGGTGCGGACCTGTGGGGCTTAGGCCTGTCGCCCACCTACCACGCGATGCAGTTCTATCGCGAGCAGCTCACCGCGCGGCGCATCTACAGCGCCGCCGACCTCGAGCGTCTTCCCAATCGCCTGGTCATGAAAGTCGCAGGCCTGGTCACGACGCGTCAGCGTCCGGGCACCGCCAAAGGTTTCGTCTTCGCCACGCTCGAGGACGAGACCGGGCTCGTCAACGTGATCATCCGGCCGGACATCTATCAGAAGTACCGTCCGATCGCGCGCGACGAGCCGGCGGTCATCGTGGAGGGCGTCATCCAGAAGGATGAGGGCCACATCAACGTGCTGGCTCGCCGTTTCTGGAAGCTCGACCTGGATCGCCTCACGGACGGGTTGACCACGCGTGATTTCCGCTAGAAGGTCGTCGCGCTACCGCAGTGAGACCCCGCCGGTGAAAAGGTCCAGGTCGATGGCGGAAGAGCGTTCTTCGTCTCCGGACGGCGCGAGCGTCATCTCGATCGTCTGATGCTGGTCCGCCCAGACTCCGGCCGCGACGTACTGCGCGCTTCCGTTGCTCGCGAACAGCAACGGCGTGGTGGCGTCGATGGGTCCGCCGGACAGCGTCACGTCATCGTAGCTACGGCGGACGATCAACGCGCCGAGCGCGGAGTTCGGATCGATCGCGTTCGGGCGCCCGTAGTAGCATTCGTAGACGAGCGGACTGGTCGAGACGATCTGCAGCGTGGCGCCGTCGTTGGCGCCGCCGTTCTGCGCCACGCGTTCCAGCAGCGCCACGTCCTGCGCAAAAGTCTGCGCTGCGTCGGCTGCGGCGCGAGCGTGCAGATACGCGCGCACGGGCGAGAGGAAGATGAGCGCGCACGCGATCGCGAGGATGGCGACGACGATGAGCAACTCGATCAGCGTCATCCCGCGGTCGAATAGATTCGACCGCTCCATACGGGATCTCATGGAAGCGCGCCGGAGGGCGCGGAGTTGCCGTCCGACCAGGTCTGATCGCCGAACGTATCGTTTGCGATCGGGTTGCCGGAGGCGTCCGTCTTGAACACGTGGATACGCAGTTCGGTCGCCGTCGCGCTGCCGGCCTGACCGGCGGGATCACCGGGACTATCGATACCCACCGGCCCCGAGTTATCGATGAAGCCGGTGATCTCCGAATAGGGAGCGGCCTGCCGGAACACGCGGACCAGTGCCGTCGTGCTGCGGCTCGCCACCGCATTGCCGCCCACGACGACCGTCGCGGTGACGCTCACCTGAAGCGGCGTCTCGGCCACCGACGGGTCCTGCTGCAAGAAGACGTCGACGTGATCGTTCGCCGCTCCCACGTTCGCGAGATGGAAGGTGACCGACGCATCCACCTCCGTGTTCTCGTCGATGGTCAGCACGTACGTGCTCTTCGCCGCAGCCATGTCGCCGAGCGCCGCGACGATGTCGCCCTGGCGATTCGCGATGAGCGCGCGCGTCCACCCCACCGCTCCGTCGGCGCCGGCTTGCGCCTGCAGTTCCCACAGCTCTTCGGTGGCGCGCCGCAACTGCGACGTGCCGACGGTGACGACGAACGCAAGGACCGCGAGCACCAGCGTGGCGACGAGCAGCGCGGTGATGAGGGCCATGCCTCGGCGCCGGCGCATCAGCGGCCGCCGAACGAAGACGGTGGGGTCGCCGAAGGTCCGGGTGCGGTCGTCGGCGCCGCGGTCGGCGCGGCCGTAGGTGGAGGCGTCGCCGCGCCGCTCGAACCGGGCGGCGGCACCGGCGGACCCACGGTGGTGGCCAGCGCCGCGAGCGTCCGGCCCGACGCATTCGCGACCGTGACGCGGATATCGCGCGCGCCGGCCACGGATGAGCTTGTGACGCTGACCGTCACCGTCATGCCGTCGACCGTGGTGGTGGTGACGCCGGTCGGCGCGCTCGTGCCGTAGGCGCACGCCATCTCCTCGTCCGTGAGGGCGTTGGCAGCGGCCGCGATCGCGGCACGCTTTTGGCCGGCGACGAGATCCGCGTGCGCAACCGCGACGAGCGCCGGATAGATCGCGCCGACGATCACGACGGACAAGAAGCCCACGGCGACGAGCGACTCGACGAGGCTGAAGCCCGCCGACGCGGCGCGGCGACGGCGCGGCGGCGTGCCGATGCGCGGCAGGCGCCGCGGCAGGACGACCGCACGTGACAGGCCGGGCGCCGACACCCGCAAGAAGAGCGCGGAGAAGCTCACTTCGACCGCGCGCGCGAAGAACTCAGGTCCGACGTGGTAGTCGTTGCCCTCGATCCGGACGATACCGTCGGGCGTGACATACGCAGCCGCCGACGACGTCCGCCATCCTCGCGCGTCGGGCGACGCGCGCGCACACAGACGCGAGGTGAACGCGTCGCGCCGCAGCCACGCGACCATCGCCACCGCCAGCAGCATCAAGCCGAAGAATGTGAGCACGAGCCGCGACGGAAACGGCGGCGCCGGCCGCATTTCCATGATGGCTGGAGCGGTCGAATTCACTCGACCGGTGGTCACAGCCGCCACCGGCGCACCGTCGACCGGCCGGTCTCCCGGCCCCGGCGCGCGTGCGACATAGAGGCGGTCGATCTGAAAAGCCGCATCGCTCACGCCGTCGCGCAGGCGCAAGACGCGCGTCGGGAACGGCAGACCCGCGACGTCGCTCCAGCCGGCGAATGTGAAGGAGAGCCGCGCGCCGGCTTGCCCGACGAAACCTTCGATCTCTGCGCCGCTGGCGTCGGTATACACGGTCATGCCCATCGGCGTGCGCCACGCCGCATGCCCGCCGGCGCGAAGATCGCCGCTCGCGAGCGCGGCGAGCGCGATGGCCCACGGATAGACGAACGCGTCCGCGTCGAGCGGATCCGCCGCGCGCGCAGCCGTCGCGCCCGAACGCACGACGACGCCGCTCGCATCGGCGCGCAAAGCGTAGCGCGGACCGCGTTCTTCGATGACAAAGCCGTTGCGCGAGACAATGGCGGTGCCGGTCACTTCCGGCGCGGAGACGATATCGATGCGATGGCCGGCATAGGTGATCCGGCCTTCGAAGCCGGCGAAGCGCGCCAAGACCGAGGGGACCGGTTGCCGAGGCGCGCTCGGAAGGGCCGCGCCGTATGACGGAGCGCAGCAGACGAGGATGAGAAGCGGTGCAACGCGCAGCCCGCACGTACGGAAATGCGGCATGGCGTTCATCCTTTGAGGAACGAGACTAGCGTGATTCTACCGCAGAGCCGGCATGACGGCAATGCAATCACGCGTGCGACTGCGCGCGACAAGGGTCCGGCCGGACATCGACCAAACTAGCCTGTGGAGAACTTTTGAAACTGTGGACACTGTGGATGACGTGAGAGGCGGCCGATGACGAACTTCGACAAGCTCACGCGCAAAGCGCAGGAGGCGCTCGTCGAGGCGCAACGCATCGCAGCGGAGCGCCACGCGGCTGAGGTCGACGCCGAACACCTGCTCGTCGCACTGCTGAGCGACCCTGAGGGCACCCCGGCGATCGTGCTGCGCCAGCTGGGCATAGACGTCGGCCAGCTCGAGAAGCAGGCGGTCGCGAGGCTCGATGCCCGCGCCAAGGTGTACGGCGGCGCAGAGCCGCGCTTCGGCCGCGAGATGACGGCGCTCATAAGCCGAGCCGGCGAGGCGGCCGAGAAGTTCAAAGACGAGTACGTCTCGACCGAACACCTCCTGATCGCGATCGCGGACGCGCCCGGCAGATCTGAGGCCAAGGAACTGCTGGTCAAAGCCGGCGCGACGCCCGATAAGATCCTCGCCGGCCTTGCACCGGTACGGGGCAGCCAGCGTATCACCGACCAAGATCCGGAGGGCAAGTACCAGGCGCTCGAGCGCTACGGCCGCGATCTCACCGCGCTCGCACGGCAGAACAAGATCGATCCGGTCATCGGTCGCGACGAGGAGATCCGCCGCGTCATCCAAGTGCTCTCGCGGCGCACCAAGAACAACCCGGTGCTCATCGGCGAGCCCGGCGTCGGCAAGACGGCGATCGTGGAGGGCCTGGCCCACCGCATCGTGCGCGGCGACGTGCCGGAGGGTCTGAAGAACAAGCGCATCATCTCGCTCGACCTCGGCGCGCTCATCGCCGGCGCGAAGTACCGCGGCGAGTTCGAAGACCGCCTCAAGGCCGTGCTCAAAGAGATCACGAGCAGCCAGGGCGAGATCATCCTGTTCATCGACGAGCTGCACACCGTCGTCGGCGCGGGCGCGGCCGAAGGCTCGATGGACGCTTCGAACCTGCTCAAGCCGATGCTCGCGCGCGGCGAGCTCCACTGCATCGGAGCGACGACGCTCAACGAGTACCGCAAGTACATCGAGAAGGACGCCGCGCTCGAGCGGCGCTTCCAGCCGGTCATGGTGGGCGAGCCGACGGTGGAGGACACCATCTCGATCCTGCGCGGCCTACGCGAGCGTTACGAGGCGCACCACCACGTCCGCATCAAGGACTCAGCGCTCGTGGCGGCCGCCGTCCTCTCGAAGCGCTACATCACGGACCGCTTCCTGCCCGACAAGGCCATCGATCTCGTCGACGAAGCCGCGTCGAAGATCCGCATGGAGATGGATTCGCGGCCTGTGGAGCTCGACGAGGTCGAGCGCCGCAACAACATGCTCAAGATCGAGCGCGAGGCGCTCAAGAAAGAGTCAGACGCCGGCTCGCGCAAGCGGCTCACCGACATCGAGAAAGAGATCGCGGAGCTCGACGCGGAGACGACCCGCCTCAAGAAACTATGGGAATCGGAGAAGAACGCCGTCGGCGAGGTGAGCGGCATCAAAGAGAAGATCGAGGCGATGAAGACGCGCATCGAGCGAGCCGAGCAGGGCTACGATCCGAACGTCGACCTCGAAGAGATCTCGCGGCTCAAGTACAAAGATCTGCCGGAACTGCAGAAGAAGGCGCAGGCGATCGAGGAGCGGTTTGAAAAACCGTCCGCCGGCCCCAAGCTCTTCAAAGAAGAAGTGGACGAGCACGACATCGCCGAGGTCGTCGCCAAATGGACCGGCATCCCGGTCGAGAAGCTCGTCGAGGGCGAGGTGCAGAAGCTTCTTCAGATGGAGGAGCGGCTGCACGTCCGGGTGGTCGGCCAGGAGAACGCGGTGAAGGCGGTCGCCGCAGCGGTGCGGCGCGCTCGGGCGGGTCTGCAAGATCCCAACCGGCCGCTCGGCTCGTTCTTGTTCCTCGGTCCCACCGGCGTCGGCAAGACGGAGCTGGCGCGCGCGCTCGCCGAGTTCTTGTTCGACGATGAGCATTCGATGATCCGCATCGACATGTCGGAATACATGGAGAAGCACACCGTCGCGCGGCTGATCGGCGCGCCGCCCGGCTATGTCGGCTATGACGAGGGCGGCCAGCTCACCGAGGCGGTGCGGCGGCGGCCGTACTGCGTGATCCTGTTCGACGAGATCGAGAAGGCCCACCCCGACGTCTTTAACGTGCTGCTACAGATCCTCGACGACGGCCGGCTCACCGACGGTCAAGGCCGCCTCGTCGACTTCAAGAACACCGTCATCATCATGACGAGCAATCTGGGCTCGGCGGCGATCGCCGAGAATGCCGGCAATCCGGAGAAGATGCGCACGGAGGTCATGGAGGTCGTCACCGCGCACTTCCGGCCCGAGTTCCTCAACCGCATCGACGAGATCATCATCTTCCGCAATCTTTCGCTGGCGGACATCAAGCAGATCGTCGAGATCCAGCTCGGCACGCTGCGCAAGCGCCTGGCGGAGCGCGGCATCAGCCTGGAGCTCACCGACGCCGCCAAGGAGTTCATCGCCGGCCGCGGCTACGATCCCGTGTACGGCGCACGGCCGCTCAAGCGCGCGCTGCAGAAGGAAGTCGTCGATCCGCTCGCGCTCAAAGCGCTCAGCGGCGACTTCGTGCCGGGCGATACGGTGGTGGTGGACAGCAAGAACGGCGAGGTCGTCATGCGCAAGAAGGCTTCGAAGGAGAAGGTTTGATCGCGGCACCCGAGGCCGCCCGCATCAAAGCGCGGCGCCCGGAACGCTTGCGCCACCCGTGGCTGTTCGAGGGCGAGGTCGACTCGCTGCCCGCAGGCGCCGTCGATGGCGAAGCTGTCCGCGTCCTCGATCACCGCGGGCGCTTCTTCGCGATCGCCTACCTCAACCGCGCATCGAAGATACGCCTGCGCGTCATCTCCTGGCACGACGAGCCGATCGACGCTGCCTTCTGGCAGCGGCGCATCGCCGCCGCCGTCGGCGCCCGTGGGCCGCTCGACGTGGCTGCCGGACGGCGCCTCATCAACGCCGAGGGTGACGGCCTGCCGGGGCTCATCGTCGATTCGTACGCCGGCTGGCTGGCGATGCAGCTCTCGACGCTCGGCGTCGAACGCGCCAAGCAGCATATCGTGAGTGCGCTCGAAACGCTCGTCGCACCGCTCGGCATCTACGAGCGCAGCGACATGCCGGAACGCAAACTGGAAGGTCTCGAACCGCACACCGGCGTGGTCGCTGGTGCGGCGCCGCCGGAGCTCATCGAAATACGTGAGGGCGCGGCGCGCTTGCTGGTCGATGTGTCGCACGGGCAGAAGACCGGCCTGTTCTTGGATCAGCGCCTCAACCGCGAAGCGGCAGCGGCGTACGCGCGAGGCCGGCGCGTGCTCAATTGCTTCGCCTACACAGGCGGCTTCAGCGTCCACGCCGCGCTTGCGGGCGCGAGCGCCGTCACGAGCGTCGACATCTCGGACGAGGCGTGCGAGCTCGCGCGGCGCAACCTCGCGCTCAACGGGTTCCCCGACGCGCCGGTGATCGTCGCGAACTGCTTCGATTGGCTGCGTAGCGCGAGCGATCGCGAGCAGAAGTTCGAACTGATCATCCTCGATCCGCCCTCGTTCGCGCGCGGCAAGAGCGCGCTGCCGGGCGCGTTGCGCGGCTACAAGGAGATCAATCTGCGCGCCCTCACGATGCTGGAGCCGGGCGGCGTTCTCGTCACCTGCTCGTGCTCTCGACCGGTGACGCGCGAGCTGTTCGCCGATATGTTGCGCGATGCGGCGCGCGACGCGCGACGTGAACTGCAACTGCTGGAAGATCGCGGCCAGCCGCCCGATCACCCGATCTCGATGGCGGCCCCCGAAACGGCGTATCTCAAGTGCTTCGTGGTGCGAATGCTTGACTAGTTCCTGGGAAAACCCGGGGTCCGGAGGTACCTCTGCGGACGCCTGCCGAAGCCTCGCCAAGAACATGCTATCTAAAGGAAACACCGCGTGAAGCGCGCAGCCGTCGCACTTGTCATGCTCGCGCTCTTCATATCCGGCTGCTCGCGCAACCCCGCGGGTCTGAAGGTCACCGCACCGATCGTTCCCGCACAGTCGGCCGTGGTGCGCACGGTCCAACCGGTCGTATCCCTCTCAGGGGTCGTCGCGCCGCTGCAAAACGTCGGCATCACAAGCGATCTTCTCGAGCCGGCCGCCACCGTCGCCGTCAACGAGGGCGATGTCGTACGGCGCGGCCAACTGCTCGCGCTGCTCTCGACCGCCGACCTCCAGGCCCAGTTGGACGCCGCGCAGCGCGCCGCCGCGGAGGCGGACGCCAAGGCCGTGCAAGCCCGGTACCAGGCGCAGTACGCGATCTCGTCCGGCGGCGATCAGGTGAGCTCCGCGCGAGCGCAGTTGCAGCTGGCGGAGACCACGTTGCAGCGCGATCAGCAGTTGGTCGGCCAAGGATACATCTCCGCGCAGGAAGTGCAGACCCAAGAGACCCAGGTCACGGCCGCGCGCTCGGCGCTGAACTCCGCGCTGGAAAACCAGCGCGTCAACGGAAATCAAGACAAGGGCCTGCAGCAGGCGAACATCGCGGCGGCGATCGCGGCCGCGCAGTCTGCGCACGCCCAGGCCGAAGCGCTGCAGGCGCAGATCGACAAAGCCACCATCGTCGCGCCGGTCGAAGGCGTGGTCGTCAATCGGAACCTCAACCCCGGCGAGTATCCGGGCGCCCGTCAGGTCTTCACGCTGCAAGAAGTGTCGAGCGTCTACGCATCGCTCAACGCGTTCGGCGGCCAGATCTCGGGCATCGGCAAGGGCGGGATCGTCGTGCTCACCTCGCCGGCAGTGCCGGGCAAGCGCTTCGCGGCGCGCGTCGTCGCCGTGCTTTCGCCGACCACGCCGACGTCGGCGGGCTTCATCGTCAAGGTGGAGATCCCCAACCCGCAGCGCTCGCTGCTGCCCGGCATGACCGTCTCCGCCACGGTGAGCAAGCAGACCGTCACCGGCGTGAGCGTACCGGTGGGCGCCTTCATCGACGACACCCACCAGACGCTGCTCACGATTGACGGCGACAAGAAGGCGCACATCACGCCGGTCGTAGAGCTCGCGCGTGGCACGAATTACGCGGTGGTCACCGGGATCACAAGCGGCACCTTGGTCGTGAGCGACGGCTCGCTGTCCGTCTCCGACGGGCAAGAGGTGCAGGTCCAATGACATGCTGCTGACGCGGCTCTTCGTCCAGCGCCCCGCGCTCGTCTTCGTGCTGATCGTGTTCGTGACGCTGGCAGGCGTCATCTCGTTTCTGAATCTCACACAGCAGCAATTTCCGAACGTCGACCTGCCGACGGTCACGGTGAACGTGAACTATCCAGGCGCGTCGCCGACCGAGATGCGCGATGCCATCGCCCGGCCCATCGAAGACCAGCTCGCCGGCGCGTCGAACCTCAACGTCATCAACACGACCGTCCTGCAAGGCAGGGCGACGATCTCCGCCGTCTTCAACCTCGGCGCGGACGTGAACACCGCGCTCGTCCAGGTGCAGCAGCGCGTGCAGGCCGCGCAGTCGCAGCTGCCGACCGATCTGCGGACGCCGACCATCTCGACGGTCGACCCCAGCCAGTCGACCGTGGTGACGCTCGGCGTCGCGTCGCGCACGTACTCGGTGGCCGGCCTTTCCGACGTCGTGAACAACCAGATCATCCCGGCGCTCGAGCAGGTGGACGGTGTCGGCTTCGTCACCGCGAACGGCACGGTGACGCCGTCGTTCCAAGTGACGGTGGATCCCGCGGCGCTGCGGGCCGGCGGCTATGCTATCAACGATATCGTCAACACACTTGCGACGAACAACACGCGCGAGCCGGGCGGAATCGTCTACCAGCCCGGGCGCGAGACGACGGTCGACGTGCGCGGCGACCTTCGGACCCCTGACTCTGTCGCGAGCCTCCCGGTATTACTGCCCGCCGCCGCGCCCGCTGCGGCCGGCGCCCCGCCGACCGGCGTCAATCCCTGGACGGCGACCTCGAACGTGATCCGCATCGGCGATGTCGCCGCCGTGACCGATGCATACGAGGAACGGCGCGTCTACGCGTTCGTCGACGGCGCGCTGCGCTCGTTCCTCCAGGTGCAGAAGACGACCCAGGCTAACGAGGTGACGACTTCGGACAACGTCCTCAAGCAGCTGCCGCGGCTGCGCGCGCAGTTCCCGGGCGTCGATTTCTCGATCGTCAACGTTCAGTCCGCGTACACGAAGGCGCAGCTGACCGGCGTGCTGCACACGCTGCTGGAAGGCATCGCGCTCACCGCCATCGTGATGCTGTTCTTCCTCGGATCGTGGCGCAGTTCGGTCGTCGTGCTCATCGCGATACCCACCTCGCTGTTCATCACGCTCACCGTGATGAAGATAGCGAACTTCACCATCGACACGGTCTCGCTGCTCGCGATGACGCTCGTCGTCGGCATCCTGGTCGATGACTCGATCGTCGTGCTCGAGAACATCGAGCGCCACCACAAAGAGGGTGAGCCGCCGCTCATCGCGGCCGTGAACGGCCGCTCGGAGATCGGCTTCGCGGCGATCGTCATCACCCTCGTCGACGTGGTCGTGTTCTTGCCGATCGCGTTTCTGCCGGGCGTCGTCGGCAAGTTCTTGGTCGAATTCTCGCTATGCGTCGTGGTCGCGACGCTCACCTCGCTGTTCGTGTCGTTCACCGTCACACCGACGCTCGCCGGCCGCTGGTCGCTCATGAGCAGGCTGGCGGCCGTGGCCGATCATGCGTGCATTCGAAGAGCGCTTCGAGCAGGCCCGCACCTGGTACGTGGAACGGCTGCTGCCGGCGGGGCTGGCGCGTCCGCGCATGGTCGCAGCCATCGCGTTCGGCTCGCTGGTGCTCGCGGTCTCGCTGGTGCCGCTCGGCGTGGTCGGCGCCACGTTCATTCCGCCGGTCGACCGCGGCGAGCTGTTCGTCCAGATCACGTTTCCTGCCGGCACGCCGCTGACGACGACGAAAGCCGCGGTGGTGAAGATCAACAACATCACCATGACGGTGCCGGACGCCAAGGCAGTGACTGCGGTCGCGGGTGCGTACTCGTCGCCGTTTGGCGGCTTCATCAACGAGGGCAACGTCGGTCAGGTCCACCTGTGGCTGAAAGACGGCCGCTCGCACGACACCAACTATTGGGTGGAATTCCTCAAGCCCAAAGTGAGGGCGGCCGAGCCTGCCGCGACCATCGTCGTGATCCCCGCGACGAGCACGGGCGGCGGCAACGCCCAGCCGATCGACTACCTCGTCACCAGCCTCCAGGGCGATCCGCTGCCCTACGCCGAGAAGGTGTACCAGATGCTGCGCGGCGTGCCCGGCACGACCAACGTCACCAGCTCCGCGCAGCAAGTGGCGCCGCAGGTGGAGGTGACGTTCGATCGCAACGCCGCGCAAGCGGAAGGCGTGAGCATCGGCTCGGCGTCGACCGCCATCCGCGCCGCGCTCGGCGGCACGGTGGCGACGCAGATCGAGGCGCAGAACGGGCTCAAAGACGTGCAGGTGATCTACCCACTGCAGGACCGCACCAACCTCGATGAGATCGGCACGATCGCCGTGCGGGCCAACAACGGAACGCTCGCGCGGGTGGGCGACGTCGCGACGCTCACCTGGAAGCCGACGCAGCTCGTCATCACCCGCGTCAATCGCCAGACCGTCATCCACATCACTGCGAACACGGTGCCGGGCATCGCGCTGTCGAACGTCCAACGCGATTTCCAGACCAGGCTCAAGGCGCTCAAACTCCCGACATTCGTGCTCGTGCGGGCCAACCCCAACGGCAACCAACAGAACCTGCAAGACACCGTCTTCGGCATGGGCGCCGCGCTGGCGCTGTCGTTCCTGCTGGTCTACTTGCTGATGGTGGCGCTCTACAACGGCTACATGACGCCGTTCATCATCATGTTCTCAGTGCCGGTCGCCGCCGTCGGCGCGTTCGGCGCGCTGGCGCTCACACGCCAGACGCTCAATTTGTTCTCGCTCATCGGCGTGATCATGTTGGTGGGACTGGTGTCCAAGAACGGCATCCTCTTGGTCGACTATGCGAACACATTGCGCAAACGCGGCTACGGCAAGCTCGAAGCGCTGCGCAGGAGCGCGCGCACGCGATTTCGGCCGATCGTGATGACGACCGCCTCGATGGTCGCGGGCATGACGCCGCTCGCGCTCGGGCTGGTCGAGGGCTCGCAGGTGCGGCAGTCGCTGGGTATCGTCGTCATCGGCGGACTGATCAGCTCGCTGCTGCTCACCCTTGTGCTCGTGCCGATCGCGTACATGCGCTTCGCGCCCGACAAATTCGTGGAAGAAGAAGAGATCCCCGAGCACATCCCGCCGCTCCAGGCGGCCCTCGACGACGTCGGCCACGGGAACGGCGACCTCCTGGGCGCCGATCAGCCGCAGCCGCGCTAGCCGCGACAGTCTAGTTCTTCGTGCCGACGATCATCGTGATGTTGATCTTATCGCCCAGCTGCTGCACGTTGAGCCGCTTGACGACTTTGTCGCCGTCTTTGCCCACCTGGAACGTGGCCATATGCGGGCCGACCGCGGCGTGCGCGAGCTCAGAGCCCGCCGGCATGTTCTGTTTGTAGAACGCATAGACTTTGTCAAAGGGGTCCTTGGTGGTGAGCACGAGGATCTTCGAGCTGCCTTCCTTGTTCGACGTCGCGAGCGAACCGCCGACGCTGGGCTCCGCTCCCGGGTAGACGGGAAGTCCGATCGACGCCGGATCGACCGCTCCTTGGCCCATCTCGAGATTGCCCGCTTCGCTCTTGATCGTCACCGATTTCGTGGTGTAATCGCCGGGGGATGCGGCACCTGCCCCGGGAGCGGGCGCATTGCCGCTGCTGGTGGACTGTTTCTCGCATGCCGGCAGCACGAGGAGCAAAGCGACGAGCGAGAGCGCGACTGGGAAACGCATGGATGACTTCCTTTCGAATTTGGGGGACGCCGCACAGCGTTTGCCTCGGATTCCGACAGCCCCTCTTGCGACTTCCATCTCTCCGTATGGAGACGGACCACAGCGCTCCGGCGAACCCGCCTGCGGCCGCCGCTCAGTCCTGGAAGCGTCGGGCGGCCGGGAGAGGAGTCGTCATGAAAGGCTTCGTGCAAGACATCGAGGATCTCGCAGTCAAGAACGACGAGTTCCGCCGCGTGCTATACACAGCGAAGAACTGCCAGCTCGTCGTGATGGCGTTAAAGCCCGAAGAAGAGATCGGGGCAGAGGTGCATAGGCTCGACCAGTTCTTCCGCGTGGAGGAGGGCACCGGCGTGGCGGTTCTCGATGGCGTTCGGACGGCGATCCGGGCGGGCTTCGCGGTGATCGTCCCTGCGGGGGCGAATCACAACATCATCAACACGGGCGATGTTCCGTTGAAGCTCTACACGCTGTATGCGCCGCCGAATCATCGGGACGGCATCGTCCACCATACCCGCGCCGAGGCCGAGGCCGACAACGAGCACTTCGACGGCAAGACGACTGAGTAGACAGACGAGGCGGTCGGCGACGGCGCGCGCGCCTCAGGACAGATAGGGGGCGACGCCCTCGCCTTGTTCGGCGGCGTCCATGACCAGTTCGCTGACCGTCGGGTGCGCGTGGATGATGGATCCGAGTTCGTCCATGGTGAGCGCGTCCGCCATCGCGACCGCGATCTCATGCACGATCTCCACCGCATGGATGCCCATGATGGTCGCGCCGAGTATCCGGTCGGTCTTCGCGTCCGCGACGATCTGCACGTAGCCTTCCGACTCGCCTTCGCCGAGCGCTTTGCCGTTGCCGACGACGCGCGCGATCCCGAGCTTCACTTCGCGGCCGGCCTCTTTGGCGGTATCCGCGTTGAGCCCGATCGAGGCGATCTCCGGGTGTGTGTAGATGCAGCTCGGGATGACGCTCCAATCCATCGGCATGGGGTGATGGCCGAGCGCGTTCTCGACGGCGCGCGCGCCCTCGGCCGACGCCTTGTGCGCCAGCTGGGGCCCGCCGCGGCAATCGCCGATCGCGTAGATCTTCGGGTTGGCGGTGCGCAGGTAGTCATCGGTCTCGACGAAGCCGCGTTTGTCCACCTTCACGCCGGCGCCCTCGAGTCCGATGTCGCGCGTCTGCGACACGCGGCCCACGGACACGAGCAGCTTTTCGACGTCGATCTTCTCGTCGTCATCGAGCTGCGCGACCAAGCCGTCGCGGCGGTATTGCAGGATCTCCTTGACGCTGCGGCCCGTGAGGACGCGCACGCCTTCCTTCTCGAGCATCTTCTGGAACTGCGCGGCGGTGCGCGAGTCGATGCCGGTGAGGATGCGCGGCAGCAGCTCGACGATCGTGATCTGCGTGCCGAGCGCCGCGAAGAGACTGGCGAACTCGCAACCCACGACGCCGCCGCCGACGACGAGCATCGTCTTCGGCACGGACTCCAGGCGCAGCACGCCGTTCGAGGTGATGACCGCCGGCTGATCGAGCTCGACGACCGGCAGGCCGGATGGCTCGGTGCCGACCGCGATGATGAGGAAATCGTATGGATAGCGCTTGCCGTTGACGACGACCGCATCCGACGCCACGACGCCCTGGCCGTGCACCACTTCGACCTTCTTGCGCTTGCACGCGTTCTCGACGCCGGTGCGCTGCTTGAGGACGATGTCTTCCTTGCGCGACATCATCTTGGCGAAGTTGATCTTCGGCTCGGGGACGTCGATGCCGAACTCCTCGGCGCGGCGGATCTTGCGCAGCAGGTCTGCGCTCGCGAGCAGCGCCTTGGTGGGGATGCAGCCCCAATTGAGACACGTGCCGCCGAGCTGGGCGCGTTCGATAAGCGTGACCTGCGCGCCCAACTGCGCCGCGCGTAGCGCGGCGACATCGCCGGCAGGCCCGCCGCCGAGCACGACGACGCTCAACGTCATTGCGCTTCCTTATAGATGGACTGCGAGAGCGCTTCGCGCACGATGCGCTCCTGCTCGACCGCGTGCGGACCCGGGTAGCCTTCGCTCGGGCTCGCGCGGTCCGGCCGGCCGACGTAGCCGAAGGCGATCTTCATCGGCGTCAGGCGCTCGCGCAGGCGGCGCGACACGAAAGCGCGCGCGCCCATGTTCTTCGGCTCTTCCTGCACCCACGCGACCGTCTTGAGCGAGGGGTAGGATTTCACCAGCGCGAGCACGTCGTCGAGCGGGAACGGCTCGAGCAGTTCGACGCGCGCGATCGCCAGGTTGTTCGCCGCCGGGCGCAGCGGGTCGAGCGTGAGGTCGTAGTAGATCTTGCCGCTGCACAAGATGAGCCGCTCGATCTTCTTGCGATCGCGGACCTCGGGATCGTCGATGACCGGCATGAAGCCGTGCTCGGTCATGTCGCCGAGCGTGGAGCTGGCCGCCTTGAGCCGCAGCAGGCTCTTCGGCGTCATGACGACGAGCGGGCGTCCCTTGGCGGACAGCGCCTGGTCGCGCAAGAGATGGAAGTACTGCGCGGGCGTGGTGCAATTGGCGATGCGCAAGTTGCCCTGCGCGGCGAGCTGGAGAAAGCGTTCGAGCCGCGCGCTCGAGTGCTCGGGTCCCGCCCCCTCGTAGCCGTGCGGCAGCAGCAGCGTCAGGCGCGAGAGCTGACCCCACTTCGCGTGGCCGGCCGAGATGAACTGATCGATGATGACCTGTGCGCCGTTGAAGAAGTCGCCGAACTGCGCTTCCCACAGCACGAGCGCATCGGGTGCCGAGGCGCTATAGCCGTACTCGAAGCCGACGCAGGCGAGCTCGGAGAGCGGGCTGTTGAAGACCTCGAACGAGGCGCGCGCCTCCTTGAGGTGCTGCATCGGCGTCCACGACGCGCCGCTGCGCGGGTCGTGCAGCACGAGATGCCGATGGCTGAAGGTGCCGCGCTCGGTGTCCTGGCCGGTCAGCCGGACCGGCTTGGCGGCGAGCAGCAGCGAGCCGAACGCGAGCGATTCGCCGGTCGCCCAATCGATCTCGCTGCCCGAGGCGAGCGACGCGCGCCGCCGGTCGAGTTGGCGGACGAGCTTGGGATGCACGGTGAAGCCGTCGGGCACCGCGAGCAGCTGCTCGTTGAGCGCGCGCAGGGTGGCGGCCGAGATGCGCGTGTCGACCGCCGCGCCATCGCTCGCCGGGGCGCTCGAAGGCTCCGCAGCGGCTGCACCGGCGCCCGCCTTGACGGCGGCATGCGCGCCGGCGAGACGCCGCTGCGCGTTTTCGAGCAGGCGCGCGACATCGTCCTCGCCGATCGTGCCGTGCTCCACCAGACGCCGCGCGAAGATCTCGCGCACGGTCGGATGGTTCTTGATGCGCTCGTACATGATGGGCTGGGTGTACGCGGGCTCGTCGGTCTCGTTGTGGCCGGAGCGCCGGTAGCCGACCACGTCGATGAGGATATCCCGCTTGAAGGTGCGGCGGAAGCCCACCGACAGCCGGACCGCTGCGATGCACGCTTCGATGTCATCCGCGTTGACATGGATGATGGGGATGTCGAAGCCTTTGGCGAGATCGCTCGCGTAACGCGTGGAACGGCCCTCGCCGGGCGTCGTGGTGAAGCCGATCTGGTTGTTGGCGATGATGTGGACGGTGCCGCCGGTAGTGTAGCCGGGCAGCGACTGCATGTTGAGCACCTCGGCGACGCTGCCTTGCGCTGGGAACGCCGCATCGCCATGGATCAGCACGGCGGCGGCTTTGCGCGTGTCCTGGGTCGCGATGTTGCGCGAGCGGTCGGTCTGCGAGGCGCGCGTGCGGCCCTCGACGACCGAGTTCACCGCTTCGAGATGCGAAGGGTTGTGCGCCAGCACGACGCGCACGTTCTTGCCCGCTGGCGACTGGCGCACGCCTTCGGCGCCCTGATGGTACTTGACGTCGCCCGTGACATCGCCCGGCAGGTCGGTGTCGCCGCGCTTGTCGGCGAGCTCGAACTCGCGCAGCGCCTCCTCGAACGGCCGTCCGACGACGTGCGTGATGACCGCGAGCCGGCCGCGGTGCGCCATGCCGAGATCGACTTCGCCGATGCCGTCGGCCGCCATGAGGTCGACCATCTCTTCGAGCATCGGGATCATCGCGTCCAGACCCTCGATCGAGAAGGTCTTCTGGCCGAGGAACGACTTGCGCAAGTAGCGTTCGAAGACTTCGACGCTGGTGAGCGCGTCGAGCAGCTTGAGCGCTTCCTCGCGGGTGAGCGGCCGTGTGTGCGCGCCTGACTCGATCTGCTCGCGCAGCCAGCCGCGCTGCTCGTGGCTGGAGATGTGCTCCATCTGATAGGCGATGGTCGAGCAATATGTCTCACGCAAGCGCGGCAGCAGCTCCGCCAGCGTGTTGCCGGGCAGATGGAGGCGCAGCGCCGACGCGGGTACCGACTCCATGAGCGGTGGTGTCAAACCGAGGCTGGCCGGATCGAGCGCCGGATCGCCTGCCGGCGGCTCGCCGAGCGGATCGAGCGTGGCCGCCGTGTGGCCGAACGTGCGGTACCGGGCGATGAGCGAGGCGGCGGCGGTGGCGGCACGGATGACGTCCGGACTGACCGTCGAGGGCTCGGTCCCCGGCGCGCGCGTTTCGAGGTTCGGCGCGGCGGTCGGCCTGGGCAGGCCCAGGCTGACGAAGAGCGCGTCGTAGAAGCCGTCCGCGCCGTTGAGCAGCTCTTCGATGCGGCGCAAGAACTCGCCTGACTGCGCGCCCTGGATGACGCGATGGTCGTACGTGCTGGTGAGCGTCATGACTTTGGCGACGCCCATGGCGCGCAACGACGATTCGGGCACGGAGCCCAAGCCGGGCGGATAGCCGATCGCGCCGGTTGCGATGATCGCGCCTTGGCCCGGCATGAGCCGCGGCACGGAGGCGACGGTGCCGATGCCGCCCGGATTGGTCAGCGTGATGCTGGCGCCCGCCATATCCGCGGGTGTGAGCGTGTTGCCGCGCGCACGCGCGACGAGCGATTCGTAGGTCTTGTGGAACGCCGCGAAATCGAGCTTGTCCGCGTCGCGGATCACCGGCACCACGAGAAAACGGCTGCCGTCTTTACGCTGCATGTCGACGGCGAGGCCGAGGTTGCAGCCCTGCTCCACCCGCGTCGGTTGTCCGTCTTCGCGCCGAAACGCCGCCGTCATCGCGGGGACCTGATGCGTCGCCTGCGCGAGCGCAAAACCGATCAGATGGGTGAAGGAGACTTTCTCGTCGCGGCCGGCGGTCCGCAGCGCCGCGTTGAGATCGCGGCGCCGCACTTCAAGCGTGTCCGACCGACATCGTGCGGAAGCTCGTCGCGGTGGGGATCGACAAGCTCTCTTCCATATACGTGACGAGCGACGCGGCAGGGCCTTTGATCGGCGTTGCTGTCGCGCCCGGGGGAAGCGGCGGCGCGGCCTCGGCTCTTGAAGAGGGCTGTAGCGGTCGAACTTGTTCGACCGGTTTGTCGGGCGGCGTTTGTTGTGGTCGAGTTTGTTCGACTGCTTGCGGCGTCGCTGCCGTGGGAACCGCAGCGGGCAGCGTCACGCGGGGCGGCGCCGCGATCGCGGGCGGTTTGGCAACGGGGGCGGTGTCCGTAGTGCCCGAGCGAAGCTCGGGGGCGGGCGCCGCCTCGCCGTTCAGCACGTCATCGCGACGGATCGTCGCGCCGGGGCCGTTGCCGGCCACTTTCGCAAGATCGACGCCGCGGATCGCGGCGGCGCGGCGTGCGAGCGGTGACGCGTCGCGAGACGTCGCCGGCTCCTGTGTCGGGCGTTGCGCCGGTCGGGCTTGCTCGATCTTCGTCGCGGGTGCTGCGCTGGATTTCGCCTCTGCGGCTTTGGGCGGTCGGGTTTCGGCCGCGCCGTTGGCGGACGGGTCGATCTCCGCGAGCGGTGCACCGACTTTGACGGTGGCGCCCTCTTGCGCGAGGATCTTCGAAACGCGGCCGGCCGCGGGCGACGGCACCTCGACGTCCACCTTATCGGTGGTCACGTCGACGAGCGCTTCGCCGCTTTTCACCTCATCGCCGAGCCGCTTGCGCCAGCTCGTGACGGTGCCTTCGGCGACGGATTCGCCCATTTCAGGAAGGGTGACGACGATAGGGGTGTCAGGCACAAATCATACATTCGCCTCTGCCCCTCGGCACCCTGGCACGCGTGTGACCTATCGCACCAAAGCCGGCCGCAGCGCGCTCATCCATCGCACCATGCGCGGGTTCACGTGCGACGCATCCCCGCCGCCGGGCGCGGGTTCGGGCGTCGTGTAGAGCACGACGACGTAGGGATCGCCGCGCGCGGTCATCACGATGCCCGCGTCGTGGCTCACCGTGCTCGTCTCTCCCGTCTTGTGCATGAAGCGGTCGCTCTCGTGCAGACCAGGCGCGAGCTTGTCGTCGTCCACGCAGCGGGCGAGGATGTCGCGTTGCGTTGCCGCGCCGGGAACGGCGTCCGTCGCGATCAGATGCAGCAAGCGAGCCGCGTTCATCGCGCTCATCGAATTGCGGCCCGTCATCTCCGGATCGTCGATGAGCGGATCGGCGCCGGAGAGCTTGCGGCCCAGCAGAAATCCTTCGAGACCAAGCGCGCGCATCGCGGCGGTGACCCGCTCGCGCCGCAGCACATCGATGAGCTGATTGGTCGCGATGTTGTCCGAGCGCGCGATCATGAGCTCGACGAGTTCGCGGAGGCGCGCCTCGTAGCCGGCGACGAGCGGCGTCGCCTCGGCGGTCGGCGTGAGATTGCGCGCTTCGATGACGACGCGATCGTCGGGCGTGATATCGCCCGTCGCGTAGCGCCGATATGCTTCCGCCATCAGCGCGATCTTGATGACGCTCGCAGGATAGATATCCTCGTCGCCGCGCCAATGGGCGAACGCGGACGATCCGATATCGACCACACACGCGGATGCGATATCGCGCAGACCCGCGCTATCGAGCGCGCCGAGCAGCGCCGCGGTCAGCCGCGGGCTCTCGGTGAGGTCGGCGAACGCGGTCAAGTCTTGGGCGGTCTCGGGACGAGCGGCGTCGCGTCGTAGGCGTCGTTGAACGTGACCGGGATGTGTTGCATCATCACGACCGTCGTCCAGGTGACCTTGCCGGTGTAATGCTGCACGCCCGGCAAGCCGGCCGTGGTGTCGAACTCGGCGGTGCCGCCGAATTTCATCTCCGCGGTCTTGAAGCCATGCGCCGCGAGATCCGACGCGGGGTCGATGCGCCCCACGCCGGTGACCTCGATGGTCGCGATCTTGTGGCCGGCTCGATCGTCGACGCGCACGACCTTGTCCGTGTAGGTCATCGTGCCCTGACCGAGGTCTCGGTCCGTCTTGATCGGCCGCGTGAACGTCCATTGCTGCCCGGGCGCGAGCGGGATGTCCGGCAGCTGGTCGAGCGCGCCGTCGCCCGCATCCTCGAGGACGGGTTGCGGCGGCGTGCGCACGCCGTCCGGCGCGATGGTCCCTTGGTACGAGTTGGTGCGCTCCTTGGTGTCCGTGTCCTTCGAATTGCCGCCGTAGCGCCGCGTGTTGGTCTCGATCTCGCTCACCGCACCGGCGGCTTGGACGGTGAGCACGATCGCGCGGTCTTCGAGCACCGTCTTATCCTCCGCGCGGCCGGCCGCCATGGCCTTGAGCGTCTTGTTGATGTCGATCGTCACGAGATGCACGAGCGACTCGCTCGTCACGTAGGTCCCTGGGATGAGATGCAGCGCGATGGGCACCGCGTCGTCGGCGCGCAACGGCAACGCCGGCACTGCGAGCCCGATCACCACGATGAGCGCGCGCAGGGACCGCCCCGGACCGCGACGCACCACAGGCATATGTTCGTCCATGCACGGCGCGTGTTCACCGCCGCCCTCGCGTTTACCGCCTGCGCCGCGCTCGCAGCGGCGGCGGCCACGTCCACGAACAGCACGACCACGACGATCGTGGAACCGCAGCGCACTAGCGTCGATAACGATGGGACGTATGTCTTCTCATCTGCGGCGTTCGTGCATCCGGCAGGCTGGCCGGCGGTCGTCAGATCGCTTCGTGCGAGCGAGCATCTCGGGCCGGGCGTCGACTTCGAGCGCTGGCACCTCGACACGGCGACGGGTCCGCTGACGCTTTCCATCACCCGCGTCGATCTGCGCAACCCTGATGTCGACCTGAGGATCGGCACGCGCAACGACCAGATCATCGGCTTCGGCGAAGCGCTCTCGACGATGGCCGACCGCAGCGGGGCAGAAGCGGGTATCAACGCGGACTACTACGATATCAGCGGGAGCGGCATGCCGACCAATCTCGTGCTCTCGAACGGCGTCGTGCAGCATCAGCCGAACGGCCGAGCCGCCTTTGTGGTCGGCCAAGACAAGAGCGTGTCGTTGGGACCCGTGGCCTGGCAGCTCGTCGTCACCGGCTCCAGCGGCGTGACGACGACCATCGATACCGTGAACGATTGGTCGGCCAGCACGCAGCTCATGCTCTTCACGCAACGCTTCGGATTGCCGGGGGCGGCCGGCGGCGCCACCGAGGTGATCCTGGAGCCGCAGGGCGACGGCGGTTATCGCGTGGCGAAGGCCGCAGCGGACCAGCCTACGTTCTTCCCGTTGCGGCCGGATGATCTTGGCATCGCGGCGCGCGGCGCGGCGGGCGTTGCGCTGCTCCAGAACTTCCACGCCGGCGATTCCGTCCGGCTGAGCCAACAATGGACGCCCGGTTTGATCGGACCGCGCGAAGGGGTGGGTGGCGGACCGCTGCTCCTGAAAGGCGGCGTCGCGTATGAGGATCCAAACGCACCGTCTCCGGAGGAACGCGACGTCCGCTATCCGCTCACCGGCGCGGGGATCTCCGCCGATGGCGCGACGCTGTGGCTCGTGGCGATCGACGGGCGCGCGCCAAGCCGCTCGGTAGGCGTGACGCGCCCGATGCTCGGCGCGCTGCTCGCGTCGCTAGGCGCGAGCGACGCTATGGCGTTCGACAGCGGCGGCTCGACCGAGATGGTGGTGCGGCGTTTGGGCGATGCGAAAGTGAGCGTCGCGAACGTGCCGTCGGACGGCCGGGAGCGTTCGATCGCCGACGGCTTGTTCGTCGTCAATAGCGCGTCGCCCGGACCTCCCGCGCGCCTCGTGCTGCGCGCCGACGCGCAAGCGGTGCTGGCAGGCAGCCATCTCGCGATCACCGCGCAGGGCGTGGACGCGAACGACCAGCCGGTGCCCGCGAGCGGTCCCGTCACGTTCTCGGTCGCGAGCGGTCCGGCGACGATCGACGCGAACGGCGTTCTCGCCGCGCTGCGGCCTGGTGAGGTCGACGTGGTCGCGCAGAGCGGCGCTATCCGCGGCGAGTTCAAGACGAGCGTCGTCGCATCGGTCGCGCAGCTGGCCGTCGCGCGGCTCGAGCGCGCGTATCCTCCCTCGGTGCTCGTCGAACTGAGCGCGGTCGCCAGCGCGGGCAACGGCGCCGCGATCGCGGTCGATCGCGACAAGGTGGCGTGGAGCGCGGCGGGCGATGCCGGTGTGTTGGGCGGGAACGGCGTGTTCAAGACGGCCGCGCAGCCGTCGAAGTCGGTGGTGATCGCCCGCGCCGGCGGAGCGCGCGCGGACGCGGAACTGCTCGTCGGCGCGCACAAAGTGGCCCTGCAGTCTGCGCTCCCGCTGGGAGAAGCCGCCGGCGAATGGCACCTGTATCGCAGTCCTGCCGAGCTCAGCGCTTCATTGGAGTCGGGCAAAGCGCCTGACGGAGCGAGCGCGCTCCATCTGAGCTTCGATCTCGGCGCGCCGGGCGGCTCTCGCGCGGCCGGCGTTCAAAGCGAGATAGCGATCCCGGGCGAACCGCTCGTGGTGAACATCGAGGTCTATGGCGATGCGAGCGGCGCCTGGCTGCGCGGTGCGTACCGCAACGGCGACGGCATCAACGAGTCGCTGACATTGGCGCGCCACGTCGATTGGAACGGCTGGCGCACGATCAATCTCGTCGTGCCGGTGCAGGCGCGCTGGCCGATCACCTGGACGAGGTTCTACGTCGTCGCACCGCCGCCGGACAAGGCGGCCGGCGACCTATGGCTGCGGGGTTTCGGCGCGTGGTATGCCGGCCCCGGAACGGATCAGCGCGCTTCGAGGATGTAGCACGGCGATCTCATCTGCCGCGTGGTCTGGGCGGTTTGTTGACCGCGTGCAAGGGAGCTTCGCCGCTCTCATAACGCCGGATGTTCTCGCCGACCACGCGAGCGATGCCGGCATAGGACACGTCAGTCACTCCCGCGATATGCGGCGTGACGATAACGTTCAAACACAAGAGCGGATCACCAGGATCGAGCGGTTCGCCTTCGACAACATCGAGACCGGCACCGGCGACACGCCCGGAGCGCAGCGCTGCCTCGAGCGCCGCGCGGTCGACGAAACCGCCTCGCGCGACGTTGACGATGAACGAGCCTTGGCGCATCGACTCCAGCACACGGCGATCCACGAGATGATGCGCGTCTGGTTCATAGCGCGCTGTGATGACGACGAAGTCCGCCTCGCGTACCGCGTCGGAGAGCTGAGCCAGCGGGTAGACCTTTTCGAAGCGGACACCCGGCGGCGGTGTGCCGGCGGCGTTCTTGCGCACCGCGATGAGGCGCATGCCGAACGCGGTGAGACGAGTCGCGAGCGCGCCGCCGGCCGCGCCCACGCCGACGATGCACGCCGTCTTGCCCAAAAGCGCAAGGCCCGATGGCTCCCCGAGCTTCGCTCGGGCACTGCGGGCATCAGAGGTATGACGGGCGAGCATGAGCACGAGAAGAACCGCATGCTCGGCCACCGATTCGGCGTTGCCGGTCTGCCCGCTCGGCACGCGTGCGACCCACACCCCTGCGCGCGTCGCGGTTTCGACGTCGACGCTCTCCAAACCGACGCCGAACTGCTGGACGAGACCGAACGAGCCGGTCCCGATGATATGCGCGTCTATCGCCGCCATGTAGGGCACGATGACGTCGACGCCGCCGAGGTGCCTGGCGACCGCGTCGCGCGCGCACCACGCGATCTCATGCGCAGGCACGAGCGCAGCCAGCTGCCGGCGCGCCTCCGAGTAGCCCTCGTCGCAGAAGAGGATCTTCAACCGCGTCGGCCGGCTTGGAACTCCTGCGCGTCGGCGTCCGGCATGTGATAGGTCTCGGCTTCGTTGGGGAACTCGCCGGAGCGGACGTCATCGAAGAAGTGCTTGACCGCCGCAACCGCCTCATCGCCCAGGGACGCGTAGCGCCGCACGAACTTCGGCGGGGTGCCCGCGCTCAAACCCAGCACGTCGTGGAACACGAGCACTTGACCGTCGCATTGCGGTCCCGCGCCTATACCGATCGTCGGCACGGGGATCTCGCGCGTGACGCGCGCGGCGACGATATCGGGGATGCCCTCGAGCACGACGGCGAACACGCCGGCCTCGGCGAGCGCGCGTGCGTCGTCCACCAGCTCGGCGGCCGCCTCGGCGAGTTTCGCCTGCACCTTGAAGCCGCCCATGGCGTGCACGGATTGCGGCGTCAGCCCGAGATGACCCATCACCGGTATCTCGGCCGCGAGGATCGCTTCGACCATCGGCAACCGCTTGCGTCCACCCTCGAGCTTGATCGCTCCGGCGCCGCCTTCGACGATGAAGCGCGCGGCGTTGCGGACGCTGTCGGCAGGGGAGAGGTGGTAGCTCAGCCACGGCATGTCGCCGACGACGAGCGCGCGCGGTTTGGTGCGCGTGACCGCCGCGGTGTGGCGGACCATGATATCGACCGTCACCGACAACGTGTCGTCGTAGCCGAGCACAGCGTTGCCGAGCGAATCGCCGACCAGGATGATGTCGGCGCCGGCGCGGTCGGCGATGCGCGCCGAGGGCGCGTCGTATGCGGTGATCACGGCAATCTTGCTGCCGCCTTTTCGCAACCGGATTGCCGGCGCGGTGATCTTGTCTGGCATTGGGGTTCCTCCGGGAGCCGACCCGAGCTTCGCTCGAGCGCTACATAGGCGTGATCACATAGACACGATGGACAAGTTCGAGGTGTCGAGGGTGTACTGGCCGGCCGTGACCAGGTTGTTCGGGACCGCGCAGATGACGCTGTCGTTCGGACCGTAGATGACGACGAGATTCGGAGGGCCGCACTGGGTCTGGGTCAGGCTGTAGTTCTGGAGCAGCGTCGCGCCAGGGCTGTCCGGCGCCACCTGGTAGGACGTGACGGTCTGATGGGTCGTCGAATTGACGATCGAACCGTAGATGATGGCCGTCGTGGCGCCGATCGCCCATGCGCCCCAGAAACCGCCGCCCCAGTAGTTGGGCGCCGGATACCACGCGACGCCGCGATTCCAGCCCCAGGCCGGCCCATGATACACGGGGTTGACCACGACCGCGCGATTCACGTTGACGTTGTTGACGTTGCGGTTGATATTGTTGTTGTTTAGGTTGTTGTTGTTGATATTGCGGTTGGTATTGTTGTTATTGTTATTGGGATTGCGGTTGATGTTGTTATTGTTGTTGAGATTGCCGTTGCCAGATCCGTTGGGGCGATTCGCCATGTTGCCGCCGGATGGCGGGTTGGGACGCTTGCCCGCGTTGACGTCCTGGTTGAGATTGAAGCCGCCGCCGCCGCCACCGCCGGAAGGCCGTGAGGCAGGCGCTGCAGGTCGAGCTGCCGGAGCTGCGGCTGCCGGCCGACCGCCGCCGCCCGCGGGCCGTCCGCCGCCGCCGCCACCACCACCGCCGGGGCGAGCGGCTGCGCTAAGCGGAGCACCAAGCAACAGGAGGATCGAGATCGCGATAGCTATGCGCTTCACTTCGACACCTCATCGATTTCGCCGGTCATCGTGACGATCGTGCCGATCTTCGTCTTCAGCGCGAGCAGGATGCCCTTCGGCGGTACTTGCGTTGAAGAGAATGGCAGCTGCTGCTTCGTGTCGGTGAGGTTGGCGTAGATCGTCCCTCGCTCGAAGTCGAGCGGATGCGTCCCGCCGCCTTGGTCCAGCGTGATGCTGTACGGCAGGCAGCGTAGCAGATCGCCGGCGTACGAGCACGCGGCCTTGTCGATGACGAGCGTGCCTTTGCCGTCTGCCGTCGTGACCCTCAACGTCTTGTTGGTGATCCGGATGTCGACGCCGGCATAGGACTGCGTCGATCCATCGCTTTGCTGGACGAGCACCGTCCCTTTGGCATCAGCCTGGGGTGCGCCGGCCAGCAGTAGGGCGCATACGATGATGAGCGCGCCGAGAACGATTCGCACGAGAGTGTCTCCTGAGAAACGAGAGGGCCGGAGGCCTTCAAGAAGCGGCCGGCTCTTCCCCGTGCGGCTAAGGGCTGGTCTGCGACTCCTTGCGCACGTCGATGGAGACGTCAAGCACCTCGAGAAAGCCGATCCGCTCGGCGCCCGCGGGCTTGATGAGGGTGTTCTCGATGCGGTAGCTCTCTAAAGAGACAAGCCCGCTGTCGAGATCGAACCAGGCCGAGCCGTTCAGCGAAATCGTGCCGGGCAGCAGGTGCGGAAGATTGTATTCCTTGCCGGTGATCTCGCCACGGCCGCTGACGTCGATCCGCACGCGCCCATCACTGATGTCGCTGACGACGTGGTCGAAGGTCGCGACCCCGCTGCCCATCGTGGTGAGCACCCGTTGCCGCGTCGTCCATCGGCTGCCGAGCGTCACGGGGACGTCCGGCAGGTCCACCATCGGGGCGCTCTCGATCGCATAGACGGTCGTGCCGACGTTGACGTTGCGCGGCGTCACGCGCGACGCGCCGCTGTCGCTCGATGACGCAGAGCGATGGCGCGGGACGTCACGCACCGTCGTGAAAGACGAGCCTTGCAGCGTCGCCGCGGTGCTCGTGGTCGACGTGACGACGCCTATCGCGGCGGTCGTGGTGCGCATCTCCTCGTTGATGACGATGCCTTGGGCGATGAAGGCGTCGAGGCGTTTTTGCGGCAGCACCCACTGGATCCGATCCACCAGATCGCTGCGTTGCTGGATGCGCTCGCCCGCCTGGAGGCGCAGCGCCAGGAGGTGGCCGTCCGGCGGCGCGCCCGCCGAGAGCGAGAACGCCGCCGCCGCGGCCGACGCCGCGAGGACAAGTCTCGATGTCATCGTAAGTCGATTATCGGCAGATATGAGCAAACCAGGGCGGAACGACCCGTGCCCGTGCGGCAGCGGTCGCAAGTACAAACGCTGTTGTCTCGGGCACGAAGCAGAGCATGACGCCTACGCGGCTGCATTGGAGGCGAGCGCGTTGCCGCTGCTGTCCGGGCTGCTGAAATTCGCCGAAACGGCGATGCGCGCGCCGCTCGAGTCGGTCGCCGCCGCGGATTTCCCCTTCTGGCATGGCGCGTTCGACGAGACGAAGGCATCGCGGGTCGTCGAGCATCTCATGTTCGACGCCCGTCTCGAACGCTACGGCAGGACGGCGATCGACGAGTTCGTGCTCGAGCGGGCGCATGCGCTGCGCGAAGACGAGCGCCGGATGCTGGCGGACTGGCAGGCGGCGCGCCGCCGGCTGTATCGCGTCGACGGCTGGTCGGCCGGGTTTCTGCGATGCAGCGACCTTCTGACCGAAGAAGCGGCGGAGATCCGCGTCTGGCCCTTGGGGCGCGATGCCGGGCTCATCAACGACGGCGCGCCCGCGGCGTTACGCGCGCTGCCGGCGGTCGACACGGCGGTGTGCATCGGACGGCCGACGCAGTTCGGCGCGCGACAGGCGGAAGAGGTCGCGCAAGCGGTGCGCGGACGCCACCTCGCATTTCGTCCGCTCGCAGCGCATCATCGGCATCGACGAGTTCCTGCGGGTCGCCCCCGTCGCGCTCGATGAAGAGGCCGCAGCGGGATCGCGCGCCTCGAGCATCATCGTGCCCGGCGCATGAACGGCTCGCGCAAGCCGGACGGCACGCGGCCGAGCGCGCGCAGCGTCCGCGGCATGGTCACCGCGCCCAACGCGCTCGCGACGCAGGCGGGCGTCGCGATCCTGCGCGCCGGCGGCACGGCGGCGGACGCGGGCGTGGCGGTGGCGGCAGCATTGAGCGTCGTCTATCCGCACATGACCGGCATCGGCGGCGACGCGTTCTTCCTGTACCATGACGCGGCGACGCGCCACGTGCACGCGTACAACGGATCGGGCAGATCCGCGGCGCTTGCGACCCGCGGTTTCTATGAAAGCGCCCGGCTGCACACGATTCCCGCACAGGGCGGCCCCGCAGCGCTCACCGTGCCCGGCGCGGTCGATGCGTGGTTCGCGCTCCACGAGCGCTTCGGCGCATTGCCCCTCGAGCACGTCCTCGTGCCCGCGATCGATCTCGCGCGCCTCGGCGCGCCGCTGGCGCGCAGCATGGTGCGCGCATTGCACGAAGAGCATGCCGCGCTTGAGTCGGATGCGGGCGCAAAACAGCTCTATGCGGCGAAACCCGAATACGAGATCGGCGAGCGCTTCGCGCAGCCGGCGCTGGCGAAGACCCTCGAACGCATCGCCCGCGAGGGACGCGAGTTCTGGTACGAGGGTGAAGGCGCCGCGCACATCGAGGCGACCTGCAAGCGGGTGGGCAGTCCGCTGCGCGCGGCGGATTGCGCGGCGCATCGCGGTTTCTACGCGGAGCCGGCGCACGGCGTCTTCGGGCGCTATGCGTCGCTGACGACGCCGCCGAATTCGCAAGGCATCGTGCTGCCGATCGCACAGGGCATCTATGACGCGGTCGATGGCCACGCGGCGGCTGCCCGACGGCAGCGCCGAGCTCGCGCACACGTGCATCGAAGCGATCAAGCTCGCGTTTTCGGATCGCGATCGGTGGATCGGCGACCCAGATGTCGTCAAGGCGCCGCTGAGCGAGCTGCTGTCGCCCGAGCACGCGCGCGAATACGCCGGTCGAATGGACGCGCAGCGTGCGTCAGGAGAGAAGAAGACGGGCGGCGCGGGCGGCGACACGACATACTTCGCCTGCGTCGATCAGGCCGGCAATGCGCTGTCCATGATCCAGTCGCTGTACTACCATTTCGGCTCGTGCGTCGGGGTGCCCGAACTCGGCATCGTGCTGCAGGACCGCGGCTGCGCGTTCACGCTCGACGAGGGCCGCCCCACCTCGCTCGAGCCGAAGCGTTTGCCGTTCCACACGCTGATGGCAGCGATGCTGCTTGACGACGGCGCGCCGCGCCTCGTCTACGGCACCATGGGCGGCGAGGGCCAGCCGCAGACCTGCCTCCAGAACTCGATCAAGATCGGGGAGCGCGGATGGGATCCGCAGACCGCGCTAGACGCGCCGCGCTGGCGCTATGGCAGGACGTGGGGCGCAGAAGTTCCCGGCGTCGCGATCGAGGCGCGCGCTGGTGAGGCGTGCATCGCGGGCCTGCGCGCGCGCGGGCACAACGTCATCGTCATGGACGATTGGGAAGAATCGATGGGCCACGCGGGCGCCATCGTCGTCGACAAGGAGCAGGGGACGTTCGTGGGCGCCGCGGACCCGCGCAGCGACGGCGCCGCAGCGGGCTGGTGAACGCCTAAGGGTCGACCTGGTAGAGGGCGGTCATGCCGGCCATCATGTGGTCGCTGACATGGCAGTGGAACATCCAGACGCCGGGGTCGTCCGGCACCATATCCACGGTCACCATCTGCGCGGGCGACAACGCGATCACATCGGTGCGCTGCTTGTTGAGCAGCACCGTGTTGCCATGCCAGTGCGGCGTGTGGAAGTTGAAGCCGATCCCGATGGTCATGACGTACCAGCGGACGCGATCGCCTTTCTTCATCGTCATCATGGGGTTGTTGCCATAGAGGTAGCCGTTGATGCTGGATTTGAAATTGGTATCCACAAAGCCGCTGCCATTGAGGGTGAACGCGCCGTCACTGTCCACCGGAATGGTCTCGAGTTTGACCGCGCCTTTCACGCTGGGGGCATAGGTCGCGATGTTCTGGGCCAGATACCAGCTTTCGTTCTCGTCGAAGATGTTGTACAACACGACGAATTCCCGATCGACGTCTTGCGGCGTGCCGTCCGGCTTGGCCATGCCGCGCGCGGTCACGATGATCGCGCCGACCAGCCCTGCATTGACGTCCTTCAGCTCGACGACGTGCGAGTGGTACAGCCACACGATGGAGCTCGGATCGCCCGGACCCGGGCCTGCGCGCTCGGGCACCTGCCAGGTGTACGTGTAGGTGCGGCCAGGCGGCACTGCACCGCCGAGTCTACCGGCGGGTGAAGCACCCTGATACACGACGCCTTCGGAATCCTTATCATAGAAGACGCCGTGCGGGTGCATGCTGTACGGGTGCGACGCGTTGTTCTTGAACACGACTTTGATGGTGTCGCCGACCTCGGCATGGATGATCGGCCCGAGGATGCCCAGATACTGCTGGTCCGGCGGTCGGGGTTTGAGCGTCGTGAACGACGCGTCGGTGTATTCGTGGTAGACCGCCTTGCGGTAGACCCTGCCGATGTGATGCGGTCCGCGCGCGGTGTAGATCCTCGCCATCGCGTCGAACGGCTTGCCGGTGATCTGGTCGATGCCGGTGGGCGCGTAGTCCCAGTTCACCTCGTCGGCCGCGATGTAATACGTGCGGACTTTGCCGGCCTGCGGGCTCGCGTTCTGACCGGGCGCTGTGGTGCGTCCGGCGCAGCCGAACAGCGATGCGGTCGCGACAAGCGCGAACGACCGCCCATGATAAGCGATAGTGTGTCATGAGCGCGGGCTTCGCGCTCGAAGCGGAAGGGCCCCTAGTGGGAGATGCGCTCGGTCGGTTTGATCTTGCCGACCGTATGCTTGTCCTTGGTGATGCGCGCTTCGCTGCCGGCGGTCACGTTGAACGTCTCGCCCGGCAGATACACTTCGACGCTGCCTTCGCCCACCGCGACCTGGGTCACGCCGGGATTCGCCGACACGGTGAAGATCGTGCCGGTCGGCACGACGGTCGCCTGGTCGGTGGCCACGTGCACGGCGCTGCCGCCGCGGCTGAGATTCTCACGCACGCCGACGGTGCCATGATCGACGCGCAGCGCGATCACATCGGGATCGCCGGTCTGCTGATCCACCTTGACGGTGCCCACGCGGACTTGCGTGCCGCCGCTCAATGTGATCGCCAGGCCTGACGCGAGCGCCACGGTCGCCGGGCGCGCGTCGCCGCTCGTCAACGTCTCACCAGGCGCAATCGCCACGTTCGAGCCCGCTTGCTCCGGCTGGCCTGCAGCCGGCTGGATCTGGAGCGTGCCGTCGACCGCGGCGGTCAAAGTGCGCTCGGGCGTCTGATGGTTCATGGCCGCCTGCTGCATGACGTTGCGGCTGATCAAGATCAATGCCAGCGCCGCTGCGGCTGTGCCGAAGGCGAGCCCGAACGAGCGCCAATTGGTGAAAGAATCGACGACGGTGCGGAACGTCTCCTCGCGCTTGTTCGTCATGCCGCTGGCGGCGAAGACGCTTTCGATGATGCGATCTTCGAGACCGCGCGGCACGCTCAGTTGCGGCACCTGCACCAGGATTTGCTGGAAGCGCTGCGCGCGCGAGAGCGTGTTTGCGCATGCGAAACACGTCCGGCGGTGCGCGTCGAGCAGCATCTGCTGCTGCGCCGTCAACGAACCGTCGAAGGACAGGTACAGGAAGTCGAGCGCTTCAGAGCACTCCACTATACGTGTCCTCTCATGTCAGCAACGGGCTCAGCCACGACTGGAGCCGTCGCTTGGCGCGATGCAGGTTGGTGCGAGCCGCCTGCTCGGTCATGCCGAGCAGGTCGGAGATCTCGGAGTACGCGAGCCCCTGCAGCTCGCGCAAGATGAAGACCATGCGCTCCTGGCTCGGCAGCAGTCGCAGGCCTTCTTCGATCGCCTTGTAGGTCTCTTTGCCCTGGGCGCGCGACTCAGGCCGCTCGTTGAAAGAGGCGGTCAGCTCCGCTTCAGGGATCTCTTCGATGTCGGTCGTCTGCAGGTTCGCCCGACCCATGTTGGTCAGGCAGACGTTGACGCAGATGCGATAGAGCCAGCTCGATACCTTGGAGCGGCCCGAATAGGTGTTGGCATGCTGAAACGCCCGGAGAAATGCCTCTTGAACGAGGTCCTCGGCGGACGCCGCATTATATCGATAGGCAACGTTGTACAGCATTCTCGTGTATCGCCGCACCAACTCGGCGAACGCATCCCCATCCCCTTTGGCGATGCGCTGCATCAGGGCGTAGTCTTGCCCCGACGAGACTGGTTCCAATTGTTTGGACCGGACCGCGTTCAACATTGTTACATGCTGCTATCGGCTGGTCCGTAGAAAAGCGGCATCCGGCATCACTTCCGTGCTGTAGAACGGGACGCGGGCGGCGCGGATGAGAAGCGTGCCCCCCGACGCTCTTGAGATCCAGGTTCTTTGATTCTGCGCGATTCCCCGGCCCGACGCGAGTGCGCGGGGTCACGTTTCTTGCGACGCAGACCAGGCGCGTCGGGACGACCGGGCGAAATCGCGCCCGCTATCGTGCGAAACTTCTTGCTTGAAGAACTGGCCGACGCGCTCGACGACCGCAGCGGCCAGTTCCGCTATTTCTTCCTGACAGCGGCCGGGCGGGTCGAGCCATACGCGGCTGAAGATCCGGCCGCCCTGCGGGTGGCCTCTCGCGCGGACGCCGTCCCGGTGCGGGCGGTGTCGCATGCCGAGGCGGCGGCGCTCGTCTCCGACTTCATCGAAACGCTGCTCGACGGCGAACTCGCCGACCGCCTGCGCGCCGCGTCCACCGGCTCCGCCAATCCGGCGCGCTTCCTCCAGACCTTGAGCGCCTATCCGCGTGCGCGCCGCTCCTGGCTGTCCTACCGGCAGCGCCGGCTGGAAGCGCTCGCGCTCGACTGGCTGCGCGAGCACGAGATCGACCCGGCGGCCTTCGGTTTGGAGCAAGCCGCGCGCTCCGAAGAGCAAGCGACCGGTCTGCGTTTCGCGCCCGAGCTGGAAGGCCGCCTGCGAGAACTGCGCGAGCACGTCCGGCTCTTCGAGGCGCACGGCGAGAAGGCGGCGCGGGCGCGCGAGTCGCTGCGCAAAGAGATGCGCCTCGATGAGATATATCACTCGAACGCGCTGCGCGGCAACACGCTCGATCGTGCGCAGACGCAAGAGCTTATCGAACAGGGCACGACGGTCGGCGGTCTGACGCTGCGCGCGCACCTCGAGGCGGTCAACTTGAACAAGGCGCTCGACCGCGCGTCCGTGCTCGCGATCAGCGACGCGCCGCTCACCGAGCACGCGATCCGCGAGCTGCACGCACAGCTCTTCGCCTCGATCGACGACGAGCAGGCGGGCGAGTACCGGCGCACCGACGGCGGCATCGTCGGGCGCGATTATCTGCCGCCGGAGAGCGTTCTCGTCCCCGCGCTGCTGCGGGAGTTCACCGAGTGGCTCGAGGATTCCGCGGCCGATCCGGTGGCTAAGGCCGCGGCCGCACAGGCGAAGATCCTCAACATCGCGCCGTTCCTGGACGGCAACGGCCGCGTCGGCCGCCTCCTCTCCAATCTGATCCTGGACGCGAACGGCTACCCGCCGGCCATCGTGCGGGTGGAAGACCGCGCGCGCTACTACGACGGCCTGAGCGAGGCCGACGCCGGCGACATGAGCGGTCTGCTCGCGTTGCTCATCGATTGCGTCGAGAATTCGCTCGAGCGGCTCAATGCCGCAGTACGCAGCCTCCGCGACGTCTAAGCACGCGACCATGGATTCGAGTTCGGGCGGCGGTTGCCGCGCGGCCCTGGTGCGCGCCCTTGCCGCCGGCGACTGGCCGTGGCCGCTCGAGCTGCGCAGCGACGCGGCGTTCGTCGACGGGATCTGCGCGTTGGCGGACGCGTGCGCGCGCGCCGACATCGACGAGCTCGCTCTGGCGGCTGCGGTCGCCGACGAGAACGCTGCCTTACAGCGCTCTCGCCCGTCTTCTCATGGTTCTCGCGCCGACGGCCCATGTAGCGGGCCGACCTTCAGGTCGGCCCGATCGATCTTCAGATCAACCCTCGCAACGACAAGCGGCAACCCTCGAGGAAGCATTCGAAATCGCTCGGCGCTCCGGGAAAAGCGGCGTCGTGTTGCCGCGTTGGGTCGCGCAGTCGCTGCAAGCGCCGGCCGGCCTGCGCGTGCTGTCGTGCGGCGACGACGAGGCCGGCGACGAGACGCTTGAGATCGTCTTCGCGGAAGCGGCGAGCAGTCCGGCGGGTCCAGGCTCGCTCGCGTATGCGCTGGGCGCGGATGCAGGCGCGCTCGAGCCGCGTGGCGCGGCGCTTCAGATCACGGTCACCGCGCCGGCACACGCAGCTTTGGCGCGGCACTTCAGCGACGCGACCGAAGAAATCGAAGTAGAAGAAGCGTGGGCCTGGCCGATACCGGAAGAACCGCGCCCGCTGGTGGCGCCGGCGATGGCGTTTTCCGCCTCGCGGCTCAACGGTTTCGTGAAGTGCCCGCGCCGCTGGTTCTTCGAGTACCTCTGCGATGCGGTCGAAGACGACGGCTCTGCGGCGGCGACCTACGGCAAGGTCTTCCACGAAGCGCTCGAGGCGCTGCATCGCGAGATCCGCGTGCCCGCGGAGTATTCCGGCAACGCGATCCTCGAACGGCTGCACTCACAGCTCGACTTCGCCTTCGAGCGCAATCGCGAGGAGTTCGCCTCGCGCCTCGAGTTCGAGGTGAGCCGCCTCAAGGCGCATGCGGTCGCCGCTCACTACGCGCGTTGGCTCAAAGCAGAGGCGGACGATCATCCGATGGAGGTCGAGTCGGTCGAAGCACTGCAGCGCTGGTCGATGGGCGGCCACGAGTTCGTCGGCTACATCGACCGCATCGACCGGCCGGCGGCAGGCGGTGCGGTGACGATCTACGATTACAAGACCGGCCGCATCGATGAGAATCCCGACGAGTACATAAGGAAGATCCGCCGCGGCGAGGAGGGGCAGCTCGCGCTGTACTATACGGTGCGGCGCATGCGGGGCGACGACGTCGGCCGGCTCGCGCTCATCTCGCTGCGCGACCCGCGCGATCCGGTGTGGGTGCTCGCGCTCGACATCGTCGACGACCAGGGCAAGGCGGTCGTGGAGCGGGCGGCGCGCAGCGGCGTGGTGCGCGGCGTCGCCTCGCCGGCCGACATGGCGGCCTCCGTCGACGTGCTGCTCGCGCGCGCCGACATGCTCACGAAACAAGGCGTCGCCCATTTCGAAGCCGGCGTCGACCCGCCGTGCGCGTACTGCGCGTACGCGCGCGGCTGCCGCGAACAGCCTGTCGATCGCGAGCGCGTCTTTGCGCGTTGAGCGAGCGCCGTCGGATACGGCACCGGGAGCCGCGATGCTGAACGCGGCGGTCGCCGCACCGCAGGACGGCGTCTTGCAGATCACCGGCCCGCCCGGCTCAGGCAAGACCGCGGCGCTCGCCGCGCGCGCCGCGCACCTCGCCGCCACGTTATCCTGTAGTGCCCGAGCGAAGCTCGGGTTCTCTGCTCGTCATCTGCTCGCACGAGTCGGGCGTGCGCGCATTTCGCCGCGCCCTTGCGTCGTTCGACGCGCCTGACAACATCCGCGTCGACACTGCGCCGAATCACTTGTTGCAGCTGCTGCGCTCGCACTATGCATTGGCCGGCGTGCGTCCGGACCTGCGCAACGGCGGTCCTGCCGCCGCCCGCGAGATCGTCCGCGAAGCGGCCGCCGGGCTGCTCGACCTGACGTGGCCCGAGTTGGGCGACGGCGAGCTCGATCTGAACATCCCGTTCCTGAGCCGGCCGGACAAGTTCTTGGACGAAGCCGCAGCGCTCATGACGCAATTGCGCGGCTCGCGGGTGAGCCCGGAGGAGTTCGAGCGCGGCAGCGTCGCCGGGCTGCAGGCGTTCTACGGCGACGAGGTCGAGGCGGCGCTCGCCAAGGCGCGCGACCCGGCAGTGCTCGGGCGCGTCAGCAAACGCGGCAGAGAGGCGCTGCGCGCCGGCCCCGACGTGTTGCAATCGCAAAAGCGCGCCGAGCGCGATCTCGGCATCCTGCTCGCGCGGCTGTATCGCGAGTATCTCACGGTCGCGCGGAGCGCGCCGCTGGCCAGCGACGAGGATATCGTCGATGAGTGCCTGCGCTGGCTGGTCGAAGACGGCCGCTCGTGCTCGGGCGATCGCGCGCAGCATCGCGCACGTGATGGTGGACGACGCGGAGGACGCGCATGCGGGCGTCGGCGATCTGCTCATCGCGCTGAGCGCCGCCGGGCTGCGAGGCATCACCATCGCGGGCTGGCCGGACGCGGCGGTCGACGGGCTCCATGGCCGCCGTTCGGTGCTGTCCGCGATGGAGCCGACGCAGCGCATCGAGCTCGCGCCGAACCCCGCGTCGCCCCAGCCGCGTGCGCAGCGCTTCTCTGACGAGGCGGAAGAGGTCGAGCATCTCGGGGCGGCGATCGAGGATCTGCTCCGCCAAGGCGCGGCGCCGAGCGACATCGCGCTGCTGACGCGCAGCGATGACGCGGCGGCCGTGTATGCCGATCTGCTCGCAGCGGCGAGGATTGCCGGTCGACGCGCCGCTGGCGCGCTTCGAGACGCCCAACGATATCGCCGACTGGCTCGCCCTCGCGGCGGTCGTCGACGACCCCTACGACCACGAGCACATGCTGCGCGTGCTCGCGTCGCCGCTGCTCGGTCTCTCCGACGCGAGCATCTACGCGCTGTGCGAGGATACGACTGCGGTGACGCAGCTGGCGCTCGAAGTCGGCGTCAACGACGAACGCAAGCGACCGGGCAAGGGGCGTCAACGCACCGCGCTCGCGCGCAACATGCTCGAGGGGACGGTGGACAAGCGGCTGCCGGAGGCGACGCGCGAGACCGTCGCGCGTTTCCGCGCGCAGCTCGAGGCGTGGCGCACGCGGTTCGCTGGGGCCTCGCCCGCCGCGCAGATCGCCGGGCTCGCGCGGGCAGGCGGCTTCATGCGGCGCTGGGAGTCGGCGCCACAGCACCGCCGCCCGCGCCTGCTCGATGATGCGCAGCGGGTGCTCGAAGCCTTCGCCGCGGCCGGCGCGAGCGGCGCGCAGCGCGGTGTGAGCGAGCTCGTGAGGGCGTTGGAAGACGACATGGCGTTGCTGCGGCCGGCGCTGCGCACGCGCGAGGCGATCGCCTGCGACACGATCAGCGCGGCCAAAGGCGAGCGCTGGCCGCACGTGTTCGTCATCGGCCTCGCACACGAGCGCTTCCCGCGCATCTACGTGTCCCGCGCCATGGCGTTCTCGCGCACCTATGGCCTCATCGTGCGCGAGAACGTCGCGCCCGGTGCGTCGCAGACGGCGAAATTTGCGTGGTACTACGCGCGCTTCGAGGCCAAGCAGCTCTATCTGGCGGAAGAGCGGCGCGCGCTGCGCTACGGTCTGTCGCGAGGCCTTGTGAGCGCGTCTGCGACCGGCTTCGGCAAGCCGCCGCGCTGGGCCAAGGACGCCGACCTCATGGGCGGCCTAGTATAGGTTGATGTCGGTGGCGTCGAACTTCACGAGCGCGTCTTCGATGGCCGCTTGGTCCGCATCGCCGTATGGGACCGTCACAGCGAGCATCGCGCCGCCGGTGCGAAGCGAGTCCTTGTAGCGCGCGGCGATCTCCGCCGGCACGCCCTGATCCATCAGGCAGCCGACCACGGCTCCGATCGCCGCCCCGCCGGCGATGGTTCCGGCGGTAGCCGCCAGCGCCGTGGCGAGCGCGCCCGCGCCGAGCACCAAACCGACTCCCGGGATGAACAAAGCTGCGAGCGCCGCGGCGGTGCCGACTGCGACCCCGAACCCAGCACCCTTCGCCGCCCTCACCGCGACGTCCGAGCGCGTCGTCGTGCCGATCACGAGACGAGCGGCCTCGGGCACACGACCGTCGTGCGCGACGGGAGCGATGATGCTGATGTCCTCTTTGTGGACACCACGGTCGAGCAGCGCGCCGTACGCCCGCTGCGCGATTTCACCGCTGGGAAAAGCCGCGTACAGGGTCGGCGAACCGACCGTCTTCACATCTGACATAGTGGGGGTCCCCCTCATGACCGCGGGTTGCTGCCATGGTACCCACGCTTGTCGGGGCGTAAACCTGCGCCGGCGCGCGTGCCTAGTTCGAGAAGGGCTTCACGAACATCAGCGTGATGAGCGCGATCATGAGCAACACCATGAGCCACGTCGCCGGATTAAAGCGCGCCACGGCGGCCTTCAGTTCCGGCGAGGGCGCGTCGTCGGGCGAGACCTTGGCGGCTTCAAGGATCCCCATAAATGCGGGCCGGTTGAGGCCGGTGCCGAGAAACAAGCCGATGGCGGCGAGCACGTAGGAGATCACAAGCCACGTCTGCAGCAGCGGCTCGTGGCGGTCGATCGCCACACCGAAGCCGAGCAGCACTGCGATGCCGAAGAGCGGTCCGATCCATATGGCGTAGCGCACGGCGAGAGTGAAGGCCGTGCGGATCGTCCGGACGTCGCCGGACCTCCCGATCGACTTCATCAGCAGCTCGAACGTGATCGCGAAGCCGAACGCGAGGGTTCCGAAGAAGACGTGGGCCACGAGCGCGGCTTGATGCACAGGCGAAGACCCCCTTTAGTCAGGTGCAGGATGCACGCGCCTTCGACGAGCCTGCGGGGGCGGCCCTGGCGCTGCGGCGCCGGAGGTATCGACCCTCGACCCAGACGAAGCACAAGCACGCGGCGATACTATCCACGCGAAAGGTTCACCGATGAAACGCTTTGGTATTGCGGCGGCACTGTATGCCGTCGCTGTGTTGAGCATGCTCCCGATGGCGATGGCCGACGACGACGCGCCGGCGGCGTACGCCAAGTTCACGACCGGGTTGACGTCACAGCCCGGGCTGTTCACCGTGTGGCGCAAGAGCGGCAAGATCTATTTCGAGCTCAGTAAAGCGCAGCTCGATCACGACTACATCCTCAGCGCGGTGCCGCGCAACGGCCTGGGCGGGTATTTCATCATCGCGGGCGGCGGCGATTACTTCCCGCCGCGCATCATCCGCTTCACGCGCCAGGACGATAAGGTCGCGATCCTCTTCCCGAACGAGTTCTTCGTCGCGCCCGCGAACACGGCGGATGCGCGCGCGATCGAGGACCAAACTGCGAAATCCGTCGTGGGGGTGGCGAAGGTCGCGGCCACCGATGACGCATCCGGCAAGATCATCGTCGACATGTCGGCGTTCCTCGGGGACGTCATCGACTTCGCCGACACGCTCAAGGCGTCGCTCGGCAACCCCGATCCCGGCAAGCTGTATCACCTCGACGCCGATCGAAGCTACTTCGGCCCGACCAAGTCGTTCCCCGACAACACGCTCGTCGACGTGCGCCAGACCTGGACCACCGACGACGCGTCGATCATCGACAACGTGCCCGACCCGCGCGCGATCGAGTTCAAGATCGATTACAATTTCATCGAGCCGCCGAACGACGGCGACTACATGCCGCGCCTCGCGGACGACCGCGTCGGCTTCTTCGATAACGTGCGCCTCAACTTCGGCACCGATAAGCTGACGAACCGCCACCAGCGCTATATCCTCCGCTGGAACATGCAGAAGACGGATCCGAACGCGGCGATGTCGCCGGCCAAGCATCCGATGGTGTTCTACATGAGCAACACGATGCCGGAGGCGTATCGCGCGCCGGTCAAGCGCGCGGTGCTGGAGTGGAACAAGGCGTTTCTCCCGCTCGGCATCACCGACGCGGTCCAGGTGAAAGACCAGCCGGATGATCCGAGCTGGGATCCCGACGACGTGCGCCACAGCATGCTGCGCTGGCTCACGGACTCGAACTCAGGCGGCTTCCTCGAGGCGCAGCTCTACTGGGATCCGCGGACCGGCCAGGAATTCCGCACCGGCGTCGTGTTCGATGCCGATTACATCAACTTCTTCGACGTCGAATATCCGTTCTACGTGGATCCATCGCGCGCCAGAACGTTCGGTGGGCGCGAGCAGCTGTACGCAGCCGAGAAACGGATGCAAGCAGGGTTCGGCGCGGTGGCGTTTGGTCTCACCGGCGACTGGCCGGGCGGCGACGTGCCGCAGCAGTACGTCGATGACTTCATCATCGACGGCACACTGCACGAAGTCGGCCACGACATGGGGATGATGCACAACTTCATCGGCTCGCAGGCGTACACGGCTGCGCAGGTGAGGAGCGCGGAGTTCACCGCCAAGCACGGCATGTCGTCGTCGGTCATGGAGTACAACCCGATCAACCTGTGGCCCAAGGGGCAGTCGCATGGCGCTCTCTTCATGACCACGATCGGTCCGTACGACTACTACGCGATCCACTGGGCGTACGCGCCGGTGCCGGGTGCACGCACGCCGGACGACGAGCTGCCGACGCTGCATCAATGGGCGTCGCAGTGGACCAACCCGTGGTACCGCTTCGCCTCCGATGAAGACGTGTCGTGGGGCGACGCGCACGCGATCGACCCGCGCGTCGACCAGTTCGATCTGACGGACGACAACATCGGCTGGTGCGACATGCGGCTCGGCCTGGCGCGCTCTCTCATGGGCAAGCTCGACACGCGCGTGCCGCGCGCGCAGCATCCCTATGAAGAGGAGACGACCGCGTTCGGCTTGCTCTTCATCGATTTCAGGCGCTGCAGCAATGTGTTCGAGCACTACATCGGCGGCGAGTACCTCTCGCGCGCGCGGCCAGGCGATCCCAAGGCGACGCAGCCGCTCACGCCGGTGTCGCGTGCCACCGAGCGCCGGGCGTGGCAGAATCTCGACCGCTACGTCTTCTCGAGCACCGCGCTGCAGCTGTCGCCGGCGACGCTCAACCGCATGACCTACCAGGAGTGGGAGCCGCTAGAGAACGGCAAGTGGGCGTACGATCCGCCGGCGCGCCACGACGTGCCGATCGTCGAGATCATCGGTACCATGCAGAACAACGTGCTCAAGACGCTCTACCAACCGCTGCGGCTGCAGCGCATCGATGAGATCGGCGTGCGCGCCAAGACAGGCAGCACGATGACGCTCGCCGACCTATTCGACTGGACGCAAGACAGCGTGTATGGCGACCTGCGCTCCGGCAGCCTCACGAACGTGCCGCTGCTGACGCGCAATCTGCAGGCGAGCTACACGCGCATGCTCATCGCGATGACGCTATCGCCGGCGAAGGACACGCCGAGCGACGCGCAGGCGCTCGCGCGCGCGAAGCTCGTGAGCCTCTCGGGCACGTTGCGCGGCGCGCTGGCGTCGGGTTCGCTCGACCCGCTATCGCGGGCGCATCTCGCGAACCTGCAGAGCAAGGTGTCGATCGCGTTGGAAGGCCGGTCAGTCCCCGGGCTTTGAAGGAGCGGTCCGGACGACTTCCTGCGGCGTCATCGGCGTAATATGCGGTGCCGCGCCGACGGCGGCGCGGATCGCGCACGCGATCGCCGCAGGCGGCGTCGTGATCGGCGGCTCGCCCGCGCCCTTCATGCCATAGGGGCCGACGCCCGACGGTGAGTCCACGATGATAGTCTCGATCGTCGGCGCGTCGACCGCGGTCGGCAACAGGTAGTCTTTGAAACCGGGCTCGACGCTGCCATGCTCGTCGCGCTGCAGATCCTCGGTGAGCGCCCAGCCGACGCCCATGACCGCGCCGCCTTCGGACTGACCGATGACACCGGTCGGATTGATCGCGAAGCCGACGTCCTGCGCTGTGACGATCTTGCGGACTTCGACGCGGCCCGTGCCGCGATCGACGATGACCTCCGCGGCGCTGGCGGTGAACGACGGCGCGAGAAAACTCGCGAAGCCGTGCGTCTCGGTCAGCGTCTCGTCGAACTCCGGATCTTCGATCTCGGTGCTCTCGCCGCGGCCTTCGATGGACCCGCCCGCGGCCCGCGCCAGATCGCCGAGGCTCACCGCGTGCTCGGGCGCGCCGCGCACCGCGGCACGCCCGTCACGCAACTCGATGTCCTCCGAGCGGGCCTCGAGCGCGTTTTCCGCGCGCGCGAGCAGCTTCGCGCGCACGTCCTTGGCGGCGGCCGTCGCCGCCACGCCGATGCCGAACGTCGATGAGCTCCCTCCGACGCCGCTGTCGTAGGTATCCGTCGCGGTGTCCGACAGCACGACCTCGATCTGCTCGGGCGCGACCCCGAGCACCTCAGCGACCATCATCGGCAGGGCGCTAGAAGAAGCGCCCGTGCCGACCTCCGGGTTGCCGGCGAGCACGCGGACCGCGCCGTCTTGGAGCACCTCGACGCGCGCCTTCGAATCACCGCAGGCCGAAAACCACCACGTGCAAGCGAGCCCGCGTCCGCGGTCGCGCGCGAGCGGCGTTCCCCAGCCGATCGCGTCTGCGGCGCGTTGCAGCGTCTCTTTCACGCGCACGCCGGCGAGCTTCTGGCCGGTCGGTCCGACGTCGCCGTCCTCCCACGCGTTGTGCAGGCGGAACTCGAGCGCATCGATCTTCAACTTCGCGGCGAGCTCGTCCAGATGCAGTTCCTTCGCGTAGTTGGCCTGCGGCCCACCTGGCGCGCGCACCGGACCAGCGGGCTGCTTGTTCGTGTACGCAAGCGTCGCTTCGATGTCGAGATCGGGAATGCGATATGGCGCGCTTGCGAGCATGGTCGAGAGGAGCGCGGTGCCGCCGGCATAGCCGATGTATGCGCCGCTATCGTACAGGAACGAAGCGCGCATCGCGAGCAGCGTGCCGTCTGGTTTCGCCGCCGTCTTGAACGTCGCGAAGCCGCCATGACGCGGGAAGACGTGCAGCCCGTCCTCATGCCGCGACCACACGACCCGCACCGGCCGCTCGCACTGCAACGCCAGCGCCGCAGCGTACCACTCGGCCGCCATCAGGATCTTGGCGCCGAAGGCGCCGCCCACGAACTGGTTGATGAAGCGGACGCGCTTCGGGTCGAGCCCGAAGAACTCGGCGAGTTCATCCCGATTGTCGTATGGCGATTGCGAGCCGCACCACACGGTAAGACCGCCGTCCGGTTCGCGCCGCGCCAACGCCGCGCGCGGTTCGAGGTAGCCCGCCATGCCGGGTGCGAAACGGAACTCCGATTCGTGGATGATCGCGCCGGGCAGCGCGAACGCCTTCTCCACATCGCCGCGCTTGATGCGGCTATAGTGGCAGATGTTGCCCTTGAGGACCCGCGTCGCGGCCTTGTCGTATGTCTTCCAATCCGGGTGGACCAGCGGAGCGTTCGGCTCAAGCGCGCGCTTGGCGTCGAGCACCGGCTCGAGCACGTCGTACTCCACCACGATCGCGCGTGACGCCGCGCGCGCCTGGCCGATCGTCTCGGCCGCGATGGCGGCGATCGGCTCGCCGATATAGCGCACGTAGGGTCGCGGGAAGAGGTGCTCGTCTTTGATGCCGTGCGCGAAGGGCGTGTCCGGCGTGTTGCCCGCATAGGCGATCGCGTGGACGCCGGGCATCGCTTTGGCCGCGGCGACGTCGATCTTGCTCACGCGCGCGAAGGCGTGGGGCGAGCGGACCACCAGGCCGACGAGCGCTCCGTCAAGCGCGATGTCGGCGGTGTACTTGGTCTCGCCGGTGACTTTGCCGACGGCGTCGTGGCGTGGGCGCGTGGTGCCGACGTAGTTCGTCATCGCCTATGCCCTCGACCGGATGTCGGTGCGTCTGCCCGGCCGCTCACCGGCTCTGCCCTGATCGCGCAGCCGCTTGGCGGCGTCGAGCACGGCGTTGACGATCGGCTGGTAACCGGTGCAGCGGCAGAGGTTGCCCGCGAGCGCGCGACGGATCGACTCGTCGGTCGGCTCAGGGTCATCGGCGAGCAGCGCCGCGGCGGCGAGGATCATGCCCGGCGTGCAGTAGCCGCATTGCAGCGCGAAGTCGTCGACGAATGCGCTTTGAACCGGATGGAGCGTGCCGTCCGCAGCCGCCAACCCCTCGATCGTCGTGACCTCGCGCCGATCGGCGTCGACCGCCGGATAGAGACACGAATTGACCGCTTGGCCGTCGACGAGCACGGTGCATGCGCCGCAGTAGCCCGTGCCACAGCCTTCTTTGGTGCCGGTGAGGTGCAGCTGCCAGCGCAGCACGTGCAAGAGCGGCTGCAGCGGCTCGACGACGACTTCGCGCTCTTCGCCGTTGACGTAGATGGTGACGGGCTGCATCAGCGCCCAGATCCGTGCGCGGCGGCAGCCTCGAGCAGCGCGCGCTCCGTGAGCACAGCGACGAGATGCCGACGATATTCGGCTGAGGCGCGGTGGTCGGTGACCGGATCGCAGTCCTTCGCCGCGGCGACGCGACCGGCCTCACGCCCTACCGCGTCTGGAGCGGTCGAATGTATTCGACCGTCGGTCCACGTCTTTTCGCCGTGGACGGCACGCACCGGCGTCGGCGCGGCGCCGCCGAGAGCGATCCGTACTGAGTCATGCGCCAGGACGACGCCCACCGCGATGATCGCCATCTCGAACGCGCGGCGCGTCTGCATCTTCACATAGGAGACGTGCGCCGAGCTCGCCGGGATCTCGATCGCGGTGAGGATCGCGCCCTCTTCGAGAGCGTGCCCGCCGGGCCGGAAGAACTCCGCCACCGGCATCGTCGCCGGCCCCGTGATGAGGTTCGCGATGACGCACCGCGCGTCGCAGGCGAGCAGCGCAGCGCCGAGATCCGCCGCGTGATGGCCCGAGCAGAGGTTGCCGCCGATGGTGGCGACGTTGCGCAATTGCGTCGCACCCAGCGAGGCGGCGGCCAGCGAGAGCAACGGCGCGTGCCGCCGGACCAAATCGTTCTCGGCGAGATCGCGGGCCGTCGCGAGCGCGCCGATGTGCAGCGCCTGGCCATCGAAGTCGATATCGCGCAGTTCGGAGATGCGTTTGATGTTGACGATCGCGCTCGTCGATCCGGACGCTGCGCGCACCTCCGGACCGAGCAGCGTGCCGCCGGCGAGCACGCGCGCGCTCGGACCGAGCTGTTCGAGCAAGGCGAGGGCTTCCTCGACGAAGTTCGGTTCGAAATACTGCATGCCGGTGGGCGTCTCTACGCCTCCGCCGTGCCGGAAACATTCTCGCCGGCCAGCGTCAGGGTTGGGTGACCCCGCGAGGCGGCTCGAGGCGGTACAGCGCGACGTGGCCGATGCGTCGGATCTGCTTCGCTCTCCCGCTGGCGAGATCGGCGAGCAGCTGCGCGCGCGAGACGGTCTGGTAGTATGCGTTGGGATAGTCGTCTGCGAAGAGCGCGTACTCATGCGCGGTGTACGGGAAGATCGTCGCCTTCGGGAAGTCGATCGCGAGCTGGGCGAACCATTCGTCGTGGGTGATGAGGCTCGCATCGCGCGGGACGAGCGCGGCAAGCGGCCTCACGGCGTCATGTGGATAGATCTGGCGCATGAAATGGAGCGGATGCACGGGGTCGAACGCGATGAAGAAGAGCGCGCAGATGGCTGCCGTCGCGGCGAACGCGCGTGTCGCGCGTCGAAGGCCGCCGGCGCGCTCGAACCCGACGAGCACCGCCGCAGCCGCGAGCACCAACCACGGGATCCAGATGGCGGCGTAGTGCGAGCCCATGCGAAAAGCGCCCCATTCGCTTGAGAGCACGAGTTCGGCAAGGCCGGGGAGCGCGAGCAGCGTCCACCACGAGCGCAGCGGAAGGAACGCCAGCGGCGCGAACGCCTCGAGCAGATAGCCGATCTTCGCGTACGTGATGACGCGGCCGAGGAGCCAGGGATGGAGCAGCAGCGCCACGGTGATAGCGGCCGGTCCGTAGCCGAAGGGATAGTCGAAGAAGTGCGCAGGCTGCCACAAGCCGCCGACGCGCGGCACCACGACGATGAAATAGACGACGAGCGCGAGCGCGTTGACCGCCGCAAGTCCGATGCCGGCTATGGCGAGCGCGCGCGGCGTCTTGGGCTCGAAGAGCAACAGGCCGCCGCGCTGCGTGTCGCGGCGCGCGATGCCCATCGCCGTGAGCGCAAGCCCGACCGCGACGAAGACGATGCAGCAATCCTCTTTCACCAGGGCCGAGACGAGGGCCAGCGCCGCGAACGCCGCCCAACGCTCGCGGTCGGCGGTCCAGAAGAGCGCGAGCGCGATGAGCGGATAGAACGCGAGCTCATGGAATTCGCCGAAGGCCACCGCGACCAGCGGCGGGTAGATGAGCGGGAGCAGGCCGCAATAGAGCGCGGTGCGCTCGCTCGCATAGGCGCGTGCGATGGCGTACAGCGGAAACGCGCATAGCGCGACGAGCATGAACTGCACGAATTGCAGGGAGAGCGCGGAGTGCGTGACGGCGACGAGCGGGAAGAGCGTCGCGATGATGGGCGACCAGTGGTAGCGGAAGTGCGAAGCGGCTTCGGGGCCGCCTTGAAAGCCGCTGAACGCGCTGAGCGCGATCTGCGAAAAGGTGCCGGTGTCGGCGCCGAACGTCCAGATATGCCAGCGATAGCTCTGCACGATCGCCATGAGCCCGCAAAAGGCGAGGACGGCGATGCTCAGCCGCTTCATCCGCCCGACGTTTCAGTCGTCGGCCGGCAGAAACATTCTCGCCGCCACGCCCGAAAAGGTCGCCTCGCCGCATTCGTGTAAACCACACGGCAACGTGGCTCGGGGCGACAGGGAAGCCGGTGTGATTCCGGCGCGGTCGCGCCACTGTAACCGGGGAGCCGCCGACATCGCCACTGTCTCGCACGAGATGGGAAGGCGCGGCGCAAGGCAAAGATCCGGAAGTCAGGAGACCTGCCCCGAGTCAGATGCGCGCGGCCGCAAGGTCGCGCCGCTGCATAGCTCTTCGCGATAAGGGAGCTGGGCGATGGTCGCAACCTATCCCGAACTTCGGTCTGACGTAGCAGTTCCCCGAGCATTGTGGCTCGTGGGCTTGAGCGCGGTCGCGCTGCTGGCGGGCGTCATATCGCTTGGCGTCGGCAGCGTGCCGATCTCACCGGACGCGATCGTCTACGCGCTGGCGCACCCGGCAGCCTCAGGCCTGCCGCACACCGTGGTGTGGGATATCCGCCTGCCGAGGCTGCTCATCGGCGCCTGCGTCGGCGCCGGGCTGGGCGTCGCGGGCGCGATGCTGCAGGCGCTCTTCCGCAATCCGCTCGTCGACCCGTATGTCACCGGCGTCTCCGCGGGTGCCGCGCTCGCCGCGAGCGTGAGCATCGGGCTCGGCGTCTCGTTCGCGCTCGTACCCGCTCTCGCGTTCGGTGGCGGCCTGGCGTGCGCGTCGGTCGTCTCGCTGTTCGGCGCCGGCAGCGGTCCGAGCGGCAATCTGCGTCTCGTGCTGTGCGGCATCGCGATCTCGTCGCTATGCGCCGCCATGGTGACGATCGTGCTGCTGCGCAGCGGCGCGTCGGATAGCCTCACCATCCTTGGCTGGCTCGCGGGCGGCATCGGCGGCAGAAGCTGGGGCGACGTCGCGTGGATCGCCGCGTACTTGGCGGCCGGATTTCTCGCGGCGCTGCTGCTGCTGCCGGCGCTCAACGTGCTGCGCCTCGGCGCGGACGCGGCGGCAGGATTGGGCATCCGCGTCGGCCGCGCGCGCTTCTTCGTGCTCGCAGCGGCGGCGCTCATCGCCGCAGCGTGCGTCGCGGTGTCGGGCATCGTTGGATTCGTCGGCTTGATGGTGCCGCACGGCGCGCGCAAGCTCGTCGGCGGGGACGCCGCGTGGCTGCTGCCGGCGAGCGCCGCCGGCGGCGCGGCGGTGGTGATCGTGGCGGACACTTTCGCGCGGACGATCCTGTCGCCGAGCGAGCTGCCGCTCGGCGTCCTGCTGGCGTTCGTCGGGGTGCCGTTCTTCCTTATAATAGCGCGCCGGCCGGTGGAGCTGTGAGCGCCGTGCTGGCAGGTCGCGGACTTCAGGTCGCCTATGGCGCGCGCGACATCTTCGCAGACCTGGACGTGACGATCGAGCCTGGCCGCTTGACGGCGCTCGTCGGTCCCAACGGCGCCGGCAAGTCGAGCTTGCTGCGCGTGCTTGCCGGCACGCAACGTTCGCAAGCCGGAGCAGTCGCGCGCGACGCAAAGGTCGCGTTGGTGGCGACCGCGCTGGCGTTGCCATCGGACGTATCGCCGGCGGAACTCGCCGGCTACGTGCTCGCACTGCGCAGGCCATGGTGGCGCTTCTCGTTCACCGATGCCGAACGCGCCACCATCGGCGACGCATTGGAGCGCACGGGCCTGAGCGAGCGCGCGCACGATGCCGCGTCGGGCTTGAGCGCCGGCGAATTGCAACGTGCGTGGATCGCCGCGGCGCTCGCGGCCGAAGCCGGCGTGCTGCTCATCGACGAGCCGACGACGCACCTCGACCTGCGCTATCAGCTCGAGGTGCTGCGGCTGCTCAAGACCCTGACGCGCGCCGGCGTCGCCGTCGTCGCCGCCATCCACGACCTCACCCTTGCGGCGCGCTTCGCGGACTCGATCGCGCTGCTGGCCGGCGGAGCGCTGGCTGTCGGCCCACCTGAAGAAGTCTTCGAAGCGGCAGCGCTCTCCCGCGCGTTCGGCGTGGACGTGCGCACGCACAAGGATCCGGAGGGATACGTCGTATGCACGCCGCGCTAAACGTCCGCGCGACGCAGCTACTGCCGGCTGCGCTCGCGACGGCGGCTCTGCTCGCACTCTCCTGCGCGGCCGCGCACGCTGATGGCGCAACGCCGGCGCCGTCGCCGAAACCGACCGCATCGCCGACGCCGTCGGCGAGCCCGGCGCCCAATCCGCTCGGCAAGATAGTCGTTCGCGGCAACACCCGCGAAGGCTACAGCGTACCGATCATCGAGCTGCAGCGGCTGGGCGCGAAGTCCGTCGCGGACGCCCTGCGTTACGTGCCGGGGGCTTTCGTGCAGCAATACGGCACGACTGGCACGCTGCAGACCGTCGCGCTGCGCGGCGCCAGCAGCGAACAGACGCTCGTGCTTCTCGACGGGCGGCCCGTCAACGAAGGTGACACAGGCGTCACCGACTTCTCATCGATACCGCTCAACAGCATCCAGGCGATCACCGTCATCGAGGGCGGGCTCTCCGCGCGCTACGGCTCGGGCGCGGTCGGCGGCGTCGTGCTGCTCACTTCGAAGTATCCGGGCCGCGATCAAACGTCCGCGTTCGCGCAGATCGGATATCAAGGCGCCTTTGAGGGCGGCGTCGGCGCGTCAGCCGGCGATTTCCCTCGCGGCGGGCTGCACGTCGACGCACTGACGCGCTCCGAGCTCAACACGTTCGACTACCCGTCCTTCAACGGCATCGCGGGTGGCACGCGGTCGAACAACGACGTCAGGGCGTCTGACGTCACCGCGTGCGTCTGCTACGGCTTCGGACATCTCGGCGCGGCCTTGCATTTGGAAGACAACACGTCGGACGTAGGTGCGCCGGGCAGCACGGAATTCGGATCGGCGTTCGTGAGCGCGTTCGCGCGCCAGCAGCGCGACGTCAACCGGAGCGCGCTCAACCTGGACTTCGCCGGCGGCTCCGATGCGCTCACGCAGGTCGAGGTCTTTGCGGACGGGCGACGGGTCCATTTCTATGACCCGACGCCGGCGTTTCCGTACGATACGCTGACGGAAGCCACGGCGCGCGGCTACAAGCTGACGCAGTCGGTGCGGCTCTCGCGCGGCGATGTGCTGCTGGTCGGCTACCAGGGCCGCGCCGATCGCGCGCTGTTCCAAGGGACGATCGACGCGCCGCCCCAGGTCGTCGCGGCGTCTTCAACCACGTACCTCTACGCCAACGACACGTACGATTCGCCCGACGGCGGTTTCGAGGCCGTCGCCGGCCTGCGCACCGATGACACGCAGGGCACGCAGGCGACGACCGTGCCGAGCTTCTCGCTCAAGAAATCGGTGGGCGGCTCGAGCGCAGACGAGGGAACGTCGTTGCGCGGCAGCTACGAGCGTTCGTTCCGCGTGCCGAACCTCGACGAGCTCTACTTCCCGGGCTTCGGCAACCCGCATCTGCAGCCGGAGTATGCCGCGACGTTCGACATCGGGATGTTCACCGGCAACAACCGCTTCCAAGGTTCGGCGACGCTGTTCGGCAGCGACACGAATAATTTGATCGTCAATCAGGCGATCGACACGATGGGCGACTTCCTGCCCTTCAACGTCGGCCGGGCGCGCGTGCGCGGCTACAGCCTGCACATCTCGAACGCGCAGAACGTCCGCGTCGGTGCGCAAGCCTCCTACACCGGCTTTCCGGTTGCGCGTGACGAGAGCACGGTGCCGGACATCAACGGCGTCGTCACCAACGGCAACCGGCTGCTCTACCGACCGACGTCTACGGGCAGTTTCGAGATCTGGCGCAAGAGCGGGCCGACGCCGGATGCGGGCCAGGCGACGGGCGATGACGGCCTCGACCTGCTCTATGTCGGAAGCCGCTATGGCGACGAGGAGAACACCCACTTCCTGCCCGCGTATGTGACGGTCGGCGCCCACATCTCACGGCTCGTGAGCAAGCATCTGACGGTGACGCTGCGCTTGAACAATCTGACCGGTCAACGAGTCGAAGAGGCATATGGATATCCGGTGCTCGGCACGACGTTCTCGGTGAGGCTGACCGCGCATTGAGACGCTTCCTCATCGCCGCGGCTGCGTGCGCGCTCGTTGGCGGGTGCGCATCTCACGGTCGAATAAATTCGACCGCTACAGACCAAGCGGGTAAGATCAGAGTCATCTCGCTGGCGCCGTCGCTCACCGAGATCGCGTATGCCGTCGACTGCGGCCGCCATCTCGTCGCCGACACGACCTACGACGACTATCCCGCGCCCGCCAAAGCGCTGCCGCACGTCGGCGATCTCGCGCATGTGGACCTAGAGCGGATCGCGCAGCTGCGGCCCACCGTCGTCGTCGCCTTGCACGATCAAGAGAATGAAGGGTCCGCTGTCGCACTACGGCTGCGCGTGCCGGTCGTGTATCTGCCGAACCGGAATATCGGCGACCTCTACGCGGACATCGCGGGCGTCGCCAAGGCCTGCGGGAGCATCAAGAAGGGCGTGGTCTTGGCAGCGGCATTACGGCGTCGCATCGAACGCGTCGCCGCACAGACCAAGGATCGGCGGCACAAGCCGACGGTGCTCTATCTGTTGGGGTTGCCAGGATTCACCGCCGGCGGTCGCTCCTATCTCAACGATCTCATCAGCCTCGCGGGCGGCATCAACGTCGCCGGGGACGTCGATGAGGCGTACCCGAGCCTCACGGCGGAGGCGATCCTGAAAGCGGATCCCGACGTCCTCATCGTCTCGGATGACACGCACTTCGGCCCAGCGGTGCGGGCGAGCGAACCGTGGCGCAGTCTGCGCGCCGTGCGCGACGGCAAGGTGCTGCGCCCGCCCAACGATTCCATCCTAGAGCGCAACGGGCCGCGCGTGGTCGACGGTCTGGAGTGGTTAGCCGGCGCCCTTCGGTAAGTGGCTGCCGCGCACGCCGTGCTTCTTCGAGAGATCGAGCCCGGCATCGGGGTCGACTTGCAGATCGGCGAGCCGGTAGAAGACGATCTGGGTGCCAGCATCAAAGCCGACCTTGACGAGCGGATTGGCGCGATCGTCTGTCGGCACGATCGCATGGACGCGGCCCTCATGGCCGACGCGCGCCCGATGGACGTCCGTGTAGTATTCCGGCTCGTCCGCATTCGAGCGGACGACGACGGATCGGCCCACGAGCACTCCAGGTTTTTCCACGTTCTCACGTTCCAGGCAATTGCGGTGATGCGAAGGAATTAACGCGCGTTGACACAGGGACCTTCAGTCGCCCCTTCCGTGTTCGTCGCGTGCGCCGCGCGCGATCGCGCCACCGCGCACGCCGCGTTGTGCGCGCTGCTCGCGCTCGGCGTCGCGCCGTCGGCGGTCGGCCTGGGCGCGCAGCCGTCAGGCGCGGAGGACGTGAGCGTGCTTGCGGCCGAGTTCGGCGTCCGCTCGGATATCGATCCGATCGATCCCCTGGCCGGAGCGCCGGGCCTCGCCTCTGCTGCGGACGCGGCGGCCGGTATCAATCTCGGCGGCGTGATGGGCGGTCTGATGGGCGCGGCCGCCGGACTTGTCGTCGCGTATGTGCCGAACTTCACGCTCGTCGACACCGACCCGCACTATCGCGTGCTCGCCGACGTGCTGCTGTGCTTCGTGCTTGGTGCGCTGGCAGGCGCGACGCTGGGCAGCGGCTTGTCGCCGCAACGCTCGACGCACGCCGCATATCGGATCGCCGATGAGATCGAGCATCACGGCATCGCGCTCGTGGTCGTCGCGGATGCCGCGTCGGCCGACGGGATCGTCTCGTGTCTGCGGGAGTCCGGCGGCGTGGATACGATCCGTATTCCGGCTTCGGCCGACTGAAGCGGCCGCTCCAGAAGCGTGACCAACGCGTACGACCGGCTTGAATCCGCGGACGGCGCACGGCTGCTCGCCGCGCTCGCGCCGTTCACCGAAGTGCAGGTGCCCGCCGCCGCCGCGCTCGCCCGCCGCATGGCCGACCCCGAGCTCGCGGCGGCAGCGCTGTCGACCGCCTTCGCGCGGCGCAGGGCGCTCGCGTCGCGCAAGTTCAGCCGCGCCGCCGAGATGTTCTTCACGCGCGCCGGCTACGAGCAGGCGTCGTCAGAGGCGATCTCGCGCCACACGGCCGAGCGCTTCGCGCGTTTCAAACGGGTGGCAGATCTGTGCTGCGGCATCGGCTCAGACTCCATCGCCATCGCCGGCGTTCGGCCGCCGGGCGGCACCGTCTCGGGCGTCGATGTCGACACCGATGCGCTCGTCTGCGCGCGTCACAACGCGATCGTGTACGGCGTGAAGCCGTCAGCGGCGTTCAGCATCGGCGACGCGCTGCGCTGGCCGCTTCAGGACATGGACGCCGCTTTTGCGGACCCCTCGCGGCGGACGCCGAGCGGCCGGGCCAAGACCGGTGCGGAATACAGCCCGCCGCTGCGCAGCATCCTCGCGCGCATCGGCGATCTGCGCGCGGCGGCGCTCGGTGTGAAGATCGCGCCCGGGCTGCGCGTCACCGAGGACGCGCTGCGCGACGCGTGCGGCTTCCCGGTGGAGCTCGAGTACATCTCGGAGCGCGGTGTGTGCAAAGAGGCGATCGCGTGGTGCGGCGACCTCGCCCGCCGCCATGGCGCGCGCCGGGCGACGGTCATCGCGGCCGACGGAGTCCATCCTTTAGATGGCGATCCCGCGAGCGCGCCGGAGGTGCGTCTTCTCCAAGGTTGGCTGGGCGAGCCGGACGCCGCTGTCATCCGCTCAGGGCTGCTCGGTGCCGCCTGCGAGCCGATCGGCGCCGCCGCGCTCGATCCGAACGTCGCGTACGTCACCGCCTCGCGCGCCGCGGCGACGCCGTTCTTCCGCTGGTACGAAGTGCTCGCGGCCATGCCGTTCAACGAGAAGAAGGTGCGCGCGCTGCTGCGCGCACGCGATATCGGCTCGCTCGTCATCAAGACGCGCGCCTTCCCGCTGCTGCCCGAGGCGATCGAGGCGCTGCTCAAACCGCGCGGCGAGGCGTCGGCGGTGTTGGTGTGCACGACCGTCGGCGAGAAGAAGATGGCGATCCTGTGCAAGGCTGCCCGAACGTCGGTCGAATAAATTCGACCGCTCCACGAGCACGCGGGCTCGAATGGATTCGGCCGCGCATGCGCCAACGGGGCGGGCGTGCTCAACGCAGTCATCACCGCAGCAGGCCGGCTCGGGCCCGAGGACGCGCAGCGCTATGGCAGCGACATCAAAGCATTGGTGCGCATCGGCGGCCGCAGCCTGCTGGCGATCGTCATCGAGGCGTTGCGCGGCGTGCCGGAGATCGGTCGCGTGACGGTGGTCGGGCCGCGCACCGCGCAGGCATGCGGCGCCGCGGCGGATCGCTGGATCGACGAACAGGCCAGCGGCGAGGAGAACGTGCTCGCGGCGCTGCGCGATGCCGGCGACGAACGCGTCGTCTTCTGCGCGTCGGACATGCCCTTCGTGCGCAGCGCGAGCATCGCCGGGCTGCTCGCGGCGAGTCCGCCGAGCGCGGACTGCGTCTATCCGATCTTCACGCGCGAGGAGTTCGAGGCCGCGTATCCGGGCGCGCGCAGCAGTTTCGCACGGCTGAGCGACGGCCAGTGGACCGGCGGCAGCGCGCTCGTCGTCAACGCGGGCGCATTCCTGCGCAACGAGCAGCTCGTCCGCAAGGCGTTCGGGGCGCGCAAGAGCCTGGTCGCGATGGCGAGCCTGCTCGGGCCGCAGCTCGCGCTGCGCTATGCGGCGAACAAGGCAGGCGTCGCCGACGTCAAGGCGCGCATCGAGCGGCTCACGCGCGGCTCGCTCGTCGCGCTGCGCGGTGCGGATCCGGCGCTCGCGATGGATTGCGATGAGGCGGCGGACTTCGAATACGCGCGGGTGCACGCGGCGCAGGTGACGGTCGAATGAATTCGACCGCTCCAGGCGTCAAGACGCCGAACCCGTTCGCGCTGTCGTTCTACTGGTTCGCCTGGGAGCTGCAATGGGCCGCGCTGCTCGGCGCAGCGCTGCAAGCGGAGATCGCCCGCTTCGTGCCGCCGACGTTCTACGGCCGCGCGTCGGCGATTCTGCTCGGCTGCGGGGCGCTCATCGCGATCGTCATCCAGTACGGCGCCGGCCGCTGGTCGGACATCGTGCGCCGGCGCATGCCGTTCATCATCGTCGGCACGCTCATCAACTTCGCCGGCCTCTACATGTTCGCGCTCGCGCCGTCGTTCTTGGCGGTGCTGGTCGCCTTCGTCGTGCTGCAGCTGCTCAACATCGCCGGTGGCGCGTACCAAGCGCTCATCCCGGACCGCGTCGCCAAGAGCGCGCAGGGCAGCGCCTCCGCGGTGATGGGTCTGATGCGCTTGGCGGGCACCGCGGGAGGCCTGCTGCTCGCGAAGCTCGTCGTCCACCAGCCGGGTCCGGACGTCACGCCCGAGATGTACACGAGCGGGTTCTTGCGGCTCGTCACGGCGATCGCGGTGATCATGCTCGCCGCGCTGCTGGTCACCGTGTTCGGCGTCAAAGAGCGCAGGGAAGATGTGCCCGAGGCCGTGCCCGTGCTGACCGCCTGGCCGCTGCGCGCGAGCTTCTGGTGGCTCATCGGTTCGCGCACCCTGGTGAGCGCGGGCCTGTATTCGATCCTGCCGTTCCTCGGTTTTTATCTGCGCTTCGCCCTCAAGATCGATCGCTATCAGGCCACCAGCCTCACGCTGCTGCTGCTCATGGTCGGATGCTCGCTCGTCGGCACCGTGCCGGCGGGCTTGCTCGGCGACCGGATATCGAAGAAATCCATCATCTATATATCGCTCGCGCTGATCGTCGCGGCCGCGCTCACGGTCGCGTTCGCCACCTCGCTGACGCCGGTCGCGGTGCTGTCGGTGTTCCTCGGGATCGGCTGGGGCGCGTACTATTCGGTGGACTGGGCGCTGGCGTGCAATCTCTTGCCGCCGGGCCGCGCGGGCGCGCTCATGGCGCTGTGGAACATCGGCGCGTCGGCGCCGCAGGTCGCCGCGCCCATCATCGGCGGCCTGCTGGTGGACCACTTGGGCGCCGTCACCGGCGATCTCGGCATCGGCTATCGCTCGCTCTTCGGGCTCGTCGCGGTATGGATGGTGCTGGGCGGACTCGCGCTCACATTCGTGCGCGAGCCGCGTGAAGGAGTGCCACCGCGCACCCCCTAAGGTCGGGGCGAAGTCATCAGCCGAACCCTTCAGAGAGGAGCCGTTCCCGTGAAGAAGGTTGCATCATTGATCATCGCGATCGCGGCATGCGCCGCGCTCACGGTGGCCTGCTCGAAGAGCGATAATTCGGGGTCGTCGAACACCGCCGCGAACACCGCGGCGACCGCCGCTGCCGTCGCGACCGCCGCCTCGAATGCGATGGCCGCCGCCTCGGCGATGCCGGGCGCCATGAAAGCCGCCGCTCTGCCGATCCCGCTCGCCAAACTGCCGAGCGAGCCCGTCGCCGCGGGCAACGTCGCCTCCGGCGCGAAGCTCTTCGCCGCCAACTGCGAGAGCTGTCACGGGGCGGGCGGCAAGAACGGCACGGTCGGACCGAGCCTCGCCGGCGTCGGCCTGAAAGCGGGCCAAGTCGCGGAGATGGAAGAACACCCGCAAGCCGTCGACAAAGATTCGGGCATGCCGGACCTGCACCTGACCAAGCAGCAGGTGGCGGATATCGCCGCGTACGTCGCCTCGCTGAAATAACGCGACCATCGCTTCGTCCGAAAACGCGCCGCCGGTGCATCGCCGGTCGGCGCGTTTTGTCTTGGGATGAGGTGAGCGGATGAGCGCAACGCTGTTCTGGTTCCGCCGCGATCTGCGCCTCGGCGACAACGTCGGGCTGCACGCGGCGTGCGCCGCCGGCGGTCCGGTCTACGCGGTGTTCTGCCTGGACGAGTTGGAGCGTCTGAGCGCCCGTCAGCGCGCTTTCGCGCTGGGCTGCCTGAGCGCGCTGCGGGCGACGCTCGCCAAAAGCGATGCGACGCTCTCGCTTGCTGTCCGGGCCGCCGAGCAGCGCGCTCGTCGAGGCCGCGCGCCGGCTCGGTGCGACGACGGTGCACTCCTCGCGCTCGTACGCGCGCAGCGAGCGCGCCGTAGAAGAAGCGGTGGCGCAGGCGCTGCGTTCGGCCGGGGTGGCGTGGCACGGGCACAAGGGCGACGTCGTCCACGAACCCGAGGCGGTCGCCGAGCGCAAGCAATCGGCGGGGGAAGGTTATCGGGTATTTCCGCCGTTCGCGGCGGCGTGGCAGACGCTCGAGGTCGCGGTGCCGTCCGGCGATTCGCCGCCGACCGGGCGCGACGATCAGCCGGGGGCGTTTCCGGCGTACGACGAGTCGTTCGCGGTCCAGCCCGGCGAAGCGCCCGCACTCGCCGCGCTCGAGAAGTTCACGACCGCGCGTGCTGCTGACTACGCCACGAGCGGCGCGTACCCGGCCCGCGATGGGACCTCGAACCTGGCGCCGTACCTGCGCTTCGGCTGCATCAGTCCGCGCACCGTCTATCATGCGATCGCGCGCCGCAGCGCGTTCTCATGGACGCTCGCGCAAGAGCGCAGCTCGATGGCGATGTTCCTGCGCCAGCTCGCGCTGCGGGATTTCTTCACCCAGCTCGCCTTCTACGTGCCGGAGGTCCACGACGAGGCGCTTCAGGAGAAGATGCGCAGCTTCGCATGGTCGAGCGACGCGGCCGCGCTGCAGGCGTGGCTCGAAGGCCGGACCGGGTATCCGCTCGTGGATGCCGCGATGCGGCAGCTGCGCGAACAAGGGCTCGTGCATCAGCGCGCCGCGATCGTCGCCGCTTCGTTCTGCTGTTTCGATCTCGGCTTGGATTGGCGGCTCGGGCGCAGCGCCTGGATGCGCGAGCACCTCGCCGCCGACGAGGCGCTGTGCGACGGCAACTGGCAATGGCTGGCGGGCGTCGGCTCCGATCAGGCGGCGTATCCGCGCATCTACAATCCCGAGAAGCAGGCGCGCCAGTTCGACGCGCAAGCGGTCTACGTGCGCCGCTGGATCCCGGAGCTGCGGAAACTGCCGACCGCCGCGGCGCTCGCGCCCTGGCGCATGGACAAACAGCATCAGATCGAGCTGAATTTCTTCACGCCGCAACAATACCCGCAGCCGATCGTCGAGCACGAGCAAGGCCGCGCGCGAGTTCCTCGTCCGCTATCGCGAGTTCAACCGCGCCAGGACCTGATGTCCCCCGGCGAGGCTTAGCCGAACTTCGAGGCCAGGTCCGCCGCGAAAGGCACGCGCGGCGATTCGCCGACCGCGGCGCGGATCGCCAAGTACAGATCGCCGAGCATCCACAGCGGCACCAGCAGCGGCAGCGCGAAGGCGCTCTGCCAGCCGACGACCGGCAGGCCGGCCGAAAGCGCGTACACCGCATAAAGCGCGACGCCGAGCGCGTTGACGCCGAGCGACTGCAACACGTGGAAGCGCACGAACTTGCCGTGCGCGGCGGGCAGAAGCAGCAGCAGCAACGCGAGCGGCCATAGCGGATAGCACAGCGCCGCGAGCACACGCTCTTCGCTGCTCGGCTTGGTCTCGTCAGCAGCCGCGACCGTGAGCGGCGGCCGCGCTCGGCGCGGGTCTGTCCTGCACCGCTGTCTGACGATAGGCCTGCGTCTGCGGCGACGGCTTGGCCGGCATCTGCGACGACATCGTCTTCATCGCGCGGCCGAGCCGGCAACCCGGGCACACGCCTGCCTTCGGAGCAGCTCGAGCAGATCTCGCGCTGGCAATCGCGGCACAGCACCGCGGTGGGCAATTTCGGATGGTAATAGCAACCCATAGCTCGCCTCCTGATCGCTTCTGCGTCTGCGGACCGACGTCGATGGCTACCGGCGGCGGCAGCGCAATGTTTCAACGCGCTGCGACAAGGGCGGGCCACCCTAGGGACTGAAACGTGGTATTCGATGGGTTATAAGCGCCTGTTCGCCTACGTGCGGCCGTTCCTCGCGCCGATGATCGGCGGCCTGCTGCTCACCGCGCTCGCATCGCTCGCGACCGTGGGCTACGCCGGCGCGGTGAAGCTGCTCGTGAACGCGGTGTCCGACAAGAGCGCGCAAGGGCTGGCGATCGCGCTGGCCGCGGCGCTCGGACTCAACGTGATCAAGAACGCGTCGCAGTACTTCGGCGGCTACACCCTCACCTCGGTCGGCCAGCAAGTCGTCACCATCCTGCGCGGCGACCTCTTCAAGCGCGTGCAATACCTCACGCTGCCCACCTTCGAGAAGTGGCGCGGCGGCGACATCCTGTCGCGCTTCTCCAACGACATGCTGATCCTCGTCGTCGGCGTGTCCGCGCTGCCGCTTTTCGCGAGCGCCGCGCTCACGCTGCTCGCCGGCCTCATCGTCATGTTCTACCTCAACTGGCAGCTCACGCTGGTGACGATGGCGGTCGCGCCGCTCGTGTCGTGGGTCGTCTACCGCTTCTCGACCCTGCTGCGACGCGTGACGACGAGCGCGCTCGGGCGTGTGTCGGACCTCAATTCGACGCTCCAGGAATCGCTCGAGTCGATGCGCATCATCAAGGCCTTCACGCGCGAGCCGTACGAGATCGAGCGCTTCTCGGAGCGCAACGCCGCGAACTACGGCGCCTCGATGAAGGTCGCGCAGGTCTCGCTCACCCAGACGCCGGTCATCGATTTCGTGATCATGGTGGGCGTGCTCGCCTTGGCCGCGTTCTCACTGTACCAGGTGGTGATCGGGCGGCTCAGCTACACGCAGTTCTTCATGTTCTTCACCGTCGCCATGACGGTCGCCAACCCGATCTCGCAGCTGTCGAACTACATCGGCGACCTCAACAAAGCGTATGCCGCGGCGACGCGCGTGTTCGAGGTGCTGGACCTGCCGGTCGAGGCGGCGGAAGAGCCGGACAAGACCGTGCTCACCGACGTGCACGGCGCGGTCGAGTTCAAGGACGTGCGCTTCGCCTACGACGGCATCCACGACGTGCTCAAGGGCATCTCGGCGAAGGTCGAGCCGGGCGAGATCGTCGCGCTCGTCGGGCCGTCAGGCGCCGGTAAGACGACGCTGGTGAATCTCGTGCCGCGATTCTACGAGCCGACGAGCGGCGCGGTGTTGGTGGACGGCCACGACATCTCCGGGGTCACCTTGAGTTCGCTGCGCGGCGCGATCGCTATCGTGCCGCAGGATCCGCAGCTCTTCTCCGACACCATCGCCGAGAACATCCGCTACGCCAAGCTCGATGCGACCCAGGCGGAGATCGAGGAGGTGGCGCGCCTGGCCAACGCCCACGACTTCATCGTGAAGATGCCCGAGGGCTACGACACGCTCGTCGGGTCGCGCGGCATGCGGCTTTCCGGCGGCGAGCGCCAGCGGGTGGCGATCGCCCGCGCCATCCTGCGCGACCCGCGCATCCTGATCCTGGACGAGGCGACCTCTTCATTAGATGCGCACGCCGAGGCGCTCATCGGCGAGGCCTTGGACCATCTGCTGGTGGGGCGGACGACCTTCGTCATCGCCCACCGGCTCTCGACGATCCGGCGCGCCACGACCATCCTCGTCCTGGACGAGGGGCGGATCGTGGAGAACGGGACGCACGACCAGCTGCTCCAGAGGCACGGCCTGTACGCGTCCCTGTACGAGAAGCAGATGCTGGTGCCGGCGCCCGCCGGAGCCGATTAGACCGGGTCGCGAATCGGCCCGCGCCCTGTCCCGTTTGACAAGCGTCCAGCTTGTGATATAATACATGTCTGTGTCACATTGGGACGATTGCGCCGACCGGTTGGACCAAGCGAGAAGCAGCCTCGCGAAGCAGACCACCGGTGGCCGGAGCAAGTCGTCTTTTTAATCCCCGAGGAACCACGACCACACGCGCGGGTCGATCTGAAGATCGACCCCTACAGAACAAGAAAAACGGTCGAGCGCCATCGACCGCTCCGTATTAGGTCGCGCAGCGCTAAAGGTGTAAGCCACAACTGATGAAGAGCCCGAAAGCAGTCAAAGCAAAAGCCGTCAAGCTCCCCAAGGAACCCAAGGCCCCGAAGGAACCGAAAGCCCCGAAAGCGCCCAAGGTCGCCAAAGCCAAAGCGGCGCCGAAGCGCAAGTCGGCGGTCTCGCCGCGCTCTGTCGCGCGCATGCGCGCGCCGCGCCCGATCGCGCGCTTGATGCGCTTGGCGGACCCGCGCGCCGCGCTCGAGACGCTCATCGAGAACAAGGGCGTCGTCAAGGCGGTCGAGAGCGGCACGATCGAAGTCAAGGGATCGCAGAAGGGCAAAGAGCGGTTCACGTTCGCCAAGATCCCGCACACCCTCGACATCCCGGACCTGATCGAGCTCCAGAAGGAGTCGTTCAACTGGTTCATCACCGAGGGGCTGCGCGAGGCGTTCACCTCGATCTCGCCGATCAAGGATTTCACCGGCAACCTCATCCTCGAGTTCGGCGAGCATAGCCTCGGCGAGCCGAAGTACTCGGTCGAGGAATGCCGCGAGCGCGATATGACCTACTGCGCGCCGCTGCGCGTGCGGGTGCGGCTCATCACCTCGGAGTCGGGCGAGATCAAGGGCATCCCCGACCAGGAGATCTTCATGGGCGACCTGCCGCTCATGACCGAGAAGGGCACGTTCATGATCAACGGCGCGGAGCGCGTGATCGTGAGCCAGCTCGTGCGTTCGCCGGGCGTGTACTTCCTCGCCGACACCGACACCAACGGCCGGCCGGTGTACGTCGCGACGGTGATCCCGAACCGCGGCGCCTGGATCGAGTTCGAGAGCGACAACGGCGGCAAGAACGACGTCACCGAAGGCACGATCGGCGTGCGCATCGACAAGAACCGCAAGATCATCGTGACCACCTTCATCCGCGCGTTGGACAAGAAGTACGAGTCCGACGAAGCGCTCATGAAGCTGTTCGCCGACCCGGTGACCGGCGAAGTGCCGGCCATCATCATGAATTGTCTCGAGAAAGACAAGGACATCAAGACGCGCGAAGACGCGCTCAAAGAGGTCTATAAGAAGCTGCGCCCCGGCGAGCCGGAGAACCCGGACAACGCGGAGACGCTGCTGCGCAACACCTTCTTCGACGACAAGCGCTACGACTTGGCCGCGGTCGGCCGCTATAAGGTCAACCGCAAGCTCGAGAAGCAGTTCGTCATCATGAACTATGACGCGCCGCGGGTCGAGGAGGTCAAGGACAGCCACGGCCGCATCAAAGAGAAAGCGCTGCGCCACCTCACCAAGGAAGACATGATCGCGGTCGTCCGCCACCTCGTCGAGGTGGTCAACGGCACCCAGCACGTCGACGACATCGACCACCTGGGCAACCGCCGCGTGCGCTCGGTCGGCGAGCTGCTGCAGAACCAGTTCCGCGTCGGCTTGCTGCGCCTCGAGCGCGTCGTCCGCGAGCGCATGACCGTGCAGGACCTCGAGACGGTGACGCCGCAGGTGCTCATCAACATCCGGCCCGGTCGTCGCCGCCATCAAGGAGTTCTTCGGCTCAAGCCAGCTGTCGCAGTTCATGGACCAGACGAACCCGCTGGCGGAGCTCACGCACAAGCGCCGCCTCTCCGCGCTCGGCCCGGGCGGCCTGTCGCGCGAGCGCGCGGGCTTCGAAGTGCGCGACGTGCACCACAGCCACTACGGCCGCATCTGCCCGATCGAGACGCCGGAAGGCCCGAACATCGGCCTGATCGGCTCGCTGGCGACCTACGCCAGGGTCAACGAGTACGGCTTCATCGAGACGCCCTACCGCGATCGTGCGCAAGGGCCAGGTCACGGACGACATCGTCTACCTCACGGCGGATGAAGAAGACCAGTTCGGATCGCGCAGGCGAACTCGGACCTGGACTCCAAGAACAAGCTCATCGAAGAGCAGCGTCACCTGCCGCTACGCCGAAGAGTACGTCGAGAGCCCGCCCAACGACGTCCACTTCATGGACGTCTCGCCGAAGCAGATCGTCTCGGTCGCGACGGCCCTCATCCCGTTCCTCGAGCACGACGACGCCAACCGCGCGCTCATGGGCGCGAACATGCAGCGTCAGGCCGTGCCGCTGCTCATGCCCGAGCCGCCGCTCGTCGGCACCGGCATGGAGCACGTGCGGCCAAGGACTCGGGCGGCGTCGTCGTCGCCGAAGAGCCGGGCGAGGTGGTGGCGGTGACCGCCGACCGCATCGAAGTGCGCAACGACAAGGGGCGCATCAAGAGCTACCCGCTGCTCAAGTACACGCGCTCGCAACCAGGACACGTGCATCAACCAGAAGCCGATCGTGCGCAAGGGCGAGCACGTCAAGGCGGCGCGATCATCGCCGACGGCCCGTCGAGCAGACGGCGGCGAGCTGGCGCTCGGCCAGAACATGCTCGTCGCGTTCATGCCGTGGGAAGGCTACAACTACGAGGACGCCATCCTCATCTCGGAGCGGCTCGTCAAAGAGGACCTCTTCACCTCGATCCACATCGAGGAGTACGAGTGCGAGGCGCGCGACACCAAGCTCGGCCCCGAAGAGATCACCCGCGACATCCCCAACGTCGGCGAGGACGCGCTGCAGGACCTCGACGAGCAGGGCATCATCCGCATCGGCGCCGAGGTGCGCCCCGGAGATATCCTCGTCGGCAAGGTCACGCCCAAGGGCGAGACCGAGCTGACCGCCGAGGAGCGGCTGCTGCGCGCCATCTTCGGCGAGAAGGCGCGCGAAGTGCGCGACACGTCGCTGAAAGTGCCGCACGGCGAGAAGGGCAAGGTCATCGACGTCAAGGTCTTCAAGCGCGAGAACGGCGACGAGCTCTCGCCGGGCGTGAACGAGCTTGTGCGCGTCTACGTCGCGCAGAAGCGCAAGATCATGCAAGGCGACAAGATGGCCGGCCGCCACGGCAACAAGGGCGTCGTCGCCAAAGTGCTGCCGGAAGAGGACATGCCGTATCTGCCGGACGGCACGCCGCTCGAGATCGTGCTCAATCCGCTCGGCGTGCCCAGCCGCATGAACATCGGCCAGATCATGGAGACGCATCTGGGCTGGGCGGCCAAGCTGCTCGGCTTGCACATCGCGACGCCCGTCTTCGACGGCGCGAGCGAGGCCGACATCCGCGAATGGCTCGACCGGGCCAAGCTGCCGGTGACCGGCAAGACCATCCTCTACGACGGCCGCACCGGCGAGGCGTTCAACCGCGAGATCACCGTCGGCTAGATCTATATGATGAAGCTCGCCCACTTGGTCGACGACAAGATCCACGCGCGCTCGACCGGCCCGTACTCGCTGATCACGCAGCAGCCGCTGGGCGGCAAGGCCCAGTTCGGCGGCCAGCGTTTCGGCGAGATGGAAGTCTGGGCGCTCGAGGCATACGGCGCCGCCTACACGCTGCAGGAGCTCCTGACCGTCAAGTCCGACGACGTCGTCGGCCGCGTCAAGACGTACGAGGCCATCGTCAAGGGCGAGAACGTGCTCGAGCCGGGCGTGCCCGAGTCGTTCAAGGTGCTCATCAAGGAGCTGCAGGCGCTCTCGCTCGACGTCAAGGTGCTCACCGAGAACCGCGAGGAGATCGAGATCCGGCTCACCGACGAGGACGCGAGCGAGAAGGCGAGCGAGATCGGCTTGCTCATGGGCGACGAAGATCCCAAGCTCGTGGCGCCCGCGCCGACGACCGCCGCATCGCGACCGCGCCGCGCCGGCGCCGAGGGCGATCCGGACGAAGCGGAGGCGCTGGCCGCCGCGACGAGCACCGTCGTGGTGGAGCACGAGGCCGAAGACGAGGACGAGGACAGCCTCGGCATCGAGGCGCCGGCGGAGGCCGGTCTCGCCGAAGTGGGCCTTGGCTCGATCGAGGACGTCGAACCGTAGACTTTAGACGGTGTATGTAGGGGTCGATCTTCAGATCGACCCATGGAATTCGAAAGACGCGAAATGCGGACGGGAAACACATGGTAGACGTAAACAATTTTGACGCGATGCGCATCGGGCTGGCCAGCCCGGAGCAGATCCGCGCATGGTCCTTCGGCGAGGTCAAGAAGCCGGAGACCATCAACTACCGCACGCTCAAACCCGAGCGCGACGGTCTGTTCTGCGAGAAGATCTTCGGCCCCACCAAAGACTGGGAATGCCATTGCGGCAAGTACAAGCGCATCCGCTTCAAGGGCATGATCTGCGACCGCTGCGGCGTCGAGATCACGCGCGCGAAGGTGCGCCGCGAGCGCATGGGCCACATCGAGCTGGCGACGCCGGTCTCGCACATCTGGTATTTCAAGGGCGTGCCGAGCCGCATCGGCATCCTGCTCGACATGTCGCCGCGTCAGCTCGAGAAGGTCATCTACTTCGCGGCCTATATCGTCATCGATCCCGGGCGGAACGCCGCTGCTCAAGCGCGAGATCCTCACCGAACAGAAGTACCGCGAATACCGCGATAAGTACGGCAACGCGTTCAGTGCGGGCATGGGCGCCGAAGCGGTGCGCGAGCTGCTGCGCGATCTGCACCTGCATCGCATGCAGGAAGAGCTGCGCCGCGACTACGTGGACGCCACCGGCCAGAAGCGCATCAAGGCGATCAAGCGCCTCGAGGTGGTCGAAGTCCTTCCTGCATTCCGGCAACAAGCCGGACTGGATGATCCTGTCGTCCGTGCCGGTCATCCCGCCGGAACTGCGCCCGATGGTGCAGCTCGACGGCGGCCGCTTCGCGACGTCCGACCTCAACGATCTCTATCGCCGCGTCATCAACCGCAACAACCGCCTGAAGCGGCTGCTCGAGCTGTCGCGCGCCCGAGATCATCATCAGCAACGAGAAGCGCATGCTGCAAGAGGCGGTGGACGCGCTCATCGACAACGGCCGCCGCGGCCGCCCGGTGACCGGCCCGAACAACCGCCCGCTGAAGTCGCTCTCGGACATGCTCAAGGGCAAGCAGGGCCGCTTCCGCCAGAACCTGCTCGGCAAGCGCGTCGACTACTCAGGCCGCTCGGTCATCGTCGTCGGCCCGAACCTCAAGCTGCACCAGTGCGGCCTGCCCAAAGAGATGGCGCTCGAGCTCTTCAAGCCGTTCGTCATGAAGAAGCTCGTCGACCGCGGTCAGGCGCACAACATCAAGAGCGCCAAGCGCATGGTCGAACGCGTGCGGCCGGAGGTCTGGGACGTGCTCGACGAGGTGATCAAGGATCACCCCGTGCTGCTCAACCGCGCCCCGACGCTGCACCGCCTCGGCATCCAGGCGTTCGAGCCGGTGCTCGTCGAGGGCAAAGCGATCCAGATCCATCCGCTCGTGTGCACGCCGTACAACGCCGACTTCGACGGCGACCAGATGGCCGTCCACCTGCCGCTCTCCGCGGGCGCGCAGGCGGAGGCGCGCATCCTCATGCTCTCGAGCAACAACATCCTGCAGCCGGCGTACGGCAGCCCGGTCTCCATCCCGACGCAGGACATGGTGCTCGGCCTGTACTACCTGACCATCGATCCCGACGTCGCGGGCGCGCAAGCCGCGAAGGAGCGCAAGGACGGCAAGATCCAAGCGCGCGCGTTCTTCTCGTCCAAGGAAGCGCAGGTCGCGTACGACCTGCACGCCATCTCGCTGCACGAGCCGCTCAAGGTGCGATGGAAGGGCGAGCTCATCGACACGACGATGGGCCGCATCATCTTCAACGAGGCGTTCCCGATCTCGTGGAACCATCCGTTCGTCAACAAGACGATCGACAAGAAGGGCCTGACGGCGCTCATCGCCGACTGCTATCGCCACTACGGCAACGCCGAGACGGCGAGCTTCCTCGATCAGATCAAGACGCTCGGCTTCCGCTTCGCGACCGTGTCCGGCACGACCGTGTCGACCATGGACATCGTCATCCCGACGAAGAAGGCGGAGCTGATCAAGCAGGCCGACGACAAGGTCGCCTCGATCAACGAGCTCTACCGTCCAGGTCTGTTCTCGGACGACGAGCAGTACAACAAGACGATCGACGTCTGGACCAAGACCGGCGAAGAAGTGACGCAGGCGATGCTCGCTGGCGCAGGATCGGCTCAACCCGATCTTCATGATGGCGACCTCCGGCGCGCGCGGCTCGATCGCGCAGGTCAAGCAGATCGCCGGCATGCGCGGCCTCATGGCCGATCCGTCCGGACGCATCTTGAGCATCCCGATCAAGGCCAACCTCAAAGAAGGCCTGACGGTGCTCGAGTACTTCATCTCCACGCACGGCGCGCGCAAGGGCCTCGCCGACACCGCGCTGCGGACGGCCGACTCGGGCTACCTCACGCGCCGGCTGGTCGACGTGGCGCAAGACGTCATCGTGCGCGACGAGGACTGCGACACCGACGACGGCATCACGGTCTCGCGACATCGCGGTGGGCCGCGAGATCATCGAGCCGCTGATCAGCCGCATCGTCGGCCGCTACGCGTTGGCGGACATCGTCAACCCGGAGAACAAGCGCGACGTCATCGTCAAGCGCGGCCAGGAGATCGACGAGGAGCACGGCGCGCGCGATCGTGGCGGCGGGCATCACGACGGTAGGCATCCGTTCGGTGCTCACCTGCGACGCCACCGTCGGCGTGTGCGCGGTCTGCTACGGCCGCAACCTCGCGACCGAGCGGCAAGGTCGACATCGGCGAAGCGGTGGGCATCATCGCGGCGCAGTCGATCGGCGAGCCGGGCACGCAGCTCACGCTGCGCACCTTCCACACGGGCGGCGTGGCCTCGGAGGACATCATCACCGGTCTGCCGCGCGTCGAGGAGCTCTTCGAAGCGCGCAAGCCCAAGGGCCAGGCGATCATCACCGAAGAGACCGGCACCATCCACATCCAAGAGGACAAGGGCATCCGCGAGGCCGTCATCACCGACGCGGAAGGCGAGGAGCACGTCTACGAGATCCCGTTCAACGTGCGCCTCACGGTCAAGGACGGCGACAAAGTGGCGGCCGGCGACCAGCTGTGCGAAGGCTCGGTCAACCCGCACGACATCCTGCGCATCAAGGGCGAGACCGCGCTGCAGAACTACCTCGTGCAAGAAGTGCAGAAGGTCTACCGCGGCCAGGGCGTGGACATCAACGACAAGCACATCGAAGTGATCGTGCGCAGTATGCTGCGCAAGAAGAAGGTCACCGACTCGGGCGACACCACGCTGCTGCCCGGCCAGATGCTCGACAACGAGAAGTTCGTCAACGTGAACATCAAGGTGGCGGCCGATGGGCGCACGCCGGCGCAGGCCGACACGGTGCTGCTCGGCGTCACCAAGGCGTCGCTTGCGACCGAATCGTTCTTGTCGGCGGCCTCGTTCCAAGAGACGACGCGCGTGCTCACTCAGGCGGCGATCGAAGGCAAGTACGATCCGCTGCTCGGGCTCAAGGAGAACGTCATCATCGGCAAGCTCATCCCGGCGGGCACGGGCATGCCGAAGTATCGCGGCGTCGAGGTATGGGGCAAGGGCCAGCCGCGCTACAAAGAAGTCGACCTGTTCGCCGAACCGGAGATGCCGCCGCTCGACGTCGAAGAGGCCTCAGGGCAACCTGAGAGCGCGTTCGCTGAGACGATGGCGCTCGCGGCGAGCCTCGCGGTGCCGGCGTTCGCCGTCTCTGAGGGCTCCGGACCGGTTGAGCTGGCTCGGCCGATATCGGATGATGTCGGCGCGACCGAAGCGAGCGTGGGCGAGAGCATCGAGATCGAGCAGCCCATTGAGCAGAGCCATGGAGCGGTCGAATTTATTCGACCGACCGTCGTCGAAGAGGCCAATGGAGCGGTCGAATTCATCCGACCGGAAGAGGGCGCGATCGAATTCATGGGGCCGGATGAACGCGTGCTCGCCGAGAGCGATAGAGCGATCGAGCGCGCGCGGCCGGAGCCTGATGGCCGAACGGAACCCGAATCCGAAGAGATCGAGTTCCTGCCGGCAGAACCTGAGCCCGAGGAACCGTTGCCGGAACGGCCGATCAGCGAGCTCGACGCCTGACCGACGGCTCGCTAACTCGACGCGGCCTGATGTAGGGGCCGATCTTTAGATCGGCCCCTATGTCTTCCGTGAAGCGCGGCTTGAAGGTCGCGCCGCGGCCTTCTCGTAAGCCGAGGCCATGATCTCGGCCGTCATGTTCGATTTCGACCACACGCTGGGCTTCGACCGCCATCTCGAACTTGACGTGCTCACGGAGCTCGCGAAAGAGACGTGCCCGACGCCGCCCTCGGCGGCCGCGATCGCCACGGCGCTCGCGCTGTTCCGCTCCGGCGAAGTCCGGCTGAACGACGCGCTCATCGAATCGTTCCGCGCCTGGGGCTGTCCTGAGTCGAAGCTCGGCGAGATCCCGGCCACCTTCCGTCTTGCAGCGCTGCAAGAAGCGCCGCGGCGCGTCACGCCGATGAAAGGCGCAGAGGCGATGCTGCGCGAGCTGCGCGAGCGCGACGTGCCGGTCGGCATCCTCACCAACGGCTGGACCGAACTGCAGTACCTCAAGGCGGATCTCATCGGCTTCACCGGCTCGGTCGTGGTGTCCGAAGAGATCGGGTTCTTCAAGCCGGACCCGCGTGCATTCGAGGTGGCAGCCGCGCGATTGGGGATGAAGATCGAGACTACGATGTACGTCGGCGACGAGCCGGCGACCGACGTCGTGGGCGCGAAAGCCGCCGGCATGGTGGCGTGCTGGGCGGACCTCGAGGACAAGCCGTATCCGACGCAAGCTCGTCGCGCCGGACGTGATCATCAAAGCGCTGGCGGACTTGATCGGTATGCTGGCGGTGGCGACGTAGGGTGGAAAGAAGGGCCGGCATGTGCCGGCCCTTGTGTGTGGAGCGGTCGAGTTTTCTCGACCGGCCGTTGTCTTTAGTGCAGCGCCACGCCCCACGGCTCATTGACCAACGTGTTCGCGCCCTGGATGAACACGGTCGGCGCCACGTTGCCCGTCGCGTTGCCCGGGAACATCTCGACGTTGTCGGCGTTGCCCACCCAGATGTTGCCTGCGTTGTCGAGTTGCACGCTGTAGGGGACGTTGAGCTTCGTGTTGACGCCCTGGATGATCTGGACGGGGGTGGTCAGGCCGCTCGCGCCGCTGGCGAAGACATAGATCGCGTCGGCGCCCGGTGCGCCGCCCGACTCCTGCGCGGCGTAGACCCGGCCGGCGCCATCGACCGCGACGCCGTCGACGCACGTCATCGGCGCGTACGTGATCGTCGTGGACGGCGCCACGTTGCCGGTGGCGTTATTGGGCCACTTATAGATGGCCTCATGACCGGCCGCCCCGCAATCGCCCACCCAGATGTTGCCGGCGGTGTCCACGGCGAGGCCTTCAGGGAAGCTCAAGTTCGACGTCGCGCCTTGGATGAACTGAACGGGCGCGACGTTACCGGTGGCTCCCGGAGCGAACACCGCGACGCTGGCGTTGCTGCAATTGGCGACATAGAGTTTGCCGGTCGAGTCGACGTAGATGCCGCATGGCCCGACGAGGTTGGTCGCGGCGCCGGTGAGGTCCACGACGGGCGCGGCGTTGCCGGTGGATCCCGCGCTGTACGCGGTCACCGACCCAGCTGCGCCGCCGGTCCAGTTCGACGACCAGATCTTTCCACTCGAGTCGACCCACAGGTAATACGGCTGGTTGATGAGCGTCGCAGCGCCGGTGATGGTCGACGTCGGCGCGACGTTGCCGTTCGAGCCGGCGGCGAAGACGGAGATCGAATTGTTGCCCACGTTGCCCGCGTAGATCTGCTGGGCGTCGGGGTCGCCGGGCTTGAGGTGTTGCTGGCGCTGCAGCCAACGGCCAGCAACGCGAGCGCCAGAAGGGTGAGACGTTTCATCGGATTCTCCTGAACGGCAAGGGGGAATAGGCTCCGGGACGGGCATGGCAGCCCATGCGGATACTATCGGCAACTGGGTTCTAGACCAATCCGGCCGGTCTGGCTTGACCGGGGGCGTACCGTTTGGTAAAATACGTTGGTTGGGCGGGTGTCCCTCATAGGCGCCCGTACTATTCCGACCGGCCCAGCCGCCCAGGCGGCTGCCGGTGGAAAATCCCCGGAGGTTTGCTCCCCACCGATCGACACACCTTAGGATCCTAGGCGGGACACCCCAGGGAGAGACAGCTGCGCGGCGCGCACGTTGTCTTTTTGCTTTCTGTCAGATGAGGGTCGTCTTGCCGACAATCAGCCAGTTGGTCCGCAGCGGTCGCGAAAAGGTCAAGAAGAAGTCGAAGTCGCCGGCGTTCCTGGTGTCGCAGACCGGCGCCAAGCCCGGCCACCCCGACCTGCCGCAGCGATCCACGCATATAAAGAAGGGCAACCCCCAGCGCCGTGGGGTCTGCACCCAAGTCAAGACGATCACGCCGAAGAAGCCGAACTCAGCGCTGCGCAAAGTCGCGCGCGTGCGGCTCACCAACGGCATCGAAGTGACGGCCTACATCCCCGGCATCGGCCACAATCTGCAGGAGCATTCGGTGGTGCTCGTGCGCGGCGGCAAGGTGAAAGATCTGCCGGGCATCCGCTACCACATCATCCGCGGCACGCTCGACACGCAAGGCGTGCAGAACCGGAAGCAATCTCGTTCGAAGTACGGCGCGAAGCGCCCGAAGTGATCTAAAGGAAGATATGCCGCGTAAAGGACCGGCGCCCAAGCGCCAAGTGCTGCCCGACCCGCGCTTCAACTCGCGGACCATGGCGCGCTTCATCAACAAGATCATGCTCTGCGGAAAGAAAGCCACCGCGGAAGGCATCGTCTATGGAGCGCTCGACATCGTCGGCAGCAAGACCAGCAAGGACCCGATGGAAGTCTTCACCCAGGCGCTCAACAACGTGATGCCGCTCATCGAAGTGCGGCCGCGGCGCGTCGGCGGTGCGACCTATCAGGTGCCGATGGAGGTCCGCCCGGATCGCCGCCAGGCGATGGGCATGCGCTGGCTCATCCAATATTCGCGTTCGCGCCCAGGCCGCACGATGGCGGACAAGCTCGCCGCCGAGATCATGGACGCCGCAGGCAACCAAGGCCAGGCGATCAAGAAGCGCGAGGACACGCACCGCATGGCCGAGGCGAACAAAGCGTTCGCCCATTACCGCTGGTAATGCTCCGATGGCCAGACAATACACGCTCGCGAACACGCGCAACATCGGCATCGCAGCCCACATCGACGCCGGCAAGACGACGACGACGGAGCGCATCCTTTTCTATACCGGCCGCACCCACAAGATGGGCGAAGTGCACGAAGGCGCGGCGACGATGGACTGGATGGAGCAAGAGCAGGAGCGCGGCATCACGATCACGTCCGCCGCGACGACGTGCACCTGGCGCGACGCGCGCATCAACATTATTGATACGCCCGGCCACGTGGACTTTACGGTCGAGGTCGAGCGCTCCATGCGGGTGCTCGACGGCCTCGTCGCGCTGTTCGACGCGGTCGCCGCGGTGCAGCCGCAGACGCGAGACCGTCTGGCGCCAGGCGAACAAATACAAAGTGCCGCGTCTCATCTTCATCAATAAGATGGACCGCACCGGCGCCGACTTCTATAACGCGGTCGACAAGATCCGCGAACGGCTCGGCGCGCGCGCGCTACCCGTCCAGCTGCCTATCGGGCAAGAGGACCTGTTCAAAGGCTTCGTCGACCTGCTCACCGAGAAGGCGACCGATCTACACCGATGACCTCGGCAAGGCGATGTCCGAAGTGGACGCGCCGCCCGAGATGAAAGACCAGATCCACCAATACCGCTCCGAGCTGATCGAGGCGGTCGCCGAGACCGACGACCATCTCACCCACAAGTACCTCGAGGGCAAGGAGATCACGGCCGACGAGCTGCGCAACGCGCTGCGCGCCGCCACCATCAAGGGCATCGCGATCCCCGTGCTGTGCGGTTCGGCCTTCAAGAACAAGGGCGTGCAGCCGCTGCTGGACGCCATCGTCGACTACCTGCCCTCGCCGCTCGACCTCGAGGCCGTCACCGGCTTCGATCCCGACCATCCGGACAAGATCATCGAACGCAAGCCCAGCGACGACGAGCACTTCTCCGCGCTCGCCTTCAAGATCATGACCGACCCGTTCGTCGGCAAGCTCACCTTCTTCCGGACGTACTCGGGCACGCTCAAAGCCGGCTCGTACGTCTACAACTCGAACAAGGGCAACAAGGAGCGCATCGGCCGCATCCTGCGCATGCACGCCAACCATCGCGAAGACGTCGACAGCGTCGAGGCGGGCGACATCGCCGCGGCGGTGGGCCTGAAGAACACGACGCACCGGCGACACGCTGTGCGATGAGAAGCACCCGATCGTGCTCGAGAACATCACCTTCCCGGAGCCGGTCATCAGCCAAGCGATCGAGCCGAAGACGAAGGCCGACCAGGAGAAGCTCGGCCAGTCGCTCGTCAAGCTCTGGCCGAAGAAGATCCCACCTTCAAGATGCGGACCGACGAAGAGACCGGCCAGACGATCATCTCCGGCATGGGCGAGCTGCACCTCGACATCATCGTCGACCGGCTGCGCCGCGAGTTTAAGGTCGTGGCGAATGTCGGCAAGCCGCAGGTCGCGTACAAAGAGACCATCACGCGCACGTCGAGAAGGAAGGCCGCTACATCCGCCAGACCGGCGGCAAAGGCCAGTACGGCGACTGCTGGATCCGCCTCGAACCGCTGCCGCCGGGCTCCGGCGTCCAGTTCGAGAACGAGATCGTCGGCGGCTCGATCCCCAAAGAGTTCATCAAACCGATCGAGCAAGGCATCCGCGAATCGGCGCAAGCGGGCGTGCTCGCCGGCTACCCGGTGCTCGACTTCAAGGCCACCGTGTTCGACGGCTCGTACCACGACGTCGACTCGAACGAGATGGCGTTCAAGATCGCCGGCTCGATGGCGTTCAAGGAAGGCAATCGCGCGGCAGGCCCGATCATCAAAGAGCCGGTCATGGCGGTCGAAGTCGTGACGCCGGACCAGCACATGGGCGACGTCATCGGCGATATCTCGGCGCGCCGCGGCAAGGTGCAGCATCAGGAAGCCGGAGCCGGCGGCGCGCAGAAGATCACCGCGTTCGTGCCGCTGGCGGAGATGTTCGGCTACGCGACCGATCTGCGCAGCCGCACGCAAGGCCGCGCGACCTATACGATGGAGTTCGCGCACTACGCCCAGGTCCCGAAATCGATCGAAGAAGAGATCGTCGCTAAGAACACCGGCAAAGCTGCCGCGAGTTAGAGACGGAGTAAAGCAATGGCGAAGGAAAAGTATCAGCGCAACAAGCCGCACGTGAACATCGGCACGATCGGTCACGTGGACCACGGCAAGACGACGTTGACGGCGGCGATCACGAAGGTGTTGTCGGAGTCGGGCACGGGCACCAAGAAGCTCGTGGTGGACCAGATCGACAACGCGCCTGAGGAGAAAGAGCGCGGCATCACGATCCAGCTGTACCACGCCGAGTACGAGACCAAGGCGCGGCACTACAGCCACGTGGACGCGCCCGGGCACGCGGACTACATCAAGAACATGATCACCGGCGCGGCGCAGATGGACGGGGCGATCTTGGTGGTGTCGGCGGCCGACGGCCCGATGCCGCAGACGCGCGAGCACATCCTCCTCGCGCGCCAGGTGGGCGTGCCGTACCTGGTGGTGTTCCTCAACAAGGTCGACATGGTGGACGATCCGGAGCTGATCGACCTGGTCGAACTGGAAGTGCGCGAACTGCTGACCAGCTACAAGTTCCCTGGCGCGGAGATCCCGGTCATCCGGGGCTCTGCGCTCAAGGCGTTAGAAGAGACGACCCCGGGCGAGTGGTCCGAGCGCATCACCGAGCTCGATGGACGCGGTGGACAAATACATCCCGGTGCCCGAACGCGACGTGGACAAGCCGTTTCTGATGCCGGTGGAAGACGTGTTCACCATCACCGGTCGCGGCACGGTGGGCACGGGAAGAGTGGAACGCGGCCGGGTGAAGGTGGGCGACGAGATCGAGATCGTGGGGCTGCGCGAGAGCCGCAAGACGGTGGTGACGGGCATCGAGATGTTCCGCAAGCTGCTCGACGAGGGCATCGCGGGGGACAACGTGGGGGTGCTGCTGCGCGGCATCGAGCGCGACGACATCGAGCGCGGCCAGGTGCTTGCCAAACCGGGCAGCATCAAGCCGCACAAGAAGTTCGAAGCCGAGGTGTACGTGCTGAGCAAGGATGAGGGAGGCCGGCACACGCCGTTCTTCTCGAACTACCGTCCGCAGTTCTACTTCCGCACGACCGACGTGACGGGCTCGATCAGCCTGCCCGAGGGCGTGGAGATGGTGATGCCGGGCGACAACGTGCGCATGACGGTGGAGCTGATCACGCCGATCGCGGCGGAAGAGGGCTTGCGCTTCGCCATCCGCGAGGGCGGCCGCACGGTGGGCGCCGGCGTCGTCACCAAGGTGATCGAGTAGACATGGCACGTCAGAAGATCCGCATCCGCCTGCGCGCGTACGACCACAAGATCCTCGACCAGTCGGCCGAGCGGATTGCGGAGACCGCGAAGCGGACCGGTGCGTTCATCAGCGGCCCGGTGCCGCTGCCGACCGAGATCCGGCGCTGGTGCGTGCTGCGCTCGCCGCACGTGGATAAGAAGAGCCGCGAGCACTTCGAGATCCGCACCCACAAGCGCTTGATCGACATACTCCAAGCATCCGCCAAGACGATGGACGCTCTGATGCACCTCGATCTTCCGGCGGGCGTGGACATCGAACTGAAGGCCTGAGGACAATGAAGAACATCATCGGCCGCAAGCTGGGCATGGCCAACGTCTTCACGGAGAACGGGGATTACGTCCCCGTGACCGTGATCGAGGCCGGCCCGTGCCCCGTGGTCGAGCGCAAAGAGCGCGAGCGTGACGGCTATGAGGCGGTCGTGCTCGGCTTCGAAGACGCCAAGCACAAGCAGCTCAGCAAAGCCATGAAGGGCCGTTTTGAGAAGCTCAACACGGCGCCGAAGACGCACCTGCGCGAGTTCCGCACCGATATCGCGGACGCCAAGGCGGGCGACACGGTCACCGTCAGCGAGTTCGCGGTCGGCGACAAAGTCGACGTCATCGGCACGAGCAAGGGCAGCGGCTTCGCGGGCATCATCAAGCGTTGGAACGGCGTGGGCGGCGGCGCGAGCCACGGCTCGATGATCCATCGCCAGCCCGGCTCCAACGGCGACACCAACGCGGCCAAGACCGTCAAGGGCAGCCACCGGCCGGGCCGCATGGGCGTGGAGCGGGTCACCTCGCTCAACATCGAGGTCGTGCGCGCCGATGCCGAGCGCAATCTGCTGCTGCTCAAAGGCAGCGTGCCCGGGCCGCGCAACGGCGTGGTCGTGGTGCGGACATCGGTGAAGGCGAAGACGAAATGACGAACGCTCCACACGTCCCTCTGCTCGACAAGTCGGGCAAAGCGGTCGGCACGGTCGACGTGCCGGCGGCGTTCGCGCGCGAGCCGAAGGAGTCGGTGATCCATTTCGCCGTGATGCGGCACCTGGCGAATCGACGCTCCGGCAGCGCCGACACGAAGACGCGCGCCGAAGTGGCGGGCGGCGGACGCAAGCCGTGGCGGCAGAAGGGCACCGGGCGCGCCCGCGCGGGCAGCATCCGCTCGCCGTTGTGGCGCAAGGGCGGCGTCGTGTTCGGCCCGCACCCGCGCTCGTACAACATCGGCATGAACAAGAGCGCGCGGCGCGCGGCTCTGGCGATGGCGATCGCGGCGAAGACGGGCGACGGACAGCTGTCCGTGATCGACGCGTCCGGACTGGCGCCGGTCAAGACGAAGGATCTGCTCGGCGTGCTGTGGGGCGACAAGCGGACCGAACGCGTGCTCTTGGTGCTGCATCGCGACAACGACGAGAACGCGGCGGCGATCGAGCAGGCGGGGCGCAACCTGCGCTACGCGACGATCGTCGGGCATGGCGAGGTGAACCCGCACTCGCTGCTCGGCAACGACCGCGTCATCTTCACGAAGAACGCCTACGAGGCGCTGGCGGAGGTGTGCGGTGCCTGAACTGCGTCGCGTCGTGCGGCGGCCGATCGTCACCGAGAAGTCGGTGGCCGGCACCGCGCGTTCCCAATACGCGTTTGAAGTCGACCATCGCGCCACCAAACATCACGTGAAAGCGGCCGTCGAGAAGATGTTCAAGGTGAAGGTGCTGCGCGTGAACACGGTGACCGTGCAGTGCAAGACGGGGCGCAACATGCGCCGTCCGACGCGCCGCCCGGTCGTGCTGCAGAACGCCTGGAAGAAGGCGATCGTGACGCTCAAAGAAGGCGACAAGATCGAACTCGGCGGCGTGAACTACTTCGAGTCTTGATATGGCGATAAAGAAATTCAAGCCGACCTCGCCCGGGCGCCGCTTCATGACGATCACGTCGTTCGACGACATCACGAAGAAGAAGCCCGAGAACGCGCTGCTCGAACCGAAGAAGCGCCAGGCGGGCCGCAACTTCAACGGTCACATCACCGTGCGCCATCGCGGCGGCGGGCACAAGAAGATGTACCGCACGATCGACTTCGCGCGCCGCAAAGACGGCGTGCCGGCCAAGGTCGCGGCGATCGAGTACGATCCGAACCGCTCGGCGCGCATCGCGCTGCTGCACTATCGCGACGGCGAGAAGCGCTACATCTTGGCGCCGCTCGGCCTAGGGGTGGGCGACAGCGTCGTGTCGGGCGCGGATGCCGACATCAAGACCGGCAACGCGCTGCCGCTGTCGAGCATCCCGTTCGGCACGATCATCCACAATATCGAGATGACGCCGGCCGGCGGCGGCAAGCTGGTGCGCAGCGCCGGCGGCGCCGCGCAGCTCATGGCCAAGGAAGGCGATTACGCGCAGATCCGCATGCCGTCCGGCGAGGTCCGCAAGATCGCGATCCTGTGCCGCGCCACCATCGGCCAGCTCGGCAACATCGAGCACGAGAACCAGGTCATCGGCAAGGCCGGCCGCACGCGCTGGCTCGGACGCCGTCCGCAGGTGCGCGGCATCGCGATGAACCCGGTCGACCATCCGCACGGCGGCGGCGAGGCGCGCTCGACGGCGGGCCGTCCGCCCACGACGCCGTGGGGCGTCATGACCATGGGCAAGAAGACGCGCCGCAACAAGCGCACCAACAAGTTCATCGTGAAGCGCCGGAGCAAAAAATGAGCCGTTCATCCAAGAAGGGTCCGTTCATCGCCGATCATCTGCTCGCGAAGATCGAGAAGATGAACTCGACGCGCGAGAAGAAGGTCATCAAGACCTGGTCGCGCGCCTCGACCATCTCGCCGAGCATGGTGGGTCACACGATCGCCGTGCACGACGGGCGCAAGCACGTGCCCGTGTACGTCCAAGAGAACATGGTCGGCCACAAGCTCGGCGAATTCGCGCCGACGCGCATCTTCCGCGGCCACGGCAGCAGCGGCGAAAAGGCCGCGGCAGCGGCGGCAGCGGCTGGCCCGGCGGCGGGTCCGACGGCAGCGGCCGCGGTGGTGAAGTGATGCAGGCGCACGCGACCGCGAAGTTCCTTAAGGTGACGCCGCGCAAGGCGCGCCGCGTGATCGACGTGATCCGCGGCAAGCGCGTCGATCGCGCGCTCGTCGAGCTGTCGTTCTCGACCTTGGAGGCGAGCAAGGCGCTGCACAAGCTGCTGCGCTCGGCCGCCGCCAACGCGGAGAACAACCACGGCATGAAATCCGAAGAGCTCGTCGTGAGCAAGGCGATCGTCGACGTCGGCCCGGTGATGAAGCGGGTCGAGGCGCGCGCGCGCGGTTCGGCCGGGCTGAAGAGAAAGAGAGTATCGCACGTGACCATCACCGTTTCGGACGGAGAAGGAAGCTAACATGGGCCAGAAGGTCAACCCGATCGGCTTCCGCCTCGGCATCGTCCGGACATGGGACTCGCTGTGGTTCGAAGGCAAGCAGTACAAGTACCGGCTGCACGAGGATCTGAAGATCCGCCAGGTGATCGACGAATTGTCGCGCTCCGCGGGCGTGTCGCGCGTCATCATCGAGCGCCGCGCGAACCAGGTGCGCGTCGTGATCAACACGGCCAAGCCCGGCATCATCATCGGCAAGCGCGGTGCGGGCATCGAAGAGCTGCGCCGTAAGCTGGAGCGCGTCGTCGGCAAGGCGGTCAACGTCAACGTGGTCGAGATCAAGTACCCGGAGCTCGACGCGAAGCTCGTGGCCAACAACATCATCGATCAGCTCGAGAAGCGCATCGCCTTCCGGCGCGCCATGCGCCAGGCGATCCAGCGCACCATGAAGGCAGGCGCACGCGGCATCAAGGTGCAGTGCTCCGGCCGGCTCGGCGGCGCCGAGATCGCGCGCGTGGAACGCAACCATGACGGCAAGGTGCCGCTGCACACGCTGCGCGCCAACATCGACTACGCGGCGGTCGAGGCGTACACCACGTACGGCCGCATCGGCGTGAAGGTCTGGATCTACCTCGGCGAAGTGCTGCCGGACGCGCGGCCGCGCCAAGAGGGCGAAGCGCGTCCGGCGCGCGAGCGCCGTCCGCGTCCGACGAAGGCCGCTCCTGGCGTGCCAGGATCGGTGCCCGCCGCAGCGGGGGTTCCCGCGGCTGATGGAGCGGTCGAGCTTGCTCGACCGGAAGCGGTGCCAGCCGACGCGGCGGACGGTCGGATAAATCCGACCGCCCCAGAGGCTGCAGTCGCGGCGGCAGAAGCGCCCGCGGCGGAGGGAGCATAACCGATGTTGATGCCAAAACGCGTCAAGTATCGCAAGATGCAGCGCGGCCGCATGAAGGGTCGCGCGCAATCCGGCAATTCGCTGCATTTCGGCGAATACGGCTTGCAGGCGCTCGAGCCGGCGTGGATCACGAATCGGCAGATCGAGGCGGCACGCATCGCGCTCACCCGCCACATGAAACGCGGCGGCAAGGTGTGGATCACGCTGTTCCCCGACAAGTCGTATACGAAGAAGCCGGCGGAGACGCGCCAAGGCTCCGGCAAGGGCGCGCCCGAGGGTTGGGTCGCGGTCGTGCGTCCGGGCCGCATCATGTTCGAGCTCGCCGGCGTCGAGCTGGCGGTGGCCAAAGAAGCGCTCAAGCTGGCCGCCTCCAAGCTGCCGATCGCCACGAAGCTCGTGCGTCGTGAAGGGGTGGGTGACTCCGTTGAAGCCTAGCGAACTGCGCGGCGTGCGCGAACTGACCACGCGGGAGATCGAAGAGAAGCTCGCCGCGACGAAGGAAGAGATGTTCAATCTACGGTTCCAGCTCGTCACCGGGCATCTGGAAGACCATGCCACGGTGAGCAAATTGCGGCGCGAGATCGCGCAGCTCTACACCGTCCTGGCGCAGCGGCGGTTGGCGGGTTGATGATGGATAACGCAGCGACACAGACCGCCATCGACGCGCGCAACAGGCGCAAGGTCCGGATCGGCCGCGTCGTGTCGGACAAGATGCAGAAGAGCATCGTGGTCCGCACGGAGACGCAGTCGGCGGACGCGCGCTATGGCAAGATCGTCCAGCGCACCGAACGCTTCATGGCGCATGACGAGAACAACGAGGCCAAGACCGGCGATCTCGTGCGCATCGTCGAGACGCGGCCGCTGTCGGCGCGCAAGCGCTGGCGGCTGCTCGAGATAGTGGAGAAGGCGCGATGATCCAGGCGCAGACACGCCTCAAGGTCGCCGACAACTCGGGCGCCCGCGAGCTCATGGTGTTCCACGTGAAGGGCGGCTCGCGCCACCCGATCGCGTACGTCGGCGACGTGGTCGTCGCGACGGTGAAGGCCGCCATCCCCGGCGCCGCGGTGAAGAAGGGCAACGTCGTCTCGGCCGTCATCGTCCGTCAGAAGAAGAAGATGCGCCGCCCCGACGGCTCGTTCATCCGCTTCGACGAGAACGCGGCGGTGCTGCTCAACGACCAGAACAATCCGCGCGGCACGCGCATCTTCGGGCCGGTGGCCCGCGAGCTGCGCGACCGCGACTTCATGAAGATCATCTCGCTCGCACCGGAGGTGCTCTAGCGTGGGCATGACCAGACTCGCGACCGGCGACACCGTGCTGGTGCTGTCCGGCAAATACAAAGGCAAGCACGGCAAGATCAAGCTGATCCGCCGTCACCTCGGCGTGGCCGAAGTCGAGGGCGTCAACGTCGTGAAGCGCCACTCGAAGGCGACGCCTAAGGCCAAGGCCGGCATCATCGAAAAAGAGATGCCGATGCCCGTGAGCCGTCTCATGTACGTCTGCCCGAAGTGCCAGAAGCCGAGCAAGCTCGCGCGGGTGGCCAAGGGCGAGGGCAAGGAGCGCACGTGCCGGCGCTGCGGCGAGCACGCCGATCGTCCGGTGAAAGCGTAGACAGACATATGAATCGAATGAGAGAGAAGTACGAGAAGTCGGTGATGCCGGCGCTCACCAAGCGTTTCGGCTACAAGAATCCGATGCAGGTCCCGCGCCTCACGAAGATCGTCGTGAACATGGGCGTCGGCGAAGCCGTGGCGGAGCCGAAGGCCATGGACGGCGCGGTCTCCGATCTCACCGCGATCACCGGGCAGAAGCCGCTGGTGACGCGCGCGACGAAGAGCATCGCCGTCTACAAGCTGCGCGAGGGCATGCAGATCGGCGCGAAGGTGACGCTGCGCGGCGAGCGCATGTACGCGTTCTTCGACAAGCTCGTCAACATCGTGCTGCCGCGCATCCGCGATTTCCGCGGCACTTCGCGGCATTCGCTCGACGGTCGCGGCAACTACGCGATCGGGCTCAAGGAGCAGCTCGTGTTCCCGGAGATCAACTACGACAAGGTCGATCGCGTGCGCGGCATGGACATCGTCATCGTGACGACCGCCGGCACCGACGAAGAGGCACTGGCGTTCCTCACCGAGATGGGGATGCCGTTGCGCAAAGAAGGGGCGGCAGCCTGATGGCCAAGACCTGCCTGATCGAGAAGAGCAAGCGCACGCCGAAGTTCAAGGTGCGCCAGCACAACCGCTGCCTGCGCTGCGGCCGCCCGAAGGGCTACGTGCGCAAGTTCGCGTTGTGCCGCATCTGCTTCCGCGAGTTGGCCCACGCGGGCAAAGTTCCGGGCGTCGTCAAGGCGTCCTGGTGAGTTGAGGACTGACAGAGGGATATGGGAACGATAACCGATCCGGTCGCCGATATGCTCACGCGCATCCGCAACGCGAACACCGCGTTCCTGGAGCGCGTCGACATCCCGGCATCGCGCGTGAAACTCGAGTTGGCGAAGCTGCTCAAGGCTGAGGGCTTCATCAAGAGCTACGACGTCGTGCCGCAGCAACCGCGCGACACGATCCGGCTCACGCTCAAGTACGGCACGGGCAAAGAGCGCGTGATCAACGGCCTCAAGCGCATCAGCCGCCCGGGGCTGCGCATCTACACGCCCAAAGGCGAGATCCCCAAATGCATGGGCGGCTTGGGCCTGGTCATCCTGTCGACGCCGAAGGGCATCATCAGCGGCAAGCAGGCCAAGCGGATGGGCACCGGCGGCGAAGTCATGGCGTTCGTGTGGTAAGGGAACGACGATGAGTAGAATCGGGCGGATGCCCATCAGCGTGCCGGCCGGCGTCAACGTCGGCGTCAAGGAACGCATCGTGACCGTCAAGGGCCCCAAGGGCGAGTTGACGCTGCACTGCGCTGAGCCGATCTCGGTCAAGCTCGAGGACGGCACGCTCTCCGTGTCGCGCCCGGACGACGCGAAGCGCAACAAGCAGCTGCACGGCCTCACACGCACGCTTATCGCCAACATGGTGCTCGGCGTGACGAACGGCTTCTCGAAGACGCTCGACATCGTCGGCGTCGGCTATCGCGCGCAGGCGCAGGGCAAGACCCTCAACCTTGCGGTCGGCTACTCGCATCCGGTGGTCATCGAACCGCCGGCGGGCATCGACATCAAGGTGGAGGGCACGAACAAGATCATCATCAGCGGCGCCGACAAACAGCAGGTCGGCCAGCTGGCGGCGCAGATCCGCAGCGTGCGGCCGCCCGAGCCGTACAAGGGCAAGGGCATCCGCTACGAGGGCGAGCGCGTGCGCAGGAAACTCGGCAAGGCCGGTAAGGCAGCCGGCGGCGCCGGAGGTAAGAAGTAGACATGGCGACCATCAAAAGCCGTAACGCGCTGCGCGTGCGCCGGCACGGCCGGGTGCGCAAGCGCCTCAACGGGACCGCGCAGCGGCCTCGGCTCTCCGTCTTCCGCAGCCTGCATCATCTCTACGCGCAGGTCATCGACGATGCGACGGGACACACGATCGTCGCCGCGTCGACCCGCGAAAAAGACGTCGCGGCGGGTCTGAAATCGCTCTCGGGCGCTCCGGCGGCCGAGCGCGTCGGCACGGTCGTGGCGCAGCGCGCCAAGGAGAAGGGCATCGCAGCGGTCGTGTTCGATCGCGGCGGCTATAAGTACCACGGGCGCATCAAAGCGCTGGCGGACGCTGCGCGCAGCGCCGGTTTGGAGTTTTAGATAGTGGCACGAATTTCTGACGGTTCGGGACTCGAAGAGCAAGTCGTCCGGGTCAACCGCGTGGCCAAGGTCGTCAAAGGCGGCAAGCGCTTCAGCTTCAGCGCGCTCGTCGTCGTCGGCGATCGGCAAGGGCGCGTGGGGTACGGGCTTGGCAAAGCGCGCGAAGTCCCAGAGGCGATCCGCAAGGGCGTCGAAGCGGCGCGGCGCGCGCTCATCACCGTGCCGATGGTCGGGCGCACCATCCCGCATCCCATCGAAGCCCATGTCGGCGCGGGCAAAGTGATGATGAAGCCCGCCAGCAAGGGCACCGGCGTCATCGCGGGCGGCGCCATGCGCGCCGTGCTCGAGCTCGCCGGCGTGCACGACATCCTCACGAAATCCCTGGGCACCAACAACCCGATCAACGTGATCATGGCGACCGTGGACGGCCTCAAGCGGCTGCGCACTGCGGAACAAGTGGCCAAACAGCGCGGCAAGACGCTCGCGGAGCTCTTCGGACGGGAGGTCGAGAGTGAACCTGTCGCATCTTAAGCCCGCCCCGGGCAGCAAGCAGAAGCGGACGCGCGTCGGGCGCGGCCATGGCAGCGGCATGGTCAAGACGTCCGGCAAGGGCGGCAAGGGCCAGACGGCGCGCAGCGGCGGCGGCAAGGGCCGCACGTTCGAGGGCGGCCAGACGCCGTGGTTCCGTCGCCTGCCGCAGCGCAAAGGCGTGTCGCAAAAGGCGCGCTCGACGGTGATCTTCCGCACCGAGTACTCGGTGCTCAACATCGCGCATCTCGCCGACTGGGATCCGAAGGTCGAAGTCAATCCCGAGGCGCTGCACGCGGCCGGCCTCGTGGTCAAGCAGCGCGACGGCGTCAAGATCCTCGGCACGGGCGACGCGCCCAAGGGTCTGCGTTTCCGCGACGTCGTGTTCTCCACCCCGGCTCGGGCCAAGCTCGAAGCCGCCGGCGCGGTGTTCGAGGACTGACGACCCGATGTTGATGTGGCGTAACCTGGCCAACGCGCTCGTCGTACCGGAGCTCCGCAACCGGCTGCTCTTCGTATTCGGCGCGTTCGCCCTGTTCGTCATGGCGGTCTACGTGCCCGTGCCGTACGTCGACATCACCAAGTGGCAGCAGATCCTCAACCAAGGCCAGTTCTTGAACTTCCTCGGCTTCCTGTCGGGTGGCGCGCTGCAGCACTTCTCGGTGATCGCGATGGGCATCACGCCCTACATCAACGCGAGCATCATCATGCAGCTAGCGACGGTGGTGTTCCCCGAGGTCAAAGAGCTGATGCAGCACGGCGGCGAGGAAGGCCGCAAGCGCGTCGGTCTATGGACGCGCTGGCTGACGGTCGTGCTCGCCCTCATCCAGGCGACGACCATGGTGATCGCGTTGAACCGGCAGCAGGTCTTCGAGCGCACGGACGCGTTCTATCTCGTCGCGGTCGTCCTCGTCCTCACCGCCGGCACGGTCTGGCTCATGTGGCTGGGCGAGCAGATCACCGACAAGGGCGTCGGCAACGGCGTCTCGCTCATCATCTTCGTCGGCATCATCCTGCGCTACCCGACCTACTTCAAAGAGACGATCTCGCTCGGCGCCGCCGGCGGCCTCAACTGGCTCGGCCTGGGCATCTTCGTGGGCATCGCCCTGCTCTCGCTCATCTCGATCGTCTTCATGTATCAGGGCCAGCGCCGCGTGCCGGTGCAGTACGCCAAGCGCGTGGTGGGCCGCAAGGTCTACGGCGGGCGCAGCACTTACATCCCGCTGCGCCTCAACAACGCCGGCGTCATCTCGATCATCTTCGCGATCTCGATCCTGCTGCTGCCGCAGCAGATCGCGGCCTGGGCGAATCAGTACCACACGCCGCTCGCCGAAGGCTTCAACCGTTTCATGAGCCTGTATTTCAACTACGGCAGCTTCCTCTACAACCTGGTGTACTTCTTGCTGGTGGTCGGCTTCACGTTCTTCTACAGCGAAGTCGTCATCAACATCATGGACATCGGCGACTCGCTCAAGAAGCAAGGCGGTTTCATCCCGGGCATCCGGCCCGGCAAGCCGACCACGGACTATCTGCAGAAGATCCTGCATCGCATCACGCTGGTGGCCGCGCTCTACCTCGGCGTGCTGGCGATCCTGCCCAACGTGAGCCAGGCGGTCACGCACATCACGACGATCTTCTTGGGCAGCACGTCGCTGCTGATCGTCGTCGGCGTGGCGCTCGACACGATGACGCAGCTCGAAGCACGCTTGGCGATGCGCGACTACAAGGGGTTCATAAAGCAGTGAGCACGGACGGTTTCCGCCTGCTGCTGATCGGAGCACCGGGCGCAGGCAAAGGCACCCAAGCCGAATTGCTGATCGCGACGTACGGAGTGCCGCACATCGCGACCGGCGACATGTTCCGCGCGGCCAAAAAAGCGGGCACCCCGATGGGCATCATCGCCGCGTCGTACATGGACAAGGGCGAGCTCGTGCCGGACGACGTCACCATCGCCCTGGTGGAGGAACGCCTCCAGCAGCCCGACGTGGCGCGCGGCTGGATCCTCGACGGATTCCCGCGGACGCCCGCGCAAGCGGAAGCGCTCGACGCGCTGCTGTTGCGGCTCGGCCAGCATCTCGACGCGGTGGTGAAGCTCACCGTGCCGCGCGAGGAGCTGCTGCGCCGGCTCACCGGCAGGCGCGTCTGTCCGAACTGCGGTGCGAACTATCACATGGAATTCGCTCCGCCCAAGAAGACGGGCGTGTGCGATCGCTGCGGTCATGCGCTCATCCAGCGCGAGGACGACAGCGAGAGGACGGTGGCCAACCGCTTGGACGTGTACCACCGCTCGACGCGTCCGCTCATCGCGTTCTACGAGAAGAAGGGCGTGCTGCATCGCGTGCTGGGGACGCAGCCGGTCGACGTCGTCCACGAGGAGATCGTGGCGGCGGCGCGCGGCGAGGTCAAGGTGCAGACGAAGTGATCAGCTGCAAGAGCGAGCGCGAGCTGCAGAAGATGCGCGAGAGCGGCCGGGTCAACGCGAGCGCGCTCGCGGAAGTCCGCCGCGCGGTGCGTCCGGGCGCGACCACCAAGGAGATCGACGCGCTCGCGGACCGGCTCATCCGGGAGCTCGGCGGCGTGCCGGCTTTCCTCGGCTACAACGGTTTCGCCGGTTCTATCTGCTCGTCCATCAACGAACAGGTCGTGCACGGCATCCCGGGCGACAGGGCGCTGCGCGAGGGCGATCTGCTCAAGATCGACATCGGCGCGGTGGTGGACGGCTGGTACTCGGACATGGCGTGCACGGTCGCGGTCGGCGACGTGTCTGCGGCGGCACGCAAGCTCATGACGGTGACCGAAGAGGCGCTGTACATCGGCATCGGCGCGATGCACGCGGGCGCGCACGTGTCGGACATCGGCAACGCGGTGCAGACCTACGTCGAGAGCAACGGCTACTCCGTGGTGCGCGCGCTCGTGGGGCACGGCGTGGGCAGACACCTGCACGAAGATCCGGCCGTGCCGAACTTCGGACGCAAGGGCATGGGCGCGGTGCTCAAGCCAGGCATGGTGCTGGCCATCGAGCCGATGGTCAACGCAGGCAAGCCCGACGTGCGCACGCTCGAAGATCACTGGACCGTGGTCACCGCGGACGGCACGCTATCCGCGCACTTCGAGCACACGGTCGCGGTGCGGCCGGAGGGCTATGAGATCCTGACTGTCGTCGACGAAGCCGAACGGGCTGAACTCGAACGGCGCGTGGCGAACGGAGGTATGCTTGGCGCGACGCAGACGCGGCGGAATGCAGCGGCATTCGGCTAAGAAGAAGCCCCCGAAGCCGGAGAAGAACCCATCGCCGAAAGAAGAGGCGATCGAAGTCGAAGGCGTCGTGGTGGAGCCGCTGCCGAACGCGTTCTTCCGCGTGGAGCTGAGCAATGGCCACAAAGTGCTCGCGCGCGTGTCGGGCAAGATCAGGATGAACTTCATCCGGATCCTGCCGGGCGACCGGGTGCTGGTGGAGCTGTCACCCTACGATCTGAGCCAAGGCCGGATCACATACCGTTACAAATGAGGGACGAATGAAAGTCAGACCGAGCGTCAAGAAGATTTGCGACAAATGCAAGATCATCAAGCGGGGCGGCCGCATCCGGGTGATCTGCGAGAACCCCAAGCACAAACAGGCGCAGGGGTGAGGAGTTAAGCATGGCACGAATCGCTGGCATCGACCTGCCGCGTGAGAAGCGCATCGAGATCGCGCTGACGTATATCTATGGGATCGGCCGGCCGACCGCCGTGAAGCTGCTCGCGCAGACGCGGGTGAATCCGGACACGCGGGTCAAGAACCTGACCGACGACGATATCCAACGGCTGCGCGAGCAGATCGAGAAGAACCTCAAGGTCGAGGGCGACCTGCGGCGGGAGATCTCGGGCGCGATCAAGCGGCTGGTGGACATCGGCAGCTATCGCGGCGTGCGGCATCGCCGCGGTCTGCCGGTGCGCGGACAGCGCACGCGGACGAACGCGCGCAGCCGCAAGGGTCCGCGCAAGACCGTCGCCGGCAAGAAGAAGAGCAAGGGTCCAGGGATCGGCAAGTAATGTAGGGGCCGACCTTGTAGGGGCCGATCTTCAGATCGGCCCACCACCACGGAACGTAAAGGAACACAATGGCAGAACCGAAACCGAAACGAGCGCGTCGCACCAAGAAGAAGGAGACGAAACACGTCTCCCAGGGGATCGCGCGCATCCACGCGAGCTTCAACAACACGCTCGTGACCATCACCGACATGCAGGGCGCCGCCCTCGCGTGGGCGAGCGCCGGCGGCATGGGCTTCGCCGGCAGCAAGAAGTCGACGCCGTTCGCGGCGCAGCTCGCGGCCGAGAGCGCCGCGCGCAAGTCGATGGAGCACGGCATGAAGCAGGTCGAGGTCCACGTCAAGGGTCCGGGCGCCGGCCGCGAGGCCGCCATCCGGGCGCTGCAGGCGGCCGGCCTCGAGGTCGTGCTCATCAAAGACGTCACCCCGATCCCCCACAACGGCTGCCGCCCGCCCAAGCGGCGTCGCGTCTAGCGATACCCTAAGGAAAACGTGAAGGAATGAAGAAGTAATATGGCTCGTCATACCGGACCCGTCTGCCGTCTCTGCCGGCGCGAAAGCGCCAGCGGCACGAAGCCGGGCGAAAAGGTGAAGCTCTTCCTCAAAGGCGAGCGTTGCCTCAGCAAGAAATGCGCCGTCGAGCGCCGCACCGCGGCGCCCGGGCAGAAGGCGCAGACGAAGAACCGCCCCAAAGTGTCGGAGTTCGGCCGTCAGCTGCGCGAGAAGCAGAAGATGCGGCGCATCTACGGCGTGCTCGAGCGGCAGTTCGAGGGCTACTTCAAGAAGGCGAGCGCGAGCAAAGGCCAGACCGGCGCCGCGCTGCTGACGCAGCTCGAGACGAGACTGGACAACGTCGTCTACCGGCTCAACATCGCGACGTCGCGCGCGCAGGCGCGCCAACTCGTGCGCCATCGCCACTTCACGCTCAACGGCCGGCGGGTGAACATCCCGTCCATGCAGGTCCGGCCGGGCGACGAGATCGGCGTGGTCGAGGCGAGCCGCAAGTCGACGCTGTTCCAAGGGCTCGAGCAATACGCCAAGGGCCGGCGCGTGCCGACCTGGCTCGAGTACGACGAAACCAACATGAAGGCGAAGGTGCTGCAGCGCCCGACGCGTGCGGACATCGACACGAACGTCGAAGAGCAGCTCATCGTCGAATACTACTCGCGATAACATCATAAAGGACCGGTCCTTCGACCGGAGGGGAAACACGAAGATATGTCAGTTCTGGAATTCCAAAAGGCGTCCATCGAGGTCCGCGAGCGCGGCGACTCGTACGCCAAATTCATCATCGAGCCGCTCGAGCGCGGCTTCGGCATCACGCTGGGCAACGCGATCCGTCGCCTGCTGCTGTCGTCGCTGCCGGGCGCGGCGGTCACGTACGTCAAGATCGACGGCGTGCTGCACGAGTTCTCCACCATCCCAGGCGTGGTCGAGGACACGACGCACATCATCCTCAACCTCAAGGGCCTGCCCTTGAAGATGCTGACCGACGAGCCGAAGGTGCTGCGCATCGAGGCCTCGGGCGAGCGTGAAGTGACGGCGGCCGACATCGTGCCGGATGCCGACATCGAACTGCTCGACCCGTCGTACCACATCGCGACGCTCTCGGACAAGAAGGCGCGGCTCTTCATGGAGATCGGCGTCGAGAAGTGGCGCGGCTACGTCACCGCGGACAAGCAGCGCAACGTCGAGCACGTCATCGGGCTCATCCCGGTGGACTCGATCTTCACGCCCATCCGCAAGGTGAACTACTCGATCGAGGACACCCGCGTCGGCCAGGTGACCGACTACGACCGCCTCATCATGGAGGTCGAGACGAACGGCAGCATCACGCCGGACGAGGCGCTCGCCACCGCGGCGCGCGTGCTCTCCGATCAGCTCGCGCTGTTCGTGGGCTTCAGCGGCCGGCCGGAAGTCGAGACGACGGTCGAAGAGGCCGCGCCGTTCGCCGATTGGGATATCCCGGTCGACGAGCTCGACCTGTCGGTGCGTTCGTATAACTGTCTCAAGCGCGCGGGCATCAGCCGCATCTCCGAACTCCTCCAGAAGACCGAAGACGAGATCATGAACATGCGCAATCTCGGCAAGAAGTCGGTGGACGAGATCAAAGAGAAGCTGACCGAGCGCAATCTGTCGCTCAAGGCGAGCTGACGGGGAGCACCATGCGTCACAAGAAAGCGGACAAGCGGCTCGGCCGCAACGACGACCATCGCCGCGCCATGCTGCGCAACCTGGTCACCTCGCTCTTCACGCACGGCAAGATCGAGACTACCGTCGTGCGCGCCAAGGAGACCTCGAAGGTCGCATCGCGGCTCATCACGCGCGCCAAGAAGGCCGACCTGGCGAGCCGCCGGGCGGTGTCCGCCTACGTCACCGACGAGGCGGTCGCCAAGAAGCTGGTCGATCAGATCGCGCCGAGCTTGGCGGGCCGGCACGGCGGCTACACGCGCATCATCCGGACGCGCATCCGCAAGGGCGACGCGGCGGAGATGGCGCAGCTGGAGCTGCTCACCACCTGATCCGCGGCTGAGCCGGTCGGACGACAAAAGATGCGGAGCGATACCACGCTCCGCATTCACATATACGGAGGTGGCCATGTCGCTGGAGATGCTCAACGCCTTCGCGTCGCTGCTCACCGTCTGCATCATCGCCGCGACCGCGATCGCGGCCATGGTGCAGCTGCGGCACTTGCGGGCGGGGAATCAGATCAACGCGATGCTCGCCATCGGTGAGGAGCTCGGCAGCAAACAGTTCACGGATGCCCAGGCGATCGTCCGCCACCAACTGCCGGGGATGAGCGACGATCCAAAGTTCCGCACATACAATGCCGCGTTAGACCGCGGGGAAACGCCTGCGCCGATCCCGGAATACGAAGAGATACGTCGTGCGGTGAGCATGGTCTGCAATTCCTATGAGGAGTTGGGCATCCTCGTCAAGCAAGGCATCGTGGACGCCGACCTGTTCTTGGACAGGTATAGTTGGGTCATCGCGAACAATTGGAAGCTTGTCTCGAGGGCGCTCGTCGACGCGCGCCTGGCCACCGGGCAAGCCGCGATTTGGGAGAATTTCGAGTACCTCGCCGTGCTGTCGGACGACTGGCTGCGCGAGCATCCGACGACCTACCCCGGCGGCCTACGGCGCATGCCCTTACCCGAGCGGCCGCCGCTGAATCCATAGACGGAATCCGGATTCCATATGGCGAAGCAATAGGACCCCGACAAGAAGAGGACGTGAGGCGTGGAACCGGACGAATATATCAAGAGTTTCTTCCAGAACATCAAGTCGCAGCTGCGCGAGACCAAAATGCGCTCGGACGGCAAGAGCGCGAGCTACAAGAACCGCGTCGTCGCGGCGGCGTGGTCCAACCAGCTCTGGGACGTCCAGCTCAATACCGACAACGACCCGATCCGCCGCCAATACGATCCCGCCAACGCGCGCTCGACGGAGTCGGCGGCGAACTATTTCGTGGACGAGATGTGCAAGGCCACCGGCCAGGAGCCGCCGCCGCGCCCGGAGGTCATCACCCGCCACGGGCGGGGACGCCCGCGGACGTAACAACCCAGACCACGTGCGTAGAGAGCCGGCCTCAGGGCCGGCTTTTCGCGTATGCGGCCAGCGCGCGCAGCCGCTCGACGTAATTGCGCGTGCCCGCGTCGGCAGGATCGCTGAGATCGCAGCGCGTGGGATTCGCTGCTTCGAATTCCGGAGGGGCCGGCAAATCGCCTGGCGCGGACGGCAGCACGTTGCGCAACACGATGTCGCAGCGCGCGACGTGACGGCGCGCGACGTCTTTCCATGCGCGACCCGGGTCGGTCGCCACCATGACCGATGCGACGGGCTCCATGAAATCGAGCGCCGTCGTGCCCTCGATGACCGCGCCGCGCGCTCCTTTGCGATGCAGGTAGGCAAGCGCTTCGACGATGGCGCTCGGCGCGCCGGAACGTAGCGCGATCACCCACGCGACCGAGACGGCGCCGGCGTTCGAAAGGCGCCACGTATCGGTGGGCTCTTTGCGGATCGCGCCTTCATTGACGATGAGCCGGCTGGGCACGCCCGTCGAGACCGTTTCGCACACGCCGCACGAGGCGCCGCGGCCGCAGATCCCAGCCGCGTGCGCGACCGTGAGCGCGGACGAGCCGTGGTCGTGCTCGGGGTCGCGTTCGCCGTCGGCGACGGTGAGTTTGATCGCGCCATAGCCGAGCCCGGCGAGCGCGCGCAGCGCGGTCTCGCTTGCGAGCGTCTTGCCGACTCCCGAGTGCGGCCCTCCGACGATCACGATGTCCATCGCACGCGGGACTTCGTCACCGCGGCGCGCAATGCCGCCTCGTGCCAGGTATGACGTGGGGCGCGCGCGTCGTGTGGATCGCCGTGGGCGCGTACGCGCTGCTCTGCGGCGCGATCGTGACCATCCGCTGGGAGCACTGGGCGATCGGCGCCGACACCGCCATCTTCACGCAGGTCGTGCTCAGCGCGTTTTCGGGCTTCCGATCATTCGCCGAGGGGCCGCCGCACTTCGTCGTCCATTTCTCGCCGATCCTCGCGCTGCTGTATCCGCTGCTGGCGGTGGCGCGGTCGGGCCTCGCGCTCCAATACGCGCAAGTCGTCCTCGTGGCCGCCAACGCGCTCGTCGTCTTCGCACTCGTCCGGCCATATGTGAGCGACGGGATAGCGGCCCGCATCGGGCTGATCGCATTGCTGTATCCGCCGCTCGCCTCGGGCGCCGTCGATAACTTCCACGAGGTCGCGTTCTTCCCGATCCTCGCCAGCGGCGTCGTGTGGGCGGCGGATCGGCGGCGTTGGTGGGCGTTCGCGCTGCTGGGAGCGCTCGCGTTGTGCGTGCGCGAAGACGTGACCATCCAGTTCCTGGTCATCGCCGCGGCAGCGGCGCTATGGGCATGTCGCCGCGCGCCCGGTACAAAAGGGCTGCTCGATGATCAGCCGCAAGAGCCGGTGCGGCTCGCGCGCGCCGCAGCGCTGTTCTCTGTCGCAGCCCTGGCCGTCACCGTCGCGTACTTCTACTCGGTGCACCGCTTGTACGGCGCGTGGTCACCCGGGGCGTACTATGAGTACAGCTTCGGCGCCGGCCCGGCGGCGGTCGCCGGCGCTATCTTCCTGCACCCGTTGGAGTTCGCGCGCGGCGTGCTGACGACCGGCCGGCTCACGTATCTGCTCGAAGCGTTGGCGCCGCTGGTATTCCTGCCGACCATGACACGCTGGGGGCTTGCGGCGATCCCGGGCCTTGCCTCCGTCCTGCTCGCGAGCGATCAGAAGATCTGGACGATGGGCGCGCACTACGAGCTGCTGTGGGCGCCATGGATGGTCATCGCCGCCGCGGCCGCGCTCGTGCACATCCTCGGCGCGCGCGGCGAGGCCGCATCGCGCCTGTGGGCGAACCTCGCGCTCGCGGCTTGCGCGGTCTTCACGCTGGCGGCGAACCCGATGCATCCGGTCTTCATCTTGAAGCAAGGCTACGCGGACGTGCCCGCCGCTCGGCAGACCATGGCGTGCGTGCCGCCGGGCGCCAGCCTGTCGACGCACGAGGACTGGCTCGCGCAGGTCGCCGCGAATCCGCGCGCCACGATGCAGCGCACCGATGGAGTCGACTATCTCGTCTATGCCGATGACAGCACGGACGTGACCTATCAGCGCGAGATCCAACCCGCGCTGAAAGCCGCGCTCGGAGATGGGCGCTTGCATGAGGTCTGCTCCTACGGCCACGTGCACGCATACACGAGGCTCAGATGAGCCGCTGGACGCTGGTGGCCGTCGGCGCCGCGATCGTCTTCTTCGCCGTCTACGTGCCGCTCGACATCAACGCGCTGCACGCGCTGCGCGCGACGCAGGACACCGGCATGTACCTGCAGATGCTCGCCAACTTCGTCCACAGCGGCTCGCTCAACAACGGCGTGGACGTCGGCAATCATCTCGCGTATCACGATTCGTGGCTGGTGCTCGCCGTCGCGCCGGTCGTCGCCGTCTTCCCGCGCGCGGAAGCGCTCATCGTGGTGCAGGTGTTGGTCGTGGCGTCGGGTGCGATCGTGCTCTTCGCGCTCTCGCGCGACAGCGGCGCCGAGCCTGCCATCGCCGCCGCGGTCTCGGCGGCGTATCTGCTCTCGCCCTCGATCCAGGGATTTGCCTACGGCGAGTTCCGGCCCGAGCAATTCCTGCCGCCGCTCGCGTTCGGTTTGATCATCGCCGCGCGGCACCGGGCGCTGGTCCCTGTCATCGCACTGACCTGCCTCATGCTCGGCATCAAGGAAGACATCGCGCTCTTCCTCATCTGGTTCGGGCTGGCGACGGCGGCGTGGTACGATCGCCGCATCGGACTGATCCTGGTCGGATTGTCGCTTGTGAGCCTGTTCGTCTACTACGCCGTCATCATCGCGCACGGCTGGAAGCCATGGGTCATGCCGCTCGTCGCGGATCCGGCGGATTGGTTCCACCAGCTGTCGTTCCTGGTGGAGATCCTCGTGCCGACCGCATTCGCGGCGTTGGGCTATCGCTGGCTGGCGGTGCTGCTGGGCCTGCCGTTGGTGGCCGAGATCTTCTTGGTGCGTCTGCCTCAGATCACCGAGTACAGGCTCTATCGCGCGGGGGACTATCACACGATCCCGCTCGTCACGGCGGTGTTCGCAGCGTTAGCGCTGCTCTCGGGGAGCAAGCCGGTCGTCGCGCGCTATGCGCTCGCGGGTTCGCTCGTCATGGCGCTGTTCTTCAACACGACGCCGCTGCATTTCGGACGGACGCTCGTCTTCAGCGTCGACGCGCAGTACCCGGCCGCGCTGTCATGGGCGTCGACCGACCTGCCGGTCGATTTCCCGTGCGAAGACGTCGGCGCATACGTCGTCGCCGCGGCGGATCCCAACGCGCGCTTCTTGCCGTGCGGCGGACCGATCAGGCCCCGGCCTGCTTGGCAGGATCAGCAGCTCGATTCACACGCGGCCTGGACGAGAGGCAGCGACGGCAGGCCGTAGCCGCGCGAACGCCAATCACAGCCGCGGCGACCCTCGGACGGCGGCGGCCGGAGGTGCGCTCTCCAGGAGGGGGATCGTGAAGACGCGACTGGCATTGTCGATGATCGCTGCGGCGGTATTGCTGTGCGCGGGAACCGCCGTGCGCGCGGATCAGGAGCCACTCGGCGCGCTGCCCGTCACCTACGACGGCATGACGCCGTGCGCCGATTGCTCCGGCATCCGCACGACCCTCACGCTGCGGGCCGACAAGACCTTTCTCATGCGCCAGACGTACGTCGGCTCGATGCACGCGGATCTAAGCAACTTCTTCGATCTCGGCCGTTGGAACGTCAGCGACGACGGCAAGAAGCTGCTCCTGCACGGCGCTACGGAAACGCCGCGCCAGTACGCGATCGTCGACGCCAAGACGTTGCGGCAGCTCGACGTCGCCGGCAGAGAGTTCAAAGGCAATTTCGACCTCCACCGCACCGACGTCGTTGACCCGATCAGCGATACGATGCTGCTGCACGGCACCTACACATACATGGCGGACGCGGGAGTCTTCCAGGAATGCAACACCATGGAGAGGTTTCCGGTCGCGCAGCTCGGAGACAACGGCGCGCTCGAATCGGCGTACGCGCAACAGCGCAGCGCGCCTGGTGCGCCGCTCTTCGCGACGTTCTACGGGCATTTCGCGCAACGGCCGAACACGGACGGCGCCGGCTTGCGCGAGTTCGTCGTGGTGGACCGCTTCGCCAAGGTCACGCAGGGAGGTTCGTGCAGGCCGCCCGCGCCGGTGCGCCTCGAAGGCACGCTGTGGGAGCTGTCGGACCTCAACGGCACGCCCGTCGACGCGTCGCTGCTCGTGCGCAAGCCGTCGCTCGAACTCGACGCCGCGAGCAAACGGGCCAGCGGCGACACGAGCTGCAATCGTCTGACCGGCGACTACACGCTCAGCGGTGACTCGCTGCATTTCGGCCAGTCTGCGGTGACGCGGATGGCGTGCCCGCCCGGGCACAACGTCGAAGCGCCCTATCTCAAAGCGCTTGCCGCCACCACCTCGTTCCGGATCACCGGCGGCACGCTCGAGCTGTTGAGCGCGGGCAAAGCGGTCGCGCGTTTCCAGGCCGCGGCGCCGCTCGAGGGCACGCTGTGGGATCTGATCGAGCTCAACGGGCTGGCAGTCGACGCCTCGAAGCTTGCGAAGAAGCCGACGCTTGAGTTGGACGCTTCAAGCAAGCGTGCCAGCGGCGACGGCAGCTGCAACCGGTTCACCGGCGGATACACGTTGAGCGGCGAATCGCTGCGCTTCTCCGCGCTTGCCTCGACGATGATGGCGTGCCAGCCGGGAAAGGACATCGAAGCGGCGTATCTCAAGGCGCTCGGCGAGGTGACGTCGTTCCAGATCTCGGGCAACACGCTGGAGCTTATCGGCGACGGCAACGTGCTCGCGCGCTACCTCGCGGCACCCTAGATGGCGATGTAGGGGTCGACCTTTCGGTCGACCCTTCGTTCCCGCGGGCCGAGCTGAAGCTCGGCCCCTACATCAAGTCGTTCGCGGCGCGGCCGCCAAGATCTCCGGCGTCGCAGCCGAAGCGAAGCGCTCGAAATTCGCGGCGAAGAGCTGCGCGAGCTCCCTCGCCTTGCGATCGTACGCCGCGGGATCGCTCCACGTCGCGCGGGCCTGCAGCACCTCTGCCGGAACCCCGGGCACGCTCGTGGGCACGGCGACGTTGAAGATCGGATCCGCGATGCACGGCACGTCGGCGAGCTGCCCCGTGAGCGCTGCCTTGATTATGGCGCGGGTGTACGGCAGCTTCATGCGCTTGCCGACGCCGAACGGGCCGCCGCTCCAACCGGTGTTCACCAGCCAGCAATCGACTTTGTGCTTGCCGATCTTCTCGCCGAGCAGTCCGGCGTACACCATAGGCGGATGCACCATGAACGGCGCGCCGAAGCACTGCGAGAAGGTGGCCTGCGGTTCGGTGACGCCTTTTTCCGTGCCGGCGACTTTGGCCGTGTAGCCGGAGAGGAAGTGGTACATCGCCTGCGGCACGGTGAGGCGCGAGATCGGCGGCAAGACACCGAACGCGTCGCAGGTGAGCATGACGATGTGGTTCGGGTGACCCGCGCGCCCCGACGGCACGATGTTCGGCACGGCGGTGAGCGGGTATGCGGCGCGCGTGTTCTCGGTGAGCGAGTCGTCCGCGAGATCCAACTCGCGCGTCTGCTCGTCGATGACGACGTTTTCCAGCACGGTCGCGAAGGTGCGCGTCGTGGGGAAGATCTGCGGCTCGAGTTCGGCGGAGAGATTGATCACCTTCGCGTAGCAGCCGCCCTCGAAATTGAACACGCCAGAATCGCTCCAGCCATGCTCGTCGTCGCCGACGAGGGCGCGATCCGGATCCGCTGAGAGCGTGGTCTTGCCGGTGCCGGAGAGGCCGAAGAAGACGGCGACGTCGCCCGACGCGCCGACGTTGGCCGAACAGTGCATCGGCATGACGCCGCGCAGCGGCAGCAGGTAGTTCATGATGGTGAACACCGACTTCTTGATCTCGCCGGCATACGTCGTGCCGCCGATGAGCACGAGCTTGCGGCTGAAGTCGACGATGATGAAGGTCTCGGAGCGGGTGCCGTCGCGCTCGGGCACCGCGAGGAAATCGCAAGCGTCGACGACCGCGAACTGCGGCGCGAACGTCGCGAGTTCGGCCGGCGTCGGGTCGATGAAGAGATGGCGGGCGAAGAGGCTGTGCCACGCCTTGGTCGTGACGATGCGGACGGGCAGACGGTAGGCCGGTTCCGCGCCTGCGAAGGCGTCGGTGACGAAGACCTCCTTGTCGCGCAAGTAGCCGTCCACCCGGGCGAGCAGCGCCTCGAACTTGGCCTTGTCGAACGGCTTATTCGTCTTGCCCCAGTCGATATGGCCCTGGCTGCCAGGCTCCTCGACGAAGAACTTGTCCTGGGGGGAGCGGCCGGTGTGCTTGCCTGTCTTGACGGCCAGCGGGCCTGCAGCGGCGGCGAGGCCTTCGTCACGGCGGATCGCCGCCTCGAACAACGCCGGCACGGAGAGGTTGCGATGGGCGATCGCGACAGGGCCGACGCCGAACGATTCGAGCCCCAGGGAAGCACCGGTGAGCAGAGCCATCGAGCGCGCTGGTTCCTTCTATATAGGTATGGTGGAAAATGATGGCTTACCACGCCCCGCCAGGCCCTCCTGCGCCGCGGCGGCGTGCGGTGGCAGGCTGCCGCTACATTTCGCGCTACGCCTCATCGCTGCACAGCTTTGCGGCTTTCATCCACAAGTATTGGGGGCGGTTCACAAGTCGTTCGCAGGGCGTCCACAAGGGCGTACCCCCACGGTGCTGAAATAGAGCAGCGAACATGTGTTTGCCTAGCGTCCGGTGAGCAAAAGCTTCGTCCATCTGCACGTCCATAGCGAGTATTCGCTGCTCGACGGCGCTTGCAGGGTGGGAGACTTGGTCACGGCGGCTGCCGAGCGGGGTATGCCGGCGCTGGCGCTCACCGATCACGGCGTGCTCTACGGCGCGCTCGAGTTCTATTTCGCCGCCAAAGCCAAAGGCGTCAAGCCGATCATCGGCTGCGAGATGTACGTCGCGCCGCGCGGCCGTCTCGACCGCAGCCAGCGCGACGAATATCACCTCACCGTGCTGGCCGCCAATCGCGTCGGCTATAAGAACCTGCTCAAGCTCGTCTCCGCGGGCTTCCTCGAAGGCTACTACTACAAGCCGCGCATCGACCTCGATCTGCTCGCGCAGCACCAGGAGGGGTTGGTCGTGCTGTCGGGTTGCCTCGGCGGCGGCGTGCAACAGGCGCTGCTGCACGATGACGAGCCGCACGCACGCGAGCTGATCCGCGACTACCGCGCGATCTTCGGCGACCGCTACTTTCTCGAGCTGCACCATCACCACATGGCCGCCGAGGACAAGGTGCGCGCCCAACTCCTGCGGCTGTCCAAAGAGCTCGGCGTCAGGGCGGTCGCCACCAACGACTCGCACTACCTCGCGCGCGACGACGCGCCCGCCCACGACGTGCTGCTGTGCATCGGCACCGGACGCATGGTCGCCGACACCGACCGCCTGCGCTTCGAGGGCGACGATTTCTACTTCAAGTCCGCGGAGGAGATGCGCGAGCTGTTCGCCGGCGAGCCCGACGCCTGCGACGCGACGCTCGACGTCGCCGAGATGGTCGATTTCGATCTCGAATCCAAGACCTTCGCCTTGCCGCAGTTCCCCGTGCCGGCGGGCGAGGGCGACGCGGAGAAGTACCTGCGCTCGCTGTGCGAGGTGGGCTTGCGCGAGCGTTACGGCGAGCCGGCCCCCGAGCAAGTGGAGCGCATGGAGTACGAGCTCGGCATCATCAACCGCATGGGCTATGCCTCATACTTCCTCATCGTGTGGGATTTCATCCGCTATGCGCGCGAGCAGGGCATCCCGGTGGGGCCGGGGCGCGGCTCGGCGGCCGGCAGCATCGTCGCATACGCGCTGCGCATCTCGGACGTCGATCCGCTGCGCTACGGCCTGTTCTTCGAGCGCTTCCTCAACCCCGAGCGCATCTCGATGCCGGATATCGACACGGATTTCTGCTACGAGCGCCGGGATGAAGTCATCGACTATGTGCGCCAGAAATACGGCGCGGACCACGTCGCCCAGATCGTCACCTTCGGCACCATGGCGGCTCGCGCCGCGGTGCGCGATGTCGGACGCGTCATGGCCCATCCGCTCGCGGACGTGGATCGCATCGCCAAACTCATCCCGAACATCCCCACCAACCCGATCTCAATCCGCCAGGCGATCGACGGCGTGCCCGAGCTCAACGTCATCTACCATCGCGACGCGCGCGCGCGCGAGCTGCTCGACACCGCGATGCGGGTGGAGGGGCTTGCGCGCCACGCCTCGACGCACGCCGCCGGCGTCGTCATCGCGCCGGGCCCGGTGACCGATCACGCGCCGCTCGTGCGGCTCGGCGACGACGACGTCAACACGCAATACTCCATGGATTGGGTCGAGAAGGTCGGCCTGCTCAAGATGGACTTCCTCGGCCTGCGCACGCTCACGGTGATCGACCGGGCGAGCGCGGAGATCCGGCGGACATTGGACGCGGCGTTCCGCATCGAAGACATCCCGCTCGACGATCACAAGACGTACGCCGAGCTGTCGTCCGGGCATACGACCGGCATCTTCCAGCTCGAGAGCGCCGGCATGCGGCGCTACATCGCCGAGCTCAAGCCGACGTGCATCGAAGACCTCATCGCGATGGTGGCGCTGTACCGGCCCGGTCCGATGGAGTGGATCAACGACTTCGTCGCGGGCAAACACGGGCAGCGTAAGATCACCTATCTGCATCCGAAGCTCGAGCCGATCCTCGCCGAGACGTACGGAGTGGCGGTCTATCAGGAAAATATCATGCAGATCTGTCGCGACATCGCCGGCTACACGGCGGGTCAGGCGGACGAGATGCGCAAGGTCATCAGCAAGAAGATCAAAGAACGGATCCCGGTCGAGCGCGCCAAGTTCATCGAGGGCTGCGTGCGCAACGGCACCGACGAAGTTCTCGCGGGCAAGATCTGGCAGTTCATCGAGCCCTTCGCCGGCTACGGCTTCCCGAAGGCGCACTCGGTGTGCTACGGTCTGCTCGCCTACCGCACCGCCTGGCTCAAGGCGAACCATCCGCTGGCGTTCATGGCCGCGCTCATGTCGTCGGTGAAGAACAACGCCGACAAGGTGGCGGAATACCTGGCGGAATGCGCGACCATGAAAGTGCCGATCCGGCCGCCGGACGTCAACGAGTCGGGCACCGACTTCACGGTGAGCGACGGCGCGATCCGCTTCGGCCTCGGCGCAGTGCGCAATGTCGGCGAAGGCGCGATCGCCGAACTCATCGCCCGGCGCGCAGAGAAGCGCTTCGAGTCGCTTGCCGACGTCTGCGCGCGGGTCGACGGCCGGCAGGTCAACCGGCGCGTGCTGGAATCGCTCATCAAAGCCGGTGCGCTCGACGCGTTCGGCGGGCGCAGCGCGCTGCTCGCGGGCTTGGACGGCGCGCTCGACTACGGCCAGCAGATCACGCAGGAGCGCGAACTCGGCCAGACATCGCTGTTCGGCGGCGACGATGGTGCGCCGATGCCGCCACCCGCGCTGCCAACGGTGCCCGACGTCTCGCCCGCACAACGTCTGGCGCAAGAGAAGGAAGCGATCGGCGTCTACATCTCCGGCCACCCGCTCGCCGACAAGGCGGCCGACCTGGCACGGCGGACGACATCGAGCATCGCGGCGCTGCGCGAGACGGACGAAGACGAGATGGCGACCGTAGGTGGCGTCATCACCTCGGCGCGCCGCGTCATCACCAAGGCCGGCGACCAGATGCTCATCGCCCGGCTTGAGGATCAGACCTCATTCATCGAGGCGGTCGTCTTTCCGAAGTGGTACGCGGAGCTCGCGCCGATCTTCGCGGTCGATGCCATCGTCGTCATCAAGGGCCGCGTCAAGGAACGTCGCGCACCGGGTAAGCCGCTCGTGGCCGTGCCGCTGGAAGAGGGCGGAGAAGAAGAGCGCGTGGAGCTGAGCCTCCAGGCGGTCGAGGCGTGGCCGTTCGAAAAGGCGCGGGTCATATCACCCGCTCGCGCGGACGCAGTGCCCGAGCGAACCTCGGTCGGCCTCGATGTAGTGCCCGAGCGAAGCTCGGGAGATGTCGTGCCGGCGCTGCACGTGCGCATGCTCGGCGATGCGGCCGACGCGCACCGCCTCGTGCGGCTGCGCGACGTCGTGCTCGCCGCGGGCGCCGGCGAGGGTCGCATCGTGTTGCACGCCGCCGGTGCGGGGGACGGCCGGCCGCTGCAGCGAGCAGTGGCGATCACGCCGGAATTGCAGGCGGAGCTGGCCGCGCTCTTCGGCGAGCACAACGTCTGGGAGGAGCGATCTAAAGATCGGTCCACCACAGATGTTGCGAAGATCCGAGGCGCGGCGTGAAGCCGCCGGCGCTCATCGCGATCGACCTCGACGGGACCCTCATCGGGCCATCGTTGACCATCGACGAGCGCAACCGGCAGGCGATCGAGCGCATCGGTGCGCTCGGCTCGACGGTATGCCTCGCGAGCGGGCGCCTGTTCTCCGCCGCGCGCCCGTTCGCCAACGAGCTGCGGCTGCTCGGGCCGATGATCGTGCTGAACGGCGCGGCCATCTACGACGCCGCGAGCGGCGCGCGCGTGTACTCGCAGCCGCTGCCGGCGCCGATCGCGCTGCTCGCCTACGATGAGCTCAAGGCGGCGGGCTTCCATCTCCAGCTGTACTTCGGCGACCGGCTCTATCTCGATCAGATGAACGACGCCGCGCGCGGCTATCTCGAGCTCTCGCGCGTCGAGCCGGTCATGGTCGACGACCTCCGGTTGCTGCTCGACGGCGCGCCGCCCGACGAGACCGGCCCGATGAAGGTGCTCGCGATCGACACTCCGGCGCGCGTGGCCGAGTACCTCCCGCAACTGGCGGCCTCGCTGGGCGACTCGGCTCAAGTCTTCAGAAGCCTGCCGCACTACCTCGAGGTGACGGATCCTTCCGCTGACAAGGGCCACGCGCTGGGCTGGCTGGCGAAGTCGATGGGCCTTGAGATCGCGGACCTGGCTGCCATCGGCGACGGGGATAACGACGTGCCGATGCTGCGGGCGGCCGGCCATTCTTTTGCGGTGGGCAACGCTTCCCCGGCGGCCAGAGCGGCTGCCCAGCGGGTGGTCGCATCGCAGGACAAGTGCGGCGTGGCCGAAGCGCTCGAAGTGCTCGCGAACGGACAAGCCGTTGGCTAAGCCCGCGGCGCGCAAGAAGCGCAATACGGTGGGCGGCGGCGCGGCGTGGCGCAAGCTGGGCATCTCCCTTGTCTTCCTCGCTGTGGCGGGCGGGCTCGCCTACGGCGTCAGCCTGCTGGTCGCGGATCCCCGCTTGGCGCTCGGAGAGGTCTCGGTGACCGGTGCGGAGCGCACCGGCAGCACGCTCGTGCTCAGCGCGGCGGCGCTGCCGGCTGGCCGCGACATCTGGCTGCTAGACACGGGCGCCGCCGAGCGGCGCATCGACGAGCTGCCGTGGGTCGCCGGCGCGAGCATCAGGCGCGCGTGGCCGAACCAGGTCTCGATCGCCGTCGTCGAGCGCACGCCGGCAGCGCGCTTGACCCTTGCGCCGGGCACCCCGGGCAGCGGCGTCGCTCTGCTCGACGCCGATGCGCGCGTCCTCGACGTCGACACGAACAACCCGAAGGATGCCGGCCTGCCGATCCTCACCGTGCTGCCGCTGCCGCCCGAGGCGGACGCGGTGGGCAGCCAGCTGCACGAGCCTCACATCCTCGACGCGCTCGCCGCCGCCAGCCGCTTGGCAGCCCTCGGCGTCCACGTGGTGGAGGTCCAGATCGATTCGGCGCGCGGCATCACCGCGGTGACGGCGTCCAACTTGCACGTCGTGTTCGGCGACCTCGACGAACTCGAACGCAAGGTCGCGCTCTTCACCGCGATCGAGAAGCGGCTCGCGCGCCCCGACGACGTCGCGTACGTCGACGTGCGCAGCACGAACGCGCCGACGGTGCAATACAGATGAGAAAAATTTTTTCGGCGAACATTTCGCGAGTGCAGGGAACTCGATGTTCGCTTGGAATGCGTTCATGTTGGAACGAACACGGCGACCTTGGGGTCGCCGAGCGCGTTCTTTGGCGGGGTTATCCACAGCCCTGTGGACAATCGGTGAGGTCTTTCGTTGGCGCGTAACGATATCGTCGCCGGTCTCGATGTCGGCACGACGAAAACTGCGATGGTGATCGCGAGCCAGAGCCCGCAAGGGACGATGGATATCATCGGCTTCGGCGTGGCGCCGTCGCTCGGGCTGCGCAAGGGCGTCGTCACCGATCTCGAGGAGACGGTGAAGTCGATCGAAGCGGCCATCGAGACCGCCGAGCGGATGGCGGGCGTCAACGTGCAGTCGGCGTTCGTCGGCGTCACCGGCGAACACGTCAAGTCGCAGAACACGCACGGCATCGTCGCGGTCGGCGGCGACGAGCGCGAGGTAGCGCCGCTCGACGTCAAGCGCGTGGTGGACGCGAGCACGATCATCAGCGTGCCGGCGGACCGGCAGATCATCCATACGCTGCCGCGCGAATTCGTGGTGGACGGCCAGAACGGCATCACCGATCCCGTCGGCATGGCGGGCGGCCGGCTCGAGGTGGATACGCACGTCGTCACGGCGGGTACATCTTTTGTCACCAACGTGCTCAAGTGCGTGCATCGCGCCGGCGTCGAGCCGGCAGGCATCGTCTTCGAACCGCTCGCATCGGGCGCCGCTGTGCTGCTGCCTGAAGAGCGCAACGCCGGCGTCGCCTTGCTCGACATCGGCGGCGGCACGACGGACCTCGCGGTGTACTGGGGTGGCGGCGTGTACCACACGTGGACCGTGCCGGTGGGCGGCAATATCGTCACCAACGACATCGCGCTGGGCCTCAAGACGAGTTTCCAAGAGGCCGAGAACATCAAGCACGTCTACGGCACGACCGACCTGTCGACGGATCTCGATCAGGAGACCTTCGAGGTCAAGGCGCTGTCCGGCCGCACGAGCCGCGGCGCGAGCAAGCATTTCCTGCGCCAGATCATCGTCGCCCGCATGACCGAGATCTTCAAGATGGTGCGCGCCAACCTGTCCGAGAACTGCCCGCCCGAGGTGATGCTCGCGGAACTGGTGCTCACCGGCGGCGGCGCACAGCTCGCCGGCCTCGACGCGCTCGCGTCGGACTACTTCGATCTACCGGCACGCATCGGCTATCCGATGCACGTCGGCGGTCTCACAGAAACCATCAAAAGCCCGGCCTATGCCACCGCGGTCGGGCTCGTGCTCTTCGGCGCCGCCAGCGATGGCGGCGACAAAACGGCGCGCACGAACGGTCGAGGCACATGGTCGCGCGTCTCGACGTGGTGGGAACAGGTCTTTAGGCTATGAGCCAGGGGGATACTGGAATGACTGACAATCGGCGCTACGTGCCGGAGCACATGGCGAGCATCAAGGTCATCGGCGTGGGCGGGGGCGGCACCAATGCGGTCAACCGCATGGTCGACGCGGGCATCAGAGGCGCCGACTTCTATGCCATCAACACCGACGTGCAGGCGCTCAAGAACTCGCGCACCGAGAACACGTTGCAGATCGGCCAGAATCTGACGCGTGGGCTGGGCGCGGGCGCCGATCCGGAGATCGGCCGTCAAGCCGCCGAGGAGTCGAAAGAGGACCTCGCGATGCTCGTCGAGGGCGCCGACCTCGTGTTCATCGCCGCCGGCATGGGCGGCGGCACGGGCACGGGCGCGTCGCCGATCGTCGCCGAGATGGCGCGCGGCGCCGGTGCGCTCACAGTCGGCGTGGTGACCAAACCGTTCGGCTTCGAGCTGCGCAAGCGCGCGCAGATCGCCGAACGCGGCATCGCGGAGCTGGAGCAGAAGGTCGACACGCTCATCATCATCCCGAACGACCGGCTGCTCTCGATCATCGAGAAGCGCACGCCGCTCACCGAGGCGTTCCGCAGCGCCGACGACGTGCTACGCCAGGGCATCCAGGGCATCACCGATCTCATCACGCAGCCGGGATTGATCAATCTCGACTTCGCCGACGTGCGGCGCGTCATGACAGACGCGGGTTCGGCGCTCATGGGCATCGGCAAGGGCTCGGGCGAGAACCGCGCGGCGGACGCGGCGCACAAAGCCATCTCGAGCCCGCTGCTCGAGGCGACGATCGACGGCGCGCGCGGCGTGATCTTCAACATCTATGGCGGACCGGATCTGTCGATGTACGAGGTCAACGAGGCGGCCGAACTGATCTCCAAGGCGGTGGACCCCGATGCCGAAGTCATCTTCGGCGCCACCATCGAGGAGAACATGAACAGCGAGGTCCGCGTGACCGTGCTCGCGACCGGCTTCGGCTCGCGCGCGCGGGAGAAGCAGCGCGTCGTGGGCGTCGGCGAGATCGAGAAGGTCAAGCCGGTGAACATGGACGAGATCGAGGTCCCCGCGTTCCTACGTTACTCGCGGTAGGGCGCAAGGATATAGCGCACGCCGGCGGCCTTCGCTTCGAGGTCGTCGGCGAGCGCCGCTCCGGCGTCCGGATGGACCGGCAAGGAGCGCAGCGCGGCGATCGGATGCCACGCGCAATCGGCGACGCGCGGGTCGCTCGAGCGCCCGATCGGTTCCTGCAACGTGACCCAGAAGACCAGTTGCACGAGATGACGTTCGCCGCTGGGCGCGAGCGTCTCGATCACATACGCGAGCTCCCCCACATCGCAGCCTGCGCCCGCCTCCTCGCGCAGTTCGCGCGCGAGCGCGACCGGCGCGGTCTCCTCTGGCTCGAGACCGCCGCCGGGCAGCAGATAGGCGGTGTGGCCGCCGCGCACGTGCCGGGCGAGGAGCACCTTGCCGTCGGCGACGCACAGTGCGGCGACCCTGATGCGCAGCATGGACGCCGTTTTCCTCGCGTGCATGGAGCAATCTTCTGTGGCGCACGCGTGGCGGACCGGAGGTGGATGACATGAAGGCAGTGTGCAAGCAGAGCATCGACATCGCGCTGCCGGTGGAGCGCGTCTTCGGCTACGTCGCGGATGTCGCGCGCTGGCCGACGTGGCTCTCGTTCGTCGTGTCGGCGCACCGCGCCGAGGACGACGCCGGACCCGATCTCGCGGCCGAGCAGGAGGTATGGCTGTGCCTGCGCAGCGGCAAGCGGCGTTGGCGCGAATCGTTCGACGTCATCCGTTTCGTGCCCAAGGCCTTCGTCTGGCTCGAAGGCAGTCTTTCCGCGGCGCGGCGGATCGAGTTCCGCTTCGAACAGCGGCGTGACGGAACGCGCGTGCATTGCGCGGTGGGCTATCCGGTGTTCGGCGGCGCGCTCGGCGCGCTGCGCAGCGCGCTCTTCACCAAGCCCGCCCTCGCACGCGAGCTGCACGAATCGGCGCGCAACCTCAAGAACATGCTCGAAGATGTGGAGGCCGAGGACCTCGGACGAGCGAGCGCAAATGAACCACTTCTCGCCTGATGCCGAAGTACGACTATCGCTGCAAGGAGTGCGGCACGACCCACGAGATCGAACATGGAGTGAACGCCGAGCGCCCTACGAAATGTCCGACGTGCGGCGGCCAGCTCCAGCGCGTGTTCTATCCGGTCGGCGTGGTGTTCAAAGGCTCCGGCTTCCATAAGACCGACTACGCCGCGAAGACGGCGCAGAAAGCAGGCTCAGGCGAAGGCGCACCGGCTAAAAGCGAGGGCGGCGCGCCGGCCAAGGGCGACGGCAGCACGCCGGCCGCGAAGCCGAGCGAGACCGCGAGCGCGCCGAAGACCGACGCCAAAGCCGCGCCCGCTGCGCCGACGAGCAAGCCCAAGCCCGACGCCAAGCCGAGCGGAAAGGGTTCCTAAATGGCGGCTATGTTCGCGCTGATCTGCGCGTCGCTCGGCCTCGTCACCGTCGTCGCTGCGGCGGTGCTGGTCGTCGTGCGCGCGCGCGCGATACAGCTCCGGCTCGCATCGATGACGGCGGCGCATCGTGTCCTGGAAGCAGATTGGCTCGCGCGGCAGAGGGCGGTGATCGAGCGAGCGACGGCCGACATCCAGGAGCTGGGCGAGAGCATGCGCGCGCTCGGCGCAGCGATTGTGACGCTCCAGTCGGCGCTGATGACGATCGTCGCTCTCATCCGGGAGCCGCAAACCGGGCTCGTGCGCGCGTTGATGACGGCGATCCCGTGGCTGCGCGGTATCCTCGCCGACTCGCGGCGCTGACCGGAGTCCCGCGGCGCCCGGCGTCCGAGCGTGGATAGCGATTCCAGGGCTGCGCGCTGGCGCTCGATCGCCTCTCATATCGTCGAAGGTCTCGATCTGCGCGCCGATGCGCTTGTGTACGTGCACGCCCTCCCGGCGGGGTGCGATGAAGCATTGGCGGCACTGCTCGAGGCCGCCGGCCGAAGGCATGTGACGGCGTACGTCGAGGCCGACGACCCCGCGGCGCTGGCCGAGCGTATCGACAGGATGAAGGAGGCGCACGCGGTCCTGGCATTCGATACGGGGGCCGGCATCAGGCCGGCAGCAGAAACCAGACAAGCGATGGCCGCGGTGATCGCGATCGAAGAGTCGCGCGGGCTACCGTTCATCCTGTGCGCCGTCCCGACCGAAGCGAGAACGAGCGCGGCCAAGCGCTCCTTAGCAGAAGTGGAAGACGCCGTGCTCGCCGCTATCGACCTGGATCGGGCGACGATCCAGTCCGTCATCGACCCCGTGCTGCGTCGCGCGAGGGCCGGCGAAACGCTGACGATCCGCACGCCGAACGACTGCGTGCTGACCGCGTCGACGCGCGGCCGCATATGGCATGCCGACGATGGGATCATCGACGCCGAGGATCGCCGTAACGGCGCGATCGTTTCGAATCTGCCGGCTGGGTCGATCTATACTGCGGTCGTCGAGGAGAGCGCCGCCGGCACGCTGTGGGTACCCCGCATGCTGGACGCCGTCGATGTCACGTTGCATTTCGTCGCGGGCCGGGTGCACGCGATCGAGGGCAGTGGCGCGCGCGAGCTCGAGCGGTTCCTGGATTCGCACAGCGGAGAGCCGCGGCGCATCGGCCACATCGGCCTCGGGCTCAATCCACGCCTGACGACGCCGCTCGGCTGGACGCTGATCGACGAGCATGTCGGCGGTGCGGCGTTCGTCTCGTTCGGCGAGAACCGCTACATGGGTGGTGCGAACGCCTCATCGCTCAATCTCGACGTCGCGTTATCCGGCGCGCGCTTGCTGGTCGCAGGCGAGGATCTCTGGCCCGCCTGACGCTCTATCGCGGGGTCAGGCCGCGCCCAACGCAGCGCGCCAGTCTGCGGCAAAACCGGGATATGACGTCGCGATGCACTCCGCGTCCTCGATGACGATCGGTGCGCCTGCCGCCGCCGCCAGAAATGCGGCCGTCATCCCGATGCGATGATCGCCGCCGGTGCCGATGCGCTGCGGCGGCCGTAGCGGTCTGCCGCCCCGCACGGAGATGCCGTCGGGCAGCTCGCTCACCGCGACGCCGAAGGCGCGCAGCAGTGCGATCGTGGACGCGATGCGATCGGACTCTTTGGCGCGCAGCTCCGCCGCGCCGCGCACGACGAAGGTGCCCGCCGCTGTGGCTGCGACCGCGCACAGCAGCGGCAGCTCATCGATGCAATCGGGGACGCGCGAGGGGTCGATGGTCACGTTCGCCAGCGAGCCTGAATGCGAGACCTCGATGTCGGCGGACGGCTCGCCGTGGCGCTCTTGCAACGAGCGGATGCCGATGTGCGCGCCCATGTCACGCATGATGTCCAGCCCGGCGGCGCGCGTGGGGTTAATGCCGGCGCCGATGACCGAGATGCGGCTTCCGGGGACGCGAGAAGCGGCCGCGATGAAGTACATCGCGCTTGAGATGTCGCCAGGGACCTCATACGTGCCCAGCGCCTGCAGTGCGCGGGGCCGTATCGTCACCGTCTGCGGTCCAGGTCTTATGGAGGCGCCCATGGCCTGAAGCATCAACTCGGTGTGATCGCGGCTGCGAAGCAGGCTCGTCACCATGGTGGCGCCCTCGGCGTGCAGACCTGCGAGCAGGAGCGCGGATTTCAACTGAGAGGATGCCACAGGGAGTTCGTGCGTGAGCCCCTTGAGCCGTGCGGAGGTGCGACTGATGCGCACTGGCGGCACACCGCCCTGCGCGCATGCGATGTCCGCGCCCATCGCGCGCAGCGGCTCGGCGACGCGTTCCATCGGCCGCCGCCGCAGGCTGTCGTCGCCGTCGAGCGTCGCGTTGACGCGGCCGGCGAGCATCCCCATGAGCAACCGCATGGTCGTCCCCGAGTTGCCGCAGTCGAGATGGGCGGCGGGGTCGCGGAACTGATCGGTGCCCTCCACAGTGACCACTGCGCCGTCGTCTTTGACGACGACACCGAGCGCGCGCAGCGCGGCGACGCTCGCGAGCACATCCTCGCCCCGGTTGGAGCCGTGCACGCTCGTCGAGCCATGCGCGAGCGCCGCCAATAAGACCGCGCGATGCGAGATCGACTTGTCGCCGGGCACGCGGATAGCGCCGCTCAAGCGGATCGGGGCGGGGAGCGCCACGGAAGACACGTGGAGCGAGTTGCCACGGACGCGGCGTTGCACCTGCAGGCATGATCTCGCGACATAGGTCATCTTCGGGGACGGGAAAGCGCCTCGTCCGACTCAAAGCGACGCATGATGAACGCCCCGCCCCAAGCGTCCACGTCAGTGACCGTGCTTCGGTTCACCAGTCTCGCGTCGGCCATCTTCGCCTTCGTGCTGGTGGTGTGGGGCGGCATCGTGCGGATCAACGGCGCCGGCATGACCTGTCCGGACTGGCCGCGCTGCCGCGGCGTCTGGTTCCCTGCGCTCAACGATAGCGTCGTCTACGAATGGACCCACCGCTACGGCGCCGTCGTGCTCACCCTGCTGATCGTGGCGACGTTCATCGCGGCCATGCGGGCGCGGCGCGAACGGCCTGCGGCATGGCGCGCCTCGTGGTTCTGCCTCGGGCTGCTGGCCGCACAGATCGTCGTCGGCGCGCTCACCATCGCGTACGCCAACAATCCGCCGAGCGTCGCCGCGCATCTCGGTCTGGGCATTCTCACGTTCGTCAGCCTGCTCATGGTGTGGTATCTCGCGCGGCTTGCCGGCAGCACGTCGCCAGCGGCCGGTGAGAGACCATCGGTGATGATGATGGTCTTCGCGCGGCTGGCCGTCTCCGCCGCGATCCTCACCTTTTTCGCCATCCTCGCCGCGGGCTACATGAGCGCCTCGAACGCCGGCCTCGCGTGCACGCAGTTCCCGCTGTGCTACGGCTGGGGCCCGCCGCAGACGATCGCAGAACAGATCCACATGGGCCATCGCATGTTCGCGTATCTCGCATTCGCGCTCATCGTCGCCGCCGCGATCATGGCGCTGCGTGAGCGGCCCGGGCGGCCTCAGGTGAAGCGTCTCGCGACGCTTTCCCTCGTGCTCGGCACGTCGCAGGTGGCGCTGGGTGTGGCCACGGTGATCTCAGGCCTCGAACCGATTCTTCGCTCCGTGCACCAAGCCAACGGCGCGCTCACCTTCGCCTCGCTCGTCGTCCTGGCATACGCGGCCTACACGACATGAGCACTTTCGACATCACGATCGGCGGCGCCACCGTCCTCGACTACCTCGCGCTCACCAAACCGAAGGTGATGTCGCTGCTGCTGTTCACCACGCTCATGGCGATGTTCGTGGCGCAGGGCGGCCTGCCGCCGCTCGCGCTGGTGTGCTGGACGCTGCTGGGCGGCGCGCTCGCCGCCGGCTCATCGGGCGCGCTCAACATGTACTTCGACCGCGACATCGACGCGGTGATGAAGCGGACGCAGGCACGGCCGATCCCGAGCGGCCGCATCGTACCGGAGCACGCGTTCCTCTTCGGCGTGGCGCTGGGCGTCGCGTCATTCGCGGTGCTCGCGCTGATGGTGAACCTGCTCGCCGCGGGTCTCGCGCTGTGCGGCATCCTCTTCTATGTAGGCGTCTACACGCTGTGGCTGAAGCGCACGAGCGTGCAGAACATCGTCATCGGCGGCGCGGCGGGTGCGGTGCCCCCGCTCGTCGGTTGGGCGGCGGTGACCGGCCACCTCGGGGTGACCGCGCTCGCCTTGTTCCTCATCATCTTCTTGTGGACGCCGCCGCATTTCTGGGCGCTCTCGCTCCTCACCAAGGGCGAATATGCGAAGGTCGGTGTGCCGATGCTGCCGGTGGTGCGCGGTGACGCGGTGACCAAACGGCACATCGTCGCATACAGCTTCGCGCTCGTCGCCATGACGCTCGTGTTGACGCCGCTGCACGTCATGGGGATCATCTACCTTGTGTGCGCGCTCGTGCTCAACGGGCTGTTCCTCGCCTACGCCGCGCGCGTCGTGCGCGTCGGCTCTCCCGCGAGCGAGCTCTCGATGTACAAGTTCTCCATGCTCTACCTCGCGCTGCTGTTCGCGGCGATGGTCATCGACCGGCTCGGACACGGTCCCGGCGTGTGACCCTAGCCGCCCACGCGTACCGGCCGGCGCGCACGCTCTCGCCGCTGGTCCTCGGCATGTTCATGCGGGCGCTCCAGATGACGGTGATCGGGCCGTCGCTGGTGGCGATCGCCGCGTCCTTGAGCATCGGGCTCGCCGATCTGGGCTGGGTGATCGCCGCGTACGCCACCGGCTCGCTCATCGCGCAGCCGATCGCCGGACGGCTCTCCGATGCCAAGGGGCGCAAGCGGATCTTCATCGCCGCCATCGTCGTCTTCGGCATCGGCTCGCTCGTGTGCGCGCTCTCGACGTCGCTCGTCGTGCTCGTCATCGGCCGCATCGTGCAGTCGCTCGGCGCGGGCGCGGTGCAGCCGGCGGCGACCGCCATCGTCGGCGACGAGGTCCCCGAACGCAAGCAGGGCGCGGCGCTCGGGCTGATCTACGGCGCGTTCGCGCTCGCGGCGGTCATCGGCTCCGTGCTCGGCGGCCTGCTCGTCGACGCGGGCCTGCATCTCAACCTCGCGTACCCGTGGCATCTCATCTTCTGGATTAATATCCCGCTCGCGGTCATCACGCTTGCGCTCGCGCTCGGTCTGCCAGCGGACGGGCCGCGCCGCGAGCGCGTCGGTTTCGACGGGATCGCGGTCGCGCTGATCGCGGCGTTCGCGGGCTGCATCATGGCCGCGGCCAACGCGACCGCCGTGTTGGCCGCGGTCTGGCTTGCCGGCTCGGTGGGCTGCGTCGTCGCGCTGGCAGCCTGGGAGCGGCGCAGCGGAGATCCATTGATCGATCCGGCGCTGCTGCGCCAGCGCGGGCCCGCGCTCACCTACGCGATCGCCTTTCTCTCCGGCGTGCCGATCTTCTCGGTGACGATGTATGCCGCAGCGTATTACATCGCGCAGTTCGACGCGACCGCCGCGCAGAGCGGCCTGGCACTGCTCTTCCTCGCATTGCCGCTCGGGGCCGGCCAAGGGCTCGGCGGGCCTCTCGTCAACCGCATCGGCGCGAAAGGCACGCTCATCGCGGGGATCTGCGCGCTGGCGACGGGTTTGCTCGTGCTGGGGCTGAGCCCGCAGCTGTGGGGCGTGCGCAGCGCGCTGATGCTATGCGGGCTGGGCATGGGCCTGGCGAGCGCGCCGCCCAACGTGCTCGTCTATCGCTACGTGCCGACGCAACGGCGTGGCGCCGCCACCGGTTTGCTCACGATGTTCGCGAGTTCGGGCGCGATCACGGCGCCCGCGGTCGTCACCGCGTTCTTGCATCGCGCCGCAGCCGACGCCGCTGCGGGCTTCCGGCTCGAGTACCTCGTCGCGTGCGCGATCGCGCTGGCGTGCATCCCCATCGCCGCGGCGCTGCCCGCGGAGGCGGCGGCCGGCTAGGATGCGAAGTGGAGCGGTCGAACTCATCTATCATCAGGCCGGAGTGGCGGAACTGGCAGACGCACGCGACTCAAAATCGCGCGAGGTTACCCCTCGTGTGGGTTCAACTCCCACCTTCGGCATTGCGACCAAGTCAACAGACTCCGAAACGGTAGCGAGGATGCCACCGCCTCTGCGCCTAACCGCACCGCGGGAGACGATGCACTGAAAGAGACGCGCTCGGCCCCGTTGCTGGACCATGAGTTCTGGGCGGCGACGGCATTGATGACCGTGATCAGCGGCCTGCTCATGTGGGGGGTCGTGATCTTCCCTATCGGCGACTATCTGCCCGCGGCATCCTCGGCCGCGCTCGACATCGATTACATCTTCCGCTTCATGGCGTTCTTCGGCGTGCCGATCCTCGTGTACGTCAACGGCTACATCATCTATTTCGCCTGGCGCTACCACACGCGCAAGGGCGACGATCCCATGGCGGTCGGCTCGAACGTCCACGACTACCCGCCGCTGGAGATCGGCTGGACGGTCATCCCGACCATCCTCATGATCGTGTTGGCCATCATCAGCTATATCGTGCTGCCGCGCTACTACCTGGCGAGCGCGGCGAGCGTCGCGACGATAGAAGCCGTCGGACACACCTTCTACTACGAGTTCCGCTATCCGGGGCTCAAGAATTCCGTCCTCAACGAGATGCATCTGCCGGTGGGCAAGCAGGTCACGATCGACCTCACCTCGGCGGAGCCGAACGTCCAAAAGGCCGTCATCCACTCGTTCTGGGCGCCGGAATTCCGCGTCAAACAGGACATGATCCCCGGCATGATCGTGCCCATCCATTTCACCCCGATCATCAAGGGCACGTATCGCATCATCTGCACCGAGTTCTGCGGTCTCGGCCACTCGAATATGGTCGGCAAGGTGGTCGTCGAGTCGCAGGCGGATTTCGACAAGTGGTTCGCCCAGCAGAAGGGCCAGGTCGCCAGCACCACCGTGCCGGCGGTCGTGCTCAGCAAGGGCGACGCCGCGCACGGCGCCACGCTCTTCGCGGCCAAATGCACCGCCTGCCACAGCGCCGGGCCGTTCAGCGAGCGCAAGGTCGGCCCCGGGCTCGGCAACGTGCTCCACGACGCGGATCATCCGAACCTCGTCAACGGCTACCCGGCAACGCCGGAGGACGTCGCGAAGCTCATCGAGAGCGGCGCGAGCGGTGACATGGGCACGATGCCGAACATGCAGGTCAACCAGCTGACGGCGGCCGATGTCGCCGATCTCGTCGCCTACCTCGAATCGCTGCACAAGTAGAAGAAGAAGGACGCACGGGCACATGGCGGTCACACACGTAGAGACATCGACCCACGACCACATCCATCCGCCGCCCCAGGGCTTCATCTCGAAGTACGTCTTCAGCTTCGATCACAAGGTCATCGCGGTCCAGTACTTCATCACCAGCGGCTTGTTCTTCGTGCTCGCCGGCCTGCTCGCCGAGCTGATCCGCATGCAATTGATGCACGCCCACAACAACGTCTTGAGCCCGCACGACCTACAACGAGGCGTACACGTCCACGGCTCGGCGATGGTGTGGCTCGTGATCATCCCGCTCCTCACCGGCGGCTTCGGCAATCTCGTCATGCCGCTGCAGATCGGCGCGCGCGACGTCGCGTTCCCGTGGCTCAACATGTTCAGCTTCTGGCTGTTCCCGCCGGCGGGCGTGCTGCTGTTCGCCAGCTTCCTGTCGGCGCGCCGCGAAGCCGGCTGGACCGAGTATCCGCCGGTCTGCCTGCAGGACCGCCGGGCATCGCGCTGTGGTGCGTCGGCGATCTTCCTCATCGGCATGTCAGCACGATCACCGGCATCAACTTCATGGTCACGATCGTCAAGATGCGCGCGCCCGGCATGACCTGACGCGCATGCCGCTCTTCGTCTGGGCGACCGCGGTCGACCGCCGTTCCTCATGGTCATCGCGACCGCGCTCTCGGCCGCGCTGCTGGCGCTCTTCATCGAGCGCAGTCTTCGGCGTGCCGTTCTTCGATCCGGCCAACGGCGGCAGCCCGGTGCTGTGGCAGCACATGTTCTGGTTCTACTCGCATCCGGCCGTCTACATCATGATCCTGCCGGCCTTCGGCATCATCTCCGAGATCTTGCCGACCTTCGCGCGCAAGCCGATCTTCGGCTACAAGATGATCGCGTTTTCGTCGGTGGCGATCGGCTTGGTCGGCGTTCATGGTGTGGGCGCACCACATGTTCACCAGCGGACTGGCGCCGTGGCTGCAGCTGCCGTTCATGATCCTCACGATGCTCGATCGCCATCCCGACCGGCATCAAGATCTTCTCGTGGGTGGCGACGCTGTGGGGCGGCCCGATCCGGCTCGACACGCCGATGCTCTTCGCGATCGGCTTCCTGTCGACGTTCACCTTCGGCGGCGTCACCGGCGTGATGCTCGGCGTCGGTGCCGGCCGACTTGCACGAGCACGGCACGTACTTCGTCGTCGCGCACCTGCACTACGTGCTCTTCGGCGGCAGCGTGTTCGGCATCTTCGCCGGCATGTACTACTGGTGGCCGAAGATGACCGGGCGCATGCTCGACGAGACGACTCGGCAAGTGGCACTTCTGGCTGATGTTCCTCGCCTTCAACGCGACGTTCTTGCCGATGCACTGGCTCGGTCTGCTGGGCATGCCGCGCCGCGTCGTCGACTACGCGCCGCAGTTCGAGCCGACCGAACTTGTTCATCTCGATCTCGGCGTTCGTACTCGGCGCTTCGATGCTCATCTTCGCCTACAACGCGGTCCGGAGCGTCAAGCGCGGCAAGAACGCCGGCCCGAATCCGTGGGGCGCGCGCACGCTTGAATGGATGATCGACCTCGCCGCCGCCGTACTACAACTTCGAGAAGATCCCGGCGGTGCTCGCCGCGCCGTACGACTTCGGCAACCGCTCCCGTACGCGCAGATCGATCAGTCGAGGACCTGGCGACGGACCGCCGCGTCGACGTAGGAGCATGGCGCACAGCACGAGGCGCGTTCACGGCTCGACACGACGACGCGCTCTACGAGGAGACGCGCGGCATCGGCTGCTGGGCTTCGTGCTGTTCCTCGTCAGCGACTCGTCCTGTTCTCGCCGTTCATCTTCGCGTTATCTCTATCTGCGCAACACGATCGCCGGGCTGGCCGCCGCCGGGCGGTCGAGCAGTGCCTGATGTGTTCCTGGCGCGCGCGTCAACTCGGTCGTGCTGTTCGGTTCGGGCGTCACGATGCATCTCGCGATGGAGGCGTGGAAGCACGAGCAATCGTCCGCGCTTCACTCCGATGGATCATCGCGACGATCATCTCGGGCTCGACCTTCCTCTCCGGCCAGGCCTACGAATACACCCACCTCGCACGATCACGCTGGGCAGGCAGCATCTTCGGCGCGTCGTTCTTCACGCTCACCGGCATGCACGGCTTCCACGTCTTCGTCGGCGTGTGTTTCCTCATCGATCCGTGCTGCTGCAGACCCGCCGCGGCGTCTACTACGACGATCGCTACTTCGGCCTGACCGCCGGCACGCTGTACTGGCACTTCGTCGACGTCATCTGGGTCGCGCTGTTCTTCTTGTTCTACATCTTCTGAGGAGCACCGATGAACGAGGTGATCATCCTGAAAGTCTTGGCCGGCGCCGGCGCACTGGTGGTGGGCTTCTTCGCGCTCAAAGCGTTGACGGAGGAATGGCACAAGACGGCGCTCGAGGATCAGGTGACGAAGATCATGATGGTGCTGCTCACCTTGGGCTGCGTGCTCGTGCTGAGCGTGGCGTTCGGCATCGCGGGCAGAGTGTAGGAGATGGCGATGGCATCGGATCCGAGCAAAGCATATGTCATCCCGGTGAGCCGCGGCGTTCCAGCGCCCGTGCTATGGCTGTTCTTCGTCGGCCTAGTGCTCATCGTGTTCATGGGTGGCATCACGGTGCAGCAAGCCGGCGACAACCACTACTGGCCGGCCAAGGACACGCCGTTGGTGGACCTTCAGGGCAATCTGTAGCCGCCGCGCTTCGGCGGCTGCGCACCGCCGACCCCGAGCGCGGGGAAGTCATCCGGCAGCACGCCCGTGCTGCGACCGTCAACGCTGTGGATCCCGCCGAACTCGCTGAACTCCATAAAGGCCGGATAGCGCTCATCCGGAAGACGTGCGTGCCCGATCGCCGGCCATTCGCACGCCACGCGGCCATCCTCGAGCACGACGGCGATGTAGCCGCTGCTGTCGAGCGCCGAGCGGTCGTCCGGCACGCGCGTGCGCAGATAGCCGTCGACGATGAAGATCGGCTGGGCGGTCTGCAGCAGGGCGCGGATCGGATTGACGAGCAGTGCGACGGCATACAGGGTGAAGGCGGCGGCGCCGAAGCCGAAGAGCCAAGCGAAGTAGACGTAGCCCTGATGCGCCGGAGTGTGTGAGACAGAAGCGATGGCCACGGTGAAAAGACCGAAGCACAACGCGATCGCCGCCGGTTCGAGCGCGACGACGAAGCGGCCGCTCGCGCCGCGCCACACGACCGCCCGCTCGTGCGGCCGCCACGGCCGCATGATGATGATCGCGCGCCGCTCCGCAGGGGTCAAGACGTCCGGCCTGTCCATCAGAATCGGCCGGTTCGCCGCCCTTTGCGGGCTGGCCCTTGCGTGCCTCGCGGGCGTGCCCGCCCAGGCGGGCGGTCGAATCAATTCGACCGCTCCATCTGCCCCGGCTCAAGCGAACCCCTTCGATGCGACCGTCCGGCCGCTAGCCGTCGGAGACGTCCTGCCGGACGCGACCTACACCGACGAGCGCGGCCGGCCGCTGCGCATCGCCGATCTTCGTGGCAAGACCGTGATCGTCGGCTTCATCTACACGAACTGCGCCGACGAGTGCCCGATCCTCACGAGCAAATTCGCCGCGTTGGCGTCCGCGCTGCCGAGCGATCGCTTCGCGCTGCTCGAGATCAGCATCGATCCGGCGCGCGATACGCCCGAAGCGATCGCGAACTTCGCCCGCGCGCACGGCGTGCATGCGCCGAATTGGCACATCCTCACCGGTGCGCCGGCGCTGCTCGAATCATTTGCCAAGCCGCTGGGCATCTCGGTGATCCAGGGCCGCAATGGCGAACTGCTGCACAGCGAGCGCATCGTCATCGTCGGCCCCGATGGGCGCATCGGCTACCTCATCGACGACGTCACCTGGACGCAAGCGCAGGCGGTCGCGGCCGCGCGCCACGTGGACGGCATGCCCTCGAGCGGGCTGGCGCGCTTCGATCTCGACCTCGGCAAGGCCGTCCAAGCCGTCTGCGGCGGCAAGGCGACCGGCCACTCGGGCCTGGCAGCACTCCTCGGCGTGCTCGGGGTGTTCGTGGCCGGTATCGTGGTCGCGGTGCTGGTGGGGCGGCGCATCTTCGCCGCCTAAGAGGGGCGGAAACGGGACGTCGAAACCGGAAGACAGCGGCTCTGCATTCGGAGGCTACGGTCGACACATGCGCGCCAAGGCACTTGTCATCATCTCGACGATCGGAGCGGCGTTAACGCTCGCAGGATGCCCAGGGCAGAATGCGCCGCAGGGCGATTACGGTTCCGTCGCAGGCGTCGTCTCGTCGAGCAGCGGACCGATCGCCGGCGCATCGGTGTGCATCTTCGTCGTCGAGTGCGTCACCACGGCCGCCGACGGGTCGTATAAGATCACGACCGTGCCCTCGGATCCCACCGGCGTCAACGAGACCATCACCGCGTCGGCCGCTAACTACACCAGCGCGTCACAGCAAGTGCACATCGCGGTCGGCCAGCAGACACCGGCGAATTTCACCCTCGTCCATACCTAGGACGCTCGAAGCCAGGCACGGCAAGCGTTTCGCAGACAGGAACCGGCCGGGCTGTGAGCCAAGAGCCGTCCCGTTACGAAGTGTCCCATATGAACATCGGCCGACTACTACGGCCGGTGTTTTGCGCTCTCTCAGACGGCGCGTTTCGCGCGGGGAGAGGCGGCGATTTTGGAAGCGCGTGGAGGAGAGTTCGGTGATTTCTTCCGGTGAAGCGGCTGCCGCGAAACCGCGCGGTGAATCGAAGGTCAACTCCGTCGATCGCGCGCTGGTGATTTTGGAGTACCTGGGCACGCAGAGCAAGGAAGTCGGCGTCCGGGAGCTCGGCCAGGCGATCGGGCTGTCTAAAAGCAGCGTCCACCGCATCCTCCAGACCCTCCGGGCCCGGGGCTTCGTCAAGTGGAACCCCGACAACGCCCGCTACTCCCTGGGCATCAAGGCCTTCGAGGTGGGCTGCGGCATCCTGCGGTCCATGGAGGCCCATACGATGGCCAAACCTGTCCTCGAGCAGCTGGCGGTCGCCCTGGGCGAGACCGCGCTGCTAGGGGTCCTCGACGACTCGGAACTCGTCTACATCGAAAAAGTGGACGGCCGCCGGCCCGTCAAGACCTATGCCGACATCGGCGCGCGCCGCCCCATGCACTCGACCGGCATCGGCAAGGCGCTGCTCGCGCATCTCGATCGCGCGGAGATCGACCGCATCATCGCGAGCAAGCCGCTCGCGCGCTATACGAAGAACACGATCACCGATCCCGAGGCGCTGCGCCAAGAGCTCGAGCGCGTGCGACGCCAGGGCTACGCGGAAGACAACGAAGAGACCGAAGAAGGTCTGTATTGCGCGGGCGCGCCGCTCTTCAACTACTCGGGTCGTCCGGTGGCTGCGATCTCGGTGGCGGTGCCGAAGTTCGGGCAGCAGCAGCTGCAAAAAGAACGCATCATCAAACACGTCGAGGCGGCGGCGCAGGAGATCTCAGCCAAACTCGGCCACAGCGGCCGACCAAAAGCGGCCGCGCTCGGTTAGCGCGCGGCGATGAGCCCCGCGAAACCACGTGTCTTCATCAGCAGGGTGATCCCCGAAGCGGGGCTGTCGCTCTTGTCGCAGCACACCTTCGCCGAGGTCTGGTCGGAAGACCGCGCGCCCAGCCGCGAGGAGCTGATGCGCGGCTGCCGCAACCGCGACGCGCTCGTGTGCCTGCTCACCGAGAAGGTCGACGCAGAGGTGCTCGCCGCGGCGCCGACCATCAAGATCGTCGCCAACGTGGCCGTCGGCTACGACAATCTCGACATCGCGGCCGGCACCGCCGCGGGCGTCGTCATGACCAACACGCCCGGCGTGCTCGACGACACGACCGCCGATCTTGCGTTCGCCCTGCTGCTGTGCACCGCGCGCCGCCTCGCAGAAGGCGACCGTCTCATGCGCACGGGCACGTGGGGCGGCTGGGGCATCATGGAGCTGCTCGGCCACGACGTGCATCATGCGACGCTCGGCATCGTCGGTTTCGGGCGGATCGGGCGCGGCCTCGCGCGCCGCGCGCGCGGTTTCGATATGACCGTGCTGTATGCGGATGATTTCCCCGCTCCGCCGGAGGTCGAGAAAGAGCTGCACGCGACGCGCGTGCCGCTCGAGGAACTGTTGGCGAGATCGGACTTCGTGAGCCTGCACACGCCGCTGCTGCCAAGCACGCGCCATCTCATCAACGCGGAGTCGCTGAAGAAGATGAAGCGCACCGCATGTCTCATCAACACGTCGCGCGGACCGGTCATCGATGAGGCGGCGCTGGTGCAGGCGCTGCGCGATAACGTCATCGCGGGCGCCGGCCTGGATGTCTACGAGAACGAGCCGAAGCTGGCGAGCGGTCTCGCGGAACTGCCCAACGCGGTGCTGCTGCCGCACATCGGCAGCGCGAGCCACACGACGCGCGGCAAGATGGCAGAGATGGCGGCGCGCAACGTGCTGGCGTTCTTCAACGGTGAGGTGCCGCCGAACGCGCTCAATCCTGAGGCGCTCAAACGCTGACTGGTCCACGGCCCTTCCATATCCTCATCGCACCCGACAAGTTCAAGGGCAGCCTGAGCGGCGCGGGAGTCGCCGCGGCGATCGCGGCCGGCTTCCGGCGCGTGTTCCCGGATGCTTTGTATGACTTATTGCCTGTCGCCGACGGCGGCGACGGCACCCTTGACGCGCTCGTCTCGTCGCTCGGCGGCCGCGAGGTCACGGTTAAGGTGAGCGGCCCCGACGGGGCGCCTGTCAGGGCGGCCTTCGGCCTCATGGGGGATGGCACGACGGCCGTGGTTGAGCTGGCCCGCGCGAGCGGCTTGGCGCTGCTGCCGCCCGGCGCCAATGATCCTCTCACCGCGACCACCTACGGCACGGGGCAGCTCATCGCAGCCGCGTTGGACGCCGGCGCTCGCCGGGTGATCGTGGCGATCGGCGGCAGCGCCACCAACGACGCGGGCGCGGGCGCTCTGCGCGCGCTTGGCGCGCGCTTTCTGGACGCGAACGCCGAGGAGCTGCCGCCGGGCGGCGCGGCGCTTATACGGCTGCGGCACATCGACACCGGGGATCTGGAGGCGCGCCTCACGGCCGCGACGATCGAGATCGCCTGCGATGTCACCAATCCGCTCGTCGGGCCCAATGGCGCGTCGGCGATCTATGGCCCGCAAAAGGGCGCGTCGCCGGCGGACGTCGCAGAGTTGGATGCGGCGCTCGTACAGTTCGCCACGGTCGCCGCCAAGACGACCGGCGTCGATGTTCGCGATGTGCCGGGAGCGGGCGCCGCAGGCGGTTTTGGCGGCGGCTTTCTCGCGCTGGTCGGCGCGCATCTGCGGCCGGGCGCCGAACTCGTCTTGGATGTGCTCGATTTCCAACGCCATCTTGAAGGCGCCGACGTGGTCGTCACGGGTGAGGGCCGTCTCGACAAGCAGACCTTGAGCGGGAAGGCGCCCTATGCCGTCGCCCAAGCCGCGCACGGTCGGGGGATTCCGGTCATCGCGCTGGCAGGCAGCATTGCCCTGTCCGATGACGAAGTCGAGTCGGCGGGTATAGAGAAAGCTGTTGCGATCGCGCCGGCGACGATGCCGGTGGACGAAGCTATGCGCCGAGCACGAGAGCTGATCGAAAGCGCCGCGTGCCAGCTTGCAGGATCACTACCGAGATGAGCCACATGGACGAGCGCGCCAGGGGATCGATCGGAGATCTGCGCGCGTTTCAGAAACCCGGTCTGGAAACATTCAGGCGTTACATCCGCGGCGATCTGCCAGCCCCTCCCGTTTTTCGACTCGTTGGAATGCGGCCGACTGAGGCAGGCCTCGGCAAGACGACGTTCACGATGCCGGTGACGCGATGGTTGGAGGACGGTTTCGGTTTGTATTGGGGCGGCGTGTACGCGCTCTTCGCTGACGCGCCGCTCGCCGCCGCCATCTGGACGACGCTGCCCGCTGGGAAGACCGTCACGACGTCCGAGCTGAGCTTGTCATTCGTGAGGCCGATGAGCAGGAAGACGACGGACATGATCGGGCGTGCCGAGATCATCCACTCGGGGAATCAGGTGGGGTTGTCGAGCATCCAGATCACCGATCAGGAAGGGCGCCTGCTTGCGTTTGGGAGCACCCGGTGCCTGATCTCCGATGTGCCGGTGGACTTGAGAGCGGAGTACCCGCCGCCTGATGTCTGGCCGGCCGATCTTACGGACCCCTATCTGCGGCCGGCTCCCGACGACGGCTATTTCGGCCTGGATGAGGTGATGAACGGGACCCCGATCGACCTGCAACGGCGAACGGTCTCGGGCGAAAAGGTCTTCCCTGTATGGCAGCTCACCGGCTATCGTCCGACGTTGGTCGAGGACGGCCGACTCACTGCCGTCCTGCCGTCTTCGGCCTGGTTGTCGAACGGCGGCCCTTCGATCTACGGTGGACTGCTCGCATGGGCAGCAGACTTCACGATGGGGGCGGCCGTGTATTCCACGCTTTCGGCCGGCGACGTCTTCGCGACGTTGGACATGCAGATCCGGTTCACACGACCGGCCCTCATCAACTCCGGAGATTTCACGCTCGACGCGACGGTGAATCATCGCGGCAGACTGCTGCGGGTCAGCTCTTGCAATATCGACAACGCCGAGGGAAAGCGGGTCGCGATGGCAACCGCCTCCGCGCTGGTTGTCAAAGGCGGCGTCCGCGAACTGCGCAAGGGACGGCTGCCCGAAGAAATCCTGGCTGAAGTGTCGAGTACGGAGCGACCGAGGGACTAGCGCGCGGTGGCTTGGCTGTCGAGGACCTGCTCGTCGCCTGGCAGGCCGCGGCCCTCGAGCTTGTCGACGATCAAACGCATGAGACTGTGCGCAAGTTTTTGCGAGTCATGGCGCACGAGCTGCTCTTCCGACACGAACTTGCCGAACAGCGGCGTCACGCCCATCGCAGTGACCGCCTTGACGTCCGGGCGGACCTGGTAGGCGCCGTCGGATTCATAACGCTTGAGCAAACGGTGCGGCTGCTCGACGTTGACGAGCACATACTCGAACACTTGCCGCTTCGTGCCCTCGAGCAGCGTCCGCACGTGATCGGCCGCAGACATGCCGTCGGTCTCGCCGGGCTGCGTCATGATGTTGCAGACGTAGATCTTGAAGGCCATCGAGCGCTCGACCGCCTCGGCGATGCCGGGCACGAGCAGGTTCGGCATGACGCTCGTATACAAGCTGCCCGGGCCGAGGATGATGGCATCGGCCGCGAGAATCGCCTCGATCGCCTCGTCGAGCGGCTCGCAGGTCTCTGGTATGATCCGGATCGACGCGATGCGTGAGTGCGCTTGCGAGATGGAGGTCTCGCCGCGCAGCGTCGTGCCGTCGGTGAGCGTCGCTTCAAGGGAGATATCCGACAGCGTGGACGGCAGCACGCGCCCCTTGATCGCGAGCACCTTGCTGCTCTCCTTGATGGCGCTGTCGAAGTCGCCGGCGATGCCGCACATCGCGGCGATGAAGAGATTGCCGAAGGAGTGGCCTGACAGCCCGTCGCCCTCATCGAAGCGGTATTGGAAGAGCTCGGCCATGGTCGATTCGTCGTCGGCGAGCGCGACCAGACAGTTGCGGATGTCGCCTGGAGGCAGCACGCCCAGCTCGTGGCGGAGGCGGCCGCTGGAGCCCCCGTCATCTGTGACGGTGACGATCGCGGTGAGCTGCGAGGTATACTGCTTGAGGCCGCGCAGCAGCGTCGAGAGGCCCGTGCCGCCGCCGATGGCGACGATGCGATAGCCGCGGTCGAGCTGGCGCCGTTCGTAGACGACATCCATCAAGCGCTGTTCGTCGCGCGGGCTCACCGCAGACACGATCGAGCGCATCCATTGGCGGATGCCCAAGTAGACGCAGAAAAGCCCGATGGCCATGAAGACCCACTCGATGGTCGCGCGCGAGATCATGTCGCGAGCGATGAGCTGACGGTCGATGTAATCGTTGATGTGGAAGTCGAGGTGCACCGAGCCCAGCAGCCGTCCGAAGCCGTTGAGGAAGAGCGCACCGCCGCCGATCGCGAGCAGCAGCCAGCGCTTGACCTTCATGCCTGGGGTCAGCCAGCGAAGCGAGCGCCAAATGCTGGACGCGCCGCTACCGTTGCGCATCGCGGAACTCCACGGTCGCGCGCACGTTGCCATCGCGCAGGTGTGCGGCGAGTTCGTTCGCCAGGAAGACCGAGCGATGACGGCCGCCGGTGCAGCCGATCGCGATGGTGAGGTGCGCCTTGCCCTCGCGCTCGAAGCGCGGCAGCAGGAAATCGACGAAGCGGAACAGCTCGCGCATGAAGGCCTGCGTGTCCTCGTCGCGGCGCGAGGTAGGCGACGACCGCCGGATGCGCGCCCGTGAGCTCGCGCAGCTCGTCGACGTAGTTCGGATTGGGCAGGAAGCGCACGTCGAAGACGAGGTCGGCGTCGAGCGGCACGCCGTACTTGTAGCCGAACGCCACGATCGAGACGTTGAGGACGCCCGCTTCGGTGGCCGCATCGGCCGCATGCGCGAGCCGCTGCTTGAGCGCGGCCAGCGTGAGCGTCGAGGTGTCGATGATGACGTCGGCCGCGTCGCGGATCGGTTTGAGCTCGCCGCGTTCGGCGACGATGCTGTCGATGATGCGGCCGCGATCCGAGAGCGGATGCTTGCGGCGCGTCTCCGAGTAGCGCCGGACGAGCACCTCGTCGCTCGCGTCGAGGAAGACGACCCGGTAGGCGACGCGTTCTTGGCTCAGCGCGCGCAGTTGCCCGACGAGATCGCCGAACATCTCTTCACCGCGGATGTCGAGGACGAGCGCGACGCGGCGCAAGTTGCTGCTGCTGGAGAACAGCTCGGCGAACTTCGGGATGAGGCTCGGCGGGAGGTTGTCGACGCAGAAGTAGCCGAGGTCCTCGAGGCATTTCGCGGCCTGGCTCTTGCCCGCGCCCGACATGCCGGTGACGATGACCACATGCGGGGACGGCAACGCGCGCGCGGGCTCGCGCGGCGGCTGTGCGGTTTGCTCGAGCGGTTGCGACTTCACGTCTTCGAGTATTGGCCATCCCAGGGGTTTAGTCCCGCGGTTGGGGCAGAGGGCACTGGCGGGGAGCCCCGTTTGCCAGCGCGAAACACGGACGCGTGAAGATCTTCAGGCTCGACGAGGCGACGGCACTGCTGCCGACGCTGCGCCCGCTGCTCGACCGGCTCGTGCGGCGCCGCCGCGATGCGGCCATCGCGTTGCTGGAAGAAGAAGTCGCGCGCAATTTCAGCGCGCAGGCCGGCGGGCATGATCCGCTCGTGGCGCACAGCGAAGCGCGCGACACGGTCGAAGCGCTGCGCGGCCTCATCGAGGAGATCGAGCGCCACGGATGCGTCGTCAAGGACATCGATCTTGGATTGGTCGATTTCCCGGCGCTGCGCGGCGGCGAGCTTGTGAACCTGTGTTGGAAGATGGACGAGCCGGACATACGTTTTTGGCACGCGGTCGATGAGGGCTTCGCCGCCCGCAGACCGTTGCCGCGCAAACGCACGTGAGAAATACCGAGACGCGCCTGTAAGCCGGGTTCTGTGCGGCCCGAAAGCCGCGGCGATCATCTCTCTGCGACGTCCGTCGCCGGACGCCTGATGCGACATTGGTGGGGGCCGGCGGGCAGCCGGCGTCTCCTTGCGGAGACGATCCCAACCGTCTTGCTCCGAGTGGGGTTTACCCGTCAGCTGCCTTCCGACAGCTCCGGTGCGCTCTTACCGCACCATTTCACCCTTACCACACGGCTTGCGCCGCAGGCGGTATGTTTCTGTGGCACTTTCCTTCGAGTTGCCCCGACCAGCCGTTAACTGGCACCCTCGCCCGATGGAGCCCGGACTTTCCTCAGACGGTGTGACCCGTCCGCGATCGCCCGGCGCGCTCGGCTCGGGGATTATACCATATCGATTGGATAAATAGAACGACCTATGGACGGTCGAATTCATTCGACCGCTAGAGACGGCTCATCCGCGCATACAGCTCGAGCAGCGGCTGCAGCCGTTGATCCCCGAGGCGCGGCAGGCCCGTCCTCTCATCCACCTCGATGCCGACCGCGTTGAAAATCTCGCGCGTCGTCGCGCGCCCGGCGGTGTTCGCGAGCGTCGGCCGGGTACAGTAGTAGCCGCACATCGCGCGCAAAGCGAAGCGGTGCACCTCGCTATCCTCGAGCGATTGCACGCGCGCGTCGGTCTCACGTGCGATGCGCACGATGCCTTCGCGCGCGGCATCCGCGTCGGTGTAACGCGCGACGAAGTTGAGCTCGCCGTGCGCGCGATCTTCCTCTTGGTCGACCAGATAGTCGAGCAGGATGTGCAGTGCGGTGAAATACGGGAAGTAGGCGGCGAAGATCGCCTTCTCGCGTGTCACGCTGATCGAGGGCGTCGCGGCTGCATACGTCAGGGCGAAGGTCGACATGGTCGAGCCGCAGCCCGCGGCGGCTTCCCACCATGTCAGATCCGGCGCGACGGACGAGAAAGCAGCCTCGCAGCGCCGCTCCCGCTCTCCCGGTGCGAGATGTTTGAGCGCCTGCAGTTCGCAGTAGCGCTCGGTCACATCCTTGACCGAAGCGCGCACCGCATCGTAGGCGGGCAAGCCACCGAAGGACGCCTGAGAGCGGACGACCAGCTCGGCCAGGTAGCCGCCGTCGTCACCGGCGCGGTGCCGGAAGTAGTTACGCAACGGAGCGTCTGGCGTGATCGCGTCGATCAGCGACTCGTGCAGAGCGCGGAAATCGGCTTCATCAGCGGTGCCGATGCGATCGCACAGGTTGTCGAGATAATCGACCGCGGTCTCATACGTCGCGACGAGTTCGACGAAGCGCGTCGCAGCCGCGGGCTCGAGAAATGTCGCGAACACGCAGCCACCATGGACGTGAAAGGCCTTGTGGCGCAAGCTCGACAGCGCCTCGCGCCGAATCGCAGGGTCCGGGATGGCGCGAGCGCGCTTATTGAGCTTTCGCAGTGCGGCCGCGGCCTTGGGGACCACGGCGGTCAGGAAGCGCACCGCGAGCGCTGCCGTCTGGTCGGTCACCAGGGCACCTACGACGCGCTCAAGGTCGCGGCCCCTCAAGCGTCGTAGCCAGGCCGCAAGTCACGGCATCCTGGATCACCATCGGAGGTCTCCCCACCTTGCGCAGCTCATATCGTGCACTGGCGCTTCTAGCGCTGGTCTTCATCGTATCCGCCGTTCCCGCGCGCGTTTTGTCGGCCGGCACGGTCGTCGCCGTCCCCGTGTCCATCACGCCGGTCGGCAGCCCGACTCCCAGCAACGGCGAGGTCGGCGTGCCCTACGACAAATTCAAAGACGGTGCCGACTCCCAGCCCGGCCTGTTCACCGTGTGGCGCAAGCAGGGCAGGGTGTGGTTCGAGATCGCCCCCTCGCAGCTCGACACGCCGTACTTGCTCGTCCCGACGCTGGTCAACGGCGTCGATGCGCAGCGTTTCCTGGTGGCCGGCATCCCGTTCGGCTCGACCATCATCAGGTTCCAGCGCGCCGGCGACAAGATACTGCTCGTCGAAGACAACCCGTACGGCAAGGCCAAGCCGAACACGTCGGCGGCGCTGAGCGTGGCGAATTCGTATCCTCCCTCGGTGGTGAATTCAGACTCGATCGCCTCGATCAACAAGGCGACCGGCGACATCGTGTTCCCCGCGGACTTCCTCATGACGGACCTCAACGACATCTCGGATCCGCTCAACCAGGGGAATACCACGCCGCAGGCGCGCTATAACCTTAATCGCAGCCTCAGCTACTACGGCCCGACGAAGTCGTTTCCCAAGAACGTCGAGATCGAAACCGATCTCACGTGGAGCTCGAGCACGCCGGATGCGGGGATCGACGCGGTGCCCGACTCGCGCTTCCTGCTCTTGAAGATCCACAATAGCATCTTGGAGCTGCCGAACGACGGCTACCGGCCGCGCATCGCAGATGACCGCGGCGGCTACTTCTTGACGGCACGCCGGCAATACGACGACCAGATGCGTGGCGACTCCAGCTTCGTCGTCTACATCAACCGCTGGAACATCCAGAAGACCGATCCGACCGCAAAGGTCTCGCCTGCCAAGAACCCGATCGTGTTCTATCTGCTCAACGAGATCCCCACGGAATACCGGCCAGCGATGCGCGACGCGATCCTCGCTTGGAACAAGGCGTTCGAGGCGATCGGCATCACCCACGCCATCGAGGTGCGCCAACAGCCCGACGATCCGAATTGGGATCCCGATGACGCGCGTTATTCGATCGTGCGCTGGGCGACCACGCCGATCCCGGCGTTCGGCGCGGCCGGTCCGTCCATTCCGGATCCGCTCACGGGCGAGATATTCCGCGGCGAGGTCATCTTCGACGCGAACGAAGTGCGCGGCTACACCGTGGCGTATAAGGAGCTCATCGACCCGACCATGGGCGCATCGACGGCCACACAGCTCGCCTGCCAGTTGCACGACTGCGCGCTGGGCACGGAAATGGCGGCGCAGCGCGATTGGGCGACGCTTGCGCTCGCGCTCGACGGCAAGTTCGCCGGCGAGCCGCCGGAGCAGTACACCTACGACAGTCTCAAACAGGTCATGCTGCACGAGTTCGGTCACGTGCTCGGGCTGCGCCACAACTTCGGCTCCGAGGTCATCTACACGAATGCGCACGTGCAGAGCAAAACGTCACAAGGCATCGTCGGCTCGGTGATGGCGTACACGCCGATCAACCTGTCGCCACATGGCCAGCCGCAGGGCGCGCTGTTCCAGCTCGGGCTCGGGCCGTGGGACTACGCGCAGATAAAGTACGGCTATGAGCCGATCAACGCGAGCTCGGCGGAAGGCGAGCTGCCGACGCTGCGCGCGCTGGCCTCGCAATACACCCAGCCGGCGCTGTTCTACTCGACCGACGAGGATTCGGCGCTGGCGAACGGCTTTTCGAGCGATCCGCGCTTCGCGCCGTTCAATCTCACCACCGATCCGCTGCATTTCGCCGCGAACAATCTCGCGACGGACCAGCGCATGTTCAGCATCCTGCTGTCGCGCCGTCCGATCAACGGCGACAGCTACGAGCAGGTGCGCCGAGACGTCATGCTCGTGCTGCGCAACTGGTATCGCTACACGCTCGTACCGACCACGTACATTGGCGCCGAGTACTTCACGCGCAACCACAAGGGCGATCCCAACGCGAAGACACCGTTCATCCCGATCCCGCGGGCCGACGAGCGGCGCGCGTACGTGCTGCTCGACCGCTACGCGTTCAGCGACAACGCCTTCAACCTCTCGCCGCAGCTGATCAACAGCATGGGCTCGTCGCGCTGGGAGCACTGGGAGGCCGATGCCAACGACACTGGTCGGCTCGACTTCCCAATCGAGGTGTCGGTGACGACTTTCCAAGTCGCTGCCCTGCGACGGATGTTCCAGCCCAACGTGATGACGCGCCTCGACAGCATGGAGCTGCGTACGAGCAAGGCCGGCCAGACGATGAGCCTATCGGATCTGTTCGATTGGACCGACCAGAGCATCTACGGCGATCTCCAGACGCGCGGCCTGGTGAGCGTGAACGTGATCCACCGCAGCCTCCAGCATCGGTACGCGGAACTGCTGGTGCACATCGCCTTGCGGCCGGATCCCGGCACGCCGACCGATGCGAAAGCGCTGGCGCGCCATCACCTGGCGACGCTGTCGCAGCGCTGCACGCAGGCGCTCGACCGCGGCGGTTTGGACGAGGTGACACAGGCGAACCTCGAAGACATCCGAGCGATGGCCGACAAGGCGCTGTCCGCACAGGTGACGACGCCGGCTCTATGAGGGCTCGCCTCCCGGTGTTGCTGGGCGCCGCCCTTGTCTTGACGGCTGGGGCGGCGCTTGCGGGAGGTGCGTCGAGCGCTGCCGTCCATGCGGTGACGTGCCCGCCCGAGGGGAGCATCACGCGGCCGCTGCCGACCGGAGCGCCGGCCGCGACCGCCGAGTTCGTCCAGGGCGATTACGCCGTGGTAGGCATCATGTGCGGCCGTTCTTTCACCACGTCGATGCTCATGCACCGCGCGGGGTCCACCTGGACGATGGTGAGCGAACTGCCGGACTACCAGAACCAACTCGACAAGAGCGACCCGTTCTCGTTGCGCGGCGTGCCGGCCCAGTCTGCCGCCGCGCTGTGGAAGGCATTTGCGGCCAACGGCGTCGGCCAGTTCACCGGCCCGCCCAGTCACGCCGACATCGTGGCAGTGCGCGATGCGGAGAACCACGTCGGCGATGCCACGGTGAAGTCGGCGAGCGTGGTAGGACCGTGGGCGTTGCTCACGATCGACTTCAAAGCACCGCAAGAAGGCGGCGGTCAAACCTTGTATCACAAGACCGGCGGACGATGGGTGCAGATCGCGAGCGAAGGCGGTGCGATGGAGCCGATGGTGTTGTGGATCTGGGGTGTGCCCTACGATGTGGGGATGCGCCTCCAGAAGGCGTTATGAAGACGATACGAACGGCGATCATCGGCTTAATGCTCATGATCGCGTTTGTAGTGACGGGCGAGCTCCCGGCGAGCGCCGACGCGAACGCGTCGTGGAGCGAGTACAGCTATGCGGCGGATGGTTTCGCGGTCTCCGCGCCGCAGCGGCCGACGGTGAAGAAGCTGGTGACGCAGACGGCGGCGGGGCCGGTGACGTCGCAGGTCTACTCGGTCGATCTGGGCGGCAACAACGCCTTCATGTTCTCCTCGACGCACTACGACCAGGGCCTCATCGCGCCGCGCGCGATGGATGCGCTCGAGGGCGCGAAGAACGGCGCCGTCGCAAACGTGCACGGGACGCTCGTGTCACAGCAGCGCATCTCGATCGATGGCAATCCGGGCTACGAGCTGTTCATCGCCGCGAGCAACTATCACGTGCGGGTGCGCATCTACGTGGTCGGTGACTACCTCTATCAATTGCTGGCCATCGCACCGGTCGATGCGCCGCTGCCGAAGGATAGCGACAAATTCCTCGGCTCGTTTCGGCTGCTCGGCAAGCCCTAGACGAGGGGCATCTTTGCCGCGTTGCGCGCCAGCCATTGGTCGAACGTCTGCAGCTCGGGATTGAGCGAGCGTGACAGCACCGGGTCGCGTGCGGTGAGGAAATACTCCTCGAAATCGTTCTGGAATTGGAACATGTTGCCGAGGTCGTCTGCGCCGGGGAAGCCGAAACCGCGAAAGACCTCCGGCGTGACCCCGTTGAAGCGCACTTCCTTGCCAAGCGCTTTGGACATCGCTGCGGCCATCTGCGCCCCCGTGAGCACCTCACCTGCGAGGCCAATCGTCTTACCGATGAATTCACGGCCCCTCTTGAAGACGCCATAGTTGCATTTGCCGATGTCCTCTGCGGCGATGCCGGGCAGTTTCTTGCCATCCAGCGGCAGTGTGATCCCGAGCATCCCGTCGGGACCCTTCTTCGGACCCATGCCGAAGTAGACGAAGTTCTCCCAGTAGAAGGACGCCCGGGAAAACGTGACGGGCAGGCCAGCGTCGAAGAAATACTTGTCAGATTCTCCCTTGGCATCGAAGTGCGGCACTTTGTAATGCCCCATGAGGGTCGGCATGCGGGTATCGCTCAACGGCACCCACTTGCGTGTATCCTCGAGCGTCGACCAGATCACGTGGGAAAGACCGGCGTGCTTCGCCGCGTCGGCGTAAGTCTTGGCCTCTGCCATCTCTTTTTCGGGGGACATGTGCGCCCAGTAGAAGGTGACGCAATAGGCGCCGTATGCGCCGGCAAACGCGCGCTTCACGCTCTCGATGTCATCGACGTCGGCGGCGACAACCTCGGCCCCGAGCGCTGCCAGCGCCTTCGCTTTGTCCGAGTTCACATCTCGCGTCACGGCGCGCGCGGTGAATTCGCCCGCTGTATCGTTTTGGATCGCTCGGACCAAGCCGCCGCCTTGTGCGCCGGTCGCTCCCAGCACGGCGATGATCTTCTTCGGCATACTATCTCCTCGGGGCAACCGGCAACTTAAGCCACATTTCGCTAGAAGTTGGGTGATCTTTCATAAGCCACTTTATGCCGCCGAAACAGCACAGTCGTCGCTTTCCGGATGCGAGCATGTCGCAGGCTTTCTCGATGCGACGCCTGCGCGTTTCCGGTTGGTTGGTTGAGATTATCGAAAGGATCCAGTCCCGGCGCGCGATTGGTGTTATGTCCGCCCACCCTGCTTGCGCTCGCGGTGCGGCTGCAAGGGTCTTGCGAAGATCCATCGGCACCCTGGCCTCCGGTTCTTCTCCGGCCCGCGCGATTTCCACCGTCACCGTGTCTTCAACGTCCGCGCGTGCAGCTTCGCGCAAGGCTTTGTTGACCCTGAGACAGTGACTTCCTTTGCCGTTTGGTTCGAGAGCGGCGCGAAAAGGAAAGGCATTGATAGTTCCCTCGACCATAATCACGCCTCGTGATGGAAGCTTCGCGCTCGCGTTCTTGGGCAGAGTGAGAAGGATCCACGACTTGACCTTTTCGGCAGCCGTAGGGCGAGACAGCTTGGCGCTGAAGCGAATCGTTGACTTGGTCTCTTGCAGCTTAGCCAATTTCATATATTGCCCATAGCGACTGAATGAGCGTTCTCATGTGGTCAAGAGATGGTTAGAAGAACCAGGAAAGCTTTGGAGGATAACGGGGTCGAACCGTTGACCTCTTGCATGCCATGTAGAATACGTTCCTGCTCACAAAGGTCCTAGGCACGTCATTTGAGCGCGTCTGAGCACGAAACCGGGTCGCTTTACCGCTTACCTGCATTCTTGGAAGTGGTTACAAAGGGGTAGAAGTGGGTTATTTCCTAACTAGGAAGTTGCAAAGACCAAGAGGCAAGAAAGAGTTTCTGGGAGCGTCTGTATGAGAGCGATTGTTGTAGGCATGGTGCTTGTTGCTCTTTCTGTGTCGCCAGCCAAATGCGGCGCAGGCAAAGTGACGGTATCCCCATAGGCGTCCCCAGTGATTAGTGGACTCCGAGGCGATCGCCTCGAAAAGGAGCCCACAAGCGTAAATCACGCTTCACCGAAACGCAGATCGTCGCTGCGCTCAAGCAGCTCAAGGCGGGCGTCAAGGCTTCGGAGCTGTGCCGCAAGCACGGCATCAGCGAAACGACGCTGTACAACTGGCGCGCGAAATATGGCGGCTTGGAAATGAGCGACTTGCGTCGCTTGCGCGAGCTTGAGGACGAGAATCGGCGCCTCAAGAAGATCGTCGCCGACCAAGTGCTCAACATCGAGGCGCTGAAGATGGTCGCCGAGGGAAACTTCTAGGGCCTGCTCGTCGCCGCGCAGCCTTGCAGGCCATCGGAGCGCGCATCCCCGCCAGCCAGCGGCGTCTGTGCCGCTGGCTCGGCGTCAATCGCAAGCTGCTCCAGCGTCGGCCTCGCCAGCGCGATGACGCAATGTTGCGCGCGCGCCTGGAAGGGCTTGCGGCGCAGTACCGGCGCTACGGCCTGCCGCGCATGCTCGTGCTGCTGCGCCGCGAGGGCATCAGGGATAACCACAAGCGCGTGGGGCGCGTGTATCGAGCGGCGCAGCTGCAAGTGCGCAAGCGCGTGCGCCGCAAGCTGGCGCTAGGCCGAGGCATCCCGCCGCCGATCCTGGCCCAGCGCAACCTGCGCTGGTCGTTGGACTTCGTGCACGATCGCTTGCGCAGCGGCCGGCGCATCCGGATCCTCACCGTGGTCGACGACGGCACGCGCGAGAGCCTGGCGGTGGAGGCGGACTTCGGCTTCTCGGGGCAGCGCATGGGCTACACGCTCGATGCGATCGGCTCGCTGCGCGGGCTGCCCGACGTCATCGTGCTCGATAACGGACCGGAGATGACTAGCCTTGCGATGCTGCGCTGGTCGCAAGAACACCACGTACGCTTGCATCATATCGCGCCCGGCAAGCCGATCCAAAACGCGTACATCGAGAGCTTCAATGGCAAGCTCCGCGACGAATGCCTCAACGAGCACGACTTCATCTCGCTCGAACATGCGCGCTCGGTCATCGCCACGTGGCGAACTCAATACAACCGCGAGCGCCCGCACAAAGCGCTCGCTTGGCGAACGCCAGAGGAATACGCCGCCGTCCTCGCGACTACTACGAGCACCGAAACTCTCCACTTATCAGTGGGGACATAATGGGGATACCGTCAAAAGGGCAACGGTATCGTCACTACTATTGGGAAAAAAGAAGTTCCGTTGACCTCTTGCATGGGTCCATAAGCTCAGATGCGCTAGGGACTACCGCGCAGTCAAAAGGAAGGGGTAACAATATTTAGCTTATGTGGTACGCCGCTCACCTTATCACAACATTACGCGCTAAGCGCGAGGAAGGCGACCTCGACGAAGAACCCGCTCGGCCGCTCCAGGCTTGGGAAGACGTCGTTTTGGTCGACGCCGCCGATCCCGACGACGTGATCCGCAAGGCTACGGAATTCGGCACACGCGAGGCTGCCGAGGATTCGAAGGATCTCGTTATCGACGACAAACCGGCTGCGTATGAGTTCATCGGCGTGCGCAAGCTCAGCGAAATCGGCGAGAAGGTGACGGGGCACAAACAGGCGCCCGATATCGTGGAAGTGACGTCGACCGAGCTCGAGATCCGCAGCGACTTCGACCTGCTGCAGCTCGCGCGCGGCGGCGAGGTGCTGCTCAGATACGTAAGCTAACCCAGATGTAAGCTTTCGCGCTGCGCGGGCCTGATAATGGTGAAGGATAAACGGGGTAGGACCAAGAGCCAAAACATAAGTTTCTGGGGGCGTCTCAAACGAGTCCCATTTTCGCCATTGACTGGCTCATTATGACAAGTTATCATGGTTTTGGGTTGTAGGCAGCGGATTGTTTGGCTGGGCAGTTATTGCACAGCTCTTGCTTTACAGCCGCTATATTGCTCATAATGGAGGCCGTGTCGTGTGCACCCGCACCATCGCTGTCGGAGTTCTGTCGGCATTCCTCGCCCTAAGTCCAGCGTTCTCGGCTATTGCATCCGCCAGTGGCACACCAGTAGCTGAGTCCGCAAGCCCGGCACCGTCGGCGACACCAACCCCCGCCGTATCGCCCGCGCCCACCACTGCGCCGTCGCCCGCGCCGTCGCCAGCGCCCAAACACAATAACGCGACGACGTATATCATTATTGGAGTCGTCGTAGTCGTAGCGGTCATTCTAATAGCAAGCGCAGCAAATAAGTCTCTTTCGAACCTATCATGTAATGGCACCCCCAATTGCAGCAATGGCCCCCCCATTGGGGCAGTTCACAGTGCACCGGAGTTGGGACTGCAGTTCCGATTTCGCTAAGCACGATGGCCGCAACAGATGACGGATTTGTTAATCTAGGCGAAGGGCCTTTGCTGCCACGACCGTTGTGCAGAAAGAGCCCGGTTGACGCTGGGCTCTTCTATTAGAAGTTAGAGTGGGTTACTGTTCGCGGAAAGCCTTGGAGGATAACGGGGTCGAACCGTTGACCTCTTGCATGCCATGCAAGCGCTCTACCAACTGAGCTAATCCCCCACGGGGCGCTCTCTCTTCCCGCAGCGCCCTGCCGTGTCCCTGTTATTTGATCGTCGTGTCGCCCCGGCCGACGATCGCGTCGTTGGTCGTCATTGTGAGGGTGACCGGTCCGCTGTACGCCGACTTCAAATCGAAGTACATGACCGCCTTACCGCTCGAACGCGCCTCCACCGAGTCCGGGTCGCATTTGTTCTCCGCCGATTCATCCGCCGCGATGGCCGTGCCGTCCGACAGGCGGATGGAGAATTCCGATGGATCGCACTGCAACGGATCTTTCGAGGTGTTCTGGATGTCAAAGCCCAGCCGTAGCACCGGCTGCCCCGACGTCGTCACGCTGACGTCATTGAAGGTGAAGCTGGCGGAGATGCGCACGGGCAGCGCCACTTGCGTCGCGGCGGGACTCGCCCCGCCTCCAGGCGCCGACTCCTTCTTGGTGCAGCCCGCGGTGATGATGAGGACGGCGACGAGCGTCGCCACGATCGGACGATTCATAGCGCACACCTCTTTACTGGGGACGCTTCGGGTTTAGGTCTGCGAATCCCGGCGGATGAAGAAGAGGACGGCCTCAGCCGTCCTCTTGTGCTCCTGTGCTGTCGTGCAGGTTAGTGCAGCGGCGCGAGCTTGACGCTCGTCATCCCCAGCGCCTGCGCGACGTCGTAGAACGCCTGGTTCGAGATTTCGTGGTACACGAGGTCGGCGTTCTTGCCGAGGCCCGGTTCCTTGTCGATGTCGTTCATGACTTGGACGTGGATCTTGTGCGACACGGCCTTGTCGAGCAGCAGCTCGATCTGGAACGTGCCGTCGTCGGCGGTGCCCGCCTTGACGAGCCCGATCGCGAGATCTTTGCCCTTGAGCGGTGCGGGCGCCGGTAGTTTGATGCCGGCGGCCGTCGCGATCTTGAGCGAGTCGTCGACCGCGAAGTCGAACGTCTTCAGCCACAACGTGACGTTGGCCGCGCCGTATTGCTTGGTGAGCTTGGCGACTTCGGCGTCGACGGTCGGCTTGCCGACCATGCTGACCAGCGCCGTGGCGGTGGAGTAGTTGGCGGCGCCGCCGCCCGCGTCGACGAGCGCTGCGGTGACCGCGAGCGCAGGCGGTCCGGCATAGACCGGTCCGCCGAAGCGGCCGTGCGCGGTGCCGCCCATCATGGTGTCTGTGCCGGTGTCTGCGGCCATCGCGGCTGCGCCGATGCCGACGACGGCGACGGCGGCGAGCGTGGCGAGGAATCTGGAACCTATCATGCCCGTGTGCTCCTTCAATAAGCTTGGAGGGGTGTGCGTCTATAGTACGATTGAGGGGCCGCGGCGGATGAAGTCATGCCCGAACACATGGGCGACGGCATGCAAGACTCGGCCGCCTCGCGGACGTCCGCTAAGCCGGCTAGAAGCGAGCGCCGATACTCTAGGAAGCGACAGTCGGCCCTTGCCATGGTGAAGGAGTATCATTCATGAAGTGGTTGCGCTTGATGCCCGCGCTCTCGTTGTTGCTCGCGCTGGAAGCATGCAGCGCCGCCTCGACATCGACTCCGCCTCCGGCCCCAGCGCGGCTCTACTCGGCCAGCGACAACGTGACGGACTTGAGCTACTACACGGGGCCGTTCTCCGCGTCGACGGTGCCGGCCGGCTCGATCACGGGACTCGCAGGCCCATTCGGCGTCGCGATCGACCCGACCGATACGACCGGCGCGGTCTACATAGCAGATGACACAGCGGGTACGGTCACCGCACATGGGCGCCCCAACCCGAGCTCGGCGCTGCTGTTCACTGTCGCAAGCGGCATCAGCCCCGGCGAGATCAATTTCGACGCCGCCGGCAATCTATATTACACGAACTTCACCACCGACAGCGTAAGCAAAGTAGCGCACCCGGTGACCAGCTCGAGCACCCCGACGGCCTTGGTGACGACCGGTCTCAATGCGCCGCAGTGCGCCGCGGCCGACGCATCGGGCAATCTGTACGTGCTCGATGGTTCCTCGACGCCTCATCGCGTCTTGATGTACGTGCCGCCGTATACCGGCGCGCCGGTCATCACGACGTCGAACATGTCGACCAACACCGATGCCTGCGCGGTTGATCCGGTAAATAACGAGTTCTTCGTCGGCAACAATCAGGGATCGGTGCTCGGGTTCACCACGCCGCTCACCAGCAACGAGGTGCCGGCTGTGATACTCAACTCGTCGTTCGCCGCCGGCAACGGTGCGCAGCAGTTCGGCATCGCCTTCGATCACTCCGGGAACCTGTACATCGCCTCCCAGGTCTTCGTCAGCAACGTGTTGACCTCTGCGCAGATCTCCCTTTACACGGGTCCGAGCATCACAAGCGGACAAGCGGCGGCGTTGTCGTTCCCGGACGTCTCGGTGACCACGCCGTTGACGATCAAATTAAGCAAACAGCTGGCGATCGGCTCGTAAACCTCGTGGGAGAGAAAAACCCGCAATCGACGGACTGCGGGTCTTTTCTCTTGGAGGATAGCGGTGACTGACGCGGACGCAGATTGGGAGAGTTCGTCTATCCGGGTTGCATGCCGCCGCAGTGCATCGGAACTTCCCATGGCGGGGATTCACGGATGACGTTGTAGTCGAAACAATCTGAATTCGTGGGGTCTTGATACGGTGCCATCGGCATGGCGCCGACTGGTGGTCGTGGCGGCAGCGGAGTGTACGGCGCCAGCATCTTTTTGAACATCGCGGGAGTCACTCGGTAGCTTTGCGCGATCTGCTCGACGATGGGGCGGTCCTGCGCCGCGAGACCCGAGGGCACTTGCAGGAGGAACACGAGGTTCTTATATAGTCCGAGATAGTCGGGCTGCAGAGAACACATAATTCCTTCAAATTTCCAGGATTTGGCACTGTCGGTCCAGCCTCCGAGTAATCGGGAGCACATCGGAAGCTTCATTTGCGTCTCGCTCGCGAACGTTATTTGGGGTGCCGGAAGCCCTTGCTTCGCTGCGCCCTTCTGGATGATCGTCGTGAATTTGTCCTTCAAGCTCGCGCTGAACGGAAGGGCAAAAGCGACCTCCCCGCTGACGTTGCTGCCGGCGCTCGCGTTCTTGGCGACTATGAGAACTCCTAGGTTGACCCGCTCGTCATTTAGGCCCGTCACATAGACAAAACCATTCGATCCTTTCTTCAGCGTCCAGCCGGCGGGAACTCCCACCGAGGCCGTCTTGTCGTCTGTCGTCACGGTCGTGAGTGCGCCGCTTGAAGCCATAGCGCCGGACGACTGCAAGATCACGGCGCTGCAGATCACCAAGCATGCGATGGCAAGTACGCGCCCGATTGACTGGCCAGAAGATTTCACAGGATTTCCTTTCGTTACGCGCTTTGGGGATGGGGCCGCCGATCGATCGGCCGGCGGACCCCTACCCCGGGTGCGGGTCTAGAACTGGATCGCGAGGCCGACCGGCGTCACCAACCCGGTGCCAGCGCCGACGAGCGTGAACATCGGTGCTTGGTTGCCTGTGGCGCCGGGCGCGTAGACCGTGATCGTGGCGGCGCCTGGATTCGCGACGTACATATTCCCTGTCGTATCGAACGAAATCGAGGTCGGGTTAAGAAGACCCGTGGCTGCACCGCTCAGCGTGCGCACCGGTGCGACGTTTCCGCTGGCGCCCGCGGCGTAGACCGTTACGCTGTTGCTGTTGTTGTTGCAGACGTAGATGAGGCTGGCCGCGTCGTTACGCACGCATTGCGGGCTGTTGATGAGGGTGTTTGCGCCGCCGAGCGTGGCGGTCGGCGCGACGTTGCCGCTGGCGCCCGGTGCGTAAGTCGTCACCGTGTTGTTGCCCGCATCGGCGACAAGCAGGTCGCCGGCTGCGTCAAAGGTGATCGCTACGGGACCGTTCAGCGCGGTGTTTCCGCCCGCGATGCTGCTCGAAGGCGCGATATTCCCATTGGCCGCTGCCGGCCAGATGAGAATTCCATCCGAGCCGGTCGAATCGAAGCATGCGCCGCAGTTCGCGGCATACAGGTTGGTGGTGGTGTTGTCCAACGCAAGACCGTTGACGCCGGTGAGGCCGGTATTCGCACCCATGATCGTGCGGATCGGGGCGACGTTTCCATTCGCGGTGGGAGCGTAGACGGTGATCGAATGCGGTTGGGCTGCGCCCGGAGCGTTCGCGACGTAGAGGTTACCGGTCCCATCGATGACGATCCGACGGGGATAGCCGAGGCCGGTAGCGGCGCCGGCGATAGTGCGCGAGGGCGAGACATTGCCGTTGGCGTTGAGCGGATATGCCGTCAACGTGTTGGCGCTAGAATCGGTCGCGAAATAGAGCGTCGGTGCGGCGGGGGTGGGGGTGGGTGACGTGCTCGTCGAGCCGCTGCTGCACGCTACGCTCAGTGTGGCGATGCAAGCGGCGAGAGCCACCGGGACAAGTCTTTGCATGAGTGCCTCCAAGATTGGTGCTTTTGAGTGGTTTAAGCCCTTGCGGTCTCAGAGGCGGAGCACCTGTGGTAATGCGGGGTAAACCCACAATGAAACGCACACATAAGAGGCGACCGGCGTCATGAGATGCGATAGGGAGCTCTTACGATGTCACTGTGGGTCACCTAAATCGCTGCCAGCGCAGAAATCAGGAAAAACCTTTGGAGGATTAGCGGGCTCGAACTGCTGACCCCATGCTTGCAAAATATCACCGCGGTTTGGACACGGCCCGACTACGCGCGCGGCGACCTTAATCTAAGATCGACTAAATTTGCTTGGGTTCTCAGTTGCGCTCAGTGTTAGTCTGTAAAGACTGACACCAACTACGATACCCAAGAGGATGAATACCCAGCGCCACGGGTCGCCTGGGTAGGCATGGGGCAGCAGCAACTGCCGCCTGCCCACGGTAATGAGCGGAAACAAAAAGATGGCGACAGAGAGCACCCGCATTGGGATGCTCCACGGTGGGTCGGAAAGTCTCGCGCGCATATCCACCTCGATGCCAAACGCCAGGGACTGGGCATTCTAAGCAACTTGGACCTGTCGTCACCGGGAAACCCTTGGAGGATAGCGGGCTCGAACCGCTGACCTCATGCTTGCAAAGCACGCGCTCTACCAGCTGAGCTAATCCCCCGCGCTCCAGCATATTCGGGACGGCCAGGGAATCGCCTGGCGCCCCTCGGAATCTGCCTGCCTGGTCGCGAAACGTTCTGCCGGGCGCCAGCGTTCTTTCAAAAACATTCATTCCTCGAGGAGGCATAGGATGAATCGGAACGTCGTATTTGCCGCAGGGATCGTCGCCGCGGCGCTCTTGATCGTGATCGCGGGGCCTGCGGACGCAGCAGTCACCGCGGCCCTGACCGCGACCACGCCCACACACACCGGCACGTGCCCGGTGACCGAGGCATTCACCGGAACGATCTCGGGCACACCGGGGACGGCGTTCCAGTACAGCTTCAACCGCTATATCAACAGCACGCAGCAAGTCCAAAGCGTGGGGGCGGCGACGATCCCCGCGAGCGGCAACTTCGCGGTCAGCGATTCGTTCAGTATCGGCGCGAGCAGCACGGGCACGAACTTCGATCAGATCTGGGTCCACAACATCGCTGGCCAAGCGGACGTGTATTCCGGCAAAGCCGCATTCACCGTCACGTGCGCGAGCAAGTATGGCCTCCTGAACCCGAACGTGCACACGCTCGTCCGGCCGGTAATCACGTTGCACTCGCAATGGTGGGCGCTGCGAGAGTACGAGTACAAGTGGGTCGGTATGACGACCTACCTTCCCGAGCGCGGCGCGGGGCCGTGCGGCAGTCTGTGCATCGGCTGGTATCATCTCCATAACGGAGATTCGTTCTATCTCTATCACTGGAACACGTACGACCGAGCGTTCTTGGGCTTTGACCCAACCGCGTTCAATGGTCTAAACGTCACCAAGGCGATACTGACGCTTACGGGCATCAAGGGCGACACAAACTGCTATGGAGGATTGGGGCGGGCCCTGCTCGCCAGGATTCCCGCGGCCAAGTTCACGAGCCAGACGTTTAACGCCCCGTACCCTGACGATGGCGACTTCAACTGGCCGACGCCCACGCAGTTCAGTGCCGGCTCCGCCACGGTCGACGTGACGAGCATCGTCCAGCAGTGGGCGAGCGGCAAGATGCGAAATGACGGTTTCGTACTACGAGGCAAGGTTGAGGACAACGGCTCAAATGGCAATGACAGTTGCAGCCTTGGCTTCGCGACCGATGGCGTGCTGACGATCACGCAGCAGTAGGCGAGCGTCGACTGGCGGGAAATCGCCCTGTCCACCGCAGAATCAACTCGGGCTGGCAGCTTTTGCTGCTCGTGGGCGATTAGCTCAGGTGGTTAGAGCGCATCCCTGATAAGGATGAGGTCCGAGGTTCGAGTCCTCGATCGCCCACCAGAAGAGGTAACGACGCCGCAAGTGATTGCGGCGTCGAGCTTTGTCTGAGGAAGCGAGAGCGTGTACTCTACCCTCGCGGCTGCATCCGATTCAAGAGCCAGGTTGTTGCCCCTTGGCGAGGGCTGCCGCGAACTCGAGCGTGCCACCGTTGAAGGCGGTCGACCCTTTAATCCCTCCCTTGACCAGCTCGCCGCGCACCGTCACGCTGGGGATGATACCGAAGCTCAGACGAATGCTCTTGCCGTTAATCGCTCCGGTGACCGTGACGATCTTGCCGTAAAACGGATCGGGTCTGATCGATGTACTGCGGTACGTGCCGTTGATGAGGCCTTCTGCGTTGTCTCTGATCGTCATATCCCCGGTCCACGGCGTGCCGCTACCCAAGCGCTGAGTCCACTGGCAATGAAACTTCAGCGCTGTGCCGACCGGAACCGTAAGCGGTGCGCCGGATGGGGCAGGTGTCGGCGTCGTTCCGCCTGCTGACGGCGATGACAGATTCGCCAAACACACGGCTATCGCGATAGAAACAAGTATGGAGGTACGCATGCGAGACTCCTGTTCTACCAGTCTTGACGCCGCAAGCGATTGCGGCGTCGTTTCGTTTTCCCAGTTAGTGAGAGAGCATCGGCGCCGGCGCGAACGGGAGGCCGGTCTCTTGGACCGGCGCGGAGCAGAGGACAGCCTTGTCGTCGCTGCTCGCGGCGCACACCATATAGTAGTTGTGCTTGCCGGTCGGTGCGGCGTTGATCGGTAGATTGTACTTCTGAGGCGCCACCGGGCTCACGGCGGCGTCCTTGCCCCATCCCGGCGCGGTCCAGTCGGATGGCGGCATGCTCGCTGCGGTGTTCGCCATCAAGTACAGGTGCGCGGTATCAGAGCCCGTCGTGGTGGACCAGCTCAGCGCGACGGTCGAAGCGTTCTGGCGCACGGCGTGGACATTCGAGGGCTGGCTGATCTGCAGTTGATGGAGGCGCACCGGGGTGTACCCCAAACGCGCTGTGACCGGGCTTGCGCACGCGGTCTGGTTGACGTGCGATGTCGCCGGCTGGGTTGGGCCGTTACCGTAGACGGCCTCGATCCAAAAAGCACACAAGGCGTAGCTGTACGTCACGCCCTCTTTGACGTTGCTATCGGTGAACGACTCATCTGTGTATCCCGGAGAACTCAGCACGGGCGGCAACAACAGGGCATAGCCGGCCGGCTCGAATGACGGATCGAATGCGGGCGTTCGCGTGAGATGGACCTGCATCTTGTAGTAATAGCTGCGGAGCGACCAGCTGACGACGATCTGACCGCCCTTCACGTTGGCTGCGACGTTCGTGAAGTATGGGCTGAAGAGAACCTTTGACGCCAGGCTCGGCGTCGAGGACGCCGCGAAGGCGACGACGATCGCAGCGAATAGTCTAAGAACTTTCATCTATATGCTCCTCTAGACGCCCTCTCGGGCCGGTCAAGGCATGAACGCTTAATTGTACTCAAAAAGTTCCCTTCAGCTCGGCCAAGCCGGGCGCAGCGACGCCTAGCGGGCTCCCGTCGCACCGCTCACGGCCCGATACGTCGCGTTGGGCACGAGATAGATGCGCGCGTGCGGGTAATCGAAATAGAGGTCGAAGTAGAGCAGCAGCGAGTGGCCGATGATGCCGTCGGTGTCGACCAGCACGTCCTCGAACCTCGAGGCGTGCCACGTCACATATAAAAGCGGGCCCCCGAAATAATATTCACCGAGCACGAACGACGCGGCGCGGAATTGCGCCGCCTGGACCAGCCCGCCGACCACGATATCCTTGTAGAAGGGGAAGTAGACCGTTTTGAACACGTTCTTCCGGGGGTCGGGCGATCCGGCGAAATTGGCGATGGCGAAATGCGAGTAGACGTAGAGACTATCGGCGCCCGTGTCGACGATGAGGTACTTCGCGGTGACGTCGTTGATCTGACACGAGATCATCGGGACTTGATCGTCGAGCGCGACGCTGATTGGCTTCGCGCCGGCCGGCGGGTCGAAGCTCGAGGCGGGGAACGCGTCGAGCGTGCCGTGGTCGTAGTCCACCTTGAGCACCGCTCCGGCGAGGAAGTCGAAGCCTAGCAGCCCTACAACCTTGGTCGTCTCTTCCTGCTCGGTATCGAAGGGCAGGCTTTGGATCACGACGTTCCTCATGTGCAGATCGCCGACGTCGATCTCCGGCGCGACGACGTGGTACTGCACCTTCGCCTTGCCCTCACGTCGTGTATCGCCGACGCCTCGCAGGCCGAGCTCCTCGGCGACGCCGCGTTCGATCACGATGCCGTCGGCACCTGAATCGAGGGCGAAGTCCAGGCCGCGGCCGTTGATGTTGACGCGCACCACGATGAAGCGGCCGTCCAGGATCCTCGCCGGAAGCCGCACGCTGGCGCGATCCGCGGGGAACGCCACTAGATCGGAGCGATTCGCCGGGATGGCGAGCGCGCCGGACGCGATGCTCGGGGAATAGGTGCGCGAGGTGACCGCGGTATCAAACGCGTCGTCGCCCTTCTCGTTGGCGCCGTGGATGCGCTCCGCTTCGGCGACGCCGCCCACCGATCGATAAGAGCTGAAATCGTACGTGTATTGCCCGCCGGCGTAGAACAGCACGACGCGATCGAGCAATGCGGTCGCCTTGTCGAAGAAGAGCCACATGCGCCTCGACCTGACCGACAGCGTCTCGACGACGTACGCGGGTCCAGGTGACTGCACTTCACCGAGCAGGCGCGCGCCGTCCACTTCGGCCGAGCGCCACGTATCGTCGAGCGAGCCGCGCGCGTTGCCGTGCACGCCCTCGAGCAGCGTCACGATGCCGTTCTCGTTCTGCTCCCAGCTGCGCCCTTTGTACTCGCCGTAGCGCCGCGTCAAGCCGGCGGTCGTCAAAGTGATCGCATAGTCGGCGCCCATGGTGACCGACGAACCGTTCTCGACGTCGCCGGCATCGGTCGTCGTCCACTGCTCTGCGAGCGCTGCGTCGGTGCGCGTCGCGCGGCCATACGCTTTCTTCGCGGACGCGATGACCGCGGCAAGCGTCGTCGAGGTGGGCTGCAGGCCCGGCGGATCAGAAGGCCCTTCAGCCGGCGCGGCGACAGCGTGGGCGCCTGACCCGCCGATCACGGCTGCGAAGAACGCAAGCGCCGCGGTAGCGTTGAAGAAACGTCCGGCGATGGCCATGGCTGCCGGTTGCGTTCGCGCCGCGCGCAGCCGGTCCCCTAATCGTGCGCGTGCGGGCGAAGAAAAGGGCCGATCTAAAGATCGGCCCCTACATTTCGAAGGTTATTGGCCGCGGATCAGGCCGATCCACTCCTTGGTGATCTTGTCGTCCATCTTGCGATCGGTCATATCGAGATCTTCGAGCAGCCCGCGTTCGCGCATGCGCTCGGAGCGCTCTTGGATGGCTTCGTTGAAGACCTCGCTGCGCTGGTCCATGGCCTCCTGATGCTGCAGCTGCCTGGCCTGCAGCAACAGCTGCTGCGTCTCGTCCATGGTGAGCATGGCGCTTTGCGCCGCATCGATGCCCTTGTTGGTGATCAGCCCCATCACGGTGCCGACGAGTGGTAGCCAGGCCATGGCGGTCCTCCTTGGGGTCGAAAAGACCCGCGAAAATGCGCTGTTGTTGTCACGCATGCGGCAATGTCGTAAAGGGCCTGGACCCCAGCATTTACGCCAGGTTGACGCGTGTGGTATAGTAGCCTTTGGCGCACGTGGCCGGTTGCGGGACAATTGTCGCCGAACTACCTGCCGGGCAGCGCGAGAGAGGACCCCCATCGTGAAAGAAAAGATCCACCCGAAGTGGTTTGAAGCCACCGTGGTTTGCGCGTGCGGCCATACGTTCAAAACCGGTTCCACCCTGGACAAGCTGCACGTCGAGATCTGTTCGAATTGCCATCCGTTCTTCACCGGCAAGCAGAAATTCGTCGACACCGAAGGTCGCGTCGAGAAGTTCATGACCAAATACGGCACCGTCGAGAGCCAGAAGTCGAAGAAAGCCAAAGCCGCGGTCGAGGCCAAGCAGGTCAAGGACGCCGCCGATGCTGCTGCTGCAGAAGCTGCCGAGGCCACCGCAGTCGCGGCCGCCGAGCAGATCGCGCGCGGCGCCGCGGAGACCTCCAAGCGCGAAGCGGCCGAAGCAGAGCGCGCCGCGGCGAAAGCCGAGAAGCAGCGCAAAGCAGAAGAAGAGTCGCGCAAGGCCGCCGAGGCGAAGGCCGCGCACGAAGCAGCGCATGCGCACGAGCCGGCCGCGCCGCACGCGCACGCCGAAGTCGTCGCGGAGCCGGCCAGCGAAGCCGCACAGGCCGCTCCGGTGACGATCGAAGAGGTCGCAGCAGCCAAGCCGAAGAGTGCCAAGAAACCCGCCAAGCCCGCAACGGCCAAAGCGACGGCGAAGAAAGCCGATGCGCCGAAGAAGGCCGCGCCGAAGACGGCAGCAGCCAAGAAACCGGCCGCGGAGGTAAAGGCGAAGAAGACGACCGCCAAGACCAAGGCGGCGAAGTCGAAATAAGAAAGGGCGGGCCTTAGCCCGCCCGGCACGCTATGGACAACACAGGTCCCCAGGACAAGGGCCGCGACCGGGATCGCAGCCCTTTCTCTGCGCGCCTGGCCGCGGTCGACGCGCGCTTCGACGAGATCAACGCGAAGCTCGCGGCGATGTCGTCATCCTTCGATCCAGAAGAGAACAAGAAGCTCTCCAAGGAACGCGCGCAGCTCGAGCCGTTGGTGCTCGCGCATCAGCAGTATCAAGCCCTCAACGACGAGCTCGCGCAGGCAGAGCCGATGACACGCGACCCGGATCCCGCGATCGCGGAGATGGCGCACGGCGAGATCGCGCGTCTGCGCGCGGAGATCATCGACGTCGAGGGGCGCATGCGCGCGCTGCTCATCCCGAAAGATCCCAACGACGACAAAGACACCTTCATCGAGATTCGCGCCGGCACCGGCGGCGACGAAGCCGGCCTGTTCGCCGGCGACCTCATGCGCATGTATCTGAAGTTCGCGGAGCGTCATCGCCTCAAACCCGAGATCGTGAGCATCTCCGAGAACGAGGCCGGCGGTTATAAGGAAGCGGTCGTCGCGGTGCGCGGCGCGGGAGCCTATCGGCGTTTCAAGTTCGAGAGCGGCGTCCATCGCGTGCAGCGCGTGCCTGAAACCGAAGGCAGCGGCCGCATCCACACCTCCACCGCGACGGTCGCGGTGCTGCCGGAAGTCGACGCCGTCGAGATCGAGATCAACCCGGCCGACCTCCAGGTGGACACGTATCGCGCGTCCGGCGCCGGCGGCCAGCACGTCAACAAGACCGAGTCGGCGATCCGCATCACCCACAAGCCGACCGGGGTCGTCGTCGCCTGTCAGGAAGAGCGCTCGCAGCTGCAGAACCGCGAGCGCGCCATGCAACTGTTGCGCGCGCACCTCTACGAGGCGAAGCTGCGCGAGCAGGAAGAGGCGACCGCGTCCGCTCGTCGCTCGCAGGTCGGCACCGGCGACCGCAGCGAGAAGATCCGGACCTACAATTTTCCGCAAGACCGGCTCACCGACCATCGCGTGGGCTTCACCACCGGCAATCTCAAGGCGATCCTCGCGGGCGACCTCGACGGCGTCGTCGATGCGCTGCTCACCGAAGAGGAACGCAAGCGGCTCAGCGGCGATGCGTAACCCCGACTTTCGTGCGAAAGGGTACGGTCGAATGAATTCGACCGCTACGGACTCTATCGCGGGGGCGGTGGAGACGTGCCGGCTCCGGCTCGTCGGGATCTCGGACACGCCGTGGCTCGACGCGCGCATCTTGGCAAGTCACGTCACCGGATTGGACGCGTCGGCGATCGTCGCGTATGGCGACAACCGGCTTGCGCCGGCGCGGCGTGAGAAGCTGTTCGCGCTCGCCGAGCGCCGCGCGCAAGGCGAGCCCGTCGCTTATCTCGTGGGCTTCAAGGAATTCTGCGGCAACCGCATCGCGGTGGACCGCCGCGTGCTGGTGCCGCGCCCCGAAACAGAAGAACTCGTCGCGGCGGTCGCCGCCGACTGGCGGCACGCGTCGCCGGAGATCCTCGAACTCGGCACGGGCAGCGGTGCGATCGCCTGCGCGCTGGCGCAGCTGTTGCCGGACGCAAGCATCACCGCGACGGACGCAAGCGCGGCGGCGCTCGAGGTCGCGGGAGCGAACATCGGTGCTTTGTGCCTCGTCGACAGGATACGTCTGCGCGCAGGGGATCTGTTCGACGCCGTGCCGGCGGCGCAGCGGTATGACGTCATCGTCGCCAACCTGCCGTACGTCGGCGATGAGGATCCCGCGCTGCACGCGGACGTCCGCGCGCACGAGCCTGCGCAGGCGCTCTTCGCGGGTGCCGACGGGCTTGAAGTATACGGGCGCATGTTCGCAACTGCGCCGGCGCATTTGCGCGACGCGGGCCGCATCTATTGCGAGTGCGGGCCGAAAAACGCAGCGGGCCTCGCAGCGATCGCGCGCGCAGCGTTTCCACAGCGTTCCATCGAGATACGGCACGACATAGCCGGCCTCGAACGCATGGTGATCGTGGCATGAGCGAGAGCGACGGTCGCGGCAGCGATTTCTGCCTGCGCGTGCAGGCGAACTTCCGCGCGCTCCAATCGCGCCTATGCGAAGAGCTCGCCGAGCTCGACGGCGCGGCGCGCTTCACGTTCGACGCATGGGATCGTCCGGGAGGCGGCGGCGGACATAGTGCGGTCATCGCGGACGGCGATCTCTTCGAAAAAGGCGGCGTGAACTGGTCGGCGGTGTGGGGCGACTTCGACGATCACGCGCTGTCACGGCTCGGCGGCACCGAGCGACGCTTCGTCGCCACCGGCTGTTCGGTGGTCCTCCACCCGCGCAACCCGTTCGTGCCCACCGTACACGCCAACTTCCGCTATCTCGAGCGCGGCGCAGGCGCGTGGTTCGGCGGCGGTTCGGATCTCACGCCCGTGTATCCGTACGAAGAGGACGCGCGCCATTTCCATGCCACCTGGAAGCAGGTCTGCGATCGGCACGACTCATCGTATTACCCGCGCTTCAAGCGCTGGTGCGACGACTATTTCTTCTTGCCGCATCGCCGCGAGGCACGCGGCATCGGCGGCATCTTCTTCGACGATCTCAGCGGCGATCTGGACGCGACTTTCGCCTTCGTGCGCGAGTGCGGCGACGCGTTCATGCCGGCATACGCACCGATCGCGCAGCGGCGCCGCGCGGAGCCCTTCGGCGAGCCGGAACGGCGCTTCCAGCAACTGCGGCGCGGCCGCTACGTCGAGTTCAATCTCGTCTACGACCGCGGCACCGCGTTCGGGCTCGCCACGCAGGGCCGCACCGAATCGATCCTCATGTCGCTGCCGCCCATCGCGCGCTGGGAATACAGCTGGCAGCCGCAGCCGGGCAGCCGCGAGGCGAAAGCGCTCGCGTTCTTCCAGCCGCGCGATTGGCTGGCCGAGGGCGCTGCGGCAGGAGTTCCACCGGGGCAGACGAATTGACAAGTACATGACGTGCGTCCGGAAAGCCGTTTCCAGCCGGACCGCATCGCCGCTGGCGACGCGCAGCAGCGCCGCCCCCACGCTCAGCACTCCTAGACCGGGTCGCACGCCGACCTGGTTTTTCGTTTCCGGGATAAAACCGTGACGAAGTACATATTCTTCACCGGCGGCGTCGCGTCGTCGCTAGGCAAAGGCATCGCAGCCGCCTCGCTTGGCCGGCTGCTCAAGAGCCGCGGCATCTCGGTGAGCATCCAGAAGCTCGATCCGTACATCAACGTCGACGCCGGCACCATGAACCCGTACCAGCACGGCGAGGTGTTCGTCACCGAGGACGGCGCCGAGACTGATCTCGACCTCGGCCACTACGAACGCTTCATCGATGAGAACCTGACCCGGCTGCACAACGTCACCACCGGCCAGATCTACGGCGCGGTGATCGACAAAGAGCGCCGCGGCGACTATCTCGGCGCGACGGTGCAGGTCATCCCGCACATCACCAACGAGATCAAGGACCGCATCAAGCGCGTCGCGGTGGCGAGCAACGCCGACGTGTGCGTCGTCGAGGTCGGCGGCACGGTGGGCGACATCGAATCGCTGCCGTTCCTCGAAGCCATCCGGCAGTTCAAGCAGGACGTCGGCGACGAGAACGTCATGTACTGCCACCTCACGCTGGTGCCCCATCTCGGCGCGGCGGATGAGCTGAAGACGAAACCGACCCAGCACTCGGTGCGCGAACTGCGCGGCATCGGCATCTCGCCCGACGCGATCGTGTGCCGCACCGAATATCCGCTCACGCCCGAGATCAAACAGAAGATCGCGCTGTTCTGCGACGTCAAGCCGACCGCGGTGGTGCAGAGCCGCGATGCGCAGAGCATCTATCAAGTGCCGCTCAACCTCGAAGCAGAAGGCCTGGCGGAGCTCGCCTGCCGCAAACTCGGCCTGGGCGAACCCCAAGCGGACCTCGACGAATGGCGCGCCATCGTGCGCAACATCCAGCGGCCCAAGGGCACCGTGCGCGTCGCGCTCGTCGGCAAGTACGTCGAGCTCAAGGACGCGTACATCTCCATCAACGAGGCGCTCTATCACGCGGGCATCGCGCATAACGTGGCGGTGGAAGTGCTGCGGGTGGATTCCGAGGCGCTCGAAGAACGGGGCGCTGAGGCGTTGGCCAACGCGAACGGCATCCTGGTGGCGCCCGGCTTCGGCTCGCGCGGCATCAAGGGTAAGCTGTTGGCGATCCGGCATGCGCGCGAAGCCCGTGTGCCGTTCCTTGGCATCTGTTTCGGCATGCAGCTGGCATGCGTCGAGTTCGCGCGCGATGTGTGCGGGCTGAGCGAGGCGCACACGCGCGAAGTGGAGCCCGAGACGCCGCATCCGGTCATCGACTTCATGGAGAACCAGCGCAACCTGCAGACCATGGGCGGCACCATGCGCCTGGGCGCGTATCCGTGCCATCTCACGCCCGGCAGCCTCGCCGAGAAGCTCTACGGCGAATCAGAGGTGAGCGAGCGGCATCGCCATCGTTTCGAGTTCAACAACCAATACCGCGAGGTCTTCGAGCAGCACGGCATGGTGTTCTCCGGCCAGTATCTGGCCGCGAACCTCGTCGAGATGATCGAGCTGACCTCGCATCCGTTCTTCCTCGGCACGCAAGCGCATCCGGAATTCAAATCGCGGCCGACCCGGCCCGCACCGCTTTACGCCGGCTTCATGCAGGCGTGCGTCGAGCACGCGCGCAGCCAGTCGACGGCCGACATCGGCGCCCAAGCCCGCATCGGCGCGTAGCGCAAGACGGCATCGGAGCAGGATCCCCTGCTCGGATTCGGCTGATGAGAACGATTCATCCCTCGATAGTAGCGGTCATCGTCCTCGCCTTGCTCGTTACCCAGGCACAGGTCGCGATTGCGGCTGATTCTCCGGCTCAGACAATGATCCGTTCTGGTTTTTACTGCCGATTTTGGCATGGTCTGCTTCTAGCCAAGCCCGGAACCGCAGCGGTCCACGGTCTGCCGGTGGTCGAGTTCGCCTTCTCCGACAGCTCGGGGAACATCGTCGCGCGCGAATACGTCTTCCCCTTCTCAGAGACGCCCATGCTCGAGGTCGAGACGGAAAGTCTGATTCCGCGAGAGGTGAACCAAGACTACAAGAACGTGCGATGCTCGCTCTGGAACGAGCCCGCAGTCGGGGGCATTTCTCTTGATGCCGCATCCTGTGGCGAGCGGGTCGTCACGATCACTGATATCGGGCAGGTAGCGACGCTTCGTCAAATCGCGATCTTTCGCAACAGGGTCATGCTCGCCCTCGATGTCGACGAGTTCGACTTCGGAACTCGCTACGCGGTCTCTAATGGAAATAGACTGAGCCTCGAAGTGCGGGTGGATGACAAGGACACACAGACGGTCATGCCGATCGGTGGGTATGAGCCGAAGATGATGGTTTTCGGTTTCGCTGATCTTGTGGCTGCGCGGCACAGCATCGCCTGGCGCATAAGAGAAGGTCCTCCTCCGCAACCCTGGTATCCGACTGGCCTCGTTTGCTTTTGAATTCGACCGCTCCAGGGATCGGATGATGTGAATCCCTCAGATATCACGTTCGTCGTGCTCACCAAGGACGAGGCGCCGCGCATCACAGGGTGTCTCGCGTCGCTGCCGTCCGGCAGCAACGCGCTGGTGTGCGATTCCCAATCGGCGGACGGCACCGCCGATCTCGCGCGCGACGCGGGCGCACGTGTCGTCGACGCGCCGTGGCGAGGCTTCGCGCAGAGCCGGCTCGACGCGGCGGCGCTGGTGACGACGCCCTGGACGTTCATGCTCGACGCGGACGAACTCATCACACCCGAGCTTTCACTCGAGCTGACGTCGCTGGACGTGACGTCGCAGACGGCGGCATATTCGGTGCCCCGCCGCAACTATTTCTGCGGCAATTGGATCCGCGGCGCGGGCTGGTGGCCCGATCGGCTCGTGCGCTTGTTCCGGACGGGCCACGCGACGCTCGCCGCGCGCCATGGCGGCGATGCGGCGGTGCATGAGACATGGGTGCCCGACGGCGCGTGCGGAGAGCTCGCGTCGCCGCTCGAGCACCATTCATACGAGAGCCTCGCGGAATACCGGGACGAAGTTCGCGCGCTACACGGATCTCGAAGCCTCTGCTTCGCCCGCAGACCCGTTGCGGCTGATCTGGACATCGACCATCTTTCCGCTGCGGTTCGCCTGGCTGCTGCTCGGACGCGGCGCGATCCTCGACGGGTGGCGCGGCGTCTACATCGCATGGTGCAGCTCGTTGTATCCTGTCGCGGTGGCGGCGAAAGCGATGCGGCGCGCGACGCCGGCGGCGGTGCCTGATGCAGCCGCGTATCATCCTGGACGCGAGGATCACGCGTCAGATGTCGGTCGGCATGATCGCCTACGTGCGCGAGTTCGTGCGGCGCTTGCCCGCAGTCGCGCCGGAATTCGACTATACCGTCGTCACGAACGCCGCTGCCTTGAGGTGCCGGCGCCGGCGCCATGGTCACCGTGCCGGAGCGGCAAGCCGCGAACGGGTCGTTCGGCGAGCAGTTCGGCTTAGCGCGCAAATTCGCCGGACTGCAAACCGGCCGCTCGCTGATCCATCTGATGTCGGTGTACGCGCCGCGCGCCACCCCGAAGCCATACGTCTACACCATCCACGACTTGATCCACCGCCGCTTTCCGCACTACTTCAAATGGAAGGTGCAGCCGTACTACCGCTTTGTGGCCGGTCCGGTCGCCCGGGGCGCGTGCGCGGTGATCACCGACGCGCAGGCGACGCTGCCCGATCTCGAGCGTTTCTTGGGGGTCGCGCCCGCGATGGCGCGCGTGGTGCCCCTCGGGGTCGGCGAGCGCTTCACGCTGAGCGACGCACAGCGCCAGGAGCTCGCGCCTCTGGCACGGCAGCGCTTCGGCTTGGCCGGGCCGTACGTGCTCTACGCGGGCAATCACCGGGAGCATAAGAACCTGGAGACGCTTACGGCCGCTTGGCAGCGCCTCGGGCAGCCCGCCGATCTCGTGCTGACGGAAGAGTATCCGTTCTCATTCGATTTGGATAGGTACGGCAAAAGCGGCGGCAGAATCGTACGAGTCGGTCGCGTGTCGGATGATGAGCTCGTCGCGCTCTATGCGGGATGCGCTGCGACCGTGCAGCCATCGTTGTATGAAGGATTTGGTTTGGCGGTACTTGAGGGTATGGCCGCGGGTGCGGCCGTCATCGTCGCGCAGACGCCTGCGTTGCTCGAGGTCGCGGGCGACGCCGCGCTGACGTTCGCGCCGCGGGATGCCGCTGCGCTCGCCGCATCGATGGAGGCGGCCCTCGCCGGCGGCGCAGCGATCGACGAGCTGCGCGTCCGCGGGCGTGCTCGCGCCGCGGCGTTCTCCTGGGATGAGACGGCCCGGCGCACGGCGGCGGTGTACAGAGAATGTCTGTGAGATCCGGGTGGTTGAGGGCCGATCTAAAGATCGGCCCCCACATGGTCCTCGCGTTGGTGCTCCTCGTGTCGTTGCAAGCGCTTGGTGCCGCCGACACGATCGTCATCAACGGCGCGAGCCTGCCGCCGGCGGCGGTGGTGGAGTTGGCCGGCCGAACGTATGTGGACCTACGCACCGTCGCCTCGGCTATCGGCGCCGACGTGCGCTACGACCCCAAGACGAAGCAGGTTACCATGACCACCGTGCTCCGGCAGATGGTGTTCCGCATCGACGATCCGACGGTCACGGTCAACGGCGAGACGAAGAAGATCGAGGCGCCCGCGCGGCAGGTGAACGGCGCGGTGATGCTGCCGTTGCGCGGTCTGAGCGATGCGCTCGGCGCCAAGCTCTCGTACGACGCCGCGACGCATGCGACCACGATCGTGCTGCATGGCGGCGGCGACCTGCACGGTATGCCGACGCCGCCCCCGATACGCTCGGCGAACGCGCTCGAGGGTACGGTCATCAGCGTGGCGGCCGCGGCGGACGTGCCGTCGGTCGACATCAGCGTCAGCGGCCTCACGTACACGGTCACCGTGCCGGCCAACACCAAAGTGCAGTTCCGCGACACGCACGGCACCGTCGCCGGCGACGGCACGCTCGCCGCGGTGAAGCCGGGCGACACGCTCATCGCGACGCTCGATGCGCAAGGCCGCGTGCTCTCAGTGGCGGACATCTTCTCCGGCACGAGCGGCACGATCGCCAGCGTGGCCGGGCAGAGCATGGTGCTCACCAACGGCAAAGTGATCGCCGCCGACGAGCGCAGCACGACGGTCTCGCTCGACGGGAAAGCGGCGACGATGGCGGACCTGCGCGCGGGCAATATCGTGACCGTGCGCGCCGACCCCAAGACGGGCAAGGTGCGCGAGATCGTCGCCTTCACGCCAGGCCGCGCGAGCGAGGTGGTGACGTCGACGGCGCCGCCCGGCGCGGCGACGAGCGCGGGCCTGCAGATCAGCGACGTCACCGATAACGCGCGCCATCCATATCGTCTGGGCCAGAGCGTCGACGTCGAAGCCGACGGCACCCCCGGCGGCACGATGACCTTCGATCTCAGCAATGTGGTCAACGGCACGCCGATGCGCGAGGTGCGCAGCGGCCACTATCAAGGTTCGTACGTCGTGCAGGTCGGCACGAATCTCGTCGACGCGCCGATCCTCGTCAACCTGGCGAAGGGCGGCGAGACCGTGCATGCGGTCGGGCCGGACCCGCTCACCATCATCACCGATGCGCCGCAGGTGAAAGAGACGGCGCCCGGTCCCGGCGCGCGCGTCAACGCCGCGCGGCCGAGCATCTATGTGACCTTCTCGACGCTCGGCGGCAAGGGCATGGACCCGGCGACGCTGCAGCTGATCGTCGACGGCAGAGACGTCACCGCGCAGGCGACCAAGACCGCCGCGTTCATCTCATACTTCCCGGCCGCGGACCTGCACGAGGGCACCATCGGCGTGCAGGTGAAAGGTGCCGACGTCGCCGGCAATACGCTCGACTTCCAATGGACCTTCGTCATCTCCAGCAAGTGAGGCAGACAGACATGATCCTTCGCGCGCATCGCGTCATTGCGGCGTTGGCTTTCGCGGCCGTGCTCCTCGCAGGCTGCGGCGGCGGAGGGAATCAGAATTCAGGCGACACGCTGGTGTTCGGGCGCAACAAGGACGCAGTGCGGCTTGACCCGGCGGTGGTGACCGACGGCATGTCGCTCAACATCGCGCGCGTCACCATGGAAGGGCTCACGCGCTACGCGCCCGCATCGTTTGACATCCAGCCCTCGCTGGCCACGTCCTGGACGGTGTCGCCGGACGGCAAGATATGGACGTTCATGCTGCGCAAGGGCGTCAAGTTCCAGGACGGCACCGACTTCGACGCTGCCGCAGTGAAGACGAATTTCGACCGCTGGCGCCTGAAGAACGATCCGCTGCACGTCGCGCTCAAAGGCGACTATTCGTATTACGAGAGCCAGTTCGGCGGTTTCCCCGGCGTGATCGCCGACGTCCGGGTGCTCGCGCCGGACAAGGTGCAGATCGTCCTCACGAAACCGGTCGCGCCGATGCTCGCGAACCTCGCGATGCCGACGTTCTCGATCTCCTCGCCCGCCGCGATGAAAGCCAAAGGTGAAGACTATTTCCGCGAGCCCGTCGGCACGGGACCGTATCAGGTGACCGAGTGGGTGAAGGACGACCACATCACGCTCAAGGCCTTTGACGGCTACTGGGGCGCCCAAGCCGCAGATCCACACGGTCATCATACGCGATATCCCCGATGCGGCGACGAGCCTCATCGCGCTGCAGAAGGGCGAGATCGATGGCTGGGAATACCCGCAGCCCAATGATCTGCCGACGATCGAGAAAGACCCCAACCTCAAGCTGTATCATATGCCGCCGAACAACATCATGTATCTGGCGATGAACAACATGAAGCCGCCGTTTAACAACGTGCTGGTGCGACGCGCCATCAACGAGGCGATCGACGCGAAGTCGATCGTGAAGAACTTCTACGACCCCGCGGCGCAACAGGCGAATGAGTTCTTGCCCGCGGCGATCTGGCCGCACGGGGTCACGGTCGCGTATCCGTACGATCCGGCGGATGCGCGCAAGCTGCTCGCGAAGGCGGGTTTCGCCAACGGCTTCTCGACCTCGCTGTGGTATATGACGGTGCCACGGCCGTATCTGCCGCAGCCGCAGCGCGTCGCAGAGGCCATCCAAGCGGACCTGAAAGCCGTTGGGATCAACGCGAAGCTCGAAGGCTTCGAGTGGGGCGTGTATCTCCAGCGCGTCCAGAACGCCGAGGCGAGCATGGCGCTCTTCGGCTGGACGGGCGACAACGGGGACCCCGACAACTTCCTCTACGTGCTGCTGGACAAAGACGGCGCCAACACTCCCGGCGCGCAGAACGTCTGCTTCTGGAAGGACGAGCGCTTCCACACGCTGTCAACCGAGGCACAGGTCGTCACCGACAAGGCCAAGCGGACGCAGATCTACGATCAGGCGTTGCAGCTGGTGCACGATCAAGCGCCGTGCGTGCCGCTCGTGCACACCAGTCCGCCGATCGCGTTCAACAAGCGGGTGGAGGGTTTCGTGCCGCATCCCGACAGCGCCGAGCTGTTCCAGGAATTGACGCTTGCGAAGTAGCGGCTGAGACATGGCCGACGGCTGCGTCTTCTGCGATATCATCGCCGGCAAGATCCCGACGGAATTCGTCTATAGCGACGATGCGGTCGTCGCGTTCGCCGACATCCGGCCGATCGCGCCCACGCATCTGCTCGTCGTGCCCCGCGAGCACCACGCGACGCTGGTCGACACGGTGGACGCGGATGGCGGCGAAGCGCTGCTCGGGCGCCTGATGAAGGTTGCGGGAGATCTCGGCGCCGCGCGCGCCGAGCAGGACGGCGGCTATCGCGTGGTGGTCAACAACGGTGCCGCGGCAGGGCAGACCGTATATCACTTGCACGTGCACGTGATCTCCGGGCGCCACTTCGCCTGGCCCCCGGGCTAATGTAACGTATGGAGCGGTCGAATCTATTCGACCGTCGCAACGCGCGAAGGACTGCAAGCCATGAGCGACCGCGAAAAAGACCTGCTCACCGTGCCCGCCGATCTGCCCGTGCCCATAGACGACGGCGCGGCCGATCATCTCAACGGCATGCGCTTGCCTTCGATCGCGCTGACATCCACACGCGGCCGTGAAGTAGATCTTTCGCACGAACCAAGCCGGCTGCTCGTCATCTATTGCTATCCGCGCACGGGCAGGCCGGATCAGCCGATACCGGACGGCTGGGATGCCATCCCCGGCGCGCGCGGTTGCACGCCGCAGAATTGCGCGTATCGCGATCGCAGCGCGGCGTTCGAATCGCTCGGCGCCGCCGTATACGGGCTCTCGACGCAGACCCCAGAGTATCAGCGCGAGATGGCGGAGCGGCTGCAGCTGCCGTACGAAGTGCTGAGCGACCATGAGCGGGCGCTCACGCGCGCCCTCCGGCTGCCCACGTTCGATTTCAACGGGGAGACGCTCATCAAGCGTCTGAGCATGGTCGTGCGTGACGGCGTGATCGAGCATGTCGCGTATCCCGTGTTCCCCTCCGATGCAGACGCCCCAGCGATCCTCGAGTGGCTGCGCGATCCTCGGAACAACGGAGCCAAAGCATGAGCGAAGATACAAGACCGAAGGTCGGGATCGTCGGCGCAGGTCGCATGGGCGCCAACATCGCCCGGCGTTTGGCGGAGTCCGGCTATGAGGTCACGGCGGTGTTCGACGCGCAGCCCGCGGTGAGCGCCGAGGTCGCCGGGGAACTGGGCGCGCTCGCCGCGCCGTCGCTCGCGTCTGTGACGGAGCACGCGGATACCATCGTCACCGTGGTGAGCGACGACCGCGGCATGCGCGAGATCTTCGCAAGCGGCGACGACAGCCTGCTCGCGGGCGCGCGCGGCAAGCTCTTCGTCAACTGCGCGACCGTGTCGCCCCAAGTGCACGTCGACGTCGAACGGCTCGCGGGCGGCGCAGGTGCGGCGTCGCTTGAAGCATGCATGGCGAGTTCGATACCGCAGGCGCGCGCGGGGACGCTCTATCTCATGTGCGGCGGCACGCGCGAGGCCTTCGAGCGCGCCAAGCCCATGCTGGAGAAGATGAGCTCATCGCTGCGCTACATCGGTCCGGCGGGCTCGGCAGCACAGGTCAAGGCGCTGGTGAACATGGTCATGAACATCAACACAGCGGGCTTGGCCGAGGGCCTCGGGCTGGGCGACGCGTTGGGCATCGATCTCGATATGCTGCGCGAGGTGTTCGCCCAGACCGGAGCCAACTCGCGAGTCCTCGAGACCGACGGCGCCGATATGCAGAGCCGAGAGCACGACTGCTATTTCTCGGCCGCGCATGCGGCGAAGGATTCCGGCATCGCGCTCGCGCTCGCGGAGCAGGCCGGCCTGCGGCTGCCGCTGGCGCAAGCGACAAAACAGCAGTTCGACACGATGATCAAGCTCGGACTCGGCGAACTCGACAAGTCGGGCGTCGCCGAACTCACGTTTCTGTCGCGCCACGCGCGCGACGCTCGATGAAAGAGAGACAAGTCATGGCAAGCAACGGACACCATATCCCGCTGGTGAGCTCCGGCACGGCAGGACCGCTCGGAGCGATCCACCTCCCGCGGATGTGGGCGAAGCTCACCCTTGACGCGCAGGGCAAACTGCACGAGGGGTACGACGCGTGCGGCACCGGCTTCGATCAGCTCACGCTGACCGATCTCGGCCTGGATCGCGATAAGACGATCGCCTACATCAAGGCCAGCAAGCCGACCTACGTCGAGTTCGAAGAGTGGGTCGTCAAAAACGGCAAGACCGACCCGGAGACGATCCGCAAGCACAACGAAGCCGTGCGCGGCTACCATCACGGCGCGGAGACCATCGCCGCGATCCGCAAGGAGACCGGCCTCAAGCGTGAAGACGTCAAGGACGCGGTCACCCTGAACACCCTGGAGGACCTGGACGCCTTCCACAAGGCTGTGGCGGGCTAGTTTCGGGACGGCTGTTGTAGGGGCCGACCTTTAGGTCGGCCCCCCCAACGGGCCGGGCGGGACAGGGTCGATCTAAAGATCGACCCCCTACAGACCCCTGCAAGGGCGGATTTCGGCCTGCGTCGAAATACGCTGACAACCACGGGAAGTGTGCGGGCGAGGGCCCGCATTCTGTGTCTGAGGCCGGAATCGAGCGGCCGACGTGGCCGTGAGCAAATTCGCAAAGGGGGTGTCCCAATATGGAAACGAGAGTCGGTCCCAACGAATCGATCGACAGCGCCCTCAAGCGTTTCAAGAAGATGTGCCAGAAATCAGGCGTGCTCGCGGAAGCGCGCCGGCACGAGCACTACGAGAAGCCGAGCGTGCGCCGCAAGAAGAAATCGGCCGCCGCGCGCAAACGGCGAACGTAAGTCCGAAGCACAAAGGGGGCGACCGAGGGTCGCCCCTAATATTGTGTCCGCATAATGGAAAACAAGAGCATCATCGACCGCCTGGGCGATGACCTCAAGACCGCGATGAAAGCCCGCGATACGGAGCGGACGGCGACCCTACGCATGCTCGTCTCGGCCATGAACTATCGTCGCATCGACCTTAACCTGCCGCTGAGCAACGACGAGCAGCAAGACGTCGTGCGCAAGCAGGTCAAACAGCGCGAAGACTCGATCGCCGAGTACGTCAAGGGCAAGCGCCAAGACCTCGCCGACAAAGAGTCGCGCGAGCGCGAGATCCTCAAAGAATATCTGCCCGCCGACATGGACCCCGCGCAGCTGCGCGCGGAGATCGACGCGATCGTCAAGGGCCTGCCGGCAGACGCCAAGTTCGGTGACGCGATGAAAGCGGCGATGGCTCCGCTCGCCAAGCGCGCCAACGGCAACGCGATTCAGGAGGCGGTGAAAGCCGCGATGGCGGCACGATCATGAAAAGATTCCTAAGACTCGCCCGGCTCGCCGCGTTCTGCTCCGCGGTCGTGGTCGGCACGCTCGGATATGTAGCGGTCGACTTCAGTCGACCGTCCGCCGCCGCCGGTACCGGCGCGCAAGCCGTCGTGCAGGTCGTCAATGTAGACGGCATCATCAACGCCGGCATGGCGCATCGCATCAGCCGGGCCATCGACGAAGCGCACGCCAACGGCGCCAAGACGCTGGTGCTCGACATCAAGACCAACGGCGGGCTGGTCGACGACGCCAACGACATCAAGGACGCGCTGCGCACGTCCGGCCTGCAGACCATCGCCTTCGTCTCGGATCGCGCGTGGTCGGCAGGTGCGCTCATCGCGCTGTCGTGCGATAAGATCTACATGGCGCCCGGATCGAGCATGGGCGCAGCCGAGCCGGTGTTGCTCGGCACCGGCGGCACGACGCAGCCCGCCGGAGAGAAGGCCATCTCAGCGCTCAAAGCCGAGTTCGAGTCGCTCGCCGAAGCGCATCATCGCGATCCGAAGGTCGCGAGCGCGATGGTCGATCCGTCCCTGGACGTCCCGGGGCTCAAGGCCAAGGGCAAGCTGCTGACGCTGTCCGCCAAGCAGGCGACCGACATGAAGTTCGTGGACGGCATGGCCAACTCGAGCGGCGCCGCGCTCGAACTCGCGGGCATCACTGGGGCGCGCATCGTGGTGAGCGAGCCGACGCTGGGCGAACGGATCGCGCAATTCGTCACCGACCCGATCGTCTCGGGCATCCTGCTCACGATCGGCTTCCTAGGCCTCTTCCTCGAGATGCAGACGCTGCATCTCGTCGCCGGCGTCATCGGCATCCTGGCCCTGGCGCTGTTCTTCGGCGGCCACATCATCGCCGGGGCGTCGAATTGGGTCATCGTCGCGCTGTTCGCGCTCGGGGTGGTGGCGCTGCTCTTCGAATTGCACGTGCTGCCGGGCCATGGCATCGCGGGGCTGGTCGGGGCGCTGCTCATCCTCACGAGCATCGTCATGGCCTTCGGCGCCGCGTTCTGGGTCGTGGGCATCGTGAACACCGCGCTGTCGCTCATCCTCGCGCTCGTCGCGTTCTTCTTCATATTGCGCTGGCTGCCCGAAAGCGCGTTCATGCGCCGCATCGCATTCGCAGGCGCGCAATCCATCGAGGCCGGCTACGTCACCTCGAAGTCGCTCGCGCATCTGGTCGGCAAACAGGGCGTCGCCGAGACGTATCTGCGTCCGGCGGGCGTCGCCACCATCGACGGCGCGCGCTATCAAGTGCAGTCGAGCGGCGACTTCATGCCCGCGCAGACGCGGGTCGTCGTCGCTAAAGTCGAAGGCGCCACTATCTTCGTCACACGGGCCGCGTAAGGGAGCGAGCTTTCAATGCTGGGTAATCTGAGCGTCATCGGGCTGGTGATCATCCTCCTCGTCCTGATCGTCGGGTTCTTCGTCTTCCTATATTACTTCCCGTTCGGTTTATGGATCCGCGCGCAGGCCGCAGGGGTGCGCATCGGCATCCTCAGCCTGGTGCGGATGCGCATCATCGGTATACCGCCGTCGGTGATCGTCGATTCGCTCATCATGGCGCGCAAAGCCGGTATCGACGTCAACGACTCCCAACTGCAGGCGCAGTATCTGTCGGGCGGCCACCTCGACCGCGTGGTGCTCGCCCTCATCGCCGCGCAGCGCGCGCAGATCCCGCTCGAATGGCAGCGCGCGTGCGCGATCGATCTCGCCGGCCGCAATCCGCTCGAAGCGGTGCAGACGTCGGTCAATCCCAAGGTCATCGAGACGCCGATCTTCCAAGGCGTCGCCAAAGACGGCATCCAGCTCAACGTCAAGGCGCGCATCACCGTGCGCACCAACATGGATCGCTACGTCGGCGGCGCCGGCGAGCCGACGATCATCGCCCGCGTCGGCGAAGGCGTCGTGGCGGCGATCGGCGGCAGCGAGAACTACAAAGAGGTCCTCGAGAACCCCGATCACATCAGCAAGACGGTGCTCGCCAAGGGGCTCGACGCGGGCACGGCGTTCGAGATCGTGTCGATCGATATCGCCGACGTGGACGTCGGCCGGAACGTGGGCGCGGATCTACAGACAGCGCAGGCCGAAGCCGATCGCCGCGTCGCGCAGGCAAAGGCGGCCGAGCGCCAATACGCCGCGCAGGCGCAAGAGCAGGAGATGAAGGCGCAGACCCAAGCGATGCGCGCCAAGGTCGTCGAGGCGGAGGCGCTCGTGCCGGCCGCCATCGCCGATGCGTTCCGCAGCGGCAACCTCGGAGTCATGGATTACTACCGGATGCGCAACGTGCTCGCCGACAGCGAGATGCGTCAGTCGATCGCCGGCGGCAGCACGCCGCAGACCGGCGGCAGCGGCGGCATCACGCCGCCGCCCGGCACGCCGCCCGCGCCGACCTCATAGACGTGGGCGCGCCGCTCGGCGTGATGTCCGGCAACGTGCTCGCCGCCGACCTCGGCGGCTGGATCACGCTGGTCTTCATCGCCTTTTGGCTCGTCAGCGGCATCTTCACGTCGATCCGGCGCGCGATACGCACGGCGCAGGCGAATGCGCCGGCGCGGACGATAGCGGCTCCAGCGACCACGACCGCTACGATCTCGGACGATACGAGCCAAGCGCCGGATTCTTCGACGCGCGCGCAGCGGCTCGAGCACGTCATCCAGGCGATCGCGGCGAAGGCCCAGGCGAGCACGGCCGCCGCCGAACTGCAGCAGAAGCTGCGCGCGCTCTCCACCGGCGCTTCGACTGCGCCGGCGATGGGCCACGGCCAGGTGATGAGCGATCTGCGCGCGCTAGCGGCGCCTAGCGCTTCGAGTGCCAGCGTTCCGATCACGATGGATGTGGAGCGTTCGACTTCAGTCGACCGCGCGGGCGGTCGAATGAATTCGACCGCTCCATTTGATCTCGCGCAGGCCGTCATCAACGCCGCCATCGTCGGACCGTGCGTGGCGCTGCGCAGCGCGCCGCAAGAGCCCGGCGGCTGGTAGCGCGGGCGCAGCGCGGCAGCATTGGCACAAGCAGAATCTGAATCACGTATGAGCATGCGCGGTCTTGATGACCGCGTACGCCTTTTCGGCGAGCTCGACGGCAACCTCACGCATCTCGAACGCGGCGCAGGCGTCGCCTTGCACGTGCAAGGCGAAGAGATCATCGTGACCGGCGAACCGCGCCGGGTCGCGATCGCGGCCGCGGCGCTCGAGGCGCTGCTCAAGGCTGCGCGCGGGGGCGCCGACGTCAACGCGCTCGACGTCGAACTGGCGCTGCGCGCTGCGCGCGACGGTCTCGAGCCGGAGGGCCTTGAGGGATCGCTGGCGACCACCCGCAAGGGCCGCACCGTCCGGCCGCGTACGCCTGGCCAGCGTGAGCTCGTGGAGGCGGTCGGCAAGCACACGCTCGTGTTCGCCATCGGGCCGGCCGGCACGGGTAAGACATTTCTGGCCGTCGTGCTCGCGCTCGCCGCATTGCGCGCCGGACGCGTCTCCCGCATCATCCTGTCGCGGCCGGCGGTCGAGGCCGGAGAGAAGCTCGGCTTCTTACCGGGCGACCTGCAAGAGAAGGTCGACCCGTACTTACGCCCGTTGTTCGACGCGCTCGGCGAACTGCTCGAACCGCAGGCCATCACGCGCTCGGTGGAGCGCGGCCAGATCGAGGTGGCGCCGCTCGCCTACATGCGCGGCCGCACCCTCGCCGATTCCTTCATCGTCCTCGACGAGGCGCAGAACACGACCAACGAACAGATGAAGATGTTCCTGACGCGCATCGGTTCGGGTTCGCGCATGCTGGTGTGCGGCGACGTCACGCAGATCGATCTGCCGGTGGTGGTCGAATCGGGTCTTGTCGGCGCTGCGCGCCGGTTCGAGTCCGTCGACGACACGGCCGTCGTGCGTTTGACCGGAGCCGATATCGTGCGCCACCCGCTCATCCGCCGGATCATCGAAGCATATGAAGACCGATGATGCAGGCCCGCGCGTCTTCGTGCGGCGCTCGAGCAAGGCGCCCAAGGCGGTCGCGCGCTTCCGGCGCGCGGTGCTGCACACGCTTGCGCGCGCGGCGCCGCGCGTACGAGGCGACGTGACCCTCGTGCTGAGCAGCGACCAGACGATCCGGCGGCTCAACCGCGAGTATCGCGGCCGCGATCGTGCCACCGACGTGCTGTCGTTCGAGCTCTCGGACGGGCTGCGCAGCGGCGAACCGTTCGGCGACATCGTCGTGTCGGTGGACAGCGCGCGCAGACAGGCCCGCGAGTACGGCGCCACCACCCCGCAAGAGATCGAGCGGCTCATCGTGCATGGCGCACTGCATCTGTGCGGCTACGATCACCACGAGCGGCGCGCGGCGGCGCGCATGCACGGACTTGCGAGGCGGCTTTTGCGCGCCTTGGACCGCGATGGTTAAGCGCTCGTTCATGCGCGCGCTCGACGATGCCGCGGACGGCATCGCGCAGACCTTCCGCGAGCAGCGCAACTTCCGCATCCAGGTCGGCGTGGGGGTCGTCGCGGTGCTCCTCGGCGCGCTGTTGAACTTCAACACGATGCGCTGGGCTGTCTTGGCGCTCACCGTCGGCATCGTGCTGACGGCAGAGCTCATGAACACCGCGCTCGAACGCGCGCTGGACGCGGCGGCACCCGATCCGAGCAAACTCGCCCAAGCCGCGAAACATGCGGGGGCAGGGGCCGTCTTGGCGGCCAGCATCGCGGCCCTGCTGGTGGGCGTGTGGCTGTATGGCGGCGCGCTTGCGGAGCGCTAGCGCCGTCGTGACGCGGGTGGAGAAGAGGGCCGCTGTGGCGAACGTACGAGGAGTTCATGGCAGACCCTAAACTTTGGACGCTCCTCGGCATCGCCGCCCTGGTCGCGCTCGCCGCGATGTTCGCCGCGTCGGAGGCGGCGTTGCTGGCGTTGAGCCGATTGCGCCTGCTCCAGCGCACGGATGACGACGTCGGCAAATCGCTGGGCAAGCTGCTCGACGATCGCAACCGTTATCTCACCACCATGCTGGTGGGCAACACGCTGGTGCTGCTCGCCGCCGAATCCATCGCCACCTGGCTCGCGATCGAAGAAGGGGTGCTCAACCCCGTGCTGGTCGCGACGCTCGTCATGGCCGTCGCCGTGCTGATCTTCGCGGAGATCCTGCCCAAGATGGTCGTCGTCCAGGATCCGTTGCGCTGGGCGCCCCGGCTCGCGTGGTTCTTGCACCTCACGGCGCGGATCTTGCAGCCGATCACCTGGGCGCTCGTGGGCATGACCTCCATGGTCATCCGCCTCTTCGGCGGCGATCCGCGCGCGCACGGCCCGTACGTCACCGAGGACGACATCCGCGCACTCGTCAACGCCGGCGAACGCCACGGCGTCATCGAAGAAGAAGAGAAGGAGATGATCCACTCGATCTTCGAGCTGGGCGACACCGCGGTGAGCGAAGTCATGACGCCGCGCATCGACATCATCTGCGCCGACGCCGACGATCCGGTCTCGACCGGCGTGGAGCTGGTCATCAAAGAAGGCTACTCGAAGCTGCCCGTGTACGAGGGCAACATCGACCATATCATCGGCGTCGTCCACGACCGCGAACTGCTCGTCTCGATGACCAGGGGGGAGCTCGCGAAGTCGATGCGGTCGCTGATGCGCCCGGTCAAGGCGATCCCCGAGAACAAGAAGGTCGACGAGCTCATCCGCGAGATGCAGGCCGAAAAGGTCTCGGTGGCGGTGGTCGTCGACGAGTACGGCGGGACGGCGGGGCTGGTCACCATGGAAGACCTGCTCGAAGAGATCGTCGGCGAGATCATGGACGAATACGACGCCGACGAGCACGACAAGCCGGCCGAGGTCAAACACGTGTCCGATGGCGAGGTCGTGGTCGACGCTCGCATGAGCATCGAGGACGTCAACGAGGAGCTCGGGCTGCACCTGCCCACCGAGGACTTCGAGAGCATAGGCGGTTATGCGTTCGGTCAGTTCGGCCGTGTCCCGTTGCCAGGCGACCAAGTGCCTATCGGAGATGGCGCAACCCTGGTCGTCGAGGAGACCGCCGGCAGAAGGTTGCGCTCCGTCCGCATCAAGAAGGCGTCTTCGACCAACGGGACTGCGGCCGCGCCGCGCCAAGTCATTTAGCACGCGAACCGCGACGATGCATCGCGGCATTCATCAAGGAGATGTCGGTGCCAAGAATCGACAAAGCGCACATGGAGTCCCTCGCGAAAAAGGCGTGGGAGACGTGGTTATGGGCGTACGCGCCGTACTCGCAGTTCCGCGTCGGCGCGGCTCTGCTGACCGCCGACGGGCGCATCTTCACCGGCGCCAACGTCGAGAATCCATCGTATGGACTCTCGATGTGCGCGGAGCGCGTCGCCGTCGGCGCCGCAGCTGCCGCGGGCGTGCGGTCCTTTGTCGCGATCGCCGTCGCAGGCGACAGCCCCGCGGGCATGCTGCCGTGCGGTGCGTGCCGTCAGGTGCTATCGGAGTTCTCACCGGACATCCTCGTGTTGCGCTGCCTGCCGGACGGCTCGTTCGAGAAGATGCAGCTGCACGACCTGATGCCGTCGCCGATGACCGGCCGTTCGATAGCCGCGGCGCCGACCGAAGGGTTGGAGCTGGCCGCGCGCTAGCGGCTCTTCGTCAGCCGCCGCGTCCGACGGCGGTCAACTGTACGTGAAATCCTATACCGTCGAAGCCTTCGTGCTCCGTCTGCGCCCGCTCGGCGAGGCGGATCGCATCCTCACGCTCTTCTCGCGCGAGCGCGGCAAGCTGCACGCGGTCGCAAAAGGCTCCCGCAAGACGCAGAGCCGTTTCGGCGCGCGCCTAGATTTCTTCAATCGCGTGTCGCTCACGCTGCATGTGGGGCGCAGTCTCGAGGTCGTCACCGGCGCGCGCAGCGTCGCGGATGCGTGGCAACAACTCGTCGAACCGGAGACGTTCGGACTGGCCTCATATGTCGCCGAGGTCATCGACGCGCTGGTCGAACCGGATCTGGCCGTCCCCGACCTCTACGAACTGCTCTCCGAGCTGCACGCGGCGATCGGCGCCGGGGTGGCCGCCGACCGGCTGGCGCCGGCGGTCGACATGCGGCTGCTCGGCGCGCTCGGGCTGTCACCCGAACTTGACGCCTGCGCGCGGTGCGGTTCCGCGCTCGGCGAGCGGCCGCTCGCCGGCGGTCGCTGCCGCCTATCGCCGAGTTCGGGCGGCTTGGTGTGCAAGCGCTGCAGCGTCGACGAGACGCAGCTCGGCGCGGGCGGGGTGCAGGGCGGGAGCATGAGCGCCAGCGCCGCAGAACTGAACGCGCTGCGCAGCTTACGGAGCGTGCCGCTGGAAGCGATGCGCGAGCATCCGGAGATCGCCGGACTGCGCCGGCTCACGCGGCCCTTCGTGGAGTATCAACTGGGCCGGCGTTCGAAGGCGCTCACAGTGGGCGACGCGCATCGGCGCAGCGCGAAAGCAGGCGCACGGTGAACCGGCCGACGATCGCGGTCGACGTCGGCTCCGTGCGTATCGGCGTCGCCATCTGCGAACGCATGGATCTTCCCGCCATGCCGGTGACGACGCTGCGGCATCAGTCGCGCGAGAAGGACGTCGCCGCGCTGGTCGCGCTGGCGAAAGAACGCGACGCGGCGACCATCGTCGTCGGCTATCCGTTGCGTTTGGACGGCAGCCGCGGGCCGGCGGCGGAGCAGATGGACAAGTTCATCGCGGCGCTGCGCGCCGCGTTCGCGGGCGAGGTCGTCGCCGTGGATGAGCGGCTGACCACGGCCGCCGCGGATCGCCGGCTTCACGACGCCGGCATGAGCGCGAGCAAGCGGCGCGAGGTCGTCGACCGTCTTGCGGCGGTGGAGATCTTGGAATCGTATCGCGCCGGCGTCCGCGGGCAGGAGCGCTGACGTGCGAGTCGTGTGGACGGCGTTCGCTGGCGCGCTGGTGCTCGCGTTTATCTTCATCGGGTTTCTCGGATGGATGATCGCGGGGGACCGTTCGTTGCCGGTCGCGCCGGTGACGGTCACTGTGCCGTCCGGCGACGGCATCGGGGAGATCGGCCAGCTGCTGCGCGACGCCGGCGTGATCCGCGCGGACGTGCTGCTCAAGTTCTATGCGAAATTCCGCGGCGTGGCGTCACGCGTCAACGCGGCTGATTATGACTTCCCTGCGCACCAGACGCTGGTGGAGGTCGTCGATCGGCTCGCGTCCGGCGGCCATCCGTCGGTCGTGTGGGTGACGATTCCGGAGGGCTACACGGCGCGCGAGATCGCGCACCGGCTCGCCGCGCAGAACCTCGGCGACCCGGCGGGCTTTATCGCGGTGGTCAATCAGAACAGCCTGCTCTTCGGCGGCGCGCTCACGCGCGGGCTCGAAGGCTACCTGTATCCCGACACGTATCAGATCAGGCGCGACGCGACGCCGCAAGCGATCGCGACGCAGATGACCGACCAATTCCGCAAGAAGCTGCCCAAGGATTACGAGCGCTTGGCGCGCCACATCGGCTTGAGCCTGCCGGAGATCGTCACCGTCGCGTCGATCATCGAGCGCGAGGCGAAGCTCGATAGCGAGCGCCGGCTCATGGCATCGGTCTACTACAACCGCCTCAAGCGCGGCATGCCGCTCGAGGTGGATGCGACCATCGAGTATGCGCTCCCGCAGCACAAGAACGTGCTGCACTACAGCGATCTCGCGGTGGACAGCCCGTACAACACCTATGCGCACATCGGCCTGCCGCCCACGCCGATCTCGAATCCGGGTATCGCGTCGATCCAGGCCGCGCTGCATCCGGCGCATACCGAGTATCTGTATTACGTGTATGCGGGCGGAGGGCACCACCATTTCTCGCACACCTTGGCGGAGCAGCAGGCGGCGGAGCGGCGCTACCTGCACTGAGGAAAGGGTGCTTTTCGGATACGCGTCAAAGCACATGACAGTGGACAACGGCACGCAACATAGCGCACAGCGGGTCGAATTGGGCGACACGATCGTGGTCGTCACCGCGCTCGGCGGCGCCACCCCGGATGCACCGCCGCGCGAGGTCGAATTCGAAGTCGTCGGGCTGCTCGAGGAGCCGGAAGGGGAGACCCATTACGCGATCTGCTACTGCGAAACCGTCGACGAGTTCATGGTGACCAACGCGTTCGGGGCGCTCGTGGACGACACCGCGCTCGCGCAAGAAGTGCTCGATGATTTCCTCAAGCACGCCGACGAGTCGTGATGCTGCAGACTGACGTGCGGCCGCGCGCGACCTGGACGCGCACGCCCAAGGTGCTGTTCCTCTCAGCGAGCGTCGGTGAAGGGCACACGGCGGCGGCGCAGGCGATCTGCGGCATCATGGCCCAGCGCGCGCCTGAGTGCCAATGCGACGTGGTCGACTCGTACCGGTACGCCTCCGAGACGTTCCATCACCTGGCGAGCAACGGCTACATCGGCATGGTGAAGATGCTGCCGCAGCTGTACGGCATGATCTACGATCAGGCGGAACGCGCGACGCACGTGTCGCCGTTCAAGAAATGGCTCCATCGCTACACCGCGCTCAACCTGCGCCAGTACGTCGCGGAGCGCGCGCCCGACGTCGTCGTCTGCACGCACGCGTTCCCGTGCGGCGTGATGGCGGAGTACAAGCGCGAGTTCGCAGATGCGCCCGCGGTCGTCGGCGTGGTCACCGATTTCGTGGTGCACCCGTTCTGGATCCATCGCAACATCGACGCGTACGCGGTCGCGACATCGGCCATGCGCCAGACGCTCATCTCGCGCGGCGTCGCGCCCGAGCGCGTCAACGTCACCGGCATCCCGATCGACGAACGTTTCGGCGCGCGCGCAGATAAGCGCGAGACGCGGCGACGGCTCGGCCTGCATCCGGATCGGTCGACGTTGCTGCTCATGGGCGGCGGCGTCGGCATCGGGCCGTTGGAGAAAGCGCTCGAGGGCATAGGGCGTCTCGAGCATCACGTGCAGACGGTGGTGGTGGTCGGCAAGAATCCGCAACTGCAACGGCGGCTCATAGAGGCTGCGCGCAGCGTGCGATATCCGGTGACCGTGGTCGGCTTCGTCGGCAACGTCTACGAATACATGCACGCCGCTGACGTGCTCATCAGCAAGCCCGGTGGTCTGACGAGTTCAGAGGCGCTGGCGGAGACGCTGCCGTTGGTGATGCTGCGGCCGTTGCCGGGCCAGGAGGAGCGCAACGCGCGCTATCTCGAGGCAGCGGGTGCGGGCGTGTTGGTGCGCGGAGCGCGCGAGCTCACGCAGGCGCTGGACCGATTGCTGGCGGATCCGGCGGCGCTCGACGCGATGCGCGACGAGGCGAGGCGTTTGGCGCGGCCGCGCGCGGCAGAAGACGTAGCGACGATCATCCGGGGACTTGCTCCGGCTTGAACAAGCGCTGCGTCATATGGTAAACTGAAACGTCCCGAGGAGAGATGGCCGAGTTGGCTGAAGGCGGCGGTTTGCTAAACCGTTATAGTGCTGTAAAGGCGCTATCGAGGGTTCGAATCCCTCTCTCTCCGAAGCCATCCCATCACGCGCTCGTAGTTCAGCTGGATTAGAATGCCAGACTACGAATCTGGAGGTCGGGGGTTCGAGTCCCTCCGAGCGCGCTTTCTTCCCATCATGCCTCGGTAGCTCAGCGGTAGAGCAGGGGACTCATAAGCCCTTGGTCGCAAGTTCGATTCTTGCCCGAGGCAAGCCGCGCGCCCGTAGCTCAATTGGATAGAGTGTCGGCCTCCGAAGCCGAAGGTTGGTGGTTCGAGCCCACTCGGGCGCGAGAAGTGAGATAGATGCAGACGAAGCCGGCGGCAGAGATCGATGCGGGGTTCATGCGCAAAGCGCTCAAGCTCGCGGGCACCGCGGAGCGCCACGGCGACGTGCCGGTCGGCGCCGTCGTCGTCATCGACGGCGAGGTCGCAGTGGTGGGCTTCAATCAAAAGGAAGCGAATCACGATCCGACCGCGCATGCCGAAATGGTCGCGCTGCGGCAGGCGGCCGCGCAGCGCGGCGGATGGCGGCTGACGGGGGCGACGCTGTACGTCACGAAGGAGCCGTGCATCATGTGCGCCGGCGCGTGCGTCGCGGCGCGCATCGATCGGCTCGTGTACGGCTGCCCGGATCCGAAGGGCGGCGGCGCGGGTTCCGTGCTCAACATCCTCGACGACCCGCGCTTGAACCATCGCATCGTCGTCGAGAAGGGAGTGCTCGCGGAAGAGTCGTCAGAGATGTTGCGCGCGTTCTTCCAGGCGCGCCGCACGCAGGAGGAACTGTAGGGGCCTACCTGGAGGTCGGCTCGAACATAGTGCGTGGAGAGGTGGCAGAGTGGTTGATCGCGCTCGCCTCGAAAGCGAGTAACGGCTAAACCCGTTCGTGGGTTCAAATCCCACCCTCTCCGCCAGCGTGGAACGTGAGGTCTCGCGGATGCGCCGTCTAGCGGCTGCGCTCATCGCCGTCGCGCTGACGTGCGCCGGTTGCGGCCATAGGTCTGGTTCGAATGGATCGGCAGAGCCGTCGGCCTCGGCTGCGCCGGTCGCGCACATCTCGGTGCACGGTGCGATCCGCCTCTCGCATGATGCGGCGGTGAAGCGTTGCTTCGTCGGCAAGCCCGGCGGCAAGCTGCTCAACGGGTACAGCGCGACCTTCGAGGGCGATGACGTGATCGAAGGCGGCGAGGTGCTCGTGCCCGAGTACAACGGCGACGGCACCTACAATGAGTCTGCGGCGGCGCACGAAGGAATCTCGCGCGTCTTGAGCTGGGTCATCTTGAACGTGGCACGGGGCCCGGGATTTCCGCATGGTACGACGCTCGAGGAGCGACCTGACACGAAGGTGACCATCACCATCCGCGACGGGGGTCACGGCGGCAGCGCGAGCTTCGAGAACTATCGGACGCTGTACGGGCAGAACGGCGACGAGCGCGGGGGCACCGTGTTCGGTACGATCGATTGGACCTGCGCGGAGGTGACGCGCAGCAATGCCCCGTGAGAACGGCAAGGATGACCACGGCCGTACTTGAAGCATGCGCATTCGTGCGGAGAGGTGCTGGAGTGGTCGATCAGGCACGACTGGAAATCGTGTAGGCGCTAAACCCGTCTCGAGGGTTCGAATCCCTCCCTCTCCGGATCTGTGCGCTCGACTTCGTGGGGGCGTTGACGGCAACGGGACCCGCGCGACGAAAACCCGCTAATCCCGTCAGGACCGGAAGGTAGCAGCGGCATGTGGGACCTTTCGGGCGCCGCGGTCATCTCGCGGCCCGAGCCCCCTTTCAGCTGCGGGCGCGAGGTGTCGGATTGTGGGACAAGTCACATTGGTACAGCGGGATTCAGGGGGGACAGGTAGTTCCCGATTAGAAACTAGGGGGGTGCTCGTCTCATGAGCGACGCTGCGGCGTCATTCGGAGCCGGCATGAGCCCTGCGGCGATTCTATTCATTGTTCTGATTGCCGCCGCAAGCTCGATCGTCGTGTTGGCGATCTATCATTGGGCCGTTGCGCGGCCTAGGTTCCGAAGCTCCGGGATCACCGCTAACCAGGCGGGGCCGGGGATAGAGAAGCGGAGCCTGGACGAGTTGCGCAGCCGGGTGGCAGCCCTCGAGGCCGCCTCCGTAGATGCCCTGCAGCACGTAGGGTTCGTGCGCTTCAACGCGTTTGCCGACGTCGGTTCGGAGCTGTCGTACGCGCTTGCCGCCATTGACGGCCGCGGCAATGGGTTTCTGATCTCCAGCATCTATTCGCGCGAGGAGGTCAGGAGCTACGCGAAAGCAGTCCGCGACTTCGCCGCCGACAAGGATATGAGCGTCGAAGAGCGTCGCGCCCTAGACATCGCGGTGGCGCACAGCAAGCGCGACCGTTCGTAACCGGAGGAGTCCGTTGGCCAAAACCCCCGATACGTGGAGCAAGCGCGTCCTCATCAAGATCATCCCGCACGACGCGTGCTCGATCTATAAGCTCGAGCTGACCCACGGCCATCTGGCGATCCTGGCCGCCTGCATCGTCTCGCTGTTCCTCGCGTTCTTCACCGAGCATGTGGTGCAGTTCCGGGCGGAAGAGGCCAAACTGCGTGAGCTGCAGCGGGTCAACGCGACCCAGCAACAGCAGCTCGTCAATTTCTCGAATCAGACCAACCACATGTGGCAGCAGTTGGACCGCATCCAGCAAGAGCATCAAGAGATCAAACAGCTGACGGCGCCGGTGCGTCGCGGCGACAAGGTCGCGCCGGTGCCCGCCAAGGCGGAGAAGCCGACCGCGATGCTGCCAAGCGGCGAGGGTCAGGCCATCGATTATCTGCCGGTGCACGGACCGTGGTGGACGCAGGCGGTCGCGTGGCTTGGCATGGGGCGCGGCGGCTCGGCGACCTTCGCATCGGAGTCCGCGCAGCTCAGCTCGTTGGATGCCGGCCTCGATCTCGTGTACACGGACGCGGTGAAGCTCAAGCACGAGGCGGCGAAGGTCGCGCAGGTGCGCGAAGAGGCGTCGCTCGCATATCAGCGCATGCTCGACGCCATACCGTCCATCTGGCCGACCGACGGTTCGATCTCGTCGGGCTTCGGCTACCGCTCGTATCCGGACGTCGGCTTCCATAGCGGCGTCGATATCGTCAATTACTACGGCGCGCCGGTGCTTGCGACCGCGGCCGGCACGGTCATCGAAGCGGGCTGGGATGGCGGCTTCGGCATCAAGGTGGCCATCGACCACGGCAACGGCTATGTCACCTGGTATGGGCATAACTCGGCCGCGTTGGTCAGCCCCGGGGAATTCGTCCGCAAAGGTCAGGAGATCGCGCGCCTGGGGTCCACGGGCTTCGCGACCGGGCCACACGTGCACTATGAGGTTCACCAGGACGGACGGCCCATCAGCCCGGTGCCGTTCCTGTCGGGCTCGATCTCGCCCACGCCGAGTCAACTCGCGCAGTTGAGATAAGAGAGTCCCGTGCCGCTGGCGAATGCGGGAGGCGTGAACGCCTCTCGTTTGATTTCCGGATGACCCATCGCGTCGCAGGCCTGCGCACGAATAGTCTCGTGCGCAATTTTTGTATCACGGCGCATATCGATCACGGTAAGACGACGCTCTCGGACCGCCTGCTCGAGGTGACGGGCGCCATGGCGGCGCGTGACATGTCGGATCAGGTGCTCGATTCCATGGACCTGGAGCGCGAGCGCGGCATCACCATCAAGGCGCACCCCGTGACGTTGCAGTACCGGGCCGAGGACGGCGAGCTGTACGAGCTCAACCTCATCGACACGCCGGGGCATGTGGATTTCACCTACGAGGTATCGCGCTCGATGTCGGCGTGCGAGGGCGCGCTGCTGGTGATCGATGCGGCGCAGGGCATTGAGGCGCAGACGCTGGCGAATTTCTATCTCGCGGACGAGGCCAAGCTCGAGATCGTGCCGGTCATCAACAAGATCGACCTGCCGTCGGCTGATCCGGAGGCGGTGATCCGCGATGTCGAGGAGACGTTGGCGATCGAGCGCTCGCGCTGCATCTTGGCGTCGGCCAAGGAGGGCATCGGGACGCGGGAGATCCTCGAGGCGATCGTGCGGTGGATGCCGCCGCCCAAGGGGAGCGCCGACCATCTGCGCGCATTGGTGTTCGATTCGCATTACGACGCGTACCGCGGCGTCATCTTGTATATCCGGGTGGTGGACGGCGTGCTGCGGGGCGGCATGAAGATCCGCTCGATGAATGCGGACCGGGTGTTCGAAGTGGCCGAGGTCGGCAAGTTCAAGCCGGCGATGCAGGCGTGCGAGAAGCTGGATCTGGGCGAGGTGGGGTACGTCATCGCCAACATCAAGTCGTTGTCGGAGATCTCGGTGGGCGACACATTGACGGATGCGGGGTCGCCCGCGCACGTGCCGCTGCCGGGGTACCGCAAGGTGACGCCGATGGTGTACTGCGGGCTGTATCCGAACGAGGGTGACGATTACGGCGAGCTGCGCGATGCGCTGGAGAAGCTGAAGCTCAACGATGCATCGCTGTCGTACGAGCCGGAGTCGTCGATCGCGTTGGGGTTCGGGTTCCGGTGCGGATTCCTTGGACTGCTGCATATGGAGATCGTGCAGGAGCGGTTGGAGCGGGAGTATGCGCTGTCGTTGATCGCGACGTCGCCGTCGGTGGTGTATCACGTGAAGATGACCGATGGGACCGAGTTGACGATCGACAATCCGGCGAAGCTGCCGCCGCCGACCGAGATCGCGAGCTTGGAAGAGCCGTTCGTGCGCTGCTCCATCATCTCGCCCGCGGATTATGTCGGGGCGATCATGGATCTGTGCCAGACGCGGCGCGGGACCATGGTGTCGATGGACTATCTGTCGCCGCTGCGGGTGCTGTTCGTGTACGAGTTGCCGTTGGCCGAGGTGATCATCGATTTCTTCGATCAGTTGAAGTCGCGGACCAAGGGCTATGCGAGCATGGATTACGAGCTGATGGGGTATCGCGAGGGCGAGCTCGTCAAGCTGGATATTTTGTTGAATGGCGAGTCGGTGGATGCGCTGTCGTTCATCATGCATCGGGATAAGGCGCCGCTGTGGGGACGGCTGTTGGCGGAGCGGCTGAAGGATGTGATTCCGCGGCAGATGTTCGACGTGCCAATCCAGGCGGCGATCGGGAACAAGATCTTGGCGCGCGAGACGGTCAAGGCGATGCGCAAGAACGTGTTGGCGAAGTGCTATGGCGGCGACATCTCGCGGAAGCGCAAGCTGCTCGAGAAGCAAAAAGAGGGCAAGAAGCGGATGAAGCAAGTGGGCAATGTCGAGCTGCCGCAGGAGGCGTTCATGGCGGTGCTGCAGCTGAATCGCGACGCGTAGGTCTGTCTTGCCGCTCGATCCGCTGCGGCCGATCGCCGTGGCCACCAAGAATCTGGATAAGTTCCGCGAGATCGTGACGTTGTGGGGGTCTTCGCCGCCGCCGTTGGTGATCGCCGGTGATGAGTATCCTGAGGTCGATGAAACGGCTCCTACGTATGAGGGCAACGCGGTGCTGAAGGCGGCGGCGTTGGCTCGCGTGTATGGCGGTCCGGCGCTGGCGGATGATTCGGGGATAGAAGTGGAAGGGCTGGATTGGGGGCCCGGGGTGTTGTCCGCGCGCACGCCATCGCCGAGCTCGACGCCTTCGGAGCGAAACGAGCACATGCTGCGCCAGTTGCGCGAGCGGCCGGGTGCGAGCAGGCGGGCGCGTTTCGTGTGCGTGTGCGCGTTGGTGGTGCCGGGGCATGAGCCGGTGGTGGCGCGTGGAGAGGTCGAGGGCGAGATCGCGATGGAGCCGCGCGGTGTTGCCGGCTTCGGCTACGACCCGATCTTTTTCTATCCGCCGTATGGCTGCACGTTCGGCGAGGCGGGGATGGAGAGGAAGCACGCGGTTTCGCATCGCGGCCGCGCCGTGCGGGCACTGCGCAAGCGGCTGCTCCAACTGAATAGGTGACGGGAAAGAGCGAATCTGGCGCCTAAATACTCAATCCAACGGGCGGTAGCTCAGCTTGGTAGAGCGCTCGGTTTGGGACCGAGAGGATTCGCAGGTTCAAGTCCTGTCCGCCCGACCAAGAAGAAGAGATGCGCGCCAGCGCGTCTCTTCCGTTTTCAAGGGTCAGAGGCTTGAGCCCAAAGAAATAGAGCCGTAAGACTAGCGCGCGCCCGTAGCTCAGTTGGAGTAGAGCAACCGCCTTCTAAGCGGTAGGTCCGGAGTTCGAGTCTCCGCGGGCGCGAACGATATTCTTCACTCATCGGTCTTGAATCGGCTAGACAAACGCGTGTTCGGCGTGATACTGCATGCATGTGGAAGCGATGCCCGAAATGTTGCCGACTTCTCCCGATTGAGAAATTCGATCGCCGCCAGCCAAGTAGGCCAAAGCTCCGATCATATTGCAGGCCCTGCCATGAGAGCTACCTTCGAGACTATTACCGCGCCCACGTGGCTCAGTACAGTGCGCATCGACTTCGAAACATGCGTCGTTACCGACTACGCAATCAACGATTCGCCGACGCCTATCTCAAATGCCACCCGTGTGTTGACTGCGGGGAGGCCGATCCTGTTGTGCTGGAATTCGACCACGTCAGAGGCGTGAAGCGCGAAAGTGTCGCGATTATGGTCGGGGATGGCTTGGCTTGGAAGATCATCGAAGATGAGATCGCCAAGTGCGAAGTTCGATGCGCTAATTGTCACCGGCGACGGACGGCGCTGCAACTAAGGTGGAAGGCGGGAGCAAGAGAGTATGAAAGAGAATAAGCGGGTCGCCCGAATGGTGAATGTAGCTCAGTTGGTTAGAGCGCTGGCCTGTGAAGCCAGAGGCCGGGGGTTCAACTCCCCTCATTCACCCCACAGACCCAGGCGCCTGTAGCTCAATTGGATAGAGTTCCAGACTTCGAATCTGGCGGTTGGGGGTTCGAGCCCCTCCAGGCGCGATCAGTGTGCTCCGCTAGCTCAATGGTAGAGCATCGGCCTTTTAAGCCGGTGGTTGGCAGTTCGAGTCTGCCGCGGGGCACTTTTTCTTTCCTAGAACTGCAGGCCAAGCTCGTTCGCGAAGAAGATATACTCCGCTGAACGGTTGCCCAGCCGCTGGCTGAACGACGCCCCGATCCCGTGACCGGCCTGGCTACGTGTGATCAGCATGATCGGCTGCGTGCTCGACGTGGCAGCCTGGAGACGTGGGATCATCTTGCGCGACTGCCAAGGAGGCACGCGCGGATCGTTCTCTCCGGCGATCATCAAGATCGCCGGGTACGCCGTGCCCGCGTGCACATTATAGTACGGCGAGTAGGCATAGAGCGCTTTGAACTGCGCCTCGTCCTTCACCGTGCCGAATTCGGTAACGTTGTAGCGCCCGTTCGGTGAGTTCTCGACGCGCAGCATGTCGTAGTCGCCTGCAAAGCTGACCACAGCTTTATACAGCTCCGGGTGCTGCGTCAACGCTGCGCCCATGAGCAGACCGCCGTTGCTGCCGCCCACGATGCCCAAGCGACCCGGCGCGACCCACCCAGCATCGACAAGCGCGCGCGCGCATGCCGCGAAGTCATCGTAATCATTCTGCTTCTTCGTGAGCCTACCGTCGAGATGCCACGTCTCCCCGTATTCGCCGCCGCCACGGATATTCGCCTCGGCGTACACGCCGCCGTGCTCGATCCAGAAGAGCGCCGACCCGATGAAGCCCGGGCTCTGCGAGAGGCCATAACCGCCGTATGCGCTCAGGATGCCCGGCGCGGTCGCATCCGCGGCCATACCGCGCTTGTGGATCACCGTGACGGGCACGCGCGTCCCATCCTTTGAGGTCGCGTACAAGACGGTGAACTCGACATTCGAATAGTTGGCTGGCGGTTGGAGCGCGTAGATCTGCGCCAGTGCTCCGCTTGCGCCATCGTAGCGCATCCAGCGCGTGGGAATGACCCACCCTGAATACTCGATGAGCGCCTCGGTGCCATCGGGATCAGTGGTCACGCTGTCGACGCCGATGCCCCGCGCTGGCAGCGCGACGACGCGGATGAGCGTGCCGGCATCGTCGAAATGCCGGACGCGCCAATCCGGACCCTTGACCTCAGTCGTGAGAAAACCGCCGCGCATAGAAGCGATCGCACGGATCGACCAACCCCCGTCCGGTTCCGTCAGGATCGTCGCGGGAATCGTACCGGCCTTCGCGCCGATGGCAACGATCCTCCCCCGCGGCGCGTCCGCCGTTTCTATGACGAGCAAGGACGGGCCGGCAAACGCCGCCGTCGTGACCCGCGTCTCATCCTCGCCCACAAGCACATTCGCGGACGCGTCGACGGCCTTGCGCCACGTCCCGTCTTTACCGCGCACGTAGACCGCGTTGTACGACCCGTCACCGAAATGCACGAGCGCCACCGACCGGCCATCGCTCGAATCGCCCGCATTCCATTCGGCGACCGGCGAGAAGCCTGCACCCAACGCGGGCGTATCGGCGGCGGCCGGCGTTCCGAGCGCGTGGTGATAGAGGCTAGAATCGAAATAGGATTCATCAGGCGTCGCATGCGCGGGCGACGGCATGCGCGTGTACGCGAAACCGCGGCTGCCCGCGTCCCACGCGACTGCGTCCGGGGATGTGCCGCCGCCGACCCATGGCAGCAAATCGGGCAGCAGGCGTCCGGTTGCCGTGTCCACCACGTGCATGGTGGTCCGCTCTGCGCCGGCGTCCTGCGTCGCGTAGGCGACGTGCGCTCCGTCCGGTGACGGCCAATAGCCCTCGACGGACAACAACCCTCCTGCCGGATTGGGATCCACCAAGACGCGAGCCATCCCGGTCGGCCAGGGTTGCACGACCAGCACGGGCTGCGCCTGCGGCGGCGTCTCGCGCAGGTAGAAGAGCTTGCCCGCCGCGATCTTGGGATCGAATTGCTGCGGACCCGTGATCGCGAGCTGGCGCAGCCGCGCGGCGATCGTATCAGCGTGTCGATATGTCGCGAACACCTTGGCGGCATATGTGTTCTGTGCATCGATCCAGCGCGAGACATTGGAGGAATCAGCCTCAAGCCAGCGATACGGGTCGCTCACCGGCACGCCCCAGTACATCGTCGTGACATCGACGACGGGCGTTGGGGGCGGCTTGAGCGCGGTGGCCAGCGCGGGCCCGGCGGCGACTGCGATGAGCATCAAAGCAACGGGCAATGACCTCATACATGAGCTCCTCTCTCGTGTTCGCGGCGACGGAATGGCCAGAAGTTCGTCATCGACGGTGACGCCCCTCGCCCGGCGACAGGAAATCGATGCAGCGCTGCGACAACATAAAGGCGCGATAGCGCGTCGTTAGCTCAATTGGTAGAGCAGCAGACTCTTAATCTGTTGGTTGTGGGTTCAAGTCCCTCACGACGCATAGATCCCGATCAGACGTACCGCCCTCGAACGCCAGCGAAAGCAGCCGCATAGCCTCCAGCGCCCCTCGCCTACAAGGTATCTTCGACGAGTCCCGGCCGATGTGGCAGGTCATGGGCCTCTTCCTCGTGCCCTTGGTGCTGAGCAACATCCTCCAATCCGCCTCCGGCACCATCAACAGCATTTTCATCGGGCGTTTCATCGGCGTGGACGGCCTCGCGGCCATCTCGACCCTTTTCCCGATCTTGTTCCTCTTGATCGGGTTTCTCATCGGCTTCAACAACGGCAGCGCCGTCTTGATCGGCCAGGCGTATGGCGCGAAGGACCAGCATAAGCTCAAACTGGTCGTCGGCACCAGCCTCACGGTCACGTTCCTGCTCGGTTGCCTGAGCGCCGGCGTCGGCATCGCCTTCGCCACCCAGATGCTGCAGCTGCTCGGCACGCCGTCGAACATACTCGCGGACGCGGTCGCGTATGCCCACGTGATATTCGCCATGCTGCCGCTGCTCTTCGTGTTCTTCGCGTACGTCACGTTCATGCGCGGCACGGGCGACTCGACGACGCCGTTCATCTTCTTGCTCGTGACGACCGTGCTCGAGCGTGGCCTTCACCCCCGCCCTCATCCTGGGCTGGTTCGGCCTGCCGCACCTCGGTGTGGTCAGCGCCGCCGTCGCCGCGCTCGCCGCCAACACCCTCGGGCTACTGGCCCTCATCGTGTATCTGCGTCTCATCAACCACCCGCTCGCCCTCGATGCCGAGACCATCCAGGATCTCAAGATCAACTGGCCGATCCTCGTCCAAATGGTGCGCATCGGCATCCCCACCGGCATCCAAGTCGTGATGGTGTCCCTGGCGGAGCTCGCGGTGATATCGTTCGTCAATCGCTACGGCTCGCATGCGACCGCCGCATACGGCGCGGTGAACCAGATCGTCAGCTACGTGCAGTTCCCAGCCATCAGCATCGGCATCACCGCCTCGATCTTCGGCTCCCAAGCCATCGGCGCGAGCCGCTCAGACCTGCTCGGCCGCGTCATCCGTTCCGGCGTGGGCTCAACTACGCGGTAGGCGGCACGCTCATCGCGCTGTGCTACATCTTCAAGCGCGAGATCGTCGGGCTTTTCCTCACCGACCAGGCCACGCTCGAAGTCGCCGTGCGGCTGCTCGCTATCACCTTGTGGAGCTACCTGCTCTTCGGCAACTCGGCCATACTCTCGGGCATCATGCGCGCCAGCGGCACGGTGCTGTGGCCGACCACCATCAGCATCGCTTCGATCTGGGCGGTCGAGGTGCCGGTCGCGTACATCTTGTCTCACCGCATCGGCATCGAGGGCATCTGGATCGGCTACCCGGCCGCGTTCGCGACGTCGCTGCTGCTCCAATACGTCTACTACACATTCGTATGGAAACGCCAACGCCACGCCCGCCTCATCTGACCGCCATCGCAGGCTGGCGCCGCGGCAGGCCAGAACGGTCGCGGTACAGTCGGTGCACGGGCAAGTGGCGGAATTGGCAGACGCGCCGGACTTAGAATCCGGTGGGGCGACCCATGCAGGTTCGATTCCTGTCTTGCCCAGCATAACGCCGGCAGCGCCGGAGAAAAGGAAACGGCGGCCATCTGACATGGCCGCCGCTGTTGTTGTGTGGGCTACCGATCAGGTCGGTATCAAGCGAGGCTGGCCTCTACGCCTTTGTGCGCGGCGTACCAGGCCAACAGCGCCGTGATGATACCGACGTAACCGCCGGCCGTGTGGAGCATCGCCATGCCGGTGAACTCACCTGCGCACAGCAGCACGAACGTGATGAACAGGGCCACGAAGACATACATGACGGGCGGGTTCTTCAGTTTGAACGAGTTGAGCATCATCATGCCGGTGAAGAGCGCAAAGCCGAGCAGCATCCAGGCCAAGTCGGCATGAACGTTGGTCGATTTCCCAGCCCAGAACCAGACATAGAACGCCGTTCCCAGCCAGAACGCGCCATACGTCGAGAACGCCGTCGCGCCGAAGGTATTCTTCGCCTTGAACTCCCACATGCCGGCGGCGAACTGCGCGATGCCGCCGTAGAAGAGCGCGTAGCCGATCCAGACGTCCGAGCCTGGCAACAGCCCGGCGTTGGTGGCCGACAATAAGAGCGTGGTAAGGGCGAACCCCGCCAGACCTAAGGGACCCGGATTTGCCACCACCGGCTCGGTTGAACTAGCCATCGATCAACCTCCAAATTCGAGCAGCACGTATAGAGATCAAGACAGCAAGCGCCGCTTGTCGTGCAACACGACAAACGACCGCCGTCCGTGCCGACCAATTGAGCCTTGCCGCGGCGGTCACCTCTTGGCTCCGATACGGTGGCGAAGGAGACCCAGGCGCGGCGGCAAACTCACCTGTCCCCCAGGGCCGCGCCTCATCATGCCACTGCGCGCCGGGCCCGGGCCGAGCCGGGCTATTTATGCAGGCTTGTCTGAGCCGATTGGAGACCGCCCATGCCCGAAATCAAAGCGCAAGCGATCGAAGCGCTCTTCGCGGAGCACCGAGCCTTTCCACCGACCGAGGCCTTCAAGAAACAGGCGAACTGGAACGATCCGGCCATCTACGAGTCGGCCTCGAAGGACCCCGACGCGTTTTGGGCATCGCAAGCCGAGCGCCTCGATTGGTTCACCAAATGGACCAAGGTGCTTCAGTGGGACGAAAAGACCAAGGTCGCGCGCTGGTTCGACGGCGGCACGCTCAACGTCAGCTATAACTGCCTCGACCGGCACGTCAAGAACGGCCACGGCAAACAGGTCGCTTACTACTGGGAAGGCGAGCCCGGCGACGCGCGGACCCTCACCTTTGAGGACCTTCTCAAGGAGACATGCCGCCTGGCAAATGCGCTCAAGAGCTTGGGCGTCAAGAAAGGCGACCGCGTCGCGATCTACATGGGCATGGTGCCCGAGCTGCCGGTGGCGCTGCTCGCCTGCTCGCGCATCGGCGCCATCCACTCCGTCGTCTTCGGCGGCTTCTCGGCGGAAAGTCTGCGCGACCGCATCCTCGATCAAGAGAGCAAAGTGCTCATCACACAGGATCAGGGCTGGCGGCGCGGCGGCAAGATCCAGTTGAAGCAGATCGCCGACGACGCGACCAAGGACACGCCCAGCATAGAAAGCGTCATCGTCCTCAAGCGCGTGGGCGACAAAGTCGAATGGAAGGCCGGCCGCGACCACTGGTACCATGAGCTGCTGGCCAAGCAGAGCGATCAGTGCGAGCCTGAGAAGATGGCGGCCGAAGACATCCTCTACATCCTCTACTCGAGCGGCACCACCGCCAAGCCGAAGGGCATCGTGCATACGACCGGCGGCTACCTGACCGGCATCACGTCGACCCACAAGCACATCTTCGATATCAAAGAAGACAAAGACATCTTCTGGTGCACCGCGGACATCGGCTGGGTCACCGGTCACTCGTACATCGTCTACGGGCCGCTGGCCAATCGTACGACCGGCGTCATCTACGAAGGCACGCCCGATTTCCCCGACAAGGACCGCTTCTGGGCGCTGATCGAGAAATACAAGATCACGATCCTATACACCGCGCCGACCGCTATCCGCACGTTCATGAAATGGGGTCCGGAATATCCGGAAAAACACGACATGTCCAGCTTGCGTTTGCTCGGCACGGTCGGCGAGCCGATCAACCCGGAAGCCTGGGTGTGGTACTACGAATACATCGGCAAGGGACGCTGCCCGGTCGTCGACACCTGGTGGCAGACAGAGACCGGGCAGATACTCATCACACCGTTGCCCGGCATCACGCCGACCAAACCGGGATCGGCGACGTTCCCATACCCAGGCGTGTTCGCAGATGTGGTGAGCGCAGAAGGCGAGTCGGTGCCGCTCGGCGGCGGCGGATATGTCGTTATCACACGACCATATCCGGCGATGCTGCGCACCCTATGGCGTGCACACGACCGCTACCTCGAGACCTATTGGAAGAAGTTCGCCAAACAAGGCTACTACTTCCCCGCGGACGGCTGCAAGCGCGACGAGGACGGCTACTACTGGTTGCTCGGCCGCGTGGATGACGTGATGAACGTCTCCGGCCACCGCATCTCGACCACCGAAGTGGAGAGCGCGTTCGTCGACCACCCCAAGGTCGCCGAGGCAGCGGTCGTCGCCAAGAAAGACGACATCACCGGCGAGGCCATCGCCGCATTCGTCACGCTCAAGGGCGGAGGCGTCGGCTCCGAAGAGGAGGCGAACATGCTGCGCAAGCACGTCGCCAGCAAGATCGGCGCGTTCGCTCGGCCGAAGTACGTCACGTTCACGCCGGACCTGCCCAAGACCCGATCGGGCAAGATCATGCGACGGTTGCTGCGCGACGTGATGGAGGAGCGTCCGCTCGGCGATACGACGACACTCGCCGACGCGACTGTCGTCAAGAACATCGCGGAGATGGCGAAGACCTCGACCAAGGACGAAGGATAGGCCCGCCTTACAAGACAAGGGCGGCTCCTTTTCAGGGCCGCCCTTTCGTCTGACCTAGTGATGCTCCGGCGGAGGCTTTGGCGGGCCAAGCTCGCGCACGCGCTGCACGGCGACCCAGAAGAAAATCGTGAGATACAACGCGCCGCCGAGCACTAGAGCGACGGCGACGAGATGACTATCCTGCATGCTCAGTCGTTCGTGCGCAAGGGAAATGGACCCTGGCGGTTAATTAAGTGCGCTCGCGCGCGGAAGTAGCTCAGTGGTAGAGCATCGCCTTGCCAAGGCGAGGGTCGCGAGTTCGAATCTCGTCTTCCGCTCCAAAGGATCAACACCGACTTGACCACCACCCTGAAGAAGATCGACCCGACCCAAGTCCAACTGGACATCCAGGTCGATGCACCCGAGTTCGCGCGCGCGCGCGCACAGGCGTTGCACAAGCTTTCCCAGCAGCTGCGCCTGCCCGGCTTCCGCCCGGGCCACATCCCCCACCGCATCGTCGAGCAGCACGTCGGCGCCGAGCACGTCGAGCACGAAGCCATCGAGACGGTGGTGCCCGACGCATATGCCAAAGCGCTTGAAGAGCACGATCTCGACCCGGTCGACCGGCCGAAGATCGATCTCGAGCGCGGCGATGACGGCAAGACGCTCAAGATCACGGCCACAGTCGCGGTGCGCCCCGAGATCACCCTCGGCGCCTACACCGGCGTCAAAGTGAACAAGCCCGCCGTGCACATCACGGACGCTGATGTCGACGAAAGCCTCGAAGCGCTGCGCCGCCGCGCCGCGACGCTCGAACCCGTCGAGGACCGCGGCATCGTCGACGGCGATGTCGTCACGCTCGATTACGCCGGCCGCATCGACGGCGAATTGTTCGAAGGCGGCAGCGCGACGAACCACACCACCGAGATATCTCCCGAGCGCTTCATCCCGGGCTTCGCCGAACAGCTGCGCGATGCGCGCGCCGGCGAACAGCGCACGCTCAACGTCACCTTTCCCGCCGTCTACAAGCCCGAGTCCTTGGCGGGCAAAGCGGCGGTCTTCGAGGTGACGGTCCACGACATCAAGACGCCGGTGCTGCCGGCGCTCGACGAGGAATTCGTCAAGCAGGTCTCCGATCTGCCCGACCTCGCCGCGCTGCGCGAGGCGATCCGCGCCCGGCTCGAGCGCATGCAGCAGGCGCGCGCCGCTGAGACGGTCGAGAACGAGCTCATCGAGAAGATCACGGCCGCACACGAGTTCCCGCTGCCCGACGTGCTCGTCACGCGCGAGGCCGAGGCGATGCTGCACGACGCGAAGCATGACGTCGAGCGATCGGGCGCCGATTGGAAAGCATATCTGCAGTCGCAGAACATCCTCGAAGATGAGATGACGGAACGGCTGAAAGCGCAGGCACGTCGCCGCATCAAAACCGGCCTGCTAATCGAGCAGATCGGCAAGAAGGAGAACATCACGGTGTCCGGCAGCGACGTCGATCACGAAATAGACTCCCTCGCCCGCTCGAGCGGCCAGTCGCGCCGGGCGACGCTTGAGGCCTTGCAGAAGAACGATGCGCTGGGGCGCTTGCTGTCCGCGATCAAGCGTAACAAGACGATCGCGTTCCTAGTCGAAAAGGCGGAGGTCGTCGAGGTCTCGCCGCCGCACGTCGCAACGCAGACCGAAGTAGTGCCCGAGCGCAGCTCGGGGAGAAATAGGAGAATCATGGGACATCTGGTACCGATGGTCGTCGAGCAGACCTCGCGCGGCGAGCGCGCCTTCGACATCTTTTCACGGCTGCTCAAGGACCGCATCATCTTCGTCACCGGCGGCATCGACGACAACATGGCCAACCTGGTCATCGCGCAGCTGCTCTTCCTCGAGCGCGAGGACGCGGACAAGGACATCGAGATGTACATCAACTCGCCGGGCGGCAGTCTGACCGCGGGCCTGGCGATCTTCGACACGATGTGCCTCATCAAACCCGACGTCGCGACCTTCTGCGCGGGCATGGCCGCGAGCGCCGCTTCGATCCTGCTCACGGGCGGGGCCAAGGGCAAGCGCTTTTGCCTTCCTTACTCCAAGGTAATCATCCATCAGCCGTGGGTTTCCCAGATGGGCGGCCAGGCCACCGACCTTGAGATCCATGCGCGGGACCTCATTAAGAGCAGGCGCGTTCTGGCCGATATCTATGTAGAGACAACGGGACAGTCGCTCGAGCGAATCGAACGGGATTTAGAGCGCGATTACATCATGACGGCGACGGAAGCCGTCACCTACGGCATCGTCGACTCGGTCATCAACAGGGAGAGCAGAGCGGCCAGCGCGCCGAAACCGTCGGCGGCCTAGGTCTACTACTGGAAGTAGTGCCCGAGCGGAGCTCGGGGAGAGGTGTATGTTCAGGTTCGGGGACGAAAAAGGCCAGCTCAAGTGCAGCTTCTGCGGCAAATCGCAGGAGCAGGTGCGCAAGCTCATCGCAGGCCCCGGCGTGTACATCTGCGACGAGTGCATCGAGCTCTGCAACGAGATCATAGAAGAAGAGCTCTATAAGAACGTCGATGAGAGCCTGCGGCTCCGCAACATCCCCAAGCCCAAAGAGATCAACCACATCCTCAACCAGTACGTCATCGGACAGGACCGCGCGAAGAAGAGCCTCGCGGTCGCCGTCTACAACCATTACAAGCGCATCAACTCCGCGCAGACGAGCACCGACGACGTCGAGCTGCACAAGAGCAACATCTTGATGATCGGCCCGACCGGTTCGGGCAAGACCTATCTCGCGCAGACCCTGGCGAAGATATTGGACGTGCCGCTCGCCATGGCGGATGCCACCTCGCTGACTGAGGCGGGCTACGTCGGCGAAGACGTTGAGAACATCCTCCTCAAGCTCATCCAAGCCGCCGACTACGACGTCAAACGCGCCGAGAAGGGCATCGTGTACATCGACGAGATCGACAAGATCGCGCGTAAGAGCGAGAACCCGTCGATCACCCGCGACGTCTCCGGCGAAGGCGTGCAGCAGGCGCTGCTCAAGATCCTCGAGGGCACGACCGCCAACGTGCCGCCCCAAGGCGGCCGCAAACATCCGCATCAAGAATTCATCCAGATCGATACGACCAACGTGCTGTTCATCTGCGGCGGCGCCTTCGACGGCCTCGAGCGGCTCATCGAGGGCCGCGTCTCAAGCCAGTCGCTGGGCTTCCGCGCTATGCCGGAAGCCAAGGGCGACAAGAAGACGAGCCGCATGCTGCAGGCATTGCTGCCGGAAGACTTGCTGCGCTTCGGGCTCATCCCGGAATTCATCGGCCGCTTGCCGATCGTGGTGACGCTCGACTCGCTCGACGAGCTCGCGCTGCGGCGCATCCTCACCGAGCCGCGCAACGCGCTCGTGCGCCAGTATCAGAAGATCTTCGCGATGGACGGCATCGAGCTGACGCTCACCAAAGAGGCGCTCGCGGCGGTCGCGCACCGCGCGCAGTCGCGCAAGACCGGCGCCCGTGGCCTGCGTTCGATCCTCGAAGAGGTCATGCTCGACATCATGTACGACCTGCCCTCGCTGACGAACATCAAGAAGTGCATCATCAGCAAGGAAGTCGTGGACGGCGTGCAAGAGCCGGTGCTCATCCCGGGCGCACAGCAGAAGGACGTCCCAGCCTAACCCATTCAAAGCGATGCCAGTCTCGCGCTAGGCTCGCGGCTCGTACCTACCCGTGCTAGACCTTCAATCACTCCGGAGTGATAGAGCTACGGACACGTGGTTCATCTTCTCGTGTCCCGCGGTTCTAAGCAAAGGAGATCATATGCATTGGACAATGTTGTCCGCGTCAGCCTTACTCGCATCCCTCGGTGTCGTTATCTTTCAAACGCTCCGGGTCAAGACGCCGCTGGGACCGCACTGATAGGCTGACCGCCTCGGCCTAGCAAGGGCCTCCGGCGCGCCACACGAAGAAAAGGCGCATGGCGCCGCCCGACAAGCCCATGCTCGACAAGTATGATCCCGGCGCGATCGAGGCGTCGTGGTATGCCGTCTGGGAAGCCGACGGCCTCTTCCACGCTGAGCCCGACCCGTCACGGCCGCCGTTCGTCATCTCCATGCCGCCGCCGAACATCACCGGCCGCGCGCACATGGGCCACGGCTCCACCTACACCGCGATGGACATCCTCACGCGCTACCACCGCATGCGCGGCGAGAATGCCGTGTGGCTGCCCGGTCAGGACCATGCGGCGATCGCCACGCAGAACGTCATCGAAAAAGAACTGGCGAAAGAGGGGCTGACGCGTTTCGATCTCGGTCGTGAGGCCTTCATCCAGCGCGCGCGCGAGTGGCGCACGCTCTACGGCGGCATCCTCTACGACCAGTTCCGCGCGCTCGGCTTCGGCCCCGATTGGCAGCGCGATCGCTACACCATGGACGAAGGCCTGAGCAGAGCCGTCCTCAAGGTGTTCGTGCAGCTCTATCACGAGGGGCTCATCTACCGCGGCACGCGCCTGGTGAATTGGTGCCCGCGTTGCGCGACGACGCTTGCCGACACCGAAGTCGAGCATGAAGAGTCGCAAGGCACGCTCTACTACGTGCGCTATCGCGGCGAGGACGGCGGCGAAGGCGCCGTGGTCGCGACGACGCGCCCCGAGACGATCTTCGCCGACGTGGCGGTCGCGGTGCATCCCGAAGACGAGCGTTATATCCCGCTTATCGGGCGGCTCGTCATGCGGCCGCTCTCGCGCCACCCGATCCCGGTCATCGCCGACGCGGCCGTGGAACGTGCGTTCGGCACCGGCGCGCTGAAGATCACGCCCGGCCACGACCAGACCGACGCGGAGATCGGCGAACGCCACGGTTTGGCCGCGCTCTCCGTAATCGGCCCCGACGCGAAGATGACCGATGCCGTCGAGCCGGAGTTCGCGGGGCTGGATCGCTTCGAGGCGCGCAAGCGCGCCGTCGCGCTGCTGCGCGAACGCGGTGCCCTGGTGAAAGAAGAGGCGTACACCGTCAACACGGGCACGTGCTACCGCTGCGACACCGTGGTCGAGCCGCTGCTCTCGCTGCAGTGGTTCGTCAAGATCAAGCCGCTCGCCGAGCCGGCGCTGGAGGCGTCGCGCAAGGGGCGCCTGCGCTTCACGCCGGAGCGCTATCAGCGCACATACGACGATTGGCTCGAGCACATCCGCGATTGGTGCATCTCGCGCCAGATCTGGTGGGGCCACCGTCTGCCCGTCTGGTATTGCCAGCACGGCCACGTGACGGTCGCGGAGAGCGCGCCGCATGCGTGCGGTGAGTGCAACTCGACCGAACTGCAGCAGGACGAGGACACGCTCGACACGTGGTTCTCCAGCGGTCTGTGGCCGTTCGCGATCCTCGGCTGGCCCGAGCACACGCCGGAGCTCGCCGCCTGGTATCCCAACCAGCTGCTGCTCACCGCGCGCGAGATCATCTTCAACTGGGTGGCGCGCATGGTGATGTTCGGCATCCACTTCGCCGGCGACATCCCGTTCCACGAAGTCCTCATCACACCGCTCATCCTCGACGAGCAGGGCCGCAAGATGAGCAAGTCGCTCGGCAACGCGCTCGACCCGATGGACCTCATCGCGTCGTACGGCGCGGACGCGACCCGCTTCGGCGTCGTCGGGCAGATGCACGGAACGCAAGACGTGCGCTTCGCCATCGGGAAGTGCGACGACGCGCGCAAGTTCTGCAACAAGATATGGCAGGCGGTGCGCTTCGCGATCGACTTGGCGGACGGTCGACTGAATTCGACCGCTCCATTGCCAGCGGTCGACGAGTGGACTCTTCCGGATCGCTGGATCATGGACGCGCTCGCCCTGACCGCAAGGCGGGTCACGCAAGCGCTCGACACCTACGACTTCGCCGAGGCGTCGCAACTGCTCTATGCCTTCATCTGGTACCAGGTCTGCGACGTCTACATCGAGATCGCCAAGGATAAGGCGCCGACGCGCGCGCCGATCTTGAACTCCGTGCTGGCCACGTGCATGCAGCTGATCCACCCGATCATGCCGTTCGTCAGCGAGGAGCTGGGGCATAGGCTTGGTTCTGACGGGCTCATCGAGCGCTCGGCCTGGCCAGCCGAAGCCGGCCACCAAGATGACGTGGCGCGCGCCGAGATGACGCGCGTGCTCGAGTTCGTCGACGCGGTGCGCATGCTGCGCGCGCTGCCGAAGCTACCGTTCCGCGAGCTGCGCGACGTGACGGTGCTCGGCGCCGATGACCAGCTGCTGACGTTGCTCGAGCGCGAGCGCGGCGTCGTGATGCGGTTGGGGCGCGCGGAGAAGATCAACGCGCCGAAGGGTGCAGACGGCCGGCCGACGCACGCTGTGTCGCGGCGTTTAGGCGCGGTCGAGATCCTCTTGCCGGTCGACGCCGCGTTCGTGGACAAAGAGCGCGCCGCGCTGGACAAGGAGATCGCCGGCGCGGAGGCCGAGGCGGCAGGCATCGAGCGCAAGCTGCAGACGAACTTCGTCGACAAAGCGCCGCCAGCGGTCGTCGCCAAAGAACGCACGCGCCTCGGCGAGCTGCGGGCCGGCATCGAACTAAGCCGCGACCGCCTGCGCTCTCTATGATGAAGTTGATGCGGTCAAGACGACTCGGTCTGTTCGCCATTGTGTCGATCATCGTCGCGGCGGTGCCGACGATCGGCTTCGCGGGCACGACAGGGGTGGTCAACGGCACTGTGTACGACTGCGGACAGGCTATCCCATGCGCTCGACCGATGCCGCGGGTTCCGTTCGCCAAGGTCGTCGTGCACGGTGACTTTGGTGAGTACGCGACGACTGCCGATGCACAGGGGTGGTTCTTTTCATTCGTCTCGCTCCCGCCCGGACATTACTACCTCCTTCCTGCCAAGGAAGGCTATCGGACCTGGTGCATCGCGTACGCCAAAGTGTGGGCGGACCAAGTGACCAGCGTGGTCGTCGAGCTCACGACGCAGCGATTCATAGATCACTGCTACCGCCGCTTTAGCCCGGCGTCCACTCTATCCACGTGGTCCATGGACTCCAGCGGCAATCTCGACCGTTGAAACTGCCTGGAACGCTCGCCGTCATCTCCGGCGCGTCGAGCGGCATCGGCAAAGCGACTACCTTCGCGTTTGCAGCCAAAGGCGCCCAAGTGGTGCTCCTGGCGCGGCGTCGTGACGCGCTCGATCAAATCGTCACAGAGATAACAGGACAGGGCGGACGCGCCACGGCGTACGATGTCGATTTGACCGACGCGCAGGCGCTGGAGCGCACGACTACCGCGATCAAGCACGACATCGGCATCCCCGATATCATCGTCAACAACGCGGGCGCCGGCCGCTGGCTGTTCACCGAAGAGACGCCGCCCGGCGAGGCGGAGCAGATGATGGCGTGCGCCATACTTCGCCGCATTCGGCCTCACGCGCGCGTTCATGCCGGAGATGCTCGCCCGCGGCAGTGGCCGCATCGTGAATATGGGCTCGCCCGGCTCGTTCGCGCCATGGCCGGGGGCGACAGGCTATACTGCGGCGCGCTTCGCCATGCGCGGCTTCACCGCCGCGCTACGCGCCGATCTGGACGGCACCGGGATCGGCGTCACCCTGGTCGTGCCGGGCGAGGTCCGGAGCGCTTACTTCGACGCCAATCCGGGGACGGCGGCGCGTCTGCCGCGCGCCGGCAAGTTCTTCCCCGTGCTGACCCCGGAGCAGGTCGCCGCCGCGATCGTCCGCGCGCGTCGAGCGGGGCAGCGCGCTGGTCGTGCTCCCGTTCGCGCTCCGCATGATGCTCGCGCTGCATGCCGTCTGGCCCTGGCCCCTCGAGCGGCTCATGGTGCGCACCGGATGGCGGCATACGAAAGGGCCGACCTAAAGGTCGGCCCCTACATGGGTCTTAGGCAATAGGGCAGGCCCGCCAAGGGCCGATTGAGAATACATAAGTCCGACCCGTACGACCCGAAATCGACGCGAAAGGGCTGGATACCGGATTGAGTTCGACAAAGGACGACACGCTGAAGGAAAAGCGCGTCGTGCTTTCTGCTGCCCAACTGCAGCGCACGATCGAGCGCCTCGCCCAAGCCATCGTCGAGCCCAACGGCGCCTCCTCCAACCTCATCCTCATCGGCATCCGCAAGGGCGGCGAGAACCTCGTCCGGCGGATCCATGCCGAGATCAAGCGCCGCCACGGCGTCGACGTCCCCGTCGGCTTCCTGAACATCAATCTCTACCGCGACGATGCGGCGCAGCGCGAGATGCCCGAGAGCGACATCGCCGATGACATCGCCGGCAAAGAGGTCGTCATCGTCGACGACGTGCTCTTCACCGGCCGCACCATCCGCAGCGCCCTCGACGCCATCACCGACATGGGCCGCCCGCAGGCCGCCCGCCTGTGCGTGCTCATCGATCGCGGCTTGCGCGAGCTGCCGATCCAAGCCGATTACTGTGGGCGCTTCCTCCCGACCTCGCGCACCGAGCACGTCGACGTCGAACTGCGCGCGGAGCCGAGCGATGAAGACCGCGTGATCATCTACGGGCCGCGATGACAGCCGCGCAGCACTTCCTCGACCTCGACGACGCGCAGCGACCGCTCCTCGAGGCGTTGATCGTGCGCGCGCACGCGTTCAAGAAGGGTGTCCCCGACGCGGGCGTGCGGTTGCGCGGGCGCACCATCGTCGGCATGTTCTTCGAGGCGAGCACTCGGACGGCCAACTCCTTCGCCATGGCGGCGCAGCAGCTCGGTGCGCACTGGCTGAGCTTCGACACCGCCGGCTCGAGCCTGAGCAAAGGCGAGACGCTCGAGGACACGATGCGCACCATCCGCGCGCTCGGCGCCGATGCGATCGTCGTGCGCCACGAGGAGAGCGGTTTTCCGCACGCGCTGGCGCGACACTTCGAAGGTTCGGTCATCAACGCGGGTGACGGCTGGCACGCGCATCCGACGCAAGGCGTCCTCGACGCCATGACGCTGGTAGAAGAGCTCGGCAGTCTCGAGGGCCGAAGGCTGGTGATCGCGGGCGACGTCAGGCATAGCCGCGTCGCGCGCTCGTCCGGCCGCGCCGCCTCGCTGCTCGGCGCGCGCGTGACGCTGTGCGCACCGCCCTTGCTGCTCACGCTCTCGGCGCCCGGCTGGGGTTTCGCAGACTTGTCGACCGACCTCGAGACGTGCTTGCCGACCGCCGACGCGCTCATGCTGCTGCGCATCCAAAAAGAACGCGCCGACGGTACCGAGCTGCCCCCGTTCGAGGACCTCACGGCCGGCTACGGACTCACCGCCGAGAGGCTCGCCAAACTTCCGCAACATGCGATCATCATGCACCCCGGTCCGGTCAACCGCGGGCTCGAGATCGAAGACGCGCTCGTGACGCACGAGCGCAGCCGCATCGAGCGGCAGGTCGGCAACGGCGTGTTCGCCCGCATGGCGGTGCTCGAACGCGCGCTGGGCCGCGGCCAGGATCGCCCGGCGCCGGAGCGCATGCGATGAGCACGCAACTCAAGCCCGAGAACCGCGACCTCGTCGGCGCGCGCGTGGTGGACCCGGTGCTCGGTCTCGACGCGATCCGCACCATCGTCATCCGCAACGGCGTCGTCACCGCGCTGCTTGCCGACGCGCCTTCGGCGCCTGATCCGCACAGCGAGCGCGTGGACTGCCGCGGCATGGTGCTGTGCCCCGGCTTCATCGACCCGCACGTCCACGTGCGCGAGCCTGGCGACACCCACAAAGAGACACTGCGCACCGCGCTCGCGGCAGCGGCCGCTGGCGGTTTCACCGCCGTCGCCGCGATGCCGAACACGAGGCCGGCGATGGACGATGCCGCTCGCGTGTCGCGGCTCATCAAAGATGCCGCTGCGCTGCGCGGCGCACGCTGCTATCCGATCGGCGCGGTCACCCTCGGCCGCGAGGGCGTGGCGCTCGCTGCGCTGCGTTCGATGGCCGCTGCCGGTGCGGTCGCCTTCTCCGATGACGGCGCGGCGACGTCGTCGCTCAAAGCGCTCTATCACGCGGCGAAACTCGTCGCCGATCTGCCCCAGCCGTTCATGTCGCACTGCGACGATCCGAGCTTCGCCGGCGCGCTCATGCACGAGGGCGAGATCAGCGATCTGCTCGGGGTACCCGGTTCGCCCGCGCTCGCCGAAGCGGCCATCGCCGCACGCGACCTGCTCGTGGCCCAGGCCACGGGCAAGCGCTGGCACCTCTGCCACGTGAGCACGCGCATGACCCTCGACGTCTTGCGTTGGGCGCGGACCAACGGCGTGCGCGCGACCGCGGAAGTCACGCCGCACCATCTCCAATGCTCGCACGAGGCGCTGCGCGGCTTCGACGCCGCGATGCGCGTCAACCCGCCGTTGCGCTCGCCGGCGGACGTCACCGCCATGCGCGAAGCAGTCGCCGACGGCACCATCACCGTGTTCGCCAGCGATCACGCGCCTCACGCCGCGTCCGAGAAAGAACCGCCCCTCTCGCACGCCTGCGTCGGCTTCTCCGGGCTCGAGGTCGCGGTCGGCGCGACCTTCGACGCGCTCCCGGACGTGGCGCTCAAGACGATGGTCGCGAACTTCTCGAGCAATGTCGCGGCGCTGCTCGGCGTGCGCGGCGGCACGCTCGCGCTCGGCGCACCAGCCGACATCACCGGCCTGTACCTCGATCGTCCGTGGGTCGTCGAGCCGGAGAAGTTCCTCTCGCTCGGCCACGTCACGCCGTTCGCCGGCAAGACGTTCAAAGTGCGGCCCGCGCTCACCGTCGTGGGCGGGGCGATCGTGCATCGGGATCCGGAACGGCCCGTCGCCGCGGGCGGTCGAATAAATTCGACCGCTCCGTCTTCGGGCGCGCCCGCTCCAGGGCCATCGAAGTGACACAGGCCGCGCTGCTGCTCGCAGACGGCACGACGTACGCCGGCAGCGGCATCGGGCCGGAGGGCTTGTCGCTCGGCGAGGCGGTGTTCTTCACCGGCGTCACCGGCTACGAAGAGGCGCTCACCGATCCGTCGTACGCGGGCCAGATCATCGTGTTCTGCTACCCGCTCATCGGCAACTACGGCATCGACCCCGCGGTGCGGCAGCACAAGACCATCTGCGCCGCCGGCGCCGTGTTCAAGCGCGTCAGCAAGCACCCGAGCCACCACGGCAGCCACGGGCGGCTCGACGAGTGGATGGCGGCGGGCGGCGTGCGCGGCATCGAAGGCGTCGATACCCGCGCGCTCGTCATCCGGCTGCGCGAGGCCGGCACCATGCGCTCCGTGCTCGCCGTCGGGGAGAAGGCGATCGCGCAAGCGCCCGAAGCGCTCAAGAAATACCTCGAGGCGCCGCTATCAACGCCGGACCTGGTGCGCGCGGTGGAGAGCGGCTCGGAGCTGGACCGCAGCGGCGGCAAAGTGCGCGTCGCGCTGCTTGACTGCGGCGCGAAGGAGAACATCGCCGATTGCCTGGCCGCGGCCGGCGCGGAAGTGGTCGAGGCGCCGTTCGACGCGAGCTTCGACGACATCCTCAGATTGAAGCCCGACGGCCTGGTGGTGAGCAACGGGCCGGGCGATCCCTCGGAGCTCACCGGCACCATCGACACGTTGCGCAAGGTCGTCGCCTACGGCAAGCTGCCGACCTTCGGCATCTGCCTCGGCCATCAAGTGCTCGCGCTCGCGCTCGGCGCGAAGACGTACAAGCTCAAGTACGGCCACCGCGGCGGCAATCAGCCGGTGCAACGCCTCGGCACGGGCGACGTCATCATCACCGCGCAGAACCACGGCTACGCCGTCGACGCCGCATCGCTGCCGCCCGACGTCGAGCAGACGATGATCAACCTCAACGACGAAACGAACGAAGGCCTGCGTCATCGCAGCCTTCCCATCGAATCCGTGCAGTTCCATCCCGAAGCATCGCCCGGACCGACCGACGCGCGCCACCTGTTCGCCGACTTCGTGAGGAGCCTGCGGTGAGCGCCGCGCGCAGCGTGCTCGTCATCGGCTCCGGGCCGATCGTCATCGGCCAGGCGGCTGAGTTCGACTACGCCGGCGTGCAAGCGTGCCGCTCGCTCAAAGAAGAAGGCTGCCGCGTCGTGCTCGTCAACTCGAACCCGGCCACGATCATGACCGACCCGGAGATGGCCGACGTGGTCTACCTCGAGCCGCTCGTGCCATCGCACGTCGAGGCGATCATCGAACGCGAACGGCCGGACGCGTTGCTGGCCACCCTCGGCGGGCAGACCGGTCTCAATCTCGCGGTGGCCCTGGCGGAGCGCGGCACGCTGGAGCGCTTCGACGTGCGCCTGCTCGGCACGCCGCTGCGCACCATCAAACTCGCCGAAGACCGCGAGCTGTTCAAACGCGCGATGCTCGACATCGGCGAACCGGTGCCGAACAGCGCGGTCGTCCGCAGCATAGAGGAAGGCGTCGTGTTCGCCGAGGCCGCGGGCTACCCGCTCATCGTGCGGCCGGCCTACACGCTCGGCGGCACCGGCGGCGGCGTGGTGCGCGACGAACAAGAACTGCGCGACACGCTCAAATCCGGCCTCGCCGCCAGCATCATCCATCAGGCGCTGCTCGAGACGTCGCTGTTGGGCTGGAAAGAGATCGAGTACGAAGTGCTGCGCGACGGCGCGGACAACTGCGTCATCGTCTGCAACATGGAGAACATCGACCCGATGGGGGTGCACACCGGCGATTCCATCGTCGTGGCGCCCTCGCAGACGCTCTCCGACCGCGATTACCACAGGCTGCGCGGGGCCGCCATCAACATCATCCGCCACCTGCAGGTGGAGGGCGGCTGCAACATCCAGTTCGCGCTCGATCCGCATAGCGACGCCTACAACATCGTCGAAGTGAACCCGCGCGTGTCGCGCTCGTCGGCGCTCGCAAGCAAAGCGACCGGCTACCCGATCGCCAAGATCGCCGCGAAGATCGCGCTTGGCAAGCGCCTGCCCGAGCTCCAAAACCCCGTCACCGGCGTCACCACCGCGGCCTTCGAGCCCGCGCTCGACTACTGCGTCGTCAAGATCCCGCGCTGGCCCTTCGACAAGTTCCCGCTCGGCGATGCGCGCCTGGGCACGCAGATGAAATCCACCGGCGAGGTCATGGCGATCGCGCGCACCTTCGGCCAGGCGATGCTCAAGGCGGTGCGCGGGCTCGACATCGGACGCGACAGCCTCACCGGCTGGGCGTTCGAGCAATGGAGCGATGACGAGCTCGACGACGTCCTGCGCGCGCCGACCCACGAACGCCTCTTCGTGCTCGCCGAGTGCTTGCGCCGTGGCCGCTCGGTCGAATCTATCGCCGAATTGACGCAGATCGACGTCTTCTGGCTGTGGGAGCTCAAGGAACTGGTCGATATCGAGAGCGCGCTGCGGGAGGGCAAACCGGGCGAACGGTCGGCTGAAGTCGACCGCTCCATAGAGACCGCGAGGGTGGCGGGGTTCTCCGACACCACCATCGCGCGGCTGAGCGGCCAACCACTCGCCCACGTCCGGTCTATCGGTGGTGACGCCGCACGGCCGTGCTATCGCATCGTCGACACCGCCGCCGCCGAGTTCCCCGCGCGCACGCCGTACTACTACGCCTCGATCGGAGAAGAAGAAGAGCTGCGCACGCCGCGCGGGCGCTCGGTCGTCGTGGTCGGCAGCGGTCCGATCCGCATCGGCCAGGGCATCGAGTTCGACTACTCGTGCGTGCACGCGGCGTGGGCGCTGCACGAAGCCGGCGTCACCTCGGTGATGCTCAACAACAACCCGGAGACCGTCTCGACGGATTTCGACGTCTCCGACGTGCTCATCTTCGAGCCGCCCTGCATCGACGAGGTCGAGCACGCGGCCCGCGCCACCAAGGCCGACGGCGTGCTGCTCAGCTTCGGCGGCCAGACGCCGATCAATCTGGCGCGCGAGCTGCACGCTCGCGGCGTCAAAGTGCTCGGCACGGATCAGCGCAGTCTCGACCTCGCGGAGGATCGGGAGAAGTTCGACGCGGTGCTCGCGAAGCTCGGCGTGACGCGGCCGGCCGGCCGCACGGCGCTCTCCTTCCGCAAAGCCCGCGAGATCGCGCGCGAGATCGGCTTTCCGGTGCTCGTGCGGCCGTCGTACGTGCTCGGCGGGCGCGGCATGGAGATCGTCTATAATGAAGCGCAGCTCGCGGCCTACGCCGAGAGCGCGCCGCCGATCCAGCCGCACGCGCCGCTGCTCGTCGACGAATATCTCGCGGGCACCGAGGTCGAAGTCGACGCGGTCTTCGACGGCACCGACATCATCATCCCCGGCATCTTCGAGCACGTCGAACGGGCCGGCATCCATTCCGGCGACTCGACCGCCGTCTACCCGACGCAGAGCATCGGCCCGGAGATGGAAGAGCGCATCGCGGATGTCACCAAGCGCCTGTGCAAGGAACTGGGCATCCGCGGGCTTATCAACGTCCAATACATCGTCTACGGCGGCAAGCTCTACGTCATCGAGGCCAATCCGCGCGCCAGCCGCACCGTGCCCATCATCGCCAAGCTCACCGGCGTGCCGCTTGTCGCCGCGGCGACTCGGATCGCGCTCGGCGGCACCCTCAAGGAGATGGGGCTCGACCGCGGTCTGCTGCCGCGGCCGGACTTCGTCGCGGTGAAGATGCCGGTGTTCTCGTTCGCCAAACTGCGCCGCGTGGAGACGATGCTCGGCCCGGAGATGAAATCCACCGGCGAGGTGCTCGGCATCGACACGACCTACGCCGGCGCGCTGCTGCGTGCGCTGCTCGGCGCGGGCATCGCGCCGCCGCCGCCGCGCGGGCGCATCCTGCTCTCGATCGCCGACGCGGAAAAGGAGGCGTCGCTGCCGATCGCGCGCACGCTCACCGCCATGGGCTATCAGCTCTTCGCCACCACCGGGACCTGGACGCTGCTCGAGCGCAACGGCATCGCGGCGACGCGCGTCAACAAGATCGCCGAGGGCTCGCCGCACTGCGTCGACCTCATCGCGAGCAATGGCGTCGATCTCGTCATCAACGATGCGGCAGCGACCTCGGCGGCGGCCAGCGACGGCTACCGCATCCGGCGCGCCGCGGTCGAGGCGGGCGTCGCCTGCCTCACATCGCTCGACACCGTGCGCGCGCTGCTCATCGCGCTCGGCATCCCGCGCGACGAGCCTGTCCGCGTCCGATCGCTGCAAGAGTACGTGCGCGCCGGCGCGACCGTGGCCTAACGTGCGCACGCCGCAGGGGCGCCTCACGCGCATCGTCCTCGTCTTCATCGCGCTCTTCGTGGTGCTCGCCGCGCAGGAAGTGCGCGTGCAGATCATCCAGCGCGCCTCCATCGATCAGCGGCCCGGCAATCCTCGTCGCAGCTTGAGCAACGAGTTCCGCGGCCGGCTGCTCGATGCCAGCGGCGTGGCGCTCGCCGAGAGCAAGGGCACCCGCCGCGTCTACAGCACCGGCCCCGCGCTGGCCCAGGTCATCGGCTACTCCTCCGCGGTGTACGGCGAATCGGGGCTCGAAGCGGCGCTGGATTCCGTGCTCACCGCGGCAGTGCCGAGCTCCGCCGGCGGCGGATTGTTCCACCGCGACGATCCGCACGCGAGCCAGATGGGCGGCAGCGTCGTGCTCACGCTGCGCGCGGATATCGCCAAGGCGGTCGACGCCGCGATGCCGCCGGGCGTGCGCGGCAGCGCGATCGTGATGGACCCGCGCACCGGCGCGATCCTCGCGGCGGTGAACCGGCCGACCTTCGACCCGAACGACCTCGCCGCGCAGTGGAAGAGCCTGCGGGCGAACACGAGCGCGCCGCTGCTGGACCGCGCGTTCGCCGGGCTATACCCGCCGGGTTCCACCTTCAAGGTCTTCACCGGCAGCGCCGCGCTCGACAGCGGCGTCGTGGTGCCCACGGATACGTTCATCGATCCCGGCTATTTCACCGTCGGCACGTTCCGCGTGCGCAACGACAAGAACGAGATCACCGGCATGCAGAACCTCATCGGCGCGTTCGCGGCGTCGAGCGATGTCGACTTCGCGCAGATCGGGCTGCGGTTGGGACTCGACGGCTTCTACGAGTACCTGCACCGCTTTCATGTCGGGGACGATCCGCAGCTCGCCATCCCCGCTGCCCGCGACGAGGTGCCCGCCAAGGAGACCGTCTCGCCGTCGGAGCTGGCGCAGATGTCGTTCGGCCAGGGCGGACTCGCCGTCACGCCGCTGCGCATGGCGCTAGTGACCTCCACCATCGCCAACGGCGGCGTCATGATGCGCCCGCAGCTCGTCAAGGAGTTCCGCAGCCAAGGTTCCCACAGCTTGTCGCTGCCGCCGCTGGTGTGGGAGCGCGTGCTCTCGCGCACGACCGCCGACGAGATGCGCACCATGATGATCGCCGTCGTCCGTAGAGGTACGGGCACCGCGGCGCGAATGAACGGGGTGACGGTCGCGGGCAAGACCGGCACCGCCACCCACGTCGGCGCGCCGCCGGACGCGTGGTTCGTGTGCTTCGCCCCGGCGGAGCACCCGCGGATCGTGGTCGCGGTGATCATCGAGGACGCCGGCTACGGCGGCGCCGTGTCGGCGCCCATCGCGAAGGCCATCTTGACCGCGGCGCTGCCGCTCTACGACAAGTAAGGAATTCGACGTTGCCCGACGTCATCTACAACAATCGCTACCGGCTCGACGCGAAAATCGGCGAGGGCGGCATGGCCGTGGTCTATCGCGGCTACGACCTCATCTTGCGCCGCCAGGTCGCGATCAAGGTGCTGCGGCCGAAGTTCTCGGCCGACGCCGCCTTCGTGGAACGTTTCGATTTCGAGGCCCAAGCAGCTGCCAAGCTGTCGCATCCCAACATCGTCCAGACCTACGACGTCGGCAAGGAGAACGGCGACCACTACATCGTCGAGGAGTACGTCGCGGGTGAGACCCTCGCGACGCTCGAGGCACGCCAAGGTCGGCTGCCGGAGTCGGTCGCTGTGCGTTACGCGCGGCAGATCTGCGCGGCGCTGGCCGCCGCGCACCGTCAAGAGGTCGTGCATCGCGACGTGAAGCCGTCGAACATCCTCATCACGCGCGACGACGTCGTGCGCATCACCGATTTCGGCATCGCCCACGCGATCTCGCAGCCCGTTTCGGAGGCTGTGGTGCCCGAGCGAAGCTCGGGAAGCTTCTCCACGCTCATGGGCTCGCTGCCGTATTGCGCGCCCGAGCAGCTCACCGGCGCCGCGAGCAGCGAGGCAAGCGATCTTTACAGCGTCGGCGTGGTGCTCTACGAGATGCTGGCCGGCGCGCGGCCCTTCACCGGCGCCGACCACGACGCGCTCGCGGAGTCGATCGTCAACGATCCGGCCCCAGCGCTGGACGCCTCGACATCCGTCAGCCCGGGCATGGCCGCCATCGTCGCCAAGCTGTTGCGCAAAGCGCCGCACGAACGCTACCAATCGGCCGGCGAGGTGCTCGCCGCCTTGCGCCGTGTCTCACGCGGCGAAGCACGAGACGATGAAGATCGCGAGGCCCCAGGGCCTGACACGCCGACCGAAGTGCTGCGCCGGCGTGCACGGCCGGCGCCGGTGGTGGATGTCGCACTGCCGCGCGAGGAAGCCGTGCCGGTGTGGCGCGCGAACCGCGCGATCGCGTGGGCGGCCGGTCTGGTCGTCGCGCTCGTGTTGATCGCGCTCCTGGTCGCCGCGCGTCAAGCGTCCTCCCGCACGCTGCGGGTGCCGGACCTCGGCGGCAAGTCGGTCGCCGAGGCCGTGACCGCGCTGCACGCGCTCGGGATCGATGACGTCGCGATCAAGCAGCAGGCCGACCCCGCCGTCCAGGGCGGCCTCATCGCGGGCACCGATCCGGCGCTCAACACCACCGTCGGCCGCGACTCGAAGATCACGCTGCTCGTCAGCGACGGCCCGCCCACGGTCGAGGTGCCCAACGTGCTCGGGCAAGATCCGAAGAACGCGCAAGAGTTCCTCGTCGCGCAAGGCTTCGCCGTGCACCTCGGCAAGCCGGTGCATAACGCGACGATCAAGCAGGGCCTGGTGGCCGCGACCAATCCTGCGCCCGGCTCGCCGCTCGGCAAAGGGGTCGCGGTCGTCATCAGCGTGAGCGCCGGGCCGGAGATGGTCACGGTGCCCAACGTCGTGTCGATGGACGAGGACTCCGCGCGCTCGCTGCTCGCCAAGCTCGGACTCAAGCTCGCGGTCAACTCCGAGGTGGCGGTCAACAACATCCCCGCGCACGTGATCCTGAGCCAGGACCCGAGCGAACGCAGCGGTCTCGCGCCGGGCGGCACCGTGATGGTCGACGTGAGCGGCGGCCCGGCGGCGATCGAAGTGCCGCAGGTCGTCGGACAGACCATGGACGCCGCGCGGCAGACCCTCGTCGGCGCCGGCCTCGCGGTCGGCAACATCGTGCAGGCCGCCGTGCCCGACAAACCAGCCGGCACGGTGCTCAGCCAGACGCCTGGCGCGTTCGCGCGCGTCAGCGAGGGCGCGGCCATCGATCTCGTGGTGGCGGCCGGCGACGTCGCTTCGCCGGCGCCCGGCGCCAGCGGTGCAGCGGCGCTCTCCCCGGTACCCAACGTCGTCGGCATGTCGGTTGATCAAGCCAAGGCGGCGTTGGAGCGCAGCGGCTATCACCTCGATCGCGTCACGGTGCTGCCCGGCTCGCCTGCAGATGCGAAGGTCTTGAGCAGCGATCCCGCGGCCGGCACCACGCCGCCTTCGGGTAATAACGGCGTTTCGCTCGTCATCGGGAAGTGATGCCGCCATGCGGGTGTTAGGCATCGACCCGAGCGTGCGCTCGACCGGTTACGGGGTCATCGAGATCCGCAGCGCGAGCATGCGGCTCGTCGAGGCGGGGGTCATAGCCACCGACGTCAGCGACACGTTCACCGCGCGGCTCGGCGACATCAGCGCGAGCATCACCGCCATCATCAAGGCCACCCAGCCGGATGCGGTCGCCATCGAAGAGGTCTTCGCCCGCGCGGTGAACCCGAAGACGACGATCATGATGGCGCACGCGCGCGGCGCGTTGCTGGCAGCGGTCGCCCAAGCCCACGTGCACGTCTATTCCTTTTCCGCGACGAGCATCAAGCGCGCCATCGCCGGAAATGGGGCCGCCTCGAAAGAACAGGTCGGCAGGATGGTCGCGCAGCTTCTCAGTCTGGCAAGTCCGCCCAAACCCGCCGACGTCACCGACGCGCTGGCGTTGGCGATCGCCTGCGCCAACCGCAACGGCCGGCGCGCTTCGTGATGTTCTCCCGGATCGAGGGCGCGCTGCGCGAGCGGCACGAGCAGTCGGTGCTGGTGGATGCGGGCGGTATCTCCTACGACATCATGCTGCCCGGCTGCGTCATGGACAAGCTGGCTTCCCATCCGCTCGGCCAGCCGGTGCGTTTGGAGATCTTCTCGTATCTGCAGATCGACGGCAACCGCGGCACCGCGGCGTACATCGGCTTCACCAACAGCGTCGAGCGCGAGTTCTTCGAAGCGCTGCTCACCGTGTCGAGCGTCGGGCCGAAGACGGCGGTGCGCGCGTTCGCGCGGCCGATGGCGGAGATCGCGCGCTACATCGACGACGGCGACCGCAACGCGCTGCGCCGCCTGCCGGGTATCGGCGACCAGAAAGCCAAAGACATCATCGCCAAGCTGCAGGGCAAAGTGGCGCGCTTCGGGCTGATCCAAGGAGAAGAAGGCCAGGCGGCAGCGCAGCCCGACTTCGTCGCCGAAGCCACCGAGGTGCTGCTGCAGCTCCAGTACAAGCGCGGCGAGGCCGATCGCATGATCAAGGAGGCGCTAGCGGCCAACGGAGCCGTCGCCAGCGCGGAGGATCTCTTGACCGAAGTGTACCGCCGTCAGCGTAGCGGCGCTGACGAGCGCAAGGGCGAGCGCCGATGAGCCCCCGGCGGCCGGTCGCAACTGGCGACGGCGACGCAATGCCCGAGCGCCAGCCGCTCGTCGCGCCGTCGGAGAGCGTCGAAGACCAGATCATCACCGTCACCTTGCGGCCGACGGGCTTCGACCATTACGTCGGCCAGCAGACGATCGTCGAGAATCTCAAGATATCGATCGCCGCGGCGAAAGGCCGCGCCGAGCCGCTCGATCACGTGCTGCTGCACGGGCCGCCCGGCCTCGGCAAGACGACGCTTGCCAACATCGTCGCGCGCGACATGGGCGCGAACTTCCATCAGGTCTCCGGCCCCACGCTCGAACGGCCCGGCGACCTCGTCGGCATCCTCACCAATCTCGGACGCGGCGACGTGCTGTTCGTCGACGAGATCCACCGGCTCAGCCACGTCGTCGAGGAGTTCCTCTACCCGGCGATGGAGGATTTCGCGATCGACTTCATGGTCGACCGCGGCGCGTACGCCAAGACGATCAAGATCAACCTCAAGCAGTTCACGCTCGTCGGCGCGACGACGCGCGCGGGCCTCATGACCGCGCCGCTGCGCGAGCGTTTCGGCATCGTGCATCACCTCGATTACTACACCGCTGAGGACCTGCAGCGCATCGTCGAGCATTCCGCGACGGTGCTCGGGGTCACCATCGAAGGCGACGGCGCGGCGGAGATCGCCGGCCGCGCGCGCGGCACGCCGCGCATCGCGAACCGGCTGCTGCGGCGCGTGCGCGATTTCGCCGAGGTGAAAGCGCACGGCGTCATCGATCGCGAGGTCGCGCAGGCCGCGCTGTCGCTCGAGGGCATCGACCTGCTCGGTCTCGATCCGCTCGACCGCAATTTCCTGCGCGCGCTCATCGTGCAGTACGGCGGCGGGCCGGTGGGCATCGCAGCGCTTGCGGCGAGCGTCAATGAAGAAGAAGGCACGCTCACCGACGTGGTGGAGCCGTTCCTCATCCAGATCGGCTTCTTGCAGCGCACGGCTGGCGGGCGGCGCGCGACGGCCAAGGCCAAAGCGCATCTCGGCTTGGCGGGGAGCGACCAGCCACGGCTGCTATGATAATAGAGCGGTCGAATTTATTCGACCGTGCTGTGGTCCTGGCGCTTATCATCGTCGCGATGGCGGCTGCGCCGGTGCGGGCGCAGACCATCCGCGTCCAGCTCGCGTCGCATCAATTGCAGACGGTCATCGCTTCCGAGGGCGGTTTGGTGGTGCGCGGCGTCAACGGGAGCGTCGGGGACCCGCTGTTCCAGCCCGAGATCACCACCGTCATCGACGTGCGCCCGCAAGCGGGCGGGGTGCTCCTCGCCGGCGCGGTGACGACCGGCGCGCGCATCTGGGTGGCGCCGCTTCAACAAGCGCCGATCGTGGTGGACGGCCGCACCTACCGCGGCGCGATCTGGGTGGTGCGCGACGATGATGGCACGCTCGAGGTGATCGACGAGCTCGAGCTGGAGCAATACCTGTACGGCGTCGTCGGCGCGGAGATGGGTGCCGGGTGGCCGGAGGTCGCGCTCCAAGCGCAGGCGATCGCCTCGCGCAGCTATGCGCTCGCGCGCGCGGCGCTGCACGAATACCCGGGCTACGACGTGAAGGCCGGCGAGCAAGACCAGGCGTACGGCGGCGTCAACGACGAGAACCAGGCCGGTGATGACGCGGTCGAATCCACCCGCGGCGTCGTGCTCGTCTACCGCTATCATGTGATCAAAGCGTACTACTCGTCGTGCGACGGCGGCTACACCGCGGATGGAGCGAATCTCGGTGATCCGCAGCCGTATTTGCAGGCGACGCCCGACCCATACGCGGGCGAATCACCGCATCTCTCGTGGTCGGCGGACGTGCCGCTCGCGAGCTTCGCGCAGGCGTTTTCGGAACAGGTCGCCGACATTGGGACCATCACGGCTGTGACTCCAGGCGCAGCTGACTCGTCGGGGAGGCTTCTCAGCGTCACGGTCGCCGGCAGCACCGGGACGCGCAGCATCTCCGGACCCCTGTTCCGCCGCCTTGCGGGCCGGCATCTGGTGAAGAGCACGCGCATCGCATCTTTGGCGCTGGAGGGCGACGCGATCGTGGTGAAAGGCTCGGGTTTCGGGCATGGGGTGGGGATGAGCCAGTGGGGCGCCAAGGATATGGCCGACCAAGGTCTGGGCATCAACGCGATCCTCTCGTTCTACTATCGCGGGGCGATGCTCTCGAAGATATAAGGAGGACAGTGCGATGCGGCGTTGGGTCATGCTTTTCGCGGTGTTCGCCGGCGTCTGTGCGGCCGTGCTCTCCGCTCACGGCCGTCCTGCGGACGCCGGCACTCTACCGTGCAAGGAAGTCTACGGCGTGGGCGGCGGGTACGTCTGCGGCGTGCAAGTGGAGACGCGTCCAATGGACCTCGCGTTCCAGCGCGCGCAGACCCAAACCGGCTGTTGGGCATCGTCTATGGCGATGATGATCGCGTTTTACGGGGGCGACATCTCGCAAGCCGACATCCTTAAGGCGCTCTTCGGCCCGAGCGTGCCGGACACGCTGACTCAAGCGCAGATCGCGACGTACCTGAACCACACGTATGCCAACGCCGACCATTCAGTGACCGACACGACCGGCACCGCCCTGTTCTCGGCGCCGATCGGCGGCTCGCGCGGAGCGCTCAAGTCGCTGGTCGCGCTGCTCAACGATGAGACGCCGCTGCTCGTGATCAGCTCGCACAACGCGATGATCTTGACCACGATCTATTACCACGCGGATATCTTCTCGAGACCTTTGAGCTTCTATGCGGCGGTCGTGCGCGACCCGTTCCAGCAGTCGAGCACGCCGCCGCCGCCATCGCGGGGCATCAGCCTCGACGGCCGCGCCGGGGAGCGATTCCTCACGGTCGCCGACTACAACGATATCCAATCGGTCTATCAAGTGAACGTGAAGAACCGCTGACGACAGCTCTCCACAAACGCGGCAAGCGAGGGCGTCTCAGCCGGCACCTCAGCCGATTCAGCCGAACGTGAAGTCAACAGCTTCCCTCTTGGGACGGTTTCGTACGCGTGTTCGTTGACGCGCGCGCAAGCGTCAACCATAGATACCTAGCAGGATGGATGTGCGGAACAGGCAACCATGCTCGCTACGAAATTCCCGTATTTGCACATCGAAAGCCGATAGCCAGCGGTTGTGCCCGCGGCTTGGGATGACAATATGAAACGTCGCCTCCCAGAGTTTACCCTCGATCGGCGCCGTTTTGTTAGCACCGCCGCCATGACCGTTGCGGGCGCACAGCTCGCCATGTATGGCTGCGCGCAGTCGAACAAGGCGCCAGAGAATTCTTCAGAAAGGAATACATCCGTGGCACAAGTTCAGCAAGCGACGGGCAGCGCTTCGACCGCGATCCGCCCGTTTCACTACACCGCTCCCGAAGACCAAATCGTCGATCTTCGCCGTCGCATCAACGCGACGAGGTGGCCCACGCGCGAATTGGTCAATGACCAGACGCAAGGCGTGCAGTTGGCGATGACGCAGGCCCTCGCGCACTATTGGGGGACTGACTATGACTGGCGCAAGTGCGAAGCGAAGCTCAACGCAATACCGCAGTTCGTGACCGAGATCGACAGTCAAGTATATCCAATTCATTCACGTGCGCGCGAAAAACGACAACGCCTTGCCGCTCCTCGTGACGCACGGCTGGCCGGGATCCATCATCGAGCAGCTCAAGATCATTGAGCCGCTGACCAATCCCACGGCGCACGGCGCGAGCGCGAGTGACGCGTTTCACATCGTGATCCCGTCGATGCCCGGACACGGATTCTCGCCGGAACCCACAGTGTTGGGCTGGGATCCCGTGCGCATCACAAAGGCCTGGGTCGTGCTGATGGAGCGGCTTGGTTATGATCGCTTGTCGCGCAGGGTGGTGACTGGGGCGCTAACGTCACGCAAGAGCTAGCGCTGCTTGCGCCGACGAAGGTGATCGCGATCCACACGAACATGCCGGGCACCGTGCCGGCAGGCATCTTGGCTGCAGCGAAATCAGGCGCCAAGCCACCTGTGGCGCTTTCGGGCGACGAACTGCAGGCATTCGAGCAGTTGAGCGATTTCTATGCAAAGCATCTCGGCTACGCGGTCGAAATGAGCAACCGCCCGCAAACGCTCTACGGGCTCAGCGATTCGCCGATCGCCTTAGCGACTTGGATGCTCGACCACGACAAGGACAGTTACGAGATGATTGCGCCCGCGTTTTTCGGGCACCCGGGCGGCTTGTCGCGCGACGATGTCCTAGACAACGTCACTCTCTACTGGCTGGCGAACTCGGGGATCCCGTCGGCTCGCCTCTACTGGGAAAATAAACTGGATTTCTTCGACATCAAGGGCGTTACCACACCGGTGGGCGTGAGCGCGTTCCGATACGAGCTCTACCAGGCGCCGCGCAGCTGGTCTGAAAAAGCGTATCCAAAGCTCGTTCATTACAAGAGGCACGACGTCGGCGGCCACTTTGCCGCCTGGGAACAGCCGCAACTCTTTTGCGAGGACGTTCGCGCGAGCTTCCGATCGTTCCAAAAAGGGGACGCATGATGAGTGACGTCAATCGGTCCTGCAAAGCCCTCTGATCACCGCGGTCCCCCCCGACGGGCGGGGGACCGCGTTTTCGTCGTGCATTCCATCTGGGTCGAGCGTTAACCGTAAGCGATGCCCGGCTTGCTTTGCCCAACCTCTATGATATAACCGTCAGGATCGCGGATGTAGCAGCGCGTCTCGCCATACTTGTCCTTTGGCTCTGTGATGAACTCGGCGCCCCGATTTCGCCATAGTTCATAGCACGCTTGAATATCCGCAACGCGTATATTCATAAAGCTGCTGACTGAATCCGGGTGGGCGGGGACGCTGAGCGTTACCGATGGTTTGTCGGGTGTCGGACCGCCGCCGGTGTTGACGATGAGCCACGTGTTCGCGATCTGGATGTACCCTGGCGCGCCGCTGCTGTCGCCTCTGCTCTGAATGCGACCTCCGAAGACCTTTTCGTAGAATCGAGCCGATCGCTCGATGTCGGCGACGGTGAGAAAATGCGTGACGGTAAATCCCTCCCGGGGCGGCATCTCATAGCTCGTCTGCTCTACTTGTACTTTGTCCATTGACGACCTCCAATTCGGATACAGAGTATTTATTCCGACGTTTTACGCAGCCATGTGCGGTGGATGGTGCTCCCTTCAAACAAATGTTCGCTGTGGCGCGCCGCTCGCTCGAACCACAATGTCAGCAAGCGATACCAAATTCCTAGCAGGTATTTTGCGCAATCAAATGGCTAGTGGCTTTCCCGGCGTAAAAACCAGGCACTTGTAGTAGCCATTTCACTATGCAGAAGTGCCAGGGAGCAATTAGCCGTCTGGGAGGGGCACACGATGAATAGGAATCTCAACCTCAACCGCCGCGGATTCTTCGGCACAGCGGCGATGGCGCTCGTCGCCGCCGAGCTCGGCATGCTTAAGCCCGCAAGCGCGCAACCAGGCGGCGCTGTCGCTGCAGCTTCGGCGAGTAACGGAGGAAATCAGGCGATGAACCTGGCGCCGTCGGCTCCCAAGAACACTTCGTTTGCGTCGATGAAGCAAATCAATGCGGGCGTTTTGAACATCGGCTACGCAGAAGTCGGTCCGGCCGATGGTCAGCCGGTGATCCTGTTGCACGGCTGGCCGTTCGACATCCACGCGTATGTCGACGTCGCGCCGCTGCTCGCGCAGGCCGGCTATCGCGTGATCGTTCCGTTCCAACGCGGCTATGGCTCGACGACATTCCTTTCCGCCGACACATTCCGCACCGCGCAGCAATCGGTCTGCGGCGAAGATGTCTTCAACCTGATGAACGCGCTCAACATCAAGCAGGCGATCCTCGGCGGCTTTGATATCGGATCGCGGACGGCGGCCGTCGTGGCGATTCTTTGGCCCGAACGCGTGAAGGCATTGGTGATCACAAGCGGTTACTTGATCGCCAACGTGCCAGCGAACGCGCAGCCGGCGCCACCGCCGGCCGAATACGCATTTTGGTATCAGTGGTATTTCACGACGCAGCGCGGGGTGCTCGGCTATACGAAGTATACCTACGATTTCAATAAGTTCGTCTGGTCACTCCAGTCACCAAAATGGCATTTCACCGATGCGACCTATGACAACACGGCCGCGTCGTTCAAGAATCCCGATCATGTCGCAATGGTGATCCATAATTACCGCTGGCGCATCGGCCTCGCGCCGGGCGATCCGAAATACGACAGCTACGAGACCAAGCTCTACGCAGGCCCACCCATCAGCCAACCCACGATCACGATTGCGACCGATTTCGACGGCGCGAACGCCCCTGGCGCCGCGTACCGGAGCAAGTTCACCGGCAAGTACTCACATCAGATCTTCTACGGCATCGGTCACGATGTGCCGCAGGAGGCGCCGCAAGCGTTTGCGGACGCGATCGTCGCAGTCGCCGGCTACTAGATAGTTAACGGTAACGGCGCGCTGGTCAGACGAGCGGACGTTTCACCATTCGATTGGATCTGTGGGCACGGCCGGAAGTCTTTGGAGCATTGTGCAGTATCCCACGGCGAACATGGAGGGTTAATAAGGAGTGGGGTCAGAATCAGCCACCCCCTCTGGCGCCATTTCAAACGTCCGGTGCCTAGTTGAAAGGATTGCAGGGAGTTTATAGGGGCATGATTTACCGTGTCGAGGTGGAATGACGGGGGCCTGACGCATGTGCAGAAAGCTCGCATCATCCGCGCGTACAAGCCGCGACTTCATGCGTTACGAAGAGGTACGGACGTGAAAGTACAACTTGGCGCGGTCTGGCATTTCAGCCTTGCCGTCAGAGACCCGGAGAAGAGCGCGCAGTTTTGGACCAAGAACTTCGATCTGCATGAAATGTTCCGGTCCGATGAGGCCATCGCGCTGACGAACGACGCAATTATCATCGGGTTGTTCAAAGGCACACCACATCCGGACACGATTGACCACATGTCGTTTTACCTCGACAGTATGCGCGCGCTACACGAAGCGCTCGAGATGCTGAAGAAAAACGGCGTAGAACTGGAAGATCCCGGCGACGAGATCGGCCCCACAGCGCCGGACTCGCCGCATATGGGCCTGTGGTTTCACGATCCGGACGGGTATCGCTGGGAGCTCTCGGTTCGGAACGGCGCCCGCGAGCGCTAACCGCGCAGCGCTAACGAGGCGATATGTCACTAAAATGATACCTGCTCACACGGGCCGCAGCCACCGTCCGAAGTTTCCAACATCATCAAATGTTCTGAGGCGCTCCAGGGAGCAGCGGCGTATCGTCTGGACCCATGTAGATGCCGGTGCCAGGTATACGCGGAGGCCACGCTTTCCCTGAACGTCCGCGACGCTTTTGTGGTACTCGCGCACCTCGTTTTTTGGCTGGTTTCTTTTTCTTCCCCATTTTCTGAAGCGGACGTTCTACACTTCTAGCGGACGTTCCCCATGGCGTCAGTAGGGGTGGCTTATTGTTGGAGTGTTCCCTATTAACCCACTGCGAACATGGATGTCATCATGTGGCACTGAACGACGAGAGCACATGAGCGGGGCACGCAGGTCTGAAGCGAGCTTAGTCGGTAGTGCCGAAGCGCAGGGTTCTGTCTTTGAGACCGAACGCTATGACTATGAGCTGCCGGCAGAGTTCATCGCGCAATCGCCGGCCCAGCGGCGGGATGAGTCGCGGCTGCTCGTCATGGACGGCGCGGCCATCGCGCATCGCACGTTCTCCGATCTTCCGTCGCTCGTCAGGCCCGGCGATCTGTTCGTCGTCAACGACACGCGCGTGATGCGCGCGCGGCTACGCCCTTCGCGGCGCGGCGGCGGCAAGGCTGAAGTGCTGCTGCTGCATCCGACGGCAGAAGACGAAGAAACGTGGGAGGCCCTCGTCCGCCCTGGCCAACGCGTGCGGGTCGGCGACCGCCTGACATTGAGCTCGGAGCACAGCATCGAGATAGCCGCGCACACGCCGCTCGGGTCGCGCATCGTGCGCTTTCACGGGCTGAGCGCCGGCGACGCGATGGAGCGCTACGGTCTGGTGCCGTTGCCTCCGTACATCACCACACCGCCGCCCGACGCGGGCGAGCGCTACCAGACGGTGTACGCGGCGCATGAGGGCTCCGTCGCCGCGCCGACCGCGGGCCTGCATTTCACGCCCGAGCTCATCGGCGCGTTGCGCGAGCGAGGCGCGAACTGGGCGACGGTGACGCTCGACGTCGGCGCCGGAACGTTTCGCCCGGTGAAGGCCGCCGATATCCGCGAGCATCCGATGCACTCCGAGCGCTACTCGATACCGGCCGAGACCGTCGAGGCGATCGCCCGCACGAAGAAGTCAGGCGGGCGGGTCATCGCGGTCGGCACCACCAGCGTGCGCAGTCTCGAAGACGCGGCGCTGCACAGCGCTGACGGCCGGGTCGCAGCGGGATCCCGCTGGACCGATCTGTTCATCTATCCCGGCTTCGAATTCCGCGTCGTCGACGCGATGATCACCAACTTCCATCTGCCGCGCTCGACGCTGCTCATGCTGGTATGCGCGTTCGCGGGCACGCAGCGGTTGCTCGACGCGTACGCGCAGGCGGTGCGCGAGGGCTATCGGTTCTACTCGTTCGGCGACGCGATGTTCATCTGCGGCCAAGCGTCGCTTGCTTGACCGCTCCTTGGTTTGAGATCGGTCTGGATCGGGTACGAAACCCGCAAAGGAGAACTCTCATGGCTTTGTCATTCCCACGCTTCGGCGGTCTGTCCAAGGCGTTTCTCGTCTTGGCTTTGGTCGTCTCCATGCTCGCCGGACTGTTCGCGCCGGTGCGGGCGGATAGCGCCGCGACCACGCGCAACATCATCCTCGGCGGACTCGCAGTCGCCGCGGGCATCATCCTCTACAACAACTACGAGCATAAGCTGGCGGCCGCCAACACCGCGGCGCTGCAAGCCAATACCGTGGTCGGATACACGGCCGATGGCGGCGTCATCTACGGTGACGGGCGCGTCGTGTATCCCAACAGCGGCGGCGTCGTCACGTATTTGAGCAACAACGGAACGCAGCCGTGCTCGTTCAACGGCTATTACACGCGCTGCACCACGACACACATGGTCGCGTATTTCCCGCAGAACTACCATCCCGCGTGCTGGCCGCCGGGGCACTGCAAGCAATACTGGAAGCAGCACCCGAACAACGAGAACGAAGGCAACGGTAACAAGGGCAACGGTAACAACGGCAACGGCAACAAGGCAACGGTAACAACGGCAAGGGTAACTAGGGGCCCTTGGGCGTGACCAGGATCGTCTTGACGTCCGTGTACCAGACGAGCCCGGTCGCGCCTTTGCCTTGACGCCGCACGTGCTTGCGTTGGGTGTAATCGACTTCGACCTTGCCGGCGTCTGAGGCACGGCTCGCTCCCGCGGCAAGCGCCGCAGCGGCCTCGAGCTGTTCTTGGGTGGGCGTTTCGCCCGCATGCGCGAGCTTGAGGATGACGTGCGCACCAGGGATGCCGCGCGCGTGGAACCAGTAGTCGTTCGGCCGCGCGACAACGAAGGTCAGCCGCTCGTTGTCTTTTGGCGAGCGGCCGACGAACGCAGTCGCGCCACCGGACAGCAGCACACCTTCGCCAAACTTTGGAGCGGTCGAATCCATTCGACCGCTGCTCTTACGTTTCGCTTTTCCCGGTCGACTAAAGTCGGCCGCTCCAGGGGCCTTGCGTTTGGAGATCGCTGCGGTCACGTCGGCGTGGATCGCGGTGCGCAGCGCCGGCTGCGCGTCCGCGCGATCGAGCTCCCACAGCAGCTGTTCCCAATGCTCTTTGTGCGCGGCGAGCGCGGCGAGCCGCGCCTTGATGCGCGGCAGCCCGCTGCGCGCCCTCTTGTATCGTTTGAAGTAGTCGGCCGCGTTCTGCTTCGGCGTGAGCAGCGGGTTGAGCGCGACCGCGTGTCCGTCCGCGGTGACGAACGACGTGCTGCCCGGCTCGATGTCCGCGAGACCCGCGTAGAGCGCATCGCCGGCGGCGCGCAGCTCAGTGGCGCGGTCCGCCCGATCAAGCGCAGCCCGCAGCCCGGCGACTTCCGCGTCGCACCGCGTCAGCATCAATTCGAGCCTCTTGCGCAGCGCGGCTGCCGCCGGTTCGACGCGCGTGCGCTGGCCGCGTTCGAGCTCCTGCGCGCAGAGCGCGTTGAGACTCTTCTCGCGCGAGGCTTCGCCGGGCGGCCAGGTCAGGGAGACGACGTGGCAGGTGGCGACGCCGCTGCCGCGCCGATACGCGAAGATGGGCGCCGCGAAATCCGCAGCGGCGACAGCGACCTGCTCGCGCAGCGGTCCCCATACGTCGAGCATCGCGTACCCCAGCTCGTCGTTGGGGCGCTCCAGAGCGCGCTCGATCACCTCGCGCGCGAGCGGCGGCGTACAGGTCGGGTCGAACTCGCCTAACAGACGCGCGAGGGAGCGAAGGCGGAGATCTCCCGAGCTTCGCTCGGGCACTGCAGTTGATGGGTCGAGTCGGTCGAATGAATTCGACCGCTCCAAGCGCTCTATATCGACCGCGGTGAGGAACGCGGCCCGATCAAGCTTCGCCCGGCGCGCAGGCGGCGGCGCGTACATCTCGCCGACCTCGATCGCGCGCGAGCCGTCGCTGCCTTCGAATTCCTTGGCGGCAGCGAGGATCGTCCAGCGGTCGTGATCCATCGGGCGCAGCACCAACGCGTTGGCTTTGCGAGGCTCCAGCTCGAGGACGATACGGTGCCGCGCAGGCACCCCAAACGCGGAGCGAGAACTCACGTCGATGTTGAGGATGCGGTCGTTTGGGACGGCATGGACTGCGTCGACGACGCTCCCGCGGAGCAGCGGAGCGACGCCGCCGGCCCAGCTACCGGGGCCGCTTTCGTTTGCGGGGCCGGCGCTCTCCAGCACTGCGGCCAGAGGCGCCTGCGGGTCGAAGGACGCGTAGAGCACCGGTTGCCGCTGCCGGCGATAGAGCGCCACCGTCAACGACAGCGCGCCGCCGCGCAGCTCCGTGATGCGCGCGCCTGAGAGCAGCGCCTGCAGCTCGAGGGCTAAGCGCCCGACCATCCAGCTATCAAGCGTCATATGAGGATATGGAAGCCACGCCGATTCGAAAAGCCGTGCTGCTCGTCGTGTCCGGTCCCTCGGGATCCGGCAAGGACAGCGTCATCGCCGCGCTGCGCACGTTGGAACCCGAGGTCGCGTACTGCGTCTCGACGACGACGCGCGCGCCGCGCCCGGGCGAGATCGAAGGCGTCCATTATCATTTCGTATCGCGCGCCGATTTCGAGCGCATGCTGAAGGCGGGCGACTTCATCGAAACGCGCGAGTACGCGGGCAATCTGTACGGCACGCCGAAGGCATTCGTGGAACAGACGCTCCGTTCCGGTCGCGATCTCGTGATGAAACCCGAGGTCAACGGCGCGCTGGCGATCAAGAAGCTCTTCCCGCAGGCCGTCTTGGTGTTCCTGACGGTCGGTTCCGAGGACGAGCTGCAACGGCGGCTCGAGGTGCGCAACGCGGACACGCCGAGCGACATCGCAGCCCGGCTCGAGACCGCCCGCATCGAGGCGACCGCGATCAACGACTACGAGTACCTCATCATCAACGACGAATTCGACGTTGCGGTGGCGCAGCTGCGCGCCATCCTCACCGCCGAGGCGCTCAAGGTGTGGCGCGTGCAGAGCAGCGGAGGGTAGACGCGCATGTGCGGCATTGTCGGCTATATCGGACCGCGCAACGTCGTCGGCGTGATCATGGACGGCCTGCATCGCCTCGAGTATCGCGGTTACGATTCCGCCGGCATCGCAGTCGTGGATCACGGCGAGGTGTGCGGCGAGAAGCGCGCCGGCAAGCTCAGCAATCTGGAAGAAGCGCTGAAGGCGCACCCGCTTGCGGGCACGGCCGGCATCGGTCACACGCGCTGGGCGACGCATGGGCGGCCCAACGACTCCAACGCGCACCCGCATCTCGACTGCACGAAGCATATCGCCGTCATCCACAACGGCATCATAGAGAACTACGCGCCGCTGCGCGCCGCGCTGCTGAGCAGAGGCCACGCGTTCGCCAGTGACACCGACACCGAAGTCGTCGCGCACCTCATCGAGGAGCACTACAAGGGCGATCTGGTCGCGGCCGTGCGCTCGGTGCTCGGCGAGGTCCAAGGCGCCTACGCGCTGGGCGTGCTGTCGGCCGATTCCCCGGACGAGATCGTGTTCGCCCGCAACGGCGCGTCGCCGCTCGTCGTCGGCCTAGGCAAGGGCGAGACGTTCGTCGCCTCGGATATCCCGGCCATCCTCGAATACACACGCAAGCAGCTCGTCATCCACGAGGGCGAGATCGTCGTCGTCACGCGCGAAGGCGCCGAGATATCGACCTTCTTGGGCGACCCGGTCGATCGTGAGGTGACGCATGTCGCCTGGGACGTGCGCGCCGCCGAGAAGGGCGGCTTCAAACACTTCATGCTCAAGGAGATCTACGAGCAGCCCATCGTCGTACGCGACACGCTCGCTGGACGCGTCCGCGAGAACGGCACTGTCGATCTCAGCGATCTCGGCATCACCGATGTCGCGCTGCGCTCCGTCCAGAAGGTGAGCATGTTCGCCTGCGGCACCGCGTACCACGCGGCGATGTACGGCATGTACTTGATCCGCGAGCTCGCGCGCCTCCCGGTCGAGCTCGAGATCGCATCGGAGTTCCGCTATTCGCATCCGGTGGTCGACGAGCACACGCTCGCCATCGCCGTCTCCCAAAGCGGCGAGACGGCCGATACGCTAGAAGCGATGCGCGTCGCGAAGGCGGGCGGCGCGCGTCTGCTGGCGGTGTGCAATCGCGTGGGCTCCTCGCTCGCGCGCGCCGCTGAGGGCACGCTGTACACGCATGCGGGGCCCGAGATCGGGGTCGCGGCCACGAAGACCTTCACGGCGCAGTGCACCGCGATGGCGCTGTTCGCGCTCCGGCTCGCGCAGCTGCGCGGCTCGACGGACGAGGCGACGCTGCGCGAGATCGGCGTCGCGCTGCGGGAACTGCCCGAACTCGTCGATCGAGCGCTCAATTGCGACGAGGACGTCATCTCGGTCGCGCGGCGCAACGAGAAGGCGAAGACCGTGCTCTTCCTCGGCCGCCACGTGAACTATCCGATCGCGCTCGAAGGCGCGCTCAAGCTCAAGGAGATCTCGTACATCCACGCTGAGGGCTACGCCGCGGGCGAGATGAAGCACGGCCCGATCGCCCTGCTCGAAGCGAATGTGCCGTGCGTCGTCATCGCCACCCGCAGCCCGGTGCAGGAGAAGGTGCTCAGCAATATGTCGGAGGCCAAGGCGCGCGAGAGCCGCATCATCGCGATCGCGAATCCGGGCGACAACGCCGTCATCGAGACCGCCGACGTCGTGGTGACGGTGCCGCAGACGCATCACCTCATCGCGCCGATCGTCAACGTCGTGCCGCTGCAACTGCTCGCGTACCACATCGCCGACCGCAAGGGCTGCGACGTGGATCAGCCGCGCAACCTCGCTAAGACCGTGACGGTCGAATGACGCCTTCAGCCGCGCGCGCGGACGGACGCGCTGACGACCAGGCGCGGCCCTTTGCCATCACGCCGAACTACTTGCGGTTCGCGGAAGGCTCTGCGCTCATCGAGATCGGCAACACGCGGGTGCTGTGCGCCGCGACGGTCGAAGACCGCGCGCCGCTCTTCCTCAAAGGGCAAGGCACCGGCTGGGTGACGGCCGAGTACGCGCTGCTGCCGCGCTCGACCTCGGAGCGCACGCAGCGCGAATCCGTCAAGGGCCGTCTGGGCGGCCGGACGCACGAGATCCAACGCATCATCGGCCGTTGTTTGCGGTCGGTGGTCGATCTGCGCGCCTTAGGCGAGCGCACCATCGTGCTCGATTGCGACGTGCTCGAAGCCGACGGCGGCACGCGCACCGCGGCGATCACCGGCGCCTTCGTCGCGCTCGCGCTCGCGCTCGTCAAGCTGCGCGCCGCTAACAAGCTGCGCGGCTGGCCGCTCACCGATTGGCTCGCCGCGACCTCCGTCGGCATCGTGGGGGGACGCCCCATGCTCGACCTGTGCTACGAGGAGGACTCGCAGGCGCAGGTCGACATGAACGTCGCCATGACGGGCGACGGGCGGCTCGTCGAGATCCAAGGCACTGGCGAAGGCATGCCGTTCTCCCGCACCGACTTCGACCGGCTGCTGGCGCTTGCCGGCGGCGGGATCACCACCCTCGTCGAGCAGCAGCGCAGCGCGCTCGCGCCCTTCGGCGTGCCGGCCTTCGGCAGGTCCCCGAAAGCGGCGACCGCGTGAGCGAAGGCGAGCTGCTCGCCCTCATCGACGAGTTCCACATCACAGATCGCGCCATCGTGCGGGCGCGCGAGCGGGTGGGCCGAGGCGAGGGGCCGGCGGCGGTCGAGGCGTTGCACGCGGCCGCGGCCAAGTACTTCGGCGATATGGCGGCAGAAGCGCAACGCCACCTCGAGCGGCTCGATCGCACGCTGGACGATCTCTACCAGCGGCAGTACAACCTGCAGGCCGAGCGCGGGGTCGCGGAACGCCGGCTGAGCGGCGCGCAGCGGGTGCTCGACACGCTCGCGCAACGGAACGGCACGCCGTGATCGAACGGCAGCGGTACGCCGATCCGATCGCCCGCTTCCTGGGCTACACGGGCGGCCTCGTGCTGCTGCTCGGCGATGCGCTGCGCTACATCTTCACGCTCCAGGTGCGCGTCTCGGAGGTCTTGCGGCAGGCGTACTTCCTCGGCGTCGAGTCGTGGCCCATCGTCGTGCTCACATCGCTCTTCACCGGCATGGTGATCTCGCTTGAGGCGGCACAGGCGGCGGTGCAGAACGGCTTGACGCAATACGTCGGCGGCAGCGTCGCGATCGGCACGTTTCGCGAGCTCGGGCCGATGCTCACCGGCATCGTGTTCGCCGGGCGCGCCGGCGCCGCGGTGACCGCGTCGCTCGGTTCCATGAAGGTGACCGAACAGATCGAGGCCTTCCAGTCGATGGGCGTCAGCCCGACGAAGGTGCTCGTCGCGCCGCGTCTGCTCGCGTGCGTGCTCACCATGCCGCTGCTCACCGTGTTCGCAGACGTCGTCGGCATCGTCGGCGGATACGTCATGGCGCACATCGAGGCCAACATCTCGCAATACGCGTACTTCCACTCCATCCAGGTGACGACCGACGAACAAGATTTTCTGCGCGGCGTGCTCAAGGCGGCGGTCTTCGGCGGGATCGTGGCGATCGTCGCGTGCTACGAGGGCTTTCGCACTGAAGGCGGCGCCGATGGAGTCGGGCGATCCACGACGCACGCCGTGGTCACGTCGATCATCTTGATCTTCGCCTCCAACCTCGCCATGTCGTACCTGTTGTTCCATTGAGCGCGCTCGAGGTCGACGACCAGCCCGCAGGTCCGCCCGATCCGGCGGCGGGCATCGCTATCCGACTGGACCGCGTCTCGCTGAAGTACGACGAGAAGATCGTGCTCTCCGACTGCTCGGTGGACTGCAAGCGCGGCCAGGTCACCGGCATCATCGGCCTGTCCGGCGCCGGCAAGTCCACCATCCTGCGCGTCATCAACGGCCTGCGCCGGCCGACCACCGGCGCGGTCTACGTCAACGACCAGAACATCACCGGCTGGACCGAGCGCGAGCTTATCGAGATGCGGAAGAAGATGGGTTTCGCGTTCCAGTACTCGGCGTTGTTCGACTCGCTCACCATCGCCGAGAACGTGGGCTACCCGCTGTGGGAGCACACCAAGATGACCAAACCCGAGATCGACAAGCGGGTGGCCGACACCCTGGAATCGCTAGGGCTATCCGACGTGGGCGACCGGCTGCCGGGCGAGCTGTCCGGCGGCATGCAGAAGCGGGCGGGGTTCGCTCGGGCAATCGTGAATGACCCGGAAATCATCCTCTTCGACGAGCCGACCTCGGGGCTGGATCCGATCATGACCCACATCATCGTGACAACGATCAAAAGCATCCAAGAGCGTCTGAAGGCGACGAGCGTCGTCGTCTCTCACGACCTGCAATCGGTGTACGCCCTGTCCGACCACATGGCCATGCTCTTCGAAGGCACCATCATCGAGGCCGGCCCTGTGGCGAAGATCCGGCGCTCGCCGAACCCCATCGTGCAGCAGTTCTTGCAAGGAAGCGAACTTGGCCCGATCCCGTTCTGACGCGCGCGGCGCGAGCCTCGCCTCCCAGCAGATCCGCGTGGGCTTGTTCACCGTGGTGGCGCTGGTCGCCGCCGGCGCGGTCGTGGTGACCGTCAGCAATATCGGCCAGTCCCTCCGCGGCTATCCGATCGCGGTGCACTTCAAGGACGTGCGCGGCCTAGCGGAGGGCGCGTCGGTGCAGGTGTCCGGCGTCGAGGTGGGCAGCGTCACGGGCGTCAAACTGCTGCCCGATCAGACCGTCCTCATCGAGGCGGCGATCAACAAGGGCACCAAGATCTATCGTGAGTCGAAATTCGTCGTGACGAGCACGCTCACCGGTCAGTCCACGTTGGAGATCAGGCCGCCGGCGGACGTCAGCTCTGCCACAGTGATGTCTGGCATCCCCGCCGATCCAAACGACGCGCCGTGGGGCCGGGTGCCGCCGACGATCGGCGACCTGGTCAGCGAGAGCGAAGTCCGTCTCAAGAGCTTCGACAAGACGATCGCGATGATCAACCACGAGATGCCCGAGATGCTGCGCAAGTTCGACCGGATCGCCGATCACACCGACACGCTCATCACCGGCGCGAACGCGAATCTCAGCTCGCTCGCCGTCTCTTTGAACACGTCAGTGGCCGAGCTGGATCACTACATCCGCACCGGCGGCGACAACCTCGTCGAGCTCACTGGCAGCATGAACACGCTGGTCAAGGACAACAAGGTGCAGGTCCAACAGCTCGTCACCGCGCTGTCCGACACCGCGAAGAACCTCAACACCACCATGGCCAACTTCGCCTCGCTCACCGGCGACCCGACCATCAAAGCGAGCCTCATCCAGACGGCGGTCAACTTCAAGGACGCGAGCGAGAAGCTGCGCAGCGCGGCGACCGACCTGCAATCGCTCACCGGCGACCCGAAAGTACAGGCGGAACTGCGCTCGACGATCGCGGATCTGTCCGGCGTCACGGCCAAGGCGAACGCCATCCTCGGCGACTATTCGACCGCGGGCAACACGCCGGGACCCGCCGCGGGCGCGCCGCCGCCCGGCGGTTCAGGAACCCAAGCGCCGGCGGGCACGCCGGGCGAGGCGATGTCCGGCTCGCGGCACGCCCACGCATTCTCGCTGGTGGAGCCGCAAGTGCGACTGTACTGGAGCAATAAGTTTAACGGCGGCCCGACGAGCGATCTCAACGTCGTGGTGCTGCCGCGCAGCCCAACCGGTATCACCTTCGGCGCGAACAGCCTCGGCTATAGTACGACGTACAACGCGCTCATCGACCATCGCTTCTCGCGTTCGTTCACCCTCTCGGGCGGGGCGCTGTACTCGAATCTCGGGCTCAAGGCCGTCTACCGGCCGGGGATCTTCGGCGTCGACGCGCGCCTCTACAACTCCGAAGAACCCAACGCTCGACCTGTACGGCGATATCCGGCTCGCGCACCAGCTGGAGATATTCTACGGCGAGCGCAACGTCTTCGGGCCGAACGTCGCCACCCCGACCTTCGGGCTGCAGGCGAATCTCTAGCCGGGATCTCCATCCCGGGAGGCTCTGAAAATGGATGGCACTGATCGAGACCTCGAACTGCGCCGCATCGCGGCCCAGCTGACGATATCCATGCTCGACAATAACTCAGGCGACTGGGATGATGAAGAGACCGCCGCTGCATTCAAGGTGATCTTCGCGAGCGTGCGCGATGCGTAGCGCCTCCGCCGTCGCGGTCATCGGTGGCGCGTTCTTGTTCTGCCTTGGCGTGCTGCCCGCCGCGGCCGCCCAGTGCACGAACGATTGGGCGCAGACCGAATTCTCCAAGCTCCAGAGCGCCATGCTCACCAAGGATATGGCGTTCATGCGAGACTCCGCGCCGCCTGTCGCCGACTGCCTGGTCACGCTCTCCCGCACGCAGACCGGTGATGAGCACTATGCCGACCTGCTCGCCGCCGGCGTCAGCTACTTCATCGCGTACGGCGCGTGGCAAGCGGACGGCGCGACCGCCAAGGCCGCGGACTATGGCGCGAAATCGCAGGCGATCACGGCCGCCCTCACAGCCGACCCCAAGGCGCCCGCGCAGGTGAAGCAGGTGGCGCAGACGATCCGCGACAGCTACGCCGCCGTCCAGCAGCAGCAGGCCACAGCCCCGCCCAAGTAGATAAAGAAAAAGCGGTCGAATGAATTCGACCGCTCCGTCTCGTTGTAGAAGCGTTACGCGAGGATGCGGACCGGCACCGGCCGGTTCTCATCGACGTCGAGCAGTTCGAACCACGTCGAGACATCCTTGCGGCTCAAGCGCTCTTGCTCGGACTTGAAGAACTTCTCGCTGTCGCTGTCCGGCTCCGGGCCGTCGAGCGCGAACTCGGCGTTGAACGTGCCGATCTCCGCGGCGCTCTTGCCCTTGATGCGCTCATCCGCCCAGGCCTCGATCGCGGCGTCGTCCGGGTGCGCAGCGACGAGTTTCGCAAACGCCTCCGGGTCCGTGCCGAGGAAGCCGAGCACGTGCTTGTCCATGCCGCAGCCGAAGTGATAGGGACCAGGGGTGCCGGCGTTGTGCGCCCGCGCCTTGTCGGTGGTCCGGCCCAGCATGACCAGGCCTGCGAACTTGACGCCTGGGCTGCGGGGGAAGGTCTTGGTAAGGTCCATGAGGAGGTACGCCTTTCTGTGGGTTGAGGGGCCGTTTCCAGCCATTTCTGGGGTATCCGGGCTGGTAAATCTAGTGTACCCATCCAGTATAGAGGAGTCACTGCAAAAAGGGAAGTAGTATCTATATAGTGGAATAATACCCCTTACGATAGCGAGGAGACATATGACGTACGAGACCAAACTCGCCTGCCCGATCCAGCGCAGCATGGCCATGATCGCCGACAAATGGAAGGTCATCGTCATCTTCAATCTAGGCCAAGGCACGATGCGTTTCGGCGAGCTGCAGCGCGCGCTCGAGGGCATCACACCCAAAGTGCTCACCCGCCAGCTGCGCGATCTCGAGGCCGATGGTCTCGTCACGCGGCGCGTGCATCCCGAGATCCCGCCGCGCGTCGAGTATTCGCTCACGCCGTTCGGACGCGAGCTGCTGCCGATCCTCGACCAGCTGCACACCTGGGCGATGCGTAACTCCAAGAAGCTGTTGTCCAACCACGAGGACGGGCAGCAGAAGAAGGAGCGCACTTCCGCAGCATAAGCCGCCGGGCGCGACCCACCTAGCACTATTTCCGGTAGCAAAACCGGCACCCCGGCGTCATACTTGGTCCATGATCACCACACCGCAATCCAGCAATACCCTCCTCGCTCTTTCCATGGATCTCGCGCAGGCCGTCGAGCGCGCCGGCGCGGCCACGGTCGGCGTGCATGCACGCCATCGCGGCGGTTCCAGCGGCGTCGTGTGGCGGCCCGGCATCGTCGTCACCGCCGACCACGCCGTGCGGCGTGACGAAGACATCCGCGTCAGTCTGCCCGACGGCACCAACGTGCACGCGCAGCTCGCCGGGCGCGATCCGGACACGGATCTCGCGGTGCTCACGCTCGAAGCCCCCGGCCTCGCGCCGGCTGAGTTCGGCGATGCCGAATCGCTCAAGACCGGCAACCTGGTCCTGGCCGTCGCGCGCGATGGCGAAGACGGACTGCGCGCGAGCAGCGGCGTCATCAGCTCGGTGAGCGGGCAGTGGCGCACGTGGCGCGGCGGACGCATCGATCAATTCATCAGCCTCGACCTATCGCTCTATCCGGGCTTTTCGGGCGGACCGCTCGCTGACGCCGGAGGACGCGTGCTGGGCATCAACACCTCGGCGCTGTCGCGCCGCTTCGACCTGACGATCCCGAAGACGACCGTCGACCGCGTCGTGGACCAGATCTTGAGCGGACGGCGTGCCGGCCGCGGTTATCTCGGACTCGGCATGCAGCCCGTCCGTCTTTCCGAATCGCTGCGGCGGCTCGCCAAGACCGACGCGGATTCCGGCGTCATCGCCGTCGCCGTCGAACCTGATGGTCCGGCGGAACGCGCGGGCCTGCTGGTGGGCGACATCATCATCGGCTTCGACGGCCAGCCGATCGAGGACACGGACGACGTGCTTTCGCAGCTCGGCGGCGACCGCGTGGGCACGGCGGTGCGCCTGCGCGTCATCCGCGGCGGCCAATCGGTGGAGCCAACCGTCACGATCGGCGAACGACCGGCACAGGAGGAAGAGTGAGATGGCTGACCCGCAAGCGCTCGCGTATTCCCACAACGTGGCGGACGAACTGAAGCGCATCGCCGAGGCGCTGCGCCGCAGCACCGTTCAGGTCCGAGGGCGCCGCTCCGGCGGCGGCTCGGGCGTGATCTGGCGCGCGGACGGCGTTATCGTCACCAATGCCCACGTCGCCCGGACGAAGCGGCTCGAGGTGGAATTGCACGACGGACGCACGATGCCCGCAGAACTCACCGCGCGTGACGACGAGCGCGACATCGCCGCGCTGCGCGTCGGCGCCACCGGCCTGCCTGCAGCGGAGATCGGCGATTCGGATGCGCTGCGCCCGGGCGAGCTCGCGTTCGCGGTGGGCAATCCGTTAGGCATCGTCGGCGCCGTGACGAGCGGCGTCGTCTTCGCGGGCGGCGCGCACGGCGGACGGCGCGCCCAGTGGATCCAGGCCGATGTGCGCATCGCGCCGGGCAACTCCGGCGGTCCGCTCGCAGATGCGCGCGGCCGCGTCGTCGGCATCAACAGCATGATCTACGGCGGCCTTGCCGTCGCGGTGCCGAGCAATGCGGTGCAGCGCTTCGTCGGCGGCGACGCCGCACGGCCGCGGCTCGGCGTGACCATCGAACCGGTGCCGCTGCGGCTGCGTGACGGTGCGCTGCTCGCGCTGCTCGTGTGCGAGATCGCCGATGGCAGCCCGGCGCAACGCGCAGGCCTGTTGCTGGGCGACGCCATCGTCCGCGTAGAAGGGCGACCGCTGGCGCGGCCGGCAGATCTGCCCGACGCGCTTGCCGAACTTGCTCCGGGCGCGCGCCTGCAGCTGCACGTGCTCCGCAGCGGCGAGGTGCTCGAGCTTGCTGCGTCATTCGAAACAGACGAGAGGAGCACAGCCGCCGCATGATCCGGATCTTGCTCGAAGCGAGCGGCCTCGCGCACGGCGAATTGCGCGCGGCGCTGGAACAGGGTGACGGCATCGCGGTGATCGGCGACGACCGCCCGGGCACCCTTGCTCAACGTATCGAGGCGTTCGCGCCCGATGTAGTGCTGCTCGACAGCGACGGCGACGAGCCGGTCTCGTCGCTGCTGCAGGACGCTGAACTGCGCCACGCCCCGCCGGTGATTGTCTTAGTGCCCCAGGCGGACAGCGGTTGGAGCGCGGCGGCGCTGCGCGCGGGCGTGCGCGCGGTCATCGCACGGGACGGTGTGGATATCCCGGCCGCCGTCGCTGCGGTCGCTGCAGGCTACGTCGTGTTGCAACCCGACGCGCTCGAACAGCTCGTGCCGGCCGCGGTGCGCCTCGCCCCCGATACCAAGTCGGCAAGCCTCACCCAGCGCGAGATCGAGGTCTTGCGGATGATGGCCGAAGGCTTGGCCAACAAGACCATCGCCGTGCGTCTGGGCATCTCCGAGCATACGGTGAAGTTCCACGTCGGCTCAATTTTCGCGAAGCTGCACGCGGGCAGCCGGACTGAAGCGGTCACCACGGGCGCGCGCCAAGGGCTTGTGATGCTCTAGGCGCAAAGCCTAGGCCATGCCTGAAAAACCCGACAAGCAGCGCGAAGTCATCAAGCAGTTCAAGAAGTACGGCTTCGCCATCGGCGCGACGACGCGTACCGGCGCGATCCTCGTCGAGCTCAAGGGCGTGGAGCCGGTGCGGGTGCTCGTCCAGCCGGACGGCAGCGTGGTGCACGTCTCCGGCGACGTGACGCGCTTCGACTGGGGTAAGTTCGACCGGCGCTAATCGCGCCCGTTCACGGGCCCCGGCACTCGTACAGCGACGCAAACGTGAAGACCAAGGTCTCCAGCTGCGTGCCGTTGCGGGTCCATTCGCTGGTCAGGCTCGTCTGCTCCAGGGTCACGACCATGTAGCTGCTCAGGCTGCCCCTGCGCATGGTGATGGTCATGCTCGGGATGGCCGATGTTTCGCGCCCGCCGACGTGGATCTGCGCCAATGACGCGCCGATCTTGCGTACGATGGTGACGCTGCCGTGCCCGACACGCCGTCCGGCCGGCCCCTCAACATTCGTGCTCGGTGACTCGCTGAAGGCGACAGATTCGGCCTCGAACGGCATCATGCCGGGGATGACGACGACATCGCCGACGCCACTGGCTGGATGGCACGGCGCCGTCGGCGCCGGGCTCACTGGCTGCACGATGACGTTCTTCTGCTGGATTCCCTGCTGAGATGCCGCGGCTGCGATGGCCGATGCCGGGAACAGGGCGAGCGACGCTACGAGCGGTGCGACAAGCTGGTAAGCAAAGCGCACGGTGATATACCTCCCCTACTTGCGGGTGCCCGACGCCTCGCCGGAGTCTTTGGAGAGCGAGAACGTCAACCCGTCGTCGACGACCGCCCAGCCGGCATCGCGCACCGCGCGCGCTGCTTCTGACTGCGGGTCGAGCACCGAGTTCGTATTGTTCACGTGGGTGAAGTAGCGGTGGCGGCCACCGAGGCCCGTCACCTGCGGCAGGATGCCGCCCTCGCCGGAGATCGGGATATGCCCCATCTGTCGCGCGGTGCGCGAGCCGAGCGCCTGGACCGAGAGCTCGTGATCGCTCCAAAACGTGCCGTCGAGGAACGCCGCGTCCGCAAGCGCGAGCTCGCGCCGCAGCGGCTCGGTGATCTCGCCCACGCACGGCGCGTAGAGCAGCCGGTGCGCGCCGTCGTTGATGAGGATGCCCGCAGCCGCGCCCTTAATCGAGCGGCCGCCGTCATACGCTGGGGTGATGCCGCCGACATCGATCGCGCGGATACGCAAGCCGACCGGCAGGCCGGCGGCGTCGTTGACGTGTGCGGCGGAGTCCGCGATGATGTGCCAGGTGTTCGGCGGCTTGGTGAACGGCCGGAACGCGCTGCTCCCGCTCACCAGCACATCGCGGACCGTCTCGGTCGAATAGATGCTCAGCCGGTCGGCTTGGCGCAGTTCGAGCAGACCGAAGGCGTGATCGATGTTGGCGTCGGTGAGCACCACGGCAGAGATCGCGGAGCGGCGCGGCGGCTGCGGTGCGAGTTTCTCGAAGGCGGCGATCTGATGGCGTATGTCGGGCGAGGCGTTGGCGAGCAACCAGCGTTCGCCGTCGGCTGACACGGCGATAGACGCCTGCATCCGGGACGGTTGCTGCTTGGCACGCACCGCACGGCAGTTGTTACACGCGCAGTTCCATTGCGGCACGCCTCCGCCGGCGGCCGATCCGAGCACCCTAATTTGCATCAGGTAAGAAGTGCAAACCGACGGCGATTGAACGCCGCGGCCCGCTCACGCCTCCAGGGGCCAGCAGAAGAAGAAGGCTAGCCGAGCGGTCCCCAAGCTGGCATAGGGTCGTGTTCGAGGCGAACGTCTGGCCTCCTCGTCCCGCGAAGCGGCCGGGGTCGCCCAGGCCGCCCAGCCCAAGCCCGGCCGCGACCCGACCAGGTCCGCCTACGCGTCCTTATCGCGGGGATGCGCGTCGTCGTACGTCTGGCGAACATGCTCGAGCGAGATGTTCGTGTAGATCTGCGTGGTGCTCAGGTTTTCGTGGCCGAGCAGTTCCTTGATGACCATGAGATCCGCCCCATGCTCGAGCAGATGCGTCGCGAACGAATGGCGCAACGTGTGGGGCGTGGCCGCACCCTCGATGCCCGCTGCGCGCTTCATGCCTTCGAAGGCGTAGCGCACGCCGCGCACCGTCAAACGCTTGTTGCGCCGGCTCAGGAAGAGGGCGTCGGTCGTCGCGCTCGGGCGCACGGCGAGATAACGCTCAAGCGCACGGCGGGCGGTCTTGTTGAAGAGCACGAGGCGCTGCTTATTGCCTTTGCCGGTCACGCGCATGAGGTGGCGCTCCCGATCGACGTCGCGTATGTCCAGGCCGCACCAGCTCGCCGATCCGCAGCCCTGCGGCGTACATCAGCTCGAAGATCGCGTGGTCGCGGGCGTACATGATCTCGTCATCCACGTGGATCTTCGCCGAGAGGAACTTGGTCATTTCGCGCTCCGACAGCACCTTGGGCAGGTGCCGGCCGCCCTTGGGCGCCGGGAAGTCGGCGAGCACGTTCTCCGAGATGAGGTTCGTCAGCCGGGCGTACTTGTAAAAGGCCCGGATCGAGGCGATCCGCCGTTTCACCGCCGCAGCCGTGTACTTGCGCTTGCCCATGAGCGTCTGCACGTAGCGCCCGACGTCGGCACGCGTCGCCCGCAGCAGCTGCTTGTCCGTGGTGTTCTTGCCCAGGAAGCGGGCGAAATCGCGCATATCCGCGCCGTATTCCCCGGCCGTACGCGCGGACAGCCCCCGTTCGTGGTGGATGTAGGTGGCGAAAAGCTCGACGGATTCCGGCCCAGGCGTCGGCATGCGGGCCTCTTATCCACGCTCAAGTCTATGTCCTCTAATGAAGGTTTGGGGACATAGGCCGAGCGCGCTTTATGGCCCGGGCCGACCTGAAGGTCGACCCCTACATAGCGCTTCTGCTGTGGGAACGGAATCGGCCGCAGCGCCGTTAAAACCGCCAGCACCTGCTCCCGTCAGCCCCGGCGATGATCTACGCGCTGTCGATCGGGCCCGCCACCGTCGGCGTGCAGGCGGTGACTCTCTCCAAGACCTGCGAGCGCGGCAGGCCGGCGCTCACCCTCGGCGTCATGATCTACAACTACGGCCCGCCTACCCCGGCGGTTGGCGACACGCACGGCATCTGGGCGCAGGACACCGCGCTGCCCGGCTGGAGCGGCGGCATCGCGCTCCCGGTCATCGGCCACAACGTCGCGGCGGTCCAGCAGATCCCGATCGCTCCGTATTCGCCCGGTGCGTCCATGCTGGGCAGCCATACCTTCAAAGTCACGGTCAACGGCAAGCCCTGGTTCCCCGAGAACGACTACAGCGACAACTCGGTGATGCTGCACACCAGCATCCCCGACGGTTTCTGCCGCTTCCATGCGATCGGCAGCGTACACGTGCAGCCGGGCCTGCAGCAAATAGTAGCTCCCACCCCGCACTGATCCCGCCCCGCCGTCACAGGCCGCGCGGGCAGGGAAGGGCGCCGTGAGACGATATACCGTCTAGGAAAGCGCGCTTCTCACGCCAGGAGCCACGTTTGCCCGCAGCCCAGACCCCCGGAGAGTTCACCAAGCATCTCGCCTTTATGGACGGGATGCGCGGCTTGGCCATCCTCATGGTGGTGCTCTACCACCTCGACGAGGCGCTCCACGTGCCGCTGAACGTGCATATCGGCGGTGCCTTGTTCGGCATCAAGCACTTCGTCGACGCTGGCTTCCTCGGCGTCGAGGTCTTCTTCTTCATCAGCGGCTTCGTGCTGTTCTACCCGTATGCGCAGTACTTGTTCGAGGACAAGCCGCTGCAGACGATCGCGCATTTCGCCAACCGGCGCGCGCTCAAGATCATCCCGAGCTACGTCTTCTCGCTCACCTTCATGACGGTGCTTCTCGCCATCACCGTGCCGGCGACGCCGCACCTGGTGCGCGACTTCTTCCTGCACCTGTTCTTCATCCACAACACGGTGCCGGACGCCTTCGCATCGATCAACGGGCCTCTCTGGTCGCTGGCGATCGAGGTCCAGTTCTATCTGCTCTTCCCGCTGGTATGCTGGTCGTTCCGTCGCTGGCCGCTGGCGACGCCGCTGCTGATGATCGCGGTCGCGGGCGCGTATCGGTATTATCTTGAGGCGACCGGCAATTCGTGGAGCTTTTTCTACGTCTATCAGCTGCCCGGGTTTCTTGATTTCTTCGCGCTCGGTATGGGCGTCGCGTACCTCATCGTCATGCTCCGCTCGGAGCAGCCGCAGGTGTTGCGCTTCGGCTGGGCGTTCGCAGTCGTGTCGTTCGCGGCGGCGCTGGGCATCGATGCGATGTTCAAGAACTTGGTGGATACCGGCGGCGGGCCGGTCGCCTGGCATTGGGAGAACACCTACCACCCGATCTTCGCCCTGCTCATCGCGCTCTTCGCGCTCGGCGGCGCGCTCGCGGTGCCGGTCTGGCAGAACCTCATCGCCAACCGCGCCCTCGTGTTCCTCGCGGTGATCTCCTACAATCTCTACCTGTGGAACAAATTCGTCATCGTCTGGCTGCGCAACCACGTGTTGCTCCTGCTGTACGCGCTCTCACCGCACGCGGCGCCGTATCTCGTCTACGGTGCCGCAGTGCTGTTCTGCCTGTTGGTTGCGGTGGCGACCACCTATCTGCTCGAGCGCCCGATCCTCAAGGACGGCTGGTCTGCGCTGTGGCCGTGGCGCACGGGTGCCGGAAAGAAGGCAAGCCCAACTTCACCTGTAACCTGACGGTATGAGCGCGCCTATCGCAGTGACGATCCTACCCTGATGGCGCGTAGCGAAGCTGAGCTGCGGACGCTCCTGCGCGGCGCGCTCCGAGGCGGCACCGCCGTGGTGCTCGCGACCGTGTCCGAGGACGGCGTCCCCTCCACCGCGCTCAACAGCTGGATCGTCGCCAAGGACGAGACCACGGTCGCACTCGCCATGGATGCGCGCAGCAGCGCCTACACGAACATCGCCGCGGGCCGGACGGGCGTGGGCTTCGAGGTCCTCGCCGACGACTTGATCTTGGCGGTGCGCGGCGTCGCGTCGATCGTCCACGAGCGCCTCGCCTCGGTGCCCTTCCCCTGCGCGCTCGCCCACATCGCGGTCACCCACGTGCGCGACCACACGATGAGCGGCCTGCGTTTCCACGGGCCGCGCTACGTCTACGACGACGACAAGGAACACCGCACCGACGTCGAGCGTGCGATCTTCGCGGAACTGGCGAAAGACGTGTCTACGCGGTGACGCGAAGCACTTCGCGCAGCGTCGTCTCGCCGGAGAGCATCCGGCCGAGCGCGTCGTCGCGAAGATCGGTGAACCCGCGCGCGGTGATGTAGTCGAGCAGCTGCGTCGAATCCGCGCCGCGCGCGATGAGCCGGCGCAGGCCTTCGTCCACCGCCACCACTTCGTGCACGCCCAGCCGTCCGTAGTAGCCGCTGTCGTGGCACTTCTCGCAGCCGCGGCCGCGGCGCAGCGTCTTGGGCGTAGCCACCGGCACGAGCTCCTGCAGCACCATCTGCTCGTCGAGCGGCACTTCGTAATCTTCCACGCATTGGTCGCACACGCGGCGCATGAGGCGCTGGCCGATGCAGCCGAGCAGCGATGAGCCGATCATGGCCGGATCCACGCCGATGTCCACGAGCCGGGCGATCGCCTGGATGGCGGTGTTCGTGTGCAGCGTCGAGAGCAGCAAGTGACCAGTGAGCGCGGCGCGCACAGCGAGGTCGGCGGTTTCGCGGTCGCGGATCTCACCGACGTAGATGACGTCGGGGTCCTGGCGCAGCAGGGACCGTAGCACCGACGGGAAGGTGAGGCCGCGCTTCGCGCTGACCTCGACCTGATTGACGCCGTTCACTCGATACTCGACCGGGTCTTCGATCGTCGTGATGTTCGTCGTGCCATCGTTGATCTCTTGAAGGCAGGCGAACAGGGTGGTCGACTTGCCCGAACCGGTTGGGCCGCAGCACAGCAGCATGCCGTACGGCCGGCGCGCGAGCGGTTCGAACAGCTCGTAATTGCGGTCCGAGAAGCCGATCGCTTTGAGCGAGCGGAAGACCGGGTTCTTCTCGAGCAGCCGGATGACGACTTTCTCGCCGTACAGCGTCGGCAGCGACGAGATGCGAAGGTCGAAGTCTTTGCGTTTGTAGCGCATCGACATGCCGCCGTCCTGCGGCACGTGGCGCACGGTGATGTCCATGCGCGCCATGATCTTGATGCGCGACACGACCGCCGGGTAGACGGTCTTCGGCAGCGTGCGCAGCTCGCGCAGCACGCCGTCGAGCCGGAAACGGACGGAGATCTTGTCGGCGAAGGGCTCGAGGTGGATGTCGCTCGCCCGGTCTTCGACCGAGGTGCGCAGCAGGGATTCCACCAGCGTGATGATCGGCGCGGTGTCGGAGATCTTGCGCAGCGTCTCGAGGTCTTCGACGGCGCTCGCCGAGCCGAAAGGGTCGGCCTCGCGGCCGGGCATCGACTCGAGCAGTTTGTCGACCGAGTGCAGCGACGCGCCGTGATAGACATTGTCGATCGCGCTGGAGATGTCTTCGATGAGCGCGAAGCGCAGCTCGACCGTCTGCTTGGCGCGGTTGCGCAGCATGTCGATGGTGAGCAGGTCGCTCGGGTCGGCCATCGCGACGACGATCGAGTCTTCGCTCTTCGAGATCGGGATGACCATGTGGTTGGTCGCGAGGTTTTCGGGGACGGTGTCGCTGTCGCTGATCTCGGGGCGGTGGCGCTGCAGATCGACGAACGGCACGCCGTACAGCCCGCTCAGGAACTCATCGACCTCGCCGCGACCGACGATCTCCAGCTCCGCGAGCACTTCGCGCAGCGGCCGGCCTTGCATGAGGCGCGCGTAGAGCACGCGGTCCGAATCCGCCGGATCGACTTTGTGGACTTGTTCCATGCGGCGCACGAGGCGCATGTAGTACGCGTAGTGCGCGGGGGTGGTCGGCTCGGAGCCGGCCTTCTGCACTTCTTCATCCGCGCCCTGACTGGAATCGACGAAGCCGGTGAATCCGTGCGCCGGCGAATAGATCGCCTCGAGCAGCGCGAAGCGATCGGCCGCATTGATGTCGGTGAAGGTGACGCCGTAGACATACTCGCCTTTGTCGACCTGGTTGCGCCAGGTGACTTCCACGGGCACGCGCAGCACTTCACCCGTGCCGATGCGCACCTGTGCGGTGCCGCGATCGCCTACCGCGAGATCGTTATGCGAGTCGAGCCGCAGGCCGCCGCCGCTGACGTCGACCGCCTCGCCCATGGCGACTTTGCCGTCGTCGGTCTTGAGCGTGACGGAACAGCGCAGGCGCCGGCGCTTGAAGCGCCGTTGTGCCTTGGGCAGCTCAGGGAGAAGCGGGCGCGCGGCGTCAGAAGCCTCCGTGGGCTTCGAGCCTGCCTGCCCGGCTTTTGCTGCCATCTAGTCTTCTTCGTCCCCCATGCCGATTTGGAATGTGCCCTGTCTTACTATTATCGGCATTTTCCGCCAGGCGAATTACCCTGCTGGAGCCGCTTGGGGCAGGGCATCCACGAGCGATTGTACCGCTTCTGCGCTCTTCTTCAGCGCGGCCTGCTCGTCCGCCGTGAGCTTCACTTGAATGACCTGCTCGAGGCCCTTGGAGCCGAGCTTGCACGGGACGCCGATGAACAGGTCGCGCAGCCCGTATTCTCCCTGTAGATAGACCGCACAGGGGAGCACTTTGTGTCGGTCGCGGAGGATGGCGTCCACCATCTCCGTGATAGAGCGAGCAGGCGCATAGTAGGCGCTGCCGGCTTTGAGGAGGTTGACGATCTCGGCGCCACCATTGGCGGTACGCTTGACGAGCCGTTCGATGGTGGTCGCGTCCAGCAGCTCGGTGATGGGGATGCCGGCGACCGTCGAAAAGCGCGGCAGCGGGACCATCTGGTCGCCGTGACCGCCCAGGACGAAGGCGTGGACATTGTCGACGCTCACCTTGAGCTCTTGGGCGATGAAGGTGCAAAAACGAGCCGAATCGAGCACGCCCGCCATGCCGAGCACGCGCTCGCGCGGGAAGCCGCTGACCCGGCGCGCGACCTCGCACATCGCGTCCAGCGGGTTCGTGACGATGATGAGGATCGCGTCGGGTGAGGTCTTCACGGCGTTGCGCGTCGCCTCGCCGACGATCTCCGCGTTCGCCTTGAGCAAGTCGTCGCGGCTCATGCCAGGCTTGCGCGGAAAGCCGGCGGTGATGACGACGATGTCCGAACCGGCGGTGGGAGCGTAGTCGTTGCTGCCGGTGACCTGGACATCGGATCCTTCGACGGGCAGCGCCTCGAGCAAATCGAGCGCCTTGCCTTGCGGGATGCCTTCGACGACGTCCACGAGGACGATATCGGCCAGACCTTTGGCGGCCAGCCAGTGAGCGGTGGTGGCGCCGACATTGCCGGCACCGACGATGGTGACCTTATTGCGCATGGGAACTCCTCGGATAGACGAAATGCGTCAGACTAATCGCCCTTCAACACCGGTGTGGCGGCCGACCTCTAGCGCGTCCGACTGATGCCGCACTCTTCTCAAATGGGCATCCGCACCAGGTACGGCGAGGTGGGGGCGGGACTGTTGCCCGGCATCGGCTCCATGCTGAAGGCGACGACGTCGCCCTTGAGCAGCGGCATCTTCATATCCATCATCGTCATGCCGCCGTGCATCACCGCGCCCGCCGGATGCGGCCGCCCGCCGCGCACCACCCACACTTGATACGCCATGCCGCGCGGCACCTCGGGCACGGTCGCCAGCAGCATGCCGTTGTGCCCGCGTTGCGGTGGCTGCACGACCGCATAGCGCCACATACCGCCGTGACGATCCGCTTGCGGACCCATCGTCCAGTACGTGCCGCTCGCGAGGGCCGTCATAACCGCGTGCCCCTGTTCGGCCTGTACGGAAAGCTGATCGTTCGCCTGTTGCAGCGTCGCGAGCTGGTCGTTCATGGAGGCGATCCGCGTGGCGAGCGCGTCGCGCTGCTGCGATGCCTGCATCGCGACGACGCCCATCACGATGGCTGCTGCGGCGGCAAGCCCAGCGACCCAATTCTGCCCTTGCGGACGTGGGAGTGGCCTGACGTTGGATGGAGCGGTCGAATTCATTCGACCGAGAACTTCGTTGGCCCGCGCCGCTTCCATGATGCGATCGCGCAAGGCGGCTGCCGGCGCGACGCTTTCGCAGGCGAGCGGCAACGCGCTCGCGATCTGCGTCATCTCAAGCACGTCGGCGCGGCATGCGGCGCAGCCCGCGCAATGCTGCGCTACCAGCGCCTGTTCGCCGGGCGTCAGCGCGCCGAGCGCGTACGACGCGGAGAGATCGGTTACGTGCATGCCGTTGTTCATGTGCCTGACATCTCCATGCCAGGCCCCTCGAGGAATGCTTTCAACTTGTGCAGGCCGTGCCGTAATCGTCCTTTCACCGTGCCCAGCGGCACGCCCATCAGCTCCGCGATCTCGACATGCGTATAGCCGGAGAAGTAGGCGAGCTCGATGCTCTTCTTCTGCTCCGGCGGCAAGGTTTCGATGGCGCTGCGCACCGCATCTCCGCGCAGGCCGGTCCAGACCTGTTGCCACACGCCTGGGGTTTCAGCCGGTCCGTCGGGCAGCTGGTCGAGCGGGATGGTGACGCCACTCGAGGCGCTCGCGCGCAGCCTATCGATCGCGCGGTGATGCACGATCGCCATGAGCCACGTGCGCGGGTTGCCGCGCTCGCGCCGATATGATTTCGCCTGCCGCCACACAGAGAGGAAGGCGTCTTGGACGACGTCTTCAGCGGCCCCGCGCTCGCCGACGATGCGATAGGCGAGCGAGTACGCCGTCCTGGCATACCGTTCGTACAGGCCGTCCAATGCCGCTAGCTCGCCCAAGGCGAGCGCCGCGAGCAGTTGATCGTCGGTCTGAGCCGTCGTCACTATATCCCTCGGATATAGGTACGCGTGGGATGAAGAGCCGGATGCGTGCTGGGGCGGAAGGACTCGAACCTTCGAATGCCAGCTCCAAAGGCTGGTGCCTTACCAACTTGGCGACGCCCCATCGACGTCAGCGAGGCTTTTTCTAGCGCTGTCCGCGCGAATCCCGTCCATCGCCTTGCGCGCGCGATAGCAGCGCGTCGACGATGAGGGTCGCGGCGGTCGTGCATCCCCGCACGAACCCGAAGAACGGTCCGAAATCCCGCGCTGCCGCAAAACCCGTCACGTAGAGATCGGGCACGCTCGACTGGAAATGCGTGTCGAGCTCGCGGCGAGCCGTCCGTCACGGCAAGCGCGAGCGAGCACGCCGCGCAGATATGGCACCTTCGATACTCTGCTTTGTAGCCGGTGGCGAGGATGACGTGATCGACGACGAGCCTCTCGCCGTCCGTGAGATCGATCTGGACCACGCCGGACGGCAGTTCCCGGCAGTCGCGGACCTCCGCGTGCGGGTGGAGGCGGATCGTCGGCGTCGCAAGTCGCGGCGTCAGCCACGGCTCCAGCTTCAGCCTGCCCTCGGCCCAAAAACGGTTCGCCACGGCATCTCGCTCGGCGGCCGGCAAACCGCGATACCACCCCGGGTTCTCGAGCGTCTGCATCATCAGCGGCTCGACGAAGTCCCAGTAGCTCGTCGCAAAGGCCGGCGTGTCGTGACGATAGACGACGTGCACAGCTTCGGCACCATCCTCCGCCAGCAGCGCGGCCCATTCGAAAGCGCTCATGCGTCCCCCGAAGATCGCGCAGCGCGAGCCGCGCAGCGCCTTCGAACCGCGCTGAGATCGCGCGTGTGAGAGTAGCGCGCTGGAGATAGCGCTTCGGCAGCCCACGTCGGGATGTTCGCGAAGCTCGCGATGCCGGGGGCGGCGACGACCGCGTTCGCGGTGAGCCGCTCGCCGTCGTCGAGGAGCATCTCGAAACCCCTGGTCCGATCGCTGTAGCTCGCTCACCATGCGAGGCGACATTCGGATCTCGGTCGTCTCACAGAACCATTGCGCGTAGGCGATGAAGAGGCTGACCGGCAGCGGCGTCACATCCGCCGGATCGATGCCGCGAGCCTCTAGATACGCGAAGATGGTGTGGACCTTAGCGGCGTCGAGCTGCCATTGCGGGCCCGAACGCAGCAGCATCCGATCCGGCATGCAGTTGCGCCAAAACCCCATGGGCTCGCCCAGCACGAGGGCATCGATGCCCGCGGCCTTCGCACATGCGGCGGTGGCGAGACCATAGGGCCCGGCTCCGATGACGAGCAGCGGCACGTGAGTGGTCGCCATTGGTGCCCTGCCCTCAGCGGCTATTGGACGAGGCGGCGCGCTCCGAGATAGCGGCTTGAATAGTAGTCCATGGACAGCGCGTCGATGACGACTCCGCGCGTGGATGCGTGGATGAACTTGCCGCCGCCGATATAGATGCCGACGTGCGACGCGCCGCTCGTATAGGTCTCGAAGAACACCAGGTCGCCCGGCAGCAGCAGGCTCATCGCGATGCGCTTGCCCACCGCGAACTGCTCGTCGGCCATGCGCGGCAAGTGGATGCCGTTCGACGCGAACACCGACTGCACGAAGCCGGAACAGTCCACGCCGCCGAAGCCGGTCCCGCCCCAGGAGTATGGCACGCCGAGATAGCGCAGCGCGGTGTGCCGGATCTTGGCATCTATCGCCAGCATGTGCCCGGCGACGGACGATGGGTCGATGAACAGGAGCGGCGGCGCGGTGCTGCCGGCATGCGTCGCCTGCCACAATGCGATGTTCGCCATCACGGCACCCGCGGGCGAAGCCGGGGAGAGCCCACGATGCGATCGAGCGGCGCCGACGCGGGCTGCGTAGAGCGCGGCGCCGACCTCAGCCGAATGCTTCGTCGCAGCCGAATGCTTTGCGGTGATGGCGACGCTCTTATGCGCTGCCGGCCGTGCTGCGACCACCGCTCCGGGGATCACGATGCGTTGGCCGAGCGAGAGCACGCTCGAATCCGAAAGATGGTTGCGTGCTTCCAGCGCCGCGACGGAGACGCCGTAATGCGAGGCGATCATTGAGAGTGAGTCGCCGGAGACGACGGTGTGGGAAAGAGAATCAGCCTGCGCCGATGCGGCGCACAGCGCGAAGACGAGCGAAAACACCACAGCAAGATTGGGTCGCACGAATACCTCAACAAAAGCGGTGCCAAGGGCTCTCTACGTCCGCGCGTAGCGTCCTCGGTAGGCTTGATTGTCGGTTCAGCGCGTTCTGCGGCGCGCACGGGGAGCAAAAGAGGGGAAATCTTCAAGGCGCCGCGTCCAATGCGCGTCTCGCCCGCTAGCCTGAGCCTTCGCCCGACGCCCCACGCACCCTCCCCAGGCGCTGTGAGCGGGGTCGCAGCTGACCCCTTAGCGGGACGAGGCTGCCTCGACGCGGGCCGCCACGGTTTGGGCGATCTGCCGGATCTGGGCCTCATCCGGGCCTTCCACCATGATGCGGACGAGCGGCTCCGTTCCCGAGGGCCGCACGAGCAACCGCCCTGCATCGCCGAGCGCGCGCTGCGCCTCCGCGATCGCCGTCTGGACACCCTTGTCTTTCTCGTACGCCTGCTTGTCGGCGACCCGGACGTTGAGCAGCACCTGCGGATGGACGTGCATGATGCCGGCGAGCGCCGCGAGCGAGCCCGCGCGCGCGCGCAAGCCCAGAAGCCGTACGGCCGTCGCGATGCCGTCGCCGGTGGTGTTCGCCGCCAGGTCGATGATGTGCCCCGATTGCTCGCCGCCGAGCCGATACGCGCCCTGCTGCATCGCTTCGAGCACGTACCGATCCCCGACCGCGGTGCGCACGAGTCCGACGCCGGCCGCATGCAACGCGTGCTCCAGCCCGACGTTGCTCATCACCGTCGCCACGATCTTGCGCTGCGGCAGTTCGTCGCGCGACGCCAGTTCGCGGGCCCAGATGGCGAGCACGTGATCGCCTGTCACGACCCCGCCGGACTCGTCCACGAAGAGCGCGCGGTCGGCATCGCCGTCGAACGCCACGCCGACGCTGCCGGGATGCTCCGCCACGGCAGCGTGCAGCGGCTCGAGATTCGTCGCGCCGCAACGCACGTTGATGCGCCAGCCGTCCGGCTTGCAATGCAGGGGGATGACGTGCGCGCCGAGCGCCGATAGGACGCGCGGCCCGAGCGTGTAAGCGGCGCCGAACGCGGCGTCCACCACTACGCTCGTCCCCGCGAGCGACTGGCCGAGCGAGACGCAATGCCGCTCGTACGCGCTGACCACGCGCCGGCGGTCGAGGATCTCGCCGACGTCGCCGCCGGTCGGCCGCGGCAATTCGGCATGCGTCCGCACGGCGGTTGCGATCTCATCCTCGATCGTATCCGGCAGCTTCGTGCCGTCCGCTGCGAAGAACTTGAAGCCGTTGTCCTCGATCGGGTTGTGCGAGGCGGAGATCATGACGCCGGCGGCGGCGTCGAGGTGATGCGTCAGGTAGGCGACGCCAGGTGTCGGCACGATGCCCAACTTCCAGACGTCGAGTCCGACCGATGCCAGGCCCGCGCACAGCGCAGCTTCGAGCACGGGCCCTGACAGACGCGTATCGCGCCCGACGAGCACTGGCCGGCGCGCGCCGTGCTCGGCCAACACGAAACCGCCGGCCCTGCCGAGGGCGAGCGCTAACTCCGGGGTCAGAAACTCGTTCGCGACGCCCCGCACACCGTCGGTGCCGAAGAGCTCGTTCATCGCGCCGGCCTTTCGAGATGCGTCTCGATGATCTGCGCCGGCTGGGCCTCGAGCCCCATGTGCGCGGAGAGCGTCTCGAGCAGCGCGCTCAAGGGTATCTGCGACAGCAACGTCGTGGCGCCGAGGCTGCCGCCATACGCGCGCCGCTTCGATGTCGATGAGCGCAAGGGCTCGATGCAGCGGCGATTTCGCCGGATCGCTGCACTCGAGGACGATCATCGGCTCGCCGGTCGCGACCGAGATCGCCGGGTATGCGCCGATGTGCGCCAGCCCTGCGCCGGCACTGCCGGTCGCGTCGCAGATGCGACGCACTGCATCGCGGGCACGCCGTGCAGCGACGCTTTCATCACGATCGTCGGCCCGCCGAACTCCAACGCGACGACGCTGGTGCGCGAATGCCTGGCCGCGGATGCGTCGGCTCGTGCAAGCGCACGCGCAAGCCGTCGACGCCCCATGAGACCGGGCGTGCGGCTGCCCAGGCGGACGCGGGCTTGATCCGGTGCACGACGTGGACCGGCGCGTCGAGCGCGTCGCCTACCACAGCGCCGAGCGCGGCTGCATCGGCCGGCATCGACCCGTCTGCGGTCTGCACATCTATAAGAAGGATGTCTGCTCCCCGGAGCGCCGCGCATGCGCGCAGGACGCCTTCGAGCGGCGTTTCTCCAACGCGGATCCCGACGGTGATGCAGTCCAGATCGCGGTCGTGGACGACCGGATCGACCTCGCCCAGCGGTCGCCAGGCGTCGAGGAGCGCATCGAAAGTCGCCTGCCGGCAGTGCCGGCACGACGAAAACGCGCACGAAGGAAGCGTTCACAGCGATGTTTTCCATAGAGAAGCCTCAAGTCCCCGCGCGCGCCCTTGCCTCATTTCGACCGTTCGTGCTATGATTTGTTGGCTTTTGCAATAGACGTAAGGGAGTCATCGTTTTGCCGAACATCAAATCCGCGAAGAAATGGGCGCGCGCTTCCGAGAAGCGGCGCAAACGCAATCTCGCAGTGAAGAGCACCCTCAAGTCCAAGTACAAGAAGGCCGGCGAGACGCTGACCAAAGAGGATGTCCGGGCGGCCGCGGCGGCGCACGACAAGGCGGCCGCGCGCGGCATCATCCATAAGAACAAGGCGAACCGCAAGAAGTCGCGCATGGCGAAGCGGGTCGCGGCGGCCGCCAAGAAATAGCCTTGCGGCTGCGGGTCGTCCTATGCCTCGCAGTCATGGTCGCGCTCGCGCCGGCATGGGCGCGCGCGGGCGTCGGTCAAGGCAGCGCGCGGACAGGGCACGCCTATCGCAACTCCCACGCCTGCGCCGGGGGCCGGCCCAACGGCCCCTAATGCTCCCAGCCCATTCGGAAGTCCCACGCCTTCAGGTTCGCCCGGGCCGATCGGCAACGGTTTCGCCATCGTCGGCTACAATAGCGGCAACGGCACCGGCGGTGTGATCGCCATCGAGCACGGCCACGCCGCTTCCCAATTTCCCCTCGTCCAACGCGACCGGCTTCTTCGTCGACATCGCCGGCCGGCTGTCCGCCGGCTACGCGGCGATGCTGCGCTTCAACGATTATGCCGTGCACGGCGGCAGCAATCCGGTGCTGACGCGCACCGAAGGCGCGCTTTACTATACGCCGGGCGGCGGGGTGCTCGCGCTGGGCGTCGGCCTGATCTCGATGCAAAGCTCCACCTTCAACGCGTCGGCCAATGCGCTCGGGATCGGCGCGTCGCTGTTGCCCGACTTCCGGCAGACCGTCTCGCCCTATGTGAATATCTTCTTCTATCCGTCTGCGACCTCGCAGAGCGTCTCCGCCTCGATCACCACCGCTCAGGCCGGCGCCATCCTTAGACTGAAACGTTCGGGTGTGCTGTTCAAGATCGGCTACGACCATCAATCGTACGCCAACCCGGGAGTGGCGCCGACTTCGATCGGCGGCATCCAATTGGGTCTGGGCGCTTCCTTCTGAATGTAGGGGTCGATCTTTAGATCGACTCTGATCGACGGCGCGAGGGCCGATCTGAAGATCGGCCCCTACATACATCTTAACGCGGGTCCACGATCACGCTGACGCGCGCGTCATCGCTCCTGCGCTGCGCTTGCACGTGCGCGCACGCCGCAAGCAGCGCCTCCTCGCTCTGTGCTTTGAGCGCGAGCCGCAACCGGTATTCGCCGCGAGCCTTCGGCAGCGGGTCGGGCGCCGGGCCCAGCGTCTCGACATCGGCCGCGTGTGCGCGCAGCGAGACCGCGAGCTTCTGCGCCGCGGTCGCAACCGCCGCGCGGTCCACGCCTGCGATCACCACATACGCCAACCGCCCGAACGGCGGGTAGCGCAGCTCGCGTCGCAGCCCGAGCTCCTTGTTCGCAAAGCCTTCGTAGTCGTGCTTGCGCCGCGAACTGTATCGCGTAGTGCTGTGGCGAATACGTCTGTACCACCACGCGGCTGCCCGGGGCCGCGCGGCCCGCGCGACCGGCCACCTGTGTGAGCAGTTGGAAGGTCCGCTCGGCGGCGCGGAAGTCCGGCCGGTTGAGGTCTAGATCCGCGGAGACGACGCCCACGACGGTGACCGTCGGAAAGTCGAGCCCTTTGGCCACCATCTGCGTGCCGATGAGCACGTTGGCCTCGTTGCCGAACGAGTGCAAGAGGCGCCCGTGCGACCCGCGACCGCCGGTGGTGTCCGCATCCATGCGCACGATCCGCGCGTCGGGCAAGAGCCGTGCGATCTCTTCCTCGACGCGCTGCGTACCGAAGCCATACGGCGCGAGATCGGCTGCGCCGCACTTGGGGCAGGTCGCGGGCACGCGGAACGCGTCGCCGCAGATATGGCAGCGCAGCGACCCGTCGGACGAATGCATCACCAACGACACCGCGCAACGTTTGCAGCGCGGCGCGAAACCGCACACCCGGCACAGCAAGAGCACCGCATAGCCCCGCCGGTTGACGAACAGCAGCACTTTTTCGCCGCGCCCGAGCGCCGATTCCATCGCTTCGAGCAATGCCGGTCCGATCGCATGGCGCCCGCCGCCGGCGCGCTGACCGGTCATGTCGACGATCTCCACCGGCGGCATCGGCGCGGCTGTCGCGCGCGTGCGCATAGGCACGTAGAGCACGCCGCCGGCCATCGCCTCGGCGTAGATCTCCAGGCTCGGCGTCGCGCTGCCGAACACCACCGCGCCGCCGGCGTGGCGCATCCGCTCGCGCGCGACCGCACCCGCGTCGTAGCGCGGTGCGACATCCTGCTTGTATGACGGCTCGTGCTCTTCGTCCACCACGATGAGCGCGAGCCGCGACAGCGGCGCGAACACCGCCGAGCGCGCGCCCACGATCACGTCGAGCGAACCGGCGGCCGCATCCTGCCATACGCGCGCGCGATCGCCGGCGGACAAACCGCTGTGCATGACGCCGACCTTCGAGCCGAAGATCGCCTCGAAACGCGCGGCGGTCTGCGGCGTGAGCGCGATCTCCGGCACCATGACGATCGCGGCGCCGCCGCGTCGGCGCACGCGATCGACCAGCCGCGAATAGACGAACGTCTTGCCGGATCCGGTGACGCCGTGCAAGAGCGCAGCGCCACCGCCCGCTCGCGCCAGCTCGTCGATACGCTCGATCGCGGTGCGCTGCTCTTCGGTCGGGGTGAACGCACGCGATCGCAGCTCGACCGACGCCTGTGGCGACGCTCGCTCTTCTTCTACCCGCAGCACCCCCGCTCGCTGCGCACGCCGCACGACGGCAGCCGACGCACCGGCGCGGCGGCGCGCCTCTGGCAGCGGCAGCGAGCCGCCGCTATCGGCGAGCGCCGCTGCCAGCTGGCGCTGCACCGCGCCCTTAGCGACAGCGGCATCGACCAGCACGGCGATCTGCGGTCGAGCCGTCGGCCGTACGCCCGCGGTCTCCTTACCGGCAGCTCTGGAGAGGATCCCGGCGCGGACGAGGCGCGATAGCTCTTGCTGCAGCCGCGCGGACGGCGTGCGCTGACCAACCCTCGCCAGTGCGCGCGCCGCGGCAAGGGTCGTGAACGGCGTGCTCTTGAAAGCGCGCTGCAGCGCCCCCGCCAGCCTGTCGCCCGGTTGCGGCGCGGAGGCGAACGCGAAGAGCGCGCGTGATCCGCCGGCGGTCGCACGCGGCGCGACCGCGGTGAGCGCCTCCCGAAACGTGCAGGCGTAGCGACGGCGCAGCCACGAGGCGAGATGCACTGCTTCCGCGCCGAACTGCGCTTCGCTGTCCTCGATCGAGGCGATCGCTTTGAGGCCCTCGCCTCCGTTCGGCAGTTCCGCGGGCTCGCTGACCACCCACCCGGCGACGATCCGTCCGCCGAATGGCACGCGCACGCGTGCCCCTAACGCCGGCGTCTCGCCGTTGGTCAGATAGGTATACGCTCGATCGACGTTCGCGGCATGGACGTCGACGACGACGTCAACGCATCGGCTCTCGCTCACCGCCCGAGTTCTTCGGCCGAGGGAGGCCGAGTGCATTGCGCGATCACGTCGCGCACGTCATCAGGCGCGGCCGTCATCCCGATCCGTACCTCGCCGATGCGCACCGGCAGGACGAAGCGCGGCGCGGCGGCCTGCCGCTTCTTGTCGACCGCCAGGGCGCGCTCCACGGCCCGCAGGTCGGCCGCGTTGTCGCACAGCGGCAAGCCGGCGCGTTTGAGGCACCGCAGCACGCGCGCATGCTCGGGTGGCGAGAACAGGCCCTGCCGCAGCGCCAACAGACCGGCTCCGCGCAGGCCGATCGACACGGCGAAACCATGCGTCAGGCGACCGCGCGAGGCATGCTCGAAGGCGTGGCCGAGGGTGTGCCCGAGGTTGAGCATCTCGCGCATGCCCGCTTCTCGCGGGTCGGCGGCGACGATGCGCGCTTTCACCGCTGCCGCTGCTGCGATAGCGCCGCCCCACGGCCGCGCGTCGGACCGTCCGAACGGCAAGCGCTCGAGCGCCTCGAGGAGCTCAGGATCGCCGATCACAGCCGCTTTGATCATCTCAGCGCAGCCGCCGCTGCGTTCTCGTTTCGGCAACGTGGCCAGTGCCGGCAGATCCGCCGCCACCATGCGCGGCGTCCAGAAGGCGCCGACGAGATTCTTGCCCTCGGGCAGATCGATCGCCGTCTTGCCGCCGATCGCCGCATCCGCCATGCCGAGGACGGTCGTGGGGACCGCGATCCAATCGATGCCCCGGAGATAGGTCGCGGCCGCCAAGCCTGCCAGATCCGTGATGCTGCCGCCCCCGATGGCGACAAGAACCGCTCGCCGTCCGACTCCGCATCGCACCAGCCAGCGCCACACCCGCTGCAGCGTCGCCGCGTTCTTGCAGCGTTCGCCACCGCTGATCGCCAGCTCGCCCAAGACCGGCAGCCTTGCCGCCGTGAGACTTCGGCGGATGGCGTTCGCCCGCGTGCTGACGCGACGGTCGTACAGCACGGCGACCCCTTCGGCGCCCATCGCGGCCGCCGCCACGTGTCGCGCTGCTTCGCCGCCGACCACCACCGGGTAGGGAAGCCCGCCGACGATCGCGTCCGTCATTTCCCGCCCTTGCTCGCCGTATCGCTGCGGTTGTACCACGCCGCGATGAGCTGTGCGATCGCCCCCGGGCTCTTGCCTTCGACCGCGACGCTGAAGTCGTTATCTGCATATGCCGGCGCGCGCTGCCGGAGCAACGTCCGCACGACTGAGAACTCCGGAGTCGCACCGAGCAACGGCCGATGCGTGCGGCGCAACACGCGCCGATGCGCCGCGGCAGCCGAGATATCCAGATGCACGATCACGCCGTGCGCGCGAAGCAGCGCGCGGTTCTCAGGCGCGACGATCGCCCCGCCGCCGACGGCGATGACGCATGGCGCGCGTGCGGCGAGCTGGAGCAGCGCCTCGCGTTCGTACTCGCGGAATTTCGCTTCGCCGTGCTGTGCGAAGATGGCCTCGATCGGCCCGTGCACGCGCGCGATCTCCGCGTCGGTGTCGACGAAGGGCAACGCCAGCAGTTTGGCGAGCCGGCGCCCGACCGTGCTCTTGCCGGCGCCCATGAAGCCCGTGAGGGCGACGCTCCCGCGTCGGGGATCACTCCGGCTTGGAGATACGGACAAGGATGGTGGCGCCGTAGAACTTCGCCAGCAACCGGTAGTCGCCCACCGGCACGCTCTCGTCGCCGGTCTGCTTGAAGGTCCACAGCGACGTGAACACCTTGGTCTCACCCGGAGTGAAGATCAGCGAGGTCGGCGTGTGCGAGATGTTATGGAAGTACGACGAGCGCCACACCTCGAGCGGCAACACGAACAAGCCGCCGAGGAACGTCTCGACGCGCCGCGCGATGAATTCGGCCTGCAGCGAGGTGGGAAAATCCAGCGTCTTCGGCAGCGGCGAATCGTTCGTGACCGCGAGCCGCAGTTCGACTTGTCCAGCGGGCGGGATCTGCGATATCGGCTTTTGGGTCATCGGATCGAGCACTTCGAAGTCGTAGTTGAAGCCTTGCGGCAGCACGGGGGTCTGCTTGTGGAACAAGTCGACGACCTGCGGCGGCACGACCGGCTCGCCGACCGCTTCGCGCGTGATCGCGGCGAGCGCAAGCACGAACAGGAGCGCGACCAAGATGACGGTCAGCGCGAACTGGAGCGAGGAAAATGGTCTTTTCCGCTTCGCGTACACTCGTCAGCCCGGTTCTCTCGTGCGGCACCGGAGTCCCGCAACGCGCGCCAAAATCAGCTCGCTTTCGTGCGAGTCTGCTTGTCCGCGAGTTCGTCCATGAGGAGCACGGCCAACTGCTCGGAGAGCTCGCCGTCCACCTTGCGCAGACCCTGCCAGGCGGCGTCGTCATGCGGGTCCATCTCGAGGATCCGGGTATACAGGCTGGCGAGCCGGTGGCGGACATCGTCGCGGCTCGGCGCGATCGCGAGCAACTCCTCGCCGACGGCCACCTCCTGGGAGAGCTTCTCCTGCGCCCGATAGAGCGCCGCCAAATGGTCGAGCGCCCTCTCCAGCCGCTCGTCCGCGATGTTCCGCAGGAGCACCACCTGCTGCACCGCCGCGTCGGTCGACTCGGGCATGAGATCGGCGACGCGACCGGCGGCGGTCGCCGCTTCGACGATGTCACCCTCGCCGATGCCTCGCTCCACCGCGCGCCGCAGGCGCTCGATGGCGATGTTCGTCTTGCCCGCCGTCACGTAGAGCTCTGCAAGCGCGCGCAAGGTGGAGGCCTCGGGCGTCCCCGACTTCACGTACTCCTCGTACTCGCTGATCGCGGCCGGCATATTGTGGATGGATGCAAGCGTCTCCGCGGCGAGCTTGCGCAGGTCGCGTTGCTGCGACGAGCTCTCGTTGCCGTCATCCGACAGCGCCGCTTGCAGCATCGCCGCCGCATCGTGCTCGCGGCCGTCGGCGAGCAAGGCGAGCGCGCTTTGCCGGTACAGCGGCGCGGCCTCTGCGATGCCTTTGCGCCGATGCTTCTGCTCCGCTTTCTTGCGCAGCTCGTCGGCAGTGCTCCGTCGCGCGCTCATTGGTTCCCCTGGCTGTCCGCGAGCCGCGTCGGCAGCCGTTTGATCTTCTGCCGTTCGGCGGAGCTCAGATTGGTCTTCACCACGCGCACGCGCTCGCCGATGTCGCGATAGGCGATATCGCGCGCGTACAGCTCTTCGAACGAGGACAGCGCGAGGGCGAGCGACTCTTGTGTGCCCTTCGCCTCGTATAGATCGCCGAGATTGTAGAGCGCCTCGAGGTACAGCGGCTCGGGATAGCCGGGCGTCTCGATCGCCTTCGCGAAGCGCTTGGCGGCCGCGCCGTCGAGGCCTTGCCGGCGCAGGCACAAGCCGATCGCGATGAGGCACGGCACGACGAACTCCGTCTCGTGCTGGATCGACTGCAGCATGACGAGCGCCTCTTCGATGCGGCCGAGTTCGCGATACGCCACGCCGAGGCGGTAGCGCGCGCCCAGGTCGCCCGGCTGCGCCTCTTTCTCCAACCGCTCGACGAACTGATCGACGAAGTCGCCGTTATTGGCGTCGGTGCGCGCGAGCGAGGTCAGCAGCTCCGCGCCCTCGACCACATTGCCGCGCCGCGCCTTCACCACCGCGAGCTGATAGCGGGTCGCCGCGTGGTCCGGCCGCAGATCGGCCGCCTGCTGGAGCAGGCGCTCCGCGCCTTCCAGGTCTGCGCTGTGTTCGGCCATCAACGCGCCGGCCTGATACGCGGCGCCGGCGTCCTGCGGGTTCGTCTCGAAAGCCTGAGCGTAGGCGGCGATCGCTTTGTCGAACTCGCCCGCCGCGAGATGCGCCGCCGCGCGCGCATGTGCGCCTTGCGGTCCGACGTTGGGCTGGCTCACGGGCGCTGCAGCCGACGCCGCTGGTGCGGCGGCTCGCTGCTCGAGATCCTTGACGGTCGCGGTCAGCGCGCCGACGCGCTGCGTGAGCGCGTCCGCTTCGCTTTGGCGCTGCGCGCGGATCGCGTCGGCCTCTGCGGCTTGGCGCGACGCTTCGGCGATCTTCGCCTGCAGCGCGGCCAGTGCCGCCTCGACGCTCTCAGCTTCAGCCCGCGTGCGCGCCTGCGCGTTCGGATCGGCCGCGGCAGCGGCATGGGCCGCTTCGAGCTCATCCGTGAGGCGTTTCGCGTCCTGCATCTTGGCCGTGAATGCCGCCACTTCCGCAGCAGTCGTGTCGCGCAGCCCGATCAGCTCTTTGATGGTCCTCTCGTCGGCGGCTTTCTGCTGCGCGAGCGCTTCGGCGTCGGCCCGCAGCTGCGCGACCGCCTTCTCGAGGCTCTCGCGCTCCGCCGTAAGGCCGGCTCTCGCCTCATCGCGTGCGGCGCCCTGCGCGCTGTCCGCTTCGACCGCCGCCTTGCCTTCTTCCAGCGTCGCCGAGCTCGCGGCTATTTGCGCATCGAGCTCCGTCTTGCGCATCGCCGCGGACTCGAGAATGGTCCGCTGCTCCGCCAGGGCTTTTTGCAATTCTTCGCGCGCGGTGAGCAGCATCTGCAGGTCGGCCTGCGCCGCTTGCCGCTGCATCTCGATCGCGTTCAGCATCTGGCGCGCACGCTCCAGGTCCGCATCGGTCGCGTCTGCGGCCGGCTTCTCCGGCTCCGGCTGCGACGCCGTGGCGGCGGGCGCAGGCTGGGGCGCGGCCGGTTTCTCCGGCTCCGGCTGCGGCGGGCGCACCGCGGCGCCTTTCGCGGCCATCTGCGCTACGACAGGCGTGGGCGGCGGCTGGCTTGTGGGCCTGGGCTGCAGCGGCGCGGGCTTCTTCGCCTCCGCGGCTGCCGGCTGCGGCGCCGCAGGCGGTGGCGTGGGCTGTGGCTTTCGGCGCGGCCGCGGGAGCCGGCGGTGGCGGCGCTTTGCCGAGCGGCGCTTTGGCCGCCATCGGATTTTGCGGCACCGGTTTGGCTCGAGGGTCGGCCGCAGCAGCGGCCTTCACCGGAACGGGCGGCACGGCGGAGATGGCCGGCTCTGCCTCGTCCGCACCGTGGCCTTGTTCCTCGAGATCGTCGAGGATGAAGCGCGCCTTTTGGTTCTGCGGATCCAGCGCGAGCACCATGCTCGCGATCTGGCGCGCGGAGCTCCAATGCTCGCACTCGCGCGCGACTTGGGCGGCTTGGATGTAGTAGGCGATCGCGTCGCCCATGTGCTCCTTGCTCTGGAAGAGCTGGCCGATGCGCACCGTCGCCTGGACGTGGGTCTTATCGCGGTCCAGCACCTTCTTGAACGCGAGCATCGCCTGATCGTACTGGCCGTTGAGCTGGTAGATGCAGCCCGCTTCGAAGAGCGCCGGGATATGCTTGAGGTTCGACTTGCGCAGCACGTCGATGAATTTCGCCAGGCCGTCCTGGATGCGGCCTTCGCTCACGTCGGCCTGTCCGAGCATGAAGATGACGTCGAGGTTGTGCGCGTCGAGCGCATGCCCCGCTTGCAAAGCCTGGCGCGCCTTCGCGAACTCTTTGCCGCGGATGTAGGCGGTGCCGGCCTGCAGATAGCTCTCGATCGCGCCTTGCGAATCGCCCGCCTGCACCAACAGTTTCGCCGCCTCGATCAAGAGATCGGGCGGACAGCCGGCCAGCCCGGCGACGGTCTTCAGGCAGATCAGCGCGCCGGCTGGATCATTGCCGTTGAGCTTGTCGCGCGCCTCATCGAGAAACGCCGCAGCGCCGGCAGCCGTTTGGCTGGCGGACGGGTCGCCCGGAGTCGCGCCTGGTTGTGCCACGATGCACGCCTTTTTCTACTGCTCTAGCGGGCTCGCCGGCTTTTCCTCACCGAACACGCGCGCCGCTCCTCGTTGCGACGCTTGGAAATTCTCCCTGACCTCTTCGACGGAATCGCCCCCGTACTTCTCGGAGAACGCCTCCGCCAACGCGAGGCTCACCATCGCCTCGCCTATCACCGACGCCGCCGGCACCGCGCAGACGTCGCTGCGCACCACGGCGGCCGGCGCCGCCTCACCTGTCTTCAGATCCACCGACGCGAGCGGCCGCATCAGCGTCGCTATGGGCTTCACCGTCACGCGGACGACGATGTCCTCGCCGTTCGACATGCCGCCTTCGATGCCGCCCGCCCGGTTCGAGCCGCGCGCGATCGCGTCGCCGCGCTTCTCGAACACGTCGTGGGAACCGCTGCCGGTGAGATCGCGCGCGATAGCGCCGATCTCCACGGCCTTGGCCGTCTGGATGCTCATCATCGCGGCCGCGATGCGCGCGTCCAGGCGTTCCCACGGCTGGCGATTGCTGCCGATCCCCACCGGCATGCGGCTCGCCCTCACTTCGAAAACGCCGCCGAGCGTGTCGCCGTCGCGCCGTGCGGCGTCGATGCGCTCGACCATGCGGGCCGACGCTTCCGCGTCAGGACACCGCACCGGTGATCTCTGTATACTCTTTTTATCGGGCGGGTCCGCTTGCCCGCGCGACTCGACGTCTCCGATTTGCGTGACGTGGCCGGAAATTGTGACGCCGAACACACCTCAGGTACTGGCGCGCCAATCGCGCCGAGCGCCACCCGCATCGCCGTCTCGCGCGCGCTGGCGCGCTCGAGCACGTTGCGCAGATCCCGGTGGCGGAACTTCAGCGCGCCCGCGTAGTCCGCGTGGCCCGGCCGCGGCCGCGTGATCGGCGGCCCCGCGCCCGTGAGCGGATCCATCAGGGCGCGGTTGTTCTCGAAGTCCTTGTTGACGATGACCAGCGCGACCGGCGAGCCTAAGGTTATGCCGCCGCGCACCCCCGCCAGGATGTCCACCGCGTCGCGCTCGATCTTCATGCGGCCGCCGCGGCCGTAGCCGGATTGGCGCGCCGCGAGCTCATCGGACAGCGCGGCCATGTCGAGGCGCATGCCGGCGGGCAGCCCGTCGATGATGCCGACGAGCGCCGGCCCGTGCGATTCGCCTGCGGTGAGGTAGCGTATCATCGCTCGAATGAAAACGGAGGCAGCCGTAGCCGCCCCCGCTTCGCCGTTTCCGCGCTCGTCTAGATCCGCTCTCCGACGATGTGCGGGGTGATCAGGAAGACGACCTCGCCGTGGATCTTCGTCTGTTCGACGTTCTTGAACAGCACGCCGAGGATCGGGATGTCGCCGAGCAGCGGCACCTTCGTGATGGTCTTGGTGGTCTGGTCGTCGATCAGACCGCCCATGACGATGGTGTCGCCGTCCTTGACGCGCAGTGTGTTGTCGATCTTGCGGTTGTTGAGGATCGGGTATTGGTTCTGCACCAGACCTGCGATCGTGCTGCGCTCGACGTGCAGCACCGTCGTGATGTAGCCGTCCGTGTTGATCACGGGCGTCACGTTGAGGATCACGCCGACGTCGATGTACTGCACCTGGAACTGGCCCGCCTGCGAGCTGTAATACACGATCGGATAGGTCTGGCCGACGAGCAGCTTCGCCTGCTGGTTGTTGAGCGCTTCCACGCGCGGATCCGCGAGGGTCTGCGCCTGGTTGTGCGTGATGAGGTAGTTGATGGTCGCGCCGACCGTGATCGCGCTGCGCGTGAACGGCTGCGGCGCGATCGGGTTGCCGCTCTGCGGGATCGTCGGGAAGGTCTGCGGACCGCTGCAGGTGATGCAGTTCTCGAACAGCCCCAGCCGCGATGAGCCGTCGAAGGCGACGCCGACGTTGCTGTTATCGTTGTTCTTGATGACTTCGAGAACTTTGACCTCGAACATCACTTGCGGCGCCGGCACGTCGGCGAGCGCGAGGAAATTGCGCGCCGATTGGATCACCTCTGGCGTGCCGTTGACGAGCAGCGTATCCGTCCGGGCGTCGACCGTGAAGGAGCCTCTGCGGCAGCACGGTGTTGAGCTGTTTGGCCAGATCCAGCTGGAGTGGAATAGCGGATTGGGAACGCGACCGTCTGCGTCGCTTGTCCGGCCGAGCCGAACTGTTTCGTCAGCTCGTCCGGCGTGCCGACGACGTAGACGTTGCCGACCTCGCGATACTCCAAGCCATTGGTGCGCACGATCAGATCGAGCGCTTGCCGGAGCGGCACGTCGTGGAGGCTCACGGAGACGGTGCCCTTGACGCTCGACGTCGTGACGATGTTCTGGCCGCTCTCCTGCGCGAGCAGCCGGATCGTGTCGAGCAGGTCACCGTTCTTCACGTCGATGGAAACCGTGCCCGACGGATGCGTCGCGCCTACCGATCCGCCCGCCGGCGCTGCCGGGTACGAAGCCGTCGAGGGCGAGACCGCACTTGTCGTCGTGGCGTTGTTATGCGCACCGGGAACCTTGCAGTAGTACTTGCCGCCCGGCAGCCACGGATTCGGGGTCGCGCGGGCCGTGACCAGCGGTGCCGCTGCCGCGACGACTTTCGGCGCTGGAGCAGGCGGGGCGACTGCGGCGTGCGCGACGGGGGCGGGCGCGCTCGCCGTGTGTGTGACAGGGGCGGGAGCAGCGGAGCCGCTATCGATCGCTTGAGCCGGCCGTGCCGCGGCGACACGAGCCGCCGTAGCGGCGTCGCTGGCATCGAGCGCGTGGCCCTGCTGCGTCGTCGCAAGCGCGAGGGTGACGGTCTGACCGTTGCCCTGGTGGAGGTCGTATTTAGCGGCGCCGTTGGACTCCACGACGATCCGCATGACCGCCGGCGAATCCGACAGCTGGCCGACGCGGACTTGCCGGATCGGTCCGTCCGAGAACGCGATGACCTTGGTGCGCCCGTCGTAGGTCGCCGGAGCGACGTCGACCACCAAGTCCTGCACGTCCTTTGTGGAGTCGATGGAGAATTTGTGCACGCTCGTGCTGACCGTGCTGCCGGCGACCACGGTCACGTGGAAAGCGCCGTCCTGGCTGCCGTAGCGCACGTCGGTCACCGGATTCGTGGCGGCTCGACCCTGCTGCGGGAGCGGGAGCAAGCTCAACGCGAGCACTCCTCCCATCAGCCAGGCCGTAGACGACCTAAAATGCCCTTGCATGGTTATCCCCCTAACGAGAAGTTTCGCACGCCCTCGGCGGACGAAAGCGTGACGTATCCGGGCCCGATGGCCGTGACGCGAATCCTGTTGTTGGCGATCGACTCGCCCTCGCGGACGACGTATGATTTGCCGTCTGCCTCGATGATCGCTGAATACCCATTGGCCTGCACGATGCCGCTAACGCGGACGCCGTCCCACACCGAAGCGACTTTGCCGCCGCCCGGCGCGCCCTCGAATCCCGGCAGCGTGGGGATCTTCGGATAGGCGTTCGCTGCGAGGCGGCGCGGCGTGCCGCTAGCGGCTCCCTGTCCGTACAGAGCCGCGAACGGATCGCTGCGGCCAGCGTTGGGGTTCACTTTCGACTTCACCACCGGCACCGGCGTGGAAAGCACCGGCGGCGGCGCGTCGTTCGGGTGCTTTACGATGGCCACCGGGCCCTGAGCGGCCGGCGGCGGCGCGCCGCATGCGGCGATCGCGACGGACGCGCAGAGGACGAATACGAGCGTGAGCGTCTTCATCACTTACCTCCGGGCCGCGGGCTCGCCACCGGCGTGACAGGCCCAGGCGCCTGCGCCGCGTTCGGGCTCAGCCGATACGCGGTGACGGGCATCGTGATCTTCAAAGGCGGGCTCACCCCGACGCCAGCGACCGTATTTAGCGGAACCAGCGTGACGTCGCCCACGCCGAGCAGCTTCGGGAACTTGCTCAGGTCGCGCAAGAAGGTCTCGAACTGTTCGTAGCGGCCCTCGAACTCCATATTGACAGGCACCTGGGTGAACGATTGGTTGAGGTAGGCCAACGCGGCCGCGCGCGCCGAGCCCGCTTCGACGCCGGGCGGATTCGTACCGGGCGCCTGTCCGGGCAGCGGCGTCGGACCGCGCGGTGCGGTGCTAGGTCCGCCGATCGACTTCGTTCGTCGTCTGGCTGCGCGCGTTCTCGGCGCCGAGCGCGTGCGACGCCTGCTTAAGGGGCTGGCCGACGACGGGGAGATTGGTGACGGGCGGCCCAGCGGCAGGCGTCGGGGCGCCCGAAGGCACCGGAGACGGCGCCGGCGTCGCTTGCGGTGAGACGCTGGTGACGATGAGGCCGTCGCGCTTGGCGAGGTCCTCGATCTGCTTCAAGTATGACGGGATGTACGAGCGCGGGTCAGCGGTCACTTCGACGCCGGTGAGCCGCTTGCGGATCTGCTCGTTGAGCGCGAGGTAGAGCGGCTTTTGGTCGGCTACCCGCTTGAGCTCGTCGTACTGGCCCTGCAGGTCGTTGATCTGTGCGATCGTCGACGCCTCTTGGTTCTTCTTCGGCTGCACCACGAAGAAGAAACCGAGCAGCGCGATTACGAGGAACAGGCCACCGACGATGAGGATGCGGTTGAAGGTGCTCAGTTGTATGTTCATTGTTGGCCGACCACCGCCGCGCTCAGCAGGCCTGTCATGGTGAACGTGATGCCGCCGGGCACCGGCTGACCTTGCGGCAGCTGCTGCGCCGCCGTGGCCAGCTGTGAATCGCCGAAGAGCACGGAGCCGTCGAGGTTCAACATGAGGTCTGCGATATCGCGGTAGCTCGAACTCTTGCCTTGGATGTTCACGGAGCCGCCAGCGGTGCTGTGGCTGATCGCGAGGTTGGTATACCACACGCCGCGCGGGTCTTGATGTCGCAAATCGGTCAGGATCTCGGCCAACTGGATCGGGCTCTGCTTGATCCGCTCGAGCAGCTCGGCCTTCGCCTGGAGCTGCTGCGCCTGATCGCGCAGGTCGTCTACTTCCTTGACCGCGGCTTGCTCGGCCAGCACGCGCTGCGACAGGTCCGCGTATTGGTTGTTCAGGCCGCGGATGATGTTGTTCTCATACAGCGCGAAACCGATGATCCCCAGCAGCTCCAGCGCGATGAGCGTCAGTCCGATCGCAAGCGTGCGATCGAAGATGACGACCGTCGGCCGTTGTGCTGACGGGAGTAGGTTGATATTGATCACTGCCGTCGCCCTCTGCTCACTCGTGCCATGCGACTATGCCGCCCTGCCGGACTCGGTGAGATCGCGGCGCGCGAGACCGGCCGCCACGATCAGCGCCGGGCTCATATCGCGCAGGTACTCGGCCGGGAAGTCGACCGCGTTGTAGTTCGAACGATCCAACGGATCCGCGGTGGTGACGGGCAGTCCGAGCTCTTGGCTCAAGAACGCCTCGATGTTCGCCAGTCGCGCCGAACCGCCGCCCAAGATGACCGACTCGATCACCTCGCCGCGGAAACGGGTGCGGAAGTAGTCGAGCGACTTGTGGATCTCGGAGACGAGCTCCGTCAGCGGCGGCGTGATGATGTTGAACAGCCGCGTCACGGTCGGCGCCACTGGGTCGGTCGAGCCTTGGGTGATGATCGCCGCCTTCTCGCGCTTCATCTTCTCCGCTTCATCCATGGAGATGTTCATGCCGCCGGCTATAGCCTTCGTCAGGGCGTCGCCGCCGATGGGAACGTAGCGGGTGAACGGCACGAAGCCGCCTTTGGTGATGTTGATGCTCGTCGAGGACGCGCCGATGTTGATGATCGCGACATTTTGTTCGAACGCTGGGTCCTCCGGGGACAACATGGCGCGCACCATGGCAAATGGCTCGATCTCGACCACTGCCGCCTGCAGGCCCGCGGCCTGCATCGCCGACAGCTGCGCAAGCACGATCTCTTTCTGCGCGGCGACGATAAGCACGTCCATGTTCTGCCCATCTTCCGCTTTGCCGAGGATCTTCGCGTCCATCTGCGCTTCGTCGACCGAATACGGCAAGAAGCGCTCGGCTTCGTATTTCGTGGATTCTAAGAGTTCGCGCTCGCTCATCACGGGCATCGTCACCTGACGGACCACCACCGTCGGACCCGTCACCGACGAGACGACGCGTCGCGCGGTGAACGCGCCGTCGGCCACCAGCTGCCTCAGCGCCTCGCCGACCGCCGGCGGGTCGACGATGACTCCGTCTTTGACAGCGTTCACCGGCGTCGGGATGCGATACACGTGCTCGAGGGTCGGGCCATGTGAGGAAAATCCAAATTGCACGGCCTTGATCTCGGACGATCCGAAATCGACGCCGATGTGATGGCTCCCGCCTCGGGAGAAAAAACGACCGAGGAACGACATGGACGTCCTATCCAATCCCCGCGAGTCCCGAATCTAGTAAAGGCAAGGTGACCGGAACAATCACCTCACGCATCTATCATCGGCAAAGCCGGGACGGGGATTTAGAACATTCATTCGCCCCAGGCCTCCTGGGGGACAAGAAAGGCGTCCCCTTCATAGGGACGCCTCAGATATCGTGGCCGCCATCGACCGTCCTACGCCACGATCGCCTTGAGCTTGTCCATCTCCGTGATCACGATGTTGGCGGTGCGCATGTCGATGAGCTTCTCATCCCAGAAGCGGTTGAGCATGCGATTGACGGTCTCACGGGTGGTGCCGATCATGTTGGCCATCTCTTGGTTCGTGAGCCGCAGGGTCAGCCGCGTGCCGTTCTCGGCGTCCTCGCCGAAGTTCTTGCTGAGGTGGATGAGCAAGGAGGCGAGGCGGGTGCGGATATCCTGGTACGACGCGGCTTGGATCGCTTGGTTCGTCTCGCGCAGGCGCGAGGACAGCGCCAGGATGAGCGACAGGCTCATCGCCGGGCTCTTCGCGAGCAGATTCAGGAAATCGCTGCGCGGCAAGATGGCCACGTCCACGTCGCGCAGCGACTTGATCGTCGCCGAGCGCGGCGAGCCGTCGAGCACGCCCATCTCGCCGAAGAAGTCGCCTTCACGCAAGATGGTGAGGATGGTCTCTTTGCCGTCGTTGCTCACGCGCGTCACCGCAACGTTGCCGTCCACCACGATGAACAGCGCATCGCCGGGGTCGCCTTCGTACACGAGCACCGCATGTTTGGGATAGTGGCGCGCGATCATCAGCGAGGCGACCGTCGCGCGGTCCTCGTCTGAGAATTCGCTGAAGAGCGGCACTTTCTTGAGCAGCACCGCATCGAGTGGTTTGTCGGAAGTTCTTTGCACGTCTGATCACCGCCTCATTCCGGTGTATCGGCACGTGCCGGCCGCATCAGTAGCCGGGGAAAAGACCCCGGTACGCCTGGAGCGCGCCTGCGAACAGGGCCGGGGCGAAGGTGGCCGCCGTCGCGGCCATCACCAGGAACGGCCCGAACGGCAGTGCGTCTCGCCGCGAGCGGCGCCGCGCCACCACCACAGGGATCGCGAGCGCGGCTCCGATGACGAAGGCGGCGAGAAATGCCGCTAGGCTCAGCGGGAATCCCAAGAAAAGACCGAGCACCGCCGCGAGCTTTACGTCGCCCAACCCCATGCCGGCGCCGCGCGTCGCGAGATAGATGACCCCGAACAGCACGACGCCGCACGCCGCACCCTCGAGCGCGGCAAGCAGTTGATGCGTGACCGCTGCCGCCGCGAGCCCGATCACCGCGGCGGCGATCGTCGTCCCGTCGAGGACGAGCAGATGGTCGAGATCGATGAACGCGATGACCACCAGCAGCGCGCCGAGCAACGCCGCCGTGACGGCGGCCGCGCTCTCGCCGAAGACGAGCAGGCTCACCATGAACAGCGCCGCGGTCATCAGCTCGACGAGCGGATAGCGCGGGGAGATGCTCGCGCCGCAATAGCGGCAGCGCCCGCGCAAGACGAGCCACGACGCCACCGGCAGGTTGTCGAACCAGCTCAGCCGGTGCGAGCACGTGGTGCAATGAGAGGGCGGGAACGACAGCGATTCGCCGCGCGGCAGACGGTAGATGACCACGTTGAGGAACGAGCCGATCGCCAGGCCGAACGCGCTCACGAGGATGAGTTCGATCGCCGTCACGTCAGGCGATCACGGAACCGAAATGAGCCCGGTACCCGCGCAATAATCGACCCCTTTATTCCCCACGACCCAGCCTGGAATGCCGGTGCCCGTGGTTGGATCGTGCTGATCCCCATCGGTGATCGTGTATGTGGGCCCGCCACCGACCGAGACGCACGGCGCCACGGCGGTATTGGTTATCGTATAAGCGCCGCCGCCCGGATCCGGCGGCACGCTCTTCAAGTAGACGCCGCTGTTGGCGGCCTGCAGCACCGCGATCGACGCTGGATATGACCCTGCATTGTCTGCCGCGTATTCTTCCATCGCTGTCGCCAGTTGCTTGAGGTTGCCCTCGCAGCTGTACGTGTGCGCCTCGGCGCGGGCGTGCATGAAGTTCGGGATGAGGATGGCAGCGAGCATCGGCGATGATGGCGATGACGATCATCAACTCGATGAGGGTGAAACCTCGCGCCGGTCTTCGCGTCTGCATATTGACCTTCTGCGTCCTCCACATACCGTCAGCGGGAGGCAAGAAAGCGGGACCCTGAGTACTCCTCACAGTCCCGCTTCGCTCCTAACGGATTGGGACGTGGTCTAGTTGGCGACGAGGCCCGAGCCCGAGCAGTACGCGATCGCCTTGGTGGCGGGCACCGCGAGCGGGAGGCTTTGGGTGGTCGTCGTGTCGTGGTTACCGCCGTCGGTGATGATGTACGTGTTGGGCTGTGTCATCGTGCACGGCGCTGCCGCAGGGACCGCCAACGTGTAGTTGCCGCCTGCCGGATCCGGCGGGACGAGCTTGAGGTACACGCCGCTGTTCGCCGCAATCAGCGCGGCGAAGCTCGCCGGATACTGACCGGAATTGTCGACCGCATACTCTTCGAGTGCGGTGGCCAGCTGTTTCTCATTGCCCTCGCAGGCCGACGTCTGAGACTCGGCGCGCGCGTGCAGGAAGTTGGGGATGAGGATCGCCGCCAAAATCGCGATGATCGCAATGACGATCATCAACTCGATCAGCGTGAACCCCTTTTGAAGCTTCTTCACAGTGAAAACCCTCTCTGTGGCATGCTGCCTTGGTGTTAGAGTTTTAGGTCTCGATCGCCGTTCGCAGCCGGGGATTAACATTGCCCGATTATCAAACGCGCCGCACCTTACAACCTCTAGAATGCCCATTTTGCGCCGACCCCTAGACCGCTGGCAGCGTCCCTGGGAATGGTTGGCTGGTCTGACGCACGTCACACCTCCCGCCCGGAAATGACAAGCGGGACCCGAGCACGCACTCGGGATCCCGCTTGGCAGTTGTTGGGGATCTGTGGTCTAGTTGGCGACGAGGCCCGAGCCCGAGCAGTACGCGATCGCCTTGGTGGCGGGCACCGCGAGCGGGAGGCTTTGGCTGGTCGTCGTGTCGTGGTTACCGCCGTCGGTGATGATGTACGTGTTGGGCTGTGTCATCGTGCACGGCGCTGCCGCCGGGACCGCCAACGTGTAGTTGCCGCCTGCCGGATCCGGCGGGACGAGCTTGAGGTACACGCCGCTGTTCGCCGCGATCAGCGCGGCGAAGCTCGCGGGATACTGACCGCGAATTGTCGACCGCATACTCTTCGAGTGCGGTCGCCAGCTGTTTCTCGTTGCCCTCGCAGGCCGACGTCTGAGACTCGGCGCGCGCGTGCAGGAAGTTGGGGATGAGGATCGCCGCCAAAATCGCGATGATCGCAATGACGATCATCAACTCGATCAGCGTGAACCCCTTTTGAAGCTTCTTCACAGTATAAATACTCCTTCGGTGAGTTCCTAATGCCAAGTTTGATGATCCCAAGACCGCCGCTCGGCAGGCGACTACGCGCCGCGAAAACCATTCGCTCTCAATTGTGCGCGCCGGAACCGCTTCTCTGTTACTGCGACTGCCCAAGAATCGTCTGACATAGACATATATCGGCGCATTGTGAGCTGGAAACGAGGCCGAAGTGACTCCGGTCACAAGTGCGACGAAGGTCGCTCAGGACCGAAAAGCACGATGCTCACCGTGTCGCCGACGGTCGATCTGCGCTGTAAGTAGCTTCGCGACGATCGGTCGCGCGCTGGTGAGATATGCGAGGACCTCCCTGCCCGGGTCTGGGTAATAGAATTGATTCTCCACGTACCACACGCGCCGCTTGGGCCGGGCGTGCAGCCACGCCTTCGATGCGGCGACGGCGCGCTGCGACTCGATGTCGAAGGTCTCGCGATCGCGGAAACCCACGAGCTGCTCTACCGCGTAATGCGTGTAGCCTTGATCGAGCACGACGACGTCCTCCGGCTGCCCATTGCGCGTGAGTACCGCGGCGACCGCGAACCAATCGGTGCGCTGATACAACGGATCGAGCAACAGGTTCTGCGCGCCCACAATATTCACGCCGACGACGAGCAGCGCTGCGACGATGCCGAGGATGCGCCCGCGCCATTGCCATGCCGCGACCGCGCCGACGCAGACCGCGAAGGCGGGCACCGAGTACAGGAGATAGCGCGGATTGACCAGATTCTTGCTCAGCACCGCGCTCGCGGCGATCTGCAGCCCCGCCGGCAAGAGCCAGAACGGCAGCGCGGTGCGTCTGCCCAGCCACAGCGCGCCGCCAACAAGCGCGAGTGTGACGATGGTGATGAGCCAGTCGACGAGCGGCTGCTGCGCATACCATTCGATGGTCAGATCCTGCGCGACCAGATTGCGCGCGACGCCGATCCAGTGCACTTCGCGCGCCAACACCGCTGTGCCGCCGCGCGCCAGCTGCTCTTGAAACCCCCACCACCATGGGACGAGCGCTACTACCGCGGCCATACAAGCGATGCCGACAGGCCAGCGGAGGTTGGCGCGCGCGAGCGCGTACACTGCTTGGCTGCCTAGGACGACAAAGCCAAGGTAGACGAACAGCGGCATGAGGGCGGCGCAACATACGTACGCCGCGGCGAGCCAGCGGCGCCGCGTCCCCGTGGATTCTTCCAAGACCAGCAGGAGCCACCACGAGAGCACGCTCAAGGCGACGAAGATCCCGTACATCCGGTACATGCGATCCCAGTCGAGCAGGATCGCCGAGCTGGCGACGACGATGCCCGCCACGCTCGCGGCATTCGGCCCGAACAGGCGGCCGGCGATCGCCCAGGTCGCGAAAATAGTCACGAGTCCGAACGGCGCCACCAGCCAGCGATAGTCCCACACCGGCCAGTGCAGCGCGGTCTCCGCCGCGTGGGTCATAAGATGGAAGAGCGGTGACGACGCATCGGACTGCGCGACGAGCGCAAGCAGCCGGGGGATAGGTTCCCCCGCCACGGACAGCGTGAACGCCTCGTCGAGGAACAGGCTCGCCGCGCTAAGCCGCCAGAAAATGAGCAGCGCGCCCAGGACGAGCGCGATGAACAGCCAGATGATGGAGCTGCGTGTCGGTGCGGCCGCCGACCGCGGCATCAAGCGATGGTATCTCGCATCTTCTGCAGCGTCTTGGCCAGGGTGCGCGACACCTGGCGCTGGTTCGAGCCCACCTGTTCGGCGATCTCGGTCTGCGTGAGATCCATGAAGAAGAACAGATACACGACCTTGCGCTCGAACGTCGCGAGCTGGTCGAGCGCCATATCGAGCGTCACGCGGTCCTCGAGCGGCAACTGGAACGAGACCTGGCGCCGACTGCGGATCGCCTCGAGCTTCACTTGCGTCTCGGGCGACTCGGCGTTTGGCGACAGCGACATCAAATTGTACGCAGCGCGCAGCTTCAATATCTCCTCGACGCCGTCCACCGTCGTGTTCATCGCTTCCGCGAGCTCTTCGGCAGAGGGTTCGCGTTCGAACTTCGCGAGCAGCATCTCGCGGGCTGCGTGCAAGCGCCGATTGAGGCCGCGATACCAGCGCGGCGGCCGCAGCACGGGCGCGAGGTCGCGCAGGTAGTGCGACATTTCGCCGCCGATCACCGGCCGCGCGTACGCCTCGAACGGCACGCCGAGCGTGGGATTGAAGTTCTCGACCGCCTTGATGAGACCGACGTAGCCCACCTGCACGAGATCGTCGCGCAGGCTCGGATCCTTCGCGAAGTGGTTCGCGATGCGCTTGACGAGCGGCATATTGGCGACCACGAGCTCGTCGCGCAGATCGCGCGAGCGCGTTTTCAGATAGGCGGCGAACTCGTCGTTCGACGCGGGTACGAGCGGTGCCGCGATGGCTGTGCTCATGTCCCCTTTACTTGATGTTCCCAATGATCTGGTAGAGCGGCAGGAACACCGAAATGACGATGAAGCCGACGATGAATCCCATCGCAAGGATCAGGATCGGTTCGAGCAGCGAGGTCAACGACGCCAGCATGTACTCGACTTCGGTGTCGTAGAAATCCGAGATCTTCGAAAGCATGCCGTCGAGGTTACCGGTCTCTTCGCCGACTGCGACCATCTGGGTGACGAGCGGCGGGAAGAGCCCGGACAGCTGCAGCGGCACGGCGATCGACTCGCCTTCACGCACCGATTCCCTCACTTTTATGACCGTTTCGGCCACCACTTCGTTACCCGAGGCCTTGCCCACGATCTCAAGCGCTTGCATTATCGGGACGCCGGACTGCAGCAGGGTGCCCAGAGTGCGGCAGAACCGCGAAATGGCGACCTTGCGGATGAGCATGCCGAACACGGGCAGTTTGAGTTTGAAGGCGTCGTACTGACGCCGTCCCACTTGAGTAGCCGTGTACCGCTTGAAGATGACAAATGCGACGATCATAAGGATGACCGTCGGGATGACGACGTACGGGTTGCGCGCGCCGTTGGTGAACGCGATGAGGATCTTGGTGGGCACTGGTAGGGTCATCTGCATGCCGTTGAACAGCTCGACGAAGGTCGGCATGATGAAGATGACCAGGAACATGACGATGAGGACGGCCATCACGAGGATGACGGCGGGATAGGTCATCGCGGACTTCACCTTCTTCTTCAGGTTGAAGTCCTTTTCGAGGAAGGTCGCGAGCCGGTTGAGCACGTCGTCAAGGATACCGCCCAACTCGCCAGCGCGCACCATGTTGGTGAACAGCGGCGAGAAGACTTTGGGGAATTTCGCGAGGCCCGCGGCGAGGGTGGAGCCGCCCTCCACCTCGCGCCGCACCGCGGTGATGACGGGCTTGAGCACCTGATCTTCGGTCTGGATGCTCAAGACATCGAGGCAACGCACCATCGCGAGGCCGGCGTTGATCATGGTCGCGAACTGACGCGCGAAAACGACCAGCGCCTGTTCGTTGACGCTGCGCCATTTGCTGAAGATCGCACCGACGTCCGCGTTCAGGCCTGCGGTCTGCTTCTGTGTGATGCCGGTCACATAATAGTTCATCTCCCGGAGTTTGGCGCGTAAGACGCGCTCGTTCTCCGCTTCGATGACCCCGTTGACCGACTTGCCGGCCTGATCTTTCGCCTGATACGCGAAGCTTGGCATTTCTCTTCAGTCCTTATAGATAGGGCGGTCTAGAGCTTGACGAGCTGGCCCACGAGCAGGATGACCACTAAGATCAGCAGCCACCACAGCGACATCTGCATGATATACGTTCCCCCTCCTGGCGTCTAGACACCCTCGATGAGCTTACGCAGCTCTTCGGGGTGCATGGACGCGTTGAACGCCTCTTCAGGCGTGATCATGTGTTTGCGCACCAGGTCGCGGAGCGACATGTCAAAGGTCTGCATGTGCATGCCGCGGCTGGTCACGATCGAATTGTGGATCTGGTGGGTCTTGTTCTCGCGGATGAGGTTGCGGATGGCCGGCGTCGCCACCATGACCTCGGCCGCCGGCACGCGGCCGACCCCCGAGGCGTGCGGCAGCAGCCGCAAGCACACGACCGCCTCGATGACCGAGGCGAGCTGCACGCGGATCTGCTGCTGCTGGTGGGCCGGGAAGACGTCGATGATGCGGTCGATGGTCTGCGCGGCGTCCGAGGTGTGCAGCGTCGCGTACACGAGGTGACCGGTCTCGGCGATCGTCAGCGTCACCGCGATGGTCTCCATGTCGCGCATTTCGCCGACCAGCACGACGTCCGGGTCTTCGCGCAGCGCCGAGCGTAAGGCGTTCGGGAAGGAATGCGTGTCCTGGCCGACCTCGCGCTGGTTGACGATCGACATCTTATGGAAGTGGAGATACTCGATCGGGTCTTCCATCGTCATGATGTGCCGCGCCACGCTCGAGTTGATGACGTCGAGCATCGATGCGAGCGCCGTCGACTTGCCCGAGCCGGTCGGCCCGGTGACGAGCACGAGACCTTGCGGGCGCGTCGTGAGGTCCGCCATGACGGTTGGCAGATTGAGCGTCGAAAGCGGTGGCACGGTCGACGGGATGGCGCGGAAGGCCGCGCCGATGACGCCGCGCTGCTTGAACGCGTTGACGCGGAAGCGGCCGAAGCCTTTGAGGCCGTGCGAGAAATCGAGCTCGAGGTTCTTCTCGAAGCGCTCTTTTTGCTGGTCTGTCAGGATGCTGTAGACCAACCGCTTGGTATCGTCGGGCGAAAGCTTCGGGAATTCCGTCGGCGCGAGCCGCCCGTCGATGCGCAGGGTGGGTGGTAGACCGACGCTCATGTGGAGGTCCGATGCGCCGCGTTCGATCGTCACGCGCATCAGCTCGTCCATCCGTAGACCGAGCAGGTCGCTTACATTTGCAGCCATTGTCCCGTTACCGCCTCGCACCCATAGCCGAATAGGGCCTAATACCCGCCCTCAGTACTGTATCGGCAGGGACAGCGCGGTTCGTTATCTCGGGGCCGGTACCCCGCCCCTGGGGCCTGGTGTGACGGGCATGGAGCGGTCGAATTTATTCGACCGACCCTCCCGATTCGACCGCCCCGAGGGCCTGGCGCATAGCGGCCAGCGGCGGGGGCAGGCCGGTCCACCAGGTGAACGCCAGCGCGCCCTGATGGAGCAGCATGGCGAGGCCGTCGCTGCGAGCGCTTCCAAGGCCCACCGGCACCGGCGACCGCGCCGCCGCATAGTTGACGTCCACGACCTTGGTGGCCGGCCCGATGAACTCCAGTACTTCATCCGGCAGCTCCGCGACGGCGGGCAGCGCACTGACGAAGATGTCTGGCGGCCTTTGCGGCGGCGGCCCGATCGCCCGAGCGGCGTTCGCATCGCGCGCCCAGCATGAGAGCGTCACGGCGCCGGCCGAGCGCAGCGCTTGCGCGATGGCGCGAGCCGCCGGCCCGCTACCCGCGACGAGCGCGCTCGCGCCGGCAGGCGTCCACTGCCACATGTCCGCGAGGCCGGCGACGAAACCAGCCCCGTCCGTGTTGTCGCCGATCCAGCGCGCATTGTCGACGCGCACCGTATTGACCGCTTTGATCGCCGCAGCTCCGTCGCTCACCTCGTCCAGATATGTGAGAATAGATTCTTTGAGCGGCGTGGTGACGCTGAAGCCCGCGAGCGGCAAGCGGCGCGCTTCGACGACGAACGCTTCGAGACCGGCGGTGCGCACGCGAAACGCCTCATACGTCGCGTCGATGCCGCACGCGGCGAACGCGGCGTTGTGCATGGCGGGAGAGCGGGAGTGCGCGACGGGATCGCCGATGATGGCGTAGCGCTGCGTCATCGTGCGCCGCTACGTCTGCGAGCGGCGCATCCGCGCCAGCAGCGGGCGCTCGACCATGCGCATGAAGCGGGTGGTGAAGAACTCGCGCGCGCCGATCGGCTGCACGAGGATCGCGTGCATGCCGAGCAGTTTGCCCCCGAGCACATCGGTGAACAGCTGATCGCCGATCACCGCGCTCGCAGGCGCGGCGACCGCGAGCGCACGCAGCGCTTTGCGGAACGCCGCCGGCGCCGGTTTGAGCGCGCCGGCGACGATCGGTACCTCGAGTTGCCGCGCGACGTCGAGCGCTTGCTGCGCGTAGTTGTTGGTGATCAGGCAGACGCGCACGCCGGAGCCCAAGACGTCCGCGACCCAGCGCACGACGCTCGGCGTGAGATCCGCCGTGTGCCACGGCACGATGGTGTTATCGAGATCGAGCGCGACGCCGAGCACGCCGAGGCGCGCGAGCATCGCGGGCGAGATATCCTCCACCCGCTCGACGATGGCATCGGGGGTGAGCAGTCTCATGCGCGGCAGCGGCGCCGCATGCTAGTGCTGCTTCATCTTGAAGGGCTCGGCGCGCAGCTGATGGACCGTCTCGATGAAGCGCACCGTGCGCGACTGGCTGTTCATGATGATCGAATGCGTCCTTGCGCCGTTGCCGAAGAAGCGCACGCCTCTGCACAGGTCGCCGTCGGTGATGCCGGTCGCGGTGAAGGTGACGTCGTCGGTCTTCACCAGGTCGTCCATAGTGAGGACCTTCTCGACGTTCTTGAAGCCCATCTCTTTGGCGCGCTTGATCTCGTCCTCGTTACGCGGCTTGAGCCGGCCCATGAAACCGCCGCCGAGGCACTTGAGCGCCGCTGCCGCGAGCACGCCTTCGGGCGCGCCGCCGGTGCCCATCGCGACCTGGATGCCGGTGCCCTCGATTGCGGTCGCGATCGCCGCGTCGACGTCGCCGTCGGAGATCAGCTTGATCTTGGCGCCCGCTCGGCGCACCTCTTCGATCAGCTCTTTGTGGCGCGGACGGTCGAGGATGACCACGGTGACGTCGCCGATCGGCCGCTCGAGCGCGTTCGCGACGACTTGCAGATTCTCGGTGACGGTGGCGTCGATGTGCACGAAGGGCGCGGCTTTCGGTCCCACCGCGAGCTTGGCCATGTACGTGTCCGGCGCGTTGAGCAAGCCGCCTTTCGCGGTGACCGCGAGCACGGCGATCGAGTTCGGCAGTCCGTTGGCGACGAGATTGGTGCCCTCGACAGGATCGACGGCGATGTCCACCTCGACGCCGCCGCGGCCGACGACCTCGCCGATGAACAGCATCGGCGCCTCGTCGCGCTCGCCTTCGCCGATGACGATCTTGCCTTTGATGGCCATCTCATTGAGCGTCTCGCGCATCCGTTCGACGGCGGCTTGATCGGCGGCGTCGCGTTCGCCGCGGCCCATCCAACGCGATGACGCCAGCGCGGCGGCCTCGGTCACCTTGACGAAGTCAAGCGTATCCATCGTAGTTCCCCTCGTGCGACGTCATGCCACGACGCCGTCAGCTCGAACGGTCCGCCCAGCGAGCGACCACGTCTTGCACGGTCTGCGTCGGCCCTTTAGGATTCGCGGTGAGCGTCCGGTTCGGGATCTCGTTGCCCGCCAGATCGCGCTCGTCGCTCGACCAGGACCCACGCGTGTATTTGTACTTCAGCAACGTACCGCCTGTCACCGACAACGTGACCGTCCAGCGATTGCCCGGCAGCGGCGACATGCGGATGGCGTTCGGCGTCCAGCTCAGCGCATCCGTCGACATGTAGATGGTGTCGAGCTGCCCGGTGTTGACGGGCACCAGCACCACGACTGTGACGTTGACCTTCGGCGGGCCGCCGGCTTGCGCGAACGGCGTGCGCGATGCGATCAGATCGTAGGCAAGCGAACGCCCTGGATCCACGCGCAGCAGCACGTATGCGCCTGACGGCAGCGAAGCGCCCGTGGTCGCTGCTTGGCCTTCGAGTTTGTATATCGTACCCGCCGGGTTCACGCCGTAGCCGTTCTTGACGAGCACGAAGCGCGTCGCGACCTGCTCGTAGAGCGAATCGATCTGCGTGACGCCGCCGCTGCCGACGAACACCACCACCGGCGCGCCCGCATGCAGCCCGGTCGCGGCGATGACCTTCCAATCGCCGCCGAGGGGCCGGTCGCGTATCAGCGCATCGCTGCGCAAGGGCAGTGCGCTGACAGTGCCGGCATGCTCGAACGTCACCTGCGTCCCCGCCGCGGTCTCGGCGAGACTGACGAACGTGCCGTGGATGCCGTTGGGGACCGGTGTGGGTGAGGGGGACGCGGACGGTCGGCTAAAGTCGACCGCTACAGTCACCAGGATGGGCACTAGCATGCCCGCCCTGCTTTACCCTAAGGCGGCCAAACCCTGGAACGGCGGCCGGAAGCGGCGACGGCGGCGGCGAATGCAAGCTGTAGTGCATTACGCCGCTCGACCCGCGCTGCGGGGCTCGCGCTACGCCGCAGGCCCCGCGCTCATTCCCGCCGTCGCGCGCTACGCCGCCATGGTCACCGCGGCGGCCGGCGGCAGCGCGGGCTTGTTCGCCTGGTACGTCGCCGCCTCGCACGGTCGCCTCCCCGCGGCGGACGTGGCGCTGTTCGGGTTCGCCGTCGTCGGCGCGCTGTTGGCGCTCGCGCTGTGGGTGCTGTACTGCGGCATCGTCAGCGACTGGACCGGCATCGACTACGACGTCATGCTGCAGACCGATGCGCTCAGCTACTTGCCGCTGTTCGCCGTGTGGCTCTATGTGCTGCAGGTGCCGGGGTCGGTCGGTTCCGCGTCGTTCGTGCTCTCGATGGCGGTCATGGCGGCGGTGGCGATCAAGATCGTCCTCCTCGCCTATTTCCTGCGCCCGGTGCGCATGGTCACGATGGTGTTCCTCGCGACGCGCATCCCGCTCATCATCATCTCGTCGCTCGCAGCGGTCGTCATCGGTCAGCGCGTCGGACATCATTGGTCCCCGGCGCACGGCATCATGCTCGACGTGTGGAGCCGCTGGGACGCGCAGCACTATCTCGACATCGCGACGCTCGGCTATCACGGCAAGGACATCGCGTTCTTCCCGCTCTATCCGTTCCTCATCCACCTCGTCGGCAAGCTGCTCGGCGATCCGCTCGTCGCAGGGCTGCTCATATCCAATGCCGCCTTCTTCGTGGCCTTGGGATACCTGTACGCGCTCACGAAGCTGGAGTTCGGCGACGACTCGACGGCGTTCCACGCCGTCTTCTACATCGCGATCTTCCCGACGGCCATCTTCTTCTCTGCGGTCTACACCGAATCGCTGTTCCTCGCGCTCACCGTCGCCTCCGTGTATTATGCGCGGCGCGGCAATTTCATCACGAGCGGCGTGGTCGGCAGCCTCGCAGCGCTCACCCGCCCTGAAGGCGTGCTCGTCGCCCTGCCGCTGCTATACGAGATCTGGCGCGCATGGCGCGACGGCCAACGCACCGCGCTCGTCCGCGGCGCGATCGGTCTGGGGTTGATCCCCGCCGGACTCGCCGTCTACATGGGGTATCTGTACGCGCTCGTCGGCGACCCGATGGCCTTCCAGAAGGTCCAGGCCAATTGGAACAGGCACCTCTCGCCGCCCTGGGTGAGCATCGGCAACACGATCCACCAGATGACGCTGCACCCGCTCGCCTCGCCCGCCGATGTGAACCTGCTCATGGAGCTGATCTTCACGGGCCTGTTCTTGGTGCTCATGGTCATCGCGTTCCGCACGCTGCGCCCGTCGTACGCGTGGTATTTCGCCGCCTCGCTGCTCGTGCCGATGTCGACCTCGAGCCTCATGAGCATGCCGCGCTTCGTGCTCGTCGTCTTCCCCGCGTTCATGCTCCTCGCGCTGTGGGGGCGCAGGGCGGTGGTGAACTCCGCCATCGTCTCGCTGTTCTTGCCGCTGCTCGGGCTGTTCACGGTGCTCTTCGCGGATTGGTATTGGCTGGCATGAGCGCACCGCAGCGCTTCATGGCGCGCCGCGGCGTGCGCCAATTCGTGAAGTTCGGCATCGTCGGCGTCTCGGGCGCGCTCGTCAATTACGTCATCTACTCGCTGCTGCTGCACGTCAGCATCGCGCATTGGCTCGCCTACGCCGCGGGCTTCATCCTCGGCGGCGTCAACAACTACTGGTGGAACCGGCGCTGGACGTTCCGTTCCTCCGGGCACGCCGGCAAGGAGCTCGCGCAGTTCATCAGCGTCTCCACCGTGGCGCTGGGCATCAGCGAGCTCGTGCTGTGGGGCGCGCTGCGCCTGCTGCCCGAGGCGATGCCGCTGCGCAACTCGAGCGCGTGGCTCGCGGCGACGCTCGTCGGCATGGGCTGGAACTTCTTCGCCAATAAGTACTGGACGTTTCGTCACACTCATCAGGCCGTCGAAGGACAAGCGTGAACCCCGCGCGCCTCGGCGCCATCGCGCTCGCCGTCTGCGTGCTGCTCGGGCTTGGCCTGCGCCTCTCCCACATCCGCGACCCGATCCTCGATCATCCCGGCTGGCGCCAAGGCGACCAGGCTGCGATCGCGCGCAACTTCGCGCAACTGCACGACGACATCGGCTATCCGCAAGTCGACTACGACGGCCCGCCGCCCAATTACGTGGAGCTGGAGCTGCAGATCGTGCCGTTCATCTCCGCGCAGCTCTACCATATCGCCGGCATCCACACGGTGTTCGGCCGGCTCATCGTCATGCTGTTCAGCCTGGCCACGATCGTGGTGCTGTACTTCTTCGGGGCCGAGCTCGGCTCGCGCGGCGCGGGGCTGCTCGCGGCCTTGCTCTTCGCCATCGCTCCCGGCGCGGTGTATTACGGCCGCACGCTGACGCCCGACAGCGTCATGGTCTTCTTCTCCACCGCGACGCTGCTGTTCTGGTGGCGCTGGTGCGTGCGACGGCTGCCTGCCGATCTCATCGCGGCGATCGTCTTGGGCGCCTTCGCCTGGCTCGCGAAACCGCCCGCGCTGCTCGTGCTGGCGCCGCTGCTCGCGATGCTCTTCGCGGCGCGCGGCTGGCGCGCGCTCGCCGATTGGTCGCTCTATCTCTTCCTCGCGCTGACGCTGACGCCGTTCGTGCTGTACTTCAACCACGTGCACGCGATCGCCGAATGGCATTGGTTCAGCGGCATCACCCAAAAGCACGTGCTGCCGGCGCTGCACGGCGAGCTGTCGTCGTTCGGCGCGTTCTGGAACGGCCTCGGCACCACGCTCGCGCTGTTGGGCATGCTGGCGACGACGATCTTGGGCCCGGTGCTGCTGACCCTCGCGCTCATCGGCGCGCTCGTGCTGCCGGATTGCGAGCAGCGGCGCATGCGGGATTGGCTCTTCGTCGCGTGGACCGCGGTGCTGTGCTTGTACGCGTTCGTCGTCGTCAACGTCGAGCGGGTCGACTACTACTTGCTGCCGTGGCTGCCGCTCGCGGCGCTCGTCGCGGGCGTCGCGCTGGACGGCGTGTGGCGGCGCGTCGCGCCGACGTCGCTCTCCTGGCGCCACTGCGTCGCCGTCGCGGTCGGCGATCTTCGTCGCGGCATACGTCGGCATGCTGCAGATCGCCCCGTACTACGAGTGGAACCCGCGCGTCTTCGCGTCGGCGACCGAGCTCAATAAGACGCTTGCGCCCGGGCTCATCGTGATGGGGCACTACGGCCCGGACGTGCTGTATCTCATCAACCGCAAGGGCTGGGAAGAGGATCCGCTGCAGTGGACGCCCTTCGACATGAAGAGCGCGATCAGCAAAGGCGCGCGCTATTACGTGGCGGTCGAGCCGGCGCGGCTGAAAGCGAACGCCGAGCTCTACGCCTATCTGCAGCAGTTCACGCAGGTGCCGACGAACACGGGCTGGCCCGTCTACGATCTGGCCCACCCATTGTAATTCGTTATGTAGGGGCCGAACTTCAGTTCGGCCCTTGGATAGTGCCCGAGCGAAGCTCGCGGTCTACGGGATAGGCAACAGTCCCGGCGCGTCCACTTCCGACGGCGCGCGCGTCTCGCCCGGCGCACCCGCCTCGATCTGGTTCTTGTACGCCGACAGACGCCAGGTCACGAGATGCTGCTCGGTCTCGAGATCGCTCGAGAGCGCGATCGCCTTGCGCAGATGCGACACGTCGTAGTCGGTGTGGAACGCGTGGATCTGCAGCTGGATGTCTTTGATGGCGAGCGCGTCGGCCTTGAGCCGCTCTGAGATCGCGTCGCTCGTCGCCTTATACGACGGGAAGTTCTGCACCACGACGTCGCGGCGGATCGCCGCCTGGTCGATCGCCGACGCGAGGTCGAGCGTCGCGGCGTCCTTGGGCGCATACTTGAGCGCCTTTTGGATCTCCACAGAGGCGTCGTCGATGTCGCCGCTCAGATAGTTCGCCTTGGCGTGCAGGTAGAGCACTTTGGCATAGCCGGCGCGCGCATGTTCGTCGTTGGGAGCGAGCGCGATGGCCAGCCCGTATTCCTTTTCCGCCTCCACGACGTTGCCGGCGTCGAGCGCAGCATCGCCCTGCGCATTGCGCAGATCGACGATGCGGTCCCGGAACGCATGCGTGCAGCCCGCCAATGCGGTCGCCAGCGCGAAGAGCGCGGCGCATAGCGCGAGCCTAGACATGGATATGCGCATCGTTGACCCATTTCGCGGCCATGCTGATGATGTCCGCTGCCGGGACGAGCAGCAGCTGCGCGACGACGGTCCCGATGACCGCCGACAGGATGAGATAGAGGATCATCGCCTTGAGGTCCGACTCTGGGCGGATGCCGTGCGCGGTCTGGTCCGTCACGAGCGCCGCGGTCGGGTCGACGATGTACGTGAGCGTCAAGGTGGACACGCCGGTGATCAAGCCGGAGAGCGAGACTGCGGTGAGACGATCCGCCGGTATGAGCACGCCCGCATAGTAGGCCGCAAGCGGCCCTGCGACCCAGAACGCCATCACGACGACGTTGCTCCACAAGAATCCCTTCGGGAGATTCGCGGGGCTATAGCGCAGCATCGAGAACCGCGGCAGACGGAAGTCGCGCAGAGCGGAGAGCGCCACCCGCGGCTTCAACAGCTGCGCCGACCGCGCGCAAGAGCGAATGGCGGCGTTCGAACGACACGATGCCGCGCTCGAGCAGCCGCGTCGCCCATGGCACGAGCGCGCCGCCGAGCAGGATGCCGACGGTCGAGGCGGCCATGACGAAGCGCATATCGTCGCGGAAGATGTTCGGATCCTGCAGCCGTTCCGACTTGTCCGCGAGACTGCCGATGAGCGGCATGTAGAACAGCGACAAGAAGCGGCCGGTGGTGGCGAAGAGGTTGAAGAGCGTCAGCCCGGTCGCGACGCGTTTCGTGCGCACGCCGGCCAACCGCGCGGCATTCGTCCCCATCTGCAGCGCAGTGGAGAACATGTAGAGCAAGGCGGTGACGGAGAGGAAGAGACCGGGATTCATGCGGCCGGTTCCGCGGCCGCGCTCAAGCCGATTGCGACACCGGCTGCGCGTCGTCGGCGAATCCCTCGTCCACCGGACCGACCACGGTCAGCGCGACGCGACCAGGTGCGAACATCGTCTGGGCCCACTCGTCCACTTGTTCTTTGGTGACCGCCTCGACCCGCTCGAGCAGCTCGGCCGCCGGCACGTGCCTGCCGACGCTGAGCTCGTTGCGCCCGAGCCGCAGCATGTGCGTGCTCGTGCTCTCGAGCGAGAGCAGCACGCCGCCTTTGATGTGCTCCTTGGCACGGACCACCTCGGCGTCGCTCACGCCGGAGGCGACCAAGCGCGCCAGCTCTTCGCGCACCAGACCGACGACCTCGCGCGCGTTCTTCGGCGACGTCGACGCCGCGATCGTCATGAGGCCGGCGCTGCGATACGGGTTGTGGCTCGAGTAGACGCTGTACGCGAGGCCGCGCCGCTCGCGGATCTCGTGGAACAGCCGCGACGACATGCCGCCGCCCAGGATCGTGTCGAGCACGGTGAGCGCATACCGGCGGTCGTCGCTCGCGCTCGTCCCCTCCGCGCCGAAGAGGACGTAGACCTGTTCGCAATCCTTGGTGCGCACCACCGACACCGGCGAGAAATCGGGGTGCGGCGGATCGCCGCCGGCGCGCGATCCCTGCATGCCGCCGAAGAGCGACTGCGCTTGCGCCACGAGCGCGTCGTGCTCGACGTTGCCCGCTGCCGTGAGCACGACGCGAATCAGGCGTGTAGCGTTCGTGCATGTACGCGCCGATGGCATCGGGCGTCACCGCGCGCACCGTGTCCTCGTAGCCGATCGTCGGCTCGCCGAGCGGGCTGCCCGCCCAGACCGAACGGATGAACAGGTCGTGCGCGACCTCCTCCGGCGAGTCATCGTACATGCGGATCTCTTCCAAGATGACCTGCTGCTCTTTGCGCAGCTCGCCCGGATCGAAGGCTGAATCCAAGAACATGTCGCCGAGCAGATCGACCGTCACCCGCAGTGCGCTATCGACGACGCGGGCATGGTAGCACGTCGTCTCCTTGTCGGTGAACGCGTTGAGATTGCCGCCGACCGAGTCCATGAGCTCCGCGATCTGGTGCGCGGAATGCGTGCGCGTGCCTTTGAACAGCATATGCTCGATGCAGTGGCTGATGCCGCGCAACGCCGGGCTCTCGTGCGACGAGCCGACGCCGACCCACAGGCCGATGCTCGCGCTGCGGACGTGCGGCAGTTTCTCGGTGATGACGCGCAGTCCGTTGGGCAGCGTCGACTTCGTGTAGACGGGTTCAGCTTTCGTCACGGTCGCACTTTCGTCAAGAATCCGTTCTCCCAGTACATCGTCCCCAGCATCGAGGTCCGCGACTCCTCCGACTCGCGCGCGGCGCGCGTGACGGCCGCGGAGAACACCGTCCGCGTCGTCGGCTCGGCGGTATCGCCCGAGACGTCGCTGGTCGGCGGGTTCGCCAGCGGCACCTCGGCCCACACATCGACTTCGGCGATATCAGGGCGGGCATCGAAAGCCCGCTCGATCATGCCGCCGACGTCGCGCTCGAACTGCTGCCGGTCGACCTCGGCGTGGAACTTCACCCCCGAGAGCATAAGCCCGACGACCGTCGACTCCGCGGTGCGCAGCACGCGCACCTTGAGCAACTGTTCCGGATAGCCGGCGTTCAGAAAAGCGGCGCCGATTCGTTCGGCGAGCGCAGCGTCGTTCCCCTCGGCGCGCTCGCGCGCGATGGCGCTGCGCTCTGGCGCGCTCATGCCGGGCGTTCCTCCGGGTCCGACGATGCGCGCCAGCAGCGCGCTGCCGGTGTCGCGCTCGATGCGATAACGGGGCAACGCGTATGGATCTGCCATCGCGTTCGCGGTCAGCAGACCCGGTTGCGTCGTGATGGCGTTGCGGAATCCGGCCGCCGCGACGAGATGCTCCACACGGGCATCGTGCTGGCCGGCCGGGTAGGCGAAGCTGCTGACTTGCGTGCTGGTCCAGGCGCGCAGCGCCGCCCGCGAGCCCTCTATCTCGTGTCGCGCGACGGCGTCGGTCTGGAGTGTCAAGTCGACGTGGTTGACGGTGTGCGCGCCGATCTGGAAGCCGGCCTCTGCGAGCGCGCGCAGCGCCTGCGCGCTGACGTGGTCCGGCGCACCCACCAAGCCCGAGCTGACATAGAATGTGGCGGTGTCACCGGCGGCGCTCAGCAGCGGTGCGGCGACGCTCGCATTGTCCGCATAACCGTCGTCGAAGGTGATGGCGATCTCGCAGCCGCGCACAGCATCGGCGCGGACGTCCGAGACCAGCGTGTCGACGGTGACGGTCTCGCAGCCGTGGGCCTGCAGGAACGAGAGCTGCTGCGCGAACTCCTGGGGCTGCAGTGTGAGAGCTTTGGCCCATCGCCCGGGCTGGACGGTCGCCGACACGTGATGGTACATGAGAATTGCAGCCAATGGAGCGGAGGCCGCGGCTGGAGCGGTCGAATTTATTCGACCGCCAGCTGGGCCCGGAGTCTGTAGTGCCCGAGCGAAGCTCGGGAATACGAACAGGGACGCCGCGCACAACGCCGCGCCGAACGCCGCGAACCGGCCTCGGCTAGTACGAGCGCGCAAAATATGCGGTGACGGTGGCCGGGTCGCCGCTGTACGCACAGACCGAGCCGGCCGGCGCCGGGCCCGCGATGACGCGCGTGACCGCGCTCGTCTCGGCCTTGATCGCCTGCTCGCACGCGGCCTTCTCGCACCAGGGGGCGAGCACGAATCCGTCTTGGCGCTTGAGCGCTTCGACGAAGGTCGCACGGTCGGCCGCTTGCACCGTGTGCTCGTCCTGATATTTCTTGGCACGCGCATAGAGCGATGTGCCGATATCCGCAAGCCAGCCGGGAAGTGCCGCCACGACCGAATCCGCGGGCACGGTGGACTTCTCGAGCGTGTCGCGGCGGGCGACGGTCACCGTGCCGGCGGCGACGTCGCGTGGACCGATCTCGATGCGCAGCGGCACGCCGCGCATCTCCCACTCGTTGAACTTCCACGCCGCGCTCTGCTCCGGGCGGTCGTCGAGCTTGACCCGCGCCAGCGGCGCGAGCGTCTCGTAGAGCGCACGAGCGGCCGGCAGCACGCTGTCGTCGCCCTTCTTTAGTATAGGCACGATGACGACCTGATGCGGCGCGAGCGCCGGCGGCAGCACGAGCCCGTGGTCGTCACCGTGCGCCATGATCAGCCCGCCGAGGATGCGCCACGAGACGCCCCAGGACGTGGTCCAGACGTGCTTGACCTGTTCGTCGACGTCGGTGAACGTGATGTCGTACGCCTTGGCGAAATGCTGGCCGAGCTCGTGCGAGGTGCCGGCTTGCAGCGCCTTGCCATCGGGCATCAGCGCTTCGATCGCATATGTCGCCACCGCACCCGCGAATTTTTCACTGTCGCTCTTGCGCCCCTTGATGACCGGCAGGCCGACGACGTCCTCAGCCACCTCGCGGTAGACCTCGAGCATGCGCTGCACTTCTTCTGCCGCCTCGCGCTCGGTCGCGTGCGCGGTATGACCTTCTTGCCACAAGAACTCGAGCGTCCTCAGGAACGGCCGCGTCGCCTTCTCCCAGCGCACCACGTTGACCCATTGATTGATGAGCACCGGCAGGTCGCGGTGCGACTGGATCCAGCGCGCGTACATCGTGCCGATGATGACTTCCGACGTCGGACGGATCGCCAGCCGCTCGCTGAGCTTTTCGCCGCCGCCCTCGGTCACCCAGGCGACCTCCGGCGCGAAGCCCTCGACGTGCTCCGCCTCTTTGACGAGCAGACTCTCGGGGATCAGCAGCGGGAAGTAGGCGTTCTGATGACCGGTCGCTTTGAAGCGCTTGTCGAACTCCGCCTGGATCAGTTCCCAGATCGCGAAACCGTACGGCCGCAGTGCGATGCAGCCGCGCACAGGCGTATAGTCCACAAGCTGCGCGCGCAGGCAGACCTGCGTGTACCACTCGGAGAGGTCATCCGCTTTGGGCGGAATGCTCTTGACCTGTTGTTTGTCTTTCATTTCGTGTCCGGCATGACGGTTCTGCGAATATCTCCCGCACATAATTTCAAGATATCGGCGGCGCTCAAGGCTACCCCATGTTTGGTGATCGGTCCGCCATCCGCTAGTGCTTCGTCGGCGATGCGGTCCCATTTGTCGGCGAACTCTCGAAATGGGGCGTCGGCGGCGGCGACTACGCTCGCGACGTCGGATTCGGTCCAACCTGTCGCCATCGCATTTCGAGTCAGCTCCAGCCGAGCAGATTGATACTCGTTCATTTCGACATCCCTAAACGCATCGACATCTCTAAACAATGCAGTCCCGGCCTCGAGAGGCCGTGAATCAGCAGTCGCCGGCGCTCAAGAGCGCGGTACTGCATTGACCTCTGGCGGATCAGAGATACTGGGGATAGCGCTCGGCGATGACCTTCTCGATTTCTTCCCGCAGGCCATCCAAGAGTTTATCTTCGGGCAGCGAGCGCACCTTGACGCCGTCGCGATAGAGCAACCCCATGCCCTTGCCGCCGGCGATGCCGACATCGGCCATCGAAGCCTCGCCTGGGCCGTTCACCGCGCAGCCCATCACGGCCACCTTCACCGGCGCTTTGTATTCCGCGGTGATCTTCTCCACCGCGTCGGCGAGCTTCAGGATGTCCACCTGGACGCGGCCGCACGACGGACACGCGGTGATCTCGACGCCGCGCTCGCGCAGGCCGAGCGACTTGAGAATCTCCCAGCACACCGGTACTTCGTCGACTGGATCGGCCGCAAGCGAGACCCGGATAGTGTCGCCGATGCCCTCGGCGAGCAGCATACCCAGCCCGACGCTGCTTTTGACCGTGCCGGTGCGCGTGGTCCCCGCCTCGGTGATGCCCAGATGGAACGGGTAGTCGACGCGCCTAGCCATGTCGCGATAGGCGGCGACGGTGACGCGCACGTCGTGCGCCTTGAGCGACACGACGATGTCGCGGAAATCCAGCTCTTCGAGGATCTTGATATGCCGCAACGCCGACTCCACCATGCCGCCAGGCGTGCGGCCGTAGCGCTCGACGATGTCCGGCGCGAGCGAGCCGAGGTTGACGCCGATGCGGATCGGCATGCCGCGGTCCTTCGCCGCTGAGACCACTTCGCGCACTTTCTGCGGATCGCGGATGTTGCCGGGATTGAGCCGCAGCTTGTCCCAGCCGGCGTCGATCGCGGCGAGCGCGTAGCGGTGATCGAAATGGATGTCCGCGACGAGCGGCACCTTCGCGCCGTCTTTTATCTTCTTACATGCGGCCGCGGCTTTAGCGTCCGGTACCGAGATGCGCACGATCTCACAGCCCGCCTCGGCGAGCTGGTGCACCTGCTCGAGGGTCGCCGCCCAGTCGTCGGTCTTCGTCGTGGTCATTGACTGCACGGAGATCGGTGCGCCACCGCCGATGGTGACGGTCCCGACCTTCACCGCTCGCGTCACGCGCCGCGGCGCGAGCGGCGGCGGAGCGGGCACGCGCTCTTGGACGCCCGACCATTCGGGCACCGGCGGTAAAATGTCTGAGCTCATAAGCCGCCCTTACCGCTCACCCACACCGCGATGTCATGGTACGTGACGAACAGCGCCAGCACCATGAGCACCGCGAAACCGGTGAGATGCACGAGGCCTTCTTTTTCCGGATCCACCGGATGGCCGCGCACCGCTTCGACGAGCAAGAAGACGAGCCGGCCGCCGTCGAGCGCCGGGATGGGCAGCAGATTGAAGAACCCGAGCAGCACCGAGATCGTCGCCGCCAACGTGAGCGCCGCATAAAGACCGGCTTGCTCCGCGCTGATGAACACGCGCGCGATGCCGACCGGTCCGCCGACCACCGATGCGTCGAGGTGCAGCAGCGCCTGCGTCAGGCCGACCGCTTGCACCGCGATCGTGGTGAAGACGTTGGTGAAGCCGAATGCCAGTCCGGGCAGCAGACCGAGCTTCTCGACCACCGGTCGCGGCAAGAAGCCGAAGATGCCGACGACCTTGCCGCCCTGGTCCTGCGTCGTCGTCGTGACCTGGACGTGCACGATCTCGCCGTCGCGCAGGAGGTCGACGCCGATCGTGGTGTTCGGCCGCGCGTGGATGTAATCGACGATATCCTCGCCGCTCTTGAACGCCTGTCCGTCGAGCATCTCGATCTGGTCGCCCGGCTGGAAACCCGCTTGCGCTGCCGGCGTGTTCGGATTGACGACGTCGACGATGTTCGTGCGGCCGATCGGGGAACCGATGAAGATCGCGATATACGCGAACAGCAACGCGGCGAGCACGAGGTTGAAGCACGGCCCGGCGAGGATGATGATGAGGCGCTGCCAGACCGGTTTATGCTGGAAGTTGCCCGGATCGGCGCTGCCATCGTCGGCTTCGTCCTCACCGACCATCTTGCAGTAGCCGCCGAACGGCAATGCATTGAGACGATAGGTGGTGTCGCCGCGTTTGTGCGAGAACAGCGACGGGCCGAAGCCCACCGCGAAATCGGTGACGCGCACGCCGAAGAGCTTGGCGAACACGAAGTGCCCGAACTCGTGGAACACGACGAGCACGCCGAGGGTGAGCAAGAAGAGCGCCACCTGCCACAGGGTCGTCAGATTCGGCGCGCCGATGAGGGCCAGGATGGTGTGGATGGGGAGCCTATCCTTTAGTGATTGCTGGAGCGGTCGAATTTATTCGACCGTGGAGTCGCGCGATCTCTTCGAGCGTCGCCTCGCGGGCCCACGCATCGGCCCGGCGGATCGCCTCGAGCGTCGGCGCCTCGGCCGAGTGAGCGTCCAGCGCGCGTTCGACGAGCGCACAAATCTCGGTGAACTTCACTTTCCCTTGCAAAAAGGCGCGTCCTGCCTCTTCGTTCGCCGCCGACAGCACGGCCGGACACGTCCCGCCCGCGCGCAGCGCGCGATAGCACAGCTGCACTGCTGGGAAGCGACTATTGTCGAGCGGTTCGAACGTCAACTCGGCGGGCGCGGACCCGAGACCGAGCGCCGCACGGGTCTTGCCTGCGTCCGCATCGGGCAGCCGTTCCGGATACGCGAGCGCATAGCCGATAGGCACGCGCATGTCGGGCGCCGCCAACTGCGCCTTCACGTTGCCGTCCTTGAAGCGCACGAACGCATGCGCCACGCTTTGGCGGTGCACGACGACCTCGATCTGCTCGGGCGTCAAGCCGAACAGCCGGCTCGCCTCGATCACCTCAAGCCCCTTGTTCATCATGGTCGCCGAATCGATCGTGTTCTTCTGGCCCATCACCCATGTCGGATGCGCGAGCGCCTGCGCCGGCGTCACGTCGCGCATGTCGAGCAGCGACAGCTCCCGGAACGGCCCGCCGCTCGCGGTCAGGACGACGCTCGCGACGTCCTCGACGCGTTCGCCGAGCAGGCATTGGAACACCGCGCTGTGCTCTGAATCCACCGGCAGCACGCGCGCGCCTGATCCTCGCGCGGCCGCGAGCAGCGGCTCGCCGGCGGCGACGAGCAGTTCCTTGTTGGACAGCGCGACGTCGGTGCCGCCCGCGAGGGCGAGCATCACCGCGTCGAGCGCCGCGATGCCGTCGCTGGCCGCGAGCACCCGCTGTGCGTCCGAAGCAGCCGCCACCATCGCGAGGCCCTCGGCGCCCCAGCCGATCGCACGCGGAACATAGCTCAGCTTGCCGCGCAGTTCTTCGGCGAGCGACGCCGATCCAAGCGAGAGCACCGCCGGCCGAAAGCGTCCGGCCTGCGCCGCGAGCGCTGCGACGTTGGTGTTGGCGGCAAGACCGGCGACGGCGAAGCGCTCCGGATAGCGCCCGATGATATCGAGCGCTTGGGAGCCGATCGAACCGGTGGAACCCAGAATGGCGATGCGCCGCATACGTCTAGCCCGAGGCGCGGCCGAACCATAGGAGCACGGCGTATGCCACGACGCCGGCTAGGATGTACGAGTCGAAGCGGTCGAGCACGCCGCCGTGCGCCACGAGCAGACGGCCCGAGTCCTTGACCTGCGCGTTGCGCTTGAGCGCCGATTCGACGAGATCGCCGAGCTGTGCGGCGATCGAGACCGCGCCGGCGAAGGTGAGCCCGAGATACCATGGCGCGCCGACGCGCGGGATCAAACCGAGCAGCGTGCCCGCCGCGGTGGCGACGACGAACGCCCCGATCGCACCTTCCCACGTCTTGCCGGGCGAGATGCGCGGCGCCAGCGGCGTCTTGCCGAAGCGCAGGCCGACGATCATGCCCACCACGTCGGTGAGCCCGACGATCACGATGAGCCACAGCATGTACGCGCCGCCGTGGTGGGGCAGCTGGCGCACCGAAACAAGGTACGAGCCGATCTTGCCGAGATACAGCGCGGCGATCACGGTCATGCCCCAGCGCACCGCAAAACGGTCCACGCCGCCGGCCAGAGCGGCGATCATCGACGTGACGATGACGACGACGAGGATGCCCGACTCGAAATCGTCGCTGACGCGGAAGTACGACGCCACGATGTAGGCGGCGACCGCGGGGATCGCCACCCACAGCGACGCCGTCGCGCCCGCGCGCTGCGTGAGACGCGCGAATTCTATCGCGCTGAGGACGCCGATGGTGAGGATGAGCAGCGCGAACAGCGGCGGTGAGAACACGCAGCCGATGCCGACGACCGCCATGGCCAGGCCGATGGCGACGCGTTTGCCGGAGAGCTCTTGTCGCAACCGCGCGCCGGAATCCACGTGCCCGGCCACCGCGGTGGTCATGCCGTCCCTGATGGGCCGGCGCTGCCGTCGGGTTTCTTCGGCGGCGGCTCGATGCGTTCGTAGTCGGCGTAGGTCACGACGAGCTCGATCGCGTCGCCCCGCTCTTCTGCCCGCACGACGCGCAGCTCGCCCACGCCCACGCCGGCGTACGGCGGCGCGAGGACGCGCACGTATACGTCGCGCTCTTTAAGCCGCTCGAGCGCGAGCGCATAGGGCAAGTTGATGAGGTCCTCGTGCGCCAGTGCGATCAGACCTCCATGATCTCTTTTTCCTTGGTGTGTGCCAAGGCGTCGACATCCGCGACGAACTTATCGGTGAGCTTCTGCACTTGGTCGTTGCCGCGATGCGCCTCGTCCTCGGTGACCTTGCCGTCGCGCTGCGCGTGCTGGATCTGGTTGTGCGCGTCCTTGCGGACGTTGCGCACCGCGACGCGGCCGTCCTCAGCGCGCTTGTGCACCAGCTTCACGAGGTCTTTGCGCCGCTCTTCGTTGAGCGGCGGCAAGCTCAGACGGATCACGCCGCCGTCCACGTTGGGCGTCACGCCGAGATCCGAAGTCTCGATCGCCTTGCGCACGTCGCCGATGATCGACTTGTCGTGGGGCTGCACGACGATGCTGCGCGCGTCCGGGATCGAGATGGTGGCGCAGTGCTTGAGGGGCATCTCGGTGCCGTACGCCTGCACGACGACGTGGTCGAGCAGCGCGGTGTTGGCCCGTCCGGTGCGGATCGCCGCGAACTCACCGCGCGTCGCCTCGACCGCCTTCTTCATGCGGTCTTCGAGGTCTTTATACAACTGGGGCAACATGCTTGACCGCCTTCCCCACGTACGTGCCGATCTGCTCGCCCCAGATCACGCGCTTGATGTTCCCCCTGCGCATGAGCTCGAAGACGACGATCGGCAGGCCGTTGTCCATGCATAACGTCAGCGCGGTGTTATCGAGCACCGAGAGGCCCAATTTCAGGACCTCGAGATAGTCGAGCGTCTCGAAGCGCACCGCCGCGGGTTCCTTCTTCGGATCGGCGCTGTAGACGCCGTCGACCTGCGTCGCTTTGAGGATCGCCTCGGCGTCGATCTCGATGGCGCGCAGCGCCGCGGTCGTGTCGGTGGTGAAATACGGATTGCCCGTGCCGGCGGCGAAGATGACGACGCGGCCTTTCTCGAGATGGCGGATGGCGCGGCGCCGGATGTACGGCTCGGCCACTTGCGCCATCGAGATTGCGGTCTGCACGCGCGTGCTCACGCCGATGTTCTCGAGCGCGTCTTGCAGCGCGAGCGCGTTGATGACCGTCGCGAGCATGCCCATGTAGTCGGCGGTCGCGCGGTCCATGTTGGCGTGCGACGCCGTCTTGCCGCGCCAGATGTTGCCGCCGCCGACGACGCACGCCATCTCGACGCCGCCTGCGGCGACCTCTTTGATCTCGTTCGCGATCTGGTAGACGGCGGTGGTGTCGATCGGCTCGCTTGCGGCGCCGCCGGCGAACGCTTCGCCTGACAGCTTCAGCAGGACCCGCTTGTAGGCCGGCCCGCCGCCGGCGCCGCCGCCGCTCATCTTACGATTCGCCGATGTCGAACCGGGCGAACTTGCGGATCTTGATGTTCTCGCCGAGGACGCCGACCGCGCTCGAGACGAGGTCCGCGACGGTCTTGCTCTCGTCGCGCACGAAGGGCTGCTCGAGCAGGACGCTCTCCTCGTAGTACTTGTCGAGCCGGCCGTTGTGCTCGGCTTCGAGTTTGGCCCGCACGTCCGCCGGGATGTCCTCGCGCGAGACGTAGAGCGGCCGCGACGCGCATACGTGCAGCGCCAAGTCGTGGGCCAGCTTCTGGAAGATCTCGTTCTTGGCGACGAAGTCGGTCTCGCACGCGAGCTCGACCAGGACGCCCATCTTGCCGCCCTGATGGACGTAATGGCCGATATAGCCCTCGCGGGTCTCGCGATCGCCCTTCTTGGCCGCGACCTGCTGGCCGCGCTCGGCGAGCAGTTTGCGCGCCTTTTCGAAGTCGCCGGACGCCTCCACCAGCGCGCGGCGGCAGTCCATGACCGGAGCGTTGCTCGCCTCGCGCAAGGCCTTGACGTCGGCCGCGTTCGGAGTATACTTTTCTGTCATTTCAACGTGTCCCATTTCCTCGAATCACCTTTGTTCCCTCTCGGCCATACAAAGGGCGGCCTCGCGACCGCCTTCTGCACCTATTACGTTCCCGCGTTTTCGCTCGCGGGACCGGCGTCATGTCGCGGCTGGTGTTTCCTGTGCGACGGCGGCTGCCTCCACCACTGTCGTTGCCTCCACCACCGGCGCTGTTTCCGTGGGCACTGCCTCGGCGGCCGGCGTCGCCTCGCTCGGCGGTGTCGGGCTTGCGCTCGCGTCGGTCGGCGCGCCGAGATACTCGGCCGATTCGGCTTCGGTCTTGCCCTCGAGGATCGCGTCGGTGATCTTCCCCGTCATGAGCTTGACCGCGCGGATCGCGTCGTCGTTGCCCGGGATCGCGTAGTCGATCTCATCGGGATCGCAGTTCGTGTCGATCACGGCGATGATCGGGATCTTCAGCTTGCGCGCTTCCAGCACCGCGATGCGTTCCTTGCGCGGATCGACGATGAAGATCGCGTCCGGCAGCTTCGGCATATCTTTGATGCCGCCCAAGAAGCGGTCGAGCCTGCGCAGCTCGTCCTCGAGCCGGCCGACCTCTTTCTTCGTGAGCACTTCGAAGACGCCCGTGTCGCGCTGCCGCTCGAGCTCGCGCAAACGCGAGACGCGCTTCTGGATCGTCTGGAAATTGGTGAGCGTGCCGCCGAGCCAGCGCTGGTTGACGTAGAACATGCCCGCGCGGTCGGCTTCTTCTTTCACCGCTTCCTGCGCTTGCTTCTTCGTGCCGACGTACAAGAAGGTCTTGCCTTGGCGCGCCATCTCTTTGACGACGCCATAGACCTCACGCAGCTTGAGCACGGTCTTCTGGAGATCGATGATATAGATGCCGTTGCGTTCCTGGAAGATGTACTTCGACATCTTCGGATTCCAACGACGCGTCTGGTGCCCGAAGTGGACGCCCGCTTCGAGCAGCTGCTTCATGGTGATGATGGAAGACACGGTGAAGGACCCTCTTTCTAGGCCTGCCCGACGGACAAACCCCAACGGTCGCCGAGGCGACTGTTCACTAGGACCATCCCTATCTGCGCGGGTCGCGTGGCGGGGCCACGCTCGGTCCTAAAGTTGCGCTTGGCTATCTTACCATAGGGCGCTTGCGGGACGCAACGCCCTCGTGATGTGGGGGCCGACCTTTAGGTCGGCCCGTTGCGACGTATCTCGGGTGCGCAGGGCGATCTAAAGATCGACCCCTACATACGTCATGATAGATGTTCGCGCCCCGCGGGCGCCGTCAGGTCCTGCAGCGGGCCTAGCGGCACGATCTTGGTCGGGTTGATGTCATCGTGCGTGATGTAATAGTGCCGCTTGATGTGGTCGAAGTTCACCGTGCTCGCGACATCCTTGAATTGGTAGAGGTCGCGCAGATAGCCGAACAGATTCGGATACTGCGCGATGAGCCGCAGATCGCACTTGAAATGCCCGTAGTAGACGGGATCGAAGCGCACGAGCGTCACGAAGAGCCGCCAGTCGGTCTCGACCGGCGACGCGCCGAACAAGTAGCGGCGGGTGGAGAGCCGCTGCTCGAGCACGTCGAGCGCTTCGAACACCTGTCGTACGGCCGCCTCGTACACGTTCTGCGCGGTGGCGAACCCCGCGCGATAGACGCCGTCGTTGACGTTCTGGTAGATGTACTCGTTGAGCTCGTCGATCTCGGCGCGGAAGCGCTCCGGGAAATAGTCCACGCTGTTGTCGGCGAGCGCATCGAACTGGGTCTCGAACACGCGCAGGATGTCGTCGTCGGAATTGCAGATGATCTTCTTCGTCTGCGTATCCCACAGCACCGGCACGGTGATGCGGCGGCGGTACTGCGGATCGGTCGCCAGGTACGCTTCGCGCAAGAAATGGAAGCCGTTGATCGGGTCTTTCGAGAAGCCCGGACCGTCGCGGAACGCCCAGCCGGTCTCGTCGTCGCGGATAGGATCGACGACCGTCATGCCGATCACGTCCTCCAAGCGTTTTAGCTTCCGCATGATGATGGTGCGATGGGCCCAGGGGCAGGCGAGCGACACGTAGAGATGATAACGCCCCGCAACGGCGGGATAGCCGCTGCTCCCGTCGGCGGTGACGCACTCGCGGAAATAATCCGGCTGCCGGACGAAGCTGCCGTCTGGCGACTGCTCGTCCGGGAATTGCGGCTTGATCTGGATGGACATGCGAGCGGCTTCTGCCCGCGCCCGCGCGCGGACCTCTGGTGACGTGTGCCGAGCGTAGCAGAGGTTCGCCTGGCGAAACGCTGGAAGCCATCGCGCATGCTGCTCGAGGCGTTCGGTCTGCAGCGCGACCCCTTTATGGACACCGCCGACCCTGCGTTCTTCTACGAGACGATGGCGACCGCCAGCAACCGGCGGCGCCTGTTCGAATGTCTGGCGGAGGGGCGCGGCCTAGCAGTCGTCCTCGGACCGGTCGGCGCCGGTAAGACGTCGCTGTGCAACGCGGTCACCGCGCGCCTGCTCGACGACCGGCGTTGCATCGTCGGGCTCATCCTCGACCCGACGTTCGAGAGCGAGGCGGAGCTGCTCGCGGCTGCGACAGCGGCACTCGGTTTCCCGCCGTGCGTCGACGGCACCGGCGCACGCGAGCGCCGCGAACACCTGAAGCGCTGTCTGTTCGAACGCACCGCGGCATCCGGACGCCAGGCGATCCTGCTCGTCGACGAAGCGCAGCTGTTGCCCGAGCCGCTGCTCGAGACGTTGCGCGCGCTGCTCAACTTCCAGCTCGACGAACGCAAGCTGCTCGCGATCGGTCTCGCGGGCCAGGCGGAGATCGCCGCCGCGATAGCGCGGCGGCCGAATCTGAGCGATCGCGTCGCGCTGTGGCTCGACCTCGGGCCGCTCAGCGAAGCCGAGGCAGCCGGTCTCATCGATCATCGGCTGCGCTGCGCCGGCTACGCCGGCGAACGATCGCCCTTCAACGCCGAAGCGATGCACGATCTGTGGGCGCGCTCCGCGGGTCTGCCGCGCCGCTTGGGCGCGCTCGCGCGCGCCTCGATGGAGGTCGCCGCAGAACGCGCGGCGCGCGGCGTCTCGCTCGCGGACGTCGCTGACGCCGCGCGCCGCCTGCCCCCGATGCACGACACCACGGCGTATGGAGCGGTCGAATTCATTCGATCGGCACGACCCTGGTGGCAGATATGGAAGACGGCGCCGTGAGCGACACGCCGCAACTACCCGCAGACATGCTGCTACTCGCCGAGCGCAGACGACGCATGGGCGCACAGCCGGCCATACCCGCCAGCACCGAGGAGATGCACAGCGGCGGACTTCGCGCACGCGCCGCTCGCCGAGACGGCGTCAGAGGATCTGCTCGACGACGCGCTCATCGCAGAAGCGAAGCGGCCCGATGCGGATGTCCGCCCCGCGCTCGTGCTCTACCGTCCGCTCGGCCAGATCAGCGTCGCGGCCCTCCACTGGAGCGCGACGGTGGACCACGAGGCGCTGCAGACGGCGATCGTGTGCTGTCCGGTCGGCCACGGCATGGCCGCGCGCACTTTTGAGCAAAGCCTGGTCGCGGTGCTGCCGCTGACGCTGCCGGCCAAGCCCGAAGGCGTTCCGACCTTGCACGTCACACTCAGCGCGGACGATATCGCCGCGGTCGAGCACACCGTGCGCCGCACGCCTCGCCCGGCAGGGCTGCGTCTCGTCCGCGCAGCGGCGCTGCCGACCGATATCGCAGGCGCCGAGTCGGCGACGACGGCGCTCGCCGCCGCCGCGCTGTCCAGCTACCGGACGGCCGCGCTCGTCCATGCGTGGAACACGGCGTTCGGCGCGCCGCCGGCGCAGGATCTGGAGCGCGACCGCGACGCGGCAGCGGTGAATCTGCTCTCGACGCTGCGCGGCTTGCTCGGGGAGACATAGATCATGAAGACGCCCATGCTCGTCAACGATTTCCTCCGTCGCGGCCGGACCGTGTATCGCGATTCGCTCGCGGTGGTCTGCGGCGCGGAGCGGCTCACCTACGGCCAGCTCGGCGCGCGCATCGATCGCTTCTCCAATGCGCTCTTGAAGGCCGGCGTCAAACGCGGCGACGTCGTCGCATATCTGTCGTTCAACTGCCACCGCCTGCTCGAAGCGTACTATGCCGTGCCGCAGCTCGGCGCGATCCTGCTGCCGATCAACATCCGCCTCACGCCCGCGGACATCGGGTACATCCTCGCCGACGCGGGGGCGAAGACAGTGGTCGTCGATCGCGCGCTCGTCGGCTTGCTCGCGCCGTGCTTGCCCTCGCTGCCCAAGGTCAAGACGATCGTGCTCATGGGCGGCGATCCACGCGCAGACCTGCCGGTCAAAGGCCTCGACTACGAAGAGATGCTCGCCGCAGCGCCGGCGGCGTTCGACCCGCCCGCGCTCGATGAAGATGATGTCGCCGAGCTCTTCTACACCAGCGGCACGACGGCGCGGCCCAAGGGCGTCATGCTGACGCATCGCAACCTGTACACCCACGCGCTGTATGGCCTGGTGTGCGCACCGTGCTACGACACCGACGCGGTGCTCCACAGCATCCCGCTCTTCCACGTGAACGGCTGGGGCACGCCGCACACCCTGACGGTGGTCGGCGGCCGCCATATCATGGTGCCGCGCTTCGATCCGGAGCACGTGCTCGAAGTCATCGAGCGCGAGCGCATCAGCCTAGCGTTCCTCGTGCCGACGATGGCCATCGCGCTCATGAGCGCGCCGTCGTGGAAGACCCGCGACTTGAGCTCGCTGCGGCGCGTCATGCTCGGCGGCGCGGCATCACCGCCGGCCGTCATCAGAGCCCTCGACGAACGTCTGCCCGAGTGCCACGTCCACTGCGGCTACGGCCTCAGCGAGACGACGCCCGTGATGACCTCCGCGCTCACCAAAGCGAGCGCGGGCACCGACCGCGCCGGCTCGCTGGGCATACGCACGACGGCGGGCTTGCCGCTGCCGGGCGTCGAGGTCGAGATCATGGACGAAGCGAACCGGCCGCTCCCGCACGACGGCGTCGCCGTCGGCGAGATCTGCGCGCGCGGCAACACCGTCTTCAAAGGATACTGGAATCAGCCGGAAGAGACCGCCAAGTTCATCGTGGACGGCTGGTTCCACACCGGCGACATGGGCTCGATCGACGACCAGGACTATCTGACCATCGTCGACCGCAAGAAGGACATCATCATCACCGGCGGCGAGAACGTCGCGTCGCAGGAGATCGAGAAGGTCATCTACGACCACCCCGCGGTGTTGGAATGCGCGGTCATCGCGGTGCCCGACGAGAAGTGGGGCGAAGTGCCGGCAGCGATCATCGTGTGCAAGCCGGGTGCGACGCTGGACGTGGCGGAGCTCGTCGAGCACTGCCGCACCAAAATGGCGCACTTCAAGGTGCCCAAACACGTCAAGTTCGTCGACGCGCTGCCCAAGGGCGGCACCGGCAAGATCCTCAAGCGCGAACTGCGCGACTCCTACGCGAAGGAGCTGCAGGCGACGCCCGCGCGATGAGCCTCGAGCTGCTCACCGCGGTCGCGTCCGTCGGCACCTTCATCGTCATCGCCGCGACGGCGATCACCGCGGTTATCCAGCTACACCACCTGCGCGGCGGCAACCAGATCGTCGCGCTCACCGAGATCCGCGAGGTGATCGAGTCGGACAAGTTCGCCGCCGCGCGCCACTTCATCGTCGACGATCTGCCGGATCTCGTGAAGAAACCCGGTTTCGCGGACGATTTGAAGACGGCGCCGCTCTTCGACAAGAGTTTGGAGCCGGCCGGCTTCGTCGGCGATATCTTCGAGAATCTCGGCGCATTGGTGAAGTATCGCATCATCGACCCCGTCATCGCGTGCGATCTCTGGGGCGGCGTCGTGCTCAGCACGTGGACGCTGCTGCTTCCCGTGACGATGTCGAGACGGCAGCGCGCCGGTGCCCGCGCCCTGTGGGAGAATTTCGAGTATCTGGCGGTGCTCTCAGAGGATTGGGCCGCTCGCCACCCGAGCGGCGCGTATCCCGGGGGTGTGCGCCGCATGCCCACGACGAGCCAGACGTAGACGAGGGTCGATCTGAAGATCGACCCCTACATCTTAGCGCGCGAGCTTGTCGCGCAAGAAGCGCATCGGCACGTAGGCCAGCAGCGCGCTTGCCACCAGCAGCCATAGCAAATCCAGCGCGATGCCGGTGCTCAGATGCCCGAGCACCAGCCCGCGGAAGATGTTCACCGCGTGGTACAGCGGCGACCACCACGCCACCACTTGCAACCAGTGCGGCACCTTGTCGAGCGGGAAGAACACGCCGCTGATCATCACCATGGGCGTCGCGACGAGCGAGAAGTAATAGAACAGGTGCTCCTGCGTCTTCACCATCATCGCCACCGCGAGCGCTGGGATCGCGAACATGATGCCGCACAGATACAGCAGCGGGATGGAGAGCAGCACCCACCACGAGTGCACCAGCCCCAGCACCACGATGACGCACAAGAACAGCGCGCCGTACAGCGCGGCGCGAAAGCCTTCCCACAGATACTCGCCCGCCGCGATCTCCAGCGGATCCACCGGCGCGGTGACCATCGCTTCGTAGACGCCGTTGAAGTTCAAGCGCTCGAACGAGCCCCAACACGCGTCGAAGGTCGCCGCGTTCAACGCCGCCAGCCCGAGCATGCCGGGCGCCATGAACTGCAGCAGCGAGTTGCCCGAGCCGAGCGTGAGGTACGCGCCGAGCCCGAGGCCGATCGCCAAGAAGTACGCGAACGGCTCCACCAGATTGATCGCCACGGATGACATCGCGTATTTGCGCCAGGCGATGTAGTTGCGGCGGAACACGTTCCACGTGTTCGGGCGGAAGAACGCTGCGAGCGGGCTCATTCCGCCAGCTCCCGGCCGGTGATGTTCAAGAACACGTCTTCGAGGCTCGCGGCGCGCGCGACGTGGCGCGGCGCGTCGAGTCCGAGTTCGCCGAGCCTGCGCAGCAGCGCGCGGTTGTCATCATTATAGAGGTAGACCGTGTCGCCATGGCGTTCGCGCCGGCGCACCAAGCCATCGAGCGCCAACCCCTCGAGCTCGCGCTCCACGCCGACGAGCTCCAAGACATCGCGCGCAGCGAACTGCTCCACCAGCCCCGCCGGCGTGTTCTCCGCCAAGATCGTGCCCTCGTCCATGATGACGAGCCGGTCGCACAGACGCGCGGCTTCTTCCATATAGTGCGAGGTGAGCACGAGCGTGATGCCGCGGTCGCGGAACTCGAGCAGCTGCTGCCACACCATCAAGCGCGCCTGCGGATCCAGACCCGTCGTCGGCTCGTCGAGGATGAGCATCTCCGGCTCGTTCACCAGTGCACGCGCGATCGCGAGCCGGCGCTTCATGCCGCCTGACAGCTCGCGGATGTTCGCGCCCGCCTTGCCTTCCAGGCTCATGCTGCGCAGCAGCGCGTCGCACTTCGTGCGCGCCGCCGGACCGCGGATGCCGAAGAACGAGGCGTAGAGCTGGATGTTCTCAGCGACGGTGAGCTCCGGATCGAGCGCGTTCTCCTGCGTCACCACGCCGATGCGCTGCTTGATGTGCGCCGGATGGGTCGCCGCGTCCATGCCGAGCACGCGCAGCTCGCCGGCGGACTTGGTCGTCCGGCAATAGATCATCTTCATCGTGCTGGTCTTGCCGGCGCCGTTGACGCCGAGAAAACCGAAGCACTCCTGCGGCGCGATCGTGAAGTCGATGCCGCGAACCGCTTCGACCTCGCCGTAGCGTTTCGTCAGACCTCGCGCGACGACCGCCGCCTCTGTGCCTGGCATAGCCCGCTTCATTTCTGCGATTGCGGCACGCCGCCCCTGGCTTTTGCAGGAGTGCGACCCGGGACGGCCCAAAGTTTTGCGTCCCAACGATGATCAGACATCTTTTCAGATTCCATCGCCAGCCTAAGCTGCCGCCGGCGTGTACATGCCAGGCGCCGCGGTGTGGGGTACATGCGCTCCATGCCATGTAGCGCCAATGTTCTGGCACCCAGGTCCCCCGCGGACCGGGCGCATTACATCGCAGAACATCTTTCGCCCAACCTGTTCCGCAGCGTCGCCGGGCAGGCGGCCCCCGAGGCCGCGCAGATCGCCTGGCGCATCACCCCCGAACCGTTCCCGCTCGCTCCCGCGACCGTCGCCAGACTAGAGACCATCGGCGCGGACCTCCTCAAGTTCTATCGCGCGCTCAACAAGATCTACATGCAGAGCGTGCGCGGCACTGCTCCCGGCTTCGTGCACGAGTATCTCGAGCTCGGCAAGCCCGAACAGATCGTCCGGCTGCAGCGCCAGAACCGCTTCAAGCAAGACACGCCCTCGATCATCAGGCCTGACATCATCCTCACCGAAAAGGTGGTCGACGACGGCATGATCGCCGTCGAGCTCGACGCGGTGCCGGGCGGCATGGGTTTCGTCGGCGCGATGGGCGAGACGTACTGCGAGCTCGGCTACGATCAGGTCGGCGAGTTCGACGGCATCGTGCGCGGCTTCGCCGCTATGGCGCGCTCGCTCACCGGCAAGGAGAAGCCGGTCATCGCGATCGTCGTCTCCGCCGAATCCGAGGACTATCGCGGCGAGATGGTGTGGCTCGCGGCGGCGCTCGCGCGCGCCGGGCTCGCCGAGGCGGTCACCGTGAAGGCCGAAGAGGTCGTCTTCACCGAGGAAGCGCTCGTCGTGGACACGCCCAACGGGCGGCGCACCGTCGACCTGCTCTACCGCTTCTTCGAGCTGTTCGACCTGCTCAACATCCCCAAGCAGGAGCTCTTCTTCTACGCCGCGCGCCACAAACGCGTCGTCGTGACGCCGCCGCCGAAATCGTTCTTCGAAGAGAAGCTGACGTTCGCGCTGCTCCACCACGGCACGCTCGAGCCGCTGTGGCGTCAGGAGATGGGCGCCGAGGCGTACGAGCGCACGCTCAATCTGTTCCCGCGCACCTGGATCCTGGATCCACGCCCCATGCCGCCGCAGGCGGTCGTCTCCGGGCTGACGCCCGAAGGCCATCCGCTGTACTACTGGAGCCAGCTGTACGGCCTCTCGAAGTCCGAGCGGCAGTATGTCGTGAAGCCATCCGGCTTCTCGGAGCTGTCGTGGGGCAGCAAGGGCGTCTACGTCGGCGACGATCTCACCAAAGACGAATGGATGGCGGTGATCGACGGCGGCTTGGCGATCTTCCATAAGACGCCGCACATCCTCCAGCGCTTCCACAAAGGCCGGCGCGTGCAGATCCCCTACCTCGACATCGCATCCGGCGACATCAAGACGATGGACGGCCGCGTGCGGCTATGCCCGTACTACTTCGTCAGCGGCGACGAGGCGAAGCTCTCCGGCGTCCTCGCGACGATCGTGCCCTCGGACAAACGCCTCATCCACGGCATGTCCACCGCGGTGATGGCGCCGTGCACGGTCTCCGACAGCGGGCACTAACGGGTGACGAAGACGGCCCAGCATCCATTATGCGAGATCGAGCGCTCGGAGGCGCGCTGGCCGCCTGGCGTCGCGGTCTTCGCAGCCGCACTGCTGTACTTGAGCCTGCCGCCGCACCTCACGCTGGGGCCGCCCTGGCTCATGCCTATGCTGATCGTCCTGCTCGACATCCCGCTGCTCGTGTCGGGGCCGATCCGCATCAGCGAGTCGATCAAAGTCCGGCGCATCGCGGCGATCGTGATGTTCGCGATCGTGAATGCGGCGAATATCGCGTCCCTCGTGCTGCTCGTGCACGCGCTCGTGACCGGCTCCCCAAAGGAGAGCGGCCTAGGCCTGCTCTATGCGGCGGCGGCGATCTGGTCCACCAACATCTTGGTGTTCGCGCTGTGGTTCTGGGAGCTCGACCGCGGCGGCCCTCAGGCGCGCCTGATCACATCGATCCGCGACGCGGACTTCCTCTTCCCGCAGATGCTCTCTCCCAATAACGCGCCCGCCGGCTGGCTGCCGAGCTTCATGGATTACCTGTATCTCGGCTTCACGAACGCGACTGCGTTCAGCCCCACCGACACCATGCCGCTCACCACATGGGCGAAGACGCTGATGACCATCGAGGCGCTGATCTCATTGCTGACGATCGCGCTGGTCGCGGCGCGCGCCGTCAATATCCTGAGCTGACCTCTTTTTCGACGAGCGCGAAGGATCGGCCCACTCGCTCCGCGTCTGCGGCGCTGAAGGCGGCTTCCGCGGCCACGAAGATCATCTCGTTCTCTTTGAAGATGTGATCCCGGATGAGGCGGGCATACTCGTGCAGCGCCGCCGCGAACGCCACGCCTGCCGATACGTCGGCGAGCGAACGCTCCATGATCGCCACCAGGCGGCGTGCCTCCTCGTGCTCCTCCGCCAGGACCGCGGCCATTCCCGCCAACGCCGGATCTTCGCGCATGATCGGGAACAGTGCGCGTTCTTCCTTGCCGTGGTGGTTCTCTTCGACGAACACGCGCAAGAACTCCAGCGTGCCCCGCAGGAACGCCACGGGCAGCTCGCCCGCGCGCCGATCTGTCTCTTCTTCCATGCGATCCACGACGTCGAGGATGACCTCGTGCTCGTGGCGGAGCGTATCGAGCGCGCCCATCACGCGGCGACCTTTTCCAGCCTTCGCTTGGCCAGCAGCGCTGCACCTAACGCGTTGACGATCTCCGGCGTGTCCGGCACGTTCACCGGCATCTCGAGCATCTCCGAAAGCGCGCGGATCATGCCCGCCTGTCGAGCCATGCCGCCCACGAGCGTGATCTCCGGCTCGACGCCGACGCGTTTGAGCAGCGCCACCGCACGATCGGCGAGCGAGTTGTGGACGCCGCGCAGGATGTCTTCGACCGTGCGGCCTTGGCTCACGTGGTTGATGATCTCCGACTCGGCCAGCACCGCGCAGATGCTGGATATCGTCACCGGGTCACCGCCCGCCAACGAGAGGTCGCTCACGTCTTCGAGTCCGATCTCCAGATAGCGCGCGGCGCGCTCGACGAAACCGCCCGCGCCGGCGGCGCACTTGTCGTTGGACTTGAACTCCTTCACGCGCCCGATCTCGTCCACACGCATCGCGCGCGAGCTCTGCGAACCGATGTCGATGACGCAGCGCGTGTTCGGGAACATCGCCGTGGCGCCGAAGGCGGCTGAGCTGATGTCGGTGACCTGCGTGTCGCGTTCCGGGTAGCTCGCGCGCCCGAAGCCGGTCGTGATGACGTAGTCGACATCGGCGCGCGACGCACCGACGGCGGCGAGCGCCTCGGCGAGCGCGGCATCCACCAAGTCCTCGAACGGCGGCTTGGTGCGCGCGAGGTGCCAGCCGCGCAGCGCGCCGCCCCGCTCGATGAGCGCGATCTTCGTCGCGCGCGATCCGATGTCGATACCAGCGATGAGACCCATGACGGCTCCTTATGCGACGTGTTCGGCGGCGCTCGCGAGAGCGCGCTCGAGAGCGAATGCGGCCGCGCCGATGGCGCCCATGTAATGCGAATCCTCGCAGACGTTGATCTTCACGCCGAGCTTCTCTTCGAGGGCATGCACCATGCCGACGTTGAGCGACACGCCGCCGGTGAAGGTGATCTCGGGTTCGAGACCCACGCGCCGCACGAGCGAAATGGTGCGTGCTGCGATCGCGCTGTGGATCCCGCCGAGGATGTCGGGGATCTTCTTCCCTTGTGCCAGATACGCCATGATATCCGACTCATGGTCGAGTGGGATTGATTGTTACATGGTATCAGCGATACGCAAACACGTTGGACAAGAGTTCGCTAATCATCCGCGAGTTCAGCGGCGGACTGAGTTTTGATACCGGGACAGGCCTCCGCGCATACGTCAAACAACCGGACCAGCTAAGCGAAACCCGGTACTCACCCCATTGGTCGCGTGCGCGCGAGTACGGCTGGAGGAAAGACAACGCAACTGGTTTCCTGTCCTCCTCTGCTCTTGCGGAACGATGTGTCATTGAATTTGTGGAACTAGCAAACCGCTGTTCTCGCGGAGAGTTACAGAACCCAATATCCGACTAAAAGGGAGATTGACAGGCATGTACCTCTCCGGACGCAATAGCCGACCTTGACAGCGTAACTAGTACTATTTGAAAGGACGTAGCAACCACCACAGTTGTCCCACTTCGTGTCACGATGCTCTGTGGACCGTCGACCGCCTCACGGCCTTACCCGCTCCCATGTGATCAGGTAGCGACGGTGCTCACCGCCGGGAGGCGTCTCCTCGCTCGAGAGCATCAGCCGGTCGCCTTCGAACCGGAAGTTGCGGCTCTGATCGGTTCCGATGTAGTGAGGCCACGAGCCCACCTCCGGCCGATGAATCACTCGACTTTCTTTCTCCAGCACCTCGTAGCCGCCGCAATAAGCGAAGAAAGCGTCGAAGGAGCGCAGCCTCTCGGCGTCGGTCGGTTTTTCCGGTTTCGCCCAGCGGGGATGATTGGCATTCGAGAGCGATACGCACATGTGGCCCGTCGTGTCGTACATGAGATAGCCCTTCGGATTCGGGCCGTACTCGGAAAAAGTTTCGAACGTGCCATCTGCGCGGAAGGTCCCGGCGGCCACCAGCCTCCAGGTGCCGATCAGGCGTTCACGCGCACCCGGCTCTGCATGCGCTGTACCAGCACTTGCGCCGTTCTGCGCAAAGGTCGTGATGCTCACGCAAAGTGAGCCAAGCAAGAAGAAGAACAGCAAAGAGGTTTTCATAGGCTTTCGTTTGCGTCGAGCTTCAATTGCGGACATATTTCTCCACACGTGCGAGTTGATTCCTTCACCTTCATTCCCGATAAAGCCATGCCCCCACCACTGCCGCAATAATGATGGCGGGAAGCGATGCCGCCATCGGTGGCAGAACGGCGTTGGGGGCGACGAATCCGAAAGAGCCCCACGTGGCATCTACAAGGCTGGTTATGATCCACCACGAAAATCCGGTCACCACGGCGGTCTTCAGCCCCGGACCGTAGCGCGGGCGGATGGCCGCATAAAGCCACATGGCCCAAACGCCCATCACCAGGTTCAGGACAAACAGAAACGCGACCAGACTGCCGCCTGGTGCGGACAATCTCCCGCCGGGCACCGCAGCCACGAAATCTTTTGCGACGAAGGCGGTGATAAGGGACGACAGGACGGTCCAGGTGAGACCTGCGACAATTCCGCAAAGGACAACCCTTGCCCAATTGATTTTCCCCATCACCCCTCTCCCGTCACCCCAAACGACAGCGGCTTAATCTGGAGTTGTTGATTGTAGCCTTATGAGTGAGGTGACTTGTGCAGGAACTTCATTTTCCGGCATCACTCAGGCCCGTGAGCCCAATCACAGATTTCCCGCTGCCTCGCGGATAATCTACGCCCCCTGTGCCCACCGACTTTCATAAGAATATGCCATTAGTGTTTATCGGCTTGTTTCTGCTGCTGGCGGCCATGCCAGCCTCAGCCGCCGAACACCCAGGTATCCTCCACAAGGATGACAATTGTTCCTCCTGCCACGCGGCGAAAACCAGGGGTAAGTCGGTGCATTCCGCCATGACGATTTCGTGCACCGTCTGCCATGTGGCGGAGACCCAAGGCGACATGACCACCTTGAATCTGGCCGCGCCGAAGGAACAGATCTGCTTCGCCTGCCACCAGAAGTCCACGGCGTTACTGCAGCACTCGCCGGTGGTCAAAGGACAATGCGTGGATTGTCATGACGCCCACAGCAGTGACCGTCGCCTGCTGCTGCTCCCTCCGTCCTTCCAGACTGCCGCCGCCAGGCATTAGACTTCTCTCCTATGCTTCGTCGGGCGCTTTTCTGGTGTTTTTTCGGCCTCCTGATCTCGGCTCTTCTCCCGGCCCATTCTTCGGGGGCGACGAAACCTAACATCCTCCTGATCACCCTTGACTCGACGCGGGCCGACCGCATGGGCTTCCTTGGCGCGCACGACAAACTCACTCCCAATCTTGATGCCCTCGCTCGGCAAAGCATCGTCTTTGAGCGCGCATACGCGCAAGCGCCGGGCACCGTGGTTTCGCACGCAGTCATCCTCTCGGGAACCTATCCGCAGACCAATCACGCCAGCGAACTGGGAGCGCCGCTAGCAACGGCGCTTCCCTTCCTGCCGGACTTACTCCGCTCTCAGGGTTACCGCACCGCTGCCTTCGTCGGCTCAGTCCAGCTCGATCCCCGTGAGGGTTGGCGCCGGGCTTCGATCGCGGATTTGACGTTTACGATGCCGGCTTCCGCCAGAGTGCGGCGAATGACTCGACGCAAGGCGCGCATGCCTCGCAGAACGACAAGGCGGTTACGCCGACCAGGCGCAGCGGCGAACTGGTC
>CAWDVP010000005.1:0-83011 GCA_963805945.1 Vulcanimicrobiota bacterium | reverse complement strand
TCGCAACCGCGTTCGATCAGCGGATCCAGCTCACCGGCACGATCCTGACCAAGATGGACGGCGACGGCCGGGGCGGCGCGGCGCTCTCGATATTCGCGGTGACCGGCAAACCGTCAAATTCATCGGCGTCGGCGAGAAGTGCGAGCGCGCTCGAGCCGTTCCATCCGGACCGGCTCGTCTCGCGCATCCTCGGCATGGGCGATGTTCTCAGCCTCATCGAGAAGACTCAGCGCCTCTATGACGAAAAGCAGACGAAAGAACTCGCGACGAAGATCCGCACGTCGAGCTTCACCCTGCAAGACTTCCTGGAGCAATGCCGGCAGGTGAAGCGGATGGGCTCCGTCCAGGACCTGCTCAAGATGATCCCCGGCATGGGCAAAGCCGTCGCCGGCCGGGAGATCGACGAGTCGCAGTTGGCGCGCATCGAAGCCATCATCTGCTCGATGACGCCGCGTGAGCGCGTTGATCCGCGCGTGCTCAACGCCAGCCGCCGCCGCCGGATCGCCGCCGGCAGCGGCACGCAAGTGCAAGACGTGAACCAGCTCATCAAGCAGTTCGAGACGTCGCAGAAGATGATGAAATCGTTGTCGCGCGGCCGTGGCATGCCGCGCATCTAGCATGTGAAGGAGATATCTTGGCCGTCAAGATCAGACTGCGCCGCACCGGCGCGAAGAAACAGCCGTCGTATCGCGTCGTCGTCGCCGACTCGGCGTCGCCGCGCGACGGGCGCTTCGTCGAGATCATAGGACATTACAATCCGCGCCGCGAGCCCGCCGAACTCGTGCTCGACGAGGAGAAGGTGAAGCGCTGGCTCGGCAACGGCGCTCAGCCCTCCGACACCGTCGCCCGCCTGCTGGCCGGCAAGGGCCTGTACGACCAAGCGAAGGTCCCGACGCGCAAGCCGCGCGAGAAGCGCAAAGGAAAAGCCAATGCCTGAACGTCCGCCTGAATTCACCGACATCGACCTCGACGACGAGGACGACGACGAGACCACGCCGGCGCCGGTCGACGCGGAACCGGCCGACCCGATCGACTTCGACGACGAAGAAGACGACGTCGACCTCGACGAGGGCGAAGCACGCCGACGCGGACCAAGACGGCGGCGCGCTCGAAGGCGGCGCACCGCACGCGGCGGCCGCGGGCCCGGTGCCCGACGAAGAAGAGGAGCGTCGACGAGGACGCGGAGCGCGATGGCATCCAACGCGCCGCCGCCGTGCTCAAGTACATCGTCGAGAACATCGTCGACGAGCCCGGTCAGATCGCGATCGGCGCGACCACCGACGACCGCGGTCCGGTGCTGCTGCTCCGCGTGGCAGAAGATGACCGGGGCAAGATCATCGGCCGCCAGGGCCGCATCGTCCAGGCGATCCGGACCGTCGTGAAGGCGGCGAGCATCGGCACGGGCGAGAGAGTCAGCGTCGAAATCATCGATTGAGCGGCGCAGACCGGCAGGGCGGCGTGCTCGTCGGCCGGGTGGTCGGAGTGTTCGGATTGCGCGGCGACGTCAAGGTCGCCGCGTCCGTTTTTGAGTTGGCGCCGGGCGTCGGCGTCACGGCGCATCTCGCCATGGGCGGCGAGCAGATGCTGCGCGTCGAGACGAGTGCGCCCGGCGCGCGGTCACGTGCGCGTGAAATTCGAGGGCGTCGACGATGCGACGGCTGCAGAAGCGCTGCGCGGCGCGCACCTGCGGGTCGCCGAATCGGAGCTGCCGCCCTTGCCGCCGCAAGCGTATCGCGAGTCGGAGCTGGTCGGCATGCACGTCGTGGACGCGCGGCTCGGCGCGCTTGGCGACGTCGTCGGCATCGCGCACTATCCGGCGAGCGATATGCTCGTCGTCGGTGACGAACGCGTGCTGATCCCGATGTTGGAGGCCTACGGCATGCAGGTGGATCGCGCAGCCCGCACCATCGCGACCGCCCTGCCGCCGGGTTTCGAAGACCTTATGTGATGCCGCCGAGGCGCGACGTGTGACGCAGCGCACTAGGTGAGCGTGGCCCAGCGCAGGCTTCAGGTCGCGGGCACAGATGTTCACGGGAAACACTCGCCTCCTTCACCGCGCGGTGGGACTGTTAGTCGTGCATAGCGCCTTTTCCGGGGGTTGAAGTGCGCACGCAGAAGGTGTGTCATGTCCAGATCGCTCAACGCAATTATCATCGCTTTCGCCATGCTTGCCATGGCCGGCTGCGCCGGCTCGGGGGTGTTGCCGAGCAGTCCGCCGCCGCGCGTGGTAGGCTCCGCCCCGGTCGCGCCCACGCCGCCGCCGGCTGCACAAACGCTCTACGTCGGCAACTGCGGGGGGCGATCCATCACCGAATACCCAGCCCTTGCGGCCAACGGTAACGTCGCTCCGAGCGTCACGATCGCTGGATCGAACACCCAACTCATCTGCCCAGAAGGAATGGCATTCGACAGCGCAGGCGTCATGTACGTCGCCGATTGCGGCGCCAAGGCGATCCTGGAATTCGCGGTCGGTGCTTCCGGGAACGTCGCACCCGCCCGCGAGATCACTGGATTCAACTGTCCGGTCGATGTGGCGATTGACGGCATCGGGAACATCATCGTCAGCGACTTCGCGAACACCAACATAGAGATCTCTCGCGCCGGGCGCAAACGGAAACGCGGCGCCCTTCCGTACAATCGATATCACCGCTGCTGGATTGGCGCACGCCGACGGTATACAGATCGGCACTGCTGACGGTGACTTGTGGGTCTCCGACGAAAGCCTTGCGCCGAATTCTAAGATGGTCGCGTACGCTCCAAATGCATCCGGACCGGCCGTTCCAGTGCAGGCGATCAGCGGGGCGAACACGCAACTCGACGGCCCGCTAGGGTCAATCGTCGACATAGACGACGATCTTTGGGTCGCGAACGACGCATCGAACACGGTTGAGGAATTTGCCAGCAAAGCTACTGGGGACGCGTCGCCGATAACTGTCATCAGCGGTGCGAATACGACGCTTTCCTCTCCGTACGGCTTGGCGAACGATAGAACCAACAACATATACGTCACGAATTTCGGGTCCAATAGCGTGACGATATTCCCTGAGACCGCCAACGGCAACGTCGCCCCAGCGCGGACCATTGCCGGAAGCAGCACTGGGTTGCAAGGGCCATGGGCGATCGAGATCCACTAGCCCTCACTTCGGAGTCACCAGAACGCCGCCCTGATGCGCGCATCAAATTGTTCTCGCGTATTTGGGGCGGCGATCTCGACGTCGCTATTCGGGAAAACGCCGCCCTCGACGTTCGCGAGCCGAGTCCCGACATCGAGATCCATACGAACCTCGTCTACTAGGGCGATGCGCGAGAGCATACCGTTGTAGCCAGGGAATCCGTTCACGTCCTTGACGCCCGGTCGGCCGGACTAACCCGCTAGTTATGGAGAATCAGCATGAGCAGAGAAACGATGTGGCGCAGAGCTTGTTGGCTCATAGGCGTCTTGATGTTCATCGCGCCGTCGGAAGGCGTGCTTGCCTGTACCGACGCCCGCGTCATCGCCGCGAACGGCACGGTGATCGCCGCTCGCAGCATGGAATTCGGCGCGGAGATGCACTCCAGGCTCGTCGTTCGTCCGCGTAGCTCCCAGCTGACATCTCCTGCGCCTAACGGGGCGCGAGGATTCAGCTGGACGGGCAAGTACGGCTATGTGTACCTCGACGCTTTCGGGATCGACGCCGTGGTCGACGGCATGAACGAGGCCGGCCTCGGCTTTGGCGCACTGTATCTCCCGTCGTTCGCCGGGTACGAGACCATAGCGCCGACCGATAATGCAAGCGCTATGTCCAACCTCACGCTCGGCGCGTGGGTGTTGTCTCGCTTCGCCAACGTCGACGAGGTCAGGGCCGCGCTGCCCACGATCCACGTCTGGGGCGAGCCGCTTGCTATGTTCGGCAACTCCTTCGTGCCGCTGCACTTCGTGGTGCACGACGCCCAAGGGAAGAGCATCGTACTGGAGTGGGTGGGCGGCAAACTCGCCATCTATGACAATACCGTCGGGGTCATGACCAACTCGCCGACATACGACTGGCAGACGGTCAATCTGCGCAACTACGTCAACCTTTCGCCGAATAACGTCAAACCGGCGGTCGTGGGTGGGATAAGCTACGCGTCCACGGGTCAGGGCTCGGGCCTGGTGGGGTTGCCGGGGGACCCAACACCGCCCTCACGCTTCGTCGAAACGGCGATCGCGCTTGCCGCCGCGACCAGGCCGAGCGACGCGACCGGCGCGCTGGTGCTGGCGCAGAAGTTGATGAATCGCGTCGACCTGCCGGCAGGTCTCGCGCGCGACACCGGTGCGGGCGATAGCGATACCACGCAATGGGTCGTCTTCCGCGATCTCACGGATAGGATCTATTACTATCGCACCTACAACGACATGACCCTGCGAGCGGTGGACCTCAAAAAACTCGACCTCTCTCCAGGCGTTTCGCCGCGACGCATCGTGATCGGGACGACGAGACCCACCGTGATCATGCTCGAGTCGGCGGACATCCCGCCGATCAGATGATGGCATTCTGGGAAAACCACAAGAAGGGGGTGCAATGCGCTCCCTTTCTTGTGATCACGACCTAAGAGCGGGCGATCAACCTGCTATTAGTGGTAGAAGTAGGGATCCAGGACGCTGACCTCGGCGATGCTATCAACGGGTAAGCCGTTGCGTTCCGCGGCTTTGCGGATAGCGTCCTCGTTCGGGCCGTCGTACACGCAATAGCTCTTCTTGTGGTCCTTTGAGACGTATGAATGGACCCAGGTCACACCGACGTCCCCGTTCTTCTCAACGACGGTTTTGCATGATTGGGCCCCCACGTCCGTGGCCGGAATCGATAAACCATCTTTGAACGTCCGTTCAATCACGTATCGAGGCATGGTCCCTCCATCGATCTCCACCGTAGAGGCCTCATTATATCCTGAGCTCCGCCGGCTTGGCAAGCGGCTTGGGCTAGGGCTCGCACTGTGGACGGCCGAACCTCTGGCACCACCGTGATGCAACGCAAGACCTGAGGCCAAAGAACGCCCCAAGCGCCCGGTGCCGCTGCCTACCGGCACGATCACCTTCCTGTTCTCGGATATCGAAGGCAGCACCGAGCGCTGGGAAAACCATCACGACGGGATGAAAGCGGCCGTCGCCCGGCATGAAGCGCTGCTACGGCAGGCGATCTCCCGCTTTGACGGCTATATCTTCAACACCGTCGGCGACGCTTTTTGCGCCGCATTCGCCACCGCGCCGAACGCCGTGAGCGCCGCGCTCGACGCCCAGCGGGCGCTCGCCGCGCAAGATTTCTCAGCGGTCAACGGCTTGCGTGTGCGCATGGGCATCCATACCGGATACGCGGAGGAGCGCGACGCCGATTATTTCGGCCCGACCGTCAACCGAGTGGCACGGCTTATGTCCATCGGCCACGGCGGGCAGGTGCTCGTGTCGGGTGCTGCCCACGCCCTCGTGCAGAATGAAGCGTCGCGCGAGATGAGATTCATGGACCTCGGCTCGCATCGGCTCAAAGATCTTGCCGAGCCGGAGCACGTGTGGCAGCTGACGGTGACGGGTCTGCCGGGCGAGTTCCCCCGACTGAATTCGCTCGAGACGCTGCCCAACAATCTGCCTATTCAAGTCACGAGCTTCCGCGGCCGCGAGCACGACCTCGAGGACCTGAAGGCGCACCTCGTCGAGCACCGCCTGGTGACGCTCATGGGCGCCGGCGGCGTCGGCAAGACGAGACTGGCGGCGCAACTCGGCGCAGAAGTCCTCGATCGCTTCCGCGATGGTGTCTGGATCGCTGATCTCGCACTTGTCACCGAAGCAGAGCTGGTCTTGAGCGTGGTCGCCAAGACCTTGGGCGTGAGCCAAGGGCAAGTACGCCTGGTCGACGAGTCCATGACGCAATCGCTCAAACAGCAAAGAGCTCCTCCTCGTGCTCGACAATTGCGAGCACGTCGTGGAAGCCGCTGCGCGGATAGCCGATGCGATCCACCGCCAATGCCCCAACGTGCGCATCCTCGCGACCTCACGCCAGGCGCTCGGGGTGAGCGGTGAAAAAGTGCTGCGGCTCGCCTCACTCGCGGTTCCGGAAGCAACGGCACGAACTCGACCCGACGGCCGCGCTCGGTTTCGGCGCGGTGGCCCTTTTCGTCGACCGCGCTTCGCTCGTGGATCAATCGTTTCGGCTCGGCGACGACAACGCGTCGATCGTGGCGGATATCTGCCGCCGGCTGGATGGCATCCCGCTGGCGATCGAACTCGCGGCAGCCCGCGTGAAGGTGATGAGCATCCCAACGCTCGCTCAGCGCCTCAACGAACGCTTCGAGATCCTCACGGGGGGCAGTCGCACCGCGCTCCCTCGGCAGAAGACGCTGAGCGCGCTCTTCGATTGGAGCTATGACCTCCTCACGCCTGACGAGCGGGTGATGTTCAATCGCGTGGCGATTTTCGCAGGCGGCTTCACGCTTGATGCGGCTTCTTTTGTGTGCGCGGGCGACGACAGCGAGAGCGCGGATGTGCTCGATCTGATCGCCTCGCTCGTCGACAAGTCGCTTGCGATGGTGGACACGAGCGACGCTTCGGAACGTTATCGCATGCTTGAATCCACTCGCCAGTACGCGCTTGCCAAGTTGGCGGCGAGCGGTGAGCGTGAGCGCCTCGCGCGCCGGCACGCCGACTACTTCCGCGACGTCGCCCAGAAGGCGGAGCAGAGCTTCGGCGCGGTGCCGCTCAGCGAATGGTTAGCGCGACTCGACCCGGAGGCGGAGAACTTCCGTGCGACCATGGATTGGGCGCTCGGCAGGGACAACGACGTGGTTCTCGGCGGCACCGTCGCCGGCGCCTTGGAGATGTTCTGGTGGCACGGCGGCGCCGAGGCAGAGGGATTCCGTTGGATCGAGGCATGCGCTCAAGACGATCGATGTCGGCGAGCACGCTGACGTCGCGGCGCAACTCCGTCGCGCGCTCGCGCTTCTCACGTCGCGAGTGCTCTACTCGTAAGTCGCGCTCGAGAGACTCAGCCGAGACGGAGGACGCGTATGGATACCGAGACGTTGCGAGCGCTACAGGCGCCGATCAAGGATCACTATCGCACCGAGCCCGAGGCCGCCCTCGTCACCTTGAGAGCCAGCGGCAAAGTCGACGATCCCGAAGCGCTCAGCTGCAGCGTGGAGACCGGTCGTGCGCTCGTGAAAGCGGGCCTGCACCCAGCGACCGGTGGCGACGGGACCCTCGCTTGTTCGGGCGATATGCTGCTGCAGGCGCTCGTCGCGTGCGCCGGCGTGACGCTGCGATCGGTGGCGACAGCGAAGAACATGCAGTTGCGCGGCGGGACTATAACGGCGGAGGGAGACCTGGATTTTCGCGGCACCTTGGGGGTCGACCGTGATGCGCCGGTCGGCTTCAAGAACATCCGGCTTCGCTTCGATCTGGAGGCGGACGCGACGAGCGAGGAGGTCGCCGCGCTGCAAAAACTCACGGAGCGCTATTGCGTCGTCTATCAGACGCTCGCGAGCGGGGTCACGCCCGAGGTCGAATTCCGCGTCGAGCCATCGCGAGGTTGACCTAATCGAAGTCGTTCGGGCCTGTCACGTGCGGGCGGCGCAGGAAGTCCTGCGGCCCTAGCAGCGTCTTCACCGGCTGCAGCGGCGTCACCGCCTGCGTGAAGTCGAAGCAGTCCGTCAGTTCGTCGGCCCGCGCGTCCGCCGTGGTGAGCGTCGAAAGGCCGAACGTCGCCTCGATGAAATGCGCGGTGCTGGCGGACTCGTGGATGACGTGCGATACGTAGCCATGCTTGGCATACGGCGAGACCACGATGAGCGGCACGCGGAAGCCGAGCCCCATGATATCCACTTGCGGCGGCGGCACGTGGTCGTACCAGCCGCCCCACTCGTCCCACATGATCAGGATCGCGGTGTCGTTCCAATACGGACTCGCACCCGACCGCGTCGACGATCGAGGCGACCCATTGCGGGCCGGTGTTGCTGCTTGCGAGGGCGTGGTCCGAGTTCGGCAGCGACGGGATGACCCAGCTGACCTGGCGCAGCGTGCCCCCTGCGATATCGGTGAGCACGGTGGTCTCCGGAGAGACCACGTCGTTCGTCCAATCCGCGCCATAGCGTATGTGCCGCACCGCATCGTACGCGGAGAACATGTAGCCCAACGAGCCCATCGCGGGCGCATAGTAGCGCCATGTGACGCCCGCTTGATCGAGCTCATCGCCTAGGGTCATATAGTCGAAGCACGGGAAGACGCCTTTGTTCTCCGTGCCGTCCGATTGCAGCTGTTGCACGAGGGAGCCCGGCGTGTCGTCGCAACCCCAATTCGGACCGTTCGGGACCTCCGAGGCGAATTGCGACTGCGCGGCGATCAGGTATTGGTGCGCGGGGAAACTACGGCCCGCTGTTCGAGGCGAACATGTGGTCCGCCAAGGTGAACTGCGTCGCGAGATCCCACAGTGGCACTGTTTCGGACTGCGGTAGGTGTGAGTACGCATAGTTCGGCGGGCCGGCGAATTGCGTGTACATCCCGTTGACCAGCTTGAACGTGCCCTCGCCGTTGAAATTATCCATCCTGCCGCCGTCATAGGCCGACGAGAAGTTGGGGTGCGTGTGTCCGACATCGAGCCCGTTGTCTTCGAACGGTGTGATCCCGATCGGAACGGACGTGCCGTTCGCATTCCCCTGCGAGACGGTGTCGGCGCCGGGGAAGCCGTTGAACATGTTGTCGAAACTTCGGTTCTCCTGCACGATCACGATGACGTGCTTGATGAAGCCTTGGTCCTGGATCGGGGGCTGCTGCGGTATCGTCGCGAAGGTCGGCACGGCCGCTTTGTGCCCGCACGCCGCCAGCATTGCGGCGCACGCAAACGATGCGACGGTGACGAAGGTTCGTGGTAATCGCATTGCTCGATCTGCGTCTTCCATGGTCCCCCACATCGAAAAAAGGCGCCTTGCGAAGCGTAGTGATTTCACACATCGTACACCAAGCATGGGGAAGAAGGCACAGAATATCATGAGAATATCCTGAGCGCGGGGCGCGGTTTCTTATGCGCGGAAGAGGCTTTCCTGAGGCACACGACAATTCGTCCAATAGGTCGCGACGCCTAGGGAGACGCTATGTCGGCACGCACGGCTTTCTTGAGCAGGCTCATCGGCATCTATTGCATGCTCGTCGCGGTATCTATGGCCGTGAACAAAGAGGCGTTCGTGCAGATGGTGATAGCGACCGTCCACGACGGGCCGGCGGTGCTCATCCTCGGCTTGGTGTTGGTGGCTGCCGGCGTCGCGATGATATTGAGCCACAACGTCTGGTCGGGCGGCGCCCTGCCGGTCATCGTGACCGTCGTCGGCTGGCTGACGCTCATCAAAGGCCTGCTCTTCTTGTTCCTACCGCCGCCGGCGGCCGTAGGGATCTTCCTTTGGGGACCTGCGTACGCGCAGTTCTTCTATTGGGATGCAGCGCTCGCGTTCATACTCGGCGCCTATCTGGCGTATGGCGGTTTCACGCTCAGCCGAAAAGGATCGGGAACTTGAGCATCCTGCTTTTCCTCCTGGTCCTAGCGATGTTCGTGGGCTTTGGCCTGACGGTCGGATCCGGCATCCTTCTTTCGTTCATCGTTGACGCGGGGGACGCGAACGCGACGGGCATCGCGGCACTCGCGAATCGGTCGGTGGGCATGATAGGCGGCATCTCCGTCGGAGTGGCGGCAGCCTTGGGCGCCGGCCTGGCATCGTGGCTGGGTTATCCGCTGTTGTCGACGTGGCTGGTCGTCATATATGTGTGCGCGGCCCTCATCATCGTCTTGGCGTTCGGCGTTCTCCGACCGTGGTTGTTGCGACTGGCACACGCGGCAGAAGCGACGGACCAGACCGCTGGAGCGCTGAAGCAGGTCGCCCATGAGAGGGCGCGCGCAGCTGGGCCGCTGGTCGGCGTGCTATGGATCATCGCGATCGCCATGATCGTGTTCAAGCCCTAGAGGTCGGGCGACCGCGTGCAAGCAACGTGGCTGTCGTAGACACGTCCGTGTGTGGAGACACCCGTTGCTATGCGAGGGGATGACCATATGAAGAAGTGGCTGTTCGCATTTGTCGCGCTAGGCGTCTTGATCGCGCAACCGCATCGCGCGAGTGCCGCCATCACGGCATCGATGTCGATCGTCGGCCCGAGCTCGTATAACGGCTGCCCGGTCACCGTCCAGTTCACCGGCGCCATCGCCGGCAAACCAGGGACGGTCTTCACGTACAGCTTCAACCGCTTCATCAACGGCGCGCAGACCGTCGTCAACGGCGGCACGATGACCATGCCGGGCGGCGGTTCGATCACGGTGAACGACGCCATCTCGCTCTCGTCCTCTGCGATGACCAACACGTTCGACCAGTTATGGGTGCACGGCATCTCCGGCGGCCTATCCGACGTGTACTCGAACGAGGCCGACTTCGCGGTCAACTGCGTGGTCGCGACGCCGACCCCGGGGCAGATGCTTGGCCCCGCGCCTACACCTCCCCCGATCCCCAACGGTTTGAGCAGCACCAACGACCCGCAAGTGTGCACGTTGCACGGCGGCTTCGCCGGCGGTCTCGCGTGCAAGGGTGGCTTCAGCACGGGCATGCTGGCGCTTATCTGGTCCAGTAACGCCCCCACCGCATGCGGAAAATGCATCGAGGGCTATAACGTGTATCGCGTCGACGGCGGGCAGCACACCTTCGTCGTCAGACAGAACAACGGCGAAGATGTGACACTCGCGCTCTTGGACAAGCCGAGCGATGGCTTCAACGGCAAGTGCTACGCGGTCAGGTCCTACGTCGGCTTTGGAGAGTCCGGCGACAGCGGGCAATATTGCGTGAACGGCCCAGTCGACCAGCCGGCCGTCCGCAGCTTCCAAATCACACCGAACGCCATTCGCTCCGTAAACCACGGCTATCATTTCTTGGGCCCCGGATTGTGCAGCTTGCCCGCTGTAGGCACGGGGCCGGAACTCGGTCTATCCGTGGGCTTCTTCCACAACTACTCGAGCTCGGTCGGCGTCACGTGCGCGGAAGACACGGTCGTGCAGCAGACCGCGGTCAGCTTCGAGCTAGGCAGCGCGGGCATACTCTTGCGTGATCCAAAAGCCAGCGTCAAGAAGGCGATCCTGGCGTTCAACCGGGTGAGCAGCGGCAAGGCGCAATGCGTGGGCGGCGTGCGCCTGCCGACGGGCGACTGGTCGAACGCGCAGGACCTCATCCCGAACAAAGTTTACATCGTCGGCATTCCGTGGAGCGCCAATGGCGTGAATGTCTTCACCCCAACGGTGAAGATCTCGGGCCCGATCTACAATATCGACGTGACATCAGCGATCAACAACTTCGCGAAAGGCGTCTGGCCGGATCACGGGTTCTTGCTCGTCGGCGGCAACGAAGACACGAGCGGCTTCCACGACAACAACCAGTGCGATTCCCAATTCGGCGACTTCTCGCTGAGCCTTCAGGTCATCATCCAACCATGATCCGCCGGCCGCGCACGGCCGGCGCAGCGGCCTGTCTCAGCAGGAGCTCGGACCGGCCGTCTTCTGCCAGCCGAAGGAACCCGCGCCGCTTTGCGGCGTGACCACGAAGTAGTATTGGCCCGTACGGGAACCGGGCGCTATGTCGGGCGGTATCGTGTTGCTGACATAGGTGATGCCGGACATCTTGTGGCAATGCGAGTTATACGCGGTCTGCAGATCTTTGACGGTCTTCGTCAGGTTATCGATCTCGGTCTGCAGCTGCGCTGTTGACGGAGCCGGCGGTGGCGTATATACTTGGTGGATGTTGTTTCCGCCTGGCAGGTCAGCGCGCACCGCGCTCTGGTCTGCGATGATCGGGCCTAGAGCGAACACTGCCGTCAGCACGGCGAAGATCGCAAGCGATTGCAACGCATTAGAGCGCTTCATGAGAGACCTCCTCAGGCGCCAAGCGCCAACACCGCGTTCTTCCTCCATGTGCACAATCGCACCTGGCCGAAAGCGATCGCTTCATATCGACCCCTCGCATAGCTAGATCTTTTGCAAGATGTACCTCTGGACTTGCTGGACCATGGCCTGCGTGTTGCCCACCTCGCTTCCGACGACGATGATGATCATGCCGCCGCGCGCTTGGATATACGCGGTCGTGGGATGCACTGGAGAGCAGGTGGCGTTGTGGCCACATGGCGTACCGCCAGGCCCGTAACGAGCGGGCATATGGTTCCAGACCCCGACGTCTATCTCGGCGTAGGTGGGATCGACCCGCGCGGTGCTGTAGTTGCACTCCGATGAAAAGGTCGGATTTTGACGTACGGAGTCTCTCGAGTTAGGCCGCTGCAGGATCGCGTTCGCTTCGGCATGCGTCAGGAGCGAGCACGCATCGGGTAGCGCGCCGAGGGTTTGGCTGCTCGGGCCCGGCTTCGGCGCTTGCGGAGACGAGTTGCACTGCTCCTCCACCGCAACGCCGCGCATGCTGACCGATGCGCCCGTATCTGCGCCTGAAAGGGCGAAGTAGCCCCTGCCTTTCACCGCCTTTTGGAACTGCTTCGCGGGGCACTTGGGGGTGGTGCAACCACCGGCCCGCGTGCAAAACGCGACGCCCTCCAAGGCGGTCCCCGCGAGCTCGGATCCATCCGAGAAATGGATCCGCGCATGTGCGGAGTTGGTGTCCACCTCGATGATGTCAGCTTCGAAATCCGGAGTCAGGAACAGGTTCGCATACGGTGCGATCTGCCCCGTCGAAAGGCTGCTGCCGTTGGTCAGCGCAAAGACTTGCGGGTGAGGCATGGCGGCGGTGATGCCCGGCCCGTTGGTATCCCAGACTCGCGCATTCAAAGAGGGATCGCGGTACTTGGACCGGCCGTAACTCGTGGCCCAGGCGTCTTCAAAGGCGTTCTCATTGCCGGTGATCGCGCGTTGATACGCGTCCGCATTTCCATTTGCTCGTAACATTTCGTCGAGATGGTCCCATGGGCTGATCCCGACATAGTTGAGCTCGGAGTAATAGCCAAGCGCGTCATAACTGCGCGCGAACAGCTGGGTGCGGGCACTGGCGAAATAGAGACCCCACCAGCCTTGTCCGATGTCGCAATGCTGGGCAAGGGTGCAGCCGACCCACTCGGCTTGGCCCTCCACGATCCATGAGGGCTCGGTTCCGAACGAGTCCGCCGAACTGGAAAGCGCCATCTGGAAGCAGTGGAACACCTCATGCGGGATCGTCTCTTGCTCGCTTCGCAAACCGGCGGCCCCGAGGGTCGGATTGACCCACACGATGCACTGCATCGGCCTTCCCGAGGCGTCGAACGACCACGCATACGCGAGCGCGTCGCCTTTGATCGGACCGTATTGGCTGGGGTAGACCTGCACCGAATTGACGATCACCGCGGGGTCGTAGCCGATGTCGCGGTGGAGCAGGAGTGCGATGTCCACGCGCGCCGCATGCACCATCGCCTCGTATTGCGATTGGGTGAGGCCGGCGAGCACTTCGTCAGCTCGGCGCCTGTCGCCGGCGGCCGCGCTTGCGAAACGCATCGCGTGCACGCGAGGACGACGCACGTACGATAACACTACCGTGCGCTGTGCCGGCGTGAGTTCGTTCCAATGACCCCAGACCCAACGCAGCGCCGCAGTTCCTGAGGGAATAGGCACGCGCACTCCCGAGGGCGCCGCGACGCCCGGCAGCGGGCCGAATGCGAGTGAAAACGCGGCAAGGGCCACCGGTTTGCTAACCCTACCGTCGGCGCCGATGTTTCGAGTGACGGCTTCCCACGCGGAGCGCGGCGACGGAGTCGGCTCGGGCACGATGACGATCGTACGGAAACCCGAAGCCTCGATCTCCGAGGTCGTGCCGAGCGCGCTTGTATGCCGCGAACAGCCCGACAACAAGACGATCGCGACGGCAGCGGCGAGAGTCAGACCGGTGCGACATGCGAGCAAGCTGTTTCTCCGATCCTTCAGTTGGAGCGTCTTGCTGAGCTAGCCGCGGCTCACCTGGTGCCCATGGGCCTTCCCAGGCGAAGCATCGCTGCGGCCTGAAGCTGTGCCCTCTTGCAAGGAGGGCTGGGAAATGCGCATATCCGGGTTCGTTCGACAGCGAGGCGCCGTGCTGTGTGCAGCGGTTCTCATGAGCCTGGGTGCGACGAGCGTCGCCCATGCGGCCGGCGTTCCCCCGATCCATCACGTCTTCATCATCATGCTCGAGAACAAAGATAACGACGTCACCTTCGGCCCGTCGTCGCCGGCGCCGTATCTCGCGCAGACGCTCAGCGCGAAAGGCGCATATCTCCAGAACTATTTCGGCACCGGACACGTCAGTCTCGACAACTACATCTCGCTCATCAGCGGGCAGGCGCCGAATCTCGCGACGCAGTTCGACTGTCAGAAATATGTGGAGTTCGTGAGCAGCGGCATGACCTCAGACGGACAAGCCATCGGGCAGGGCTGCGTGTATCCGAGGTCGGTCCACAATCTCAGCGACGAACTCACCGCCAAAGGGCTGACGTGGCGATCGTACAGCGAAGACATGGGCAACGATCCCACGCGCGAGCCCGGCACGTGTGGTCATCCTCCCCTTGGGTCTCCGGACGAGACGTTGCGCGCGCAAGCACCGTCGGCCGCGGCGCCGCAGGGCGATCAATATGCGACCCGGCACGATCCATTCTTGTATTTCCATTCGGTGATCGACTCACCGGACTGCGCGACGCACGTCGTGAACTTCCGAGAACTGCCGCGCGATCTCGCCGCCTACGAAACCACCGCGAACCTCACGTTCATCACGCCGAACCTGTGCGACGATGGGCACGACGCACCGTGCGTCACGCAGCAGCCAGGCGGCTTGGTCTCGGCGAATGCGTGGCTGTCGCTGTGGGTGCCGATGATCTTGGCGTCGCCTGCCTACACGCGCGATGGGCTGATGTTGATCCTGTTCGACGAGAGCGAGGTCGAGGGGAAGCTCGTCAACGGTAAACTGGTCATGACCGGCGACGCGACCGCGTGCTGCAACGAGCAAAGCGGCCCGAACACCGCCCTTGCCGGCCAGATCGGGCCTGGCGGCGGCCACATCGGCGCGGTCGCCGTGTCGCCGTTCATCAAGCCCGGTACGGTGTCGCTAGAGCCGTACAATCATTACTCGACGCTCAAGACGATCGAAGATATCTTCGGGCTGCCGCACCTGGGATACTCAGGCGCGAGCGGGCTCGCGGCGTTCGGCAACGACGTCTTCAGTCTCTGACCGCTGTGGCGGTGCGGGAAAGCAATGCGGCGATCGCCGGGTTGACGACGTCCGGCCGCTCCGCCATCACGAGATGGCCAGCTCCCGGCACCACGAGCAGTTCGCTGCCCGCGATGTGCTCGTGCAAGAACCGCGCGTATTTCGGCGGCGTCAGCCTGTCTTCGCCGCCGACGATGATGAGCGTGGGGACGCGGATCTCCGCAAGCCGGTTCATGACGTCGAACGGATGGCAGGCGGCGTAGTCGATGCGGGTCGCCCGCTGGCCCACCAGCTGGTGCCACTGCAGCATATCGTGCCGTAGCTGTGCAGAGGCGCTCTCGGAGAGCCCGAAATCCGTCAGCGTCTCGATGCATGACGGCCATTCGTTGTCGACCAAGTCGAAGATGGATTGAGAGACGCGCAGCTTCGCACCCGTGCCGATGAGGATGATGCCGGCCGCTTGCTCCGGATGCCGCAACGCCCATTCCATCGCGATCGCGCCGCCGAGGGAATTGCCGGCGACCACGGCTTTGCCGCCGTCCTTCGCGATGATGCCGGCGAGCCAGTCCGCCATCGCGTCTACGCTTTCGAGCGGCTCGCCGTCCGGGTGACCGGGTAACGAGAGCGCGATCGAGCCCGGGAAGGCCGCGACCTGGGCGCGGAAGCTGTCCTGCGTATAGCCGGAACCATGGACGTAATAGAGCCGTGAAGCCATAAGCAGAGCCTTCTGGCGCTTTCGGATGTGCTCCGCCCCGGGCAATACAGGGCCAAGCTAAAGCTCGGCCCCTACATTTTGGGCCAGGGAATCGTACGTATGTTCGACGAACCTTCGTTCGCATGCTCGATGTCGCGGTCGCCGCACCGTTCGACAAGCGCGACCTTTGGTCGTGCCCGTTCACGGTCGTCGATCTCGAGACGACAGGAAGCGTGGCCGGCAAGCATGCGGTCACCGAGATCGCGCTCGTCCAAGTCATGGGGGGGCGCATCGTGCGGCGCTGGCGTTCGTTCGTCAATCCGCGCCAACCGATACCGCCGTTCATCGTCGCGCTCACCGGCATCACCGACGAGATGGTCGCCGGCGCGCCGCCCATCGGCAAACTGCTCGCCAACGTGGTCGAGTTCATCGGCGACGCCATCCTCGTCGGCCACAACGTCCGTTTCGACGCGGGCTTCATTGAGCACGAGCTGCGCGCGCACGGACACCCGACGCTGTCCAATCCGACCGTCGACACGCTCACCCTCGCGCGGCGCACCATCGCCGAAGTGGCGAACTACCGTTTAGGCACGCTCACGCGCGAGCTCGGCATCGACGTCGAGCGGCATCACCGCGCGTTGGCGGACGCGACCGCGACCGCAGAACTGCTCGTCCATTGCATCCGCAAGCTCGAAGATCACGGCGTCTTCACCTACGGCGCGCTGCAGGAGTACTTGCGCTCGCGCGCGCTGCCGAAGCGCCGCGGGGTCTCGTCGCGCAACCGCGTGCCGGCGGCGCAGCTGCCGGTGTGGACGTCGATCCTGCTCGACGAACTGCAAGGCGTGCCGAGCAAGCCCGGCGTGTACCTGCTCAAGGACGCCGGCGATAACGTCGTCTACGTGGGCAAATCGCGCAACCTGCGCCAACGCCTGCGCGCGTATGCGACGGCCGGCGTGCCCGGCGGCGCGAAGCTGCGGGCGTTGCGCGGCGTCGTCGCGTCCTTCGATTATCTGATCACCGGTTGCGAGTTCGAGGCGCTGCTGCTGGAGGCCGAGCTGGTGCGCCGCCACGACCCGCCGTTCAACGACCGTTTGCGCAACTTCCGCGAGTTCGCGTTCATCAAGCTGGAGTCGGGCAAGCACGGGCGGGTGGTCACCACCACGCGCTTGGCCGCCGATGGCGCCCGCTACTACGGGCCGTACCGTAGCATGCCGGCGGCGCGCGCTGCAGTGGCGGCACTGCAGGACGCGCTCGGCCTGCGCGGCGCCGACGCGCCCTCGCTCGACGAGCCGGCGTTGCCGCCCGGCCGGGTGGAGGCGCTAGTAGAAGAAGCCATCGCGTTTCTCGAGGGCGCCGCCGACGAAGTGCTGCTCGTGACGGCGCAGCGGCGCGACGAGGCCACCGCGCGCGGTCGCGATGACGTGGCGCGGCGCGAAGAGCAGAGGCTGGAGCGGCTGCGGCGGCTGCGGGCCAGTCACGCTAACTTGGAATTCGCCGCGGGTCTGAACCTCGTGGTGCTCGCGCCGGCGGCCGAGCCCGGCATGGAGGAATGTTTCTTGTTCTGCGGCGGCCGGCTGGTCGGCCAGCGCGCGCTGCCGCGGCGCCTGCCGCAGCGCAACGAAGCGCGGGCGGCGCTGGCGCAGATGCTCAGCGAGAGCTACCGGCCTTCGCAGGCGTCGCGCTCGTTCACGCGGCAAGAGGAAATCGATCAGGTGGCGATCGTCGCGGCCTGGTATCGGGAGCGTCGTGATGGCTTGGCGTATGTGGAGCTGCCGCCGGTCGATCCAACGCCGGAAGAGGCAGCGCGCTGGTCGGCCGCGATCCTCGACGGCGAGCCCTTAGAGATGTCTGGGAAAATACCAGAGAATGGAAGCGAACAAGCCGATGACCCCGCCTACCAGCACAGAGAACACGAGGGTAGCACCGTGACTGGGCTCGTGGCGGCGTTCGATATGGCGGGCTGAAGCAGGGGCGCTCACCTTCTTATCTTCCCTCCAACCAAGCGGCGCGGCAATGACCGGGCTCACGGCGGTAGGCGCATCGGGACGCTCCGTCGTACGTATGCGAAACGGGGCCAGGCCCACGCAAGAAGGCAGCCATGAAGATCATCGTCACGTTCCTCGCAGCGCTCGTCACGCTCGTTCCTGCGGCGTCGATGGCCATACAGCACGCCGAGACGCCCATCAATCCGGACACGCGCGATTCCCTCATCCCGCAAGGGACGCTTATCCGCATCCGGGTCCTCAAAGAAGTCTCTTCGCAATACAGCAAGCGCGGCGACCCGGTCTCTTGGGTCGTGTCGGACGACCTCCTCGTGGGCAAACGCGTCGTGATACCAGCGGGCACGCTGGGCACCGGCCATCTCTCCACGGTGAGTCCGGCGCATGGCGGCAACACGCCGGGGTTCTTGCGGATCGCCTTCGACCCGATCCAGTTGACTGACGGCACGCGAGTCGATATCGCGGTCACCAAAGCGAGCGTCATCGCCGACGAGAACGAGAAGAACGGCTACGGCCCGGCGGCGGACGAAGCCGCCAACATCGCCATCCCATATTTCTTCTTGGTGGAGGTCGTGCGCAAGGGCCAGGATATGACGATCCATCAGAACGCAGTGTTCCACGTCGGAGTGCTCGAGGACGTCTTCGTGACTTCGACCGCGGTCGCGCTCTCAGCGACGCCAGTGCCGAGCCCGGTGGCGACGATCGCACCCGGGGCGGGGAGAAACGCGCCGGCCACGCCGATCGCCGCGCCGATTCCCGTGCCGACGGCGATCCCAGCGGCCTCGCCGAGCCCGACGCCCTAGACGACTCGGTTCGTCAGCGCACCGATCCCTTCAATCTCCACCGTCACCGTGTCGCCGGGGCGCATCGGTCCGATGCCGCTCGGGGTCCCCGTCGCGATGACGTCTCCGGGCTCCAGTGTGAAAGCCGCCGAGATGTACTCGATGAGCGTGGGCACGTCGAAGATCAGTTTGCTCACCGGACAATCTTGCTTCAGCTCGCCGTTGAGCGTCGTGCGCACGCGCAGCGACGCAGGATCGAGCCCCGGCACGATGCACGGTCCGAGCGGCGCGAACGTGTCGAAGCCCTTGGCGCGCGCCCACTGGCCATCTGAGTTCTGCAGATCGCGCGCGGTCACGTCGTTGCAGATGGTGTAGCCGAGGATCACGTCCGCCGCGCGGGCTTTCAGGACGTCGCGGCAGCGCTTTCCGATCACCACCGCCAGTTCGCCCTCGTAATCCACGCGCTTGCTCTGGATCGGATACTTGATATCCCCGTGCTGCGAGTTCAGCGACGACGGCGCCTTCAAGAACAGCAATGGCTCCTTGGGCAGCTCGTTACCGAGTTCGGCCGCGTGGTCCGCGTAATTGCGGCCGACGCCGATGATCTTCGACGGCGTGCAGGGGGCGAGCAGCGTGACCGAAGCGAGCGGGCGCGAAATGCCGTCCGCCGTCGCCATATCGCCTTCAAGCGCGCCTGAGAATTCGCGTCCGTCGACTGCGAAACGTATGAGCTTCATGCGCGTCTCGTTGCCCGGGAACCGCTGCTATGCCTGTCCGAGAGGCGCGGGCGCGGGCGCCGAGTAAGAGGCGCTCATGGAGCACACCTTCGAGTTCTGCGTGTTCGGCGCCGGCAGTGCGGGCTTCGCCGCGGCGACGACGGCGCGCGGCCTGGGCAAGAGCGTCGCGTTCGTCGACGGGACCGAGCCGCTCGGCGGGCTGTGCATCCTGCGCGGCTGCATGCCGTCCAAGACGGTGCTGCGTTCCGCCGAGATCGCGCACCTCGCGCAGCGCGGCCCCAACGTCGGCGTCATGGTCGCCGGCGTGCGGCCGGACGTCAAGGCGGTGATCGAGCGCAAGCGGCGCATCATCAAGGATTTCGCGGACTTCCGCGTGCAGGGCATCGACACGTTCCCCGTCTTCCGCGGCGCGCCGCGCTTCGTCGGGCCGCGCGCGATCGCGGTCGGGGATGACGTCATCAATGCCGAGAAGTTCCTCATCTCCACCGGCTCCATCATCAACGTGCCGGAGATCCCCGGGCTGCGCGAGACCGGCTTCATCACCAGCGACGACGTGTTGGAGATGGAGCGCCTGCCCGCCGAGATCATCACCCTGGGCGGCGGGCCGGTCGCCTGCGAACTGGCGCAGTATCTGTACCGCATGGGCAGCCGCGTCACGATCGTGCAGCGCAGCAACACGCTGCTGTCGCACGAGGACGCCGATCTCGGCGAAGCCCTCGGCAAAGCGCTTGTCGCGGACGGCATCGAGGTGATGACCGGCGCGGTGGTCACAAGCGTCGCCCGCAAGGGTACGAAGAAGCGGGTCATCGCGCGGCGCGGCGGCGCGACGGTGGAATGGGAGGCCGACGAGATATTCCTGGCGCTGGGCCGGCGCCCGAATGTGGACGGCTTCGGGTTCGAGGCCGCGGGGATAGAGTTCAGCCCGCAGGGCGTGCAGGTCGACGCATACTTGCAGACCGCGAACCAGGCCATCTTCGCCGCGGGCGACGTCACCGGAAAAGAAGAGCTCGTCCACGTGGCGGTGTACGAGGGCCAGCTCGCGGCGCGCAACGCATTCGCCAAGACCATGGAAGCGGCGCACTACGAGCTGCAAGGCGCACGGGCGGTGTTCACCGACCCGCAGGTCGCGATCGCGGGGCTGAGCGAGCGCGAGTGCGTCGAGCGCGGGATCGAGCACGCCGTGGCGCGCTATCCGTTCGACGACCACGGCAAGGCGATCGCGGCCGACCTCACGGCCGGCCACGTCAAGATGATCGCGTCGCCCGATGGCACGATCCTCGGCGTGGGCATCGTCGGCGCCGAGGCGTCGGACCTCATCCACGAGGCGATCGTGCTGCTGTATTTCAAGGCCAACGTCTGCGACGTCTTGGCGATGCCGCATCTCCATCCGACGCTTGCCGAGATCATGACGTATCCGGCCGAGGAGCTGAGCGAGCGGCTCGAGCACGAATGGCATCCCCTTGTCCGGCCGTAAGAAGAGCGCAGCGCGCGGCTCCGGCACCGGCGAACTGCTCTTCGAGCACCCGCGTCTGTACGATCTGGCATTCGGCTTCCGCGACGTCAAAGAGCAATGCGACGGACTGCTCGCCCTCGCGCGGCGCTACGGCGCGCGCACGCCGGCGTCGGCGGTCGAGCTGTGCTGTGGGCAGTCCAATCACCTGCGCGAGCTGGCACGGCGGGGCCTGAAGACATACGGGGTGGACTCCAACCGCGAGATGCTCGCGTATGCGCGCGCCTTGTGCAAACGCGACGGCGTCGACGTGCGATTGCTGCGGGCCGATATGCGGACCTTCGAGCTGCCGCAGCGCGTGGACATGGCCTACTGCCTGTTCGATTCGTTTTGCCATAACACCACGGACGCCGATGCCGTGGAGACGCTCCGCGCGACCGGCGCGGCCGTGCGCCGCGGCGGCGTGTTCATCGCCGAGCTGACCCACCCGGGGGATTTCTTCGCCGGCATCCGCTCGCGCAGTTTAGGGCGTTGGACGCAGCGCTATCCCGACGTGACGATCGCGACGCGCTTCGCCCATACCGATGTCGATCCGATCAAGGAGACCTTCGTCGCGCGGGTGACGATCGACGCGAAGTACACGGACGGCAGGCGCCCGGTGCGGCTGGTCGACGCGCTGGACTATAGGATATGGATGCCGAGCGGCCTCCGGCACGCGGCTGCCGTGAGCGGCTGTTTCGACATCGTGGGCTGGCATGGGGATCTCACGCCGGCGACGCCGCTGAACATGAGCGAGGCCGCGTGGCAGATGGTCGTGGTGATGCGCCGGCGATGAAGAAACGCAAGATCGTCTCGCTGCTGCCCAGGTGGGAGCAGCGGCTGGCGCCGCGGCTCGGCGCCGCTTTCGAGATCGTCGACGTCGAGCCGTCTGACACGCAACGCCTTGCCGCACAGCTGCGCGACGCCGAGATCGTGCTCACCGACCGCTTCACCAAGGAGCTGACGCCGCTGTGCCTCGCGCTCAAGCTCGTCGTGTGTCCTTTCGCGGGGACGGAGCGCATCGATCGCGCCGCGCTGCCGCCGGGCGTCGCGATCATCAACGGCGCCGGCACCGAGCAGCCCATTTCCGAGTACGTGATCGCCATGCTCGTGGCGATGCGGCGCCATCTGCTCGAGGCGGATCGCGCGCTGCGCGCGGGCGAGTGGACGCGCACGTTCTGGGGCAAGGATTTCGTCGACGAGGTGTACGGTTCGACGCTCGGGCTCATCGGCTACGGGCGCATCGGCAAGGAGACGGTGAAGCGAGCGACCGCGTTCGGCATGACCTGCCGGGCGGTCACGCTCCATCCGGAGCGCGCGGTGCCGATCCCCGGTGCGCCGTGCGAGGTCGGCGCGCTGAAAGATCCCGCGGCGGTGGACGCGCTCCTCGCATGGTCGGATGCGGTCGTGGTGTGCTGCGAGCTCTCCGACGTCACCCAAAATTTGATCGATGCGCGGCGTTTACGTCTGATGAAGCCCACCGCGGTGCTCATCAACATCGCGCGCGGGCCGATCGTCGTCGAGCGGGATCTCTACGAAGCGCTGCGCGAGCGGCGCATCGAGGGCGCTGTGCTCGACGTCTGGTACCAGTACCCCACGGCTGTGGGTGAACGTGCGATGCCGTCGTCGTCGCCGTTCGGCGAACTCGACAACGTCATCATGACGCCGCACGCCAGCGGCTGGACGAAGGCCGCGATGGGGCGCCGCATCGAGATGATCGCGCGCGCGCTCGAGGCGTACGCGCGCGAGGGCGGACCTTAGTCGAAATCGGTGAGCGTGCCGAGCGGGAAGGCGACGCGCAGTGCGTTCAACACGGCGGCGACGTCGATCACCTCTTGTGCGATCGCGCCGGCGAGCGGCGGCAGAAGGCCTACGACGGCGAAACCCATGCCGATCCCGCTGAGCGCCATGCCGCCCACCGCGCTCTGCAGCGCGATGGAGCGCATGCGCCGGCCGATGTGGATGAGCTCATCCACTTTCTTAAGCGAGGGCTCGAGGATGACGGCGTCGGCGGCCTCTGCCGTGATGTCGGAGCCCTGGCCGAACGCGACGCCGACGCTCGCGGCGCGCATCGCGGGCGCATCGTTGATGCCGTCGCCGATGAACAGCGTCGGTGCGAGCTTCGTCTGCTCGACGACGATCTCGACCTTCTCTTCCGGCGTCTTGCTGTCGTGCACGTCGGCGATGCCGGCGCGGCTCGCAAGGTAGCGGACCTCGGATTCGCGATCGCCGGACACGATCATCACGTTGGTGATGCCGTGGCGCGGGCTCAAGTGGCTGACGAAGGTGTGGCTTTCGGCGCGCGGCTCGTCGCGGAAACGCAAGGCGGCGGCGTACACGCCGTCGATGAAGACGAGCGACTCGAGGCCCGCCGCCGTCTCCGGCAGCGCCGCTTCCGTGATGCGCCCGGCGCGCAACGACGCCTCGCGGCCGACGACCTCGACGGTCTTGCCGTCGACGAGGCCGCGCAGCCCTTTGCCGGGGCCTTCGTCTCAGTTGTGACACCTGCGCGAGCTGGAGTTGCTCGGCGGTCGCCGCGCCGACGACGGCGCCGGCGAGCGGATGTTTGGAGTACTGTTCGAGGCTCGCCGCGAGCGTGAGGACCTGCTCGCGGTCGAAGCCCGGCGCGCAGACGATCTCGGTCAACGAGGGCTGGCCGTACGTCAGTGTGCCGGTCTTGTCCAAGATGACCGTTCGGCATGAATCGATGGTCTCGAGCATAGCGGGATTCTTGACGATGATGGCCGCGGCGCGCCGCGAGCGAGATGGCGCCGATGATGGCGACCGGGATCGCGAGCAGCAAGGGACACGGCGTCGCGATCACCACGACCGCCAAGAAACGGTGCGCGCTCCCGGTGATGACCCAGCCGAGCCGCCGCCACCGCGAGCGCGATCGGCGTGTACCACGCACCGAGCTGATCGCCGAGCCGGCGCAAGCGCGGCCGCTTCGCCTCGGCCTCGCGCATGACGCGCATGATGCGGGCGTAACGCGAATCGATCGGCAGTTTCGGATGCTTCGATGGTCACCGCGGCATCGCCATTGATCGCGCCCGAGAGCACTTGCGAGCCGGGCGCCTTCGAGATCCGATACGGCTCGCCGGTGAGATAGGATTCGTCCATCCAGCCGTGGCCCTCGGTCACCACGCCGTCGACCGGGCACAGCTCGTGCGGGAAGACGATGAGCGACTCGCCGACCGCGATCGCGCTGAGCTGGATGTCGACGATGCCCGTCGCTTCTTTGCGGTGCGCGACGTTAGGCATGCGGCGGGAGAGCGCCTCGAGGATCGACGATGCGCGGCGCGTGGCGTACTGTTCGAGCGCCTCGCCGCCCGAAAGCATGAGGATGACGATGCAGGCGACGATGAACTCGCCGAGCAGCGCGGCCGTGGCGATGGAGATGCCGGCGAGCAGATCGGAGCCGAAGTCGCGCGCGAGAAGCTTGCGACCGAGCTGCAGCAGCAGCGGCACGCCGCCCACGACGAGCACGACGAGCAGCGGAATGACGTATGACGACTGCGGCAAACGCAGCGCGTACTGCATGACGAGGCTGATGAGGATGCCGGCCAACGCGACGCCGGCGATGGTGATCTCGGGCGACCGGCGGAGGTAGTTCAGGGCGCGCGGCAGCGCCATGGCAGACGTCACAGGCCCATTATACGGCGCATTTGTGAAGTCCCGGACATCGAATTGCGAAGGTCAGGCTAGCCGCGTGGTGCTTTCGCCACGGGGGACACGTCGCGCGTTATGGAACTTTGTCTCGCTGGCCTGCGTTCGTAAGGCAAGCGTGCTTCTGCCCGATGTCACGTGAGGAGGACTTCCGTGACTGAGAGATCGCGACGATTTGCGGCACCATTGGTCGCGCTGGCGGCCTGCGTGTTGCTTGGCGCGAGCATGCCGTCAGGCGTCTCGCGGCCGACGACCATCACCACCCAGAAGCTCTACATGTCGGGCTTGGCTATGGATCCCAAGACGATCACGACGAGCAAGCTTTTCATGGCAGGCTTAGCGATGGATCCGAAGACCATCAATACCGCCAAGCTCTACATGTCAGGCTTGGCCTCGCATTAGCCCAGGAGAACCATATGACACCGTTGCCGACCGTCCGGCTCGCACCCGCGATTCTCGCATGTTTGGCCCTGATCCCCACCATAGCGTTCGCTGCCGGTGGGGCGCTGCAAATCCCGCCGATGACATCGATACATCTAGGCCCGCCGCAGTGGACCCTCAACGTGCCGATCAGCGTCAATCACATGACGTCGCAATTCGTCGCCGTCGGCGCCGTTTGCGACGTGACCGGTAAGAACGGCGGAGATGACCTCGTCGGTCAAGGCGAGGCTGTCGATCAAGGGCTCAGCGGCGGCGCGTTTTCCGGCACAGAATCGGTGCCGGTGTACCTCGAATCCGGCAGGCTCGCGACGCAAGCCCAGAACTACGCGTGTGTGATCATCTTCAAAGACACAGCCGGTAAGCTCTACAATCCATACCATTCGGGTGACCCGGCGGCTCAGCCGAACCCGAGCATGCCCTCGAATCTCTGGGTGGGCGGGTCGCTCTAAGCGCGTCGCGCATCGGTTCGCAGCAACGTCCTCACCCGGACGAAGATCTTCTTGAGCATCGCCATCGTGAGTTTGCCGGTGTTCGTGTTCTGGCGGCTGGGGTGGTAGCTGCCCAGCAAGGTGAGCGCGCGCCCGTCGGGATGCGTGAGCCGGTATTCGGCGAGATGCGCGAAGCGCGGCCGACGCCCGTCCGGCGTGATAAAGCCGCGCTCGCGCAAGCGGTCGTAGGCGATGTCGAAGCCGATCTTGCCGAGACCCACGACGACGCGCAGGCGCGTCAGCAGATCGAGTTCCGCGCGCATGTGGCCCGCGCAGTTGGCGATCTGGCGCGGCGTCGGCTCGTTCTTGGGAGGCGCGCAGCGGATCGCCGCGGTCATGAACGCGTCGAGCAGTTCGAAGCCGTCGCCGCGATGCGTCGAGGTCGCTTGGGTCGCGAAGCCGGTGGCGTGCAACGCGGGCGCGAGCCACGCAGCCGACCCGTCGCCGGTGAACATGCGGCCGGTGCGGTTGCCGCCATGCGCCGCGGGCGCGAGGCCGACGATGAGCAGCTGCGCGTCCGAACGCCCGATGCTCGGGACCGGTTTGCCCCAATAGGTCTCGTGGGCAAATTCGCGCTTGCGGACGCGCGCGATCTCAGCGCAGTAGCGCCGCAGTTCTGGGCAGCGTCGGCAGGCGACGATACGGGTGCGGATGAGCTCAAGCGATGCCAAGCGCGCGCATCTCGTGTTGGAGGGTTTCGCGAAGGCCGGTCTCAAGCGAGCGCGGCGCATACCCCAGTTCCCGCTTGGCTTTGGAGTTGTCGCCGATGTAGGTGACCCCAGCGCCCGCTCGCAAGGACTCAGCGGTGTACGAATCGGGCAGCGGCACGACCGCGCCGATCGCCCCCATCATGCTCGCCATGAGCCGCATGGTGCCGGGGCCAAGGTGCAGCGTCGGCGCCTTGATGCCGGTGATCTTCTCGGCGATGGCGAGCGCGTCGATGAGCGTGTGGGTCGGGCCGGCGATGATGTAGGACTCACCGGTGCGGCCCTTATCCATCGCGAGGATGTGCGCGCCGGCGATGTCGTCCACAAAGCCCCAACTGAAGGCGGTGCCGCGCGGCGTCAGAGGGAGCTGTCGTCGCAGATACTGCTTCAACACGTCGCCTATGGAGCTCGTGTCGCCGGGGCCGTAGACGACGCCCGGCATGGCGATCACCAGCGGCAGTCCGTCGCGCATCATCGGTTCGGCCACCTCGTGGTGCGCGACCCACTTGGTGCGGTCGTACTCGGTGAGGAAGGGTGCGCCGTGCTGATAGCTCTCGTCGACTTCGACGCCGTGCGTGTCGGAATTCACGGCGAGCGTGCTCGTGTACACGCCTTTGGGGATGGCAAGCTCTTTCATCATCTCGAGGACGTTGCGAGTGCCGTCGACGTTGATCGTCTGGCCCGGCGTCTTGTCGCGGACGCCGATCTTATACCAGCCGGCGATGTGAAAGACGCCGTCGACACCGGTCATCGGTGTCCGCAAGCTCCCCTTGTCGGTGACGTCGCCTTCATGCACGACCACCCCGAGCTTGACCAGATCCTGCGCCTTTGACGGCGTGCGCGCGATGGCGACAACCGAATGGCCGGCCTTCACGAGCTGGCGGGCGACCGAACCGCCGATGAACCCGGTCGCGCCGGTGACGAAGTACTTCACGCGCTCAACACTAACTACGGACTAGTCGTCGCACTCTTGGAACTGGCACACATACCTCGAAACCGGCAATCGACGATGCGTATCGAATTCACCTGATCGCCTTTGATGGCATATTCCCAGCGAACGCCATCGTCTGGACCGTAGATGTAGGTGGAATCCGACTCGACGGGACCGGTGAGTCCGCGCCAGACGGTCAGATGATCTATCGTATCGCTGTTCCCTGGACCGCGCTGAATGCTCTTGTCTTCGACTTTGTCAGCCTTACCGCGAACACCGATCAAACGGTCGAGCGGATCGTTCAACTTTATGCCATACGGGTCGGTGATCGATGAAGTTTTGTTGGCGACCGCCTGGACCATGACGACCTCGATGACCGTATCGAAGAACAACATCATCGTCGCGTTATCGCTGTCGACTTCAAATTGACGGACCTCGCCAGCGGGCAACGAGCCCGTCGGCGCGCCGCGGGCCCAGCCAGGGGGATGCAGGCCTAGTCTCGCAAGGGTCGGCGCAGGAGCATAGCCGACTGTCACGCCATCGAGGGTGAAGTAGACTAGTGCGGTGGGTGTCGGGCCGGGTGTGCTGCCGACACCTGGAGACGCTCCCGAGTAGACCGGTGCGGTGGGTATAGGACTCGGACTGCTGCCGACGCCCGGAGACGCTCCCGATGCGGCGATGCAGGTGACGCTATACGGCTCTTTGTCCGAATCAAACGTCTCTTGTGCTGCCTGAGTGCCTCCGACGGTCTGCACGTAGCGCGTGACCTTTATCTGCCGGAAGAACGAGCCCGCATGCCCGGCATCGACGTGCAGCTCGCTCGTGACCGTAAGGACGCCCGATGTTTCGAGAAATCCATACAACGCTTTCGTCGCTGGAGCACCGTCGCCGACGAACTGGTACCCGAGGACATCGCCCGGATCACCGGTGATCGTGGCGGCGAACGTTATGGTCACCGGGCATTGACCCGAATAGTTCAATGGGAATCCGAAGACCGTCGCGCTCTTGATCTTCGCGTCGACGCGATCGGTTGTGAGCGTGAGCGACGCCATGACGAGGCCGAAGATCAGAACAATCCTCACACAGGTCCGTCCTCTCTCCGCGCCCTCATTTTGTCAAGACGCTCTCCTTTCCCGTGTCGCCCGTTCGAAGCGGCGGCAGGACGCGTCACCTCGTCAGGCCGAACGCGGGCTGACCACATGACGACAGACGACCAAGGCACGAAGAAACGCGTCGGCGAGGCGCAGAGCGGCACCGCGCGCGCCGCGGTGCTCGGCGTGAGCGATGGGCTGGTGACCAATGTCTCGATGATCCTGGGCGTCGCGGGCGCGAACGCCGACGCGAGCTTCGTGCGGCTCGCCGGTCTCGCGAGTCTCGTGGCGGGCGCGTGCTCGATGGCGGTCGGCGAGTACATCTCGATGCAAGCGCAGCGCGAGCTGCTCGAAAAGGTGCTCGCCGATGCGCGTGCCGAGATGGACCGGGACCCGCAAAGCGTCATCGCGCGGCTCGTCGCGGTGTACGAGCGCGAGGGTTTCGATGCTGCCGCGGCCCGCGGAACAGCGGAGAAAGTCGCGAGCGACCCGGCGCGCTGCGTCGAGGAGTACGTCCAAGAGGTGCACGGCTTCACCAAAGAAGGGCTCGGCTCGCCCGTCGCGGCGGCGTTCTCGTCTTTGGTGATGTTCGCGGTGGGCGCCATGGTGCCGCTGGTGCCGTGGTACATTTGGACGGGCGATCAAGCATCCATCGCATCCATCGTGCTGGCGGCGATAGGCGCCTTTGCCATCGGCGCATATCTCGGCAAGCAGACCGGGCGCGGGGTGTGGTTCTCGGCGATCCGGCAAGTGGCGATCGTGGCGCTTGCGGCGGGCATCACGTATCTCGTCGGGCGGATCTTCCGGGTGAAGGTAGCGTAACAGAAATGCGTAGAGGCCTATTCATCGCCGCGCTCGCCGGCAGCGCGCTTGCGCCGGCGCTCTCGCGAGCGGCGACTCCGCCGCCGCCCGACGTCGAGCTGCCTGCGAGTTTCCACGGCGGCCGGCCGTTTCTCGATCTGACGATGCTCGACGGAACCAGGGTCTCAGCGCAGCTCGCGACGGCCGGACCGGGCTTCATCACCAAGGCGTTCGCGGACCGCGCGCGCCTCACCGTCACCGACGGCCGTGCGATACTGCCACAGCTGCGCGAAGAGCTGCCGCCGCTCGGGGGAGACGGCACGCTCGCGGTGGTCGTGACCGCACCTAATGACCCGCTGATGGCGCACGTCGATCTCTCGCTGGGCGCCTCGTGGTTCGGCGGGCGGGTGTGGACGATCGACTATCGCTTCGAGCACGTCACCTGGCATGTCGATGGGCGCGCCATCACCTCAGATGCGGTGAATCCGGCGCCGATGAGCACCAAGCTGGGGCCGTATCCCATGCTGCCGGTGATCGTCGAGAACGATCTGCTGCGCATGCCGCTCGACACGGCCGCAGCGGCAGTCGGCCACAGCGGCAACGTGGTGGCGACGAGTCATGTCACCGGTGCGCAGATGGCGCTGTGGCGTTCCGCGCACCCGGCGTGGAGCGTGCGCAACGTGTCGTTCGGCGTCGATGCGATCGACGTCCCCGAGGTGTATGTGGGCCGGCCCGCGCTCGGAAGCGTGACGTTCACCACCCGGCCGAACGACGACGTGTTCGCGGGTCTGTCGGCGCCCGGACGGCTCGGCTCCAACGCGTGGGCGTTTCGCATCCTCATGATGGATTACGTGCGCGGCTTCGCGGCGTTCGATTGACGGCGTAAAGGGCATGCGCATCTTGATCCTCGGCGGTTCGAAGTTCCTCGGGCCGCATCTCATCGACGCCGCGCTGGCGCGCAGCCATCGCGTCACCGTCTTCAATCGAGGGCGGGCGCCATGGACCGCGCCGTATGGCGTCGAGGTCGTCCACGGCGATCGTGATGGCGAGCTCTCGAAGCTCTCGTACGGGCGTTGGGATGCGGTCATCGACACGAGCGGGTATCTGCCGCGGGTGGTGCGCTTGTCGGTCGAGGCGCTGCGCGGTGTGGTCGACCATTACGCGTTCGTGTCGAGTATCAGCGCGTACGCGGACCCTATGGGCGGCGCGTTTGACGAAGCCGAACCGCTCGCGGTGCTCGCGGACCCGGCGGTAGAAGCGGTGACGCCGGAGGTCTACGGCGGGCTCAAAGCGCTGTGCGAAAGCGAGGTCACGCGCGGGTTTGCCGATCGCGCGCTCATCGTGCGGCCGGGGTTGATCGTCGGGCCGCTCGATCCAACCGATCGTTTCACCTATTGGGTCAATCGCTTCGCGCTCGGGGGAGACGTGCTTGCGCCGGGCAAGGCCGGTGCCTTCGTCTCGTTCATCGACGTGCGCGATCTTGCGCGATGGATCGTCGTCGCCGTCGAGGCGCGGCGCTCCGGCGCGTTCAACGCGAGCGGGACGTATGGCGTGACGACGATGGGCGATGTCATGGATGCGTGCATGCGGGCGAGCGGCAGCGGCACGGCGGTGTGGGTGAGCGAGGCGTTCCTGCTCGCCAACGGCGTGGTGCCGTGGTCGGAGATGCCGTTATGGATACCCGAAGGCGAGGACACCGTCGTCCGCGCGAGTTCGGCGAAGGCGGTCGCTGCCGGTCTCACGTATAGGCCGCTCGACGAGACGGTGCAGGCGACGCTCGAATGGACAAAGCGCTGCGGGCTCGAGCGCGAATTGCGGGCCGGGATCTCCCGGGCGCGCGAGTCGGAGCTGCTCGCTTTGGCGCGAGTGCACGAGGAGACATGATGTGAATCTCGCCGCCCTGGTCGCGATGCTGGTCGCGACCGCGCCTGCGTCGCCGGCAACCTCGGATCAGCCGTTCGCGCCCGCCGCCGGCCAAACGCCGGCGCAGTACTATCAAGCGGCTGAAGACCGCTTCACCGCGCTCGGCCGATGGGATGGCGACTGGACGGGTAAGGCGCATGGCCTCATCAGCGCCGACCTGCATGCCGATCTGAAGCTCTCGGCCGCGGTGACGGCGATACATGTGCTTGGGACGTTCAACGGACAGCAAGGCAATGCGATCTTGCGCGCGACGCCGTCCGGGCTCACGTTGAACACCGCGAAGCTGACGTCGCAGCCCGCGCCAAAAGCGCTGGCCGACAGCGTCACGTTCTTGCTCTTCCGGCTGGGCTTCATGCACGATGCCTCGTCTCTGATCACCGGCGATTTGCCGGAGTCTTCGCCGCGCACGGCCGTGATTGCACATGATTTCACCTGGGCGAAGGCACCTGACGCCGGCACGGTCGGCATCTCATATATCATCGACTGGACGCCGCAGAAGAAGGCGGCCGAGGAGACGCTGTTCATCTCGACGGTGACAGGTCTGCCGGTGTCGCGCAGCGCGGTGGTCCATTTCCCCAAGGGGGATTTCTTCGTCGACGAGCGCTACGTGTGGCGCGATGCGGCGAGCACCACATCTGGAGGTTGATATGCCCGTACGAAAAGCTGATGCTCGCTGGGAAGGCGATCTCAAGGGCGGCCATGGTCACATGCGCTTCGGCGGAGGCGCCTTCGACGGCGCGTATTCGTTCGATTCGCGCTTCGGCGAGGGCAAGGGGACGAATCCCGAAGAGCTGATCGCCGCCGCACACGCGGGGTGTTTCAGCATGGCGACGTCGGGCGCGCTGACGCGCGCCGGGTTCCCGCCGACGAGCGTGGCGACGACCGCGAGCGTCAACCTGGAGTCGACGCCGGCCGGTTTCCGGATCGCGCGCATCGATCTGGTGATGGAAGCGGTCGTGCCCGGCGTGAGCGAGGAGCAGTTCAAGACCATCGCCGAGGACGCCAAGAAGGGTTGTCCGGTGTCGGTCGCGTTGTCGGCTGTGCCGATCACGCTCTCGGCGACGCTGAAGAAGTAGCGCGGTGATGTAGCGGTCGAATTTATTCGACCGCTGTAGTGCCAGAGCGAAGCTCGGGTCTTAGGGCGCCAATCCGCGCACGGCCCAGGCACGCGCGTCCAGCGCGAAGGGTCCGTCGTCACCGCCTTTGAGGATGCGCGAGCGCAGCTCGGTCTGGAGCTTGTAGTGGAGCTCGGGCGTTAGGCTGCGGACGTATGCGCCGGCGGGTCCCTGGCCTTGCGTGAAGGGCAGCCAGAAATCGTCGAACGCGGCGAAGCGCATGGTGATGGTCAGTGCGCTGCGTTTGACTTCGCGCAGATCCGCGCCGGTCCACAATGCTTCCATCTTGTCCACGTCGAGTGTCGGCTGGGGCTCTTGTTCGGAATCGCGCAAGCTCGGGTCGATCGTTTCGGCCGCTTCCCAACATGTGCGCAGCATGGGCATGCCCGCGACGTGGTCCCATACCACCGCGGCGATGCAACCGCCCGGGCGCGTCACCCGGCGCATCTCGAGCAGCGCCTTCTTGGGATCGTCGAAGAAATTGAAGACCAGGAGTGCGAGCGCGGCGTCGAAGACGTGGGCGCCGTAGGGCAGATGCTGCGCGTCACCGACCTCGAAGCGAGCGCCGGGCACGTGTTCCGTCGCGAAGGCGATGAAAGCGGGTGCCGGATCGATGCCGCTGATGCGCGCATTCGGTGCCGCGTCGAGGATCGCTTGAGAAAGCGAACCGGTGCCGCAGCCGACGTCGAGAACGTCCTGGCCGTCGGCCACGCCTGCGAACTCGACGAATTGCGGCGCGAGCAGGCGGCTCCAGCGGCCCATGAAGCGTTCGTAGGAATCAGCAGAAGTGAACAAGGGTTGTGGCCCTCCTTGGCACGGCCTGCTTCTTCCTGCTGAAAGCGCTTGAAAAGAAAAAGGCGACGGCGGGTTTCACGCCGTCGCCCATGTTCCTGGACTCTTAGGAGCAGCCCATGCTGCGACCGCAGCTGTCGCACACGTAGCACGCGCCGTTGCGCCGCGTGATCGCGCCGCACACGTCGCAGAGCGGCGCGTCGCCCATCATTGATGCCATCTGCGCCTCGCGCGATCGGGCAGCCGCCACGTGTGCGGCGAGCTCGGTGTCGGCGGGTAGCGCGTAAGCGGCCTTCGCGGCTGGGCCGGAGCCATTGCCGTTCTTGCCGCCGGGAGTGCGACGCGGCGGTTCGGCCGCGACGTGGTTTTCCGCCGTGTCCTCGGTGGCTTGCAGCGCGGCGACCCGTGCATCGAACTCCGCTTGCGCGATCTCGTCGTGATTGGTGGCGTCGACGTCGCGATCTTCCGGCTTGACCTGCACGAAGTCGGTGCGGCCGAGATACTCCATGCCGAGCACGCGGAAGATGTAGTCGATGACGCTCGTGACATGCTTGATGTTCGGATGATCGACGAAGCCGTTCGGCTCGAAGCGCGTGAACACGAACTTGTCGACGAACTCCTCGAGCGGCACGCCGTACTGCAATCCGATGGACACCGCTATAGCAAAGCAATTCATAAGGCTTCGGAACGACGCGCCTTCTTTGTGCAGATCGACGAAGATCTCGCCCAACGTGCCGTCCGCGTACTCGCCGGTGCGCAGGAAGACCGTGTGGCCGGAGATCTTCGCTTTCTGCGTCCAGCCGCGACGCTTCGCCGGCAGCCGGTTGCGCTCGATCGCTTTGGCGAACTGCCGCTTGAAGTCGGTCGAGGTGGCGTTGGCGAGGATGCGCTGTGCGGCAGCGAGGATCTCGTCCGGCCGCAGCTCTTCGGCGCGCTGCTTACGCGCCGCTTCCAGTTGCTTGGCGAACTCCTCCGATAGCGCGAGCTGTTTGTCGTCGTCTTGCGCGGTCTTGTCGGAACTCTTGTTCGAGAGCGGCTGCGAGAGCTTGGAGCCGTCGCGATACAACGCGATCGCCTTGAGCCCGAGCTCCCACGAGCGCATGTAGGCTTCTTTGATCTCGTCGACCGTGGCCTCGTTGGGCATGTTGATGGTCTTGCTGATCGCGCCGCTGATGAACGGCTGCGCGCTCGCCATCATGCGGACGTGGCCCATGTGGTGGATAAAGCGCCGGCCGAGCTTGCCGCACTTGTTGGCACAGTCGAAGACGGCGTAGTGCTCTTCCTTGAGATGAGGCGCGCCCTCGATGGTCATGGTGCCGCAGATGTAGTTGTTGGCGGTCTCGATCTCCTCACGCGAGAAGCCGAGCGTGCGCAGCAGCTCGAAGTCGGCATCGTTGTACTGCTCGGAGGTGAGGCCGAGGCGCTGCATCGTCGGCTCGCCCAACGTGTACTGGTTGAACGCGAAGCCGATCTCGAACGCGGCCGGCAACGCCTTCTCGATCTTGGCGATGTCGTCGTCGTTGAAACCGTGCGCCTTGAGGGTCTCGGCATTGACGTACGGCGCGCCGTAGAGCGAGCCGGAGCCTTTCGCGTAGCGCACGATGTCGTCGATCTGCGCCTGCGTGTAGTCGAGGTTCTTGAGCGCCAACGGGATGGACTCGTTCATGATCTTCATGTAGCCGCCCCCGGCGAGCTTCTTGAACTTCACGAGCGCGAAGTCGGGCTCGATGCCGGTCGTGTCGCACGACATGACCAAACCTATGGTTCCGGTCGGCGCGATACAAGTGGCTTGAGCGTTGCGATAGCCGTGCTGCTCGCCGAGCGCGACGGCGTTATCCCATGACTCGCGAGCCGCGGCGAGAAGATACGGCGGGCACAGCGACGGGTCGATGCCCATCGGGACCACCGAGAGTTCCTCGTACTCGGCGGCGATGGCGTTGTACGCGGCGCGACGGTGATTGCGCATGACGCGCAGCATCGCGTCGGCGTTGTCCTTGAAGCGCGGGAACGGGCCGAGGTCGCGCGCCATCTCCGCCGACGTCGCGTACGATTCGCCGGTGAGAATCGCAGAGAGGGCGCCCGTCACCGCGAGCGCGCGCGGCGAGTCGTAGGGGATGCCGGAGACCATGAGCAGCGTGCCGAGGTTGGCATAGCCCAAGCCCAGCGTGCGGTATTCATAGGACTTGCGCGCGATCTGCGGGCTCGGGAACTGCGCCATGAGGACAGAGATCTCGAGTACGATCGTCCAGAGACGCGTCGCGTGCAGGTAGCTCTCGACGTCGACTTGGTTCTTCTCGGCGTCGTAGAACTTCATGAGGTTGATCGACGCCAAGTTGCAATTGTGCGCGATCATGCCTTCGGCGATCACTGAGTGCGTTTCAGGCTCGGTGACATCGTAGACGCACGCCACACCTGCCGGCACGATTTCGTTAACCAAGGCCGATGTATAGTCAGTGCGCAAGATCTCTGCCAATTTGCGATCGAGCTCTACGCCACGCGCCAGCGGACCAGGCGTCCCTGATGCCGTCAGCACCGGCTCACGTAACTCCAATCCACTGACAGAGGCGGTCTGAACCCTGTCGTGACCGATCGCCAATTGATCCAGCCTCTGCCAACCCCGTTTTTCGGTCAAGAACTTGTGGTCGGCTGTGACACGAATCGAGCGACCGTTACCTAGGGTCATCCGGAAGACAGGCTTCTCACCGATCTTGGTTATGAGCGCAGGCCGCACTTTCGTCGAATCTCGAGTGTCATCGTGTTCTGCCTTGATGGCGGTCCTCACGAAAATAGGCTCTCCGCTCTGCTGCTTCTTGTAAAGTCTCTCAATCTCGTGGGCCCCATCAAACGTGCTTATCTTCGTCTCGGGAGCGAAACACGCTGTGTCATCAAGGAAGACATATTCGGAGCACGGATTTGTCGCGCGGATGCGGCCGCCGGCCGGGCAGGTGTGCCACGAGTTGATGATGTCGTCGTACTGGACGCCCGGATCGGCGCAGCTCCATGCGGCGCGGGCGATCTGATCCCACAGATCGCGCGCACGCACCGTACGTGCTACAGACTTGTCGCGACGCCATATCAGATCCCACGGGCCGTCCTTGCGCACGGCGTCGATAAATCTATCCGGCACGCGCACGGAATTATTGGAGTTCTGGCCGGAGACGGTCTGGTATGCTTCGCCCTCGTACGAGCTCGCATAGCCGGCCGCGATCAGTGCGGCTACCTTTTTCTCTTCCTCGACCTTCCAATTGATGAACTTCTCGATGTCCGGATGGTCCATGTCCAAGATGACCATCTTCGCCGCGCGGCGCGTCGTGCCGCCGCTCTTGATGGCACCAGCCGCGCGGTCGCCGACACGCAAAAAAGACATCAGGCCGCTCGACGTGCCGCCTCCGGCAAGCTTCTCGCCCTCGGCGCGCAGGTTCGAGAAGTTGGTGCCCGTTCCTGAACCATATTTGAACAGACGCGCTTCGCGGACCCACAAGTCCATGATGCCATTATCGTTGACGAGATCGTCATCAACGGATTGGATGAAGCACGCATGGGGCTGCGGATGCGTGTACGAATCTTTCGCGCGCGTCAATTCTTGCGTGTCCGGATCGACGAAATAATGGCCTTGCGCCGGCCCCGTGATGCCATATGCGTACGCGAGCCCCGTGTTGAACCATTGCGGCGAGTTCGGCGCTGCCATCTGATTGATCAGCATGTGCGTGATCTCGGCATCGAACGCGGCGGCGTCTTCCTCGGTGTCGAAATACTTGTAGCGGCGTCCCCAATCGGTCCAACAGCCTGCGAGCCGGCGCATCACCTGGCGTGCTGAGGTCTCCCCACCGACCGTGCCATCGGGCTTCGGTACTCCGGCCCTGCGGAAATACTTCTGCGCCAAGATGTCCGACGCGACTTGCGACCAGCTCTTGGGCACTTCCATGTCGTGCATCTCGAAGACCACGGTGCCGTCTGGTTCGCGGATGACGGAAGAGCGGTGATCCCATTCGATGGTGTCGAGCGGGTCGACGCCGGGTTGGGTGAAGCGACGCTGGATCTTCATGGAAGTAGGTGTCCTTTCTCTCTCTAGGCTCGCGCGGAGACTCAGAATCGGCTAGTCTGCAGACTAGCGCACAATAGTTCGACGAACGCCTGTCCGGGCCTACCTATAGTGGTAGACGCCCTAATGGACCCCATTATATAGCGTAAATGTGGTCATTTCAAGAGAATTTTCGAACGGCCGTTCGTACAATGGCAAAGCCCCACCACATGGGCAATCCAGCCGTTTTCCCCACAAACCGTCCCCAGGCCATCCCCGTCGGGGGATAGCCTGAAGGCGCCAAAAAGCGGGACGAAAAGCCCGGGAAGAGTCGGCTGCTACTTCGAGTCGACGGTCAGCGTGAAGCCCCGGTACAGGCTCATGCAGCGCCCCTGCGTGGCCGAGAAATCGGCGTGATCGGGCACGAGCACGAAGCCGTAGTTCGGGCGCGCGCCGTTGGACCATTGCTGCACGGCTTGCGTCACGTCGATCGCGACGAACATGCCGTTGCTGATCGAGAACGGACCCAAGCGCTCGGTATCGCCGGGCTGGTCCGCGGGGAACGTCTGATACGGTGTGCCGAACAACGCCGTCGGACTGTTCGGATTGTTCATCCACATCGCGCTGGCGACTTGCAGTTGCGCCGCGCACGACACGTTGCCGCTCAGCGGATGGCCTTGCGAGCTCGAGGAGCTGCGCGAGACGTAGAACGTGAGGATCGCCTGCTCGACGGTCACCTTCATCGGGATATCGCGGAACCAGACGGCGGCACGGTACACGGTGCCGCAGCGCGGCGTGCCTGAGGTCAGCCACCCGACGAGCTGTTCGCCGAACGAAGGCTGCAACGTGGTCACCGATTCGTTCTGCTGGCACGCCGAATTGACGTAGCTCTTGTTGAGCGAATTCATCGGCGGCTGGAGCACCACGCGTTGCGCGCCGCTTGGCGGCGTCGGCGTTGGCGGCGGTGTCGGTGACGGCGTGGGCGTCGGCGTTGAGGGCGCGGTGCGCGGATGCAGGGTCGGCGCAGGCGTCGGCGTCGGAGTGGGTGGTGCCGTCGGGGCCGGCGTCGGGGTGGGTGTCGGCGATGCGGTCGGCGGAGCAGTGGGCGGCGCGGTCGGCGACGGGGTCGGAGTAGGTGTCGCCACTGGCGTCGGCGTGGGCGTCGGGTGCGGCGTCGGCGTTGGGGTCGGCGTGGGTGTGGGGGTCGAACTAGGCGTCGCCGTCGGAGAGCCGAGGGCGATCGGCCCGATGTCGATAGCGCGGCCCGGCACAGCGCCGGCGGACGTGGCCGCGAGCCACAACACTGGCCCCGCGATCAACAGTCCGAACAGAGTCCCTTTGCCGATTCTCATGCGCCCTTTGCCCCCTTGCGACCATCCGCGGATGGTGCCTTGGGCGCACCTAAAGATGCGCCCCTACATTGGCCTTGCCACCACGGTACGATAACGAACCCGCAGCGACGGAAGTTCCTTCCCCTCGGCGCCGCGGGGCACCCGCACGCGAAGCGCGAAGCATCGTCACAACATGCCGCGCTCAAAGAAATTCGAGCTCGCGCTCGTCCAGTTCGCCCCGCGCAAGGGCGACGTCGAGGCGAATCTGCGCGCCGTCGGCGAGGCGCTCCAAGCCCTGGCAGCGGATCGCGGCGGCATGCCGGATGTGGTCGTCTTCCCGGAAGCCTCACTATCGGGCTACTTCGTCGAAGGCGGCGTCCGCGACGTCAGCCTCACCGCACGCGAGGCGCTCAAACGCCTGCAGCAGCTCGCCAAGCCGCAGCTGCCGAAGAAGACGAACATCGACATCGTGCTCGGCTTCTACGAGCGAGACGCCGAGGACACGCTCTACAACAGCGCGCTCTACGCGACCCTCGGCAGCGAGCCGCGCATCCGCCACGTCCATCGCAAGTTGTTTCTCCCGACCTACGGCGTCTTCGACGAGGAGCGCTTCGTCTCGCGCGGCCGCAGCGTCGACGTCTTCGACACCGCGCATGGCCGCGCGTCGATCCTCATCTGTGAGGACGCCTGCCATTCGATCGCGACCACCGTCGCCGCGTTGCGCGGCGCGCAGATCATCTATATCCCCAGCGCCTCGCCCGGCCGCGGCATGGAAGATTTCGAACCCGACAACGTGCGCATGTGGCGCGAGATCATCCGCGTCGCCGCCGCCGAACATGGCGTGTTCATCGCCTACGCCGGACTGACAGGCTTCGAAGGCGGCAAAGGCTTCACCGGCGCGTCGCGCCTCGTCGGGCCGTTCGGCGACCTGCGCGCCGAGGCGCCGTTCTCCGGCAACGCGATCGTGCGCACGCAAGTCGATCTCGAAGACGTCGCGGTGGCGCGCGCCGCGCTGCCCGCGCTCGGCGATCTCGAGGCCAACCTGCCCGAGCTGATTCCCGCACTGCTCGATTACCAAACGCCGACGCGCCGCGTCGCGCACGTCAACGGCGTGGCGAAGAAGAAGCCGGCCGCTATCAAGGGCGCCGCCAAGACGAAGAAAGCCATCAAAACCAAGAAACCCGCCAAGAGACGCCGATGAGCCCCGCACGTTTCGCCGTCGTCCACGCGCCGAAGAGCGACGACGCGCCCGTCATCGACCCCGCGCTCGCCGAGCGCTGGCTGGTGGATTTCTTGCGCGACGAACTCGTGCGCCGGCGCGGCATCGAAAACGCGGTGGTCGGCGTGTCGGGCGGCGTGGACTCCGCCGTCGTGGCATATTTGTGCGCCCGCGCGCTGGGACCCGAGCACGTGCTCGGCGTACGCATGCCCTATCGCACATCGAGCAGCGAGAGCTTCGAACACGGCGCGCTCGTCATCAAGGACACCGGCATCGAGGATCGCGTCATAGACATCAGCGACGCGGTCGACGGCTATCTCAACAAAGAACCGGACGCCTCGCCGCTGCGGCGCGGCAACGTCATGGCGCGCATGCGCATGATCGTGCTCTTCGACCAATCCGCCAAGATCGACGGCCTGCCGATCGGCACCGGCAACAAGACGGAGCGCATGTTCGGCTACTTCACCTGGCACGGCGACGACTCGCCGCCGATCAACCCGATCGGCGACCTCTTCAAGACGCAGGTGTGGGCGCTCGCGCGGCACCTCGGCGTGCCGGCGGCGATCGTCGACAAACCCGCGACCGCCGATCTCATCCGCGGCCAGACGGATGAAGAAGACCTCGGCATCACCTACGCGCGCGCCGACAAGATCCTCAACCGCCTCTTACGCGGCTATCGCGTCGAGGACATCATCGCGGCCGGCTATCCCGCCTCGGAAGTCGAGTTGGTGAAGCGGCGCGTGGACTCGACGCACTGGAAGCGCCACCTCGCAACCACCGCACTGCTCTCGACCACCGCGATCAACGAATTCTATCTGCGTCCCGTCGACTACTAGCCGCAGAGGAGCGTCCCGCCATGCCATCCTCCGCTCGATGCCTGTCTGTGGCGCTCGTCGCCCTATGCTGTCTCGCCGGGCTTGCGCCTGTAGCTGCGAATCCGAACATCACCTCCATCGATCCGAAGAGCCTGTATGTGTGCCTCGGCCCATATTCATCCTCGCGCAGCGTGACGCTGTACGGCTCCGGTCTCATCGCGCCGGACACCACCGGCTACACGATCAACTCCGACGTCCGGATCATGGTGCGGCACAACGGCGGTTCATTCGCGCCCACGAACATGACCGGCTGGACGTCGGGCGAGCTCCGCGCCGAGTTACAGTGCGTCAACTTCTCACAGACCGTGTACGGAGGACTGGAATTTCAGGTCGTCTTGCGCGGCGTTCCGGGCAATATTTTCACCGTGCCGCTGATGGCACTACCGAGTGGACCTCCCACGCTCAGCTCAGTGAGCCCGAATCAACGCGACGTCGGTCTGACGGGCACATTCGACTACCTCGTGCGAGTCCGAGGGACCGACATGCCGGACGACACGACTGCGACGATAGGCGGCGAAGGCGCCCTTATCGGCAGGGCTTGGTTCAGTGATGGCTTCATGGATATTTGGGTTCCCAACGACCTGAGATCCAAGCCGGGCGTGTATACGGTCCAGTTGCACGACTCACGAGGAGCTTCCAACACAGTTAGTCTCACCATCGGACGAACTCGTCCGGGTCCGAAAGCGCCCGCGTGGGTCAATGCGCTTCGTATGTCGGACCTGCAGGTCAGCGTCGGCTGGGCACGAGGCGACGAGGGCACCGATTACTTCCAAGTCCAGAGCTCGTTTGTGAGCCCACTGCGGTTTAGCAACGTCGGCGCGCGACTGCCGGCCGCAGTCGGTGCGTACACCGTCATCTTGCCGTCCGGGAGCAGCGGCCATATGGCCGTCAACATCATGGCCTTCACCAACGCCAATCTTCTCTACCGCGTGTGCGCGGGCAATAACGCCGGCGCTGTGGTCTGCAGTGATCCAGGCGTGCATCCCAAGGCGTCGGATATGATGCCGATGCCGCCGCAACAGGTGAAGACACCGCCGCCGATAATCCCGCATTAGGCGTCGTCAACGATTAGGAGACCGTTATGCCCGTAAGACTCGGCACCGTCGGCCACTTCGGCATCAGCGTGCGCGACCCCAAGAAAAGCGCGCGCTGGTGGGTGAAGAACCTCAACCTCAAGGAGTACTTCGCGTTTCCCGGCGGCGTCGTCATCGGCAATGACGATGTGGCGATCGTGCTGCTCAAGGGCACGCCGCGGCCGGAAGTGCTCGACCACGTCTCATTCCACTTGAAGGACATGAAGGCGCTGCGCGCCGCGCTCGCCGAGCTCAAGCGCAAAGGCGTCAAGGTGGAAGACCCCGGCGACGAGATCGGGCCCGAAGCGCAGGGCTCGAAGAACATGGGGTTGTGGTTCTTCGACCCCGACGGCTATCGTTGGGAGCTCAGCGTTCTCGCCAAGCCCGCCAAGAAGAAGAAGAAGAAAAAATGAGGGCGACCCTCTGGGCCGGCCGCATCCTCACCGCGATCGCAGCGCTGTTCTTGCTCTTCGACGCCGGCTTGCATATGTTCCAGCCCGCCCCGGTCATCGACGCGATGACACGTCTCCAATTCCCCATGGGTCTGACGCTCTGGATCGGCGTCCTCGAACTGCTCTGCGTCATCCTTTACGTGATTCCACGCACCGCCGTGCTCGGCGCGGTCCTGCTCACGGGCTACCTCGGCGGCGCGACCGCCATCCAGGTGCGCGCCGGCTCGCCGACGTTCGAAGAGATCTTCCCGGTCATCATGGGCGTCTTGGTGTGGCTGGGCCTTCTGTTGCGCGACAAAGGATTGCGGAAACTCATCCCCGTGCGTCGCTAGCGAGCGACCCTACGCGCTAGTTCGTCGCGGAAACGCACGAGGCGTAGAGCGCCGCGGTCGCCGTGAGCGCGCCCGGCGTCACGACCAGATCCTCGCCGTGGCCGCCCGCATGCGCGGCGTCGATCACGACCGCATCGAAGACATGTAGCCGGCCGGATGGCGGTATAGTCGCCATCACCGACGGCATGTATGGCGGCGGCTGGATGCCATAGCGCTGCGTGAACTTGTATTGCACGATGGTGCCCGGCGGCCCGACGATGAGGCCCGCGAATTCGATGACGGTCGGGCATGGGCCGATGTACTGCGGGGTGTCGGTCGTGAGCGTGACGGTGAGCCGGTTGGGGTCGTCGCTTGGCTGCGCCAGCGCGACGGCCGCGCACGCAGCGAGCGCGAACAACGCGAGAAGAGCGGACCTGACCATCCGCACGCCTTCGCCTGAGAGGTTCCCGCCGCCCGCTGCCGGGAACTACGGTCGAGTAAACGAGCGCTCGCACGGTCGAATGTATTCGACCGCTCCACCGGAAGGCGTGACCCGTGTCAAGATATCTCCACACCTCGATCTTCGTCAACGACATGGACGAGTCGATCGATTTCTACACCAAGAAGCTCGGTCTCAAACTCCTCGACAAGGCGCACTACGAGGGCAACGCCGACATGGCGTTCGTCGGCCGGGATTGGAACGCGTACATCGAGCTTGTCTACGACCTCGAGGCGCACGAACCGTATGCGCTTGGCAACCGCTACGAGCATCTCGCGCTCGAAGTCGACGGGGACGTCGCGGCTGTCGTCGAGCGCTTACGCGGCGACGGCGTGAAGATCGTGAAAGAGCCCAAGAAGTCGCCCGGCGGCACGCGCGCGCTCGCCATGGTGGAAGATCCAAACGGGATCGTCGTCGAGCTGCTCGAGCCCAAGTAGTGGCGTCGGCCGAGATCATCACGATCGGCACCGAGCTGCTGCTCGGCCAGCTCGTCGATAGCAACACGGCCTTCATCGCCAAAGCGTTGGCGGATGCCGGCGTCGACGTGCACCGCGAGGCGTCGGTCGGCGACAACGAACTGCGCATCGCCGCTGCCGTACGTGAGTCGATGGGGCGCGCGGAGTGCGTCGTGTGCGCCGGTGGGCTCGGCCCGACCGTCGACGATCTCACCCGAGAGGGCATCGCCAAAGCCACGAACCGGCCGCTCGAGCTGCATGAGCCCAGCCTCAAACGCATCCGCGGCATGTTCGAACGCCTCGGCCGGCCGATGGCGGAGAACAACATACGACAGGCCATGATGCCGCGCGGCGCCATCGTCATGGACAATCCGCTCGGCACCGCGCCCGGCTTCATCATAGAAGAAGAAGGCCGCGCGGTCGCCGCCGTGCCCGGCGTGCCGCGCGAGATGAAGGCGATGATCGCCGACCAGGTGATCCCGTGGGTCGTCAAACGCTACGGCATCAAAGGCACGATCGTCACGCGCGTGCTCAAGACCATCGGCTTGGGCGAATCCGATCTCGACCAGCGCATCGCCGACATGTTCCACGCCGGCGTCAACCCCAGCATCGCGGTGCTCGCGCACTTCGGCCAAGTGGACGTGAAGCTCACCGCGAAAGCCGACACGCGCGAACAGGCGCTTGCCATGCTCGACGAGCTCGAGCCGCGCGTGCGGGAGCGTCTGCCCGACTGCATCTATGCGGTCGACGGCGGTTCCATCGAAGCTGTCGTCGGCGACTTGATGCGCGCGCGCGACTGGACGCTCGCCACGGCTGAATCATGCACGGGCGGGCTCATCGCCTCGATGCTCACGCGCGTGCCCGGCGCCTCGGACTACTACTTGGGCGGCGTGGTGTCGTATGCGAATGAGGCCAAGGTCGGTTTTCTCGATGTCGCGCCGGATCTGATCGAGCAACACGGCGCGGTGAGCGAAGAGGTCGCCACCGCGATGGCCGTCGGCGTGCAGGCGGAGCTGCACGCGTCGTGCGGCATTGGCGTGACCGGCATCGCTGGCCCAGACGGCGGCACACCCGAGAAGCCGGTCGGCCTGGTGTACGTCGCGCTCACCACGCCCGACGGCAACGCTGACGTGCGCAAACTCATGCTGCCCGGCGACCGCGAGATGGTGCAATACCGCGCGGCGATTGCCGCTCTCTCGATGTTATGGAAGGCTGCGCGCCCGTGAGGCCGCCGATCATCGAAAGCCCACGCCTGCTGCTACGGCCGTTCGCGCCGGATGATTTCGAACCGTACTACGAGCGCATTCTCTCGGATCCGGCAGTCATGCGCTTTCTGTCGGGCGACGGCACCGCGCGCTCGAGACCTGAATCGCTCGCCTCATTCGCCCGCGTGAGCGATCCGAAGCGCGACCCGCGCGATCAAGTGTGGGCTACTATAGAACGCGCATCGGGGCAACTCATCGGCCATTCGGTGCTGCAACGGCTCGACAAGACCGAACTCATCGAAGTTGGCTACGCGCTCGGCCAGCGCTTCTGGGGCAACGGCTTCGCGACCGAGGCGGCGCAGGCGGTCGTCAAACACGGTTTCGAGACGCTCCGACTCGAGCTGATCGTCGGAGTCGCGCGGCCTGAAAACGCCGCGTCGCGCCGGGTGCTGGAGAAGACCGGGCTCACCTATAACGGGCTGCGGCGCTATTACAACTTCGAGGTGGCGTATTACGAGCTGACCAGGGGCACGTATGAGGAAGGCCGCGTCACAAACCCCTCGTCATCTTAAGGAATAAAGGGTTGCCTAGAGCGGTCCTGGGAAAGGCACGCCTATGAAGCAGCGTGTGTCGGCATTCGGTCCGTATATCGTCTTCTTTGCAGCGGCTCTGATCATGGTGTTCATCGCCGCATGCGGCGGCGGCGGAACGACGATGACCGGGCCCACGTCGCCGCCGACGCAGATGCCGACCGCGACCCCCACTGCTGGCCCGCTCTCGTGTAGCACATTGAAAGCGCACCGAGCCGAGCGTGCGTTGGCATTGATGCGCATGACACCGCACCTCGGCGTCGCAAGAATCTCCGCTAGGATCGGCCCTGGCCCGGCACGTAGGGTATGTCCTCCCACGGGTCCCGGATTTATGCACTGTGAGTCGTGGATTCGGACGGACATCCATTCGGCGGTCTCCCCGTCGGGCTACAGCCCCTCAGACCTACAGGGCTGGTACAATCTCACGGCGGCCGCGTCGGCAAACGGCGCCAATCAGACGATCGCCATAGTTGACGCGCAGGACGACCCGAACGCGGAAGCCGACCTCGGCGTGTACCGGTCGAACTTCGGGCTGCCGGCGTGCACGACGGCCAACGGCTGTTTCATGAAGGTGAACCAAAACGGGCTAGCGACCAACTACCCGACGCCCGACGCAGGCTGGGCCGGCGAGATATCGCTCGACCTCGACATGGCGTCTGCGATCTGCCCGAATTGCGAGATCGTGCTCGTCGAGGCGAACAGCCAAGGCAACACAGATTTCTTCACCGCCGAGGACACCGCTGCCACCACGTGCGGTGCGACAGTCATCTCGAATAGTTGGGACGGGAACGAATACAACACGGAGGCCACGGACGAGGTGCACTTCAACCATCCCGGCGTGATGATCACCTTCGCCAGTGGGGATAGCGGCTACCCGGACACGGCGTTCGACGGCTATCCCACCAGCTCTCAATACGTGACGTCGGTCGGCGGCACGACGCTCTGCACGGCGAAACTACCCGGACCTTGTGTGAGCACCGGGGAAACCGTTTGGTCCTTTGGCGGCAGCGACTGCAGTCTCTACATCGCTCAGCCGTCATGGCAGGCTTCTCTGCCAGCTATTACCGCCGTGTGTGGAAAACGCGTCGCCGCTGACGTGTCGGCGGTAGCCGACCCGAACACCGGCGTCGCAGTGTACGATACGTATGCCAGCCCAGGGTGGGTCGTGTACGGCGGAACCAGCGTGTCGACGCCGATCATCGCTGGCGTCTACGCGCTCGCAGGCAACGGTGCCAGCATCACGGCCGGTTCTTACTCCTATGCGCACACCGGCAACCTTAACGACATAACCTCCGGAAGCAACGGTTCGTGCCCCGGCCTTCTCTTGCTCTGTAACGCCGAAGTGGGCTATGACGGCCCAACGGGCAACGGTACGCCAAACGGCATCGGTGGCTTCTAGCCGGAAGGTCCACACGCGCTAAGCACTCCAAGGTGTGACGGCAAATCACAGCCGCTCAAGGCCTTAACCTCGAATGACGATGACCCGTGGAAGGTATGAAGCGGCGTTTCATCGCGTTTGGCCCACACATCGCGCTCTTTGCTGCCGCGATGATCTTGATATTTGTCGTCGCATGCGCGAGCGGTGGCGGCGGCACACCCAGCGTTCTCCAAGGGCCGACGCCGACACCTAAAGGATCCACGCCGACACCGACCGGCGGACCGACGGCCACACCAACCCCTACGCCGACGGCGACACCGACGCACACGCCGACGCCGACGCCCACGCCGACGGGAACGCCGACGCACACGCCCACACCAACCCCTACGCCGACGGCGACACCGACGCACACGCCCACTCCAACGCCGACGCCAACGGCGACACCGACGCACACCCCGACGCCCACGCCCACGCCGACTCCGACGGCCTCGCCGACCCCGACGGGCACGCCGATCAGCTGCCCGAACAAGATCAGCCGCATGCTGGGTCGCCTGCGCTTCATCCCGCGGCCGACGACCTTCGCGGTTCGACCGCTGCGCATCGGACCTGGTCCTGCGCGGCGTGTCTGCGGGACCCCAGGGCCGAGAAGCGCCCGCTGCATGTCGTGGATCCGCACCGACATCATCCGACCCGCGCTACCATCAGGCTACGGTCCGACAGACCTGCAGTCGGCCTATGGTCTCACCTCAGCATCGGCCTCGAACGGTGCCGCGGCGACGATCGCCATCGTCGACGCCTTTGACGATCCGAATGCAGAAGCAGACCTCGCCGTCTATCGTTCGACATTCGGACTTTCGGCGTGCACGACCGCCAACGGCTGCTTCTTGAAAGTGAATCAATCCGGACTGTCGGCGCCGCTGCCTGGGCCGAACAGCGGCTGGGCGGGCGAGGAATCACTCGACGTCGACATGGCGTCGGCGATCTGCCCGAATTGCGAGATCGTGCTCGTCGAAGCGACGGACAACTCGTTCTTCAATCTTGGCACGGCCGAGAACACCGCCGCCGGTCTGTGCGGCGCCAGCGTCATCTCGAACAGCTGGAGCGGGGGCGAATTCTCCGGAGAAACGTCTACCGATACGACGTACTTCCACCATCCCGGAGTCCCGATGACGTTTGCGGCCGGTGACGGCGACTATCCAGGCGGTTATCCGGCAGCCGGCGCGTACGTCACCTCGGTCGGCGGCACGCGGCTGATCAATGCCGGACAGCCTTCGCAATCGGAAAGCGTGTGGAACTCGATCCCTGGCACTGAGGGTACCGGAAGCCTTTGCAGCCTCTACGAACCTCAGCCCGCCTGGCAAGCAGCGCTCGGACCAACCTACACGAGCGTGTGCAGCAACCGCATCGAAAATGACGTGGCCGCTGTGGGCGACCCGGGCACGGGCGTCGCCGTCTATCAGACCTATGGAGCGGGCGGTTGGGTCGTCTACGGCGGCACGAGCGTCGCGACGCCCATCATCGCCAGCGTCTATGCGCTCGCCGGCAACTACGCGTCGATCAACGACGGCTCGTACTCGTACTCCCACACTGCCTCGTTCCACGACGTGCTGCTCGGCAACGACGGGCCGTGCACGCCGACGGGAGCCTATCTGACCGATTACACGGGCACGTTCATCTGCGACGCCGGCACCGGTTTTGACGGCCCGACGGGCAACGGCACGCCCAACGGCATCGGCGGATTCTAGCTCCAAACCCTTAACCAGTCCGCTAAAGGTCCGTCTGGTCCGGCCTCAGAAAAACGGCGCTGAATGAAGCCTTCTTTGGGCGCGTCATCGCCCATCTTGTTGTTCTGCGGCCTCATGATTTTCGCGGCCATCGTCGCGGCGTGCGGCAGCAAGAGCACGACCGGCGGCGGCTCGACCCCGACGCCCGGCACGACGCCGCTCGTCGGCTGCAATTCCGGTGCGGCCAGCATCGCGCAGCAGAGCATCGACAACGAGCCGATTCTCACTCGCGCGCCGGCGCGCGGCCCGCAAGCGCGCTTCATCCCCGGCAAGATCCTCGTGCGCTTCACGGGCACGGGCACCGAGCCGGCGGTCGCGGCCGCGCTGACGCGCATCAACGCGCAGGCGGTGGGGCCGACGAGTCCGCGCGGCTTCGCTGCGTATAGCATACCGCCGCAGTCGGATCCAGAAGTCGCCGCCGCCGCGATCACCCATACGCAAGGCATCGCCGAGGCCAAGCCGATCTTGGCGCGCTACACCGAAGTCATCCCCAACGATCCAGATTTCGGGGCAGGCCCGCCCTATCCGACGCCCACCAACACGCCGACACAATGGGATATGTACTACACGCAGATGCCGGCGGCATGGGGTATAACCGAGGGCAGCAGCTCCATCACTATCGCCGTGGTCGACACCGGCTACGATGCGAACAACGCGGACGTCTGCCAGAAGGTCGTCAACAGCGCGGTCTTCGATCTCGGCAGCGGCTCGCAAGACACCAACGCAGTCGCACAAGACGGCGACGGGCACGGCACCAACGTCAGCGCCATCGCCGCAGCGGTGACCAACAACAGCCTGCGTTTCCCGGGCGTGGGTTGGAATATCGAATTGCTCGAGGTGCGCGTCTTCCCGACGCCCTCGGTCGCAAACCCGACGCCCGGTGCGAGCACCGCCGACATCGCGTCGGGCATCGATTGGGCGGTCACGCACGGCGCGAAGGTCGTCAATCTCAGCCTCGGTGCTGCTCAGCCGTGCGATACGGGCGTCGAGGGCGCGGCGATCAGCAACGCGGTCGCGCATAACGTCGCGGTCATCGTCGCGGCCGGCAACGATGGCGCGTCGAACCTCTCAGCGCCGGCGAACTGCAACGGCGCGATCGCCGTCGGCGCAAGCGCGCTCAACGATGCCGTGAGCCCGGCGGTGGAGAAGATCGCGAGCTATTCGAACTGGGGCAGCGGGCCGAACAACGGCAACGGCCTGGCACTCGTGGCGCCGGGCGGCGATCCCGACACCGCGCAGCAGAACTGCAAGGTGCAGGCCTGCGTCGACTTCCTCCAGTGGATCTTCAACAACTATTCGACCACCGCGATCCAGCCCGGCCATCACTCGGTGCTCATCGCAGGGACGTCCCAAGCGACGCCGCACGTGTCGGGCGTCGTCGCGCTGATGTACAGCATCGATGGGAGCCTCGCGCCGGGCATCATACGTACGGTGCTCCAATCGAACGCCGATGACATCTGCTTCGGCGTTCCCGCCTGCATTCCAAAGGAAGGTGCCGGAAGATTGAACGCGCTCCACACGCTGCAAAACACGCCATGAGTCACAGAAATAGATAACCTCGCGGTAGCGGCGTCTCCACGTGCGAGCATAGCGCCGCCGGCAACCCTCGCTCGCGTCCTCGGGTTCGTCGATCTTTCCATTCTGTCGTCCGCCAGTATGGCGCCCGCGTATTCCATCGCGGCCACCTTCGGACTGATGATCGCAGCCGCCGGCGCAGGCGCGCCGCTCGCGCTCGTCATCCTCACCGTGCCCGTCATGTTCATCGCGATCGCGTTCCATCGCATGTGCGAGGAATGCCCCGATGCCGGGTCGACCTATGCGTGGGCACGCCTCGCGTTCGGCACGCGCACAGGGGCGTTCTCAGGCTGGATCGTGATGCTCTCGTACTTCGGCGCAGCGATGGCCACCGTGGTGCCTGCGGGCGTCTACACGTTGCGTTTCCTCAACAGCCCGCTGCATCTGGTGGGACCACAAGCGGCTGACAATCCGCTCGCGGTGGCGGTCGTCGGCAGTGCGTGGATCTTGGCCGCCGGCTTACTGCTCGCGTGGGGCATGCGCCCGACCGCCGACGCTTCGGCCGTCTTCCTCATCCTCGAAGTCGGCGCGTTGCTGCTCTTCGCAGCCTTCGCGCTCATGCATCCCGTCGTCCCCGGCGGCCACACGGGATCGCTGCTCACTTGGGGCACAGGCGGCGGTTCTGGTTTTCTCACCGCCATGGTGCTGGCGATCTGGGTCGCGGATGGCTGGGAGATCTCCACCTATACGTCCGAGGAGAACACGGGCTCAACGCGCCAACCGGGGCGAAGCGCACTGGTCGCCTTGATCGCCACGACCGCGCTCATGCTGGTGTGCGCGGTCGCATTCATGCGCGTCGCGCCGCTTTCCGGCCTTGCCGCGCACGCCACCGATACACTTGCCTATGTCGCCGATCAGCTCGGCGGCGGCTGGCGCACGTGGGCGATGGTGCTCACCGTGATCGTGTCCACAGGCGCGACGCTGTGGACCGGCCAGCTCGGTCTCTCGCGCTTGCTGTTCTCCGCCGCGCGTGACGGGCTGCTGCCCAAAGCGTTCGGCAGAGTCCATCCGAAATTCGGCACGCCTGCCTTCAGCATCGCCGTGGTGACGCTCGGCGCGCTCGTGTTGGCGCTCTTGTTGGGTTTCGAGCCCACGGTGTATGCGAGCCTCGACGACGTCGACAATATCGTCTCGATCCTGCTGGGCATGACGTTCATCGCCACGGGCGCCGCGTGCGTGGTCTACTTCTTGCGCAAGGGCACGCGCTGGTTCGACCTCACGCGCGTGGTCTTGCCGGCGATCGGCACCATCGGGCTCACCGCGCTGCTCATCAAGAACTTCCACGATCAGAGCCGCGTCGACCAGATCGCCGCAATCGGCTGCATCGTCCTCGGCATCATCATCGGATTTCTCGCGCCGGCTTTCACGGCGTCGCTCGCGAAGCGCAAAGCCGCTTGATTTCAGCGGTCATAGCGGCGATCGTTCTAGCGGCGTCGAGTGCGACGCCGTCGCCGTCTCCTTCACCCACGCCGGCGCCCACTGCGACCCCGTTTTCAACGCCGCCGCCCGGTGCGTACATGTGGCAGGGCATCGCACCCGGCGACCAGCTCGCGCACATCCACGCCCGTCTCGGCCCGCCGCTGCTCGTGCGCACGCTGCCGGACGGCTCCATCATCGATTGGTACCCGACGGCCGACAAGAACGGCTACATGATCGTCGCGGCGCGCGACGGCGTCATCACCTACGTGCGCGCGTTTCCGATTTCCGACACCGGCCGGTGACCGGATGACCGATCCGTGGGGCGTCACGCCCGGCGACGAAGCCGGTTCGGTGCAAGCGCGCCGCGGCTTGCCCGCGAGAAGGCGGCGCCTCAGCGAAGTCGCGGCGGTCGTCGTGTATGACGACGGCAACGGCTTCTCGTCGCTGTACGAATTCGACGCCGGCGTCGTCCACGCGATCTCGCTCTTCGATGCGAAGGCGCCCGGGCCGCCGCCCGCCGGCCCCCCGCTTGTGCAGGACCCGCATGACGGCGCGAGCATCGGCCGCGCATACGTGGTGCAGGCGCGCACCGAAGCCGACGGCGTCGCGTTCGAGCGCTATTACGCGACGCACCGCGGCGGCTGCCCGCAGTGGCTGATCCTGAACCAGACGACGCTGACGGTCGGCGGCCACCACTACGACCAGCTCGACCTTAGCTGCGAGAGCGGCCACAACGAGGCGAGCATGTTCTTCGACATCACCTCGTTCTTCGGGAAGAGCTAGAGAAGGCCGATCCGAAGACGCAGGCGCGGGTGCTGACCCGCAATACGGCGGCGCGATCGCCGGCTTCAACGTGAACGTGTTGTTGTCGTAGTTGGACTCGACGATCCGGTGGCTCGAGTTCGCATTGAACATGAACGCGTCGTCCGGGTACGACGGCGTCTCGACGGCCTGGGGCACATAGTCCATTTCGACGACGACCTTGCCGCCGGCCCGCGATGAACGGCAGATCCGCGTATTGTTTATGCGACGGACCGGTGACGCCCAGCGCCTGATTCACCGGACCAGGTTTCATGTCGAGCTTGCCGACGTTGGCGACGGTGACGAGGAAGCGCAGCGTCGGCAGCGCGCCCGCGCACGGCGGCTTGAGCGAAGCCTTGACGCCGGTGATGGTGAGGTCCGGCTTCTTCAACGTGAGCTGATAGACCGGCGGCGGCGTGTACGCGTAGACCGAAGCCGGGATCGCGATCGCGGCGACGGTGGCGACCAATGTCATCAGTCTATTGCGTGTGAGCATCGCGCGGGCTCCATCTATGCAGATCGATCTAAGATCAACCCCTACGTCGGCGAAGCCTTGGCCATCGAGGCTGCGAATCTCTTCCCGAGCAGCCGCCAAAGGCCAGGCCCATCCCCGCGAAGAACCATGAGAATCCACCGTTTCGGCCCCCCCCCAGGAGGTCCATGACGCGCATGGCACGGCCGATGACTCTGACAGAAACCATCCTCGCGGCGCACTCGGGCAAGGCCGACGTCTCCCCGGGCGACATCATCTCCATCGACCTCGACCTCGTCATGGCAAACGAGCTGTCGGCGGCCGTCGCGATCACCGAATTCCGCAAGATCAAAGGCGCCTCCAAGGTGTGGGACCCCGAGAAGATCGCGCTGTGCCCGAGCCACTTCACGCCCAATAAAGACATCGCCACCGCCACGCTCGCGACTCTGATGCGCGACTTCGCCAAAGAGCAGCACATCACCAATTATTTCGAGGTCGGGCGCGGCGGCATCGAACACGTCGTGCTGCCGGAGAACGGCATGATCGGCCCCGGCGAGACGATCATCGGCGGCGACAGCCACACGACGACCTACGGCGGGCTCGGCGCGTTCGCGACCGGCGTCGGCAGCACCGACATCGCCGCGGCGTTCGCCACCGGCGAGATGTGGGTACGCGTGCCGCCCACGATCAAAGTCGTGTACGAAGGCGCGCTGCGCCCGTACGTCCACGGCAAGGACCTCATCTTGACCACCATCGGGCGCATCGGCGTCGACGGCGCCATCTACGCGGCGATCGAGTTCACCGGCCCGGTGGTGAAAGAGCTGCCGATCTCCGGCCGCTTCACCATGGCGAACATGTCGATCGAGGCCGGCGCGAAGAACGGCATCTTCCCGGTCGACGCGATGAGCGAGGCGTACTGCGCCGCCGTCGGCAAGAAGAACTACACGGTCTACTCCGCGGACAAGAACGCCGAGTATCAGAACGTGATCACGATCGACTGCTCCACGATCGAGCCGCAAGTGGCGCTGCCGTGGCTGCCCGAGAACACCAAGAACGCGTCGGATCTCAACGACATCAAGATCCATCAAGCGGTCATCGGCACGTGCACCAACGGGCGCATCGAAGACATGCGCCAGGCGGCGGAAGTGCTCAAGGGCCGCAAGGTGCATCCAGACGTGCGCTGCATCGTCATCCCCGGCAGCCAGAAGGTGTACAAGCAGTGCATCATCGAGGGGCTGACGGAGATCTTCATCGACGCCAACTGCGTCGTCTCGACGCCGACCTGCGGCCCGTGCGTCGGCGGCCACATGGGCGTGCTCAGCGACGGCGAGCGCTGCATCTCGACCACGAACCGCAACTTCCGCGGCCGCATGGGGCACGTGAAGAGCGAAGTCTATCTGACGGGGCCGTATGTCGCGGCGGCGTCCGCGGTCGCCGGCTTCATCACGAACCCGGAACAGCTCGGCGCTCCGGTCGCCGTCTGACCGGCTCCATACAAAGGAACATGATGCGTAAACGATCGACCATGGCGTGGCTCGCGTGTGCGACGTTGCTGCTCGCGCTGGCCGGCGCGATTGCCGCGAGCGCTGCCTCCGGCAATCTCATCAAAGACGGAGACTTCTCCGAGGCGGCGTCACCCGGCGGGTTCATCACCGTTGAGAGGGGCTCGTTCGCTATCAACGGATGGCTGGTCACCAAGCAGACGGTCGATTTGATCGGCACGTACTGGGTCGCGCCCGGCGGCCTGCGCAGCGTCGACCTCGACGGCACACCCGGCATCGGCGCGATCGCGCAGTCGTTCGCGACGGTGCCCGGACACCCGTACACCGTGAGCTTCCTGCTCGCTGGCAACAACGAGTGTGCGCCCAAGATCAAGCACATGCGCGTGAGCGCCGCGGGCGCATTCATGGACTATACGGTGAACAGCGACGTGACGGGCGTCCGCGACAAGACGTGGCCGCGCAAGAGCTGGACGTTCAAGGCGATCAAGCCGCAGACCACGCTGCAATTCGAGAGCAAAGATCCGGCCGGCGGCGAGTGCGGGCCGGTGATCGCCGATGTCAGGGTGACAGCCTCTGCCGAATAGTTAATTCGCCGGGCAAATCCCTCGCTACCGAACGCCGGTGAACGCATGTTCCATTGCGTTACTTGTACGTCCAGTGCTACTATGCGATTGCCACGATCTCTTTCGAGCTCGTGAACGCTTGGATTGACAGGACGTCAGCAGTTGAACAGAGTCTGCTACCTGCTACCGGCGATGGCAGTTGTTCTTGCGGCCACCGGTTGCGCGGCCTCGAGTGTGAGCCCAACGCCTCCCACTGCCGGGATTTCCGCAATTTCCCCCACTCCCGCTTCGTCTCCAGGCACCGTACAACCCAAGCTTGTATATCTAAGCGTCCAGCAGCAATCGGTAGGTGCGTTGCCCTTACCGATTGCGTGCACACAACCATGTGCTGATACGTACGACTGGTTTACCAACCCGAACCCTGGCACCGGATTGTATGCTTACGTCACGCCTCCGGAACGGTCGGCCTGCAGGCGGCGGTCTTCCAGGTTTCCGCGTCCTGCCTGGCGACTCCGGGAGCACAAACGCCGACTATGGTCGAACAGATAGATCAAACAAACGGCTACGTCGCCTACGACTATATAGTAATCCAGGTGACTCCAAACGGCATTTGCCTCCCGCCCCCGCCTCCGCCGCCGCTAAGTGATGCGTCGGCTAGGGCTGCGTACGCGGTGACTATATACAAGGGGATGCCTACCGACAAAGGAGATAGCAACGGCTGCGAGGCATGCGCTTGGGCGCTTCAACAAATTCAGGCTGGTGCTGGTCTGAAGCCGCTTGCGAATGGGTCCCACTATGTACCCACGATCAGAGACTGGCTCGCTGCCGGGAACGGTTATCAAGTGCCGCAAGGCAGCACAGTCAAAGGTGATATTTGGATTCAGGGGGATGGCGACCCAATTCGCGGTGAAAACCACATCGGGATCTGCGAAGATGACGGCTGCCACACCGTGATTTCAAATGAGGGTGGTTGCCCGACAAGTGCCGGACCCGCTGTGTTCGGCTGGGAGGATTCGCCCGCCAACTACGAAGCGTACTACGCCGGGCACACGGGCTACGATTTGCCAGGGGGCTTCTGGCACGTAACCGCGGCCGGAACATAACGTCATGAAGACGATTTTAGCCTTGCTGACAGCTGCGGTGATTCTTTTCAGTATCGCCATGCCGGCCGTTGCTGTTCCGGATCCTACCGGAGCAGCCGCGCTTTGCACTGGGCAAGTCGTGCACATCGCGCAATATGGCAATTACGCCCTGCTCAGCTGCGATCTCGGTCAAACCGGAAGAGAGATAGCCGCGTCATACTCCCCTTCGACCTCGACCTGGAGCGTCGTGACGGCGGGCGGCGGTGCCGTCGATTCGACCTACCTAGTTGCGAAGGGTATTCCGCAGGACGCTGCGATTTATTTGGTTGGCGCGATTTTCGCCTGTCCCCCGGGGCTAAGGCGGCCCATGCCCAACACCGCGCGCAACATTCATCCGCTCATGACCCTCTGTTTGGAAAGCGGCCCTCCCGGTGCGTCGCCGACGCCGACTCCGATACCCACACCGACACCGGTCAAGAACCCGCCTGATCCTGGGTGCAAACCGCGATGCCTGTTCGTAACGCCAAAGCCCGGCCCATCTCGGTAGGGACACGAGGCCTAACCCTACTCGGCTTTGTCTTGGCTATAACCGCGATAGCCCCATCCGCCTGCTCAAGCCAGACACCCAAACCGGCCGACGCGTCGGCGCCTGTGACGTTTGCAAGCCCGTTGAAGACGTCGGCGCCGCTTAATCCAAAACCGGGAACGTATGCCGCCCACGTTTTGGCCGGAAATCAAGATGCTGCCGCCGCCGACTACGCCGACGCAATCGCGGAGTTTAAAGCGGCAAAGTCGTCTGCGGGTACGGCATGTGCTGGGCGCATGATGCAAGTATTCATTGCCAGCGCACAAATGACGCAAGGATTGGTAACGACCGGTAAGCTTACGAAGGATGAGAGTGTCGATCATTTCGAAAGGCTGCGGACCTACATGTGGATGAAAGAGCCGTGCGACCATCCCAGGCCCTAAAGTCTTCGCGGAGCGACTTTTCAGCACTTTGCCAGGTCGGCACGGTCCGCGCGCAACCCGCAGTCTCGTAATCGCCTCGCAGTAAGGGCGGGGTGCTCCGTCAGTGATCGTGCATCGCCCCTTTGCCTCGTCGATGGTGATTACGCTACCCTTCGAGCGCGGGACCGCCTCCCCGGGGCGGCGAAAAAGACGGCATGATTCTCAAAGGCACAGCCCACAAGTACGGCAAGAACGTCGACACCGACGTCATCATCCCCGGCCGCTATTGCAATCTCATCGACCCGGTCGAGCTGGGCAAGCACGCGCTTGAAGACCTTGACGCGAACTTCGTCAAGAAGGCCAAAACGGGCGATCTGATCGTCGCCGACACGAACTTCGGCTGCGGCTCATCGCGCGAGGTCGCGGCGGTCGCCCTTAAGGGCGCCGGCGTGTCCGGCGTGGTGGCGAAGTCGTTCGCCCGCATCTTCTATCGCAATTGCATCAACACCGGACTGCCGATCTTCGAATGCCCCGAGGGCGTGGACGGCATCTCCGACGGCGACACGATCACCGTGGACGCGGACAACGGCTCGATCACGAATGAGACGACCGGCAAGACCTTCAAGGCGACGCAGTTCCCGAAGTTCATGCAGGATCTCATCGCCAAAGGCGGCCTGCTCCGTTACGTGGAGCAGCGGCTCATCGAGAAGAACGCGGCCAAGAGCTATATGGCGAAGACCTACAGCATCGCGGTCATCCCCGGTGACGGCGTCGGCCCCGAGGTGACCGACGAGGGCCTCAAGGTCCTCGAACGCGCGTCGAAACTGTTCGGATTCTCCTACACCACGAAATCGTATCCGTTCGGCGCCGACCATTATCTCGCGACGAACGAGTTCATGCCGGAGGGCCAGCTCGACGAGTTCCGGACCATGGACGCGATCCTGCTCGGCGCGATCGGCGACCCGCGCCTGCCGCCCGGGCTCGTCGAACGCGGCGTCATCGCGGCGACGCGCTTCGGCCTCGACCTCTACATCAATCTACGGCCCATCAAGCTGTACGCGGAGCATCTCTGCCCGATCAAGGGCAAGCGGCCCGAGGACGTCGAGATGGTCGTGGTGCGCGAGAACACGGAAGACCTGTACACCGGCATCGGCGGCCACTTCAAGAAGGGCACGCCGGACGAAGTGGTCATCGCCAATCAGATCTTCACCCGCAAAGGCGTGGAGCGGGCGGTGCGCTATGCGTTCGACCTCGCGCGCAAGCGGGATAAGAAGAAGAAGCTTACCCTGGTCGACAAAGCAAATGCGATCGAGGTGCAGCAGATCTGGCGCCGCACGGTCGAAGAGGTGTGGGCCGACTATCAGGACATCACCTACGACTTCGCCTACATCGACGCGGCGTGCATGTGGATGGTGAAAAACCCGGAGTCGTTCGACGTCGTCGTCACACCGAATCTGTTCGGCGACATCCTCACCGACCTCGGCGCGATGGTGCAAGGCGGCATGGGCGTAGCGGCGTCGGGCAACATCCACCCCGGCCAGGTGTCGCTGTTCGAGCCGATCCACGGATCGGCGCCCAAGTACAAAGGCAAGAACGCGGTGAGCCCGATCGCGGCGATCGGCGCGGTGGGCATGATGCTCGACTATCTGGGCGAAGAGCGCGCCGCCGCCGCCATCGATCAGACGATCGGCGAGCTGCTCGCGAGCAAGCGCATCGCGTCGCTTGACGCGTCGAGCGGGTTGAAGACATCCGAGGTCGGCGACCTCGTGGCGCAGACGCTCGAGCAGGCGCTCGCGAAGACCTAGTCGGCAGCCGCCGGCGCTACTGACGCAAGATCACTTGGGCGGCGGCTCTTCGAAGAGACTGCGTGCCGGCATGGCAAAACCCGGCAGGGCCTCGTGCGTCACAATCCCATCGCGCGCGATCGTTCGCGAGCCTTCATTGTCGAGGATGGTCACCGTCTGGAGCTTGGTGTCGACGAGAAACACGACGGATGTGCCGCCCGCGAGGTAGGCGCCGACTTTCCAGTCGACATCCCGTTTCCTATCGCCGGGCGAGATGATTTCGACGACCGCATCCGGCGCGACGCGGGGTATATCCGCCGCCTTTGAGCCATGGGGCACACACGCATACGACAGATACGCGACGTCGGGTACAAGAGGACGGCGGATCTCACCGGCCTGAACGAAGCGACATTCCCATTCGGTGCCGGCCCGTCCGCTTCCAGTCAACACAGCCCAGGCATCGAGGGCTCCAAAGAATCTGCCCTGGGCCAGCGCGTGTTTGGCCTGCGGGCTCACCTTTTGGAGCACCCGGCCGTTGACCCATTCGAGCGCCGGTTTCGTCTCCGGCAATACCATCTCGCGCATCGTCTCTCCACGCGCAGTATATCACGCCTGCTTTTGCGGCGTCTAGCGAAGGCCGCAAGGCGGGTCGCGCGGCCTTCGCGAAACTGACGCGGCTACAGAAATATCGAGGGACCAATGCAAAACGGAAAGCCAGAAATCGTCATCGTCAACGGCGCACGGACGCCGTTCGGCAACTTCGGCGGCGTGCTCAGGGACGTCAGCGCGATCGACCTCGGCGTCGTCGCGAGCAAAGCCGCGATGGAGCGCTCGAAGGTCGCGCCTGAGAAGATCGATCAGATCTTCTTCGGCAACGTCATCCAGTCGAGCGTCGACGCGATCTACGCCGCGCGCCACATCGGCCTCAAGTGCGGCTGCCGCGAGGATGCGCCCGCGCTCATCGTCAACCGGCTGTGCGGTTCGGGCCTGCAGGCGATCATCTCCGGCGCGCAAGCGCTGCTGCTCGGCGAGGCGAAATATGTGCTCGCCGGCGGCACCGAGAATATGAGCCAGTCGCCCCACGTCATCCGCGGCGCGCGCTGGGGTCTCGGCCTCGGCCAGGGCAAGCTCGAGGACTCGTTGTGGGAGGGCCTCACCGACAGCTACCACGACACGCCGATGGCGATCACCGCCGAGAATCTGGCGGAACGTTACGAGGTCACGCGCGAGGAGGCCGACCAGTTCAGCCTGCGCTCGCAGCGCAACGCGGCCAAGGCGATCGAGGACGGCTACTTCGCCGAAGAGATCGCGCCCGTGCAAGTGCCGGGCAAGAAAGGGCCGACCATCGTCGACAAAGACGAAGGGCCGCGCCCCGGCGTGACCATGGAGCAGCTCGCGAAGCTGCCCGCGCGCTTCAAAAAAGACGGCATCGTGACGCCCGGCAACGCGAGCGGCATCACCGACGGCGCGTCGGCCGTGGTGCTCACCACCGCGGCGCAGGCGAAGAAAGACGGCTTGGAGCCGATCGGCCGGCTCGTCGCATGGGGTGTGGTCGGCGTCGATCCCGATATCATGGGCATCGGCCCGGCGTTCGCCATCCCGCAAGCGGCGGAGCGCGCCGGCGTGAAGGTCGACGATTTCGAACTCGTGGAGATCAATGAGGCGTTCGCGCCGCAGGTGCTCGCCTGCGTCCATGCCCTGCACCTCAACATCGACAAGCTCAATCCCAATGGCGGCGCGATCGCGCTCGGGCATCCGCTCGGCGCGAGCGGCGCACGCGTCACGTACACGCTGCTGCACGAGCTGCGACGGCAGAAGAAGAAGCTCGGCGTGGCGAGCGCGTGCATCGGCGGCGGGCAGGGCATCGCTGGAGTCGTCGAAGCGCTATAACCGTGGCGATCTGCCCGAAATGCGGTAAAGAACAGGTCAACGCGTCGGCTTTTTGCGGCTCGTGCGGTGCGCTGCTCGACAAACCCGACACGAGCGCGCCGCCGCCGCACAGCGAAGCCGTCCAGCCGACCCAAGTCCTGCCGCCAGCGGCGCAGGCGGCCGCGCCGGCTGCTGCCGCTGTGCAACGCGACGAGTTCGGCGACATCGGACAATACATCGCACGAAGGCTGTTCGCGCTGCTCGTCGATCTTATCGGGGTGACGGCGCTGATCGGCGTCGCCGTCGGCTACGAGCTCGAGCATTACGGCCACGATCAGCACCAGTCGGGCGGTTTCTTCGAGGCGTGCGTCTACACGCTGTTCGCGCTCATCGTCTATCTCGTGCTCTCCGAGGCGTACGCTGGCACGACGCTCGGCAAAGCGCTGTTCGGCCTGCGCGTGGCGGTGGTCGGCGGCGGGCCGGTGGGCATCTCGCGCGCACTGATCCGCAACGTGTTCTTGCCGTTCGACCTGCTCATCGTCGGGTTCGTGCTTGCGGTGGTCACGCCGCGCCGGCGGCGCATCGGCGACTTCGTCGCGGGCACCGAGGTCGTCAACACGTCCGCGCCTGTGTTGGCGCCTGCGATCGCGATCGTCATCTTGGCGCTGTGGGGCTATGCGGAGTACGCGTACGCAGACGGGCTGCGCACCGCGCAGACGCTCTCAAACTCGGCCGAGGTCTTCGGGCCGGCGCTGCTCTCGGGCCAGCCGCCGCCCGCGGCGCCTCGAACCGCTGCCCGATCGCACGCCGGTGCCGACCGAACAGCCGATCACGGTGCCGACGCTCGAGCCGACGGAGGCGCCATCCGCGCCCGCAGCTGCCGCGTCGGCGCTGCCCTCGCCATCGCCGGGCCCGACGAACTCGCCCAGCGCAACGCCTGCGCCTGCCGCAACCACCAGTTGACCCTCGCAGCGATCAAAGCGGCGTTTCGCCGCTTCTTCGCGCCGCCGGGCATCCGACGCATGATCGCGATGGGCGACCTGCTCACCGGCGCGTGGGTCTCGCAAGGCATCTCGGTCGCAGCCCGGCTGCGCATCGCCGACAGCATCGGCGCAGACGCCGTTGCGGTCGGGCAGCTCGCACAAGCGGCGCAGTGCGACGAGGACTCGCTCTACCGGCTGCTGCGCATGCTCAGCGATGCGAGGGTATTCGTCGAGCAACCGGATCGCCGCTTCGGGCTGACGCGCCTTGGCGAACTGCTGCGCAGCGATCATCCGAACTCGATGCGCGCGTTCGCCGCATATCTCGGCGAACCGTGGCATTGGCAGGCGTGGGGCGAATTGGAGGGCAGCGTCCGGACAGGCGAGCCCGCGCCGATCGGCGCCGCGCGTGAGCGGCTATTCACCTATCTCGCGGGGCATCCGGACGCGGCGGCTGCGTTCAACGCGGCGATGTCGGATCTGTCGAACGCGCGCGACCTGTCCGCGATCGCAGGTTACGATTTCTCGCGCCTCGGCACGCTGGTCGACGTGGGCGGCGGCGAGGGTCAATTGGTGCGTTCAGTGCTGCGCGCGTATCCAGATGTACGCGGCGTGCTCTACGATCTGCCGGAGGTGATCGCGCGCGCGCAGCCGATCGTCGACGCCGAAGAGCTAGGCTCGCGCTGCCGCCTCGTCGCCGGCAGTTTCTTCGAGAGCGTGCCGGACGGCGGCGACGCGTACGCGCTCAAGCAAGTGCTCCATGACTGGCCGGACGACAAAGCATCGTCCGTCCTGGCGAACTGCCGCCGAGCGATGGGCGGCACCGCGAAGCTGCTCGTCATCGAGGTGGTCTTGCCGGATTCGGACGCCCTATCGCTTGCCAAGCTCACCGACATCGAGATGCTCGTGCTGACCGGCGGTCGCGAGCGCACGCTCGGCCAGTACAAGACCTTGCTATCGGCCGCAGGCTTGCGCGTGACGCGTACCGTCGAGACCCGCTCGCCTTTCACGATCATCGAAGCGGCGCACGCTTAAGGCGACCAAGCGTGCGGGATGAAACCCGCCCCGCAGCCGCCAAGGGTCCAGGCCGGAGGATGAACATGTTGAGCCTGCGCCGTTTCAGTATTGCCGCCGCGTCCATCATCTCGGTTGCGCTACTCGCCGGTTTCGCGCGTTCCGCGCTGGCCGGCCAGGTCCTCATCAACTTCGACGACCTCGCGACGACGCCGACAAGCGGCGTGAGGCTCTCGACGCAATATCAGAGCAAGGGCATCGTGTTCGGGCTCCAGCCAGGCATGCCGGCCACGACCGCAGTCGTCATGCAGATGCCCGCCGGCACCACCAAGGCGCACTCCGGCCGCAATGCCGCGCGCATCCCCGAAGCGTGCGGCGTCGAGGTCTACCGCAACGACGCGTGGGCGCAGTTCGTCAGCCCGACGCAGAGCGTCGGCATGTTCGCCGAGAACATCGGCGGCGGCACGGTGCCGATCACCATCGACGCGGTTTCGACGACCGGCCAAGTCCTCTCGAGCAATGTGTTCCAGGTCGGCGGCTCGTGGCAGCAGCTCAGCGTCTCGCACGGCAGCGCGGACATCGCGTTCATCCATATCTACGGCCCCATCAGCCAGGGCTGCACCTTCATCGACGATGTGAGCTTCGGCACGTCCGGCGCATCGTCAGGGGCGGATTTCGGCGTGTTCTTCGGCGGCCTTGACGTCGGCGCGGCGCCGGGCAACGCAGGGACCGGGTATATCGGCCTCACCCGTTTCGGCGGATCGAACGGGCGGATCCAGTTCTCGGCGAGCGGACTGCCGGTGGGCGTCTCGGCGTCGTTCTCGCCGCAGCCGGCGACCGGATCGAGCCTGCAAAGCGATGTGGTCCTCACGATCAACGTGAGCTCCAACGCGCCGCCCGTCACCGACATCCCCATCACCATCACCGGCACGCCGCTCGACGCGAGCGCCGGCAGCGCACCGCGTTCGGTGGTCATCCCGCTCACCGTCGCGGGCAACTACAGCGTCGTGGCGCAGTCGATCGAGGTGACGCAGGGAGTCCAGGGCCTCACCATCCCCAATCGCGTGCCGTACAATCCGGCGTTAGGGACGTTGGCGCAGCCGTTGCCGTACGGCGGCGTGCTGCTCTCCGCCGGTCACAAGACGATCGCGCGCGTGTTCGTGGAAGGCGTCGGCATCAGCACCGCCACGACGCCCAACGTCGCGCTCTACGGCTACAACTCGAACGGCCAGCTGCTGCCCGGCATGAACCCGATCCTGCCCGACAACACCGGCTCGGCGCCCGGCTTCGCGAACACGACCACGTACGATGTGTCCTACGCGCAGCGGGTCGACACGAGCGGCTTGCCGTGGGAGTTCACTCTGCCCGACGCGTGGACGCAAGGCACCATCACGCTGCGCGCTGTCGCCGTGCCGCAGGTGCAGCAGAGCTTCGACACGCCCACCGACGCGGCGTGCAGCACGCCGACGTGCCTCCAGCTGGAGGAGGTCGCGGTCTCGGGCATCAGCTTCCATCAGAGCATAGCGATCGGCATCGCGCCGCTCATCGCGAACATGACCGGCTATCTGCCGGGGCCGCCGGACGTCGCCTACGCCTCGGCGATGAACGTGCTGCCGCTGGACATCACGGTGTTCCCGTACGTCGACGACATCGAGATGATCGACATCTACAATGACGGCAAATCGCGCACCGACAAGGCGAGCGAAGCGCTCGGGCGCGTGGTGGATTGGGATAACAATCATAACAACCACCACTTCGGCCAATACACCGTCGGCATCATCTCGGGCATCCCAGCCGACAGCGACATCGGGATGAGCGACGCGAACGACGACAACGGCGATATGACGATTTCCAGAGGCCGCTCGCACAGCGTCGTCAACCAGACGCGCTACCTGACGTCGGTCGCGCACGAGTTCGGACACTCGTTGGGCCGCAAGCACGCCTCGTCCGATTGCGGTGCGGATCCCTCGAACGGTCCCTTCGAATCGTGGCCGGTCGACGAGTCGGTCGACAACGGCGACAGCGGCGACATGGATTCGATCGGCATCGACGTCTCGAGCCAAGCGCCGCGCACGATCAAGGCGAATACCAATGGCGTCGCCTCGACGCCCGTGTGGCATGATTTCATGTCGTACTGCGCCGGCGCGTTTCTCCAAGGGTCCATTGCGGTCGACTCGGCCCAGGTGTGGATCTCCGCCAAAGGCTGGCAGGAGATCATGGGGACCAATCTGTCGATGGCGCCCGAGCCGCCGGCGTACGACGTGGTCGCGCTGCTCGATCCCTTCGCGGTAGACGATGTCTCTTCACGTGGCCTGGCGCGCGCGCATAACGGGAATGGCACGCCGCCCTCTCGATCGGGAGTACGAGGCGCCGTCGGGCTGATGGTCGTGCACGGCTACGTCTACCAAGGCAGAGCGGTCATCACGCATGTCGGACCCGCGCCCGAAGGCGTGTCACAGGAGGTCGGCGCGAGCTCCTCGGCGATCCGCGTGCGCTTCACGGGGGCGGTCGGGCAGGCGCTCAGTGAGACTCCGATGGTCACCGCCCAACTCCACGTCGATCCGGGAACGCAACGAGGCAGTGCGCAGGGCGTTACCACGTTCTATGCGGTGGTGCCCGGCGGCGCGGCGAGCCAGGTCCAGATCGTGCAGTCCGGCAAGGTCGTCGCAAGCCGCTTGCGGCCGCTGCATCCGCCGACCGTCAACATCCTCAACCCGCGCGAGTCCGTCACCATCGGCGTGACGGCCGCATCGAGCAACGCCATGAATGCGCACCCGCGCCGCGGAGGCGCCGCGGGTTCGCCGCGCGCCGCCGGGCGCACGCTGATCACGTGGGCGTCGCACGGCGAGGGAGCCGAGTCGAGCGTGTCCATCGATATGTCGGTGGACGGCGGCGCCTCATGGCGCGAGATCTACTCGGGCCCGGATAAGGGGAGGGCGAACGTCCCGAGCCTGCTCTTCGCCGACTCTGCCCCAGGGCACGCGCGCATACGCGTGCGCATCAACGACGGGTTCAACGAAACGGCGGTCGCTTCGGGCGCGCTGACGACGACGGGCGGTGCGCCGTACGTGCGTATCTTCGAGCCGGCGAACGGGCGCCGCTTCCGTCACGACGCGTTGATCTACCTCAAGGGAACGGGGTTCGACAACGCACCCTCGCCGCTGACCGCCAAATCGCTGACGTGGCTCGTCGACGGTCGCGTTGTGGGCGAAGGCCCGCGCGCGTCTGTCTCCATCCTCAGGCCTGGTCCGCACAAGATCGAGTTGCGCGCGCGCGATGGTCGAGGACGCATCTCGACGGCGAACGTCAGCATCACCTCGCTACCGGTGAAGCCGATGTTCGTGCAGCTCAAACCGCCGGCGAGTCTGCTGACGACGGTGGAGCTGGTGCGCTTGAGCGCCTCGACTACGATCCCAGCGACGCTGTTCGTCGCGGGCAAGCACTTCTCGCTCACGCGACAACCGCAGCAACTCGAGGTGCCGGTGAGACCAGGCAACGGCCCCGCGATGATCGTGATGCGCCTTGAGGCGAACGGCATGACGAATGTGTCGACGCTCGTCATACGCCGCTTGCCGCCGGGCGCGACGCCGCCACCGCTGACGCATCCGATGGAACCCGTGCGAACGCGGCCAACGGGCAATTGAAAGAGGATGAACCCATGAAAGTAGATCTGTCTCGGGCGACGACCACCGCCGCCATGCTCGTGCTCGCGTCGTCAGTGCTGGTGGGGACCAACGCGCTGGGCGCGACGAGCAACGCGACCAATCCATCGACATATCACGTGCAGCAAGCCCTCCCGCCGCCCTTCAAGCTCTCGTGCGCCGGGTATGGCGACAAACAAGTCATCCTCGCCAATTTCGGCAAGGGGCCGGTGCCCGCCGGGACCTCAGCGAAATGGGATGTCCCGAAGAGCTCTGCTGTGATCGGCGGCAGCGACGTGAACTTCATCGGCCACAGCGGCGTCTATACGTTCGCGCAGGGGTTGGCTCCCAATGGGCAGGTCGGGATCAACGTACCGACGCCTGCCCCGGGCGCGAATCAAGGCCCCCCTCCTCCGCCGGAGGTGGCGGTGCTGGCGATCACGTTCCTTCGGGCATGCACGATCAACGTCGTCCCGTCTGAGACGATTCGTCGCGCGCCCTAGGCGTTAGTGAATCGACTCCTGATACGTCCGGTCGATCTTTCTGAAGCGAATGCTTATATCTCGGTATCGCCCGTGTTCTTCGGCAAATGCACGGTCACGCAGCGCACCTTGATGGTCTCATGGTCGTTCATCGTCGGCGTGAGCTTCCAAGTCCACGTGTAGTTCTCTGGAACGGTGTAGGTACCGCAGATGCCTTGGGCGGGGGCTGGAAGCTTGGTGGTCAGAGCAAAACCGCTGTTGCTGGAGGTAGTGGGTGTGCACGCATTCGTCGGCGTCCTATGGCCGCCGTGCAGCGTGATGAAGCCGATGCCCCCCGTATTCAGATAATACGTATGTTTCTGGAGGTTCACGACGAGCCGAACTTGGGTGTCGGCGGAACCCGTTCCGGTTCCGCAACTCCCATCGTTCACGTCATCAACTACGTGAGCGTACCCATGATATTCTATGTCCCATGGCTCGCTGTAGACCTCTGCTGTATAGCCCGTGATCATCAAACCAGTTGCGCGCACGCGATGTTGCACGATCCCGTCCGGTCCGTAGACGGTACCCGAAAATGTGCCGTGATAGGATTGGACATGGCTCCAGCCTTGTTGGAGCAACGGCACGGGGCTAGACGTGGGCGGCGAGACCAACGGCACGGGCACCGGAGGTGGCAGCGTCGGCGCCGTGCGAGCAAGAGATGTCCCAAAAACGACAACGAGCGCGCACGCGAAGCCGCAGAGCATCGTCCAGTTTCTCTTGTTCATCGGACTACTGGCCGCTGACCGGTTGCAGCTCCGGATTGACGATGTCGACGTTGGTGCCGCCGCCGGTGCCCTTGAAGGCGATCGCGACCGTCAGCGAATTGACACCCGTCACGTCGATGTCGACGCTCGGCGTCGGATTCGGTTTCCCAAACACCGACTGGATCGAGGCGCTGCCGAGCGGTTTGCCGTCACCGATGAAATTGACCGTGATGAGCGGGTAGATACCCGGTATGTCTTGGGTATCGTCAAGGCCGATCATCGCGGTCAACTTGGTGAACTTGTGACTGAGCGACCACGTCGCCGTGACGGTTTCATCCTTGACCACGTGGAACAGCAGGCTCTTGTCATATGCTTGTCCATTGATCTGGGTGGGGCGCTCCCACTGGTTGGCTTGGGAGCCTGTGTTCGTGAGGATCGTCTCGTGGCTGTTCACGCGGATCCCGTCATAATAACCGCCGCTGGGGTTGCCCTTCAGCCCGGACGACTTGAAAGGTAGATCAGAAAGATACACGACGTCTGCGGCCTGCGCGATCGCCGCTATGAAGACTGCCGCAAATGCGAAAACCGCGAGCATCGAAACGATGGTTCTCATAGGTATTCTCCTTACAGTCTTGCTTCGGGTTAGGGAGAGCCTAGTTCCCCTTCAGCGCAGGATCCCACTTGTTGAGCGCCGCGCCCGCGTCGTACGTGCTCGAGAGGAAGTCGAGGAGTGCCTGGCGCGGTGACGGCGCGCGCCGCACGTCTTCATAGCGCAAGAGGAACTCACCGAGCTCCTTGCTCCAAAACGCCTCCTTCGGCTTGATGGACGCGGCGTCGATGCCGTCAGGCTTCGGCAACGTGTAGCTGAAGAAGGCCGCCTCAGGGAACCTTGCATCGCCGGGCCAAAAGCCGGCGTTGATCTCTTCCGCGCCCATGCCCTCGCGCACGAGCAGGTTTGCGCCCGGCGGCGGCGGCATCGGGCGCCCGTTGAAGCGCGTGTAGCCGAGATCGAACGAGCCCCACCACATCTGCACCGGCGTGTGCCGGCCTTTGAAGGGAGCGCGATGCGCCGTGAACACCATATCGATGCTCGTGAGAACGCGCCAGAAGCGCGCTATCGCCGCGCGGTCGTAGGCCTTGTGCGTCTCGTCCCGTGCGAAGGGGATCGGGTCAGGCACTTCTTGGGGCACGTCGGAGATCTTCACATCGACACCGCAGTCGCGGAGCGCCTTCATCATGTCCGCGTAGAACGCGGCGACGCTGCGCGGCTCGAGATCGACGAATGCAGCCTTGCCGTCGCTCGCGGCGATGACGACCTTTTGCCAGATGAAATCGAACGTGATCTCTACTTGACGATCCTCGTACGGCATGGGGCCTGTCGTCAATCCTCGCGCGGTCACAAAGAGAGTCACGTGACCCCACTGCGGCTCGTGCGGTGCAAGGGCAAGGCGGATCTTGCCGGGGATCTGCAAATAGAGGTGCAGCGTGTCGCAGGTGTCACGCCAGCTGTCGAGCGGCATCGCGGGCCATGCATCGGACGCGGGTGTCATGGTGGTGATCCTTTCGCGGAGCCTCTCAGCGGCCGCTGAAATTCGCCGGGCGCTTCTCGAGGAAGGCCTTGGTGCCTTCCTTGGCATCGGCGGTGGCGGCGATCTTGCCGAACTCTTCGGCTTCGAGATCGAGCGCGGAGTGTAGATCGGTCTGCATGCCTTTGTGGATCAAGCGCTTGGTGGCAGCGACCGCGAGCGGCCCTTTCGACGCGATCACATGCGCGATGCGCTTGGCCTCCGCAAGCAGCTGGTCCGGCGCGACGACTTTTTCCACGAGGTTCGCCTGTTTTGCCTCGTCGGCGCCGATCATCTCGCCCGAGAGAAGAAGATACGACGCCATCCCCTGGCCCACGAGTCGCGGCAGCCGCTGCGAACCGCCGAAACCCGCGATCGATGCCGAGATTGACCTCCGGCTGGCCGACTTTCGCTGCGCTCGACATGATGCGGATGTCGCCGGCCATCGCGAGTTCGAGCCCGCCGCCCAGAGCGAAGCCGTTGATCGCCATGACGACCGGCAGGTGCGCATGCTCGATCTTGTGCGTGACGTGGTGGCCCGCCTTGGCCTTCTTCGTGCCAGCGGCGGCGTCAGGCAGCGCCGCTGATTCGCCGATGTCCGCGCCCGCCACAAAGGCGCGCTCGCCGGCGCCGGTGATGACCACCGCGCGCACGCTCTTGTCGGCCTCGAGCTCGTCGAAAGCCTTGGAGAGTTCGGAGAGCACGGTCTCATTGAGCGCGTTGAGCACCTTCGGGCGGTTGATGGTGACGACGGCCACCGGGCCGTCGCATCGGTCAAGAGAGTTTCGTGATACGCGAACGCGTTAGGTATAATCGTAGAACCCTTTGCCGGACTTGCGCCCGTGATGGCCCGCCAACACCATGCGCTTGAGCAGCGGCGGCGGCCGAACATCGGGTCTTTGAACTCGTCGAACATGATCTCGGCGATGAAATACGTCGTGTCCAGTCCGACGAAGTCGAGCAGCGTGAGCGGACCCATCGGGTAGCCGCAGCCGAGCTTCATGCCTTTGTCGATGTCTTCTTTGCTGGCGAGGCCCTGCTCGTAGGCGCGGATGGCGTAGAGCAGATACGGCACGAGCAGCCGGTTGACGATGAAGCCAGGCGTGTCTTGCGCGAGGATCGGCGTCTTGCCGGTCTTCTTGACGAAGCCGTAGAGCGCGTCGATGGTCTCTTGGCTCGTCACGATCGTCTTCACGACTTCGACCAGCTTCATGAGCGGCACGGGATTGAAGAAGTGCAAGCCGGCGACGTTCTTGGGCCGCTTCGTCGCGGCGGCCATCTCGATGACGCAGAGGCTCGACGTGTTCGAGCAGATGATCGCATGCGGTGCGAGCAATGCGTCGAGCGCGCCGAACAGCTCGCGCTTGGCCGGCATGTTCTCGACGATCGCCTCGATGACGAGGTCGCAGTCCTTGAGGTCTTCCAGCTTGGTCGTGGTGGTCAGCCGCTTGAGCGCCGCGTCGCGATCCTCGGCCTTGAGCGACCCCTTTTCGACGAACTTGTCGAGCGATTTCTTGATGCCGGCCATGCCGCGGTCGAGCGCGGCTTGCACCGCTTCGAGCACGACGACCTCGTAGCCGGCAGTCGCCGCGACCTGCGCGATGCCGGAACCCATGAGTCCGCAGCCGCAGACGCCGACCTTCTTGATCTCTGGCATGTCGTCTCCTAAAGGGCCGACCTAAAGGTCGGCCCCTACATCTTTATGTGTGCGGGGGGAGTTCGCAGCGCGGAGCCTTATCCTTTCTGTAGCCCAACGCGTACTCGGCCTGCATGATCTTCTGGACTTCGCGCGTCCCTTCGTAGATAATGCTGCCGCGCGAGTTGCGCAGGAAACGCGCGATCGGATATTCGTCAGAGAAGCCGTACGCGCCGTGGATCTGCATGGCGTCATCGGCGGCCCGATTGGCGGCGTCCGTGGCGTGCCATTTGGCGAGCGCCGTCTCGCGCGTGTTGCGCCGGCCCTTGTTCTTGAGCCAGCCCGCGCGCAGATACAGCAGCCGCGAGGTCTCGTACGAGCGCACCATGCCCGCGATCATCTCTTGCACCAATTGATGCTTGCCGATCTCGACGCCGAACGTGCGCCGCTCCTTGGCGTATTTGACCGATGCGTCGAGGCAGGCGCGGATCAAGCCGGTCGCGCCCGAGGCGACCGTGAAGCGGCCGTTCTCCAGGCACGTCATGGCGATGTAGAAGCCTTCGCCTTCCTCTCCCAAACGGTTCGCGGCGGGCACGCGCAGATCGGCGAAGGACAAGCCGCCGGTGTCGCCCGCACGCACGCCGTACTTGTCGTGGAGCGAAAAGGAATGCAGCCCGGATCCCGCGCTCTCGCGCTCGATGACGAACGCGCTGATGCCGTGCTTGCCCTTGTCGGGCGCGGTCTTGACGAAGACCAAGAACGTGTCGGCTTGCGTGGCGCACGAGATCCAGATCTTTGCCCCGTTGAGGATGTAGGAATCTCCGTCGCGCCGCGCCGTCGAGGTGAGCGCGCCGACGTCGGAGCCGGCATCCGGTTCGGTGAGTCCGAACGCGCCGAGCTTCTCGCCGGCCGCGAGCGGTCGCAGCAGCCGCTGTTTCTGCTCCTCGCTGCCCCATTGATAGATGCCGCCGGCCGCCAGGCCGATGTGCACCGACATCATGGTGCGCAGCGAGGTGTCGCAGTATTCGAGCTCCTCGCAGGCCAGGCCGAGGCTGACGTAGTCGAGGCCAGCACCGCCGTACTGCTCCGGGAACGGCAGGCCGACGATGCCGATCTTGGCGAGCTTGGCGAACGCGTTGGGCAGGGGCGTGCCCGCGCTGTCGCAGCGCGCCACGTCGGGCAGCAATTGGTCGGCGAGGTACGTGCGCAGCGTGTCGGCGAGCAAGACCTGCTCGGACGTCAATTCGAAGTCGACCATGCCGCCCGTTTCCGTCCCTTGCAACAGGCGCCCTCTGCGGCCCCGCAGAATGCGCCCAGCCCATGTGGCATCGCGTCGTTCTCGTGCTGGCCGTCGCGTGCATCGCGGCGGCGGGGTGCACCAAGGTCAGCACCTCGACGCAGACGCCGCACGCCCGCACCGAGGCGGGCGTGCTCAGGATCTCCGACATCTCCGACCCCTCGACGCTCAATCCGATGCTCACCGGCGCGGACGTCGCCTATGCGCTCGCGAGCTATTCGCTCGAGTACCTCGTCCAGCTCGACGACAAGGGCGATGTCGTGCCGGTCTTGTGCGAACGCGTGCCGAGCACGGAGAACGGCGACATCAGCAAGGACGGGCTGTCGATCACCTATCATCTGCGCAAAGGCGTGACGTGGCAAGACGGGCAGCCGTTCACCGCAGACGACGTCGTCGCCACCTGGCGCCAAATCATGAACCCGCTCAACCCGGTGCAGATACGCGAAGGCTATGAGGCCATCGCACGCATCGACGAGCCCGACAAGCACACCGCGGTGCTGCGCCTGCGCCGTCCCTACGCGCCGCTGACGACTCGCTTCCTCGCCGGCATCCAAGAGGGGCCGATCGCGGTGCTGCCGGCGCACCTCATCGCCGATCAAAAAGATCTCGTCCATTCGCCGCTCAACGCCAAACCGGTAGGCACCGGCCCGTACATCGTCCAGTCATGGGTGCATAACGGCGAGCTCATCTATGTCGCGAATCCGCACTACTGGCGGGGCGCGCCGAAGATACGCAAGATCATCTTCCAGGCGCAGCCGAGCGAGTCGACCGAGATCGTCGGCTTTCAGACGCATGAGATCGACGCCGATTTCGACACCGGCCCGGCGGACCTGCCGAGCTATCGCCTGCTCAAAGGGATGCGCGTCTCGCAGTCGCACAGCCTGCGCTTGAGCGTCATGGTCATGAACACGCAGACCGGACCGTTGCGCGAACGCGCCGTGCGCGGCGCGGTGGTGGCGGCGATCGACCGCAGCGCCTTGGCGCGCAACGTCTACCATGGCGCGGCCGTGCTGGCCGATGAGTTCTTGCCGCAATGGTCGTGGGGCTACACGCCGGACGTGCCGCATTATCCGTTCGATCCCAAAGCCGCCGCGCAAACGCTCGAGGCGGCCGGCTGGAAGGCCGACGCCGATGGGATACGCTCGAAGAACGGAGAGCGGCTCTCGCTCGTCATCGTCGGAACCGCGGGCAGCGACGCGAGCAAGCACCTCAACACGATCCTGCAATCGTATCTGCGCGCGATCGGCGTCGAAGTGATCATCAAGGACTACCCGTACGGCATGGTGTTCAATATCGACGGGCCGATCCGGCAAGGCCGCTTCAACCTCGCGACGTTCACCTACAGCGTCAACTACGATCCCTCAGCGCTGCAGGACGACGGCTGCGATCAGTTCGCACCGGCAGGCGCGAACGACTCGCGCTATTGCGATCCGCAGGTGGACCGGCTCGAACGCGAGGCGCTGGCCATCTACGACCGCACGAAGCGCAAGCCGCTCTACGCGCGCATCCAGCAGCTGCGCATGACCGACCTGGCGGAGCTGCCGATGTTCTTCCGCGACCGGGTCGGCGTGCTGACCCAGGATCTCACCGGCTATCGCCCGTCTGTGGGCATCATGCCGAACTGGAACTCGTGGCAATGGGAGCTGCCGTAGCGGCTGCCACGCCGCCATCGGCTGGCTATAAGAACAACGTCACCGGAACGTGGAAATATCGGGCGAAGCGTTTCGCGGCCTCTTTGCTGATAGCGCGGTCGCCGGAAAGCATCTGGCTCGCCGTGCCTTTGGAGTTGATCAGTCTGCCCAGTTCCGTCACGGTGATGTCTCGCGCCCGGACAAGTTCCCGCAGCGCTTCCGCCGGCGTCGCGGCGCGCGGGAGTTCGTAGCGCTCATCTTCGTATTTCTCGATCAGCGCAGAAAGCAGATCGAGATACTCTTCCTGCGCGGAGCTGAGCCTCTCGGACTCCATGAGTCCCTTCAGCTCAGCGAGGCAGCTCTTGTATTCCCTCGCCGTCTTGATGACGTGCGGGCGTTTCGCGCTTAGAAGCGTGCCGTATTCGGCGTTCACTCCAGCCGTCATCGTTTCCATTTCCCCTTATCATATTCGGCGTGAGTGCCGATCCAGTGGATGAAGATGATACCGTATGCGTACCTGATGTTGACGATAAGCCTGTAGTCGTTTCCCTTGATATTGAAGACCGTGAGCCCCTCGACGGCTTGCGCAGCGCTATAAGTCTGCTGAACCTCCGTAAGATTCTTCCACTGCGCGGCTTTCGCGGTCTTGTACCATACGTCAAGCGGGGCCGCCGCATCGCCGTGGGATTCCGCGAATGCCCTCAAAGCCTTGCGGCTTATCACCCTCATGCCCCAAAGCGTAGGTTCTCATATTGAGAACACCTTGTCAAGAGGAACACGCAGGCACCGTCACGCGTGATGCCACGCCCGACAAGGGCTAGTAGCCGACGAAATCCTCGCTCATGTAGACGCCCTTCGCGCCGACGGCGACGCCGATGCCCACACCGCTGTAGTGCGGCGAGAGGATGTTGCGCCGATGGCCGTCGTTGGGCGGCACCTCGGCCATCATGGCGCGATCGAGCTGCGCGAGCACCTGCCAGAGCAGCACCGGATCGAGCACGCCAGGCTTGCGATAACCGATGTTCTCGCCGTAGAACATCGCCTTGCCGCCATACGATTCGAAGCGCACCATCGGCGAGCGTCCGGTGCTGTCCTCGTGGCTCAGTTGGCCTGTCTGCAGCATCTCCTCGGCCTGGAATTGCGCCGCCAGCTGGGCGGTCGGATCCTGGACCAGTGCGGGCAGCCCGTTGCTAGCGCGGTGCTGGTTGAGCGCGTTTACCAGTTCCACGCGCAGTTGGCTCAGCTCCGCGGCCGGCGGAGGACCTTCGGTCGGGATCGGGCCGAGGTTGGAGGCGAGGGCGCCGGCGAGCAGGGCGACGAGTAGCATTTCCATTATCTTCGGTTGATGAGCGAGCCGGTCTTACTGCGCGATCAATTCCCCGTGAGCGACGCTTGGGCGTACTGCGACCATGCTGCGGTGGGGCCGTTGCCCCGCGCGACGCGCGACAGGCTGGTCGCCATCTTCGACGCGCAGATGATGCTCGGCAAGAACGGCATGGCGCCGATCGAGGCGGAGCGCGAAGCGGTGCGCACGCAGGTCGCCGCGGCCATCAACGCTGACGGCGACGAGATCGCCTTCATGCGCGCCACCAGCGACGGCGCGCTGCTGGCGGCGAACTGCCTTGACTGGAACGAGGGCGACGAGATCATCCTCACCGACGACGAGTTCGGCGCGAACGCGTACCCGTGGCTCAATCTGCGCTCGCGCGGCGTGCGCATCGGGTCGGTGCGTGCGCCTGCGCAACGCGTCACGCCCGATCTGCTCGAACGCATCGCGACCTCGCGCACGAGGCTCGTCGCCGTCTCCTATGTCGGATTCTCCGACGGCTATCGCAACGACATCAAGGGGATCGGGGCGTGGTGTCGCGGCCGCGGCGTGCTATTCGCGCTCGACGCGATGCAAGGCTTCGGGCACCTGCCGCTCGACGTGCGCGCCTGCAACGCGGATTTCGCTTACTTCGGCACTGCGAAATGGCTGCTCTCGCCGCACGGCGTCAGCGTCGTCTACGTGCGGCGCGAGCTGTTCGACCGGCTACGGCCCGCGATGAGCTCGTGGCGCTCGGTGCGCGATCCGATGAACTTCTTCGACTACGAGCAGCCGCTCGCCGACGGCGCGCAGCGCTTCGAAGGCGGCTCGCTCAACTATCCTGGCGTGGCGGCCTTCGGGGTGAGCCTCAGGCTGCTCACCGGCGCCGGGCTCGAGCGCATCGAGCGCCATGTGCTGGCGCTGACGGACCGGCTCATCGCCGGCGCGCGCGACGGGGGCATCGAAGTGCAGAGCGACGTGAGACCGGCGGCGCGGTCGGGCATCGTCTTGCTCGGCCGTGGCGATAACGGCGTGGAAGCGCTCATCGCGCGTGCGGACGCGGCGCGTGTGGCGATCACGGTGCGCGCGAACGGCGTACGCGTGTCGCCGCATGGCTACAACACGGAAGCGGACATCGATCGAGTGCTCGACGTGCTGCGGGCGAGGCGGGTGTGAAAGGTACGAGCCGGGAAGCCTGGCCGCACCTATGAGGACCAGCGTGCGCGGCGTCGAAGGCCTCAGGGCGCTCGTCGGCGCGGAGATAGCCCCGAGCCCATGGCTCGACGTCACGCAAGAACGCGTGGACGCGTTCGCTCGGGCGACGGACGACATGCAATGGATCCACGTGGACCCCGAGCGCGCGAAAGAGGGACCGTATGGCGCGACCGTCGCGCATGGTTTTTTCACACTCTCGCTCATCCCGCATCTGTGGCACGGGACCGTGCACGTCGATGACGTCCGAATGGCCGTGAACTACGGGCTGAACCGCGCGCGCTTTCCCGCGCCGCTGATCGTCCCTTCGCGCGTGCGAGCTCGGTTCCGCGTCGACGAAGTGAAAGACATCCGCGACGGGTGCAAGTCGCTCGTGCACGTGACGATCGAGCGCGAGGGTTCCGACAAACCCGTGTGCGTCGCCGAGATGCTGCTGCTCCATAGTCTATAGGAAAGAGCGGGCGTTTGAAACTGGGAGCCAGTCCGGAAGCCACCATCGCCGTCGACGATCGCGGCATCGTCGTGGCCTGGAATGACGCGGCGGAACACCTGCTGGGCTGGACCTCTGCGGAAGCGCTCGGCAAGCCGTGTCATGAGGTCATGCACGGAAGCACGCCTGCCGGCGTGCCGTTGTGCTCCCGCGACTGCGCCATCGTGCAGCTGTGCCGTAAGGGCGAAGCCGCCCGTCGTTTCGAGATGGTCGCGCACCGTCCGGACGGAGCCGACGTCTGGCTCGATGTCACCACGGTCACGGTAGACGACGACGGCCGGCCCGTCGCCGTCCACGTCTTGAGCGAGAGCATGGCGAGCCAGCGCATGGCTGCGGTCGCGGCTGATGTCGCCGCCCGTCTGGCGATCGCAGGGCCGAACGCCGCGATCGAGGAGGCGGCGAGACAGGAGATCCGACGAGCCCTCACGCCGCGCGAACTGGAGGTGCTGCAGCTGCTGGCCGCGGGTCAGAGCACCGAAGACATAGGCCGTCAGCTGGAGCTGTCGCCCGCGACCGTGCGCAATCACGTGCAAAATCTGCTGCCGAAGCTCGGCGTGCACTCACGCATCGAAGCCGCCGTCATGGCGCTGAAGGCCGGCCTAGTGCATCTGCATTAGGTAAGCCCGCCAGACCGCTCTTGCGGCCACGCGAGCGCCTCGCGTATGCTGATTTCGAACGAACGCTCGAACGAAGAGCGTCGTCGGGAGAGGCGAATTGGCGACCACCTTCGATATGCGCTTCCGCGTGGCACTTGATGCCGCCGAGCGGGTCTTCGCCGAAAAGGGCTACGGCGTGGCCACTATGCGCGACGTCGCCGCGAGCGCGGGCCTCAGCATCGCGGGCCTCTACTATTACCTCCCGAGCAAACAGCGTGCGCTCTTCCTGATCTGCGAGCGCGCGCTCAGCGCGCTCTCAGACGGCCTCGAGCGGGCTTTGGCCGCGACGCCGGTTCCCGAAGCGCAATTGCGCGGGCTCGTCCACGCCCACATGGAGTTCATCACGCGCAGGCCGGAGGCGTATCGCGCGCTGCTGCACGTCGATGCGCTGGAAGGCGCGGACCGCGCCGCGATCATCGAGCTGCGCCGCCGCTACTTCGCGCGCGCGGCCGACCTCGTCATCGCCGTCCAGCAAGAGCAGCCGTCAGCGATCTCCACACGCGTGGCCACGGCCGCGCTCTTCGGGATGATGAACTGGACGCCGATGTGGCATCACGTCGGCGACACGACCGACGCGGCACACATCGCTGACGAGATGACAACGCTGTTCCTGCGCGGGGTCGTGTCGACTGCCGCGGCGGAGCTCATCGCATGAGCGAGCGCATCCGCGTCCGTCGCGACGGCCGAATGGGCCGGATCACCTTGGCGGCGGGGCCGCTCAACGTGCTCGCGACGGAGGACGTACAGGCGCTGGGGCGCGCTGTCCGCGAGCTCGACGGCTCGCCGGTCATCGTGATCGACGCCGCCGGCGAGCGTGCGTTCTGCGCAGGCATGGAGATCGCCGACCACACGCCGGAACGCGCGCCCGCCATGCTCGCGGCCCTCGCCGACATGGCGGACGCGTTTTGCGAGACGACGTCGGTGCTCATCGCCAAGGTCGCCGCTCCCGCGCTTGGAGGCGGCTTCGAGCTCGTGCTGCTGTGCGATATCGCGGTGTGCGCCGAGCGCGCGACGTTCGGTCTGCCGGAGATCAAATTGGCCGCGCTCCCGCCGATCGCGTGCGCCCTGCTTCCGGCCGCCGTCGGCGAACGCCGGGCGCTGGATCTCATCCTCACGAGCCGCACGTTGGATGCGGCGGCCGCCGAGCGATGGGGCATCGTGTCGCGCGCCGTGCCGGACGCGGCGCTGGATGAGCACGTCGAGACGCTGTGCGGCGCGCTGCTCGCGCTGTCCGAAGATGCGCTGCGGTGCTGCAAGCAGGCAGCACGCTCGCGCGACGCGAGCGAGGCGCTGCGCATCTACACCGACGTACTACTGCACACCGGCGACGCCGCTGAAGGCATTCGATCCTTCATCGAACGGCGCGCGCCGAAATGGAATTGGTCGCTCGAACCTGAGGAGGTCACATCATGAGCCAAACCCTGCCGGCCGCGCCGCTGCCCATCGCGACGGACGACGTGCTGTTCGACGTCCGCGATCGCGTCGCGACGATCACCCTCAACCGCCCGGATGCGTTCAACGCGTATACGACCGAGACGCTCCGGCGCTTCCATGCAGCGCTTCGCCGGGCGATGTGGGACGACGAGATCGGCGTCGTCGTGATCACCGGCGCGGGCCGCAAGGCGTTCTGCACCGGCGGCGACGTCAAGGAATACGAAGAGCGCTATGTCCGCCGGCCCGAAGACTTCTGGAAGTACATGGTGCTGTTCCAGGATTGCCTCGACGCCATCCGCGGCATGGGCAAGCCCACCATCGCGCGGTTGAACGGTATGGCGGTCGGCGGCGGCAACGAGGTCAACATGGCCTGCGACCTCGCCATCGCCGCTGACCACGCGACGCTGCGCCAGGTCGGCGTCAAGGTCGGCAGCGTCGCCGCCGGCGGCGGCACGCAGTGGCTGCCCATCATGATCGGCGACCGGCGCGCGCGAGAGATGCTCTTCCTGTGCGAGCCTATTTCGGCGCAGCAAGCGTTCGAATGGGGACTCGTCAATCGTGTCGTGCCGTTCGAGCGACTGGACGCGACGGTGCGCGAGATGTGCGACAAGCTGCTCGACAAGTTCCCTGGATGCCTCAGCTACACGCAATGCCAGGTCAATTATTGGAAGGATCAGGCGTGGTACGCCACAATCGGTCATGCGCGCGAGTGGCTGGCGCTGCACTTCGCGCACCCCGAAACGGCCGAAGGCATGAAGGCCTTCGTCGAGAAGCGCGCCCCCGACTACGCGGGCATACGCCGCCGGCGCGCGCGATGAGAGCAGCCGTCTTCAACGGGCCGCACCGGCCGCTCGATATCGAAGACCGGCCGATGCCGATTGCCGGCCCCGGCGAGATCGTCATCAAGGTCGCGGCGTGCGGTCTGTGCCACACCGACCTCCACTACATCGATCATGACGTGCCGACGTTCCAGCGACCGCCGCTCATCTTAGGGCACGAGGCCTCGGGAACCGTCGCGCACGTGGGTTCCGGCATCGAGCGCTGGCATGAAGGCGATCGCGTGCTCGTGCCGGCGCTGCTCACTTGCGGCGCCTGCGACGCGTGCCGGCGCGGCCGCGAGAACATCTGCGAGCGCGGCATCATGCCCGGCAATCATATCGACGGCGCCTACGCCGAGTACCTGCGTGTGCCGGAAAAGGACGCCTTGCCGCTGCCTGACGATCTGCCGCTGCAAGAGGCATGCCTCATCGCGGACGCGGTGTCGACCCCGTACCATGCCGTGGTCAACCGTGGCGAGGTGCGACCCGGCCAGCGCGTCGTGGTGTTCGGCTGCGGCGGCGTGGGCGTCAATGTCGTGCAGATCGCGGCGGCCGCGGGCGCGGAAGTCTGGGCGGTGGACGTGCAGCCGGGCCGGCTCGAGCATGCGCTCCGCTTCGGCGCGCGCCACGTGGTAAACGCGTCGGAGGCGGCCGAGGTGGCCAAGGCGATCAAACGTGCGACGAACGGCGGCGCCGACGTGGCATTCGAAGCGATCGGCGATCCGGTCACCATGCGCCAAGCCTTCGACAGCCTGCATCGCGGCGGCCGGCTCGTCATCGTCGGATACTCCGAGCGCGAGCTCACGCTTTCCGCCGCGAAGATCATGTTCAACGAGATGGACGTCCGCGGCTCGCTCGGTTGCCGGCCGGTGGATTATCCGCGCATCATCGACATGGCGCGGCGCGGGATCATCGCGGTGGCGCCGCTCGTCACCGGACGGTTCAGCCTCGACGACATCAACGCCGGCCTCGACGCGCTACGCGCCGGGGTGGGCCTGCGCAACATCGTCGTCCCCACGGGTTAGGAGGTCACCAGTATGGCCGTCGAGCTGAGCACGCCGTTGGAAGAGGTAATTGAGCGCTGCGCCGAAGCGATCGAGTCGCTCGAATTTCCCGAAGCCTCTGCGTGGAAGCGCAAGGCGACAGGCCGGGCGATCGTCGGCTGCTTCCCCGTGTATACGCCTTTGGAGATCTTCCACGCCGCAGGCGCGCTGCCCATCGGCCTCGTCGGCGGAGGCAACCGGCTTGAGATCAGCCATGCCGATTCGCGCTTCCAATCCTTCGTCTGCTCGATCGTCAAGAGCACGCTCGAGCTGGCGATGGTCGGCAAGCTCGATGACTTCGACGGCTTCGTGTTCCACTCCATCTGCGATCCGGCGCGCAATCTGGCGAGCGTCTTCAAACGGAACCTCGAGCACAAGCAGGTCGAGTACATCCACTTTCCGCAACGCCTGGCCGCGCCCGACGCCGTCGGCTATCTCGAGGCCGAATATCGCCGCATCCTCGATTGGGCCGCCGCGCTCACCGGCCGCCAGGTGACGGACGAAGAGCTGCGCCGCAGCATCGCGCTCTACAACGAGGTGCGGGCACGCCTGCGCTGGCTGTACGACTTCCGCCGGACGAGGCCGCACGATCTCGCGACGCGCGAGCTCTACGCGCTCATGCGCTACGGCCACATCGCGCCGCCGGAGGCGCACCTGCGCCTGCTCAAAGATGCGGCGGAGCAGTTGAGCCGGCGCGAGGGCAAGCCGAAAGACCGCGCGCGCGTGATCATCGTCGGCTCGTTCTGCGAACAGCCGCCGCTCGACCTCATCGCGTCGATCGAAAGCGCCGGTTGCTACGTCCTCGACGATGACTTCTTGCTCGGCCGCCGGTTCTTCACGGATCAGGTCGCGGACTCAGGCACGCCGCTGCACGACCTGGCGGATGCCTATGTGAACCGCAGCGTCGACGTCAGCGTGAAGCACGACCTCAGCCATTCGAAGGCGCAGGCGCTGGTGGAGCGGGCGCGCGCGTGCGGCGCCGACGCGGTCGTCGTGCTGATGGCGAAGTTCTGCGAGCCCGCGCTCTTCGATTACGCGCTCTATCGCAAGGCGCTGCAAGAAGCGCACATGCCGCACGTGTTCCTCGAGTTCGAAGAGAAGATGTGGCTCTTCGACAAGATCAAGACCGAGATTGAGACCTTCGTGGAGTCGCTGCTCTTCAGTTAGGAGTCGAAGCCGATGCCCGAGATCGCTTATCAAGGCCGCTTGCATCACCTCCAAAAGGAGCTGATGAGCCAGTACTACGCCGAACTGACGGCCTCGTCGGAAGGACGGGGTGCGCCCGCCGCCTACCTGCTCATCGGCGGCAACCCGGTCGAACTGCTGCGCGCGTTCGACATCCTGCCGGTGTTCCCCGAGGTCAATGCGCTGCAGCTGGCGGTGAAGAAGCAGTCGCTCGGTCATATCCAAGCGGCCGAAGGCATGGGCTATTCGACCGACAACTGCGCCTACGTCAAGGCCGACATCGGGCTCTACTTCGCCGGTCGCACGACGCCGTTCGCGACCATCCCCGAGCCATCGCTGCTGTTGTGCAACTACGTCGGCTGCAACGTGTACCTGCATTGGTTCGACCATCTCGCCGAGTACTCGAAGCGGCCCATCTTCCATCTCGACATCCCGTTCATCCGCACGCAATCGGGCAGTCCCACCAAGGACGATCTCACCTACGTCATGCGCCAGCTCAAGGCGCTCATCGCCACATGCGAGGAGCTCACCGGCAAGCCGCTCGACGAGGAGAAGCTGCGTCACGCCGTGGCGCTGTCGTCGCAGACGGGCGAGCTGTGGTCGAAGGTCAAGCACCTCACCAAGCGCACGCCGGCGCCGTACGACGCGTTCTTCGATTCGGTGACCATGATGGCGCCGCTCTACTGCCTGCGCGGCACCGAGCAAGGCCTCGAATTCTTCAAGACTGCCTACGAAGAGTATGCGCAACTGGCCGACGAGCAGCGCGGTCCGCTCGAGCGCGAGGACGTCCGCTTCGTCATAGAAGGGCCGCCGCCGTGGCCGTACCTGCGCACCTTCCGCGATATGTTCTCGCGCTGGAACGCGGTCGCGGTCGCATCCACCTATTCGACGGTCGGCGGCTTGTGGGAGTTCGGCTTCTCGCACGATCCTGACCGGCCGCTGGAGAGCATCGCGGAGCATCTGCTGCGCTGGAACCTGACGAACCGCAACTTCCTCCAGCGCTACGAGCAGATCGAACGCTACCTCGACGAGTGGCACGCCGAAGCGCTGGTCATCCACTCGGTCAAGAGCTGCCGCTTGTTCTCGGCCGGCCAGGGCGACATGCGCGAGTATTTCACCAAGCGCGGCGTCCCCACGCTGCTCATCGAATCGGACCTGGAAGACCCGCGCTACTTCTCGGAAGCGCAGATGCGCAACCGCATCGACGCGTTCTTCGAGTCGCTGGCACATCGCAAGCTCACGAGTGCGGCGAGCGCGGCGAGTGCCGCCAGCGCCGCGGTGAGCGCGTGAGGAGGAGGATCATGAACTTCGCGGCGGGAGTGGACGTCGGATCCACGCAGACCAAGTGCGTCATCATCGATGAGGAGCGGCGCATCGTCGCCCGCTCGTTGATCGAGACGGGCGCCAACGTCACGCGCGCAGCCGAGCGGGGCTTCGACGCCGCGCTCGCGGAGGCGGGCATGGCGCGCGCCGATGTGGCGTGCGTGGCCGGCACCGGCTACGGGCGGTTCAAGGTGGAGTTCGGCGATCTGCAGATCACCGAGATCAGCTGCCATGCCAAAGGCGCGTGCTCAGTCTTCCCGGCGACGCGCACCGTCATCGACATGGGCGGACAAGACGCCAAGGGCATCAAGGTGCAGGAGGGCGAGGTGCTCGATTTCGTCATGAACGACAAGTGCGCGGCGGGTACCGGCCGCTTCTTGGCCACCGCGGCCGAGGTGCTCGCGCAGCCGCTAAGCGCCATCGGCGAGCTCTCGCTGCAGGCGCGCAACCCGGTACGGCTGTCCACCGTCTGCACGGTCTTCGTCGAGTCGGATATCATGGCATATCTGGCACAAGGGA
>CAWDVP010000004.1:0-184829 GCA_963805945.1 Vulcanimicrobiota bacterium | reverse complement strand
AAAACGGTCAAAGTCGACGCCGACGACCAGCCCCCTCGCACGCTTACGGATGCTGACACACTCGATCTGCCCACGATCTTGCCGGGTTGGTCGATGCGCGTGTCCGAGCTCTGGCCGGAGCAGCTCTAAGAACAGGGCCTCATTCCCACTTCGGCGGCTTCGTGAGTCTAGTGGGCGACGAGCGGGTTCGGATACGATGACGTGAGATACTTGAACGCGCCGTTGCTCCACTGATAGAAGTAGACGATCGGGTTGGCGACATCGCCGCCGCGGGTGAAGCTGTAGTTGCCCAGGATCGTCGGGAACGACCCGACCGATAGCTCGCGGATCAGCTGCGTCTTGTCCGAGCTGCGGATCTGTTGCACCGCCGACATGGCGATCTGCGCGGCCACGTAGCCCATCAGCGCGTAGGACGTGGGGCGCCCGAAGCGCGCGGTGTAGCGGTGGATGAAGTCGACCGCGGTCGGCACGAACTCGATCGGCGGCACGCAGGCGGAGACGATCATCCCGTCCGCCCCCGCGCCGGCGGCCTTGGCGAATTTCTCGTCGTACAGGGCCTGGGAGCCGAGCGCGGGAGCGGTGATGCCGGCGTTGCGCAGCGCGCCTAACACCGCCGCCTCGTCGATGCCGTTGCCGCTCAGGTAGAGCACGTCGGGCGCGTAGTCTTTGACCGCCGCGACGATCGCGCTGAGGTTCTTGAGATCCGTCGTGACCGCGAAATCCTTGGCGGCGAGCGCCTTGCCGGAGCCCGCGTAGTCGACGAAGCCCGCGCCCGCGTCCGCGCCGTAGTCGGTCTCCTCATACACGATCGCCGCCTTCTTGGCGTGCAGCGTGCGTTCGGCGTAGCGCGCCGCCTGCTGGCCTTCGACGACATCGGTCGGGCAGAGGCGGAAGATGTTGTCGTAGCCGCGCCGGGTGAGCTGCGCGTACGGCAGCGTCGGGATGATGAGCGGCACGCCCTTATCGTGATACACCTGCTCGGCCAAGTAGGTCGCCTCGGCGCCGACGTGGCCGACGACGATCGACGTGGTCGTGTCGACCTGCGTGAACTCGGCCTGCTGCGACGCCACGCCGGGATCGTCCTGATCGTCGAACGAGTGGAAGACGTAGCCGAAGTCGGCGAGCCCGCGCCGGTCGTTGACCTCGTCGATCGCGAGCACCATGCCGTTGGAGAGCTGGATGCCGAGCGCTTTCTTGTCGCCGGTGAGCGGCGCGACGAGCGCGATGCCGACGACGTGCGCGTAGACCGGGAAGTCCGCCAGCGCGGGTGCGGTGAGCGTGGAGCCGGTCAGCAGTGCGGCCGCGCAGGCGGCGAGGAGCGCTTTGAATCCGATGTGCATTGCGTGCTTTCTCAGTGCGTGAGCGGCGGTGGTGTCGCGGCCAGCAGCGAGCCTGCCGTGGTCGCAAGGAACACGACCGAAAACGTCATGTTGGCGTTGAAGATCGCGGCGTTGAGCGCGAACACGTCGTCGCTGCGCCGCCGGATGATGTATGCTTCGTAGCCGATGAGCGCGATTCCGGCGACGACCCCGGCCCAGTACCAGAGCATTGAGGTGCATCGAGACGCCCAACCAGGCGAGCAGCCCCAGCATGCAGACGTGCAGGACGATGGGCAGCCGCCGCGCGGCTTCCGAGCCGAAGCGCGCCGGGATGGACCGCACGCCCTCGGCGACGTCGAAATCCTGATCCATGAGCGCGTAGAGGATGTCGAAACCGGCCACCCACAGCGTCACCGCGAGCCACAGCATGATCGCCGGCCACTCGAAGCGGCCGCTCACCGCAAGCCAGCCGCCCAGGGGAGCAAGCGCATCCACCGCGCCGAGCAAGAAGTGCACGCCCCACCAGACGCGCTTGGCCAACGGATACAAGATGAGCCCGAGCGCGCCCAAAGGCACGAGCGCGAAGCACAGCGGATTGAGCTGCGACGCGGCAATCGTGAGCAGCCCGATGCCGGCCACCACCGCATACCAGAACGGCGCGGGCGTGAGCTCGCCCGTCGCGAGCGCGCGTTTCGCGGTGCGCGGGTTGCGCGCGTCGATGCGCGCGTCGAGCAGCCGGTTCGCCGCCATCGCCGCGGTGCGCGCGCCCAGCACGGCGAGCGTGATCCACACGAGCACGCGCAGCGAGGGCACGCCGCCTTGCGCGAGCAGCGCGCCGGTGTAGGCGAACGGCAATTGGAAGAGCGTGTGCTCTGGTTTGATCTCGCGGATGAAGGCGACGAACGAGTTGGGCCGATCTGAAGATCGGCCCCTACATCGCCATGGCATTAGCCATGTGCGAAGGGGTCGGGCAGGCCGTATTCGTTCCAGCGCTTGCTCACGAGCGCCTTGACGTCGTCGGACATCACGATGTTCGGCGGCCACTCGCGCGTGTAGCCTTCCTCGGGGCCTTTGCGTGTCGCGTCGATACCGAGCTTCGTGCCCAGCGACGGTAAGCGGCGCGGCGTGATCGAGCGCGTCGACCGGACCCGGCGCGAACACGAGATCGCGCCCCGCGTCGACGTTGTTGAGCGTCACCCATGCGACCTCGCGCACGTTCTGCACGTCGACGTCGGCGTCGACGACGATGATGTTGCGCGTGAGCATCATCATGTGGCCCAGTCCCCACAGCGCGTACATCACTTTTTTCGCCTGGCCGGGATAGCGCTTGCGCACCGACACGATGACGAGGTTCTGGAAGCCGCCTTCGACCGGCAGATTGTAGTCGACGATCTCCGGCAGCATCTGCTTGAGGATCGGCAAGAACATGCGCTCGGTCGCTTTGCCCAACCAGCCGTCCTCCATCGGCGGCCGGCCGACGATGGTGGTCCAGTAGATCGGCTCGCGCTTGCGGGTGACGCAGGTGACGTGGAAGACCGGGTAGTCGTCCGCGAGCGAATAGACGCCGGTGTGATCGCCGAAAGGCCCCTCGCGGCGCAGTTCGCCGTTGTCGACGTAGCCCTCGAGCACGAAGTCGGCGTCGGCGGGCACTTTCAAGTCGACGGTCTTGCAGGCCACCATCGGCACCGCGCGCCCGCGCAAGAAACCCGCGAGCAGCATCTCGTCGATGCCCGACGGCAGCGGCGCGGTCGCCGCGTAGGTGAGCGTGGGATCGCCGCCGATGGCGACCGCCACCGGCATCCGCGCGGACGGCGCCGACGCGTCTTGATGCTCTCTGCCGTGCTTGTGGCGCTGCCAGTGCATGCCGGTGGTGCGCGCATCGAAGACCTGCATGCGATACATGCCGACGTTGTTCGCGCCGCTCTCCGGATTCTTGGTGAAGACGAGCGGCAGGGTGATGTACGGTCCGCCGTCCATCGGCCAGCAGGTGAGCACGGGCAGCTCGCGCAGGTCGACCGCATCGCCTTCGCGCGACGATCTCCTGGCACGCGCCTGAACGCACCGTCTTGGGCATGATGCCGAGCAGCTCGCGCTGCGCGAAGAGGTCGCCGAGTTTGCTCGCGAGCGAGCCGGGCTTGAGCAGATCGAGCAAGCCGGAGACTTTGGCGCCGAGATCGTCGAGCTTCTCGACGCCGAGCGCCATCGCCATGCGCCGCTCGGAGGCAAGCGCGTTGATGAGCAAGGGGAACTGCGAGCCCTTGACGTTGGTGAACAGCAAGGCAGGCCCGCCGCTCGGGCTCTTGACGCAGCGATCGGCGATCTCGGTGATCTCGAAGCGCGGGTCGACGTTCGGTCGCGATCTCCTGCAGTTCGCCGGCGGCGCGCAGGGCAGCGACGAAGTCTTGAAGATTGTCGTACACGGGCTGGCTCGGTTCTCATGCGCGGCGGCGAAAGCCTCGCTTTTGGCGCTGCCGGGCGTGCCAAAAGCCTCATAAACACAGGTGCGCGGGAACGCTGCTCGAATCACCCTTGCACTGCCCGAGCGGAGCTCGGGTCGCAATATCGGCTAGAACCGGCGGCATTTTTTCGTGCCCGCCGTTTTCGACGTCCAACCGCTTATTCTAGAGGAGAGTTAGATGCGTTTGAATCTCTTTCGGATCTTCGTGACCTGCGCCGCGGTCATCGCGTTCGCCGCGGTCGCGCAGGCCGCCGCCACTCCGACCCCGCCTCCGAAGTTGCCACCAGGCATGACCCCCGCGGTCTACAAGATGGTCATGACGCCCGGCAGCCCGCATCCGGCAGGCCTGCCCGCCGACGTCGTTCCGGGTGGCGGCTGCATCCCGACGATGGGCTTCCACTACGCGGCTCCGAACAAGTGGCCGTTCGGCCCGATCTACGGCTACATGAACGGCCAACCGACCTTCACCGAGGTGATGATACCGCAGACCTCGTTCGCGAAAGGCATGAGCTGGGACCAAGTGCTCGTGCCGCTGCCCGGACATCAGATCGATCACGTCGACATCTGGTTCGAGCCGCACGGCCATCCGGGCTACGAGATCCCGCACTACGACATCCACGCGTGGTACGTGAAGCATGATGTGCACATGTACTATTGCGGCAACACGTCGGGCAAGAAGCCGATTTGGCTCTAGTCCGTCGACCCTGGCACATGGAGCGAGACCACCGCGTAAGCGGTGGTCTTCTTTTTGGCTTGACATCCGCTCGCTTTGCGCTACAAAGTAATGGATGAAACGCGTCGCGACGCTCTTGCTCAGCCTGTTCGTCATCGCGATCCTCGGCTATTTCGCGTATGCGGTCTGGGGACCGATCGAGACGGTCGGGCTGCGCGCCCCGGTCCGCCAGGATGATTTCGTCTACTCGGTGGTCGGCGTGAGCCTCGCGCGCGAGCTCGGGCCGCCGGGCCACCAAGTCTCGTCGCGCTGCGAATCGACCGCCTCGGCGCCCGCGCCCTCGGGCTGTATGTTTTGGGTCGTCAGCGTCAACGTCGAGAACCATGCCGAGCGCGTGCCCTACACCTGGGATCCGGCGATCGTCTATCTGCAGCACGATATCGGCGGGGCTCGGCAGACGTACGATGCCGACGGCCAGCGTGCGTTCGATGCGCAGAATCAGGTCGATCGCGTGATCCCGCCCGGCATCGCGAGGACCTTCGGCGTCGTCTTCCGCGCTGGTGGGTCGTCGCGCCAGGAGTTCTTGGGCTACTCCAACGGCATGCTCATGGGCGATTTCTTCAACGATATGGCCTATTCGCGGGTCCGCGTGCGGCTTGAGCCACGGCGCCGACCCGGCCGCCCGCCGCCCGTTAGCTCGACCGCATCACGGGACACGACTAGGTATACTGAAGGAAACTAGTTGTAATCTTCCGTTAGCCAGGTTATTATAAAGCGGTAAACAGTATGGCAACCAACCATTCTGGCCCACTTTTTCTTAGGATCCTATCATGGCAATCGAAATCAACATCAAGAACATCGGCGACCTTCGCGACGCCGACGTTTCCCTCATCGGTGATCTAGACGACGCGGGCGGCAAGAAAGCCCGACGTCAGCTGGCTCGCGTCGTCGAGTCCGGCAAAGTCAATCTCACCATCGACCTCGACCGCGTCGGCGCGCTCAACTCCACCGGCCTCGCGGCGCTCATCGCGACCCTGCGCATGGCGCGCAACCGCGGCGGCGAAGTGCGCGTGCGCGCGTCCAAACCGGACGTCCGGCGCATCATGGAGCTCACCGGCCTGTCGCGCGTGTTCCATCTGACGCCGGCGATCGCCGCGGGCGTCGCGCCAGCAGCCTAAGCGCCGACCTCTGACACACGTGATCCGCCACGAGCGGCATGCGCGCCCACACCCGGCGCCGTGCCGCTCTTTCATTTCACGGGGGAAAGAGCGCCGTGCGATACGTAGTCGCCGCGGGTAGAAGGAAAGGCATGCAGCCGAACACAGCGCTCCTCGCCGCGATCGCCGCGGTGCTCTTCGCCGCCGCGCCGGCGCCTGTTCTGAGCGCCGCGAACGCGACGCCGAGCCCGTCGCCTATTCCGCTCTCGCTCGATAACGCGATCTCGACCGCGCTCGCGAACAATCTGAACTATAAGGCCGCCGCCCAAGACGTCAAAGCGGCGCAAGCGCGGCTCATCCAAGCGCGCGGCAACGCGTACCCGACGGTCTCGGCGGGCTACGCGTACGAACACACGCAAAACGCCGCGTTCTTCTTCCTGCCCGTGCCACAGCCGAGCGGTCCGCCCGTCCTGCAGAAGGCGCCGTTCTCCGCCACCGACATCAACAACGTCAACGCGACGCTGCAATACGCGATCTATACCGGCGGCGCCGTGCAGGCCGCCATCGGCGCGGCGGCAGCCGGCTTCGCCGCATCGGAGAGCGACTACGCGGCGGTGCGCGCCGACGTCATCAACAACAGCACGAACGCGTATTTCGCTTTGGTGCTCGCGCGGCGCGAGGTGGCCATCGCCGACGAAGCGGTCGACGTCGCGCAGCAGAACCTCACCACCTCGAACCAGCTCTTCGCCGCGGGCGTGGCCGCCAAGGCGGACGTGCTGCGCCAACAGGTGTCGCTTGCCAACGCGCAAGTCGACGCGGTGCGCGCGCACAACCGCGCCGACGTAGCCAACGCGCAGCTCGCGAACCTGCTCAACGCGGATCTCGGCGGCATCATCGAACCGACCGAAAAGCTCGAGCCGCAGACCGCGACGTATGCCTTGAGCGAAGTGCTCACCGACGCGCAGAAACTGCGACCCGAGATCGCCGCCGCCACGGACGCGGTGACCATCGCGCAGCGCGCGGTGCAGGCGGCGCGCTCGGGCACGCTGCCGACCATCGGCCTGCAGATCCAGGATGCGTCGAGCAAGCCCAATTTCGTGAACGTGCCGCAGCCGCAGCTCACCGAGACGTTGGCGGTGGTGTGGAAGCTCTTCGACGGCGGACTCACCCACGGCAAGGTCGCCGAGGCGCAAGCGCAGGTCGGCAAGGCGGAGATCAATCTGCAGCAGATCCGCAACAACGTCGATCTCGAGACGCGCCAGGCGTACTTCAACTATACCGCCGCGCAATCGGCGGTGACCGCCGCGAACTCCGCGCAGGTCGCGGCCGCCGAGAGTTTGCGCGTGACGCAGCTGCGCTATCGCTCGGGCGTCGGCACGGCGCTCGAGCTCACCGAGGCGTTGCTCGCGTACACCCAGACGCAGGTGCAAGACGCCTCGGCGCTCGCCGATGCGCATGTGGCATTGGTCGCACTGCGCCGCGCCGCCGGACTGCTCTAAGGACCAACCGAGCGGGAACCGGGCCCCCGTATCGAAGATTCCACGCCTACAGCGCAAGAGCGGATAAGGAGTCTTCTCAATGACACGTTCTGCTTCGATCGCCGCCATCTGGACGGCGGCAGTGCTCTGCGGTTGGGCCGCGGCACCCGCGAGTGCGGGCGACATCACCGGCTGGCCCAAGACCGGCAATGTCAACGGCTACACGTGGACCGCCTACGAGCCCCAGGTCGTGTCATGGGAGAACTACACCAAGCTCAAGGCACGCTCCGCGGTCGGCGTCACCGCGCCCGGCGCGAAAGAGCCGACGTACGGCGTCGTCGGGCTGACCGCCGACACCGTCACCGATGCGACCACGAAGTCCGTCAAGGTCACGAACGTGCAAGTCGACTCCGTGAGCTTCCCCGGCATCTCGGCCGCGACGCAGCAGAAGTATGACGCGTATGTCCGCAAGAACCTCCATCTCAACGATGCCGTCTTGCCGGCGGCGACGATCGTCGCGAGCCTGCAGCACAGCGCCGCCGCGCAGAACGTCCCCATCAAGACCGATCCGCCGACGCTGTATTACAGCGATAAGCCCGCGATACTCGTCGTCTACGACGGCGATCCGGTGTTCAGCCCCATCAAGGATCTCACCGGCGATCTCAAGTTCGCGATCAACACCAACTGGAACGTCTTCCAGAACGGCACGCAGGTCTATCTGCTCGACAGCGATCATTGGCTGCAGGCGCCCTCGGCGAAGGGACCGTGGTCCCCGGCCGGCACGCTGCCCGCCGTGTTCGCGCAGCTGCCCGACACCGAGAACTGGAAAGACGCGCGCGCCAATCTCAGCGCCGCGCCGCTGAGCGCCGCGCAGATGCCGACCGTGTGGGTCTCCACCACGCCGGCAGAAGCGATCGTGACCGACGGCGCGCCGCAGTTCACCGCCATCCCCGGCACGAAGCTGAGCTTCGTCTCGAATTCGCCGGCCACGCTGGTCTTCGATACGGCAGGCAAGCAATATTACTACCTGAGCTCCGGGCGTTGGTTTGCCGCGAGCAGCCTCTCCGGCCCGTGGTCGTTCGCGAGCACGAAGCTGCCGGCGGATTTCAAGAAGATCCCCGCCTCCGGCCCGCTCGGCTTCGTGTTGCCGTCGGTGCCGGGCACCCCGCAATCGCAGGAGGCGCTCATCGAGTCGCAGATACCGCACACGGCGCAGATCAATCGCTCGACGGCGACGCTCAGCGTGAAGTACACCGGCGATCCGGTATTCCAGCCGATCCCGAACACGTCGATGCTCTACGCGGTCAACACCGACACGGACGTGATCAAGGCGAGCGACGGCAAGTACTACGCGTGCGAGAACGCGGTGTGGTTCGTCGCCAACACGCCGAACGGTCCGTGGGCGGTCACCGACAGGTGCCCGCCGAGATCTACACCATCACGCCCGAATCGCCGCTGTATCAAGACACCTACGTCACCGAGACCCAATCCGATAACTCGTCGGTTTCGTTCGCGTATACCGGCGGCTACTTGTTCGGGTATCCCTGGTACGGCGGCTACTACTACGGCACGGGTTGGTGGTACAACCCGTGGTACGGCTATGCCGGCGGCTATCCGATCTATTATCCCTGGCCGCGCACGTATGTCGGCGGCTCGTACTACAATTCCGTGACGGGCGCGTATGGTCGCGGGTACGCGGTGCGCGGTCCGTACGGCGGCGCGGCGATCGGCGGCGGCTACAATCCGGCGACCGGCAACTATTGGCGCGGCGGCGCGGTGTACGGACCGAACGGCGGCATCGGCCGCGGCGCGGTCTACAACCCTGCGACGGGCAACATGTATCGCGGTGCCGCGGCATGGGGACCCAACGGCGCGGTCGGGTGCGCGCAAGGCCATGGCTGCGCGAGCACCGCCGGCGGCAGATACGGCTCCGGCAATCAAGCCCAACCGTACAAGAGCTGGGGCAACAACGTCGCGCATCAGCCGTCGGTGAGCAGGCCGGCAGGTGGGTCAGCGGCGACGCTGCCGGCAGGCGGTGCGGCCGGCACTCGGCCCGCCGGCGGATCGGCGAGCACGTTGCCAGGAGGCGGATCTTTCGCCGGGTCGACGCGGCCGTCGACCAACGACGTGTTCGCAGGCAACGACGGCAACGTGTATAGGCCGTCGACCAATGGCGGCTGGTCGCAATATAACAACCAGTCGGGTGCATGGCAAGGCTCGAAGGCGCCGTACACGCCATCGGAGTCGTCGTTCAACAGACCTCAACAGTCGATGAACGCGGGCGGGAGCATGGGGATGAACGCGGGGACCTACCAGAACCTGAATCGCGACAACTTCGCGCGCAACCAAGGAGCGGCGAGTTAGCGGCGGGAATCCGGTGGTGGCGGCGGCATGCGAGGCGGCGGCGGTCGCGGCCGCTAGCGGACCACAAGAGGGCCGACCGAACAGGTCGGCCTTCTTGTGTGTTGTAACGGGAGAGCCGCCGCGAACCTAACGCGAGCGAATCGACGCGGAGACTTGACCATCACGAACAACCGCGTGATGGGTCTCTCCGATGAAGGCCAACGATGTTGTTGCCTACGCCGAGAGTCGAGGCTGGCGGTTCGTGCGTTACGGATCAAAGGCGTCTCACCGCATCTATCGTCACCCGGACTATTCGTATTCAGTGGTCATCGCCGCCCATGGGTCCAAGGACGTTCCGAGGGGAACGCTGGCGAAAATCTTGAAACAAATCGACGGCATCTGGAGGCCACGATGAACGCATATTCAATCATTATTGAGCAGGCCGACGACGGTGGCTGGGGCGCGACGGCGCCAGATTTGCCGGGCCTCTTGCTGGCCGCCGACACGCGCGAGGAACTGCTCGCTGACGCGCCCGGGGCGATCGCCGATTACATCGATGCGCTGCGAGAGCAAAATCTTCCCGTTCCAACGCCAGCGAAAATCGAGTTAGTCGAAGTTCTCGTCTAAAGCATGCACGAGATCAGTTTGCCAGAGACCAAGCCGGCGCTGGAGTGGGTCAATGGCCGAGTGCTGCAAAAGGCGGGTGGTCGGTACAAGCACGCCCTGGCCCAATCTGAATTCGGGTCCGCGATGTTAGTCTGGGCAGACGAAAACCACAGCGGCCGGCCTGGCATCGAGTGGGAGTTCCGCTTACAGCCGCCGGGAGAGATCCGCAGGCCACTCGTGCCGGACGTGGCTTACTTGTCGTACGCGAGGCTGCCCCGAGAAGACGAAGAGGCGGCTGATATGCCTAACATAGCGCCGGATGCCGTCGTCGAAGTGCTCTCGCCCAGCGACCGGAAGAGAGATCTCGAGGACAAGATCCGCGTGTACTTCGCATGCGGCACGACCGTGGTATTCATCGTCGACACAGACGACCAGACCGTGACGGTTCGCGATGCAAGCGGCCAGCGGATCATCGATCGCGACGGGATCGTCAGCCACGCCAGCATGCCGGGTTTTGCGATGCCGGCGCGCGCGCTTTTCGAAGAGCCCTAGCCCATAAGGGTCTATCGTCGCCGCTAGGACGGTGGCGCGGGGGCCTTGTCTTGGCGGGCGCCGAGCACGCCCGCGACGGCTGCAGCGAACATGAACAGCAGCGAGAGATAGTAGCCATACGCGACACGGACGCCGAGCACGAATTGGTGCGCTGAGCGCATCGCGCGCTGACAGCCGCACCAGCAGCAAAGCGATCGCCGCGCGCACAGCGTCGCCGCAGCCCACGATACCGACGCTCGCGGGATCTTTCATCCGGCTCAGTATCAACAAGAGCGCGATGATCGCCAGAGACGACGGCAGCGATGGCCCACGCGTTGGGCGGTACGTGCTGCGTGCCGCCGCTGCCGCTGCTCAAGGCGAGCGGGCACGTCTTGACCCGTGATCAGGCTGATGCCGGTGACCGTGTTGACCGTCTGCCCGCCGCACGAGACGACGAAGAACGGCAGCGCAAAGCACAGCAGCGAGAGAATCGTGAAGATGAGGGCTGGTCTGCGCATCGTTCTCACGCGAAGGCCGACCTGAAGGTCGGCCCCTACATAGCTGGCTAGATGGTGAGGTTGCTGAGCAGCTGCAGGTCGACCGACGAACCGGACGGCACGGTGAAGTTCGGCTTGTCGTTCGAGGTGATGAGGTAGCCCGCGACCGCGCCGGCCACGCCTCCGTACTTGGCCTGGAACACCGTCTTGAAGAGCATGTTGCCGAGCGCCATGCCGGCGAGCGTGCCGGCGGCGACCTCGGGCAGCTTGCTGGTCTTCTTCTCGGTGATGTTGGTGAACTTCGCGTTGAGATACTTCGAGCTGCCGCCGGCGAGCTTGATCGACGTGACGGCGAGCTCGAGCTGCGCATTGCGTCCTTGCGCGGCCTTGACGATCTTGATGACGTGACCCGTGATGGTCGCGCCGCTCAAATTGCTATCGCCGTTCGGATACGGCGTCTGCACCGCAAGCGTGAACGGCTGGTTGAGATACGCGGTCTTCGTGTCGATCGTCGAGGTGATCGTCGTGTGGATGGCCGTGCCGGTGGCTAAACGTCTGCGCGGCAACGGCCGCGACCGGGAGAAGAAGTGCGGCGACAGCCGCGAGCAGTGGCGCGCGATATTTCATATCGAATCCCTTCTTACGGCACCGACAGCGAGCGCGTGAGCTGTATGCCCACCGGCGAACCGGCCGGCACGTGGAAGTCGCTCTTGTTGTTCGAGCTCGAGCAGAAATCCGGTCGCCGCGCCGACCGCGCCGCCGGCGCTGCCGCCGAACATCGCCTTGCCGGCCCAGTTGCCCAAGGCCATGCCGCCGGCCGTGCCGAGCAGCACGCGCCCGCGCTTGTCCTTCTTGGGTTCGAGCTTGTTGACGACGGCGCCGATCGACTCGGACGAGCCGTTGGAGAACTTGATCTTGTCCAAGATGATGGACAGCTGCGGGTTCGTGCCGCGGCCGCCGGGCGTCACATTGCCCACGTGACCGTAGATGACCGCGTAGTTGAACGCCGAGATGCCCTGCGGGAACGGCTGCACGACGTTGATCGAGATCGGCTGGCCCGCATACGAGCTCTTCGTGTCGAGCGCGTTGTTGAGACTGCCGTTGAGCCCGTTGCCCGCGGACACCGTGGCCGCCAGCACCGCAAGCGGCGACGCAAACGGCAAGCGCCACCGCGTGCCTGCGAAGGTAGAGCGATGGCGCATGAATGCCTCCTACGAGTGCGTTAGTGCTTGGCCGCGCCCGCCGGGTGCTTGCGCGTGAGGTTGATGCGGCCCTTATCGTCGATCTCGCGGACCTCGACCACGACCTCGTCGCCGATGTTGACCTCATCCTCGACGCGGTTGACGCGGTGCGGTGCGAGCTGCGAGATGTGCACCAAGCCTTCTTTGCCCGGCAGTATCTGCACGAAGGCGCCGAAGTTCATGATGCGCTTCACCACGCCTGAGTAGACCTCGCCGATCTCGACGTCCTTGACGATGGCTTCCACCATCTTGCGCGCCTTCTCGGCCGACGCCGCATCCGGCGATGCCAGGAACACGCGGCCGTCGTCCTCGATGTCGATCTTGGCGCCGGTCTCGGCGACGATCTTGTTGATGACCTTGCCGCCGGGGCCGATGACGTCTTTGATCTTGTCGGGATGGATCTCGAGCACGATCATCCGCGGCGCGAACTTCGAGAGGCCGTGACGCGGTACCGCGATCGCCTCCTTGAGCTTGCCGATGATGAACAGCCGGCCGTCGCGGGCCTGCGCCATCGCCTTGCGCATGATGTCGATCGTGATGCCCTGCACCTTGATGTCCATCTGCACGGCGGTGATGCCGTCTTCGGTGCCGGCGACCTTGAAGTCCATCTCGCCGAGCGCGTCTTCGAGGCCCTGGATGTCGGTGAGGATGCCCGGGCGGCCATCCTTGAGGATGAGGCCCATGGCGACGCCGCCGACGTGTTTGGGCAGCGGCACGCCCGCATCCATGAGCGCCAGCGTGCTCGCGCACACCGAGCCCATCGACGACGAGCCGTTGCTCTCGAAGGTCTCGCTGACGAGTCGCAATGTGTAGGGGAACTGATCCGCGGGCGGCAGCATCGGCGCGATCGCGCGCTCTGCGAGGTTGCCGTGGCCGATCTCGCGCCGGCCGGGACCGCGCATCGGGCGCGTCTCGCCGACCGAGAACGGCGGGAAGTTGTAGTGGTGCATGAAGCGCTTGAACGTCATCGGGCCGAGGCCGTCGATGCGCTGTTCGTCGCTGATCGAGCCGAGCGTCGCCGCGGTGAAGATCTGCGTCTCGCCGCGGGTGAAGAGGCCCGAGCCATGCGTGCGCGGCACGATGCCGGTGCGCGTGGTGATCGGACGGACTTCGTCGAGCTTGCGGCCGTCGGGGCGCATGCCCTCGTCGACGACCATGGTGCGCAGCTCTTGCTCTTCGCAATGCTTCACGCAGTTGTCGAAGTCGCGGTTCTTGCTGTTCTCCAGCAGCGGCCGCACGTCGGCTTCGAGCCGGTGGCCCGCGACGCGCACGAGCGCTTCTTGGCGCGAGATGGCGTCAAATGCGCGATTGCGGTCGAGCTTGCCGGTGATGCGCATCGCCTTGGCGATGTCGGCGCCGAACTGATCTTCGACGAACTCTTGCATCTTCGGCGACGGCAGGAAGAGCGGGAACACGCGCTTCGTCTTGCCGGCTTTCGAGGCGAGCTGGGCGATGATGCGCAGGATCTCGCACACGCGCGCATGGCCGAACTCGACGGCGCCGAGGACTGCCTCTTCCGAGACCTCCTTGCCGCCGCCCTCGACCATCATGACCGCTTTGGCCGTGCCGGCGATGATGATATCGAGGATGGATTTCTCGCGCTGTTCGGCGGTGGGGTTGGCGATGTACTCGCCGTCCACCATCGCGACGCGCACGCCCGCGACGGGCTCGTCGAACGGGATGTCGGAGACCGCGAGCGCGGCGCCCGCGCCGACGAGCGCGATCACATCGGGATCGGCGTCGGGGTCGACCGACAGGATGGTGCACACGACGTGGATGTCGTGGCGGAAACCTTCGGGGAAGAGCGGCCGCAACGGGCGGTCGATGAGGCGTGCGCTAAGCGTCGCCTTTTCCGACGGCCGGCCTTCGCGCTTGATGAACCCGCCCGGGATCTTACCCGCGGCGTACATGCGCTCTTCGTAATCGACGGTCAAGGGGAAGAATTCGATCCCATCACGGGGGTTGGCGCTGGCGGTGACGGCGGCGAGGACGCAGGTGTCACCATAACGGACGAATACGGAGCCGCTGGCCTGGCGCGCGAGCTCACCGGTTTCGATGGTAAGCGTGCGCCCGCCCAGCTCCATGCTGACGGACTCTGGCAAGGGGGTTCCTCCTAATTCACCGCGATACAATCGCGGCTCTAGTTTCAATCAATTATTGATGTGGATATCTTCTTAATGTACGGGTGCGTTCCCTGGATGCGGAACGCGAGCGCGGTCGACTAAAGTCGACCGCCACAGGCGTTCGAGCGTAGGGAAGGTCGAATGTATTCGACCGAATTCGTGCTTAATGCCGCAGGCCGAGTTCGTTGACGATCGCGCGATAGCGCTCGAGATTCGACCCTTCGAGGTAGCGCAGCAAGCGGCGTCGTTTGCCGACCTTCATGAGCAGTCCACGCCGGCTGGCGTGGTCCTTCTTATGTGCCTTGAGGTGCTCGGTGAGGTCGTTGATGGACTCGGTCAGCAGCGCGATCTGGACTTCCGGCGATCCGGTGTCGTTGTCTTTGCGCTTGTGCTTATCGATGACCGAGGTCTTATGATCTTTGCTCAATGCCATGCTGTAGTAAGTCGTCCTTCCACATTCGCCCGCGGTCCAGCTGATGAATCCGGTCGAGCCTCTCGACCGTGCGCCGGGCCTGGGTACAGCGCCAAGTATACCCTAGCGGTTCCCGGGACGTCAAATCCGCGTGCGACCGCAGGCTCAGCGTGGCCGATGCACCAAACCGTTCGCCGGGACGAAAGGTGGGGCTTCATGAGACCGACGATTTTCGCGCTCGCCCTCGCGGTGCTGCTCTCGGCCAGTGCGTCACAGACGATCGCGGCCGACACCAACTGCTACGGCTACGGCAACTGCAACAACCAGCCGAGCTACGCGCTGCTGCGCGGGCTGTCCGCGATCCAAGCGCTCGGTGTCGGGGACCTATCCGCGTTGCAGAGCTGGGCGGGCAACACGCCGGTGCAGATGCCCAATCCCGTCTTTTCGACGCTCGATCAAGTGAAAGCGCAGATCGTCACTATGCAACCGGGCGATCGCGATGCCGTCGTGATCTGGCTGCAGGGCAAAGGGCGCGGCGCGCTCTACGCGCGTGGCGCCACCGATACGCAGATCGGTCCGTGTCTGTCCCCGATCGATCCGGGAGGCTGCAACAGTCCCTCGACCGGCCCGACCCCGAACCCGAATTATCGCATCATCGCGCTGACCCTCGCGCCGGAGGCGAGCGACGCGAGCGGCATCGTCATCGCGGGCGGCTTCGCGGCGGCGAAGAACGACGGCACGTCGCTCATCCAATGCCTCACCTTCCGGAATACCGGCGCGAAGACCGCGACGACGATCTCGTTCACGTATCAGCTGCTCGCGTACGACGGCAGCCTGCTCGAAACGAACGTCAACCAGCGCACCGGCACGTTCTCGCCGACCATCACGATCGCAGGGCCGGCGACGTTGAACGACTACACGACGCTCAAGGGCGGCGTCGGCAATCGCGATCAGCTCAACAATTGCTGGGTGAAAGACACGGGACTTGCGAGCATTTCGATCCTGCGCGCCGGCTATATCGCGATGTCGGTGACCGGCGTGACCTACAGCGACGGCACGACCTGGCCGAATACCGCACCGGCACCCGCGCCGTCCCCCACACAATAAAAAAAGGGCCGATCTGAAGATCGGCCCCTACATTTTCGTTTTGGTAGCCTTACGGTCCGATGGCGATGCCGTAGGCGACGTACGATACCGGAACGGCCAGCGCGACTGACGTGTAGGGAGCCGTGAGCACGAATAGTTGGTTCGGCGATTCCGCGGCGATATACATCGTGCCGTCACTCGCGATCCCCATCTGCTCGAGGGTGGAGCTGAATGTCACGGGTGCACCCGGGGTAGTGGCGCCGGTATACGGCGGATGGTAATAGTCCATGGTTCCAGGCCCATTGCCGTCGGCGACGTAGAGATTGATGGCAGCATCCGTCGCGAGCCCTTCGTTGAAAGAATCCCGTCCGAACGTGATGCCCACCTCACCTGAATGCACCGGCGCGGTGAAGTATCCAATCGAGCCGCTGTTGGCGACAAAAAGATTGCCGCCGCTGTCCACGGTGGCCCCGAATGGGGTCTTAACCGAAACCCCGCTCAATGTGAACGTCGGAGTCGTCGCGCCACCCTGGTACACGTCGACGCAGCACGTGGCGCTCATGTTCTCGGCGATATAGATCGTGCCGCTCGCGTCCGACGCATCAGCGACCGGGCTGCTCGTCGTCGTCAGCGTGGCTATATGCACGCTCGCGTTGGTGAGCGGCAGTTGGAAGACGAACGGACCGACGTAGAGTTTGTTCTGGCTGATCGTCATGCCGCACTCGCATCCCTGACCGGTGACCGTCACCGCGGGTGTGCTTGCGAGGGTGAGCGGGAGCGCATACACGTAGACCGTGCCTGCTTGATCGGAGACGTAGAGATGGGTCGGAGGTAAAGGGGTGGGCGTCGGCGTGGCAGATGGTGAGGTGCTCGTGTTCGAGCACGCCGCTGTCAGCACGGCGATCCCCACAGCCAAGAAGGCGCCGAATTTCGCGCTTACGATTCGCATGTTCACCTCTCCATTCGATATGTGGTTGGGAGCGGTTGCGTCACTGGTTTGCAAGACCCTTGCGGGCAAGCGAAAAAAGCCCCTACATCCGCTGTTGGTGAGGCTCCGCCGTGCGTGAGACCTCTACGGCCCGACGGCGACGCCGTAGCCGGTCCACGACGTCGGCACCGCAAAGGCGATCGACGTGTACGGCGGCGTCAACACGTCGATTTGACTGGGCAATTGGCTCATGATATACATCGTGCCGTCAGGTCCTATCGCCATTTGGTAGAGCTTGCCGCCGATCGTCGCAGGCGTGCCTGGGGCGCTTGCGACGGCATACGGTGGATGATAGTAGTCGATCGTCCCGAGGCCATTGCCATCGGCCACGTATAGATTGGCGCTCGAGTCCGTCACGAGCCCTTCGTTGAAGCTGTCACGACCGAAAGTTATGCCCGCCTCACCTGCGTGCACCGGTGTCGCGAAGTACCCGATCGATCCGGCGTTGGCGAGGAAGAGGTTCCCGCCAAAGTCCATGGCGACTCCGAAAGGAGCGTTCACCGAAGCCCCGCTCAATGTGAACGTCGGGCTCGTTGCGCCGCCTTGGTAGACGTCGATGCAGCACGTGGAGTTCATATTCTCAGCGAGGTAGATCGTGCCGTTTGCGTCAGCAGCGTCGTCGATGACATTGCTCGTCGTCGTCAGCACGGCCGTCCTCACGCTGGTACTGGTGAGCGGCAGTTGGAAGACGTACGGTCCGTTGTACAGCTTGTTCTGGCTGACGGCGATGCCGGCGAATGCCGCTTGGCCGGCGAGCGTCACCGAGGGTTGGCTCACTGCGTTAAGCGGGAGCGTATACACGTACAGGTTCCCGGTGAAGTCGGAGACATAAAGGTGCGACGGCGGCGGTGTGGCCAGTGTGACCGGGGGTGCCGTCGTGCTGCTCGAGCAGGCGGCCGCAATCACGGCGCCTACCGCGATCAACAGGATGCTGATTCTCGCGCTTACGATCCGCATGTCGACCTCTCCGATCAATTCAGTGGCTTGGTTTGCCGTTGGTCACAGGGTTCAGAGACCCTTGCGGTCAGGCATAAAAAAAGGGCCGATCTAAAGATCGGCCCCTACATCGGTTTGGGTGGGGTTAGTTGGATCGGGGGAGCAGAAGCACTTGGCCTGGGTGCAGCCCCTGACCGGGCTTGATGTGGTTGACGTTCATGACGTTGTAGGCCAGCTCGTTGACGTCGCTGCCGACGGCCGCGCGCTTGGCCACGAGGCTCCACACCGTGTCTCCGCTGCTCACGACGACCTTATCGTAGTGGGTTGGGCTGGAGGTGAAAACCTGGGACGCCCAGACCACGGGGAGGGCGAACACCAGCACGAGGGAGAGCAGCTGGATGAGAGGAATGAGCGTGACCCGCGTCTTGCGGCGGTGTGTGTGCATTGGTAAATCCGTCCTCCGAGCCGCCTAGGCTCGAACGTATGTTCTAGTGCCATATTACCGCCGGGCCGAGCAGGCTGTCAAGAATTTTTCGAACAAACGTTTGCACTTGGGACGCGGATTGTGCTAGAATCCATCTTACCGTCGGTTCAGTGAGCCATCGACGGGCGTTACTGTCGCTATTTGTCCCGCCATGCGGCAACAAGGGAAGGGCGGTAAGACTCCTGTGGATCGCAAGACGACTGCAAGACAGCAGTCCATCCTCGACGTCATCAAAGATTTCCAGCGGCAGCACGGCTATCCGCCGTCGGTCCGCGAGATAGGCGAACGGGTCGGCCTCTCCAGCAGCTCTACCGTGCAGAGCCACCTGCGCACCCTTCAGCGCAAGGGCCTCATCCATCGCGATCCCACCAAGCCGCGCGCCCTGGTCACGGGCAGCGAGGCGTCGCGCGACATCGTCACCCTGCCGCTGTACGGCCGAGTGGCTGCCGGCATTCCGATCACCGCGAATCCCGAGGTCGAAGACGAGATCGCGCTGCCGTCGCACCTCGCCGCCAAGTCCGGTTCGTTCATGCTGCGGGTCAAAGGCGACTCGATGATGGACGCCGCGATCCTTGACGGCGACCTCGTCGTCGTGCAGCAGCAGCAGACCGCCGAGAACGGCGACATGGTCGTCGCCATGATCGAAGGCATCGAATCGGAAGCCACCGTCAAGACCTTCTATAAAGAAGCGAACCGCATCCGGCTGCAGCCGGAGAACAAGTATATGGAACCCATCTACGTCAATAGCGTCGATAACCTCCAGATCGTCGGCAAGGTGTCCGCGGTCATACGCAAGCTTTGAGAAAAGGGTCGACCTAAAGGTCGACCCCTACATAGGTTATGAGCGTGGTGGGGCGGCCGAAAGGTCGCCCCACGACGTTTTCGGAAAACGACGGCGTGAAGCCGAAGATCGCCATCATCGTCGGAGCCGAAGAGCTCGCCAAACCGAACGCCCGCGCCAAGTATCGCAGCGCCGTCGAACAAGCCGGCGGCGAGCCCGTGCTCGTCGCCCCGCCGCAATACCTCGCGTCCGTGCCCGAACTGCTCGAGCGTTTCGACGGCGTGCTGCTGCCGGGCGGCGCCGACGTCGATCCGGAGCTGTACGGCGGTCGCTCGCATCCCAGCGTCACGCCGGCACCCGAGGGCGTGGATCAATTTCAGATGGAAGCGGCACGCGCAGCGAGACGCGCGAACATCCCAACGTTCGGCATCTGCCGCGGCGTGCAGGTCATGAACGTCGCGTTCGGCGGCACGCTGTACGAAGACATCGACGCGCAGCATCGCTCGCCCGGCGGCGGGCCGAAGCTGCGCCACGTGCAGACGCCGGATTTCGCGCGCGACGACACGACGCATCGCGTCGAAGTGGCGCCGGGTTCGAAGCTCGCGACCGTGCTCGGCACGATCTCGCTGGACACGAATTCGCTGCACCACCAGGCGCTGCGACGCATCGCCGCCGACCTCAAGCCCGTCGCGAGCACCCACGACGGCATCGTCGAAGCGGTCGAGATCGACGAGCATCCGTTCTTCATCGGCGTGCAGTGGCATCCGGAGGAGCTCGCCGCGCGCGACGAGCACAGCCGCGCGCTTTTCCGCAGTTTCGTCGCGCAGGCGAGCGAACGTTCGCAACGCCGCGCGGCGCGAGCGTCGTAGAATTTAGACGTTCTTGAAGTCGACTTGGCTGCGCGGCCTCGATGCCGCCGTCGCCGCGCTCGAGGTGCGTCTACTGCCGCCGTTGCAGCGAGCCGCCGACGAACCGCATTTCGCGTCCGTGCGCGTCGCCATCCAGCCGGCCTTCTGGGTCATGGCCATCGCGACCGTCGCCGCGTTCTTCCTCGTGCCGCCGCAGAAGGTGTTCCCGCGCTTCCTCGATGCGTATCACGTCGGCTTCGGCGCCATGGGCTTCGCGTTGGCGCTGCTGCTGGCGGACCAGCTCGCGCAACGCTTCCGTTATAACCGCATCGCCGCGGTGGTGCTCAGCGCCGTCGCCTTCATCATCTCGCTGCCGCGCCCGGTGCCGTCCTCGCCGCTCGTGCTGCTCGCGACGCTGTCGGCGAGCAGCCTCTTCCTCGGCATCATCGTCGCCATGATCACCGGCGAGATCATGCGCTGGATGCACCGCTGGATCAGCCGGCGCGTCCTCGCACTGGCGGCATCGGTCGCGCTCACGCTGTTCGTGTTCGTCGGCATCGCGGGCGCGCTCGCGCCCTCGCATCAGAGCGTCGCCGACGTGCTGCTCGCCGTCATCAAACCGCTCGTCGGCGTCGGCGACACCTTGCCCGCGTTGCTGCTCGTCGTGTTCTTGCAGGTGCTGCTGTGGACCGCCGGCGTGCACGGGCCCGGCTTCCTCGCGGCCATCACGACGCCGGTCTTCTTGAGCGCGATCGACGCCAACGGCCACGCCATGCTCCGGCACGAACTGCCGCCGCACATCGTCACGATCACTATCTTTCTGTTCTTTTTCCCGGGCGGCTCCGGCGCCACGCTGTCGCTCAACCTGCTCATGCTCGCGTCGAAGATCCCACGCATCCGCAAGCTCGGCTATGCCTCGATCCTGCCGAGCTTCATCAACGTCAACGAGCCGTTGATCTTCGGCTTGCCGCTGGTCATGAATCCGAGCCTCACGATCCCGTTCATCGGCGTGCCGCTCGTGCTCGCCACGGTCACCTATCTCTCCATGTACTTCGGCTTGGTCGGGCGGACCGTCGTGTTCTTGCCGGGTGCGATCCCCGTGCCCATCGCGGCCTGGCTCACGACCAACGGCGATTGGCGCGCGGTGGTGCTGGTGTTCTTCAACATCGCGCTGTCGTACGTGCTCTATCTGCCGTTCTACAAGGCGTTCGAAGAGACGCTCACGCGCGAGCCGGAGGAAGAAGACCGGCTCGTCAAGACCGCCGAGGCGATCCGCGAACACGAGCTGGAAGTCGAGCGCCACCCAGAGCACCTCACCGAAGAAGGGCAGCCGCAGTGAAGGACGCGTTGCGCGACGCCGCCGGACGGCTCGCGATCGCGCCGGCGATCGCGGACCCCGCGTGCGCGGCGCTCGACCATATCGCCGACGCCTGGCGCATGCGTGAAGCGCTCGCGCTGTCCGTCAGCGCGAAGGTCGTCGCGGCGTTCGCCCGCGCCGGCATCGACGAGTCGCATCTCGCGGGCAGCACCGGTTATGCGTATCATGACCGCGGACGCGAGGCATACGAAGCGCTGCTCGCCGACATCTTCGAAGCCCCGGCGGCGCTGGCGCGGCTGCAGCTCGTCAGCGGCACGCACGCCATCATAGCGACGCTTGATGCTCTTTCACCGCGCGGCGGCACGCTGTGCTCGCTCACCGGCCGCCCATACGACACCTTACGTATGGCGATCGCCGACCATCCCAACGGCCTGGTGCATGGCCGCGGCGTCGAGTATCTCGAGGCCGCGTGGACGGAGGGCGCCGCGCCGCGCGACGAAGACGCGCGCGACGTGCTGCGCCGCTCGCCCGACGTCATCTTCATCCAGCGCTCGCGCGGCTATGCGCCGCGGCCGTCGCTCTCGATCGCGCAGATCGGCCGGCTCATCGAGCTCGCGCGCGCGGATACGCCCAGCGCGACGATCGTGGTGGACAACTGCTACGGTGAGCTGGTGGAGCCGCACGAGCCGTCGTCGGTCGGCGCCGACGCGGTCGTGGGCTCGCTCATCAAGAATCCCGGCGGCGGGCTTGCGACGACCGGGGCTTATATAGCAGGCAACGCCGAGACAGTAGCCCGCGTCGCCGACCGGGTCTTCGCGCCCGGGCTCGGGGCGTCGGCCGGCCCGACGCTCGACACGCTGCGCTGGTTCTTCGCCGGTCTGCATCGTGCGCCGCACGCGGTGCTCGAAAGCCTCAAGACGCTGGATTTCGCCGCCGCGCTGTTCGGCGCACTCGGATATCACGTCGATCCGCTTTCCGGCGCGCAGCGCACAGATATCGTCCAGGCGATCGGGCTTGGCGACGCGGCCAAGCTCCTTGCATTCTCGCGCGGCCTGCAGCGGTTGCTGCCGGTCAACTCGCGCGCGCTGCCCGAACCCGGGCCTGTGCCCGGTTATGCGGATCCCGTCGTCATGGCGGGCGGCGCATTCGTGTCGGGGTCGACGCTGGAACTGTCGTGCGACGCGCCGATGCGCGCGCCGTTCGAGGTCTATCTACAGGGCGGACTCGACGTCATGCACGGGATGCTCGCGGTCATGAGCGCCGCGGACGCCGTCGGCAAAGCGACATGAGGGAGCGTAATCGTCCGAGGGGGGCGCACATACGAGCGAGAATACACGCGCCATGAGGGGTGACCTCCACAGGCGACAGTACGTGCGCGTTCCGGTGTCGCTCCCGGTTGAATTCTCGATCGAGCCCGATCCGGCGTCGCATCCCGGCTCCGTATTGGATCTCGGCGCGGGCGGCATGCGGCTCGTCGCGTCGTACGACCTGCCACCGCGCGCCACGCTCGACTTGCGCTTCCGCCTGCCGGGCAGCGATCTCGCGATCCGCGTGCGCGGACGCGTCGTGCTCAGCGCATTCCTAGGCTCCGAGAAGATCTTCCATCATGGCATCGCGTTCACGTCGATCGATCCCGAAGACCGGCGCATGATCGCCGAATTCGTCGACGCCAACGCCCTGTCGAAGTAGAACGGTCGAATAAATTCGACCGCTCCAAGAAGCGGAGATTAGGCGGGCTGGCCGGCGATCGCGGTGACGCCGGCATATTCTTGCGCCTCCGGCGACACCCCGAGGAACCCGAGGATCCGGGTCATGATCGCGATGTCGTGGGCGACAAGTTCGTGCACGTGCGCCAGTTGCCGGCGATCGCTGCCGGCGAGATATAGCTCGTGGGCTGGCATCAGGCTCCAGTAGGTGCGGAACGGATCGAGCAGCTGCGTGCGCCACGCCGGCGACGTGCCGCGCTCGTCATCGCCATGCCGCGCCCGGAAGATCTTCAAGAACGCGTGCGCGGCGACGCGCAGCGTTTTGGCATGGCGGCCGTCGTCCTCGGCGGCGTGCGCGCCCATCTCCGAGAGGATGGAGGGGATGCCGTACGTCTGCTGCTCCTGATAGGAGCGGATCGCGACCGACGCTTCGTATGACGCCATGAACGTGGCCAGGACCGCCGGTTCGAGTGTCTCGATGGCCGGCATGAGCGCCTCGAAAAGGGGGCTCTCGTCGGACCGTGCGGCGACGCCCGGATATGCGGCGTCGGCGAGCTGTTCCAGCCGGATCATGGTCGCGACGTGCGAGGCCTCGTCGTTGAGCACCGCCGCGATGGCGCGCCGGAACGCGATCGGCAGCTTCTCCTGATCCGCATAGACGAGCAGACGTCGCGCGATCGAGACCGCGATCTCTTCGGCTCTCGTGGCGACGGCGGCCGCATTCTTGTAGAAGCGTATCAGTTTAGGCGAGGTGCGAGCGCTGTTCTCGATCGGGAAAAGCGGCAGCGTATCCCACGGCATCTGATCGACGTGCCAGTGGTGCATCTGCATCTGGTCGGCCAGGTGGTCTGCGGTCCTCGCGAGGTCGCTTTGCCAGTCGGCCGGGCCGAAAATCTCAGAGATCGATGGCGCCTGAGTCTGCATCCGCGCTCCTTACCTGCCGTCTGCTTTGGCGGCCGCCGGTGAAGCCCTTCGGGCCATTACGACTTGGGAACACACGCAAAACGGCCGACCTAAAGGTCGGCCGCCACATTGTCCGAGGGTGGGGATCTAGTGGGCTGCGGACTCTCCCATGAACCCGTAGAAATAGAACTCCGTGCCGTCGGTCATGGTGATGACGACCCGGGTCTCTTGATATTCAGCGCGGGCCACCGACTTGCCGGGCATCGTGTCCAAGATGCCCTGCGCGAAGATGCGCTCAGCTTCCCGAAGCGCGTCAGCGTCGATGTCGACCAGTTCCGATTCGAGGTTCTTCACGCTTACGTTGTCCACCCGATGATGCTCCGGCGAGGCCGTGGTGGGCGGGCCGTTCGCTTCCAAGCGACTCCGCCTGTATGCTCTAATCATCGGCCACCTGAACCCCCGACTTGAGCCTTTTCGTCCCACAGAGATACTGTGACGGCACCCTTTTTGTGACGTATGCCGAGCGCGGGAGACCTCCTCAGGATGCTCGAAAAGCGGTCGCCGATATGTTTGTGATCGAAGCGATGAACGGACCCCTCGACGGCAAGCGCTGGGCGTTCGATGAGGCGATCGGCATAGGCCGAGACGCGTCTTTAGTGCAGGCCGTCGTGTCCACCGACCGCACCATCTCCCGCAAACATGCTGAAGTGCGCAAAGCGGACGGCACGTTCGCGCTGTCCGACCTCGGCAGCAGCAACGGCACCTTCGTCGACGGCCAGCGCGTCGAACGCAGCGCGCTGCGACCCGGCCAGCCGTTCGTGGTCGGGCGCACAATGCTGCGCATCCTCGAGATCGCTGACGTCATCTAATCCGATGCACACGGTCCGCTCGGTGGCCGACGCGCGGCGCGCGCGCGCGGCGCTGCCCCATCCCATCGGCTTCGTCCCGACCATGGGCGCCCTGCATGCCGGGCACGAGTCGCTGGTCGCGCGCGCGCGCCGCGAGTGCGCCTCGGTCATCGCATCGGTGTTCGTCAACCCGCTGCAGTTCGGGCCGGCAGAGGACCTCGAGCGTTATCCGCGCTCGCCGGAAGCCGACGCCGCGGCCCTCGAGAAGGCGGGCGTTGATCTACTCTTCATGCCGAGCCGTGAGGAGATGTATCCGCCAGGCGCGCAGTCGGTCGTGGCGCCCGGGGCGGTCGCGAAATATCTGGAAGGCGAACGGCGCCCCGGCTTCTTCGGCGGCGTCGCCACCGTGGTGCTCAAGCTCTTCAATATCACCGCGCCCGACATCGCCTACTTCGGACAGAAAGATGCGCAGCAGCTCGCCGTCGTGCGCCGCCTCGTCGCCGATTTCGATCTGCCGATCGCCATCACCGCATGCTCGACCGTGCGCGAAGCCGACGGCCTCGCGCTGTCCTCGCGCAATGCCTACCTCACGCCGAGCGAGCGGTGCGACGCGCCGCGGCTCTATAAGGCGCTGGCGAGGGTGGCCGCTGCGCTGCACGGAGGTGCGCGCGACGTGGATGCCGCGCTCGCCCAGGCGGAGGCGGACCTGCCGCCCTTGAAACTAGACTACCTCGCGGTCGTGGAGCCGGCGGTGTTCGCACCGCTGCATGAAGCGCCGCTCGGGCGAGAGCTGCTCGTGCTGGGTGCGGTCTTCGCCGGTACGACGCGCCTGATCGATAACCTGGAAGTGACGACACCATAAAGATGAAGGAACAAGAGACCCGAGCTTCGCTCGGGCACTACACGAACCACCTTGAGGGGAGCACCCTGCTCGTCGGCGTGTGCGGTGGCATCGCCGCATATAAGTGCGCGGGCGTGGTGAGCGCATTGCGCCAAGCCGGCGCAGACGTGCACGTGATCATGACCGAGTCCGCACAGCGCTTCGTGACCCCGCTGACCTTCCAGGCGCTCTCGAACCACGACGTCCACACCGACATGTTCGCCGCCGGGTCGAGCTGGGACATCGCGCACATCGGCCTTGTGCGCAAGAGCGCGCTGCTGCTCGTCCTCAACGCGACCGCCAACACCATCGCCAAGCTGGCGCACGGCGTCGCCGATAATCTGCTCACGACGTGCGTCCTCGCGACGCGCAATCCGGTGCTCATCGCGCCGGCGATGAACACCGCGATGCTCGAATCGCCCGCGACGCAAGCGAACATCCTCGCGCTGCAGACGCGCGGCTTCGAGTTCATCGAACCCGGCGCCGGTTTCTTGGCCTGCGGCGAGGTCGGCAGCGGCCGGCTCGCCGACGAGGACGAGATCGTCGCCGCCGTCGCGCGCGTCGTCGCGCGCCGCCATCAGCTCGACGGTCAGCGCCTGCTCATCACCGCCGGACCGACGCGCGAGTACGCCGATCCCGTGCGCTTCCTCTCAAATCCGTCGACAGGCAAGATGGGCTACGCGCTCGCGGCCGAAGCCGCCGCGCGCGGCGCCGCGGTGACGCTGGTGAGCGGGCCGACCGAACTGCGCGCCCCCGCGGGCGTCGAGCTCGTGCGCGTGACGAGCGCGCGCGAGATGCACAATGCGGTGCTCGAACATCTGCCGGCGGCGACGCTGTTCGTCGGCAGCGCTGCCGTCTCCGATTTCCGTCCTGAACTCGTCGCCGCCGCCAAGGTGAAGAAGGAAGCCGCCGAACTGAGCATGACGCTCGCGCGCAATCCCGACATCATCGCGGATGTCGTCGCGCATCGCCCGCCGGGTTGTCTCGTGATCGGTTTCGCCGCCGAATCCGAGCGCGTCGAAGAACACGCGCGCGAAAAACTGGAGCGCAAGCACTTGGACCTCATCGTCGCCAACCGTGTCGGCGGCCCGGGCGGCGCATTCGGCGCCGACGACAACGAAGTGACGCTGTTGTGGGGCCGCGACGGCGACGAAAGGTTGCCGCGCGCATCCAAGGCGGCCGTTGCGGCAGCCATCCTCGACCGCATCGACGTCCTGCGAAACGCCGGCTGACCGTGCTGCTCGCGGTCGAAGTCGGCAACACCAATGTGAAGTTCGGCCTGTTCGAGGCCGACGGCGCGGCCGCGGGCACGCTCGTGCACACCTGGCGCTCGGTCACCGACCGCCGCCAGACCGGCGACGACCTCGCCGCGCACGTCGCCTCCATGCTCGGGCTCAACAGCGTCACCCGGTCCTCGGTGACGCGCGTCGTCGTCGCGAGCGTCGTGCCGCCGCTGTACCGCGCGATCAACGACATGGCCCAGCGCTACTTCGGCTGCCGGCCTGAGTTCTTGTCCGCGGCGCGACAGACGCTCGTGCCCGTGAAGACGCGCCATGCCTCAGAGCTGGGCGCGGATCTCATCGGCGGGGCGATCGGCGGCGTCGCGAAGTTCGGCGCGCCGCTCATCGTGGTGCAGTTCGGCACGGCGACGACCTTCGCGGCCATCTCGGCAGCCGGCGAGTATCTCGGCACGGCCATCGCACCGGGCATCGAAGTGTCGGTGGACGGCCTCATCGGGCGCGCCGCCAAACTGATGGATGTGCCGCTGGTGAAGCCGCCGGCGGCGATCGGCACCGACACACCGGGCGCGCTGCAATCCGGCATCATCTTCGGATTCGTCGGCCAGGTGGAGCATCTGGTGAAGCTCATCAGCGCGGAGCTCGGCGGCAAGCCCAAAGTCATCGCGACGGGCGGCCTCGCCGACCTCATCGCGTCGCACACCGAGATCTTCGACGCCGTGGACGAACGCCTCGTGCTCGACGGGCTGTACACGTGGGCCACCAGATCCGCCAAGTCCGATGGGGCGCGCGCATTGGGCGCGAAGAAGGCCCGCTAGTGGCCGAAGCGCCGATCACCATCGCCGCCTTCTCCGGCAGCCTGCGCAAGGGTTCATACAATAGATCCCTGTTGCGCGCCGCGGTGAAGTTCGCACCAGCCGGGGTGCGCGTCGAGTCGATCGACATCGGCGACGTGCCGCTCTTCAACGCAGACGTCGAAGACGCGGGCACGCCACCGGCGGTGGAGCGCCTGTGCGCGGGCATCCGCGCGGCCGATGCGCTCCTCATCGTCTCGCCCGAATACAACAATTCCATGTCCGGCATCACCAAGAACGTGCTCGATTGGGCATCGAGGGACGATTCGTGCTTGGAAGACAAGCCCGTCGGTCTGGCCGGCTGCTCGACGAGCTACTTCGGCAGCGTGCGTTCGAAGATCGCATTGCTGCCTGTCCTGTTGACCAACGGCATGCGCATCCTCGACGAGCAACTCAACGTCGCGCTCGCGCAAGAGAAATTCAACGAGGTCGGCGAGTTGACCGACGAGAGCATCAAGAAAAAGCTGGTGGAGCTGCTCGAAGCGCTGGCGGCCTACACCCGCCGCCTCAAGTCGACGTAGATTCTGCAAGAGGGACGCACGAACATGACAGACACGACCGATCCCGTCAATTCCACCGCGCTCGACCTCAGCCGCAAGGCGTTCATCGGTCTCTCGGCCGGCGTCGCCGCGGCGTCGAGCGCGATCGCGACCGCGCTCGCGGACGATACAGGCTTCGGCAAGCCCCATCCGCCGATCGTGCCCGACGACGATCCATCGCTCATCACCGGCCGCTTCATGCTGCCGGCGCCGTCATCGATCCCCGCGTACGCCGCATATCCGCGCGACGCCAGCGGCAGAACGCCGGGCGTCGTCGTGACGCAAGCCATCTGGGGCGTCGACGCGCAGATCCGCGACATCGTGCGGCGTCTCGCCAAGCAAGGCTACTTCGCGATCGCGCCCGAGCTCTTCGCGCGTTTTCAGAACGTGCCCAACGGCGACGGCGCCACCGATTACAAACCGTTCTCAGCCCTCGCGCAGCAGCTCGTGGACGCGACGGTCGACTCCGACCTGGCGGCCGGCGCGACGTGGATCCGCCAGCGCGTCGGCGCCGCCGAATTGCAGCGCCCGCCGAAGATCGGGATCATGGGATTCTGCATGGGCGGCTCCATCGCGCTGCGCGCGGCGGTCGACGACGCGAACTTCAACGCGTGCGCGATGTTCTACGGCAAGGTGCGCTGGGGACAGGAGAACGTCGGACCGATCACCGACATGGCGCTCGCCTGGACCGATCGGGTACGCGTGCCGCTCATGGGAAGTTTCGGCGGCCGCGACACGAGCATTCTCCCGGCCGACGTGCGCGAGATGGCCAAGCGCCTCACCGTGCCCAACGACATCAAGATCTACGACGAGGCCGGCCACGCGTTCATGGACGACACCCGCGACTCGTACGTCGCCTCGGCCGCGACCGACGCGTGGGCGCGCATGCTCGCCTGGTACGCCAAGTACTTGAAATCCTGAACCGTGGTCCCGCTCGGCCGCAAGACGCTGTTCGAAGACGTGCCGCGACTGGTGGTCGCGTTGCTCGGCGTCATGTTCGCGGTCGGGCTCATCGCCATCCAGAGCGGCATCTTCCTCGGCTTCGTCAAGTCGTCGGGCCGGGCGGTGGATGAATCGAAAGCGGACATCTGGGTCGCCGCCAAGGAGAATCTGCACTTCGAGCTCGCGTTCCCGATCAAGTACGACACCCTCGCGAAGGCGCGCCGCGTCGACGGCGTGGAGCGCGCCGAAGCGCTGCTCATCAAGACCTCGGCCTGGCGCGGGCCCGAGCATAAGATCGATTACATCCGCGTCATCGGTTTTGACCCGCAGGGCGCGCTGTGGTCGCCCGGGCCGCTCTCAGATGACGTGCTCGCCAAACTCGCCGGCGTCGACACCGTCGTGGTGGACGCCGGCAATCTCAAGTCGCTCAACATCGCCGGCGTCGGCGGCACGGGCAAGATCGGCACGCGCGACGTGAGCGTCGTCGGCCTCGCGCACGACACGCAGCCGATCATCTCCGCCACCTTCATCTATGCGTCGCTGTCCAACGCCAAGGCGTTCCTCGCGCCGCCGCAGCCGCCGCTGTTCCTCGGGCTGGCGATCAACGCCCCGCCGCCCGGGGGCGCCGCCCTCAAACCGACCGACGATATCAGCTACATCCTCGTCAGGGCGAAACCGGGCACCGATATCGTGGCGCTCAAGCAGCGTCTCGACGATGCGCTGCCGGGAACGGTCGCGTACACGCAAGCCGAGATGGCCGCCAGGACGCATGCCTATTGGCAGCAGCGCACCAGCATCGGATTCATCCTCGGGTTCGCCGCGATCGTCGGATTGATCGTCGGCATGGCGGTGGTCGGGCAGATCCTCTACACGTCGATCGCCGATCACATCAAGGAGTACGGCACGTTGCGCGCGATGGGCGCGCCGGATGGGCTGTTCTATCGCGTCGTGGTCGAACAGGCGGTGCTCTTGGCGCTGCTCGGCTTCGTGCCGGGGATCGTCTTCAGCGATGTGGTCGCGGCGTGGGCGCACGCGCATAAAGACGTGCTCATCCTCATCACGCCGGCGAGCGCGGCGCTCACGTTCGCGGTCATCGTCGCCATGTGCGTGCTCGCCGCCGTGATCGCGGTGCAGCGCGCGTTGCGCGTCGATCCGGCGATGGTGTTCAAAGCATGAGCGCGTCTGTGGCGGTCACCGGCCGCGATCTGGTGATGGTCTACCGCACGGGTTCGACGCAGGTGCGCGCGCTCAAAGGCGTGTCGCTCGACATCAAGCAGGGCGAGTTCTTGCTGCTCATGGGCCCGTCGGGTTCGGGCAAGACGACGCTCGTCTCGATCCTCGGCGGCATCCTCACCCCGACGTCGGGTACCGTGACCGCCTTCGGCACCGACGTCAGCTCGCTCTCGGTGCGCGATCTCGCGCGGTTCCGGCTCGAGCGCGTCGGTTTCATCTTCCAGGGCTTCAACCTGTTCGGCGCGCTCACGGCGTGCGAGAACGTGCAACTCGCGCTCGCGCTCAAGGGCGGGCGCAATCCGGTCGCACGTCAACAGGCGCTGGCGCTGCTCGACGACGTCGGACTGGCCGCCAAGGCCGAGCGCTTGCCGCGCGACCTCTCGGCGGGCGAGAAGCAGCGCGTCTCGATCGCGCGCGCGCTCGCCGGTGCGCCGCCGCTCATCATGGCAGACGAACCCACCGCGTCGCTCGATTCGGAGAACGGCCGGCACGTCACCCAGCTGCTGCGCGCGCTCGCCAAAGACCGCGGCTGCGCGGTGCTGACCGTGACCCACGATCCGCGCATCGCCGACGTCGCCGACCGCACGATCCGCATGGAAGACGGCGCGCTCAGCTCCTAGCGCGAGCCGGCGGCGGAAAAAAGAGAAGAGCGGCCGGATTCCGGCCGCTCTTGTCATGTGACGGAGTGTCGACGTTAGACGGGGAGGGGATGCGAGATCGTGTGCATGGTCGAATTGCCCACTTCGTAGGTCTTGACGTTCGGGCTTCCGTCGAGCATGTGCGACAGGTTCTTCACCAGCTCCGGGAAGGCTCCGACGTTGTACGCTTCCGCGCTCGCTTTGCTATCCCACAGGCTGATCGCGAGGATCTCGGTGCCGGTCGGGCCGACGAGCGTGATCTCGTCCTGGAAACCCTTCTCTTTGCGCAGCGTGGGGAGGATCTGCTTCTCGAAGGTCGCGTTCCAGTCGGTGACATGGGCCGGCTTGATGGTCATCTTGACGATGCGTGCGAACATGGGAACTCCTTTGGATGAATGGACGACAGCCGATAATCATGGGTTCGCCAAATAAAAAACCGCCCGACAATGACGTACGCGATGCGTACGGGGCAGCTATCTGGTAATGCCTTAGTCGCTGTACGTCAAGTATAGCACACTTCGATGGCTAGTCGGCGGCGCTGCCTGAGCCTTTCGTCGTCCTGTTCTTCATCAGATGTTCCAAGAGCAGTGCGTTGAAGACGTCCGGCCGTTCGATCATCGGCACATGGCCGCAGCCGTCGATGACGACAAATGCGCCGTCGCGAACGCGGAGCGCGATGTCCTGCCAGATCGCGCATGGACTGAACTGATCCGCGGCGCCCCAGATCATGAGCACAAAGGGCTCGACGCGCGCGAGCGCCGCGCCGTAGTCGAACGCGGTGCACTCTTTCATGAGCCGGATGGCGCGAAGCATGTTGCGGCTCTCCCGAAAGAGCTGATGCGTCCGCACGATCGTCTCCTCCGCGACGACGGAGCAATCGACGAAGAGCTTATCGATCACCTTATCGCCGACAGAGCGTGTCATCTTACCCGGCCACGAGATACCGAGCTGGGCAGCGGTGATCGCCCCGGGCGCGCCGCTGAGCACGAGCATCTCGACGCGCTCAGGCGCCTCGAGCGCACAGGCGAGCGCCACGTGCGATCCGAACGAGCCGCCTGCGATGACGGCCCGCTCGATCTCGCAGCGGTCCATCAGCTCTAGCGCCCAACCCTGCATGGACTTCACGTCCTCGCGTTCGACCGCGAGCGGGCGGGCAAGTGCGAGATAGCCGTAGCCGTGCTCGGCGAGCATCGCCATCGTCGGCTCCCACATCCAGCTGCCCGCGATCAGGCCCGGCAGCAGCACGACGTGCGGGCGTGTGCCGCGCGGCGCTTCATACAGGAACTCCTCGCCATGGGCGGACGCGCGCGACATGCTTAGCGGACCCGCCCGGCAGCGATGCGTACGAACGGCGTGAGGCACCAGGCGAGCGGGATGTACTCCGCGCCGAGCGGCAAGAGCGCGATCGAGCCCAAGAAGATGACGCCGATGCCGCCGAACGCATACATCAGCCTCTTGTTGGCGAGCCGCGTCTCGTCGGTGATGCCCTCGCGCCGCGGCAGACCACGCGCGATCATGGCGCTCAGCGAGAGAAACGTGACGCCGAGGACCGTCGCGTACAGGACGACGGACGACAGGCCCATGTGGCCGCGGAACGTCGCTTGGATGGCATACGTGGACAGCGCGACCGCGGCCAGCATGACGAAGTTGAGCACGATGCTCCATCGTTCGGGGACGAAGACGTCGCGGAAGATGAGATGGTGCCGCCACCACAGGAAGCTCACCGCGGTGAACGTGGCGACGAAGAGAAAGATGTCGGTCCAGCGCAACTCGCTCACATGACTGGGCGTGGGCAATGCGAGCGCCAGCTGCGCGAGGCTGAAGCCGAAGACGATGTCGCTGAACGACTCCAGCCGCGCGCGGGTGTGCGCCTGATGCTCGATGGGCTGCACCGCGGCCGTCAGAATAGGCTCTGCAGCTGGATGAGCGGCGAGATATTGACCTTGATCAACCCTCGCTGCGGAAGGTCTAGATCCAAGATGATGTAGATCGACAGCGCCAGCATGAACGCGAACAACAGCGTTGGCACGAGGCCTCTCTGGCCCTGGCGCCCTGAGTCCATGCCGAGCAGGACCGCAGAGACGAGCACGATGACGAGCAGCACCGAGAGGATCGGTGTCGGGATAGCCGCGGCGAGCGCGGCGCTCTGCTCGCCGCTCGCGTCGATCGCGTCGTTGAGCGTGGCGATGAACAACGGCATCAGCGTCGAGTGCGGATCGCGCCGTGCCGCCGACATCGCAAGCGCCCACATCTCGTGCTGCAGCCGGTCGGACCCCACATCGGCCGACGTCCGGCCGGCCGCATCGGCCCCGGCTTCTGAGAACGCGATCCGGCTCGCGACGTATTGGCGCAGCAGCGGCAGCATCTGTGCGCGGGTCGGCGCGTCGAGCAGCTGCGCGCGCAGGATGGTCGTGCCGATGGCGTTCGCCTCGCGGACCACCGTTTCGCGGCGCACGTCATAGCGCGTGACCGCGAGTTGGAACGAGAAGGCGAGCAGGAGAGCGACGACGCCGAACGCGGCCGCCAGAATCGCGCCGACCGATTCCTCGGCGCCGAGGCGGCCAGCGCGCCGGCGCCCGTAGCGGAACCCCAGCTCGCTGCAGATGAGGATGAGCACCGCCACGGCGAGCACGATGAGGCGGACGTCGAATTGGACGTGAAAGATCGTCATGCGATCCCTTCTCGGCTACAGTTCACGGGTGGGCGCATCGAGCGCGAGCGCGAGCAACATCTGCACGCCGGTGGGCAGGCACGCCTCGTCGATGGCGAAGCGTGCGTTGTGGTGGGCGACCGCGGTGCGCTCGTCGGATTGCGAGCCGACGAAGAAGAAGCAGCCGGGCCGCTCCAGCAGCATGAACGAGAAGTCCTCCGCGCCCATGGTGGGCGTGAGCTCGCGCGAGCGCTCGGCGCCGACGGTGCGCGCCGCCAGGTCGCGCACGTAGGCCGCGTGCACGGGATCGTTCACCGTCACCGGATAGCGATCGAGATATTTGTAGTCGTAGCTCGCGCCGAAGGCCTCGCAGCAGCCGCCGAGCACCGTCTCGATGCGCGGGTGCATCCGACTGCGCTCATCTTCTGAGAACGCGCGCACGGTGCCGAGCAGGTCGACCTTGTCGGGGATGACATTGTGGATCGTGCCGCCGTGGATCGCACCGATCGTCACCACCGCCGGCTGCAACGGATCGACCTGGCGGCTCACGACCTGCTGCAGCTGCGTCACGAAGTGCGCCGCCGTGACGATCGGGTCGACGGTCTGGTGCGGCGCAGCGCCATGGCCGCCGCGCCCGTGGATCGTGATCTCGATGGAATCGCTCGACGCCATCACCGGGCCCGCTTTGACGAGCACCTGGCCGACCGGATAGAGCGAGGTGAGATGGATGCCGTAGACGCGATCGACGTGCGGATCGTCGAGCAGGCCGTCCTCGATCATCGCCTTGGCGCCGCCTTTGCCTTCTTCGGCGGGCTGGAAGCAGAGCACGATCGTGCCGCTGAGCAGATCGCGGCGCTCCATGATGAGCTGCGCTGCGCCGAGCAGCATGGCGGTGTGGCCGTCGTGACCGCACGCGTGCATCTTGCCGGCATGCGTGGACGAATATTCGACGCCGCTGAGCTCTTCGAATCGGCAAGCAGTCCATGTCCGCGCGCAGCAGCACGGTCTTACCGGGCTTCTTCGTGCGCAGAATGCCGACGACGCCGGTCTGGCCGATGCCGGTGCGCACTTCGTACCCGAGCGCCTTGAGGCGTTCCGCCACGATGCCCGCGGTGCGGTTCTCTTCGAAACCCAATTCCGGATGCGCGTGGAAATCGCGCCGCAGCGCGACCACATCGCGGACGACCGCCGCGGGGACCTCGAGCACCGTTGACGTCATTTCAGCCGCTGCCTCGTCCAGGCAAGACCGCCGTTGGCGGTCATCTCGATGGCGGGAGAGCCGTCGGCTCCGGTGCCGACCACCCAACCGCGCGCGCGGTTCGCGAACGACACGGCGACGGGACCGGCAAGCGTCAGATCGGGGATGCTCGCGACGGGTTGCCAGGTGGCGCCGCCGTCGATCGTGCCGGTGATCGTGAGCGTGCCGTGCGCGCCGCATTGCGGACACCCGCCGACGAAGAACGCGGTGCTCGCATCGATGACTGCGAACGGTCCGGGCCAGGGACCCGGTGCGTCAGCAGCGCTGCTGTTATCGGGATGGTAGTACGCCGCCGGCGTCTTCTTGTTCATGAGCATCGGCTGCCACGTCTGCCCGCTATCGGTCGTACGGAAGACGATCCACGGCCGTTGATCACCGACCGGCGTGCTCGAGAACTGCACCCACGCGACGTCGTCGCCGGCGCAATGCACGCTCGCATACCACACGAGATGGGTGTCGATGTGCGGTGAGAAGACGTGGTTGAACGATTCGCCATTGTCGACCGCGCGTAGCACCGCCGCTTGGTACGCGGCGAACGCGCTGCGCGAGCTGCTGGCGCACACGGTGTCGACGAGCATCGGATTGTCCAAGACGTGCCAGGAATGTCCGCCATCGGTCGATTGCGCGAGGCGGCCGCCGAAGAACGGCGTCGAACGTTCGGGCACGACGCCGGACTCGAGCAGCGAGCCGCCCTCCATCGCGTAGCCGACAGACGAATCGCCGAAGCTCACGATGCGCGCGCTGCTCGGCGGTTCGGCGAGTTTGTTCCACGTGCGTCCGCCGTCGAGCGTTCCCAAGAGCACGCCCGTGCCCGGAATCGGATCGACGCCGGCGGCCCAGCCGGTGCTCGCGCTGACGAAGCTCAACGACGAGATCTGCGCCCTGCCCGAATATTGCTGGTGCCACGTCCTGCCGCCGTCGGTGGTCGCGGCGATGATGCCGTCGCCGGCGACCCAGCCGGTGCTCGGCGATACGAAGGTGACGGCGCGCAATGCTGCCGATGCCGGTGCGCCCGCCACCAGGATGAGTGCGACCGCGACGCATAGCGACGCGATCGACGATCGATAAGTCTTCATCTAGAGGGGTTCGCTTGCGTGCGGGCTCGCCCTTCGCGCACGTGGCGATGGAGCGGTCGAATTTATTCGACCGAGGCGCGGCGCCCCGCCCGGTCGAATCTGGCCGAGAGTATGACTCCCATCAAACCGCTGCGCATCGGCGCCATCGAGATGTTCCCGCCGCTGGCCCTCGCGCCGATGGCCGGGGTCACCAATGCTCTGTTCCGCAAGCTCCTCAAGCCGTTCGGCCTGGGGCTGACGGTGAGCGAATTCGTCTCGGCCCAGTCGCTCTTGCGGATGAACAAGCGTACGCTCGAGATGGTCGACGTCTACCCGGAAGAGCGGCCGACCGCGGTCCAGCTGCACGGCAGCGATCCCGAAGTCATGGCGCAAGCGGCCGCGTTCGTGGAAGAATGCGGCGCCGACATCGTCGACATCAATTTCGGCTGCCCGGCGCCCAAGATCACCAAAGGCGGCGATGGCGCCGCCATCCTGCGCGATCCCGATCTCGCGGTGCGCATCTGCGACGCGGTGCGCAAAGCGGTGAAGAAGGTCCCGGTCACCGTGAAGATGCGGCTCGGCTGGGAGCAGAGCAACTTCACCCATCTCGACATCGCGCAACGGGCGGAGGCGGTCGGCATCGACGCGTTCACGCTGCACGGGCGCTACGGCAAGCAGTTCTATAAGGGCACGGCTGACTGGTCGTATATCGCCAAGCTCAAAGAAGTGCTCCACGTGCCGGTGATCGGCAACGGCGACATCGGCAGCGCCGCCGACGCGATGCGGCGCATGAGCGAGACCGGCGTCGACGCGATCATGATCGGCCGCGCGTCGCTCGGCAATCCGTGGCTGGTGCGCGAGATCGCGGCGGCGATGCGCGGAGAGCCGGTGCCGGCGGCGCCGTCGGTGGCCGAGCGCATCGATTTCGCGCGCGCGCATCTCGATGCGATGGTCGAGCGCTACGGCGAGAAGTCGGGCGTGCTGCAGATGCGCAAACATCTCGGTTGGTACGTCAAGGGCATCCACGGCGCGTCGAGCCTGCGCGAGCGGATCAACCACGCGCCGACCTCGGACGACGTGCGCGCGATATTAGAAGAAGCGCGATCTCAAGAACTTGAAGTCGTCGGCGTCGGCGACTTCGAAGACCAGGACACCGCGCTCGCGATCTAGTCCAATGCCCGAGGGAGTCGGCGCGCGTCGCTCAGAAAGACGCGGCATGCAAAAGCATGTATTCGCACTGAGTCTCTCTCTTTTCGTCGCCCTCGCTGGCGCCACGAGTGCGCGGGCTGCGGACTCACCGAATCCGACGCAAGCTCGCGCGATCGCGACGCAAGCCTACATCTACGGCTATCCCATGGTCGACAACTACAAGGCCATATTCGCCTATTTTATCGATAAAAACAATCCGCAATACAAGACAGGCTTCAACACGATCTACAACACCGCCAACGTGTACACACCTGCCGACACCACCGTCGTGACGCCGAACAGCGACACGCCGTATTCATTCGTCGGCATGGACCTGACCGAGCCGCTCGTGCTCACGCTGCCGGCGATCGAGAAAGACCGCTACTATTCGGTCCAGTTGATCGACCTGTACACCTACAATTTCGCGTATCTCGGCTCGCGCACGACCGGCAACGGCGGCGGCCACTTCTTGATCGCCGGCCCCGAGTGGACGGGTGCGACCCCCGCGGGCATCACGAAAGTCATCAGGAGCGAAACGCGGTTCGCGATCGCCCTCTACCGGACGCAGCTGTTCGGCCCGAGCGACCTTGATAACGTGAAGAAGATCCAGGCGGGCTATAAGGTCCAGCAGCTCAGCGTCTTCGCGAACCGCCCCAGGCCGGAGCCGCCGCCGAAGATCAACTGGCCGACCTACGATCCCAAGGCAGTGGCGGGTATCGGCTTCTTCAACTATCTGAACTTCTTGCTGCAGCTCTGTTCCGTCGACCCGAGCGAGGTTCAGCTGCGTCAGAATTTCGCGATCATCGGCATCGCGCCGTTCAAGACCGTCGCGATGACAGGCCCTATGGCGACCGCGCTCGCCGGCGGGATGACGGATGGGAACGCAGCCATTGACGCAGCCGTCGCGAAGGCAAAGGGCTCTTCCGCCCAATATTTCGGCACGCGCGAGTTCCTGAAGAACAACTACCTGAATCGGGCGGTGGGCGCGCAACTGGGGATCTACGGCAATTCCGCGGCGGAGGCGACCTACGCGTTCTATAAGCTCGGCCCGGACGGCAACCAATTCGACGCGTCCAAAAATAACTATCAGCTGACTTTCGCGCCAGGCAAACTGCCGCCGGTGAACGCCTTCTGGTCGGTGACGATGTACGACGGCAAGACCCAACTGCTCGTCGCCAATCCGCTGGACCGATACTTGATCAACTCGCCGATGCTGCCGCAGTTGAAGAAGAACGCGGACGGGGGCATCACGCTGTACCTCCAAGCCACATCGCCCGGCAAGGATTTGGAATCGAACTGGCTGCCCGCGCCGGATGGTCTCATCTACGTGGTGATGCGCTTGTACTGGCCGAAGCAAGAGGTGCTCGACGGCCAGTGGACGGCGCCGCCGCTCCAAGCCTCGAAATAGCCCCACGCGCTCATATGTAGGGGCCGACCTTTAGGTCGGCCCTTTCTTCCCGTTAAGGCCGAGCGGGACAACGCGGGCCTCGCGCGGTGCAACCTTTGGCCGGGGATACCGATATAATGGACGAAACACGGGCCGCACGAACACGCCTTTCCAAGGAGCGACCATCGCATGCCTGATCAAGACGCCCCGCAAGCACCGGCCGTAGTGCCGGCTGCGCCCGCCGCGGTACCCGTGTCGCCGGCCGCCGCGCCTGCGCCTGGGCCGACCTTCCAGCAACGGGTCGACACCATCAACGCGCATCTGCCCAGCGTCGGCGATGCGCTGGCCAACATCGCGCACCTCATCCCTGGGTTCGCAGGCTACAAGGCGGTCGAGGATCGCCGGACCGCGGACAAGCAGCTGCGCGCGATCATCGGCGAGCGGCTGACCGGCATCAAGGGCCGGCTCGACGGCGTCGTCGACAGCATCTCGCGCTCGGGCAGCCTCGACGGATTGTCGCTCATCGATCTGAGCGGACGGCGCCTCGAGAAATTGATCGACCGCATGCGCTTCGCCGATTACGGCTACTCCGCCGTCTTCGATCGCGTGCAGCTCGGCGATCCCGAGCTCGCGCGGTTGTACCAATACGACGCGGGCATTATGAACGATCTCGGCGGTTTCGACTCCGCGATCGCGGGCGTGGAAGCGGCGGCGAGCGATCCTGCCAAACTCACCGCGGCGCTCTCGGCGCTTGACGCGCTGAGCGCGGAATTCGATCGGCGCTTCGAGGCGCGGCAGCATCTCTTCGATCCATTGACCGCACCGCAGAACTAGCGTTACCCACACTCAAACGGCGTGAGCACGAGGTAAAAGGACACACATCATGGCACTCGGCCTTTCGGTCATCGAGTTCTTCGACAACACAGGGCAGCAGATCGTGCATCGCTGGCCCGAGACCGGCTCCACCGACATCAAGTGGGGCAGCCAGCTCATCGTGCAGGAGAGCCAGGCCGCGGTGTTCTTCCGCGATGGCCGCGCGCTCGACACCTTCACGCCGGGCCGCTACACGCTGTCGACGCAGAACCTGCCCGTCCTCACCAAGTTCCTGTCGATCCCGTTCGGCGGCACCTCGCCGTTCCAGAGCCAGGTCTACTTCGTGAGCATGAACGTCTTCACGAACCTGCGCTGGGGCACGGCCGAGCCGATCCTCTTCCGCGATGCCGAGTTCTCGATGGTGCGTCTGCGCGCGTACGGCATCTTCTCGGTGCGCGTCACCGATGCGCAGCTGTTCGTCAACAAGATCGTCGGCACGGCAAACGTCTACACGTCTGAGTCGCTACAGGACTTCTTCCGCAACATCATCGTGTCGCGGCTCAACAACCTGCTCGGCGAGACGGTGAAGAGCGTGCTCGACCTGGCCAAGAACTACGACGCGCTCGACGCGGCCGCCAAGGCGCGCGTCAAGGACGACTTCGCGCAGTACGGCGTCGAGCTGGTCGATTTCCTCATCAACGCGATCACGCCGCCGGACGACGTGCAGAAGGTCATCGACGAGCGTACCGGCATGGGCGTCGTCGGGAACATGAATCAGTACATGCAGTTCAAGGCTGCGCGTTCGCTCGAAGAGGCCGCGCAGAACCCCGGCGGCTCAGCGGGCGCGGCCGCGGGCATCGGCATGGGCGCCGGACTCGGTTTTGCGATCCCCGGCATGCTCAACCAAGCGATGCAAGCGGGCAACGCGGGCGCGGCTGCGGGCGGTGGCGGCGCGGCCGCTGCCGGCGCGGCGGTCGCGATGATCGCCTGCCCGCACTGTCAGGCGAAGATCCCGGCAGACGCGAAGTTCTGCCCGGAGTGCGGCAAAGCGGTGGTCACGACGGTCGAGTGCCCGCAATGCCATCAGCAGAATCCCGAAGGCGCCAAGTTCTGCGGTAACTGCGGCACCAAACTCGGCTAACACGCGAAACGGGCCGTAGTGCCCGAGCGAAGCTCGGGTAACTAGGTCGCGGCGGATCCCGTTTGAAGCGCCTGGCGCGCGGTTTCGATCTGCGCGCGCACTCCGCGCGCGTCGTCGATCAAGCTCCACTGCGGCCAGCCCGAGCGGGAACTGCCGAGGATCGCGCTCATGTCGTTCGGCACCGTCGTGCCGGGCACACCGAACACGATATTGCCGACGCCGTTCCTGGCGGCGCTCGCTCCCATGCCGCTGATGTCGCCTAACGCGTAGCTCGTCGTCTTGTCGCCGACCACGCTGACGATGCGCCGGTCGGTGAGGCCGTAGTACGTCTTGCCGCGCACCGCGGCGTCGATAAAAAAACGCCCGATCACCAAGAAGAGCGCGAGCAGCACGAACGGGATGCCCCACAGCTGCAGCACCCAGAACTGATGCGTGGTGACGACCTCGTATTCCCAATAGAAGATGAAGCCGCTGAAGAGCAGAGTGGTGGGGATGACGATGATGTCCGTGTTCTGGAGCAGCAGGCCCTGACGCGGCCGGCCGCTCCAGAGAAGCTGCTCGCCGTCTTGGAGCTGCGAACTTATGGTAGCTTCGGCGCTGTCGAGCATGGCGAGCACGTTCGAATCGCGGGATGCCGCACCTCCGAGGCAGAAGCAGTGGCCCAGCCATGAAGACGCTAGCTCTTTTCGTGCTTCTGCTCGTCATCGGGTCGGCGCATGCTCACGCGAGCGGCAAGCCGGATCTCGTGATCGCGGCGACAGCGGCGACCGAGACGTGCAGCGGGTCGGAACAGACGTATGCGGTCAGCATCACCGTCGCGAATCACGGTTCGGCGTCCAGCCCGGCGGCCAGCGGCGTCGCGGCGGTGTTCGTCCACGATAGCGCGACGCCGCATAGCTGGACCGGCAGCGCCGGGCTACCCGCCATCGCGGCCAACGGCTCGGCTGTCGTCGAAGTCGATCTGGTGCGCCACGCGTCCGGCAAAGCGACCGCGCCCAAGATGCCGCTCGCGGTCATCATCAATCAGGGCCACTGGATCAAAGAGAGCGATTTCAACAACGACGCCGGCCAGATCACGACCGTGCGCTCGGCCGGTTGCACGACGGCATCAGCGGCGTCCGTCGCGCATTCCACAAACAAAGGGCACGCCGGCGCGACGCCGCATCCCAGCCCGAGCATGATCGTGCTGCATCCGACGAAAGTCATCCCCTTTGGGCATCCGACGGCGAGCCCCGGGCCGCCGAGTTTCGTCGCCGCGCCCACCGGCCTCACGTATACCACAAATCCCAGCGTCTGCACCGCCCATGTGGGCTTGGCCGGTGCCTTCATATGCCCGACCGTGATCGGGCAAACCGGGCTGCTGCTGCTCGTGTGGAACTGGGCGGCCTGCAAGAGCGCGAACTGTGTGCAGCAGATCCAAGGCTTTCACATATACTCGGTGACGATGCTCAAGCTCGAGCCGATCACGACACTGCATACCACGATGGCGCATCAGGTGCACTACGCAGGCTATACGCGCACGCTGGTGGACACGCAGACGAATCCCAGCATCACGCTGCGAGGCATCTCGCCGTTCAGCCAAGGCGAGTGCTTCGTGGTCACGGCGTTCACGACGAGCCGTGAATCGAATGACAGCGGCACGCACTGCGTCGGGCAGAGCGCGTACGTGGCGGCGCCGTGGAACGTGCGCACCATCCAGAACATCGCCACGTGTGAGGCCGTCTTCGGATCGTCGAGCGGACAGTGCGATGGATACATCAGCACGGGGCACACCGTGTTGTATTGGAATTGGAATCCGTGCGGCGGATCCGGTTGCGTGTCCAGCGTCGACGGCTACAACGTGTATCAAGCGGGCGGCCCGGAGGTCGCCCACCAGTCCAACGGCGGCATACGAGGCGCCGACCTCGGGCCGTTCAAGGTTCCCGAGTGTTTCATCGTCAGGGCCTATCACGGCAGCGTCCAGTCGGATCCAAGTTCGCCGCTGTGCGTCAATTCGCAGGTGGTCTCGTCTCCGCCGCCGACCGCCGCGCCCCCACCGGCGCCGATGCATGTCGAGATCGATATCACCGATGATTCGTTTCCGAGCAACACCGTCGTCCACGTCGGCGGGTCGGTGACGTGGGTGAACAAGGACACGGACGCGCACGACGTGGTGTCGAGCGACAGCTCGATCGTCGGCGACTTGCCGCCCGGCGAATCCTTCACCTATAAGTTCCCACGGGTGGGTCCTATCAGCTACCACTGCGATTACCATCAGGGCATGACCGGCATGATAACCGTCGTGTCGCACTAAAGCGGTCGTGACGATGGATTTCGATAGCGTCTACAACGCGTATAAAGAGCACATCAACCCGCCGCTGGCGCGCTTCATGAAGCTCGCCGGCGCGACGGTCGAGGTCGAGTCGCACGGCTGCCGCGTCTTCGACGAAAAAGGCAAGTCGTATCTCGATTTCTGCGGCGGCTACGGCGTCTTCACACTCGGCTACATGCACCCGAAGGTCGTTGCCGCGGTGCGCGCCCAGCTCGAGCACATGGCGCTCTCGTCGCGCGTGTTCTTCAACGCCAAGACCGCCGAACTCGCGACAGCAGTCGCGCGCATCGCGCCGGGCGACCTCACGATCAGCTTCTTCTCGAACAGCGGCACCGAAGCGGTGGAGGCGGCGCTGAAGATGGCGCGCCTGTCGACCAAACGCACCAAGCTCGTGAGCACGCACAACGCCTACCACGGCAAGACGATGGGCTCGCTCACCGCCACCGGCCGCGACGTCTTCAAAGATTCGTTCAAGCCGCTGATCCCTGAGTTCACCCATGTGGTCTTCGGCGATCTCGAGGCGCTCGATGAGGCGCTGCCCGAGGCGGCCGCGTTCATCGTCGAGCCGATCCAATGCGAAGGCGGCGTCATCGTGCCGCCCGACGGCTACTTGCGCGGCGTGCGCGAGCTGTGCGACAAGCACGGCGCGCTGTTCATCGCCGATGAAGTACAGACCGGGCTCGGACGCACGGGCTACCTGTGGGGCGTGGATCACGACGGGGTCGTGCCCGACATCCTTACCGCCGCCAAAGGCCTCTCCGGCGGCGTCATTCCGATCGGCGTCACGGTCTCCAGACGCGATGTGTGGATGAGCGCCTTCGGACACGCGCCGCTCATCCACACCTCGACCTTCGGCGGCAACCCGCTCGCTTGCACCGCCGGCCTCGCCGCGCTGCAGGTCTTAGAAGAAGAACACCTGGTGGAGCGCTCGAGCGAGTTGGGGGAATACTTGCTTGCGCAGGCCGAGAGACTGATGGCGCGCCACCCCGACGTCATCAGCGAAGTGCGCGGTCGTGGCCTTGTCGTCGGCGTCGAGCTGACCAACGAAGGCTACGGCGGCGCGATCATCCCGGAATGTCTCAAACTCGGGCTCACCGTCGCCTACACCCTCAATCAACAGCGGGTCATCCGGCTCGAGCCCGCGCTCATCGTGACGAAAGACGAGATCGACGAAGCGCTGCGGCTGCTCGAACAAGGACTGGTCACCGCCAAGGAAAAACTGGGTGACCTTGCACGCACCGCGCGCTCGTAAGACGGCGCGATTTTTCATGCGCACGGGAGCCCGCACGGCCGCTCAATGCCTTATGTAGAGACCACGATCGACATCGCTGCGCCGGCGCGGGCTATCTACGAGCTCGCCAAGGACATGGAGCACTATCCGGACTTCATGCCCGACGTCGAGGCCGTCACCGTGCTCTCGCGCGACGGCAACAGCACGACGACGCGTTGGAAGACGTTGGTGGAAGAAGCGCCGATCGAATGGACGGAGATCGACGTCTTCGACGACGCCCGCACCCGCATCGACTACCGCCTCACCGAGGGCGATCTCGACAAATTCGAGGGCTCGTGGACCTTTGAAGAGCGCGGCGGCACGACCCACGTGGTCCTCGGCGTCGACTACGATTTCGGGGTGCCGACGCTGGCCGAGCTCATCGGGCCGACGCTTCAGAGGAAGGTCGAAGAGAACTCGCTCATGATGCTCACCGCGCTGAAGACCAGGGCGGAAGCGGCGCGCCGCGCGTAGAAAGAGCCTCTGTCCCGGCGCCCTTTGACCGGGCCTATCTGAGGTTCAGGCCGCCCATTGCGCAAGTTCGGCTTCCTGGTGCACCCGCTGTCCTACGACGACGTCGAGCGTTACGAGCCCGGCGCCGTCGGCAAGGGGCGCGCCATCATCAAGAAGATCCTCGAGTGGATCCCGCCGTATCGCGTCTCCGACATCACCGGCGTGCGCAGCGCGAGCACCGGCGAGGAGATCGAAGGCGTGTTCATCGGCGTGCCGATCATGCCCGAACAATGGCTTGATCTGCCGCGGGACTTCATCATGGACCGCCTCGTCGGCGCCGCGAAGCTGGCGAAGGAGCTTGGCTGCGGCATCATCGGCCTGGGCGGCTTCTCCGCGGTCGTCGGCGACGGCGGCGTGACGCTTGCCGAGACCGTGCCGGGGATCGCCATCACCACCGGCAACACGTACACCATCGCGTCGGGCATCCAAAGCGCGTTCCGCGGCGCGCGCGAGCTCGATGTCGATCTCGCGTCCGCGCACGCCGTGGTCATCGGCGCGACCGGCTCTATCGGCTCGGCGTGTTCCCAGATCCTCGGCACTAAGGTCGCGCGCCTGACGCTTGCCGCGCGTAACGCGACGCGCTTGAAGAATCTCACGCAAGCGATGCAACCGCACGTCTCGGCGGCGCTCGACTGGACCACCGATATCCGCGAGGCGGTGCGCAGCGCCGACCTCATCCTCACCGCGACCTCCGCCGTCTCGACGATCGTCGAGCCTGAGGACCTGCGCCCTGGCGCGGTCATCTCCGAGGTCTCGCTGCCGCACGACGTCTCGCGACGCGTCGCGTCGGAGCGGCCGGACGTGCTGGTGAGCGAAGGCGGCAACATCCTCGTGCCGGGCGAGCCCGATTTCCACTTCGACTTCGGCCTGCCGCCGCGCACCGCGCTCGCGTGCATGTCGGAGACGATGATCCTCACGCTCGAAGGACGTTTCGAGAACTATTCGCTCGGCCGCGGCATCCATCTCGACAAAGTGCTCGAGATGGAGCGGCTCGCCGACAAGCACGGCTTCAAGCTCGCGAGCATGCGCGCGTTCGACAAACCGGTGAGCGACGAGCAGATCGCGCGCACGCGGGAGCTCGCGCGCGCGGCGCGCGCCGCACAGGCCGCACAGCAGACCGCGCAGCCCGGCGCCATCGCGCACAACGGCGCGCCCGAAGTCACGCCGGCGCTCAAGCCCGCGAAGCGGACGGCAAAAGCGACGACGCGGCCGGCGAAAGCGACATGAAGAAGGTCGTCTCGGTCAGTCTCGGCTCGTCGACCCGCGACCACCGCGTCGAGGTGGAGTGGTTGGGCGAGCGTTTCGACATCAGCCGCATCGGCTTCGATGGATCGCTCGACCGCGCCATCGCGAAGCTGCACGAGTTGGACGGCACCGTCGACGCGATCGGTTTGGGCGGCATCGATGTCTACCTGTATGCCGGCACCAAACGCTACGCGCTGCGCGACGGCTTGCGCATGCTCGAAGCGGTGAAGGTGACGCCGGTGGTGGACGGCAGCGGGCTCAAGAACAGCCTCGAGCGCGAGACCGTGCGCTATCTGCAATCCAACGGCATCATGGATTTCCGCGACATGCCAGTGCTCATGGTGAGCGCGCTCGATCGCTTCGGCATGGCGCAGGCGCTCTCCGAAGCGGGCGCACGCCTCACCTTCGGCGATTTCATCTTCGCGCTCGACGTCGACAAGCCGGTCACCTCGCTCGCCGAGTTCGAGGCGCTCGCCGAGAAGTATCTGCCCGACGCCTGCAAGCTGCCGTTCCAGTTCTTCTATCCGACCGGCAAGAAACAAGAGAAGCCGCCGTCGCCGAAGTACTCGCAGTACTACGCGGCCGCCGAGACGGTCGCCGGCGATTTCCACTTCATCCGCCAGCACATGCCAGACGATCTGCGCGGCAAGACCATCCTCACCAACACGGTGACGCAGACGAACGTCGAAGAGCTTCGCTCGCGCGGCGTGGCGCGTCTGGTGACGAGCACGCCGAACCTGGGCGGCCGCTCGTTCGGCACCAATGTGCTTGAGGCGGCGCTGCTCGCGCTGCTCGGCAAGCGCTGGGCGGACGTGACCCACGACGATTACATGCGCGTCATGAAAGAGCTGAAGTTCGCACCGCGGATCGAAGATTTCCGCCTCCCCGCAACGACAACCTGAAAGGGACCAAGTGCAAGAAAAAGAGACCGTCCTCACCGCTGATGGGCTGAAAAAGCTCGAAGCCGAGCTCGAGGAGCTCAAGACCGTCCACCGCAAAGAGGTGAACGACCGCATCCGCCAGGCCAAAGAATTCGGCGATATCTCGGAAAACGCGGAGTACGAGGACGCCAAGCAGGAGCAGGCGTTCATCGAAGGCCGCATCATGAAGCTCGAAGCGATGATCCGCAACGCGAAGATCATCGTCGAGGGTGAGGGCGGCGCGGATGAAGTCCATCTCGCGAGCACCGTCAAGGTGCGCAACATCACCGCGAACAGCGAGGCCGAGTACACGATCGTCGGCAGCGCCGAGAGCGATCCGCTCGACGCCAAGATCTCGAACGATTCGCCGATCGGCACCGCGCTCATGGGCGCGAAGCCCGGCCAGACGGTCACCGCGACGACGCCCAGCGGCGACGTGCAGCTGCGCGTCATCTCCATCAGAGCGAATCGCAAGAGCGGTAGAGCGAAGGCTCGGTGAGCGAAGACCACGAGCTCGGCACGACCGAGTCAGAGCTCATCAAGGCGCGTCGGGCCAAGCTCGACGCGCTGCGTTCATCCGGCCGCGACCCGTTCGCGATCACCAAGTTCGAGCGTACGCACAGCGCGCGCGCGCTCCACGATACCTATGGCGAGCTCAAAGCCGGCGAGCATGCCGACGTGTCTGTCAGCGTCGCCGGGCGGCTCGGCACGGTGCGCGACATGGGCAAGAAGGCGATGTTCTCGGATCTCTCGGACCAGTCCGGCCGCATCCAGATATACCTGCGCGCCGATACGCTCGGCGATGAGTTCCGCTTCGCCGACATGCTCGATCGCGGCGACCTCGTCGGCGTCGACGGCGAGCCGTTCGTCACCAAGACCGGCGAGCTGACGATCGCCGTCAAGCGACTGAGCGTGCTCGCCAAGTCGCTACGCCCGCTGCCCGAGAAGTGGCACGGACTCACCGATCACGAGGCGCGCTATCGCCGCCGCTACGTCGACCTCATCGTAAACCGGCCGGTGCTCGAGACGATGCTGCTGCGCAGCCGGCTGATCGCCGAGACGCGCCGCTATCTCGACGACCGCGGTTACGTCGAGGTGGAGACGCCGACGCTCGTCTCGATCGCCGGCGGCGCCAACGCGCGGCCGTTCATGACGCGCTCGAACGCGCTCGACATCCCGCTGCAATTGCGCATCGCGACCGAACTGAACCTCAAGCGCTGCATCGTCGGCGGCATCGAGAAGGTGTACGAGCTGGGCCGCATCTTCCGCAACGAGGGCATCGACCGGCGCCACAACCCGGAGTTCACCATGCTCGAGCTGTACGAGGCGTACGGCGATTACGAGAGCATGATGGAGCTGTCCGAGGATCTCATCTTGCACCTCGCCGCGGTCGCAGGCGTGCGCGGTGAACACATCTTCGCGGGCGAGCCGATCGCGCTGGAGCGGCCGTTCGGGCGCATCGCCTATCTCGACGCGCTGGCGAAATGGGGAAATCTTTCGCGCGAGGACGCGCTCGACGAGCGCCGCGCGCGCGACGTCGCGGCGAAGCTCAAACTCGACGTCAAGAAAGGCGACAGCCACGGCCACGTCATCGACAAGATCTTCGAGCAGGTCGTCGAGCCGCAGCTGATCAGCCCCACCTTCATCACCGATTTTCCCGTGGTGCTCTCGCCGCTGGCGAAGCGCAAAGCGAACGACCCACAGCTCGTCGAGCGCTTCGAGCTGTTCATCGCGCACATGGAGATGGTCAACGCGTTCTCGGAGCTCAACGACCCGGACGACCAGCGCAAACGCTTCGAGGCGCAGGCGGCCGAGCGCGCCAAGGGCGACGCCGAAGCGCCCGAGCCCGATTGGGATTACGTCCAAGCGCTCGAGTACGGCATGCCGCCCACCGGCGGCCTGGGCATCGGCGTCGATCGCCTCATCATGCTGCTCACCGGCGAAGAATCGATCCGCGACGTGCTGCTGTTCCCGCTGCAAAAACCGGAGTAGCCCTCATGCCGGATTCTCCCAACGTCATGGAGACGATGCGCACGATGGCGCTCACCACCACGTTCGAGCGCGTCGGCATCACGCCGCTGCCCAACGGCGTGTGGGGCGCCGTGGTCGACTTCGCGCTGCCGGCGGGCTTGGCGACGATCGTCACCCTCGCGGACGGCACGACGAGCCTCTACCTCGGCACCGGCGGCGGCACGATCGGCGCCGGCGCGCACGCGGCGGTCCGCAACGCCGGCGCGAAGCTGCTCAAGCTCGCCGGACAGCATCTCGATCGCTTCACCAAGACCACGCAGTATGCGCCGCCGGCGCCGGGCAACGTCGGTTTCTTCATATTGAAATCCGACGGCGTCTACGCGTCGGCGCCGCTCGCCGCGACCGCGCTCACGCAGAAGAAGAGCGAGCTGTCCGATCTCTTCTGGGCCGCGAACGACGTGCTCACGGAAGTGCTGCGCCTCACCAAGGCGGGCTGAACGGCGATGCGTACGTTCGCGATCGTCGTCGAGTACGACGGCACGGCCCTCCACGGATTCCAGCGCCAATCAGATTTGCCGACGGTGGCCGGCGAGCTCGATCGCGCGCTGACGACGCTGTGCGGCCATCCGGTGACCGTCGTCGGCGCGGGCCGCACCGATGCCGGCGTCCATGCCTTAGGCCAGGTCTGCAGCTTCTCGACGGACGCCGACCTCGAGCTGCGGCGCATGCCGATCGCGTTGAGCGGCATGCTGCACGCGCAGCGCATCTCCGTATTGAAGGCGGTCGAGCGGCCGCAGGGCTTCTCGGCACGCCACGACGCGCTCGCGCGGACGTATCTGTATCGCATCCTCAACCGGCTCTCGCCGTCCCCGCTGCACGAGCGGCGCGCGTTCTTCGTGCGCAGCCGGCTCGATATCGAGCGCATGCGCGGGGCTGCCGCTTCGCTGACGGGCGAGCACGACTTCGCGTCGTTCTGCGTGCAACCGCCCGACGGTGGGCGGACGCAGCGCACGATCGAGCGGCTCGAGATCGCGCGCGACGGTGATTTCGTCGAGATCGAGATCACCGCGGACTCGTTCTTGCATCAGATGGTGCGCATCATCGTCGGCACGCTGGTCGAAGTCGGCCGGGGCAAGCGCGATCCGGCGTCGATGAACGCGATCCTCGCGGCCAAAGACCGCGCCGCGGCTGGCATCACGGCGCCGGCGCACGCGCTCTATCTCACCGGCGTGAGGTACGCCGAGCCGATCTAGAGAAGCGATACCACGTGGAAGACCCGAAACCAGATCCGCTCGCGCAATACGCACACGTGCTGCCGCCGAGCCTGCAGCAAACGCCATCGTTCGAGCTCAAGCCGCGCTCGAAGGGCCGCGGTGGCGCCATCGGCATCGGCGCGGTACTGCTCGCGCTCGCTCTGAAGTTCAAGACCGCGCTGCTGCTGCTGCTCAACTTCAAATGGGTCGCGATCGGCGCCAAGTTCGCGTTGAGCTTCGGCTCGCTGCTGCTCAACATGTGGGCGTGGTCGCTGCTCTTCGGCTGGCCCTTCGCGGTCGGCTTCGTCCTGCTGATCTTCGTCCACGAGATGGGGCACTTCATCGCCGCCCGTCTGTACGGGTTGCCGGTGAGCCTGCCCATCTTCATCCCGTTCATCGGCGCGGCGGTCTCCATCAAGAACCTGCCGCGCGATTCCACCACGTCGGCCGTGATCTCGCTCGCCGGACCATTCGTCGGCGGTCTTGGCGCGCTCGGGTGTTATGTGGCCGGCGTCCAAACGGGCAGCCCGTTCTGGTATGCGCTCGCCTCGACGATGTTCTTCATCAACCTCATCAACCTGGTCCCGATGGTGCCGTTCGACGGCGGCTGGGTCGCGTATGCGCTGTGGTCGCGTGCGTCGCAGATGCCCACGTCCGCCAAGTGGGTTGCCGGCGCGGCGTATTTCGGTTTAGCGGCCGGCCTGTTCGCGTTGTGGCAGATCGCCGCGCATCAGGTCGTGATGACGCCGCGATGATGATTCTGACGGCGTCTGAACCCGCCATGAGGGACAGACGGGGAAAACCGTATCGAAACTTGACGCCGCACGGCGCGCTCGCGTATTATTACCCTTGTCCCTCCCCGCCGGGGTAGGGTTTCTTTCTGACAGGACATCGAAATTGCGCACCCCGCTCCTAGCCAAAGATTCCATCAAACGGCAGTGGTTCATCGTCGACGCCAAAGGCGAGACGCTGGGCCGTCTCTCGACGCGCGTCGCCGCCGTGCTCATCGGCAAGCATAAGCCGGATTTCACCCCGCACGCGGATTGCGGCGACTTCGTCGTCGTGATCAACGCCGAGCACGTCCATCTCACCGGCAAGAAGTGGACCGACAAGCTCTACCACCGCCACACCCAGTATCCGGGCGGCCTGCTCACCGAGACCGCGGGCGAGATCAAGGCGAAGCATCCGGAACGGCTCATCGAGCACTCGGTGAAGGGCATGCTGCCGACCAACAAACTTCGCGCGCTGCGCATGAAGCGGCTGCGCGTGTTCGCCGGCGCAGAGCATACGCACGATGCGCACAAGCCGCAGCCCCTGAAAGTGAATTGATGACCGAGACCGCAACGACTTCTCCCGCGATACCCTCCGGCACCGGCCGGCGCAAGCGCGCCGTCGTCCGCATCCGGCTCATCGCCGGCACCGGCGAGATCACCATCAACGAGAAACCTGCCGAGGCATACTTCGGCCGCGCGACGCTCATGCAGATCGTGCGCCAGCCGTTCGAGGCCACCAACAGCGTCGGCCGCTTCAACGTCCTCGCGAACGCCTTCGGCGGCGGGCTGGCTGGTCAAGCCGGCGCCGTGCGCCACGGCATCGCGCGCGCGCTCGTCGCCGCGGACGAGTCGTTGCGCCCCGTGCTGCGCAAAGCCGGGTTGCTCACCCGCGATCCGCGCGAGAAAGAATCGAAGAAGTACGGCCGCAAGCGCGCCCGCAAGCGCTTCCAGTTCAGCAAGCGCTAAGCTGTAGGAGCCGATCTTTAGATCGGCCCTCGATGACAAGACGAAAGGCAGGCCGCAACGCCGGCCTTTTTTCTTATGGCTGATAGGGACGCGCGCACGGGAGCATGAATCAGCCCGCCACTATGAGCACCAGCAATCCGGACCTATCGTTCGCGCGCGGTATACGGCCGATGTTCACCGAGACCGACGTCGATCATATGCAGACCTACGGCATCGATCTCAGCAGCGCGAGCGGATAAGGCGTATTCGAACCCGTGGGTCCGCATCACGTGCTAGCGAGGAGCTGTACATGAAAGCACCGGCCGCAAAAGGCAACGCCACCATCACCAGAAAGCGCTTGGCAGAGCTGCTGAACGAAGATCTATCGCGCGAATATCAGGCTATCATCGCGTACGTCGTGTACTCGCAGGTGCTCAAAGGCGCCGAGTATATGAACATCGCCGCGCAGCTCGAGCTCCACGCCAAACAGGAGCTCGATCATGCGCTCATCATCTCGCGGCAGATCGACTACCTCGGCGCGATGCCGACCGTGACGCCCAAGCCGGTGCGGACATCGGACAAGCCCAAGGACATGCTGCGTTTCGATCTGGCCAACGAGAACGACACCATCCGGAATTACCGCGAGCGGGTCCGCCAGTGCGAGGAGCTGGGCGAGTTCGCGATGGCAGAGCAGATCCGCGGTATCCTAGTCAACGAACAAGACCATCAGATCGACCTGGCCACCGCGCTGGGAGTCGAAGCGCCCGACTTGACCCGAAGCTAGTTCAGCCGCCAGATCGCGAAGTTGAGGACGGCGGCGAAGCCCACCCAGATCAAGTAGGGACGAGCAGCAGCGCTGCGAGCGTGTCGATGCGTGCGAATGCGAGCACGACGCCGGCCTTTTTTGTTATGCCCGATAGGGACGCGCGCACGGGAGCATGAATCAGCCCGCCACTATGAGCACCAGCAATCCGGACCTATCGTTCGCGCGCGACATACGGCCGCTGTTCACCGACATCGACGTCGACCATATGCAGGGCTACGGCATCGACCTCAGCAGCCTTGACGAAGTCGTGGCGCACGCCGACTCGATCTACGACGTGGTGAGCGACGGAAGCATGCCGCCGCCGGGCACCGGCACGCGCTGGACGCCCGAGATGTGCGCACGTTTCAAAGCGTGGCAGACGCAGGGCTGCAAGCCTTAGGGGGTTTTCGGCGGTCTAGCCCCGGTGCCGGCTCCATAGCCAGGCCGCGACGAACGCCGCGAATGCCGCAGAGAACCAGAAGAAGAACGCGTCCGGCCGGCCTTCCCAAATACCGACCGGCGCGAAAAGGCCGAAATTGAACGGCATGAGCTGGTCGGCGACGGGCCAGCTCAACGCGTTATGCTCGCGGACGGCAAGCGTCTCGACGATACCGAGTTCGAGGCACTGCACCGCGAGCGCGATGCCTGCAAGGCGGGCGATCGCGCCGCGCGCCGGCCAAGCACGCAGCCACACCAGGTACGAGATCGAGAACGCGGCGCCGAAGATGATCAAGCCGCCGATCGCATACATGAGCGTGAACCCGACATGCTCGGAGAACCCTCGGGTGATGTAGAAGACGGGGCCGTACACCTGATTGACGATCGCGGCGACCACATACGTCGCGGCGCCCGTCAGGAAGCCGAACAAGGCGGACCAGCCGATCGCTTTGAGCAGGCGGACGATCACCGTCGCTCCTAGCCGTGCAAGACGTAGACGGTCGTCAGCCCGGCGCGGCCCTTGATGCGCGCCTGACGCTGGGTCGCCGCGATCTGCCCGCGCACCTTCTCATACGTGCGCGCGTCCGCGAGGATCTGGTTCGGTTCGGCGATCGACTGCAAGCGCTGCGCGAGATTGACCGCGCTGCCGACGACGGTGTACTCGAGCCGCCGTTCCGAGCCGATGTTGCCCGCGACGACGTCGCCCGTCGCCAGGCCGATGCTCACCGACAGCGGCCAATGCACGCCCGGCTGCGCGTTGAGCAGCTCCACCTGTTCGAGGATCTGGCGCGCGGCGAGCACCGCGCGGTTGGCGTCATCGTTCGCTGGCCGCGGTGCGCCGAAGACCGCCATGATGCCGTCGCCATAGTACTTGTCGAGCAAGCCGAGGTTGGCGAGCACGACGTCGACCGTCGGCGCGAGGTAGCGGTTGAGCATGTCGACGACTTCTTCAGGCATGAGCCGTTCGGAGAGCTCGGTGAAGCCGCGGATATCGGCGAACAGCATCGTCGCGGTGAGGCGCGTGCCGCCGAGCGGCACCTTATCCGGATCGAGCAGCAAGCCGCTGACGACGTGCGGCGCGAGATAGCGCTCGAACGATCGCGCGACCTTTTCGCTGTGCTCGATCTGCGCTTGGTTCTCCGCTTCGAGCAGGCGCCGCGCGGTGAGGTCGTTGAGCACGACGGCCGTGCCGACGCCGGCGCCGGACAACGGATGGATGCGCAGGAACGCCGCCTGCAGCACGATCGGGCCGCGCACGAAGTGCGTGCCGCGCATCTCGACCTCGGCGCGCGATTCCGGCCGTTTCTTGTACTGTTCGAGCAGCGTCGTGAAGCCCGGCAGCCACGAGTTGAGGATGCGCGCGTGGCGGCCTTCGAGCGTCGATGCGGAGAGGCCGAACGTGATCTCTGCCGCGCGGTTGAACTGCGCGATCACGTCGTTCGGATCGAGCACGATGACGCCCGAGGCGATCGACTCGAGGATCTCGTCGGTCTGCGCCTTGATCGTCGACAGTTCGTTGAAGCTGCGGTTCCAGTCGTCGTACAGGCGCGCGTTGTCGATCGCGACCGCCGCCTGGTCGGCGATGGTCGAGAGCAGTTCGGGATCGTGCTGGAACAGGCTGTCCGTGCGGATGCGCGAGTCCACATAGATGACGCCGATGGTGCCGCTCTTGCTCTGGATCGGCACGCAGTTGATCGAGCGGATGTGCAGCGAGCGGATGCTCGGCGACGCGTCGACGTCCGGGTCGTTCTGCGCGTCGGTGGTGACGAGCGGCGTGCCCTCGCTGAAGACGCGTTCGATGATCGAACGGCTCACCGCGAACTCAGGCCGCGCGACGATGTCGGGATCGAGGTTGGCGCCTGCGCTGAACTCCTGGCGGCCGCCGGCGGGGTCCGGCACGACGATGAGCCCGCGCTCGGCGCCGGTCGCCTCGACGGCAAGATCGACGACGAGCTGGAGCAGCGAATCGAGCCGCCGCACCGCGTTGATCGCCTTGCCGATCCGCACGAGCGTGTCGGCGCGCCGCCGCTGGATATCGAGTTCGCTCTGAAGCCGTTGTGCGCGTGCGGACGCCGCGCTCGCCTCGAGTTCGCGCGCGTTCACCTCGGAACGGGCGCGGGCGAGCAGATCGAGCAGCTTATTGGCGGTGGATGCGGCGCGCGGCGCGCTCTGCGGGCGTTCGGCGAGGCTACGCCCCTCCTCGAGCGCCTCGTCGAGGCGCGCGGCGATGCGCTCCCAAGGATTGTCGCGCCGATCGTGTTCCATCTTATTAAGTCATCGGCGCGGCTGCCCCGGCCGCTTACCCGGGTCTAGTTGTTCGAGGGGTAGATCGCATCGAACTGGATGACGTAATAGCCCAAATGCGCCGTCCGCATCGTCGCAGGCACCTTGAACGCGAGGGAGCCGGTCGCTTCCTGGCCCACCCCAAGGGACTCCTCGGACAGGGGATTGAGCAGCGATCTCGTCACTTTCTGGTCGACGTCGAAGAAGTCGCCGTTTTCGGCGCGCAGGCGGAAGTCTTTGTAATCGATATTGAGCGGTTGCAGCTTGCTCTGGTTGAACAGACGCAGCCAGTTGATGACGAGGTATTTCGTGTCGGGCGTCGGGCCTGGCATGACGGTGGTCGTGGTAGCGGTCATGCCTTGAGGCAGCGTGACCTGCACCGGCGTCTGCTGATCGCCGTCTTGGGGCTCCAGCGCTTGTGTCGGCGCCGCAATGGCGGCCAGTGCGATGGCGGCGAGCGCGGCGACGGCGAGCGGAGCCTTCATGTGTATCTGTTTTTCACACGCCGTTCAATTCCCGCTCACGTATGGGCGCTACCCTGGCAGCCATGACGGTCTTCGAGAGCATCGAACAGGCGATGGCGTTCGGGCGCTACCGCGCCGGTCTGCTGGCGAGCGACGTCGCCAATGCCAACACGCCGGGGTTCACCATGCGCGATGCCACGCTCGAGGCGCAGGCGACGGCGGGCGGTATGCGCTTCGCCGCTGCGTTGCACGATGTGGAATCTGGGTCCGCCCCGGCGACCGTCGAGTACGCCATGGGCGCGAGCGCCCAGAACGCGGTATGGTATCGCGCGCTCGCGACGCAGGCGCACGCGCTGCTGCGCGAGCTGCGCACGGTCGCGGAAGAATCGCGCCGATGAGCGAGCCGCTGAGCGCGTTCGATATCGCGGCGAGCGGCATGGCAGCCCAGCGCGTGCAGATGGACGTCATCGCGAACAACCTCGCCCACGCGAACGTGACGCAGGCGGACGGTGTGCCGTTTCGTGCACAGGCCGCGCTGTTCGAGTCTTCGTTCTCCGCCGCGCTCGATGCGGCGTCGGCAGACGACTTCGCCATCTCCTTCGACGACACGGACACGGCGCCCGCGGCGGTGCGTTTCGCCGGACTCACCGAGCAGCCATACGAACCGCAATACCGCCTCGATCCAGGCAATCCGCTGGCCGCCGTCTCCGGCCCGCACAAAGGCTACGTCGAGGTCTCCGACGTGGATTCGATCTCGCAGATGATCGGTCTGATCACCGCCGGGCGCGCGTACGACGCCGACGTCGCTTCGCTCCAAGCCGCCAAACTCATGGACACGCAAGCGCTGGAGATCGAGCAGCCGTGACGGGCGGCATCGAGCCGATCGCGGCGCTGCGCCCAGCCGTGCTCGTCGAAGGTGCCCCTGCCGCCGGGCCTTCGGCTGGTTCGTCGTTCGCTGCGCTGGTGGATCAAGCACAGCGCTCGTTGGAAGGCGCCGACGGCGCGGCCGCAGCGCTCGCCGCAGGACACGGCGGGGTCGCCGAGGCGGCGATCGCCCGCGCCAAGGCGGACGTCATGCTGGAGGTCGCGGCGATCACCGCCTCGCGCGTCAGCAACGCCGTCTCGACGCTGCTGCAGACGCAGCTCTAATCGTGCTGGCCCTGCTGCCCGCGAAACTGCCCCGCGTCGTCGAGGACTGCGTCTTCTGGATACGGCGACGCCGGACCGCGGCGCTTGGCGCTGCCGCCGCCTGTGTGGTCGTGGCAACTGTCATCGCGCTGGTCGTGCGCGGCGCCGCTCCGGTCGCGCTGTTCGACGCGCCGCTGCACCCGCGGCAAGTCGCAGAAGTCGCGCAGGCGCTCACGCTGTGGAACGAGCCGTTCTCCGCCGACGCCCAAGGCACGCAGATCTTCGTCAACGCCCATCGCCGGCGCGATCTGCTGCTGCGCTTGGCGCTCGCCGATCTGCCTCATCATTACGTGCCGACCACGGCGGACGTGCTCCAGACCCAAGACAACCCGCTCGCGCCGCCTGAGGTCGTCGACGATCGCCGCCGCTCCGGCATCGAGGGAGACTTGGTGAGCGGGCTGCGGCGCATGGACGGCGTCGCGGATGCGTCGGTGGTCATCGCGCCGGCGAGCGGAGACGCGTTCGCGGACGAAGCGGAGCGTTCGCCGCCGAGCGCGAGCGTGCAGCTCATCCTGCAGCCCGGCGTGCAGCTGGCGGCGTCGACCGTCGCCGGCATCCGCCGTTTCGTCGCCGCGGGATATCCGGGACTCAATCCGGATCGCGTGGCGATCGTGGACGGCTCGGGCGCGTTGCTCGGCGCTGCCGCACCCGATCGCGCCGCGAGCCGCGAGACGCGCATCCAGGCGAACGTGCAGACAGCGCTCGACGCGGTGCTCGGCGCCGGCGCCGCGGTAGTGCGCGTGAGCGTGCGCAGCCAGGGCGCCGAGAGCACAGTGCAGAGCACACGTGTGGTGCCGCATGGACTGCTCGACGCCGACACCGGCAGCGAGCACGGGCTTGAGAACGGCCGGCGGCTTTCCAAGGAGCGCACGGCGCGGCACTATGCGTACGACACCATCATCGAGCACCGCTCGACCGCCGCCGACGCGCTCGCCAAGATCTCTGTGGCGGTCTTTCTCGACGCGGCGCGCACGGATGCCGAGCGTTCGCAGCCGATCGCCGCGTTGGTGCGCGCGGCCGCCGGCGCGGACCTCGAAGCAGGCGACGAGGTGGTGGTCGAGGCGGTGCCGTTCGCCGCGAAGGCTGCGCCTGCAGTGCCGCCACCCGCGCCGTTCGCCCGCGCGGTGCTGCCCGCCGCGGCGGTGCTCATGGTCGCGCTGTGCCTGACGTTTTGGCCGCATCGCACAGCCAAGCCCGCCGATCCCGTCGTGAGCCGCTTGCGCGACACGCTCGATCGCGAATCGCCGCGCACGGCGGCGTACGTGCTCTCGTCGCTGCCGCGCGGGCTGCGCGAGCGCGTGCTGGAATCCTACGGCCCGCTGCGCCGCGCTTCCGTCGAGGCATGTCTGCACGATGCACGACGAGCGTGAGTTCGTGCCGCTGCGCCCGCGGCGGCACGGGGCGCCTCAGGCCGATGTCCCGTCGGAGATCATGCCGGTTCTCGAACAAATCACCGTCATCGCCGACAGCGCGCGCGGCGAACGCTCCGGTCACGGAGATCGTCGAGTCGCGCGAGCCCGAGGCTGATGTCGAACGTGATGGCGGAGGCGATGAGGCTCACCGCCGTACGCCACGACCGCAGGCGCGTACGCGATGAAGAAGAGGCTCACGTCGCGCTGCGGGAAGAGGCGATCCGCTTCGCCGCCATCGCCTGCGCCCGCGCGCTGCGCAAAGCCGTCGCGGCCGACGCGGACGAGCTGACGCGTTACGTCGATGAAGCGCTACGGGCGTGCGGCCGCGTGGGCCGCGCCGCGATCCATCTTCATCCCGAGGATGCGATCGCGTTCCGGCCGAGCCGCGAGGCGGATGTCGTCGCGGATGCCTCGCTCGCGCGAGGTGCCGTCAGCGTCACCACCGACGCCGGCACGCTCGGTGCGACGATCGAAGAGCGCGCGCTGCTGCTCGCGCGCGCCGCCGCGTATGCGTGATTTGCCGCTCACCTTCGAGCACGCCGACGGATTCATAGCCGTGGTTGTGTCACGAGCGTGGGCGCCGACATCGTGGTGGTCCGCGCGCCCGCGCTGACGCCGGGCGATGTCCTGACGATCGCCACGCGCGACGGCGGTCGCGTGCTCGCCGAAGTGCGCGCGGTGGATGGCGACGGCGCGCGCTGCACGCCGTTGGGCGGCGTCGCCGGCGTCGCGGTCGGCGCGCCGGCGCTTAGCGAACTCGGCAGGCTCGGCGCATACGTCGGTACGGCGCTGCTCGGCGCAGTCGCCGACGCGTGGGGCCGGGCGCGCGGCAGCCGCGCGCGCATCGTCGCGCCGCTGGATCCGCCGCGCTTGCCGCTGCGCGCCCGCGCTCCCATCGCGCGGGTCTTGCGCACCGGTGTCGCCGCGATCGACGCGTTCGCGACGCTCGGTTACGGACAGCGCGTCTCGCTCACCGCCGGCGCAGGCGTCGGCAAAACGACGCTGCTGCGGCGCATCGTCGGAAACGCGGCGGTCGATGCGCGTGTCGTGGCGCTCGTCGGTGAGCGCGCCCGCGAGGCCGCAGAGGCTCGCGACCGGCTTCAAGTGCTGCCGTGCTGGCCGAGCACTTCCTTATATTGCGCGACCTCCGAAACGAGCGCGATCGAGCGCTTCACCGCGGCCCGAACCGCGACCGCACAAGCGGAATGGCTGTGCCGCAGCGGCCGACGCGTGCTGCTCGTCATCGATTCGCTCACCCGCGTCGCCGCGGCGTGGCGCGAGATGGCGCTCGCGGCCGGCGAGCCACCAGCGCAGCGCGGCCATCCGCCCTCGATGCCGCTCGCACTCGCGCGGCTCGTCGAGCGGGCCGGCGCGCGTCCGCAGGGCTCGATCACCGCGGTGTACACGGTCTTGGTCGACGGCGACGACGAATTCGAGCCCGTCACCGACGCGGTGCGCGCGCTGCTCGACGGGCACATCGCGCTGTCGCGGCGCTTCGCCGAAGCCGCGCGCTACCCGGCGATCGACGTGCTGCGCAGCTTGAGCCGCGCGATGCCGGAGATCGTCACACCCGAGCATCGGCACGACGCGGCGATCGTCCGCCACGCGCTCGCCACGCTCGCCGGTGCAGAAGATCTCTTCGCTATCGGCGCGTACCGCGCCGGCTCGGATGGCTGGCTCGACGCGTGTGTCGCCGCGCGCGAGGAGCTCGAGGCATTCGTCTTCGACGGCGACGGCAGGGCCGGCGATCCGATCGAGGCGCTTGGGGCGATCGCCTGAGCGATTGCGCCGCGCCCCTGGACCGATGCAGGCGATCGCGTGATAGTACGAGCGCTGTTCTCTTGCGGAAAGGATTGGCGATGAGCATCGCACCGATCGATACGCCCGACCCCTCGAGTTTACGCTGGACGTTGCCCGTCGCGACGCGTCCGATCGACGCAGGCGGCGATACAGGTCTTCCGCCGTCCGAGCCGGCGCCCAGCGCCAGCGGCGATAATCATACCGATCCGAACGAGATGAGCCTGTCCAAGCTCATCACACAGCTCTCCAGCCAGCTCAAGTCCATCGAGCGCACGTTCATGAAAGCGCTGCAGTCGCTCGCGCGCAGCGCCGAATCCGCCGCGTCGGCCGCGCAGCCGTCCACTCCCACCCGCCGCGCCCAATCGCAGGCGCAGGCGGCAAATCCGTATGACGGCCTCATCCAGCGCAGCGCACAGCGGCATGAGCTCGATCCGGCGCTGCTCACCGCGGTCATCCAGCAAGAATCTGGGTTCAATCCGAAGGCGCAGTCGTCGGCCGGCGCGATGGGCCTCATGCAGCTCATGCCGGACACCGCGAAATCGCTCGGCGTCAACGACCCGTACGATCCTGTGCAAAACGTGGACGCGGGGGCGAAGATGCTGCGCGGTCTTATCGATCAGTATGGCGGCCGGCTCGACCTCGCGCTCGCCGCCTACAACGCGGGTTCAGGCGCGGTCGACAGGTACCACGGCGTGCCGCCGTATGCGGAGACGCGCAACTACGTGAGCTCGATCTTAGCGGACTACCGGGCGCACGCTCTGGGCTTATTCAACGCCCGCGGCTCCATGTAGAGGCCGACCTTCAGGTCGGCCTCTTTGCGTTGTGGCGATGGCCTCATACCTTTGACAGACTATGATATAGAAGGTATAATAGCGGTGATATGGGTGGTCGAGAGCACGAACGAGTTCAAGGGGTGGTACGGATCCTTCGGGCATCGCCGAGCAGCGCGCGCTTTACGTCTCGATCAAACTCCTCGAAGAAAGCGGTCCGGGTCTAGCTCGCCCATACGCCGACGCAGTTCGAGATTCGCGATTCGCCAACATGAAGGAGTTGCGGACTCAGGCTCGGGGGCCGTCCTACTTCGCGCACGTTCTTCGCCTTCGACCCGCGACGCGTAGCGATTCTGCTTATCGGCGGCGACAAGACCGGTGACGGACGATTCTACGAGCGCATGGTGCCGATCGCTGACCGAAACTCTCATGCCTACCACCTTGAAGAGCTCGAAAGCCGAGGGTTTGATCTGATGCCCAGTACCAAGAAGATGGAGCGAGATTCGTGCAACCCACTCGAAACCGGGCGTTGTAGAGCTCGCAGAGCAAGATTGGAAGAAGCGCGCAGCCCTGCTCGGCGAAGTGCGGCGCGCGCGCCAGCTCACACAAGAGACGCTTGCGGGCATACTCGACATGACGCGAGCCCGAGGTGTCGTAACTCGAGCATTGCACGGATGTCTATGTGAGCACGCTGCGTCGCTATATCGAGGCGGTGGGCGGAGAGCTCCCAGATCATCGCTCGCTTTCCCGACGGAGAAGTCGAACTCATCGAGCTTGCGCCCAGCGAAGGCGACGAGCTGCTGACGGCCTAAGAAGCCGACTTGGTCAGCGAGCTGCGCGCGGGTCGAAGCCCACCCGCGTCATGGTCACGAACGCGATGTAGTAAGCGTGCATCTCGGCGCGGGTGAGCGCCGATCCGCTGCCGGTCGTCGCTGCTGTCTCTTGCACCATGTCCCGTCTCCTCTGTGCCCGCCCGTTTCTCTATCCATAAGAACGAAGCGAGCGCGCGCTCTTTTACCCCCACAAGGGTGAAATCCCGATGAGAAATCGTTCTCATCGCGTTCTCAGGCACGGAACCGCGCGAGGGTGCTAATCTGGAACTATGAAGCGCTCAGTGCTTGGCTTGGCGATCGCGTTGACGGCTGTGTTCTCGCTGGCCGCGTGCGGTGGAAGCGGCAGCGGTGGCGGCGTGCTGCCGGGCCCTAGCCCCACGCCACCGCCCGGGCAAGGCAAGATCAAATACGTCATCATCATCTTCCAGGAGAACCGCTCAACCGACAACCTCTTCCACGGCTTGCCGGCGCCGACACCGCCAACAGCGGGACCAACTCGATGGGGCAAGTCGTGCCGCTGCAGCCCGTCGACATCACGGCGCCGTACGATATCGACCACAGCCATACCGGCTTCAAGACCGAGTACGCCGGCGGCTCGATGAACGGTTGGGACCTGGTGGTTTAAACTGCCCGAGCCATGCGTGCAGCCCGCTCACGGCGTTCGGCTACGTGCCGCAAGCCGAGGTGCAGCCGTACTTCACTATGGCGGAGCGCTACACGTTCGCCGACCGGATGTTCGAGACGAATCAGGGCCCGAGTTTTCCCGCGCACCAGTACATCATCTCGGGAACGTCCACCAACGCGGTCGGCAGCAACCTGCTCGCCTCCGAGAACCCGAAATACAATCGTAGGCGAACACCCTCAACTGCGACGGCTCGAACCTCGTCGCTGGTGGCGATGATCGACCCGTCGGGCAGCGAGGCGACGATGCTGCCGCCATGCTTCGACCACCCGGTGCTGTTCGACGAGCTCGACGCGACGGCGTCACCTGGCGCTACTACGATTCGTACAACGGCGCCTGTGGTCCGCGCCAGACGCGATCCAGCACATTCGCTACGGCGCGGACTGGGCGAACGTGATCGTGCCGAGACGACAGTCCTCACCGATATCGCGGCGGGACAGCTGCGCCAGTCTCATGGGTCATCCCGAGCGCGGCGGCCTCGGATCACGCGCTGTCCACCGACGGCTCGGGCCCGGCGTGGGTGGCCTCGATCGTCAACGCGGTCGGCCAGAGCCCGTACTGGCAGAACACCGCGATCTTCATCACCTGGGACGATTGGGGCGGCTGGTTCGATCACGTCCAGCCGCAGATCTACAACTCGTACGAGCTCGGCTTCCGCGTGCCGCTCATCGTCGTCTCGCCGTATGCGAAGCCCGGCTACGTGTCGCACGTGCAGCACGAATACGGCAGCATCCTCAAGTACATCGAGGAGACGTTCGGCCTGCCGTCGCTGGGCTACACCGACGCGCGCGCCGACGACCTCGCGGACTGCTTCAACTATGGCCAGACGCCGACGCCATTCCAGGTCATCACGGCGGATCGACGAGCCCAGTACTTCCTGGGGCGCCGCTCTCGACGGTGCCGCCCGACGACGATTTCTAGCCGGACGGTCGAGTAAACTCGACCGGTCCAGCCTCCGGGCGGCTCGAAGGTCGGGCCTAGGTACGGCTCGAAAGGCTATCGAGAATGATTCTCGATAAGAATCGTGGCCGCATGTGGCAGCGGCTCTCGTGCTCGCGCTGCTCGCCGGCGCCTGCGCGCCGCAGTCCAGACGAGCGCGTCATCGCACGACGTCCGGCGGCCGCATCAACGTCATGGCGACCTTGTCCACGCTCGCGCGATCGTCAAGTCCTGTCGGCGGCGACAAATCGATGTCGTCAGCCTCGTGCCCATCGGCGCCGCGCCGGAGACGTACGAACCGTCGCCGCAGGACCTCGTCGAGCTCGCACAGGCCCAGCTCATCGTGAAGAACGGCGCGGGCCTCGAGCTTGGATGGACAAACTGCTGCCAGCGTCGCGAACACGAAGGCACGCTGATCGTGCTCTCCGACGGCATGCCGGTGCGGGCCGCACGCGCAAGCGAGCCCGGCAATCCCCATCTGTGGCTGGATGCGACCTATGCGCAGGACTACGCGAAGAAGATCGGCGCCGCACTGCGCGAGACCGTCCGGCCAACGCGGCCTACAACGCGGCGAAGCGAGCAAGACGTACGCGCGCGCTCAGCACGCTCGATAGCTGGATCGCGCGGATCGCCACCATCCCGCCCGCCGCGCGTCATGATCTGCTTCCACGACGCGTGGTACTACTTCGACAAGCGCTATGGCATGCACGACGTCGGCGCGATCGAACCGTCACCCGGCCAGAGCCGTCGGCGGGCGCGCTGCAGCGCTCATCGCCTGACGCGCGGCGCCACCATGTGCACGCCGTCTTCGCGGAGCCGCAATTCTCGCGGAAACTCGCCGACGAGCTCGCCTCGAGCGCCGGCATCCAAACGGTCACCGATCTCTACGATGACACCCTCGGCACGACGCCGGAGCTTGCCACATACGACGGTTGATGCGCTACGACGTCGACCGATCGTAAGGCACTACAGCAATGAACGAACCGCACGACCACACCCACGTCGATCCGGCGGCGCCCGCCGCACCGCGCGACCACGCCACACGGTCGCACCGGTCGCCCCGCACTCTGCACCGGCACGAAGGCCACCATCCGCTTGAATGGAAGCCGCCGCCGACGACTCGCGCTATGCGGTCTGGATGGAGGCATCTGCGCGGGCTACTTCGGCCGCGACGTGCTCGACGAAGTCACCTTCGACGTCGGCGCGGCGAGTTCATCGGCATCATCGGGCCTAACGGCTCCGGCAAGTCCACTTTGCTGAAGGTCATCGCCGGCCTGCGAGCCGGCTGCGGCAGCATCGACGTGCTCGGCGGGCCTCCCGGCCAGGGCCGGGCGTCGGCTATGTGCCGCAGACCGAAGCGGTGAACTGGACTTTTCCGGTGAGCGTCTTCGACGTCGTGCTCATGGGAGTATACGGGAAGCTCGGTCTCTTCCATCGGCCCAAGGACGAGGACAAGCGCGCCGCCATGAGCGCGCTCGACGAAGTCGGCATGCGCGACTTCGCGCGCGCGCAGATCGGCGAACTTTCGGGCGGCCAGCAGCAGCGCGTCTTCGTCGCGCGCTCGCTGGTGCAGAACCCGGCGTTGCTGCTGCTCGACGAGCCGATCGCCGGCGTCGACGCGACCAGCCAGCACGCGATCTTCACGCTGCTCGAAGCGCGGCAGAAAGCCGGCATGACCATCATCGCGAGACGCACGACCTTTCGTGCGTCGCCACCTGGTTCGACAAGGTGCTCTGCCTCAACCATCGCGTCATCGCCTACGGTCCGCCGAGCGAGGTGCTCACCGACGCGACCCTCTCGGCGACCTTCGGCAGCCACGTGCTCGCTCATCCCTGAAGCGCAGCGGCCGTCCGCTCGATGCAGCACTGACGTGGACTGGCTGCTCGCTCCCGCTGCAGCACGAGTTCATGCAGCGCGCGCTCATCGCGTCGACGCTCATCGGCCTGGTGTTCGCGTCGTCGGCGTCTACGTCGTGCTGCGCAATCTCGCGTTCATCGGCGACGGCCTCGCGCACGCATCGTTTCTGGGCATCGTGCTCGCCTATATGTTCAAGATAACCTGTACGTGGGCGGCCTCATCTTCGCCATCCTAACCGCGCTTGGCATCGGCGCGGTGAGCCGCCGTTCGTGGTCTCGATGGACACCGCGATCGGCGTGCTGTTCACCGCGGTGTTCGCGCTCGGCGTGCTGCTCATGTCGCGCACGCGCACCTACATGGTCGATCTGCAGGATTTCCTGTTCGGCAACGTGCTCTCGTCGACAAGACGGACATCGCTCTCGTCGCGGGCTCGCCATCGTCGCGCTGCTGCTCATCTCGCGTTCTACAAGGAGCTGCTGTTCGCGTCGTTCGATCCGCTCATGGCGCAGGCGAGCGGCCTGCCGACGGTCGCGCTGAGCAATCTGCTGCTCGTGATCATCGCGGTGACCATCATCGTCTCGCTGCAGGCGGCCGGCATCGTGCTCGTCGCGGCGCTGCTCGTGACGCCTGCCGCCACCGCGTACCAGCTCACCGAATCGCTTCGGCCCGATGATGGCGACCTCGGCGGCCGTCGGCGTGGGCTCGGCCGTCATCGGACTGTACGCCTCCTACTATCTCGATGCGGCGTCCGGCTCGACCATCGTGCTCACCGCCACGCCGTGCTTCTTCCTCGCGTGTTGTCTCGCCCAAGCGCCGCTCGCTGCTCACCCAGGTGATCGAGGCGCGCCGGCAACGCGAAAAGGTGCAGGCATGACCGCCTCCACCGCCGTCTACGACGCCCTCGCGAAGAACGGCTGCCGCGTCACCAGCCAGCGCAAGGCGATCGTCGCCGAGTTCGCGCGCGTGCGCCGTTACGTCACGCCGCAGCAGCTGCACGAGCGACTTGCCGCGCGCCGGCCGCGCATCGGACTGGCCACGGTCTATCGGACGCTCGAAGTGCTGGAGCACGTGGGCGCCGCCTCGAGGTCGCCCGGGCCGCACGGCGAGAACGCGTACGTGTTCTGCCCGATCGCCCATCACCACCACGCGGTCTGCGTCAAGTGCGGTAAGGTCGACGACGTGCCGTGCGCCTCGATCGAGCGCTTCGCCCGCACGATCACCTCAAGGCTGCATTTCACCCTCACCCAGCACAAGCTCGAGCTGTTCGGCCTGTGCGCGCGTTGCTCGTGAGGGCCGATCTGAAGATCGGCCCCTACATCGCCAGAGGAAGAGGGCCGGCCAGCCGCTAAACTGTTAACCATGGTTGACGTTAGCTATGGTTAACGCCGGCGGCGACCGTTCGCCGGAGCGTGCGCGGCAGGACTACTGCAAGGCGATCTACCAGCTCGGCGGAGGCGAGCCCGTCAAGTCGGCGGATGTGGCGCGGCGCCTCGGCGTGTCACGCGCGTCGGTGAGCAAGCTGGTGCGCGACCTGCAGCGGCGCGGCTTCGTGCGCGACCTCGGCGCGGGCGGCCTGCTGCAGCTGACCGCGCGCGGCACGCGTCTCGCGCTCGACATGGTGCGCCGGCATCGCCTCGTCGAGACGTTCCTCCATCTCGCGCTGAAGGTGCCGCTCGAGCGCGTCCACGCGGACGCGGAGAAGATCGAGCACGCGATCTCGGACGACATCGCGCGCCGACTCGCCGACTTCCTCGGCAATCCGGCGACCGATCCGCATGGGCATCCCATCCCGTCGCCGCGCGGTGCGAACGTCAAGGCGAAGGGCATGCGTCTTTCGGATACCGGTCGCGGCGACACGGTGGTCGTCACGTTTCTCGACGATCGCGATGAAGCGGCGGTCAAGTATCTGCGCGAACGAGGCGTGCTGCCGGGTTTACGCGGCACGGTGGAGTCCGCAAGCGCGGCCGGCATCCGGTTGCGGATCGGCCGGCGATCTTTGACCGTCGCGCGCAAGGCCGCCGGCGAAGTGCGCTGCACGGCGATCCGGGTGAAGGCTGCCGCGCATGGGTGAGTTCGTGGAGGTCTCCGCCGCGGACCAGCGCGCGTCGCGCGAGGAGACGCTGCGCGCGCGCGATCGAGCGCGGGTGGTCGAAGCGCGCCGCGAACACCAGCCCATCTGGTTGTACTTCCTGCTCGCGGGTCCCGGCATTCTGGTCATGCTCGGCGAGAACGACGGCCCGAGCATGCTCTCGTACGCGACGACCGGCGCGACCTACGGCATCGGTTTCTTCGTCCCGTTCATCCTGCTCACGTTCTTCATGGCGTTCGTCGTGCAGGAGATGACGGTGCGTCTCGGCATCGCGACGCATCGCGGACATGCCGAGCTCATCTTCGACCGCTTCGGCCGTTCTGGGGCTACTTCTCGATGGTCGATCTCGCCGTTCGGCAACGTGCTGACCCTGATCACCGAGTTCATCGCGATCCAGGCCGGTGGGCTGTACTTCGGCATCTCCGCGCCGCTGGCTGTCGGTGGCGGGCGGCGCGGCCTGTGATCTTCGCGTCGCTCGCATGCGGCGCTACTTCACCTGGGAGCGCGCCGTGCTGGCGCTCGCGGCGTTCAACCTGCTGTTCGTCCCCGCGGCGCTCTTGGCGCATCCGAGCGGGGCGGCGCTGGCGCACGCGTTCGGCACCTGGAGCCCGCTGCCAGGCGGGCTCGACTGCTGCGCTTCGTGACGCTCATCCTGGCGACATCGGCGCCACGGTCACGCCGTGGATGATCTTCTTCCAGCAGAGCGCGGTGGTGGACAAAGGCCTGGCGCGAGCCGATCTGCCGCAGGGCCGGTTCGACACCGCGATCGGCGCGGCGGTCGCGGCGGTCGCCGCGATCGCCACTCTCGTGGCCGCCGCGCCGCTCTTCATCGCATCATGTCAACGTCTCGTCAGCTTCGCCAGCGGCGCCGACTTCGCGACCGCGCTGCAGCCGTTGCTCGGCGGGCACAGGCGGCGACGCTGTTCGCGCTCGGCATCATCGAGGCCGGGCTGGTGGCCGCGATGACGATCTCCACGAGCTCGGCCTACGCGTTCGGCGAGAGTATCCGCGCGCGCACAGCCTCAACGCCGGATTTCGCCAGCGCGCGGCCGTTCTACGCGTCGGCCATCGTCTCGGTCGTCGTCGCCGCCGCCGTCGTGCTGATCCCGCACGCGCCGCTGCTCGCCATCACGATCTGCCGTCAACGTCATCGCCACCCTGCTGATGGCGCCGGCGCTGCTGTTCTTGCTCCTGCTCGCCAACGACCGTGAGGTCATCGGACCGCTGGCGAACGGGTGGAAGAGCAAGCGCTGGGAGGCGCCATCATCATCATCATCGCGCTCATGGGTTCGGCATACGGCGTCATCACCGTGTTCCCGAACATCATCCCGAAATGAGGCCGCCTCTGCCCCGCCGCAAGCTCGGGCCTGGCGTGACGGCGCTGTTATGGCTCTTGCGCATCTATGTGGTCATCGCCGTGCCGCTCGTCATCTACGCATTCGTGAATGCGCTGCATGCGGTACCCTGATGCGATGCCGCTGATGGCGCATCCGCTACAGGCGTCGCCCTGAATCCCCGCGAATAGGCCGCGCCATGTCGAAGAAATCCACCACGCCGGCGGCCGACCAGACCGCCCGCATGGCGACGCTCGCGTTCGCCGCCTTCGTCGTCATCGCCATCGTCGCGCTCATCGTCATGAGCATCTCGCACCGCAACCCGCCGTCGGCGGTCAGCGCAAGCCCTTCGCCCGCGGCCACGTCGACCGCGTCGCCGGGACCCCGCGAGACGCCGGGCCTGTTCTTCAAATCGCAAGGCCATCAAGGTCACGATAAGAAGGGACCCGATGACGCCGGCGTCTCGACCTTCCATTACAGCTCCGATCCGCCGACCTCGGGCATGCACCTCGAGCAGTTCTCCCAGGAGCTCATCAGCATGCAGCCGCTTCCCAAGTACATGCAGGTCCACTTGCTCGAGCACGGCAACGTGTTGATGCAGTACAGCTGCCAGTGCCCCGATATCGCAGGCGCATTGGCGCAGCTCGCCGCCGAGTACAACAACCGGCAGCTGCCGCCGGGCGCGACCGGTTTCACGGCTGACTTGGCGCAGGGCGTCGAAGAGCGCGGCACCGGCGTCATCGTCGCGCCGTATCCGGGCATGAAGCACAAGATCGCGCTCACCGCCTGGACGCGGCTCGAGTGGCTCGACGCGTTCGATCAGGCGACGATCATCCGCTTCATCAACGCGTATCTTGCGAACCAGGCGAATTCGACGCAATGACGACGAAAGAAAAAACCCGAGCTTCGCTCGGGCACTACAGGCCATCGCAGCGGCCGGCGCAATCGCCCTCGCGCTTGCCGTCGGCGGCTGCACCAAATCCGCCAGCGATGCGAGCGCATCCCCGGCGCCGTCGGGCGCAACCGCTGCCGCGGCGAGCGCCTCGGCGGGGACGGTCATCATGCTCAAATTCCTGGGCACGCACTACCCGTCGCAGGGGCACAAGCATTTCGATGCTGGCGAGTCCACCGACTTCGCCTACAACTCCGACCCGCCGACGTCCGGGCCGCACAAAGAGGCGTTCAACGATTCGTTCAACAGCCCGACGCCGCTGCCCAAGTGGGTGCAAGTCCATCTGCTCGAGCACGGCAACGTGCTGCTGCAGTACAACTGCAACTGTCCGGACATCGCGGGTGCGCTCTACCAGATCGCCTATACCTACGACTCGAAACTGGTCCCGGTGAGCCAGCTCCAGCCGCTGCCGGCAGACGTCCAGAGCGCTGAAGAATCCGGCCAAGCGGTCATCGTCGCGCCGTATCCAGGCATGAAGCACAAGATCGCGGTGACCGCGTGGACGCGATTAGGGACGCTCGACACGATCGATCAGGCCAAGATCCAGTCGTTCATCGACGCGTACCTGCACAACCAGGCAAACGCGTCGCAGTAGACAGGTTCTGATGACCAACCGCTGGTTGACCGGCTGCACCGGCCGCGCGTTCATCGGGATCGCCGCTTTGAAGCGCGCGATCTGCGCGGCTGAGACCTGGATCGGATCGCGCAGCACCAGCCATTCGACGTTCTCAGTGCACGGCGGCGTGGTGAACGAACCGAGATAGTTGTAGTAGACCTTCGTCGCAGGCACGAGCGCGCCGACGTTGACGCTGACGCCGCTCACCGTTTGCTCGGGCCCCTCCTTCATCGGCATCGCGTCCCATATCTTCTGGATCTCGGCGTTCGCCGTGCCGGCCTTCATGAAGACGCCGAGGACGCACACATGTTTCGCGGTGTTCTGATGCACGATGTGCAGCTCCATGTCGTAGTGCGCGCCCTGGTACGTGTGCTCGCTCGGCGTGTGGAAGTGGAACTGGACGATCTCCCACATCCGGCCGCGCAGCGTGAGCGTGCTGCCGGCGGCGTAATCGACCTGGATGGTGTGGCCATTGTTGATGATGCGCAGCGGCGAGGTGCGATACGAACGCTGGATGTCGCCGATCGCGCCGGTGGCGACGTCGCTGATATTGACCGGCGATTGCTGCTGGCCGATCGAGCAGGTGTGGAAGTCGGGCGCGAGGTCGCCCCAATGCGCGGGGCCGTCCTCACCCCCGCCGTAGGTCCAATGCGGCGCATCGCCATGATCGGCCGCACGCGCCACGAGCGGTGCCAATCCGCAAACAGATGCTCCCGCCACGCCGGCGCTCAAACCCCGAAGAAAGACGCTTCGCTCCATCTCGATCTCCTAGAGAAAATGCGGCGTCACCAGGCCTTTGCAGCGCCGGACGCCCGCACTTGCTAGTGGATCGGCGCGGTGATCTGCGCCGTGAGCTGGAAGCCGCGCGCGTATTGGGTCGTGTTGAAGCCGTTGTTGAGTTTGATGAGATAGATGTTGTTGGTCAAGTTGGTCGCCTGCAGCTGGTAGCCGAGATGCCCGCCCGTCGCGAAGCGCCCGTACGACGCGTTGAGCTCCCAGTGCGCGGGCAGCCTGCCCGGTCCGTTCTCGAACTGCACGGGATAGCCGCTGCCGTAGATCGCCTGCAGCGAGGTCCAGGTCTGGCGGTCCTTCGACAGCCGCCACGTGTACGCGGTGTTGAGCGTGTTAGTCTGGTCGTGGTCCTCCGGGGCGAAGCCATTGGCGCCCTGAAGCTGATCAGGAGAGAACAGGAACGTGCCGCCCGAGATGCCCGACGCAAGGCTCTCGGAGAGGCCATACGACACGAAGTAGCTGTTGAGATTCTGCGCCTGCCCGCTGTAGCTGAACTCGATGCCTTGCGCGCGACCGGAGGTCGAATTGAAGATCGTGAAGATCGGCGTCGAGCCGATCTGGGTCGTGTCGAGCACGTTGGCGACGGAGCGCGCCCAATAGTTGATGTACCATCTCGACGTCTGCGTCACCTGATGCGAAAAGCCGAACTCGTAGATCGAATCGGTCTCGGGCTTGAGGTCGTACACCGGCAAGCCTGAGCCGCCGCCGATGACGACGGCGCTGCGCCGCGTGTCTTCGAGCGCCGGCGCCGCGTACAAGCGTCCGTAATAGAAATGGACCGTCTCCTTGGGATTGGCGAGGTAATCGAGCTCGAAGCGCGGACTCACCTGGTTGCCGTCGGTGAAACCCGTCGAGCGGTCGTAGCGCAGGCCGATGTTCGTGGTGAACATGGGTGACAGGATCATCTTGTCTTCGGCGTAGATGCCGAAGTTCGTGCCGGTCTGCGCCGCGTTGTCGTTGAACTGCTGCAACATCATCGTCGTGGGATCGATGAACTGGATGTTGAACGCGCTGGTGAAGTCCTCGACCGCGCCGGTGAAGCCGATCTTCAGATTGTCCTTCGTCCAGCTGCGGAAGTAGGCCCCGGTCAACCCGTAGTACGTGCCGACCCGATCCTGGAAGGTCGACGCCATGGCGGCGCTCGCGAGATCGTTGGTCGGATCCGGGAAGAACTTCACCTGGCTGCGGTTATACCAGGGCGAGATCTCGAGGTAGCCTTGGCCGTCCGCGCTCAGGCGGTTGTAGACGATGCTCGCATAGCGGGCGTACTCGTACTGCAAGTCGTCGCTTCCCTGCGGCGCGAAGCTCACGCTGGTCGGATTCGTGTCGATCGGGATCTGGAACGTCGAGAACAGATTGGAGAAATGCAACGCCCATGAGTCGCGGCTGTCGGGGACATATGTGAGCCGCATGAATTCGTTCGATTGGCTCGCGGCGTCATGGATGGGCTGCGCGGTCGGTGAATCGAGGCCGCGGTCGGTGCGGTCGAAGTTGAGCGATACGTACGCTTTGAGGGTCGGACCGCCGAACGATTCGCTGAGCTGCGTGGCGCCGGTGGCGTAGTTGCCGCCGGTGAGCGTGATGTCGCCGCCGTTCCCGCTCGGCCGTTTGGAGATGATGTTGACCACGCCGCCCTGGCGGCTGCCGCCGTACTCGGCGGGGAACGAGCCTGTGTAGACCTCCACCGAGCCGATATCGCGCGGATCGAGGACCTCGGCGAACGCGGACGACGATGTCTGCGGGATCGGGATGCCGTCGATGTAGTACGCGACGCCGTGGAAGCCGCGCACCACCGGTTCGTCGTACGAGAACGGCACGACCCCGGGCACCGTCTCGGTGACGCTCGCGAGCTTGAAGTTGCTCGGCAGCGTCTGGATCATCTGCGGCGTCATCACGGTCACGCTCACCGGGTGCCCGGCTTTGGCGACGGTGACGACGCTGGCGAGCTTCTTCTCCGAGAGGTGGAAATCAAGTACCGTGACGGTGCCGCTCGCGACGGTCACGATCTGGCTGTTCGGCGGCAGGCCCGCCGCGGTGACGGTCACCGTGTACGTATCGAACTCGACGCGCGGGAAGATGTAGCGTCCGGACGCATCGGTCGCCGTGCTGTCCTTGGTGCCGACGCCGGCCACGATGACGACCTTGGCGTGCTGCAGCGGATGCCCGGCGGAATCGTAGACGGTGCCGCGGATCGCGCCGAGCGTGCTCGCGGACGCCGGTGCGAATGAGCCGACCGCTGCGAGCGCCGCGGCGCATGCGACGGAAATGAAAAAGAAAATACGAAAACGCAAGACCATACCTCCACCCTATGGGGAGGCGGCCAAAAGGCGGGAAGCCGGATTTGGCCGCCTATGCTACAAGCGTAGCGGCGGCCGGAGGCGGACGGCTGGCGATGTGTCGCGCCAGCAGCGGTGGTGCGGGTGACTCCGAGGCGAGCGCGAGGACGCGCAGCGCCGGAGCACAACGGACGCGCGCGGGCCGGGAGACCCACGCGATGAGCGAGCGCGCGAAGCGAGCGATATCCGCAACGCGAGCGCAGACGGCGCGCGCGAACGCGAGCAGCAGCCACGCGGCGAGCGTGCCGATGGCGACGTGCACGAATGGCGCGCTGAGATGACCGGGGCCGAAGATGGCTCCCAAGCCGAATGCGCCGTAGGACGACAGCGCTTGCTCGGTCAGCTCGCCGCCGATGAGCGACGCGAGCTGCAGACCGACGACCAATGCGATGAGGCGGCCGGGCGCGATCGCCGCGACGGCATCGAGCGCCGGCACGAGCCAGTCGGCACCGCCGAATTCGTCATAGACGCTTTCGAGGATACCGCGCGCGATGAACAGCGCGGCGACGACGAGTGCGCCGAACATGATGAGCGAGATCGGTGTCTGCAGCACGTGGCTGTAGCGCGCAGGCACGCCGCCGAAGAGGTGAGCGGACTCGATCGCGAGTTGCACGGCGTGGCCCGCGAGCGATGCGCCAAGTGCCACCGCTCCGATCAACAGCCAGCAGACCTCCCGGTTCCTCATGATGCATATACATTAGGCCGTAGGGCGCGCGCCCCCTGTGGCCGTGCTCCGCGTGGTGGACATCTCAGCGGATTCTAAGGTCAGGCGCCTGCCTTGCGGGCGGCGGCGAGCAGCGTCGCCTCGGGGAGCTCACCGCTTGCAGTATAGACAATCGTGCCCTTGGCGTCCACGATGAAGATCGTCGGAAAGCCGTTGAGCCCGAACGCCGCCGCCGTCGTGAGTTGCGGATCCCACACGGACAGCCATGTGACGTTGAAGTACTTGTCGAACGCGTCGACGTCCGCTTGACTCTCGGCGATGGGGGCACCCTGCGTCGAGCCTGCGGCGTACGGCGAGCCGGTGACGGAGACCATGCCGAAGCGCGACTCCGGCAGTTTCGCGCGCAGCGAGCGCAGCACGGCCGTCATGCGCTGGCAATGCGGGCACCATGTGGCGAACAGCTCGACCATGTACGGTTTGCCGGCGAACGTGTCGTTGGAGACGGCGCCGAGCGGCGTCTGCACCGAGAACGCGGGCGCACGCGCGCCGACTTTGATCGGCGGCGGCACCGACGGCAGCGCGTTCGGCTCGACGGCCGCGCTCGGCAGCTTGTGGGATTGCGTGATCGCATATACGGCGATCGCGATGACGACGAGGACGCCCGCGATGACTGGCAAAATGGTGCCCCATCGCGGTCCCGTCGTCGGCTTCGCGGAAGGTTGTGATGCTTGGCTCGTCTTCTTCACGTGCTGCCCCTCATCGCCCGGATCATCGTCGGGCTGGTGTTCATCGCCGCCGGCGTCCTCAAGATGGGCCATGCGCCGGATCTCGGGTCCACGATCGTCGCCTTCCGGCTCGATCTGCCGGCGCAATTCGTCGGCTTCGCCGCCATCGCTTTGCCGTTGCTTGAGATAGTGCTGGGCGTGTACCTGCTGCTCGGCTGGCAGTTGCGCATCGTCTCAGTGGTGGCGGTCGCAGTGCTGCTCGTGTTCATCGCGGCGCTCGCGTCCGTGGTGGTGCGCGGCATCCCGACTCCGTGCGGCTGCTTCGGGCCACGCGAGACCGACCCGGTAACCTGGTGGACGATCGCGCGCGACGGCGCGGCGATCATCCCCGCGATCTATCTGATGTGGTGGTCGTGGCGGAGGCCGGTCGAAGGGTCGACCTAAAGGTCGACCCCTACATCAGCGGCTTACGCCGAAGCGCAGGCCGACGTTCACGGTGAGCGGCGGGTAGTAATGATTGCCCTGCGCGTTGAGATACGTGATGAAGAACTGATGGTTGAGCAGGTTGCCGATCCCCACCGTCGCCACGGTCTTCGGTCCGATCGCGAAGCCCTTCACCGCGTTGAACGTGAGATGCGGCGTGTATTCGCAGAAGCCCGGCGTCGCGGCGGAGCAACCCGCTGACGATAGCCCGGTCCCGTACTCGCCGTCGATCGAGAACCAGCCGCCGCGCGCGTCGTTGAGCACGATCCCTGAGGTGGCGCCCCACGCCTGCATGTGGTCGGCTGGCGTCCAATCCGTCGACGAGCCGAAGCACGGCGCCAACAGCTGCGTCTCACAGCCTTTGTTGACCGAATACGTGTGGTTGCCGGTCACATAAAAACGACCGCCGTGCGCAAGCGTCTGCTGGTAGTACGCCGACTGCGTGGCTATCCGCCCGAGCTGGTAGTTGATGTCCTGGTGCAGCAGCGTCACGCCTACTTGCGTGTCGTCGATGAGATCAGTCGCGTCTTTCTGCATCACGCGCAAGCCGAGATCGCCCTTGCCGAGCGGCAAGTGGCCGCCGATCTCGTAATCGGAGTCGCGCTGCGGCTTGAGGTCGAACTGAGCGAGCGTCGGCTGAAGCGGCAGGTTGAGCAGGTACGCCGCGCTCGGCGACACGTTCTCGAACGAGAACGGCGTGAAGAAGCGGCCGTAGTAGGCGTACGCGCTCGCGCGCGGACTGAAGAAGCGCGTCAGCTTGATGCGCGGGCTGAACATGGAAAAGCCCTGGTCGAACTGATCCGAAAAGATCTGGAACGCGTCGACGCGCAGCCCGTAGTCGAGCTGATACGCCTGGCCCATGCGCCAGCTGTCTTGAAGGTATGCGGCTTCGGTGTGGCCGACGTTCGGCGCGTTGTCGATCACCGGATACGGCGCGAGCGGCGTCCCCGGCGTGAACATCGGTGCGAGATAGTTGCCCGGTTGCAGCGTGATGTCGTAGAGCTTGGGCACGAGCGTCACGTCATAAAGCGCGCCCCAGCGCACCTCGTGCGCGCCGCCGCGCAGCGCGTCGTCGAGATTGAACTTGTAATCGGTGGCGGTGCGGTTGTCGGCAAGCGTGTAGGCGCACGTGCTGTTGGCGTAATTGGTGATCGTGAGCGCGTTGAAGCAGTCCGACGGCAGCCCGCCGCTGCCGACCCACGTGTTTATGCCGAACGCCCAATCGGGCAGCGGATCGCCGAAGTCGCGGATCTGCGAGCGCTTATACGCCGCGCCCAGCGACAGCGAACCGCGGTCCGCGATGGCGCGGCGGTACTGCAGCGTCGCAAAGGTGTCGTTCTGTGTCTCGTTGTCGTCGCTGCTCGCGGGCTGGCCGCCGAGCACGTCGATCGGGACCTGGAACGTCTGATACGAATGCGACATGGTGAAGTTGAGGTAGTCGTGGCCGACAGGCACCGTGTAGCGGAGGAACTGGCTGGCATCGCTCGCGTCGTTGTGAAGCGAGGTCAGATCGGGCGGGTCCAGGCCGTAGCTCGAGCGTCCGTCACGGACCGCCAGCACCAGTGAGCCCGCACCGACCGGGCCGTGGTACCCGACGGTCGAATCGTAGTTCGCGTACGAGCCGCCGGAGAGATCGAGGATCGCGCCGGGCGGCCCGGTGCCCGTGCGCGTGCTGATGTTGAGCACGCTGGCGAAACGCTCTCCGTATTGCGCGGGATACGCGCCCTGCAGCACGTCGACGAACGCGACGTCGTTCGCGTCGAACTCGGTGCCGATGACGCGGTTGAGCGCTTGCGGGATGGAGGCCCCGTCGACGATGTAGTTGATGTCGCCGTGATCGCCGTTGATATGGACCACGCCGTTGGCCCCGCGCGCCGCGCCGGGCAACTGCACGAGCAATTCCGGGAAGCTGCCGCCGGCCGGCGTGCGGGTGAGCATCGTCGAGTTGAGCGTGACGTCGGTGCCGGCGCCCCTGATGGGCGCGGCGCTCGACGCGGTGACTTTGATGCTGCCGATGTTCTTCGGATCAAGTTCCAGCGAGACATCGGCGCCGCTCGCCGACAGCTCGATCGAGCGATGCGCGCGCCGATCGTTCCACGCCGCGTCGAGCGCGTACGCGCCCGGTTGGAGCGTGCTGAAGCTGAAGCGTCCCTGTGCATCGGTGCGCTTCGTCTGCACGAGGTTGTTGCCCGTGGCGGTGACCGTCGCACCGGCGGCGGGTTTGCCGTCGAGCGTCACCGAGCCGGTCAGAAACGCTCCGGCGCACGCGCCGACCGACGGCATAGCGAGCACGCCGGCGAGCGCTAGCGCCGCCCACAGCGGGCGGCTGAAGAGATGGTATGACATGACTCCCTCTCAAAATGAATGGAGCGGTCGAATTCACTCGACCGTCCTGGGCGCGGCCGAGTGCTTCGGCCGTTAGATCGAGAGGGAAGGCGGAGGGCGGTTGTAGAGCTGGCTGAACCAGATGAAGCGGAAGAACGCCGGCGACGCGACGTCGCGTAGCGATGACAACGCGTGTGCGTTGGTCGAAGGTTCGATGAAGAGGGCAGCGATGGCCGCGGCGATTGACGGCAAGCGGGCGCCGATGAAGCGTCCCGCAAACGCGAGCACGATGACGGTGAGCAGCGCGCCGAGGACGCCCGCTGCCACGTCGTGGCCGCAGAACGGGCAGCCCTCGCCGTACTGCGTCGCGAGGCCGATGGCGAGCTGGAGTCCTGCGGTAAGCGTCAAGAACGCGAGGCCGCGTCCGCGCAAGGGCAGCGCTTCCAGACCGAGATGAAGCCGGCGCTTGAGGTCGCGCGCGCCTTCGGAAGATCGCAGTAGCGAACGCGCTTGCAGCACGACGACCGCCGCACAGACGAGCGCGGCGACGCCGAGATACAGATGCTTGGGCGAGAGCGCGATGTCGCTCGCCTCGGAACCCATGGAGAAGAATTCGGATGCCAAGTGCGCGACGATGCTGCCCAGCACCACCAGGCAGACGTACATCGGGGTGAGGCCGCGGGTCATCCGCAGCGCGAGGTCACTCATATATCCACAATATCGGCGCGAAGGGCAAGGTTCTTCAGGCCTTCTTATTGAGAATGGGTCTCAATTCCTGGGTCGACCTAAAGGTCGACCCCTACATGCCTTCGGGGGCGTTTGCGGCGAGCAATCCCTGATCGAGCCACATGCCGCCGTCGGCCACCAGCACCGCGCCGTTGACATAGGACGCATCGTCGGACAGCAGATATGCGGCTGCCTTAGCGACTTCGTCAGACGTCTCGAGCCGGCCGAGCGGCACGCGCCGCGCGATGCGATCGCGGATCGCCTCGGTCGGGAAGAGCTTCGCGGCGGCGCCCGGCGTGTTCACGACGCCCGGACACAGCGCGTTCACGCGGATGCCGTGATGGCCCCACTCCACCGCTAGCGTTTGCGTCATCGAGATGACGCCCGCCTTGGCCGCCGCGGAATGGATCGTGCCGGGTCCACCGGTCCACGCGTACGCCGCGACGATGTTGAGGATCGAACCGCCATGACCGGCGGCGATCATCGCCTTGCCCACGGCGCGCGAGCAATAGAACGTGCCGTTGAGCACGATGTTGATCACCGCGTTCCAGCCGTTCGGCGAGAGCTCTTCCGCGCGCACGATGAAGTTGCCGGCGGCGTTGTTGACCAGGCAATCGACGCTGCCGTGCTTGCTGACCACGCCGTCGACGAGCGCCTGCACCTGTTCGGGCACGCGGACGTCGGTCGGTATGGCGTCAGCCTTGCCGCCTGCGGTCTCGATCGCGGCAACCGTTTCCGCGAGCATCTCCGGGCGCCGCCCGGCCACGATGACCCGCCCGCCCAATGCAGCGAGATGTATGGCCATCGCAGCGCCCAAGCCGCTGCCGCCGCCGGTGATGATGATGTTCTTACCTTTGAAGTCCGCCATGCCCGCGCTGTTGTCGAAGAGTCGTCGCCGCGCATTTGCCGGCCGGGACGACAGCGGGTGAAAGCGATGCCGCCACAAAAGCCATGCGCGCAATGGACGCCGCCTTACCGCAGACGAAGAAGACCTATGCGACCGGAGATCGAGTCGCGCTCTTCGTGCCGTGCTACGTCGATCTGCTCTATCCCGACGTCGGCAAGTCCGTGGTCACGCTGTTCGAGCGCTTGGGCATACCGCTCGGCTATCCGGTCGAGCAGACCTGCTGCGGCCAGCCGGCGTTCAACGCCGGTCACTGGGACCAGGCCCGCCCAGTCGCGCAACATTTCGCCGAGACGTTCGACGGTTATGAATGGATCGTCGTGCCGTCGGGCTCGTGCGCGTCCATGTGCAAGGTGTTCTATCCGACGCTCGACCCAGGCTCGCTCGCCGCGGAAGTCGGCGCGCGCGTATGGGAGCTGTCCACGTTCTTAGTGGAAGCGCTCGGCGTCATCGACGTCGGGGCGCGCTTCCCGCACACGCTCACCTATCACGACGGCTGCCACGGCCGTCGCGAGCTCAAGGTCGGCGACGCGCCGCTGCGCCTGCTGCGCGCGGTGAAAGACGCCACCCTTATCGAGCTGCCCGCGGTCGAAGAGTGCTGCGGTTTCGGCGGCCTGTTCAGCGTCAAGTTCGACGAGCTGTCGGCGTCGATGGGCAACGCCAAGTGCGCCAACGTGCGCGCGACGGGCGCAGAGGTGCTCGTCTCCGCCGATTCGAGCTGTCTCATGCAGATCGACGGTCTGCTGCGGCGCGATCCCGCGAGCGCCGGCATCCGCACGATGCACCTCGCGCAAGTGCTGGCCGCCACGTGAGCCTCTACGACAAACGGGCGGTCCACGCGGCGCTCCTGCATCCGCACGGTCCGCCCGGCATGCCGGCGACCATGGCGCGCATCGTCGACGACAAGCATCGCGCGCAAGAGCAGGTGCCATGGCAGGAGCTGCGCGCGCGCGTGCATGCGATCAAGGAATACGCGATCGCCAACCTCGACTGGCTGCTCGTCGAGTTCGAGAAGCAGTTCAGCGCGCGCGGCGGCACCGTGCTGTGGGCGCGCACCGCCGAAGAAGGCGCGGCGCACTTCCTCGACATCTGTCGCAAGCACGGCGTGCATTCGGTCGTCAAAGGCAAGTCGATGCTCTCGGAGGAGCTCGAGCTCAACGAGCGGCTCGAGGCCGCCGGCATCGACGCGGTCGAGACCGATCTCGGCGAGTACATCGTGCAGCTCGCCGGCCAGAAGCCGTCGCACATCATCGCGCCGGCGCTGCACCTGTCGCGCCAAGAGATCGGCAAGCTCTTCACCGAGAAGCTGGGCATCCCGTACACGGACGATCCGCAGGCGCTGCTCGAAGCCGCGCGCTCGCGTCTGCGCACGCGCTATCTGGAAGCCGAACTCGGGATGACCGGCGCCAATTTCGCGATCGCCGAGACCGGCACCGTCGTCACCGTCGAGAACGAGGGCAATCAGGCGCTCTCGGCATCCGCGCCGCCGGTGTACGTCGCGCTCATGGGCATCGAGAAGATCATCCCGCGGCTCATGGACCTGCCGCCGTTCCTGCACGTGCTCGCGCGCGCCGCGACCGGCCAGAAGCTGTCGGTGTACACGCACCATTTCTTAGGGCCAGACGACGGCAAGACGTGGTACTGCATCATCATCGACGCCGGCCGCACCAAGGTGATGGCAGACCGTGCGACGCGCGAGTCGCTCTACTGCATCCGCTGCGGCGCGTGCATGAACGTGTGTCCGATCTATCGCCGCGCCGGGGGCTACGCGTACGGCTGGGTCTATCCGGGGCCGATCGGCTCGACCGAGACGCCGCAGATGCTCGGTCTCGACAAGGCCGGTGAACTGCCGTTCGCCTCGAGCCTGTGCGGCGCGTGCGGCGAGGAGTGCCCGGTCAAGATCGATCTGCCGCATCAGCTCGTGCACCTGCGCAACAAAGCGGTGAGCGAGAAAGCGGTCGGCTCGGGCAGCGAGCGCGCCGCCTTCGGGATGTGGGCGGATGCGATGAGCGATGCGGTCAAGTATCGGCGCGCGACGAGGTTGGCGCGCACGGGTGCGGGCGTGCTCGCGAAACTCGGCTGGCGGCCTGGCCCGCTGGGCGCGTGGGCGAAACAGCGCGAGGTGCCGCGTTTGGCAGACGAGACGTTCAAAGAATGGTGGGAAAAGCGGCAGTGAGCACCGATCCGCTTCAACTGGCCAAGCAGACGTCGAGTGCTGCGCGCGCCGATGTGCTTGACGCGATTCGCACGGCGCTGGCGGACGAGCCTGCGCGCGAGCTGCCGCCGATCGCGTCCGTGTTCCCCGAGCTCCGCTCGGGCACTACGGACACCACCGAGCTCGCAGCCGCTTTCAAGAAAGAGCTGATCGCGCTGCAAGGGGAGGTGGTCTTCGTCTCCGCCGCGAGCGAACTGCCTTTCGCCTTAGCGCGCTTCCTCACCGACCGCGGGCTGACGACCGCCGCGGTGCAGAACTCGACGCGTGTGAGCGCTGCGCTTGCGCTCCTGAAGGGCGACCGGTTCTTCCAGGCGGCCGGCGCGACGAAAGATCGGATCGAAGCGGCGAACTGCGGTATCGTCGAGGCGGAAGCGCTGCTCGCCGACACCGGCTCGGTGATCGCGCTCTTCAAGGCGCGCGGCGAACGGCTGCTGCCGTATCTGCCGCGCACCTGCATCGTGCTTGCTGACGCGTCGCAGCTCCACCCCCACATGGACGACGCGGCGCTGAGCTCGCTCTACGGCGCTGCACGCGATGGGTCGAAGGGCGAGGGCGTCATCATCACCGGGCCTAGCCGTTCAGCGGACATCGAAAAAGTGCTCGTCCTCGGCGCGCACGGTCCCGGAGCGCTCATCGTGTTCGTCGTCGGCATTGCAGATCAACAGTCGTGACCGAGGCAGATCGAGCGCTCCTCCCACTGCGGCTCGCAGTGGGGTTGTTCATCATCCAAGGCGTCGTGGTGCTCGTGCCGGCTCTGTTCGGTCAACTCAAGCATACGGAGACGGACCCGCTTCTCGGCGCGATGTCCGCCGGGGTCGGACTGGAGCGCGCGGTTTCGGGCACGCTTTCCATCGCGATCGGAATCGGGATCTTGCTCGGCAAGAAGCTGTGGCGTACGATCGGCGCGGTCTGCTTGGGAGCCGCGATCGGATTCGACCTGGCGGGTGTGGTTTTCGGCTACTGGCCTCTCGGCCCGGCGGCCTGGGATGGGAGTCTCTTCGTGAGACTCGTCGCGCTGCTGGTCTTCTGCCTACAATTCTGGGCGATCACGAACGCTGTGGCGCGCAGCTACTGCACGGAGTGACCGCGCGCGGTCATCGTCAGTAGCGTTCGACCGACGGGTCGACGTCGAGGCTCCATTGGTCGATGCCGCCCGCGAGGTTGCGCGCGTGCGCGTAGCCGGCCTGGCGCAGCATCTGCGTCGCGCGCGCGCTGCGCACGCCGGAATGGCAATACACGATGATCTCCGCGTTCTTGTCGAGCTCTGCCATGCGCGCCGCAAGCTCGCGCATCTCGATCCATTTCGTGTAGGGCAGCTTCGCGACGGCGAGCTCGTCGGGCCGCCGCACGTCGAGCAGCTCGAGCTTATCGCCGCGGTCCATTCTGCTCTTCAGATCGCGCACCGTGATCTCGAAGTCGTCCATCTCGCCGTTCCTCGCAATAGGAGCATCGCCGCAAAGCTGTGCGTAGTCGAGCAAGGCGGTGATGGAGGGGTTGGGGCCGCACACCGGGCACTGCGGATCCTTGCGCAGCTTGAGCTCGCGGAAACGCATCTCGAGCGCGTCGAACATCAGCAGCCGTCCGAGCAGCGGTGCGCCGGCGCCGGTGATGAGCTTGATCGTCTCCGTCGCTTGGATGAGCCCCACGATGCCCGGCAGCACGCCGAGCACGCCCGCCTGCTCGCACGACGGCACTGCGCCTGGCGGCGGCGGCTCGGGGAAGATGCAGCGGTAACACGGGCCGTTGCGCGCGTCGAACACCGACGCCTGGCCTTCGAAGCGATACACCGAGCCGTAGACGTCGGGTTTGCCGAGCAGCACGCACGCGTCGTTGACGAGATAGCGGGTGGCGAAGTTGTCGCTGCCGTCGACGACGATCTCATAGCCGCCCAGGATCTCGAGCGCGTTCGCGCTGCTGAGCTGGACCGAGTGCGGCTCGACCGTGACGTGCGGATTGACGTTGGCGATGGTGCGCGCGGCCGACTCGGTCTTCGGCGTGCCAACCGCGCCGGTGGGATGGAGCACCTGACGTTGTAGGTTGGAGAGCTCGACCACGTCGTGATCGACGATGCCCAACGTGCCGACGCCGGCAGCCGCGAGATACAGCGCGAGCGGCGAACCGAGTCCGCCGGCGCCGACGAGCAGCACCCGCGCCCTTTTGAGCGCATGCTGGCCGGCCTTGCCGATCTCCGGCAGGATGAGATGGCGGCCGTAGCGCGACTGCTCGTCGCGGCTGAGCTCGAGATCGAGGGCTGGCGTCGTCATGGGCGTGGATGATTCGACGCAGGGACGGCCGGCGCCCGCCCGCCCCTCACGCCGGTGCGAGCTACTTCTTTCGAAGCAGGCCGTAGACGAGCGCCGCGATGACGCCGCCGACGATCGGCGCGACGATGAACAGCCACAGCTGCGTCAGCGCGTCGCCGCCCGCGTAGAGGGCAGGACCGATGCTGCGGGCCGGATTGATCGATGCGTTGGTGACCGGGATGGCGACGAAGTTGGCCACCGCGAGCGCGATGCCGATCGGGATGCCGGCAAAACCCGCCGGCGCTCCCTCGGCGGTCGCGCCGAGCACGGTGAACACGAGCACCATCGTCATGAACGCTTCGACGATGAACGCGCCGGCCCAGCCGACGCCGAGCGATGAGTTTGCATCGTAGCCGTTAGCGACCGCGACCGCGAGCGATTGGTCGTACTTGCCGTTGATGAAGAGCACGAGCACGAGCGTGCCGAACGCGCAGATGCCGCCGAGCACTTGCGCGATGACATACCACGGCACCTCGGACCAGCTGAAGCGTTTGGCGACCGCGAGGCCGATGGTCACCGCGGGATTGATGTGGCAGCCGGAGACCGGCCCGATGACGTAGACGAGCGCCAAGAGCGCGAAGCCGAAAGCGAGCGAGATGCCGAGGTGGCCCTCGCCCTTGCCGTCATACATCGCGGTGCCGATGCCGGCGACCATGAGCACCCACGTGCCGACGAATTCAGCGATATAACGATTCACAAATGCACCCCCAAAAGAAGAAGGCCGAGCGCGTACGCTCGGCCCCTTGGGTGCTAGGCGCGCGGTTTCCTACGCTAGACGTTCTTCTCGATAGGCACGCCGATGAGATTGCCGTACTCGGTCCACGATCCGTCGTAGTTGACCACGTCGTCCAAGCCGAGCAGATACTTCAGCACGAACCAAGTGTGCGACGAGCGCTCGCCGATGCGGCAGTAGGCGATCGTCGAGCGCGACGGGTCGAGCCCCTTGGACGCATACAGCTGCTTGAGATCGTCGCGCGACTTGAACGTGCCGTCCTCGTTGACCGCCTGGCTCCACGGCACGTTGATCGCGCCGGGGATGTGGCCGGCACGCTGCGCGGTCTCCGGCATGCCCGGCGGCGCGATGATCTCGCCGCTGAACTCCGGCGCGGATCGCACGTCGACGAGGTTGCGCGAACGATCGCGCACCGTCTCGAGGACGAGGTCGCGCGTGGCGCGCAGCTGCGAGTTCACCTTCGCCACCTTGTACGAGGTGCGAGGATACGACGGGACCTCAGGTGTGAGCGGCCGGTTCTCCGCCAGCCATTTCTTGCGCCCACCGTCGATCAGCACGACCTTGTCGTGGCCGTAATACTTGAACAGCCACAGCGCGAACGCGGCGAACCAGTTGTTGTTGTCGCCGTACAGCACGACGGTCGTGTCGTTGGCGATGCCCGCAGCCGACAGCAGCTCTTCGAACTCTTCCTTGCTCGGGATGTCGCGGCGCACCGGATGGTTGAGCTGTGTCTGCCAGTTGAAGCCGACCGCGCCGGGAAGATGGCCCTTGCCATATTCAGTGGTGTCGACGTCGACCTCGACGAAACGAAGGCCGGTGTCCGTGAGATGCGATTGCGCCCACTCGGTGTCGACGAGCGTGTCGGGCGCGGTTGCGGTGTTGATAGCCATGGGATGCCTCACTTTGCTTGAGCCGGGCAGGGCGGCCTCACGGCCGCACCGTACTACCGGCGACGATGGATGAACCAAAAGCGGAAGTCATTCGAGTGGTGGATGCGCGGCACGCCGGCCGCGTCAACGATAAGGAAATGCCGATCGAAGCGGCGGGCATGGAGATGGCCAAGCCCGGACTTCCCGACCTTCGTCGGCGCAAGTACACTGTGGAGTTGCCGGTCGAGCCCGTCGCGCGGCGCTCGTGATGGCGGAGATCATCGTGGGTGTCATGGTAGCACCTGGGGACAATAGGAACGCCAGGCGCGCACGAAAGTCAGCCGCCACAACCCTATCGTGAAAGAAACTATCGCTCGAGCGTCGGCCGGCTTGCTGGTCTGCGCCGCGCTCGTCGTGCTCTGCGCGGGCCAAGCCCTCGCCGATCCCACGCCTGCGCCGTCGCCCTCGCCGACGCCATACGAGGCGGAAAACCCGATCGCCGAAGAGGAGAGCATCCCGATCGAGGGCGAGCCGGGCGAACTGAGCCCCTGGAACGAGTGGGATGGCAGGTTCTGGAGCGGACATCTCGGCATCGTCGCCGCGCTCAGCGGTGTGGTGCCGACGCAGAACGCCGCGAACGTCGAGCAGGTCGGCAGCCTTGGGCCGTCGGTGAAATTGCGCACCGACCGGTTCACCGTCAACGGCAAGCTCAAGTTCAAGAACCCTTGGTCGTTCATCGTCTCGGTGAATTATGACGGCGCCGACGCCCAGACCGACGCGCCGTCGTTCAGCTTCACCGACCTCGCGGTCACGGCGCCCATCGGCCGCATCGGCGCGCTATCGATCGGCAAACAGAAGGAGGGCGCCGCGCTCGATCGCCTCGGTTCAAGGCTCCTCTATTCGTTCAACGAGCTGCCGGTGAATGTCTCGGCGCTCTTCCCCTCGCGCAACGACGGATTCCGGTTCAGCGGCAGCACCGCCGACGAAAGGATGACCTATTCCGTCGGCTACTTCGACGGCTTCATCACGAGCGGCGGACCGGCGCTCGCCGGCAACCAGTACGTCGCCCGGGTCACCTGGCTGGCTCAGTACAAAGACGACGCGGACCTCATCCATCTCGGCTTCAACGAGCGCTACAGCACCGAGCAGAACGGCACGCTGCGCTTCCGCTCGAAGCCCGAAGATTTCAACCTGCCGAATTTCATCGACACGGGCAACTTCGCGGCAAAAGGCGCGATGACGCTCGGGTACGAGGTCGCGGTCGCGCGCGGCCCGTTCCAGTTCATCAGCGAGATCGATCCGACGCGCGTCTACGGCGGCGGCACGGGCGATCCGTGGATAGGCGGCTGGGATGCCCAGCTGAGCTTCATGATCACCGGCGACCACCGCTCGTACAAGAAACGCGGCGGGATCTTCGGTTCCGTGCAGCAGGTGCGGCCCGACAACGGCGCGTTCGAAATCGCCGTGCGTTACTCGGACGGAAACTTGAACGGCGGCACCGTCGCCGGCGGCGAGCTCGGGCGCACGACCGCGCAGGTCAACTACTGGTCGCCGAAGAGCTGGCGCGTCACGCTCGCCTATGCGTCCAGTTTCCTCAACAAGAACGGGCTGCTCGGGCGCACGCAGTACATCGAGCCTACGGTGTCCTGGTCGCTCTAGCACGACCCACGCTCCGCGTGCTATACTTGTATCTGGTATCTATAGGTACAAGCATGACAGGAGTTGGATCGTGCCGGCAACCACCTTCTCGGCGGTGACCCTCTCGGGCCGCGACCGGCGGCCGCTGTACCAGCAGCTCGCCGAGGGCATCGCGAATCAGATCCGCGACGGCGTGCTCGTGAAGGGCGCGAAACTGCCGCCGCAACGCGAGGTCGCCAAGACGCACGGCATCGCGCTGGTGACCGCGAGCCAAGCCTACGAGGTGCTCGCGTCCGAAGGTCTCGTCGAGTCGCGCACCGGCCGCGGCACCTTCGTGTCGTACGATGCGGGCGCGGACGAGATCGCGCCGCCGAAGCGGTCGAATAAATTCGACCGGTCCACCGGCCCGAAAATGCGCGGCCATGTAGCGGGCCGATCTTTAGATCGACCGTCCGTCGGCCAATGGGATGCGGGCCTGAACCGCTATGCGGCCGAGACCCGACGCGTCGCGGCGATGCAGCTGCTGCGCTCGGCGGTGCGGCCCGGCGCGATCGCGCTCTCGGCCGGCCACACCGCGCCCGAGACCTATCCCGTCGCCGACTTCGCGCAGTGCTACGCGCGCACGTTCCTCGACGACCCGGCCGAGATCCACCAATATCGCGCCGACCGCGGCGACGAATCGCTGCGCGCGCTGTTCGCCGAGCGCCTGAGCGCACGTGGCGCGGACGTCGACGCCGACGACATCCTCATCGTGAGCGGGGCGCAGCAGGCGCTGAGCCTCGTCTCGGAGGCGCTGCTCGAATACGGCAGCGTCGCGGCGGCCGAAGCGCCGACGTACTTCTCCGCGCTCGAGGTGTTCGATCAGCGCCGCGTGTCGTGGACCAACCTCGCCGCGGACGAAGACGGCCTGGTGCCCGACGCGTTCGCCGAAGCGGTCCACCGCGTCGGCCCGAAGGTCGCGTACGTCAACACCGCGGCGCAGAACCCGACCGGCGCGTACCTCGCGCGCTCGCGGCATCGCAAGATCCTCGACACCGCGCGCCGCGCGCAGCTGACCATCGTCGAGGACCAGACCTGCTGGCCGCTGGCATACGACGCCGAAGCGCCGCAGCCGCTGTTCTCGTCGGATCGCGACGGCCGCGTCGTGCTGATGGAGAGCATGTCGAAGCTGCTCATGCCGAGCCTGCGCATCGGCTACATCGCGGCCAAGGGCGCCGCGCTGCAGGCCTTGTACGCCGCCAAACTGCGAGCCGACTCGTTCACCACCACGGTCGCGCAGCGCGCGCTGCTGCGTTTCCTCGAATCGAAAGCGGCGAGCCGGCACTTGCGCGCGACGCGCTTCCTCTACAAGCGCCGGCGCGACGCGCTCTACGAAGAACTCCAGCGGGTCCTGCCCGAAGGCGGTCGGGCGCTGCTGCCGCGAGGCGGGCTCAACATATGGGTCGAGTTGCCGGCGGACTGGTCAGCGATGGAGCTCTTCGGCTACGCGGCCCAAGAGGGCGTCATCTTCTTGCCCGGCACGCCGTTCTATCCCACCGCGCCGGAGGCCAACACGCTGCGTCTCTCTTTCGGCAAACTGCCCGAAGAGCACGCGGCCGAGGCGATGCGCCGCTTCGGCAAAGCGCTGCGCGCCTATTCGTCGGCACGCAAGGGCGGCCGCGGCGGGCGCGTGGACACGACGGCATCCGCCGCGGTGTGAGGGAGCCCCTCACCATCGCGCCGAAAACCGCGGCTCTTCAAACGGTCGACTAAAGTCGACCGCTCCATAGAAAGCAACAACCTAATGGCAAGCGTCCTGGAGCGCGTCTCCGAGTTCACGAACGAGCCGTTCATCGATTTCCGCGATCCTGACCACAAGAAGAAGATGGAAGCGGCCATCGCCGCGGTTCGCGCGACCTTCGGCACCTCGTATCCGCTCATCATCAACGGCCTGCGGGTCGCCGGTTCGGGGACGACGCCATCGCGCAACCCGTCGAAGCCCGACGAGGTGATCGGCGTGGTCGCGCAAGCGACGCAGCAGCAGGCCAAGGAGGCGGTGGCAGCAGCGGAACAAGCGTTCATCGGCTGGTCGAAGACCGCGCCGGAGAAGCGCGCCGACCTGCTCTTCAAAGCGGCCGCCGAAGTGCGGCGCCGGCGCTTCGAGTTCGACGCGCTGCTCGTGCTCGAAGTCGGCAAGAGCTGGCCCGAAGCCGACGGCGACATCGCCGAGGGCATCGACTTCCTCGAGTATTACGCGCGCGAGATGCTGCGCTTCGCGGGTCCGCAGCCGCTCACGCCGATGCCCGGCGAGAAGAACGCCATGATCTACATCCCGCTCGGCGTCGGCGTCGTCATCCCGCCGTGGAATTTCGCCTTCGCGATCATGGCCGGCATGACGTCGGCCGCGATCGTCGCCGGCAACACCGTGGTGCTGAAGCCGTCGAGCGACTCGCCGGTGATCGCCTATAAGTTCGTCGAGCTGCTCGAGCAGTGCGGCATGCCGCCCGGCGTCGTCAACTTCGTCGCCGGCTCGGGCAGCGTCATCGGCGACATGCTCGTCGAGCACCCGCGCGTCCGCTTCATCTCGTTCACCGGCAGCAAAGAAGTGGGCTTGCGCGTCAACCAGCTCGCGGCCGCGCCGCATCCCGGACAGATCTGGATCAAGCGCGTCGTCGCCGAGATGGGCGGCAAGGACTCCATCGTCGTCGCCGCCGACGCCGACCTCGACGCCGCTGTCGAAGGCGTGGCGCTCTCCGCGTTCGGCTTCCAAGGCCAGAAATGCTCGGCATGCTCGCGCGCGATCGTCGAGCAGCCGCTCTACGATGAATTCGTCGAGCGCCTCACCGAGCGCGTCAAGAAGATCACGGTCGGCGATCCCGCCGATCCCGCCAACTTCATGGGGCCGGTCGTCAACGAGGCGTCGTTGAAGAAGATCAAAGCCTATGTCGACCAAGGCGCGAAAGAGGGCCGACTCGTCGCCGGCGGCGGACGAGGGCCCGGCAGCGGCTACTTCGTCGAGCCGACCGTCATCGCCGATGTGAAGCCCGACGCGGTGATCGCGCAGGAAGAGATCTTCGGCCCGGTGCTCGCGGTCATCAAGGCCAAGGACTACGACGACGCGCTGCGCATCGCCAACAACACGGAGTTCGGGCTCACCGGCGCGGTGTACTCGAAGGATCCGAAGAAGCTGGCGCAAGCGCGCGACGAGTTCCACGTCGGCAATCTGTACTTCAACCGCAAGTGCACGGGCGCGTTCGTCGGCGCCCATCCGTTCGGCGGCTTCAACATGTCGGGCACGGATTCGAAGGCCGGCGGCCCGGACTATCTGCTGCTCTTCATGCAGGCGAAGACGGTGAGCGAGAAGATTGGCTAGCAGAACGGGAGCGCCCACGAGCGCCGTACCGATGGGGCCGCGGATCGCGCTGACGTTCGGGCTGCTCGCCGCGCTCATCGCGCTCTACTGGCTCATGGGCGTGGCGGCCGTCGTGCCGCTGCCGCGTTCGCTGCAATCGGTCGCGCAGGCACAGAACGTCTCTCGCGGTCAGGCGCTCGTGGTCGGCTACTTCTCGATGCAGCCGTTCACCGCCAACGGCAACGGACTGCCGCCCTACGCGCTCACGCCGGTCGCAGGCACGACCGACGTGAAGGTCAACGTGCAGCCGACGCTCTCCGACCTGCGGCCGTACCGCGTCTTCGCGCTGCTCGATCTCGCGACCGGCGACGGATCGGAATGGAATCCGATGGTGGTGCGCACCATCGGGTCGGTCACCGCGGTGACCGGCGGGCTGATCGTCGGCGGTCTCGTGCTGTTCGCGCTGCTCTTCTGGATCGCGGGCTATCTCGCGCCGCTGGTGGGTTGGCGCGCGCGAGAGAGCGTGGCGCGACGAGCCGTTCGCTAGGAGCATCCGATATGGCCGGTGACGCCGGCGTTCGCTCGCGATGTCGTGGTGGTCGGCGCCGGCCCGGCCGGCGCGAGCGTCGCGCTGCAGCTCGCGCGGCGCGGGCTCTCGACGGTGATCGTGGAACGCGCGCGGCTGCCGCGCACCAAGGTGTGCGGAGAATACCTGAGCCCGTCGACGCTCGATGCGCTCGATCGGCTTGGCGTGCTTGACGCCGTTGAAGTGTCGGCGCACCCGTTGCGCAGCCTGCGCATCGGCGGCTTCGGGCTCGATCCGGTGCACATGCGACTGCCGGGTCGCGGCGGTCTAGCGATCGCGCGCGAGCGTTTCGACTCGCTGCTCGCGGAGCTTGCGGTGAGCGCAGGCGCGACGCTCGTGCACGGTACCTTCGTGGATGCACGGCGCGGTGCGGACGACGTGCGCGTCGAGTACCGCGACGGCGCGGGGGACGTACATCAGATAGTCGCGCACGTGCTCATCGGCGCCGACGGCGCATGGTCGGCCGTGGCGCAGCGCTGCGGCATGGCCGGCGGCGCGCGTCCGCGCGGCGGCCGCTGGGCGGTCGGCGGACATCTGGCGACACCTTCGGACGGCGATGAGGTAATGATGTACGTAGGCCCGGAGGGCTACTATGCGCGCAACCCGTTGGGGAACGGCATGACCAATGCGATGCTCGTGATGCCGCGGCCGGTGCTCGAAGATGAGGCCGACGAGGTCGTCTCGCGCTTGAGCGACGGCGCATGCCGCTTCGAGTCCGCGCTGCTGACACGCCGGGTCAGCGTCGGTCCATTGCGCTACCGCGCTCGTTCTATCACCGAGGGGCGCGTCGTCCTCACCGGTGACGCCGCGGAACTGCTCGACCCGTTCCTCGGACAAGGTATCGCTATGGCCATCGGCCTGTCGACGTACGCGGCGGATGCCGCGCAGGCGCTTGCTGCTGGCGCGCTGTCGCGCGCGGTCGCGGATCGGTACTCGACGCAGCGCGCCGCGGCGATCGCCCGCGTGCGACGGACGTCGCGCGCGGTCGACGCGCTGCTGCGCACGCGCTGGCTGCGCCGGCGCGCTGCGCGCGGCATCGCACGCCGTCCGGAACTCGCGGACGAACTGCTCGCCGCGGTCGTCGGCACGATGGGCGGCGGCCTCACTCCGAAGCTGCTGTGGAACCTGCTCGCGTGATGCACGCACAGCGGTCGATCGACATCGCGGCCCCGGCACAGGCGATCTACGAGTTGGCGCAGGACATCGGCCGCTGGCCCGCGCTGTTGCCGCATTACCGCTTCGTGCACATCCTCAAGGACGGCCCGCACGAACGCACCGCGATCATGGCGGCGCGCCGCGGCTGGATCCCGGTGCGCTGGGAGACCGTCGAGCGTCTCGATCCGGACGCGCCGCGCATCGAGTTCACGCACTTGTCGGGCTGGACGGCCGGCATGCAGGTGGCATGGACCTTCGCGCCCGTAGAAGGCGGCACGCGCGTGACCATCGAGCACCATCTCGACTTCCGGCGCATCCCGCTCATCGGGCCGTGGGTCGGCAGGCGCATCATCGGCGATTTCTTCATCCAAAGCATCGCGGGCAAGACGCTCGCGCGCATGAAAGAGCTAGCGGAGGCGGCCTCGTGAACCATCGCGTCTTCATCACCGGCATCGGCGCAATCACCCCGATCGGCATCGGCCGTGCGGGTCTGTGGCGCGGTGCGCTGGAGGGCAGACGCGGCGTGCGGGCGCTCGACCGCTTCGACACGACGCCGTTCCGCAGCAAGGTCGGCGGCCAGGTGGACGATTTCGATCCAGCGGCGTTCCTCGACCGCCGCGCACTGCAGCGCTCCGAGCGCTTCGCGCAGTTCTCGATCGCGACCGCGCGCCTCGCGTTCGAAGACGCCGGCTACACGCCGAGCGGCGATGACGGCGACTTCGGCGTGTGGGTCGGCAGTGCGCTCGGCGGCGCGGCCTACGGCGAAGAGCAGAACCGTAACTTCATCACGCGCGGCATCAAGGCGGTGCACCCGTTGCTCGCGCTGTCGGTCTTCCCCGCCGCCGCATGCTGCAACATCGCCATCCACTTCGGCATCCACGGTCCCACGGTCTCGAATTCGAATTCGTGCGCGGCCGGCGCTGTCGCGTTGGGTGACGCGCTACGCGCCGTGCGTTCCGGCTACGTGCGCCGCGCGCTCGCCGGCGGCGTCGAGATCCCGCTCACGCCGCTCATCTTCGGCGCGTTCGACGTCATCAAGTCGATGTCGCAGCGCAACGGCGATCCGGCGACCGCGAGCAGGCCGTTCGACGAGGGCCGCGACGGCTTCGTCATGTCGGAGGCGTCGGCGCTGCTGCTGCTCGAGCGCGAAGAGGACGTCATCGCGCGCGGCGCGGTGCCGTATGCGGAGCTGTCCGGCTACGCGCTCACCAACGACGGCGACAACATGGCCTCACCGCGCGCGGACGGCCGCGAAGCCAAACGCGCGATGACGCTCGCCATGGCTGACGCCGGCGTGTCGGCAGGCGAGGTCGACCACATCAACACGCACGGGTCGTCGACGCCGCTCAACGACCCGACGGAGAGCCGCGCGATCCGCGAGGTGTTCGGCGCGGACGCCGACCGCATAATGGTATCCGGCACGAAAGGTATGACAGGCCACGCGCTCGGCGCGACGGGTTCGGTCGAAGCGGCGCTGTGCGCCATGGGACTCAAAGAAAGCATGGTCGTGCCGACCATCAATCTCGAGACGCCGGCGCCGGGTTGCGATCTGCGGTACTCGCCGGACGTGCCGACGCAACTGCGCCAGCGCGTGGTGCTCTCGAATAGTTTCGGCTTCGGCGGCCTCAACGCGGCGCTCGTGTTCAAGGCCGCATAGCGGGCCAGCCGATGTAGGGGCCGACCTTCAAGACGGCCCGCGATGTAGGGGCCGACCTTTAGGTCGGCCCTTGCCAGAAAGGCGCCCTACTTCGAGCGCCGAATCGCCACTTCTCCCCACACCCAGAAGGAACGGAAGGCTCCAGCATGGCTCGGATAGATGTACGCCCCAGCGTCGGCACAAAGCTCAGCGATTGGTATCGCCGCAACCGCGGCATCTCGGCAGGGCTCTTCGAGATCCCGGTGCCGGACGCGTATCTCGCGCGCCCGATCCCGCTGCGCCACCCGATAGAATTCTACGAGGGCCACATCCCCGCGTTCAGCTACATCACGCTCAACCGCTTCGCGCTCGGGCAGCCGGCGCTCGACGACACACTGGAGAAGCTCTTCCAGCGCGGCATCGATCCCGATGACGTCGCTGCCGCCAACACCTCGGCGCCGCCGGAGTGGCCGTCGCGCGACGTGGTGCAAGCGATGGGCGCGCGCTGGGATGCCGCGGTGATCGCGGCCCTCGAGGATATCGAGCGACAGGGCGCCGATGCGTCCGCGCTGTCGCGCCAGGCCGCGCACACCATCCTCGAGCACGAGCCGATGCATCACGAGACGTTCTTATACATGTTGCATCGCCTGCCGCTCACCGACAAGCGGCGGCCCGCAGGCGCGAAGCCGCCGCGCGACGGAGCCGTGCCAGAAAAGAAGCGCGCGAAGATCGCGGCCGGGCAGGCGACGCTCGGCGCCCGTTCTCAAGACGTCGAGTTCGGTTGGGATAACGAGTTCGAGGAGACACGTGTCGACGTGCCGGCCTTCGAGATCGACGCCCACAGCGTCACCAATGCGGATTGGCTCAAATTCGTCGAGTCCGGCGGCGAGGCGGCGCCGTTCTGGGTTCGCCGCGACGGCGCGTGGTATCAGATCGCAGCGTTCGACGAGATCCCGCTGCCGCTCGCGTGGCCCGTCTACGTGACGCAAGAACAGGCGACCGCGTATGCCGCATGCCACGGCCGGCGTCTGCCGACCGAGGCGGAATTCCACCGCGCGGCGTACGGCACGCCGGGCGGCGAGGAACGCCAGCATCCGTGGGGCGATGCGGCGCCGGACAGCACGCACGGGAATTTCGGCTTCGAGAGCTACGATCCGGTGCCGGCCGGCTCTCACCCGGCGGCCGCGAGCGCGTGGGGCGTGCACGATCTGGTAGGCAACGGTTGGGAGTGGACGTCAAGCGTCTTCGCGCCGCTGCCCGGTTTCACGCCGATGGCGACCTATCCGCCGTACTCAGCCGACTTCTTCGACGGCAAGCATTACGTCATGAAGGGCGCATCGCCGGTCACCGCGCGTGAGCTCATTCGGCGCAGCTTGCGCAACTGGTTCAGACCGAACTATCCGTACGTCTACGCGAAGTTCCGCTGCGTGGACTAGCGCTCGAACGATACTACCGTCGCGAAGCGCCCCAAGGCGATCGTCGCGAGTTTTTTGAGCTGAACCGGCGCGTGCGCGGTGGCCGGGATCGTGATGATGATGATGAGGTTGCCCTTGCGCACCACGAGGCTGTCGAACGGCGCCTTGCCGGTGCGCATATTTGTGCCAAGGTGCGCCGCGTCGACTCCCGGCATAGAGATGGTCGAGTACGCTCCTTCACCGACGCTGCCGCCGGCCTCCATCATCAACGTGTGCTCGTGGCTCTTCACCGCCGCCGGCGTCGCCCCAGCGGGGTAGTACACGTCGAATTCGATGCCGCCGCTCATGCCGGAGTTCCCGGCATAGACGCAGTAGGCGGCGGTCGGATGGATCACGTCTGCTCGCGGGCCTGTCGTGCCTTGTATCCCCACGGATGTAAAATCGGACGTGTTCAGGGCAGAGCACATGGTCTTGCCCGTCCCCGCCGGGACCGGTCCGGCGACAGCCTGCTGGCTCAGCAGCGCGCACAGCGCGACCGAAGCGACGGTGAGATGAAATCGTGTGATGCTCATCGTCGGTGCGTTCGATGGGCAGGCGGGCGCGCCTTCTTGGACTGCGGCGGCCGCGCCCTTGGTGAACGGATGTCCCCGCGGTGGTGTCTGCTTGCTGAGTGATTCGTGACAGCCTCCACATTTGACGATTTCGAACTGCTCGTGCGGGAGAATCAGCGCGTGGTCTATCAGATCGCATACGGCGTGCTCGGCAATGCGGCGGACGCGGAAGACGTCACGCAGGACACCTTCGTCCGCGCGTATGCGAAACTCGCGGGTCTGCGCGATCCGGAACGTTTCCGCGCGTGGGTGTGCCAGATTGCCAGGCGGCTCGCGCTCAATCGCATGCGCACGGAGGTGCGCGCGCGCCGGCGCGAAGAGCTCGCGGCGGGCGACGCGAGCGCGGTCGTCGACGTCGAAGCGCTGGCAGGGGAACGCGAGTTCCAAGCGCGGGTGCGCCTTGAGATCGACCGTCTGCCCGAGCGACTGCGCGAGGTGCTGCTCTTGTGCGCGGTCGAGGGCATGTCGTCGGGCGCCGTCGGCGATCTGCTCGGGATCCCTGAAGGGACCGTCCGCTCTCGCCTGCATCTGGCGCGCAAACGATTGCTGGAGGTGCTGTCATGAATCACTGCGACGAGATGAAGGACGCGCTCGCCGAGGTCGCGCTCGGCGAGCAGCCCAGCGAGACGCTCGCAGCGCATCTCGCCGAATGCGCCGCGTGCACCGCGCGACTCGAACGCCAGCGCGCGCTCGCGCAGCGCATGGACGCTGCGGTGCTCGCGCTCGTCCGGGCGCAGCCCGCCGAACGGTTGCAGGAGGACATCGCCGCGCGCTTCCGTCTCGCCGCTCCGGGTTCGCGACGACGGCAGCGGTCGTGGATCGCGGCCGGCGCGGCGCTCGCGGCAAGCATCGCGTTGTTCCTCGGCGTGCGCGGGCTGCAACCGCACACCACGCCGATCCCGAATACCGTCGCGCTGACGCAGTGGCGCTCGCCGACCGCGGTGCTGCTCGAACCCCTCAACGGCGTGCGACACGCACCTTCTCGCGACGGCAGCCCCTCCGGCTCACCGTCGACGCACTCGCAACGCGCACCAGGAGTCACACATGCTTCGTAAGACCTTCGTCATCGCCGCCGCCGCATGGCTGCTGGCCGCGGGCGCGGCCTTTGCGGACCAACCGCCCAACGCCGATCCGATCGGCGGCGCGCTGCTCCCGCCCGATCTGGTGATGAGCCATCAGCAGGAGTTGGGCATCAGCGAGGTCCAGGCGCGGGCGATCCAAGCCGACGTGCAAAGCGGGCAAGACCGCTTCGCCAAGCTGCAGCCGCAGCTCGCCGCTGCGACCGCGAAACTCGCCGACTTGCTCAAGCAGAACCACGTCGATCAGGCGAAGGCGCTCGCGCAGCTCGACGCGCTGCTCGACCTCGAGCGCGAGGCCAAGCACATCCAGCTCGGCTTGATGATCCTGGTCAAGAACGAGTTGACGCTCGATCAACAAATCAAAGCGCGGCAACTCGAAGCGGCCGGAGGCAAATGACATGGCGGTCCACGGCTTCAGGCGCACGTCGCGCCTTCTATCAGCATGCGCTGCGCTGATGCTCCTGAGCATGGCCGGCTGTCAAAGCACGAGCTCAACGCCAAGCCCGTCGTCGAACACATCGCCGGCTCCCTTCGCCTCCTCCGCCGCCATCTGGTTCCATCCTCTACCGGGACCGGCGGCGGGTTGGCCCGGCGGGCCTGGCGGTGACGGTTCGACGGATTTCCTCGGCCTGTTCCAACCCAACGCGCCCTGGGCGACCGTCGCGTCGCACACACAGGTGTTGGGGTTGTATGCGGGATGGATCACCGCGGTCAGCGACCCGGTGCTGCAGCAGACCATAGCGTTTGTGAACGCTCACGCCATGGGCATAGAGATCGAAGCGCCGGCGCTTCAGGCAACGGCCACATGCGGTTCGGGCGTCGAGGGATTCATCCCGTTTGGCGGATCGCTCAACACTTTCACGCTTGCTTATCTGAATCGATTGAAAGCGTTGGGCGCCCCGGCGCCGTTCATCAAGGTGGATGAGCCGTTCTACTTCGGAAGCGTGGTCACCGATCCGCGCGCCTGCCAATGGTCGGTGTCGCAAGTGGCCGCCGACATCGGCGCGTACGTGCAACTGGTGAAGACTGTGTACCCGAACGCCGTGGTAGGCGACGTCGAACCGATCATCGCGAGCGCATATACGCCGGACGTCGTGACCGCGATCGGGCAGTGGCACGACACATACAAGGCGGTCACCGGCGCGCCGTTCCCGTTCTACTTCGCGGATCTCGATTTCAGCAACCCGGCGTGGCCCTCGCTCGTCAAGGCGCTCGAAGCGGGCGCGCGACAGCGCGGGATGAAATTCGGCATCATCTACATCGGCGAGCCGACGGACGTCTCCGACGCGCAGTGGACCGCCAAAGTCGTCGCGCGCTTCGAGACATATCAAGGGCAATACGGCGGAAAACCCGACTACGTGCTGTTCCAATCGTGGGAACCGCATCCGTCGCGTTGCCTGCCGGAAAGTGATCCCACCACGTTCAGCGGCGCCGTCGACGCGTATATAACAGCCACGCTCTAGGCCTTGGAGCGGTCGAATTTATTCGACCGTCACTCGAGCCGGAACTCCATCTCCTCGGTCGGCGTGAACCCGAGCGCTTCATACACGCGTCGGCCCGTCGCCGATGCGCGCAGGCGCACGACGGCGCAGCCGTGCTCGCGAGCCCACGCGACCGCGGCCTGCGTGATGCGCGACGCAAGTCCCAGCCGCCGATGTTCGGGCGCGACGTAGACGCTCGTCACGTAGGCCGAGGCCACGCCGTAGATCACGCTGCGATGGTTGCGCAGTTTGTAGACGCCGCCCATGCCGACGAGCGCGCCGTCGAGCTCCGCCACGAAGAACATCGCCGCGTCGTCGGCGCGCAGCTCGTCGACGTACGCGCTGAAGCGCCGGCGCCAGCCGTCGTACTCCACATCGAGGTCTTCGTCACCGAGTTCGAGCGTCATCGCACGCCGCATCTCGAGCAGCGACGGCATCTCGTCCGCGCGAAACGGCCGGACGACGATCGCGTCAGTTGATCGAGGCGACAAAGAACGGTTTCGTCGTCGGCGCTTGCGAGCCGCCCGCCGGTTCGACGGTGACGGCGATGGTGAGACCCTTCTCCGCGCCGACCGGCAGCGCGACCGATGCGTCACCGCGCGCGTCCGGCACGAAGGTCGGGGCCGGCGTCGGCGGCGCGCCCGGCCGGATGTACCACGCCTGATACACCTTGCCGACCGGCAGCGCGGCAAGACCATGAGCGACGAGATGCAATTCGCTCGGCCCCCAGGCGATCACGCGGCCGGACAGCGTGCAGGGCGTGGTCTGCGGCGTGCAACCCGCGGCCCAGCTCTGATTGAAGACGCGCGACTGCAGCGCCCAGGTGCCGGCGAAGACGAGCACGACAACGGCCGCCGCGGCGGCGAGCCAAACAGGCTGCGCCCACAACGAGCGGCGCATCGGCACGACTGCGCTCGCCGTCGCCTGACCCGCGATCGCGAGGACGCGCGCGCGCAGCGATGCCGGTGGCGGCGTTTCGACGCCCTTGGCCAATGCGTACGCGCCGAACATCCCGTTCTCCAGCGCCGCGCGGCAGGTCGCGTTCGCCGCATACGCCTCGACGGCGCGCCGTTCGTCGGCCTCCAAGCCGCCGAGCGCGTAGAGCTCCGCGAGTTCGAGCATGGCTTCGTCGTCGTACGGCATCAGCTCGCCACCTCGCGCAAGATGTCCGTGAGCCGGCGCAGGCCAGCGCGGATGCGGCTCTTCACCGTGCCGAGCGGCTCGCCGAGCCGTTCCGCCACTTCACGATAGGAAAGGCCTTCGAAGTACGCCCGCTCGATGGCGTCGCGCTGGTCAGCAGGCAGCGTCTTGAGCGCGTCGCCGACGGCGCTCGCGCGCACGCGCGAGAAGACCTCTTCGTCAAGATCGCCCGGCGCCACCAAGTTGAGCGGCATGTCCGGTTCGCGCGTGCGGACCGCGGCGCTGCGCAGCACGTCGATCGATGCGTTGCGCGCGACCGTCGCCACCCAGGCCGCGAAGCTGCCGCCTTGGAACGCCTGCGGCTTGGACCATATCTGAAGGAAGACGGATTGCGCGACATCCTCGGCCTGCGCGGTATTGCCGAGCACGCGCCGCGCGACGCCGAAGACCATCGCGCCGTGCCGATCGTACAGACGCGCGAACGCGTCCGCGTCGCCGCGGCGCACTGCTTCGATCAATGCGCTGTCATCGCTCATCTCGGGGCGCGTTTCGCGCGAACGCGAGGCAAGGCCTGGCGTGGCGAACCCCGCCAAACGCGTGGCTCGTCCACGCGGGAGGGCGAGCGCCGGCCAGCTGCATGAACATCTCACTATAGGAAACGTCCGTGCGCGTCGTCCGGATGGGTGAACGCTCATCCGGAACGCACAGCCAACCGTTAGACCATCGTACACACGGCAGCCGCGTCTCACGCGCGGCGCTTCTCCCGGAGGCAATGCTTCATGAATCGTACGATGCTTCAAGCAGCCGGAGGTGTCGCGCTTGCGGCCCTCGCCGGCGCGATGGTGCTCTACGCCGTGCATCCCGTGCGCGGCTCCGACCACCAAGACTCGCCCACGATGATCGGCCGGCCAGCCGCCGACATCACGGACGTCTTCGCCTTCCCGCCGCCGACCGCGTCGCAAGACAGCAACATCGTGCTGGTGATGGACGTGTTGCCGCTCATCCCGATGGGCCAAGTCGAGCACCGCCGCGTTCGATCCGGCGGTCATGTATCAGTTCAAGATCGCCCAGGGCACGGATACGCAAGAGGACCTCGTGCTGCAGTTCAAGGCGAACAGCGCGGGCACCGGGCAGACGCTCACCATGTACGGACCGGGCAAGCCGAATTCCGTCGGCACGAGCTCGACGTTCATCGCGCAGGCAGGCACGTTCAACTTCAACACGCCCGCGACGTTGACCGTGAACGGCAAGAGCGTCCAGGTCTTCGCAGGACCACGCGAGGATCCGTTCTTCTTCGATCTCGCGCGCTTCTTCATGATCATCCCCGACCGCAACTATCAGAACCAGCCCAACCCTGCACCGCCGAACCCCGGACCTCGGCTTCCGTGGCTTCCCCAACAGCGGCACCACGACCGGCTGCGATCACTCGGCGTCGCAGGACTTCCTGTCCACCAACGGCTTCAACGTGCTGTCGATCGTCGTCGAGATGCCACGCACGTTGCTGGCGCCGGCGGCGACAGGGACGCCCGGCGTCATCAAAGTGTGGGCGACCACCAGCACCACGAGCGGATCGTAGGAGGCGATGAAAGACATCATGCAGACCAACAAAGCGCTCATCTTGGGAGCTGCGGTCGTCGCAGCGCTGGCGGCCAGCGCGTGCTCCTCGAGCACGACGAGCACGAATCCGACCACGCAGACCTACGTGCAGATCGAACGGCTCGCGCGGCCGGCGGTCAAAGAGGCGACGCAGCCGTATATGAACCACGACGGCACCAATCGCAGCTCGCCGTTCAACCCGAGCGATCCGCTCATCGCCGACGTCAACTCGTTCATGACTAACGTCGCGGGGCGCGACGCGCAGACGACGGCGGCGGTGGTCGGCATCCTCATCCCGGACGTGCTGATCTCCGATCTCTCGAAGACCGGCGTCGGGCCTGCGTACCTCGGCGTCGAGTCGGGCGGCGCGACCGGCAGCCCGTTCGGCGGCCGCGGATTGCACGACGACGTCATCAAGACGGATCTCGGCGCGATCTTCGGCAGCACCGTCTTTGCGCTCACGGGCCACGATGACGGCAAAGAGTCGGTGTGTCTGGCTGACGACAACGTGCCATACGGCGGCAAGCACGATACGACGACGTTCCCGTACCTCGGCGCACCGCGCTAAGACGGGTATCCACAAAGTCCCGGAACTTGCGTTACGGGACTTTTCCTATCGCACCCGCGTGTAGTAGCCGTCGAACGCGGTCTGCCAGGTCTTGCCGCCGTCGATCGAATACTGCCAGAACTGGTGCACGCGCCCATCGGGCAGCGGCGTCCAGGTCGTCTTGTCGATGACCTGTTTGTACTTCTTGCCGACGCGCGTGCCTTGCATCACCATCGAGCCGTTCACCATGCCGCCGTCCATGCGCAGCAGGCTGCCGCCTGAATCGATCCATGTCTGGTGCCACTGAGCGGCCGGCGCATAGTAGATGCTGAAACTCGTGCCGATGTGTCCGTCGGCGTCGGTCCAGTGCTCCTGGATGGCGCAGCCGCGCTGGATCGAGTCGATCTCGTTGGTGCCGGCGAACTTGCCGTTCTCCTTGACCGTCCAATCGCCGATCCAAAAATCGAATTGATGGTACTGGGGCGCCGCGCACGGTGCGGGCGTCGGCGCCGTCGTGGGAGGCGACGAGGCCGCGGCGGCCATGGTGATAGAGAGCAGCAATGCGAGCATGGTGACGCTCCTTATCGAGCCGCGCGGAAGCGCGTGGGCGTCAGGCCCACCTGCGCGCGGAACGTGTTGATGAAGTGCGGCAGGCTGCCGAATCCCACCGCGCGTCCGATCTGCGTGCTCGTCATGTCGGTCGCGCGCAACAACGTCTTCGCTCTTTCGAGCCGCGCCGAGCGCAAGTAGCGGTGGGGAGACTGACCGACCTGCGCGACGAACAAGCGATGGAAGTAGTATGGGCTGACGCCCGCGACGTCTGCAAGCTCGAACAGCGAGCATTCGCGGTCGAGATGTTCGTGCATGTATGCGCGCGCGCTTCTCGATCCGAGCCGCGCGGCGGCCGGTCGACGCACGCGGCTGGGCACGCCGCGGCGCGGGCGTGAAACGGAGCAATTCGCCGAGCAGCCGGCATGCGAGGGCGTCAATCGTCGTCTGGAAGCCGGGCGCGTGACGTCGCGCTTCGCCGAGCAACGCGCGGCTCAGCCCGTCGATGGCGCGCGATCGCGGCACCGCCGTGCGCCGCCATGCGAAGGTCGAGTGCGCGAAAGGGGTCTGCGACAGCACGCGCGCGAGCCCGGCGGGATCAAAGCCGACGATGATGTCGGTCTCCGGTTGATCGAGCCGGTCGTGGCTGCATGCGAATTCGGTGCCGGCATCGCCGAGCACGACGATACCGGGCTCGACCTCGAGCGTCACCGGGCCGTGGAACGTCCAGCGACCGCTCGTCGTCACCACCACCGCAGGATAGAAGAAGGGCTTGTTGTCGACGCGCTCGTGACCGCCGCGTACGAGCTCGTAGCTGAAGATGTGCGCGAGTGCGCCGGCGCCGACCTCGCGCATGCGGCCGCAACCGAGATCGTAGGTATCGGAATCAGTAGGGTTGTGCGGTGCGATCATGTACGAGGCGTGTTGCGCCACGGTCGGGTTGCGACCTCGTCGCCGTTTGGCAAGATTTTGCAAACAGGCATCGTCGGTAGTGCCCGAGCGAAGCTCGGGACGTAACCAGGTCCCGGAGTCTCATTTTGGAGCCTATTTCTGTCCATCCCATGCCGAGGGACATACAAAATAAGCAAACCCCGATATTCTCGTCCCTGACCGACCTAGACGTTTGCGCCCCCGGTGGCGAAGAAGTCCTATCGCCCTCCCCGCCCCCTAAAGAAAGCCGGACCGCCATGTCTCCCCGCCGCACGAAATCCAAGCCCACCAGTCATCGGCTGCGCAACGGCCTACGCGTCGTCACTACGCCGATGCCCGCTTCCGGCAGTCTGAGCGTTTCGCTCGCGCTGCGGGCCGGTTCGATCTACGATCCGCGCGACGCGAACGGCCTCGCGCATTTCCTCGAACATCTCATCTTCAAGGCGACGGCGGACTACACGCGCCAGGAGCTCGCCGCCGCGATGCAGCGCTGCGGCAACCGCTTCGACCCCTCGACCAACAAAGAGCTGATCTCGCTGTCCGCCACGGTGCCGACCGAGAAGACCGCCGAAGCGCTCGACGTCCTCGGCAGCGTCGTGCGCCGGCCGCTCTTCGACGCGCGCGACGTCGAGACCGAGCGCAAAGTCGTGCTCGAGGAACTGCGCGATTGGGAAGACGATCCGAGCAAACGCATCGAAGTGCTCGCCGACCAGACGATGTGGGGTGCGCACCCGCTCGGCCGCGACATCGGGGGCACGCTCGGCACGGTCCGCGACATCACGCGCGCGCAGGTCCGCGCATTTCACCGCCGGCTGTTCCATCCGCGCAACGCGGTGCTGAGCTTGGCGGGCGCCATGAGCGAAGACGACATGCTCGATCAGGCACGACGCCATTTCGGCGGCTGGCGCGCGGCGGCGGGTGCGATCATGCCGAAAGCCCCGCACACCGCGTCCTATCAGCCGTCGGTGCGACGAGGACGCCGGTCTAAGGTCTTGCGCCGTTCCAACACCCAGCAGGTGTGGTTCTCGATCTCGACCACCACGCCGTCCTACCCGGATGGCTACGACGAAGTCGTGCGCACGCAGCTCGCCCAGACGATGATCGGCGACGGTGACGGCAGCAGGCTGTGGGATGGGCTGCGCGAGCGGCTCGGTCTCGCCTATGAGGTGTACGCGACGCAGGATTTCTACGGCAGCATCGGCGTCATGAGCGCGATGGCCGCCGTCGGCACGAACCGGGCCGGCATCGCGGTGCGCGAGATGCAGCGCATCCTCGAGGACACGCGGCACGGTTTTTCGACCGAGGAATTCGATCGCGGGCGCGAGGCGCTCGACGCGCAGATCACGCTCGCGCAGGAGTGGAACACGGAGATCGCGCGGCGCTACGCCGAGCTCGCGCTCTTCGATCAGCCGCTCGTGACGCCGGCGCAAGAACGAGAGATGCTCGCCCGCCTGCGCGCGTCGGACTTCAACGACTTCGTCAAGGAGAAGGTGCGCTGGGATGCGGGCGTGGCGTGCGCGATCGGGCAGGGTCCGGCGCTCGCGGCGATCCGCGCCACGCGCCCCTAGGACATCTGTAGGGGCCGAACTTTAGTTCGGCCCGAGCAGCTTCGTCGCTTCGACGACCAACCGCGCTGAACCGGGGATGCCGAAGCGGCCGGTGTCGACGACGAGATCGTAGTGGTGCGCGTCGCGCCAATCCGCGACGCCGTAATGCTCCTTGAAATACGCCGCCCGATTGAGATCGGATTTCTTGAGCTCTTTGAGCGCTTCATCGCGCGGCAGGCTCAAGCGCTCGCAGATGCGCGCTAGCCGCACGTCGGCAGGCGCAGTCACGAAGACGCGCAGCACGTCCGGCCGGTCCTTGAACAGGATCGGCGCGCCGCGTCCGACCACCACGATGGACTCGCTGGCGGCGCGTTCCTTGATGATCGTCTCGGTGAGCGCCGACGAGGCGCGGCTCGGACCAATCCGGCAGCCCTTGCCCGGAGCCGGATTCCGGATAGGCCGCGGTGATGCCGCGCAGCACGCGATCGACGAAGCTCTCGACGTGCTCCTCGTGCTCGGCCACATAGGATTCCGGCGCGCCGATGCGCGCCGCGACGAGATTGACGATCTGATTGTCGAGCAGTTCGATGCCGAGGGTCTCGGCGACGGCGGCGCCGACGGCGCGTCCGCCGGCCCCGAGCTCGCGGGCGATGGCGACGATCATCTCCGCGTCGTGCCGGCTTGGCCTTAGACCGCCGGCGGGCGGGCGAGCATCGTGCCGCCCTCGCGCTTCATGCGTCGCGATCGCGACCGAGCGCTCGATCGCGGAACGCGCGAGGTCGAGCGACACGATCCAGGTGAGGTCGTCGCGCTGGTTGTCGCCGGGCCGCGGCGGACGCGCGTGTCCGCCCGGCGGCACCGCGTACGCGCCGATGGCGGTCGCGTCGATGCCCTGGTTGCGAAACCAGTCGATGGCGCCGGTCGCCTCGCGCATCTGCGCGAAGCTCGCGGCGATGACGTTCGTCTGTGCCATTTGTCGTGCCCTCATTTTCGCACGCGCGGGACCGCGCCCTTCGCGCGGAGGGTGCCGGATGGACGCGGATGAATGGCACGTGCATGAGCGGCAACGTCCCTATCACCGTCGCCTATGGCGACGGCATCGGTCCCGAGATCATGAACGCCACGCTCGAGGTCTTGAAGGCGGCGGGCGCGCGCCTCGACCTCGAGGTCATCGACATCGGCGAGAAGGTCTACCTCGCCGGCAATCCGGCCGGCATCGCGCCGAGCGCGTGGGAGTCGCTGCGCCGCACCAAAGTGTTCCTCAAGGCGCCGATCACCACGCCGCAAGGCGGCGGCTACAAGAGCCTCAACGTGACGACGCGCACCGCGCTCGGCCTGTACGCCAATGTCCGGCCGTGCGTCTCCTACTATCCGTACGTCAAGACGAAGCATCCGGTGATGGACGTCGTCATCGTGCGCGAGAACGAGGAAGACGTCTACGGCGGCATCGAGTACCAGCAGACGCACCAGGTGAACAAGGCGCTCAAGCTGATCTCGCGGCCGGGCAGCGAGCGCATCAATCGCTACGCGTTCGAATACGCGCGCCGCAACGACCGCAAGAAAGTCACTTGCTTCACCAAGGACAACATCCTCAAGCTCACCGACGGGCTCTTCCATAAGATCTTCGAAGAGGTGGCCAAGGAATATCCCGAGATCGAGCACGAGCACTGGATCGTCGACATCGGCGCCGCCAAGCTCGCCGACACCCCCGAGGCGTTCGATGTGCTCGTCCTGCCGAATCTCTACGGCGATATCTTGTCAGACGTGGCGGCGCAGATCACCGGCTCGGTCGGCCTCGCGGGCTCGGCCAACATCGGCGAGGTCTGCTCGATGTTCGAGGCGATCCACGGCTCCGCGCCGCGACGCGCGAACCAGAACGTGGCCAACCCTTCGGGGCTCATGCTCGGCGCGGTGATGATGCTCGTGCACATCGGCCAGACCGATATCGCCTCGCGCGTCCACAACGCGTGGCTGCGCACGATCGAAGACGGCGTCCACACCTACGACATCTTCCGCGAGGGCACGAGCAAGCAGAAGGTCGGCACGAAAGAATTCGCGCAGGCCGTCGTCGCGCGCCTCGGCGAGAAACCGCAGCATCTCAAGGCCGCGTCGTACAAAGACGTCGCGCCCGAGCAATCGCGCAAGTTCGCGACCATGGGCACCGATCCGCGCCCGAAGGCGTTGGTCGGCGTGGATATCTTCCTCGATTGGAACAAGGGCACGCCCGACCAGCTCGCCGCGGCGCTCGCGCCGATCTCGGGCGACGGCTTGATGCTACAGGCGATCCTCAATCGCGGCGCGCGCGTCTGGCCCAACGGCTTGCCCGAAACGCTGTGCACCGATCAATGGCGCTGCCGTTTCGCCGCCGGCTCCGGCACCGTCACGCATGCGCAGGTCGTCGCGCTGCTCGCCCGGCTGGAGAAAGCGGGTTTTGATTTCGTGTCGGTCGAGGCGCTCAACACGTTCGCCGGACAGCCCGAGTTCGCAGCCGTCCCCGGCGAATAGACGTCTATAGAGGGACATACCTGTAGCGGTCCGACGTCTCGAGCTTCCGAGACCTTTCTGTACCTAGCGCAAACGATACCCAAGGCCGAGGAACGGCCCGTCCTGCACGAAGTTGAAGCTGCTGACGCGCGCCACGTTGGTCGTCTGCTTGTAGCCGCCAACGAGCGTCAGATGCGTCCGCGGGATCCGCAAGCTTGCGCCAAGCGTCAATTCATTCGCGCGATAGGATGATTGATACGAGCCGCTGTTCGGGTTGTTCGGATCGGCGAGCGGATATGTGCCGGTCTGATTCGGGAAATAGAAGTAGGAGCCGTAGGGGCTGAGCGCGTGGCGCGGGTTCGGCTGGAGCTCGACGCCGACGCCGAACGCCTTGAGCGCCGGGAAATTGTAGTTGTTCGACGAGAGCGAATACGCGAGCCCGAGATACACCGGCCATGCCGGCGGCTCGTACTCGAGCCGGATCTCCGATTCTGAATTCACGGCGGTGAAGAGCGGCACGATCACTTGGCCTGATGGATACGCGAGCGCCGTGCCTGGTGCGCCGGCGGGCGTCGTCGCGTTGGTGACGCTGCGCGTCGAGACCCGTTGGAACATGAGCGACGCCGTGAAACGTCCGTAGTCGACACGTCCCAGCGCCGTATACGATCCAGCGAGATGATCGCCGTCGTCGGTGGTCACGCCGTTGTACGTGTCGCCCCATAGGCCGGCATACTCGAGGTACGCGGTCGGCGCGAAGGTGTTCGCCGCGTCGGCCGGCGCCGGCAGGGCGGTCGCCAAGCGCGAACGCGGCCGCCGGCGCGAACGCGACGAGTCTAGCGAGTCGCTGCGCTGAAGAGAGCTTGGCCAAGCATCACCAATCCGATCGAGAAGAACACCGCATCGAACATGAGGCGGACGTTGAAAGCGAAACCGGTCGCGCTGATCTGCACGCCGAGCAGCACGAGCGCGAGCGCGGTGAGCAGCCCGGCGGCGAGCAGCCGCAGCTTGACCGGGCCGGCGGTGACGATCTGCATGCCGCTGCGCGCCTTCATCAGCGAATCGATGCCGAGCACGCACACCGCGAGCGCGAAGAAGCCGACGATCTTCTCGGTCTTGTCGGTATGCGCCCATGCCGCCGCCTCGAAGCCGGCGACGAGACAGCTGATGATCGCGCCCGCGCCGAGCGAGGCCCATGCGAGCGGGTTGCCACGTTGAACCAATGTGTCAAGGCCGTTGCGCCGATACCGGCGCCGAATCCTTGCCGCATAGGCCCGCGCAGATTCGCCGCCGAAAACTCATGCCATCATGGCGCACCTCGATTCGTTCAAGAGCAAAGCGACGCTCGACGTCGGCGGCAAGAGATCCACGTACTATCGGCTCGGCGCGCTCGCCGACGCCGGCATCGGGCACGTCGACCGGCTGCCGTTCTCGCTCAAAGTGCTGCTCGAGAACCTCATCCGCTTCGAAGACGGCCGCTCGGTGACCAAAGAGCAGATCGTGGCGCTGGCGGGCTGGGACCCGGGCAAGCCGTCCGAGCGCGAGATCGCCTTCCGCCCCGCGCGCGTGCTGCTCCAGGACTTCACCGGCGTGCCGTGCGTCGTCGATCTCGCCGCCATGCGCGACGCCATGGACGCGCTGCACGGCGACCCGAACAAGATCAACCCGCTGCAAGACGTCGAGCTGGTCATCGACCACTCGGTGCAGGTCGACGCATTCGGCAGCGCGGCGGCCTTCCAGATCAACGCAGACATGGAGTTCTCGCGCAATCGCGAGCGCTATCAATTATTGAAGTGGGCGCAAGCCGCGGTGCGGCGCTTCAAAGCGCTGCCGCCCGACACCGGCATCGTCCATCAGGTCAATCTCGAGTATCTCGCGCGCGTCGTGTTCCTTGACGATTCGAGCGGCGAAGCGGTGGCGTATCCCGACACGCTCGTCGGCACCGATTCGCACACCACCATGGTCAACGGCCTCGGCGTGCTCGGCTGGGGCGTCGGCGGCATCGAGGCGGAGGCAGCCATGCTCGGGCAGCCGGTGTCGATGCTCATCCCCGAGGTGATCGGTTTCCGTCTGCGCGGCCGGTTGCCCGAAGGCGCGACGGCCACCGACCTGGTCCTCACGGTGACCGAGATGCTGCGCAAGCGCGGCGTGGTCGGCAAGTTCGTCGAGTTCTTCGGCGCGGGCTTGAGCAACTTGAGCCTCGCGGATCGCGCGACGATCGGCAACATGTCGCCGGAGTACGGCTCGACCTGTGCGATCTTCCCCATCGACGAAGAGACGCTCAAGTACCTGAAACTCACGGGTCGCGACGCCGCGCAGATCGCGCACGTCAAAGCCTATGCCCAAGCGCAAGGGCTTTTCCGCACGGATGCATCTCCCGAACCGCTCTACAGCGACGTGCTCGATCTCGATCTCGGCACCGTCGAGCCGTGTCTGGCAGGCCCGCGCCGTCCGCAAGACCGCGTGCCGCTCAAAGACGCCAAGCAATCGTTTGAGAAGGCGATGCTCGCCTTCGCGGAAGGCAGGTCCGCGCCGAAACCGTCGCACGTGGCGACCGAGCAATGGGCGGGCGAAGGCGGCAGCGTGCTCACGCAAGCGCAAGTGCGCCGGCGCATCAAGTACACCGGCGAGAACGGCGAGGACGCCGAGCTGTGCGACGGCGACGTCGTCATCGCCGCCATCACGAGCTGCACCAACACCTCGAATCCGAGCGTGATGGTCGGCGCCGGGCTGCTCGCCAAGAAAGCCGTCGAGCGCGGGCTCGTCTCCAAACCGTGGGTGAAGACGAGCCTCGCGCCCGGCTCGAAAGTCGTCACCGAGTATCTGGCCAAAGCCGGCCTGACGCCGTATCTCGAAAAGCTCGGATTCTATCTCGTCGGCTACGGCTGCACGACGTGCATCGGCAACAGCGGTCCGCTCGCGCCGACCATCTCGAACGCGATCACCGATCACGATCTCGTCGTGTGCGCGGTGCTCTCGGGCAATCGCAACTTCGAAGGCCGCATCCATCCGCTGGTGCGCGCGAACTATCTCGCGTCACCGCCGCTCGTGGTCGCATATGCGCTCGCCGGCAACATGGAGAAGGATCTCTTCCACGAGCCGATCGGCGACGGCGCCGACGGCCGGCCGGTGTATCTGCGCGATCTGTGGCCGAGTTCCGCGGAGATCAACGACGACGGTCGCCGCGTGCGTCGCAGACGCGATGTTCCGCCGCCAGTACGCCGACGCGTTCGGCGGCGACGAGCGCTGGCGCTCGCTGCCGGTGGCGCCCGGCAGCCGCTTCGTGTGGGATCCGGCATCGACGTACGTGCGCAAGCCGCCGTTCTTCGACGGCATGACCGCCAAGCCGCCGCCGCTGCGCGACATCGAAGGCGCGCGCGTGCTCGCGCTGCTCGGCGACAGCGTCACCACCGATCACATCTCGCCGGCGGGCAACATCGGCAAGACGAGCCCGGCCGGCAAATATCTTATCGAGCGCGGCGTCGCACCCGAGGATTTCAACTCGTACGGCGCGCGGCGCGGCAATCACGAGGTGATGATGCGCGGCACGTTCGCCAACGTGCGCCTGCGCAACCAGCTCGCGCCGGGCACCGAGGGCGGCGTCACGCGGCATCTGCCTGACGGCGCGCCGATGTCCATCTACGACGCCGCGATGCGCTATCAAGAAGAAGGAACGCCGCTCATCGTGATCGCCGGCGCCGAGTACGGCTCGGGATCGTCGCGCGACTGGGCGGCGAAGGGGCCGCGCTTGCTCGGCGTGCGGGCGGCCATCGCGCAGAGCTTCGAACGCATCCACCGCAGCAATCTCATCGGCATGGGCGTGCTGCCGCTGCAGTTCGAGCGGGGCGAGTCGGCGCAGACGCTCGGCTTGACCGGCGAGGAGACGTATTCGATCGACGGCATCAGCGGGGGCGTGTCGGTCGGCAAGAAGCTGAAGGTGCGCGCGACCGCGGCCGACGGCTCGGTCAAGCAGTTCGCCGTCACCGTGCGCATCGACACACCCGACGAGGTCGAGTACTATCGCAACGACGGCATCTTGCCGTACGTGCTGCGCCAGCTCATCGCCACATAGCCCGCCCAAGGCGCATGTAGGGGCCGACCTTTAGGTCGGCCCTTGCTCGACGCGGGTCGATCTGAAGATCGACCCCTACATAGGCCCTAGGCGGGATGCGGTGCGCGGGACAGCGAACCTCGCCAACCGCATGCTGGTCGTGTGGCGGAGCACCGTTGCGGGTCTTATCCTTATAGCGCTCGTCGGCGTCGCAGGACCGGTGGCGGCGTGCGTGGTGTCGCGAGGGGATCCCATCGTGCTCGCTTCGCAAGGCCTCGATCCCGACGTCTTCGTGTGGGATTCGGCGGCCCATCTCATCGCCTACGAGCAGGGCAACTACGACACGGAGAGCGTGCTACGGCATACGCTCCTCGCGCACCCGGGCACCTCGGCGATCGTCATCGACTGCCGTCCGTCGGCGGTACGGCCGCAATACGGGAAAACAGACGTGGACCTGGTCGGCGTCAAGCTGAACAAGGGTCCGAATCGTGGACGGTATGGGTGGGTGGTGGCCGACGACGTGCGCCGGCCGGACGGCAAGCCCGTCACCCCTCCCAGCCCGTCGAGCCCGTGATCTAAGGGTGGGATACGAATGCTGATCTACGCCATCCGCCGCACGCTGCAGGCGATCCCGCTGCTGATCTTCATCAGCGTGATCCTGTTCCTCATCTTGCACCAGATGCCGGGCGGCGGTCTGGCCGCCTATGCCGGCAACCCGCATCTCACCGCGGCCGACATCGCGCGCCTGCGCCATAATCTCGGGCTCGACCGCCCCGTCTACGTGCAATACCTGGCCTGGCTCAACCAAGTGCTCCACGGCAATCTCGGCTGGTCGCAGCTCAATTCGACGACGGTGACCGAGGCGCTGCTCGAACGCCTGCCGGCGACGCTCGAACTCATGGTGACCGCGTTCCTCGTGTCGCTCGTCATCGGTCTGATCGCCGGCATCCTCGCCGCGCTGCGGCCGTATTCGACGCTCGACTACTTCGTCACGACCTTCGCGTTCTTCGGCCAGTCGATGCCGTCGTTCTGGTTCGCGCTCATGCTGCAGTGGCTCTTCGCGGTCAACGGCCTCCACGTGCAGGCCTTCGGCTACCGCATCGACTTCCAATTGCCGTCCGCGGGCGTCATGTCCACCGACGGCGGCGGCTTCTGGGATCTCGCCGCGCATCTCGTGCTGCCGGTGACCGTGCTCGCGCTCATCCAGGTCGCGACCTGGTCGCGCTTCACGCGCGCGTCGATGCAGGAAGTGCTGCACACCGACTACATGCGCACCGCGGCGGCCAAGGGCTTGCCGTTCGGCACCATTCTCTTCAAGCACGGGCTCAAGAACGGCCTCATGCCGGTGGTCACCGTCATCGCGCTCACCATCCCCGGCGTCATCGGCGGCGCGATCATCACCGAGACGATCTTCGCCTGGCCGGGCATGGGCCGCTTGTTCTACACCGCGCTCGGGCAACAAGACTTCTCGCTGCTCATGGGCTACCTCATCATCATCTCGACGTTGGTGGTCTTGAGCAACTTGCTCGCGGATCTGGCCTACGGCTGGCTCGACCCGCGCGTGAAGTACGACTAGGAGGCCGGCCGTGGCAGTCGCATCCGGAACGCTCCCGCCGCCGATCGCCGTCTTCGACGACGAGGCGATCGCATCGCGCAGCCTCGTCTGGAAGAAGTTCAGCCGGCATCGCCTCGCGCTCGCCGGAGCCGTCGTGTTCTTGATCTTCGTGCTCGCCGCAGTGTTGGCGAAATGGATCGCCCCATACGATCCCGCCGCCATCGACCCGGCCTGGTCGGGCACGCCGCTCGGCTTGGGCGTGCACGGGCACAGCCTCGGCACCGACGAGCTCGGCCGCGACATGCTGTCGCGTCTGATGTACGGCGGGCAGATCTCGTTGTCGCTCGCGTTCGTCGCCATGGCGATCGAGGTCATCCTCGGCACCATCGTCGGCGCCTTCGCCGGCTTTTTCGGCGGCTGGCTCGACTGGGCGCTCATGCGCATCACTGACGTGTTCTTGTCGATCCCGCTGCTGCCGCTGCTGCTCGTGCTCACCGGCATCGTCGCCGCGACCTCGTCGAAGGCATCGCTCAACTTCGTCACGATCGCGATGATCATCGGCCTGCTCTCGTGGATGCCCGTCGCGCGTCTCGTGCGCGGCGCGTTCCTGAGCCTGCGCGAGAAGGAGTTCTGCGAGGCCGCGCGCGCGATCGGCAGCAAGAACCTGAGCATCATGTTCAAACACCTGCTGCCCAACGCGGTCGCGCCGATCATCGTCCAAGCGACGTTGGACGTCGCCGGCATCATCATCTTGGAGTCCGCGCTGTCGTTCCTCGGCTTCGGCATCCAGCCGCCGACCGCGTCGTGGGGCAGCATGCTCGCCAACGCGCAAGAGAACGTGCAGATCGCGTGGTGGGCGGCGGTCTTCCCGGGTCTGTGCATCTTCATCACCGTGCTCGCCATCAACTACATCGGCGACGGCCTGCGCGACGCGCTCGATCCCAACGTGCAATAAGTCGTAGCGCTTTCTAGGCGGCCGAGAGGTCGGCTCCCCGCGAAGTCGTATATGAAGCAGACACCTTGCCCAGGTGGCGGAATTGGTAGACGCGCTAGTTTGAGGGGCTAGTCGGGTAAAACCGGTGCAGGTTCGAGTCCTGTCCTGGGCACCATAGAATGGAGCGGCAGCGTGAAGTGGGCGATCGGCATCGACCTCGGCGGCACGCACGTCGCCGCAGCACCGGTCGACGAGCGCGGCAAGGTCCACGAGGTCTTCAGCCGCGAGCTTGAGGCCCATGACGTCAAGTACGTCGTCAACGAGATCGCCAGAGTCGTCGATCGAGCGAAGACGGCGCTCCGCGGCAAGAAGCTCGCCGGCATCGGCATCGGTTCGCCCGGCAACATCGATGAACGCACCGGCATGGTGCGCTTCTCCCCCAACTTCGACTGGCACGACGTGCCGCTGCGCGCCAAGCTCGAGAAGAAGCTCGCGCATCCGGTGCACATCCTCAACGACGCGCGCTGCGCCACCATCGGCGAATACCTGCACGGCGTCGGGAAGGGCACGCGCGATTTCGCACTCATCACGCTAGGAACGGGCATCGGCGGCGGCATCGTCAGCAACGGCAAGCTCGCGCTCGGCCACTCGATGGGCGCCGGCGAAGTCGGCCACCACGTCATCCAACCTGTAACCGGGTTTCACTGCACCTGCGGCAAGATCGGCTGTTTCGAGGCGCAAGCCTCCGGTACGGCGCTGCTGCGACACGCGCTGCGGCTCGCGTCGTCGTTTCCCCGCAGCACGCTGCTCACCAGCGTGCCGCACGAGCAATGGGGTTCGAAGACGGTCGTGCGCGGCGTCGCCGCGGGCGATCTGCACGCCATCGCGACGTGGCGCGCATGGCTCGGTGACCTCGCGATCGGCGTCGCGAACATCGTCGCGTTCGTCAACCCGGAGATGATCGCATTGGGCGGCGGCGTCGGCAAGACCGACCATCTGCTACTCGCCACCCCGCTGAAGCAGCTCGTCGACGAACAGACGACCATGGTGCCCAAGGGCCACACGGCGATCGTCAGCGCGAAACTGGGCAACAAAGCGGGAATCGTCGGCGCGGCGTGTCTCGCGCTCCACGGGATACCGTAAGAGTCTGGCCGCGTGAAACCAGCGTCCTTTTGGTTCGCTTTCCGGATTCTGCTCTTCTCGGGCCTCGTGGTGACGAACGCTGTTTTTGCCTTTACCGCTCCTGACGTTTGGACGCTCAGTCAACCGCCGTGGGGTCTAGTATTCGTTCCCCTCGTCTTCTTTGCGATCGGGCCGCTAGCCACAGTGGCCGTCAACGTTGCACTTGGACTCTGCGATGCGACCTGGCAACGCCCGTCGTGGTCGCTAAGCCCGACATTGCGATTACGCAACCCCTTACTATTTATCGAGTTCTTCGCTTCGTTCTTCATCGCATGTGGTCTGGGGTCGCTCCCCATTATCTTGCGTAGTCCGTCACACTGGTGGTTACCGGCGTTTGCCCTTAGCGCGGGACTCGGCCTGGTACTCAATTTGAAAATCACCGAAAAAGTTTTCGCGTCGAGGATAGTTCCCGTGGAGTCCGTACCCACGGCGGCCAGGCAGTAGTAAAGCTTTTAGCGAGCGGCTGCGCGCGTCTCCGCTCGCGAGAGCAATCCAAGCAAGAACCGCGCGATGTCGTCGGCCGCGTGCGGCCGCGCGCTCGCGAGCGCGCCCGCTTTGAGCCTCGCCAACGGACCCGAGTCGGATCCGAATAGCCGCCGCAGCGTCGCGCTCACGTCGGACGGCTCGAGCGCGACGACGCCGGCGCTGCGCGACTCGACGTACGCGAGATTGCCGGCTTCCTGGCCGGAGATGTAATCGCACACGACGATCGGCAGACCGCACGCCGACGCCTCGGCGATCGTGCCGGGCCCCGCCTTGGACAGCAGCGCGTCGGCCGCGCGCATGTGATCCGCGACGTTGGTCACGAAGCCGTGCACCTGCGCACCCGGGCCTAAGCGCGGAGCGAGCGCAGTCAGCTGTTCGCGCAGCGCTTCGTTGCGTCCGCAGATGGCGACGACCTGAAGGTTAAGCGCGCGCACGACGCCTGCGACGCGGCGCAGGATGCTGCGCAGCTTGCCGCCGCCTTCGCCGCCCGACATCACGAGCAGCACGCGCCGCTGCGGATCGAGACCGAGGCGCGTCTTCGCCGCGACCGCGTCGACGGCCGGCGAGAAACCGTCGCGGATCGGCAGGCCGAGATCGTGCACGCGCGAGGCCGGGATATCGCGGCTCGTGCAGACGTGCGCGGCCTCTGGCGACGCGACGACGTATTCATCGGCGGCCGAATCCGACGTCCACGAATGATGGATGGTGACGAGATCGGTGATGACGGTGACGAACGGCGCGCGCAGCCCGAGCTCGTCGATCGTCTCGCGCGCCAGCTCGTTCAACAGCGGATGCACCGAGACGACGAGCGACGGATTGAGGCGCTCGAGCAGCTCGCGGAAGTTGCGCCGGATAAAAGGTTTGCCGAGCTCTGTCATAATGCGCGAGCGCGTCCGGCCGTTGGAAAGGTGGAAGAGCGCCGGATACGGGCTTGGACGCACGTTGAGCAGTGCGCCATACGTCTTGATGCCCTCGCGCAGCGGGAAGATGCCGCATGCCTCAAAGGCGTCGATCATCTCGGTCGGCACGGGCTGGCCGGGCTGCGCGCGTTTGCAGGCGACTTCGATCGCTTCGGCCGCCGTGCGATGCCCGCCGCCCGTGTCGGAGAACAAGAACAGCATGGGGCGGCGACCGTTCGACGAACTGATAGGGCGAGCCACGAAGCCAGTCTTCGACCTGACGCACACCCAGCCCCCGTTATGTCCCGCCGCGCCCTCTCAAGTCCGAGGTGCCTTCGCCCGCTCGCAAGAAGTCCCGCGGGCTTACAAGGAGGACCAATCGTCAAAGACAGCAGCATCACCGTCGACCCGGGCCTCGAAGGCGTCATCGTCGGCTCGACCGGCATCAGCAAGGTAGCCGGCCAGGAGGGACGCCTCACCTATCGAGGCTACGACATCGCCGACCTCGCGTCCAACGCCTCATACGAAGAGGTCTGCTATCTGTTGTGGTCGGGGCGCCTGCCCAATCAGGCGGAGCTCGACGTATTGCGCAGCGACATGGCGGCGCAACGTGCGCTGCCGCAGCACGTGCTCGCGATGATGCACGGCATCGATCGCAAGGCGTGGCCGATGGACGTGCTGCGCACGGTCATGTCGTCGCTCTCGCTGTCCGTGCCCGTCCGTGCCGACGGCACGCACGTCTCCGACATCGCCACCGCGATCCGGCTCACCGCAAGCGCCGGCGACCGCGGTCGCCGCGTGGGACCGTCTGCGCCGCGGCGAAGAACCGATCGCCCCGCGTGAGGACCTGTCGCACGCCGCCAACTTCCTCTATATGAAGAACGGCACGCCACCGGACGAGACGGCCGCGCGCGCGCTCGACGTGTACTTCGTGCTGCTCGCCGATCACGGCTTCAACGCTTCGACGTTCGCGGCGCGCGTCGCGGCGAGCACGTGGGCCGACATGTATGCCGCCGTGACCGCGGCGATCGCCACGCTGCAGGGCGATCTGCACGGCGGCGCGCCCGGCAAAGTCATGAAGATGATCCTCGACATCGGCGAACCCGATAAGGCCGAGGCGTATGTGCGCGCGCTCGTCGACAAGGGCGGCCGCGTCATGGGCATCGGTCATCGCGAGTACAAAGTGCGCGATCCGCGCGCGGAGCCGCTCGAACGCATGGCGCGCGATCTCGGTCAGGGCATGGGGAAACCGCAATGGTATGCGGTCGCGCGCAGACTCGAAGACGTCGCGGTCCACGTGCTCGACGAGAAGAAGCCGGGCCGGCGCCTCTACGCCAACGTGGAATTCTACACGGCGCCGACGCTGTACGCGCTCGGCCTCGAACCCGACACGTTCACCTGCATGTTCGCGTGCTCGCGCACCGCCGGCTGGACCGCGCATGTGATGGAACAGATGCAGGACAATCGTCTGATTCGACCGCAAGTCGAGTACACCGGACTTGTGGGTCTGCCATGGGTCTCCATCGCACGACGCTGAAGAGGATCATGTGAGCATGGATTACCGCCTTTTCGCGGCTGCCGCGTGCGCCGCGCTGCTGGCCACAGGCTGCGCCAAACAATCGGAACAGACGTCCGCGCCTGCAGGCGGCGCTTCGCCGGCGACGACATTGACCAACACGACGGGCCTGCCGCTCATCGCCGACGCGGTCATCATCGACACGCGCGACTTCCACCAGGTCCTCGACCCGACGCAGCAGGCCGGCAATCCCTTGTCCTCGATGGGCAAAGGCACATACGTCGGCCACGAAGTGGTCGCGTCGTCGCTCGCGGCGGATGCGGATCTCGCGAAATGGCTGGCGAGCGTCGCCGCGGCACCGCCCGAAGGATGGAAGAAGAGCGATCCCGGCGGCGAGTCGGTCCACGCAGAAGCGCGCAAGTACGGCGTCGACTACGTGGCGTTCGTCAGCGGGTCCAACAAGGGCGCGACGATCATCGTCATGGACCCGAAGCTGGTCACGACGAAGCTCGGACCCGTGCTCGCGCTGCTCGACAGATACAACTCCATGCCGCTGCCGATGCGTCAAGGCATCGACGCGCAGGTCAAGCAACGCACCGGCATGTCGATCAGCGAGATGACCGACAAGAGCTCGCCGCTCGGCGCCGCCATCGGCGCGGTCAACGAGTTCAAGAGCTCCGATAAGCGCGCCATCATCCTCGTGAGCGGCGAGAAACAGCAGTAGACAAAGACTCGCCGCAGTTCCGCGCGCTCCTCGCGCGCGCCCTCGACGGCATCGCCGCCTGGGAGCAGACCTGGCGGCCCTTCGAACCCGCACCGAGCGCTCGCGTCGACGACACGGTCGCCGCCGCGGCGCTCGATGCGCTCGTCGAGCGCCTCCGCGACAACTACCCGTTCTTCCACCCGGACTACGCCGGCCAGATGCTGGCGCCGCCTCATCCCGTCGCGCTCGCCGCGTATCTCGCGGCGGCGCGCATCAACCCGAACAACCACGCGCTCGACGGCGGTCCGGCGACCGCCGCGCTCGAGCGTGAGGTCGTCGCCGCGTTCGCCGCGATGTTCGGCTATGGCGCGGACCATCTCGGCCATCTCACCAGTTCCGGCACCATCGCCAATCTCGAGGCGCTGTGGGTTGCCTCGCGCGTGCGCCCTGACAGCGTCATCGCGTTCTCGGCCGAAGCGCACTACACGCACGCGCGCATGTGCGAGCTGCTCGGCGTCGAGACGCTCGTGCTGCCGGTCGACGCGCGCGGCAGGCTCGACGTCGGCGCGCTCGCGGGCGACGCACGCGCGCAGCGCATCGGCACCGTCGTCGTCACCGCCGGCACGACCGCTGCGGGTGCGGTCGATCCTATCGACGAGGTGCGTCGCGCTCGCGCGCGAGCGCGGCTGGCGCGTCCACGCGGACGCGGCGTACGGCGGCTTCTTCACCCTCATCTCCGGGCTGCCCGAGGCGCGCATGGACGCCGCGCCGTGGCGGGCGTTAGGTGAATGCGATTCCATCGTGGTGGATCCGCACAAACACGGCTTGCAGCCGTACGGCTGCGGCTGCGTGATCTTCAAGGATCCGGCGGTCGGTGCGCTCTACAAGCACGACTCGCCCTACACGTACTTCACCTCGAAGGAGCTGCACCTCGGGGAGATCAGCCTCGAATGTTCGCGGGCCGGCGCGGCGGCCGCGGCGGTATGGACGACCCTGCGCGTCCTGCCGCTGCACGCGACCGACGGTTTGGGCGGCATCCTCTTAGCGTGCCGCCGCGCCGCGCTGGCGGCGCACGAACGCGCCCTCGCCGGCGGCAAGCTCGCGCCGGTCATCGCGCCGGAGCTTGATATCGGGACGCTCGCGCCGATGCGCGAAAACGAGCGCGTCAACGCGTCAACCCTCTCGGCGAGAACGGCCGCGCTTTTCCGAGCGTGCCAGCACGACGCGACGCGGCCGTTCTATCTCGCCACGTGGCGTGTCGGACGGGAACTCGGACGGCAGGCGCTGCCGACGGTCGAGTGGGATGAGCAAGAGTGCAGCGTCATCCGCTGCGTGCTCATGAAGCCCGAGCACGAAGCGATCGTGCCGGACCTCATCGCGCGACTGGAGCGTTGGGGCTAAGAGCTAGTCCAGCACCGTCGAGAACAGATCGTCGAGGTCTTCGCGCGTCAGGCTCTTGGTGAAGGCCGAATCGCTCGAGATGACCGAATCCGCGAGCGCCTGCTTGCGGTCCTGGAGCGCCTGGATCTTCTGTTCGACCGAACCGATGGTGACGAGCCGGTACGCGGTGACCGGTTTGGTCTGGCCGATGCGGTGCGTGCGGTCGATCGCCTGGCGCTCGATCGCCGGATTCCACCACGGATCGTAGAGGATGACGTAGTCCGCCTCGGTGACGGTGAGGCCGACGCCGCCGGCCTTGAGGCTCATGAGGAACACCGGCGGGCCGTCCTCGCGCTTGAAGTCCTCGAGCACCTTGGCCCGATGCTTCGTCGCGCCGTCGAGGTAGGCGTACTTGCGCCCGCGCGCGTCGAAGGACTCGCGGATGATGCCGAGCATCTCGGTGAACGAGGAGAAGACGAGCACGCGATGGCCAGACTCGACGATCGAATCCACCAGCTCGAGGAACGCCGAGAACTTGCCGGACGCATCTTCATCCTCGCGCCAGTGCTCGCCGACCAGACCCGGATGGTTGCAGATCTGCCGCAGCTTGGTGAGCGCGGCGAGGATCGAGAGCTGTGCGCGCCCGATGCCGTGCTCGTCCACCTCGCGCATGATCTCGCGCCGCGCGCGCAGCACGACCTCTTTGTACGCCTTGCGCTGCGACTGGGTCATCTCGCATTCGATGGTCTGCTCGGTGCGCGAAGGCAGGTCAGCCGCCACCTGCGTCTTGAGGCGGCGGATCATGAACGGCTGCACGCGTTTGGCGAGCCGCTGCTGCTTCTCGACGTCGCCGTCGCGCATGATGGGCGTCTCAAAAGCTGAGCGGAAGTGGCTCTCGTTGCCGAGCAGGCCGGGCATGACGAAATCCATGATCGACCACAGATCGAGCACCGAGTTCTCGATCGGCGTGCCGGTGAGCGCGAGGCGCTGCTCTGATTCCAACGATTTGATGACTTGCGAGATCTTGGCTTGCGGATTCTTGATCTGCTGTGCTTCGTCGAGCACGACCGAACGGAAGCCGAGTTTGGAGAGGCTGTCGGCATCGCGCCGCGCCAAGCGCGTATGAGGTGACGAGCAGATCGTACTCCGCGGCCTTCTCATAGATATCCTCGCGGCCCGCGCCGGCGGAGAGCAAGCACACCTTCATGTCCGGGGTGAAACGCGCCGCCTCGCCGATCCAGGTGTGGGTGACCGAGGTCGGGCACACGATGAGGTTGGGCCGGCTGCCGCGGCGTTGCCGCTCGCGCTCCAGATATGACAGGACCTGGAGCGTCTTGCCCAGGCCCATGTCGTCTGCGAGGATGCCGCCGAACGCGTACCGTCCGAGGTAGGCGAGGAAGTCGAGGCCGCGGCGCTGATACGGCCGCAGGATCGAATCGAGGTGCTTGGGCGGGTCGACCTCTTCGATGCCAGAGAAGCCGCGCACCGCTTCCCGCAGATCGCGCAACGGCGCGGGCAGTTGCGCATCGCCGCACGCCTTGGCGAGGTCGTCATACACGGACAGCATCTGCGCCGCGGTGAGGCGGGTCTTGCCGCCGCGCTCCAGGCCGCCGCCGAAGCCGCCGGTGGCCTCGCGCAGCAGCGCGAACGAGGAGAGGTCCACGAATTGTCCGTCGGAGAGGCGGTGGTAGCGGCCGGTGCTCTGCCACAACGCCTTGATGTCGTCGGGCGTGAGCTTCTGGCCGTCGAGCAGCAACTCGACCGAGATCTCGAGCCAATCGATCGGGCCGAAGAGGCTGGCGGCGCCTTTGGCCTGCTTGGCGGTCTTGGCGGCCGGCTTCTCATCGCTGTCGACGGTGACCGAGACCTGCAGCACTTTGGGGCCTTCGACGAGCGAGCGCACCGTGTCGTCCATGTCGAGCTGATAGTCGGCGCGCCAGCCGGGCAGCGTCTCGGTGCCGAACTGATAGGCGGCGTCCGTCGGCTCGACGCGCCATGCCGTCTCGTCGTAGCGCTGCACCGTCTCGTCGGGATGTTGCGCCGCCTGCTGCTCGTACACGTCGTGCGCCGGACGGCAGCCCGCGGCTTCGAGGCGTGCGCGCACGCCCTGCGCGACGGCGGGCTCGCAATACGCGTAGCGCGGCGCGACGCCTTTCTTGCCGCTGTCCACGCGCTGGAGCGGATTGAAGTCCTGCGGCGTGATTCGGAAGTTGGCGCCGCTGCGCGCATCTTCTATCGAAGCTTCCACCGTGATGCCATCGCCTTGCCAGCGCAGCCGCAGCAGCGTCTGCAGCGACATCTCGTCGGACAGGACCATCAGCGCGGCGGCGCTGTCGCGATCGAGGAAGCGGTGCGCGCGCTCCAAGAAGATCGGCAGTTCGTCGGCCGCGATGCGGACCGTGCCGGCCGCTTTGAGCCGGTCGACGATGCGCAAGCTGAAGAGGCCGTCGTGCAAGGAGAAGGTGTTGCCGTCGAAGAGCCAGGCGGGCGTGCCGTCGATCGCGCGGACGCTCGACATCTCGAGCGTCGCGCCGTCCGGACGCACGAACGAGCCCGAAAGATCGAGCGCGCCGTCGTCCTGGCGCGTGCCGGAGATGCGCAAGCGCAGCGGCGAGAGCGCGATCTTCACCGTCGGCATCGCTTCGGGATGCGCGCCGAGATGATCGTCGTAGCGGACGCGCGGGTGGGAGATCAGACGCAGCAGCAGCTGCGCGAAATTGTTGGTGAGCGCCTTCGTCTGCTCGCTCGTCGCGCGCGCGAGCGCGTAGTCCGCCGGCATGCCGAACATCGCGCCGAGCGACGCATCGGACAAGAGCGCAGCATCGTGGCGGTCCCACTCCTCGCCGGTGAGGTTCGCCTGGCGCGTGGTCCGGTAGAGCTGCTGCAGGTCCGCATGCGTGCGCGCGACGCCGTGCAGTTTCGGCGCGTCGAGGCACAGCCTGGCGTAGAAGATGCCCAGTCGATCGTCAAAACCGACGACGACCCACAACCGGCGCCGTGGCACGACGCTTTCGTGGTGCGGCGTGAGCAGGTCGAGCAGTTCGTGCGAGGCGGGCGCGAGCGTGGCCGTCGCCCCGTTGTGCGGGTGCTCGCCGTTGCCCGCCGCTTTGCCGTTGGGGGCGCCGTTAGTATGGCCGTTCGTGGGAACCGGCGTCGGCACGATGGGCGGTGGGCCTGCTTCCGGATCGTGCGACGACATCTCGATGAGCGTGTAGAGCGCGGCGACCGCGTGCTTGCAGTCGTAGCCGTAGCGGCACGTGCAATTGCAACGCATGCCCAGCGGCAGGCGGGACGAATCGCGGGTGAGCGTGGTGGTGTGGGTCTCGGTGTCGGCGACGGTGGCGACGATGTCGTTGCGCCGGAGGTTCAGGCTGCGGACCTTGTTGCGCTGAAAGGCCGCGAGCCCTTGCGCGATGATCGTCTTCGGAAACGTGCCTTCGATGGATAGCTGGGTCGGGATGCTCGCTTGCCAGGTCCCTAGAGGCGGCCCGCCTCGATCGGGCGCGACGCCTTCTTCGAAACGCAACATAACGGGTTGTGCGGACTTTGCTTGAGCGCGGACAGCCATACCTCTTCTCTATTCGCCGCCACCCCGATGCCTCCCGCTAGGACGAGCATTGCATTTGCTCGAATCGCCTGTGACCTCGTCACGGAATATCGTGTGCTCATCGCTTTCGCCATGGAGGAATTGCACTATGCGCCGCCGATTGAACCTCTTGCCTTTTGCGTTGTGCGCGGGTCTCGCGGCGGTGATCGCCGCTGCAGTACCGCTGTTGGCTTCCGTCATGCCGACGCCGACGCCGACGCAAATCCGCTATACGAAGACCACCAGCGTGGAGCTGCCGAAGGCGATGCAGATGTTCATGCACCACGCCGGCAGCACGAGCACGACCACCACGATCGCCGGTGAGCGTTCGCGCATCGATGAGGGCGACACCAGCACGATCACCGAATGCGATCTCCAGCGCGTGATCCATCTCGACAACAAGGCGAAGACCTACTGGACCGCGAGCTTCGACGACATGATGAAGCAGATGCAGGCGATGATCAAGCAGGCGCAGTCGCAGCCGACCCCGGCGCATCCTTCGCCGCAAAACTCGCCGCAGCAGATCAAGGGGACCGGCAATATCGATTTCTCGGTGTCGGAGATCCCAGACGATCAGACGCAGACGCTGTTCGGCATGACCGCGCATCACCTCGTCAGCACGGTCACCATGACGGCGAAAGGCACCGGCGACTGTCCGAACTTCACCATGACGATCAAGAGCGACCAATGGTGGGTGCCGAATACCTTGCCCAAAGCATGCCCGCTCCCAGTGCGGCCGATGGCACCGCCGCAAGGTGGCGGAGCGCCGCAGGGCGGCGGCCAACAGAATCCGTGCATGTCGAACTTCGGCATGCAAGCGCAGATGAAGGCGCACCCGGCGAATCGTTTCGTGCTCAAAGACACCACGACGACGAGCATAGGTAACAACCCAAGGCTCCGCCGCTTTCCCCGTCCACGACGACGTGACGGCGTACGCAACGACGCCGTTCGACGCGACGGTCTTCGACGTACCGGCCGGCTACACGCAAGTGCCGCCGCCGTGCCACGCCGCAGTAAAGGCGGATCGGGTCCTCGCGCATGCAGGCGCTGGCGATCGAAGGCATGGCGATGTGGTCGGTGTGGCAGCCGGCCCCAAAGGTGTACTTCAACTCGTACTTCCTGCGGCGCGAGGACGGCAACATCGTGGTGGACCCGCTCGTCTGGACTCCAGAAGACGAGCAAGAGATGCGCGAGGCGGGCGGCGTCGCGTGGATCGTGATCACCAATCGCGACCACGAGCGCCGCGCGCGCGATCTCGCCGCGCTGTTCGGCGCGAAGATCGCAGCGAGCGAAGGCGATGCGCCGCTGCTCTCCGGGCCGGTCGACCTCGTGCTGCACGAGGGCGATCACGCCTTCAAAGGCATCCGGATCATCCAGTTGGAGGGCCTCAAGTCACCCGGTGAGATCGCGCTGCATCTGCGACGTCACAAGACCGCCATCGTCGGCGACGCGTTGTGGGGTCAGCCTGCGGGCACGTTACGGCTGCTGCCGGACGAGAAACTTCTCGATCCCAAGAAAGCCGTGCTCAGTCTGCGCAAGCTGTGGGCGCTCGAACTTGAGACACGTTGCTCGTCGGCGACGGCGCGTGCATCTGGCACGGCGCCGACGCGGTGATCGGCGAATACTTGGAGAGCCGGACCGAGGTCTACGTCAATCGCATCAATATCGACGAGTCGCCGCCGGATCCGTTCGTCGAGGTGAGCCCGCTCGGCGTGCGCTTCGAGGCCGTCGACCGCGAGATAGGGTTGTACATCGGCGCGCGCAAGCTCGGCTATCGCATGGCGACGCTGCCGCCCGGCGCGGCGCTACTGCCCGGTCCACGCGCATGCGAAAGAAGAGGAGATGTTCCTCGTCTGGGACGGCGAGGCCACCATCAACACGCCGCGCGGGAATATCGTGTGCCGGCGCGGCGATTTCATCTGTTTTCCGACCGGCGATAACGGCGCGCATCAGCTCGCGAACACGTCGCAGGCGGAGTGCACGGTGCTGCTGCTTGCCAACATCGACAAGGACGAGGTCTGCTACTATCCCGGTTCCAACAAGGTGATGATCGACGCGCGCGACGGCATCATCCTGCGCGCGGAGCCCGCGCTGTCATACTTCGACGGCGAATAACATCAAGAAATGTAGGGGGCGACCTTTAGGTCGCCCCTAGAAATGAGGGCCGATCTAAAGATCGGCCCCTACATATGCACGTAGCGGAGATAGGTCGCGAGGATCCGATTGAACTCGACCGGGTCCGACGCGTCCGCCGACCGCAGGTCGAGCTTCTCTGACGCCTGCGATCCCGGCGCGCCCGGCGGGTTGGTCGCATCCAAGTTCACTAGCGGCGTCGTCGCCTTCCAGGGCTTGAGATCGAGCTGGCCGGAGAACACCGCGGACAGCGGCGTCGCGCTCGCGTCGAACTGGCTCATCGGCGGCAGGCCGAGCACGAGCTCGATGGTGCGCAGCACGCTCGACGTCGAGTAGTGCGTGTGGTCGACGAGGCCGCGGTTGTCGTACGCGCTCACGACGAGCGCTTCGATGCGATGGTTGCTCACGTGATCCGGCCCGCTCTGCGCGTCGTCCTCGATGCTGACGAGCAGCGTATCCCGCCAATACCGGCTGTGGCTCAGCGCCTCGACCATGCGCCCGAGCGCGTAGTCGTTGTCCGCGACCATCGCGTACGGCGTGCGGGCGCCCGGCTTCAGCGCCGCGGTGTGGTCGTTGGGCAGCGCCACGATCTCGAGCTGCGGCAGTTGCCCGTTCTGGTCGAACTGGCGGAATTCACGCAGCCACTCCACCACGCGGTCCTGATCGGTCACCGTCAAGTCGAAGGGACGGTAGTTCGGATCGAGCAGCGCGTCGATCGAGGGCGCGAAACCCTTGCCGGGTTGCTCTCTGAAACCGCGCCCTCGCCGTACAGGCGGACGGAGACGTTCTTGCTCGCGGCGACATCCCAGATGTAGCCGATGTCCGGCCGGTTGATGGCCCCGCCGAAATCGAAAAAGCCGTCGGCGCGTCCGGCGTAGGCCGAGGGCCACATCCGCTCGACCCAGTCGTTCGCGTACGCGCCATCCGCCCACTCATGGCCGTCGGCGCTCACCGTGCCGTCGCTGTCGAAATCGTCGAGCAGCACGAATTCGTCGGCGAGCCTGCGCACGTTGGGGTGATGCGCTGGCCGAACACCGCCAGCGACGCCTGGCCGTTGCCGCGCGGATCGTCGCCCAGCACTTGATCGTACGTACGATTCTCTTTGATCACATAGATGACGTGTTTGAATGGCGGCAGCGGCGCCGGCGCCGGCAGATCGGGCCGATAGTCGGAGTTGGCGCGCGCCGCGGCGAGACCCGACACGAGCGTCCTACGGTCCAGCGCGACGATCGTCTCGAGATCGCCGAACATCATCGCGGGCGCATAGTAGCTCAGGTCGGACGCCTTCTGCTGCGACCTGGGAACGATGTCGGTATTGATGAAGCTCGGGTTGGCGGCGCGGGTCACGCCGTTGCCGTCGAGCACGTACAGCCGCCTGCCGTCCTTGCTCAGCGCGACGTCCGTCGGATACCAGCCCACCGGTACGGCGCCGAAGATGGCGGGCGCGGTGGACGAGATGTCGATGACGGCGACGGCGTTGCTGTCCGCGTCGGCCACCAGCAGCGTGCGGCCGTCCTGCGTCTCCGCGATGCCGGAGGGGGTCGAGCCGGCGGGCGAACTCGGGTACAGACCGACGTCGATCTTGCCGCGCATCTTGAACGTCGTCGCATCGAGCACGTCGACGACGTTGGCGTTCGCGCATGCGATGAAGAGCGTGTGGCCGTCGCCGCTCAACAGCAGCGCACCCGGATGGCCGTCGGTGCTCACGGTCGTCGTGACGACGCCGGTCGCGGTGTCGACGACGCTCACCGATGCGCCGCCCCAGTTCGACACGAACGCTTTGGCGCCGCTGGCGGAGAGCGCGACCGCGTACGGCGTGTCGCCGACCCGTGCGGCCCACTGGGTCGCACCGGTCGCGGTGTTCACGCCGACGAGATCGTTCGCGCCGGCGACGGCGGCATACAGCGTGCCGCCGTCGGGCGACACGGCCAAGCCGTTGGTCCAGATGCGGCCGGCGCCGAGTCCGTAGAAGCCGGGGGCGCCGAGCTTGCCGGTGCTCGAGTCGAAACCGTAATGGGCGACGCCGCCGTCGGCGGCGGTCGACGCGTAGAGCGTGTCACCGGTCGGTGAGAACGCCAGCCCGTAGAAGGTGCGCGGCAGCGACGCGCCGTCGGCGATCTGGCCGGTCTGCTCGTTGACGATGGTGATCGAAAGGTCGCCGAAGCCGGCGTTGGAGATCGCCAGCCAGTGCCCGGTCAGGTCTTGCGCGATATGCAGCGGCAGCGTGCCGAGCGGCAGCGTCGCGCCGGCCGGCGTCAGGCGCCAGCCGTTGGGCAAAGCGGTGCCGGCGGCGCGGGCGCTCGCGAAGACGCCGAGCGTCATGAGGGCGGTTGCGGCGAGCAGAGCTATGCGCCTGATGAGCTGCGTGCGGACAACCATCGGCAACCTCATATCCAAGCAGCGAGAAACGTCGCGTGCCTTTCGCGGCATGAATTTTGTGGCGCAGGTGACGATGCCTGCCGTCCGAAGGGAAACTGCGATGCGCGACACGGAACGCTCGGCGATTCACCGGATCGTCATCCTCGGCGGGGGGTTCGGCGGCGTGTACGCCGCCATGGAGCTCCAAAAAGCGGTGCGCCGCCGCCGCGATCTCGACGTGACGCTCGTCGCGCGGGAGAACTTCTTCCTGTTCACGCCGATGCTGCCGCAAGCCGCCACCAGCAGCATCGACACGCGTCACGTGGTGGCCAATCTGCGGCGCATCTTGCCGCGCCTGCGCGTGTACGAGGCGGAGATCGACTCCATCGATCTCGCCGGCCACGCCGTGACCGTCTCCCACGAGCGCGAGCATCCGCACACCTTGCCGTGGGACCAGCTGCTGATCGCGGTCGGCGGCGAGACGAACTTCTTCGGCCTGCCCGGCGTGGCCGAACACGCGCTCACCATGCGCACGCTGACCGACGCGATCGCGCTGCGCAACCGGGCGATCGACATGCTCGAGCAGGCGGAGCTGGAAGACGATGAGGCGCTGCGCCGCCGTCTGCTCACCTTCGTCGTGGCCGGCGCCGGCTTCGCCGGCATCGAGACCGCCGCCGAGCTCGACCTGTTCATGCGCACGGCGGCGCGGATGTATCGCAACGTCTCGGCAGCCGACATCACGACGATCGTCGTCGATCCGCAGCCGCGCATCTTGCCCGAGCTGAGCGAGGCAGCTCGCGACCTGGACGCTGCAGACGCTCGAGAAGCGCGGTGTGCAGTTCCGGCTCGGCGTCGGCGTGCGCTCGGCCGATCGTCCGGCGTCGAACTTGACGACGGCACTCGCATCGACACGCAGGTGTTCGTGTGGGCGGCGGGCGTCACGTCCAACCCGCTCGTCGCGGGATTGCCGTGCGCGAACCAGCGCGGCCGCGTGCCGGTGGACGAGAATCTCGCGGTGCCGGGCTATCCGGGCGTGTGGGCGGTGGGCGACACGGCGATCGTCACGCCGCCGGGCGGCGGCAAGCCGTATCCGCCGACCGCGCAGCACGCGCTGCGCGAAGGGCTGCATGCGGCGCGCAACATCCTCGCGGTCATCGACGGACGGCCGCCGACGCCATTCGCCTACACGGCCGTCGGCCAGATGGCGCACCTCGGCGAGCATCAAGCGGTGGCGATGCTCGGCGGGCTGAAGATCTCAGGTTTTCCGGCGTGGTGGCTGTGGCGGACGTACTATCTGTTCCGCATCCCGACGCTCGAGCGCAAGATCCGCGTGGCGATCGATTGGACGCTCGATCTCATCTTCTCGCGCGACACCGTGCAGATCCGCATGCCGCGCACGCCGTGAGACCGCGAAGGGCCGAACTAAAGTTCGGCCCCTACATTTTAGCGGCGGCGCCAGTCGCCGCCGCGGATGAGCGCGGCTGCGCTCAAGCGGCTGGTTGTAGAGGTACAACCACGCCACGAGCTCGCGGCCGTCGTCCGTGCGGACCGGCGCCTGCACCCGCACGTACAGGCTCTCCTCCGGATGGAGCGGGTCGTAGTCTTCGACCTCGTCGAGCACTTCGAGCCCGGCGGCCGCGTCCGCCAGCGCATAGACCTCGCCCCGCACCTCGCCGTCGCCGGCGGTCATGGCCGGGTACGGCCCAGATCGTACAGCCTGCCGCGCGCCGTCGCGCGCGCGACGAACGCCGCGCCCGCGAGATGGCGGTGCAGCGCCAGCCCCCGCATGAGCGTGCCGTACACGAAGACGTGCGCGCCGCCGTCCCCCGCCGGCGGGTTCAAGGAAGCGGGCGTTCCCATGCACAAGCGGTGCGATGTCCCATACTGGAGTTCCCGCCCGTCACTTCAATGATCATTCATGCCGAACACCTGACCAAACAGTTCCGCACCCTGAAGCGCCAACAGGGCACCTTCGGCGCGCTCGCGACGCTCTTCTCGCGCGACTACGAGACCAAGTCGGCCGTCAACGACGTCAGCTTCGACATCGCGGCCGGCGAGCTCGTCGGCTACATCGGTCCCAACGGCGCCGGCAAGTCCACCACCATCAAGATGCTCACCGGCATCCTCGTGCCGACCAGCGGCACGTGCACGGTCGACGGGCATCGTGCCGTGGGCCGACCGGCAGGCCAACGGCCGCCAGATCGGCGTCGTGTTCGGACAGCGGACGCAGCTGTATTGGGATCTGCCGCTCATCGAATCGTTCCAGCTGCTGCGCGCCATCTACGACGTGCCGAAGGCGACCTACGAGCGCAATCTCAAAGAGTTCCGGGATCTGCTCGGCTTGGACGAGTTCATCAACACGCCGGTGCGCCAGCTGAGCCTCGGCCAGCGCATGCGCGGCGATTTCGCGGCGGCCATGCTGCACGAGCCGAAGATCGTCTTCCTCGACGAGCCGACGATCGGGCTCGACGTCGTGGCCAAAGAGAACATCCGCCAGTTCATCTTGCGCGTCAATCGCGAGCGCGGCACGACGGTCATCCTCACCACGCACGACCTCGCCGATATCGAGAAGGCTGTGCGAGCGCATCATCCTCATCGACCACGGGCGCACGCTCTACGACGGCAGCGTCGAGACGATCAAGCAGCGCTACGGCCGCAACCGCACGCTCACCGCGGTGCTCAACTGCGACGATTGCTCGGATTTCCGGCTGATGATGAAGGGCGCGACGGTCATCGAGCATGATGGGCCGCGCGTCGTCATCGAGTTCGATCGAGATACGGTGCGCGCCGACGAGCTCATCCTCAAGCCTTGACGCAGCTCCTACGAGCTCAAAGACGTGACGATCGCCGAGCCGGCGCTCGAGACGATCATCCGCGGCATCTACCAGCACGGGCTCGCGAGCGCTGACGGCGAGCCTGCGCTCGTCGCGCCGACGCCGGAGACCGTATCATGACGCGCCGCGGCATCTTCCTCACCGCCGCGCTCGCGCTCGCCGCATACGGCGTGCTGCCGGCGTCCGGCGCTGCGCCGCCGCCGACCGCGACGCCGACGCCGAACCCCGCGGACTACGATCTGCGCGTCGATCTCAACAAAGGCATATGGGTCAAGGGGCCCAACCTGCCCTCGCCGCGCCAGGACGCCGCTGCGGCGGTGATGGCGGGGCGTATCTACTTGGTCGGCGGCTTCGGTCCGAAGGACGAGCAGATGGCGACGCTGCTCATCCTCGAGCCGACCTTCCCCTCGGACGAAGCGCGCGAGGGCGAAGCCGGGCCGATCATCTCCCATCCGGGCGAATGGCATTACGCCGCGACGCTGCCCGAGCCGGTCGACCACGCGGCGGCGGCCGGTCTGAACGGATTTCTCTACGTCGCGGGCGGCCGCATCGAGAATCTGGTGACCAACAAGTTCTGGCGCTACGATCCGGTCGAGGACACGTGGACAGAGATGCCCTCGATGCCGATCCCGCGCTACGGCCCGGTGATGCAGGCGGTCGCCGGCAAGCTGTATGTCATGGCCGGCCAAAGCTCGCACGGCAACGACGAGAAGAGCGTCATGGTCTTCGATCCCGAGATGAACCAGTGGTCGGTGCGCGAGTACGCGCTCGGCAGCGAGCGCTGGGCCGCCAGCTCCGCGGTGATCGACAACAAGATATACCTCGTCGGCGGGCGCAACATCGACCAGATCAACCTGCGCGCTTGCCAGGCCTACGACCCGGTCAAGGACAGCTGGCGCACCTGCAGCGACCTGCACCAAGGCCGCAGCGACTTCGGCATGGCGGCGGTCAACAACCGTCTCGTCGCGGCGGGCGGCGAGGATCTGCTCAACGATTCCAACACGCAGACAAGCGAGATCTCCTCGACCAATGCCAACGGCTGGATCAGCGGGCCGTGGCTGCCGAGCCCGCGCCACGGCATGGCGATGGTGGCCCTGGGCAATACGATGTGGGTCATCGGCGGCTCGCCATACCTCGGCACCGGCCCGACCGAGACGGTGCTGCGCTTCGTCAGCCCGGTGACCAAAGTCAAGTTCAAAGGCCGCGTCACGCACTGATGAAGCCCGGCGCCTACATCGAGTTCGCGAAAGTCGCTTTTTCGCGTGAGGCCACATATCGCGAAGAGGTGTTCACGCACATCGGCTCGGTGGCGCTGCGCGTCTACCTCTACTTCGCGCTGTGGTCCGCGCTCTATGCGGCCAACGGTCCGCAGGCGGGCTTCTCGCTCAAGGACATGATCACGTACTCGACGCTCGCATTGCTGCTCGGCCTGCTCTACAACGTCAACGGCGCGTACGTCATCCGCGAGAAGATCCGCGAAGGCAACATCGCGATCGACCTGATGCGCCCGATCAGCGTGCCGCTCTACGTCTTCGCCGACACCGTCGGCCAGTCGGGCTTCGCGCTGGTCCAGATGGTGCCGTCGCTGCTCATCGCGATGGGGCTGCTCGCGCTCACCGGCACGCACTTGAGCCCGCCCGCTTCGCTGCTCGACGCGGGAGCGTTCGTGGTGAGCGTGGCGCTCGGGTTCATCGTCAACTACTTCCTCGATCTGCTCATGGCCACGATCACCTTCTGGACGATGGAGATCTTCGGCTTCCAGATCATGGTGCAGTTCATCACCTCGCTCTTGTCCGGCGCGGTCGTGCCCTTGCAATTCTTCCCTGAAGCGCTGACGAAGATCGCGCTCGCCTCGCCGTTCGCCGCGATCATGAGCGCGCCGCTGTCGATCTATCTCGGCAAGTATCAGGGTGCCGAGCTGCTTTCGACGCTTGGGATGCAGGCCGCGTGGGCGGTCGTGTTCGGCGTCTGTGCGCTCGCGCTGTGGCGCGTCGGCGAACGACGCGTGGTGATCCAAGGTGGCTAGCGCGATCGCCGCCGTCCGGCCAGGTTCGGGGTTAGCGCCTTATTGGCGCATGTACAAGGAGTTCTGGCGGCTCAATTTTCTGACGCTGGCGCAGTATCGCGCGAACTTCTGGGTGTGGCTGGCGTTCACGCTCGTGCTGCACGGCTCGGCGGTCATGACGATCTGGCTGACCATGCATCGCTTTCCCATCATGCACGGCTGGACGTGGCAGCAAGTCTTCTTCCTATACACGCTTTACATGCTCGCGCACACGCTCAACAACACGCTGTTCTTCAGCGTCGGCGACGTCGGCGAGCACATCCGCGAGGGCAAGTTCGACCGCTTCCTCGTGCGCCCGCTCGACCCGCTCTTCCAGGTCCTCTCGCAGCCCGGGCAGATCTGGCCCGACGATCTCGCGGTGGCGATCGTGTTCTTCTCGGCGTCGCAGTGGCTGGTGCATCTGCACTGGACGCCGTGGACCGCGCTGCTGCTGCTCGGAGCGATGACCGGCGGCGCGCTTATCGACTTCGCGATACAGCTCGCGGTCGCGACTATCGCGTTCTGGGTGATCCGTCTCGAGGCGCTGCGCTGGGTCGTGATGTCGCTGGAGAACGACTTCACGCGTTACCCGATCTCGATCTACAATCGCATCGTGCGCTTCACGCTGTCGTTCGTGTTCCCGTTCGCGTTCATGAACTATTTCCCGGCGTCGACGCTGCTGCAGCAGCACGCCGGCGCCGAGCTGCAGATCAATCCGATCTTCGGCTGGCTGACGCCGATCGTGGGGCTGGTATGGTTCTGCGGGGCGTATCTGTTCTGGCGGCGCGGCCTCGACCATTACCAAGGCACGGGATCTTAGCCTGCGAAACGATCCATCAAACGGCGATAGTAGCTCTGCTTCGGCGACTCATCGTGCTGCGGCCATAAGGTGAGGCCGCACATGAAGCAGGCGAATTCGAATTCCCCGTAGCCGAGCACGGGATAGACGTAGTGCCTGCGCTCGAGTCCGGGCGCGCGGCACTTCGGGCAATGGCTCAAAGCGATCGTGAGGTCGGCAATCACGCCCGCAGACTTGTCTGCCGGTCGCGCGATTCCTTGGGGGATGAAGCCGGAATCTTTCCGAAGTATGCACGTCCGATGGATCTGACCAAAGACTTCCCGCGCAGCCCGCGCGAGCGGGCGGGCGGCATCGCGATGGTGCCGCGCACGATAGACAAAGCCCGGGCGCAGCTCGCAGGCACGATCGGCGAATACATCTACGATTGCTCGATGGACCGCTACCTCTTCGCCACCCTCGGCGTCGACGCGGAGCAGTTCCTCGCGGCGGTGCGCCAGGCGCCCGACGACGCCGGCGTGCTCAAGGCGCTCGAACCCGCGCGCAAGCCGCTCACGGAAGAAGAGCTCAAAGCCCACAACGAGCGCATCACGCACTGGCTGCCCACCAACGAGAAGGGCTGGGCGCACTTCAAGCAAGATCTCATGAAGATCGCTCCCGGCAAGGTCAACATCAAGACGCGCACCGATCTCATCGATTTCGAAGAGGGACGGCTCGCTGGCGTCCGATAAGCCGACCACCTTCAAGACGATCATCGAGCCCTTCCGCATCAAGGCGGTCGAGCCGCTGCGCATGACCACGCGTGCCCAGCGCGAGCGCTTGCTCGAGGCGGCGGGCTACAACCCGTTCCTACTACCCGCGCAAGACGTCATCATCGACCTGCTCACCGACTCCGGCACGGGCGCGATGAGCGCGAACCAGTGGGCCGGCATCATGCGCGGCGACGAGTCGTACGCCGGCGCCACATCGTACTACCGCTTCGCAGACACGGTGCGCGACATCTTCGGCTTCAAGCACTGCCTGCCGACGCACCAGGGCCGCGCCGCCGAGCGCATCCTGTTCACCATCGTGTGCAAGCCGGGCGACGTCGTGCCCAACAACACCCATTTCGACACCACGCGCGCCAACGTCGAGCACGTCGGCGCCGAGGCGGTGGACCTGCCCATTCCCGAAGGCCTGGAGCCCGCCACGCTGCCCGTTCAAAGGCAACATGGACGTCGCCGCGCTGGAAGCGCTCATCGAGCGGGTGGGCGCAAAGCGCATCCCGCTGGTCATGCTCACCGTGACCAACAACTCGGGTGGCGGCCAGCCGGTCTCGATGGCGAACATCAAAGCGGTGAGCGCGGTCTGCAAGCGGCACGGCTTGCCGCTGTACCTCGACGCGTGCCGCTTCACCGAGAACTGCTGGTTCATCCGCGAGCGGGAGGAGGGCTACGCGGAGCGCGACGTGGCGCGAGATCGCGCGCGAGCTGTTCTCGTACGCCGACGGCGGCACCATGTCGGCGAAGAAGGACGGCCTCGTCAACATCGGCGGCTTCTTGGCCAGCAACGACGATGCGCTCGCCAAACAGGAAGCGACGCTGCTCATCCTCACCGAAGGCTTTCCCACCTACGGCGGGCTCGCCGGCCGCGACCTCGAGGCGATCGCGATCGGACTGCACGAGGTGCTCGACACGACTACCTGCGCTACCGCATCGCATCGACCGGTTACCTCGGACGGCATTTCACCGCGATGGGCGTGCCCATCGTGCAGCCGCCAGGCGGCCACGCGATCTACGTCGACGCGGCGGCGCTGCTGCCGCACATCCACAAACGCAACTTCCCCGGCCAGGCGCTCGTCGCCGAACTGTATCTCACGGGCGGCATCCGCGCGGTCGAGATCGGCAGCGTCATGTTCGGCAAGACCGATGCGAGCGGCGAGGAGCAGCTCGCGCCGATGGAGCTGGTGCGCCTCGCGATCCCGCGCCGGACCTACACGCAGAGCCACATCGACTACGTCATCGAGGTCATGGCCGACGTCTACACGCGCCGGCAGCACATCAAAGGCTTCGACATCGCGTGGCAGGCGCCGCCGCTGCGTCATTTCACCGCCCGCTTCGAGCCGGCTCGCGCGGACGCACGCACGACAGCGAAGACGTAGCGCATGCCGGCCAAAGGCATCGACCCGAGCCAGATCCCCGAGCGGCTCCATCGGATGTTCTACGACAACCCGATCGTCGACAATTTCGAGATGGAGGTCGTCGCGCACGCGCCGGGCACCTCGGTGCTGCGCTATCCGTACAAGAAAGAGTTCACGCAGTACCAAGGCGCGGTGCAGGGCGGCATCGTCGCCGCATATGCCGACGCCGCGGTCGCGGTGGCGATGCGCTCGCTCATCCCCGAGGACCGCGACATGGTGACCACTGACCTGCACGTGCAGTTCATCCGGCCGATCACGGCGGGGCCGATCATCGCGCGCGGCGACGTCGTGCATCGCGGCAAGACGCTCATGCTCGGCAGCGCGACCGTCGAGATCGAAGGCGGCGCGATCTGCGCGCGCTGCACCGCGACGTACATGATCGTCGATCCGCGCGGGGTGAAGAAATGAGCCGCTTCCAGATCGAAGAGCGGGTGCGCTGGAGCGACGTCGACGCCGCCGGCGTCGTCTACTTCGGCACGTTCGTGCGCTTCTTCGAGATCGCCGAAGAGGAGCTGTTCCGCGCGGCCGGCGTCCCCTACGGCGAGGTCTTCGACCGCTTCGATTGCTGGCTGCCGCGGGTGAAATACGATTGCGTCTTCCGCTCCCCCGCGCGCTTGGGCGAGCAGCTTCGGGTGTCGGCGTGCATCGAGCGCATCGGCGAGAAATCGATCTCACTCGCGTTCGCGATCGAGAAGATCGACGGCGCGGCAGTCGCCGACTGCACGATCGTCCTGGTGTGCGTCGAACGCGCGACGTTCAAGGGCAAGAAGCTGCCGGACGGGTCTGCGCGCGGCGCTCACGCCGTTTATCGCGTAGGCCGCTGTTCCTCGGCGCCGAGCATGCACACGCCGCATGGCTCCATGCCGACCTCGTGCGCGAGCGCCGCGGTGATGGTGAGCACCTGCGCGCCGTCCTTCTCCAATGTGCGGTGGCATTCGCTGCCCGCCGCGTGGTAGAGACGCTCGCCGAGGATCGCGACGACCTCCATCGCTACTTCTCGACCACCTTCGTGTGGCCGAACAGGCTGCGCGTGACCTGCGTGTAGTGGAGGTCGGGCGGGATCTCGCCGTGGTAGTGCGCGATCGAGGTGACCGGATTGATCTCCATCCAGCCGGCGGGGTAGTTGTCGGTCGGCTTGTCGAGCTGTCGCGTGAGCGTGCCGCGCACGATGACGAGATCGCCGCGGTGGAAATGCAGGCCGCGGATGAAGAAGCGCATGTCGCGGAAGCGATGCGGCGCCTCGGCGACCATGAAGCTGCCCTTTGTGATCGATGAGATAGACCTGCAGGTCGCCGTCGGTCTCGTCCGACTTGTGCGAGTAGTAGCCGATGACCGAGATGTCCGCGCCGACCGGCGTCCGATCGATGTCGACGAGCGCCACGCGCTGGCCCGGCTCGGTCACTTGGACCGTCACCGGCGGCGGATAGATGAGGTGCATCGCTGGGGCTTGCGTCGAATCGAGCATTAGGATGAGCGCGGCGAGGGCCGTTATCGAGAGGAAGAGCTTCATTATGCCTCGCTTTTCTGCCGCGCTTGCCGCTGCAGCCTCCTTGTTATGCGACTTGCGTACTGTTATACTTAGGATTCAGCGAAAAGCGGATATCACTATTGGGTTCGTTCGTCCCGCAACGACGAACGTAGCCATTATGTAGTGCCCGAGCGAAGCTCGGGTCAGGAAGAAAGCATGCAAGAGAAAGACGTTTCAAGGGCATTCGGCAACATCGACGTGCTCGTCGAGCGGATCCCCAACAAGTATCTTCTGGTCAACGCCGCGCGCGTGCGCGCGCAACAGCTCGTCAACGGCGCGGAATCGACCGTCGCCGGCTCCAATCCCGAAAAAGCGGTGAGCAGCGCGTTCGCGGAAATCGCAGCCGGCACGCTCGAAGTGTCGACGGAGCCCGAGATCCCGCAAACGACGGAACAAGAAGAAGCAGAGTAGTCAAGCTCCGTGCGCACGCGGCCTGGGATATGAGATCCCGGGCTTTTCTTTTTTCCGTCAGCCCTTCTTCCAGCGCGCCGCGGTCAGCGGCGATTCACGCACCACCACTTCATCGATGCTCACGCGCGCCCCGACGGCGGCCTGCAGCTTGCGCGCCAGCACGACGGCGATGTTCTCGGCGGTCGTCGGCAGTTCGGCGAAATCCGGCAGCGCGTTGAGGTCCACGTGGTCGTACGCCGGCGACGACCTCTTTGAGGATGTTGTAGTCCACCACCATGCCGTGCTCGAGCTGCTGCGCCGACGCGGCGATCTCCACCTGATAGCGATGGCCGTGCGGCCGCGTGCACGGCGATTCGTACGGCAGCACGAGCCGGTGCGCGGCGTCGAAATCGCAGACGAGCGAGATCGAGATCATCGGCCGGGCTCTCCGCCCCACAACATGTGATGCAGTTGCGGCAGCACGCGCACGTCGTAGCGCTGCCAGCGTTCATCGGCGATCGTCTTCTCGGTCAGCGCGCGCAGCGCGCCGACGTATGCGTCGCCCGTGCCGGCGCTCGCGCTCTCCGGCTGCAAGATGATGGGCGTGCCGGCGGGAGCGCATCGGCGAGGCTCTGTCGACGCACGCCAATGTTTCTTCATAATCGCGCGCGTCGGCGATGACGAACTTGAGCTGCATGCGGCCCGCGGCGCTCGCGCAGAACTTGCGCAGCGTGGCCGGCTTTGGCGTGTACCCCGAACTGCCCACCTTCGGGCTGATCGAGAAGAGCGCGACGACGGGAAGATCGGCGAAGATCGTGCCGCTGGTCTCGACCGTGATATGGCGGCCGGCGAGCGAAGCCGTGAGCGGACCGATATCCTGTGCGAGCGGTTCGCCGCCGGTGATGACGATGCGCTGCGCGCCGGCGCTGCGCGCGACGAGCTGCTCGGGCGTCGTCTCCACCCCCGCAGTGCCGGCGAGCGCATAGGGCGTATCGCACCACGCGCAACGCAGCGGGCAACCGTCCAAGCGGATGAAGAACGTCGGCGCGCCGATCGCGCTGCCCTCGCCCTGCACGGACAGGAACGTTTCGTTGACGCGCAGCGTCGCGGTCGCAAGCATATGCTGTTTTTCAAACAATATGGCGGCGCGCCCTTTGGGGGTTGACAGGGCGCGCCGCGACGGCGTCGAAGCCGGGCCTTCCTCGCGCTCTTCGTCTGGAGCGGTAGGGACCCGAGCTTCGCTCGGGCACCGCACTACCGCCACTCCTGGGGGTGATCTCAGATGGCTACGCCCGCGGCCGCAGGTATCAGAAACGTGGCTTTCGTCGGACCGCATCATAGCGGCAAGACGACGCTCGTCGAGGCGCTGCTCGCGCACACCGGCGCCATACCGCGCAAAGGGCTGGTGACGGACGGCACCGCGACCACCGATCACGATCCCGAATCGCACGCGCACCAGATGTCCGTCGCTCCGAGTTTCGCGACCCTGCAGACGGACGGCGGACGCCTCAACATCATCGACTGCCCCGGCGCAGTCGATTTTTTTGAGGAGACGAAGCTCGCGCTGCTCGGCGCCGACGCGGCGGTCATCGTGGTCGAAGCCGACCCGGCGCGCGTGCCGCAGGTCGAGATCCTCGTCGATCACCTCGAGTCGCGCAAGATCCCGCACTGCTTCGTCATCAACCGGCTCGACCGGCCCGGCGCGGATTTCCCCGCGACCTACGCGCAGCTGCGCCAGCGTTTCGGCAACCACGTCGTCGCCGAACAGCTGCCGATCGGCCAGGGCGAGAATCTCGCCGGCTACGTCGACGTGGTCACGCTGCAGGCGTATGCGTATGGCGACGCGTGGCGCGACGACCGCGTCGACGCTGCCCGAACACTTCGCAGACAAACCCCACGAAGAGCTGCTCGAAGCGCTCGCCGACTTCGACGACCATCTCATGGAAGAGATCCTCGAAGGCCAAGAGCCGCCGGTCGACGAGGTCGAGCACGACCTCGAAGCGGACGTGAGCGCGGACAAGATCGTGCCCGTGCTGGTCGCCGCCGGCGTGCGCGGCTGGGGCGTGCCGCAGCTCCTGAAGATGATCCTCACGCAGTTCCCCGACGCGCTGCTGACGCCGCGCGTCGACGCGGCGGGCAAACCGGTCGAGCCCAACCCGGCAGCGCCGCTCGTCGCGCAGGTCTGCAAGACGTTCGTGCATCCGCAAAGCGGCAAGATCTCGGTCACGCGCATCTTCGCTGGCACGGTCGCAGGCGACACGCAGCTGCTCAACCCCGGGCGTCCGGAATCCAAAGAACGGCCGGGCGGATTGTTCGTGCTGCAGGGCAAGAACCAGACATCGGTGACGAGCGCGGGGCCGGGCAGCATCGTCGCGATCTCACGTCTGGATTCGACGCAGACCGGCGACACGCTGTGCGCCGGCAACGCCAAGACGCAGATGCCGGTGCCGCAGGCCGCCAAAGCCTCCTTCGCGCTGGCCATACGCCCGCACGATCGCGCGGACGAAGCGAAGCTGTCGCAGCTGCTCGTGCGCATGAAAGAAGAAGACCCAAGCGTCACCGCCGAGCGCGCCCCGTTCACCGAAGAGCTCCAGCTGCGCGGCCACGGCGAGATGCATCTCGGCGTGACGGTGGAGCGGCTGCAGCGCAAGTACGGCGTCAAGCTCGACACCCATCTGCCGACCGTGCCGTACCGGGAGACGATCGGCGCCAAGACGACGCAACAGGGCCGCTACAAACATCAGACCGGCGGCCACGGCATGTTCGGCGACGTCCACATCGAGATCCAGCCGCAGACGCGCGGCGGCGGCATCAAGTTCGACGAGCGCATCGTCGGCGGCGTCGTGCCCAAGCAGTTCTTCCCGGGCGTGGAGAAAGGCGTGCGCGAGGCGCTCGAAAAGGGGCCGATCGCCGGCTTCCCCGTCGTCGACGTCCATGTCACGCTCTACGACGGCTCGTACCACACCGTCGACTCGAACGAAGCTTCGTTCCGCTCGGCCGCGTCGCTCGCGATGCGCGAGGGTTTGCCGAAGTGCCAGCCGGCGTTGCTCGAACCGATCATGAAGGTGGAGGTCACGGTGCCGACCCACTTCACCAGCACCGTGTTGCAGCAGGTCTCAGGGCACAGAGGCCAGATCCTCAATTACGGCGCGAGCGAGGAGCGCAGCGGCTGGGATGTGGTGCGCGCGCTCGTGCCGCAGGCCGAACTGCCGCGCTATCTCACCGAACTGCGCACCGCGACGCAGGGCCTCGGCTATTTCAGCGCCGAGCACGACCACTTCGAGTTCGCTCCGCCGAAGGTCACGCAGAGCGTGACCGCCGAGCGCAAGGAAGCGGTGGCCGCACGTTGACCACTCGCAGCAAGCGCCGCACCGCCGACGGATCCGGGCGCCGCGCGTTCGCCCTACCCCCCAGCACGCAGCACTACGCGCCCGACCGGCGGGCGCAGACCGACCACATCAAGCTCGAGCTGTCCTTCGATTTCGAGCGCAAGATCTTGTACGGGCGCTGCACCACGACGGTGACCGCGGTCGGCGGTCCGCTCTCTTCTTTAGAACTGCAAGCCGGGCGCATGCGCATCCTGAGCGCCCGCGTCGGCGCCAAGCGGGTCGCGTTCGATCTCGTCGGCGATCAGCTGCGCATCGAGTTGCCGAGGCTGGCCGCCGGCAAGTCCGCCACGGTCGTGGTGGACTACGAGGTGCACCAGCCCGAGCAAGGCATCTATTTCATCGGACCGGACAAAGGCTATCCGAAACGGCCGCTGCAGGTGTGGACGCAAGGCCAGGACGCCGACGCGCACTACTGGTTCCCGTGCGTCGACCATCCCAACGCGAAGGCGACGAGCGAGGTCATCGCCGTCGTGCCTGCCGGCTTCTTCGTGCTCAGCAACGGCGCGCTCGTGTCGACCGAGACGGACAAGGCGCGCAAGACCACGACCTATCATTGGAAGATGGACATCCCGCACGTCACCTATCTCATCAGCGTGGTGGCGGGCAAGTTCGTCGGCCGCACGACCATGGCGGACGGCGTGCCGGTGTCGTGGTACGTCGAGCCGGGCCGCGAGGCTGAAGGCCTGCGCTCGTTCGGCAAGACGCCCAAGATGCTGCGCTTCTTCAACGAGCGCATCGGCTACAAGTATCCCTACGCGAAGTACGCCGAGATCGCCGTGCGCGAGTTCATCTTCGGCGGCATGGAGAACACGTCGTGCACGACGCAGACCGATGCGACGCTGCACGACGCGCGCGCGCATAAGGACTATTCGAGCGAGCCGCTCGTGGCGCACGAGCTGGCCCATCAATGGTTCGGCGACCTGCTCACCTGCAAGGACTGGGCGCACGCCTGGCTCAACGAGGGGTTCGCGACCTACTTCGAGCTGCTGTGGAAAGAGCACGAGCACGGCGAAGACGAGTTCGCCTACGCGCCATCATCAATCAGGATTCCTATCAGCGCGAGGACAGCGAGCACTATCGGCGTCCGATCGTCACAAGCGTGTACCTCGAGCCGGCCGATCTGTTCGACCGCCACCTCTACGAGAAGGGCGGCGCCGTGCTGCACATGCTGCGCACTCAGCTGGGCGACGAGCTGTGGTGGCGCGCCATCAACGCAGTACGTGACCGAGCACGCGCAGGGCAGCGTCGAGACCGTCGACTTCGCGCGCGCGGTCGAGAAGGCGAGCGGGCGTCAACTTCGCGCGCTTCTTCGACCAGTGGGTGTTCGGCGCCGGCCACCCTGAATTCACCGTCGCGTACCGCTGGGATGCAGAGGCCAAAGCCGCGGTCGTCGACGTGAAGCAGACGCAGGGCTCGAACGACGCCACCGCGCTCTTCGCCGTCCCCATCGATTTCGAGTTCACCTTGCCGCGCGGCAAACGCGAGACGCGCCGCGAGCTGTGCGACGCGCGCGAGCAATCGTTCCGCTTCCCGCTGCCCGCGCGGCCGGAAGCGTTCGCCTTCGATCCGAACGCCGACGTGCCGAAGACCGTCAAGCTCGACGTGCCGCGCGCGATGCTGCTGCATCAGCTGCGCCACGCCGCGCAGGTCGGCGCACGCGTCGCGGCCGCGCGCGCGCTCGCGCGCGATGCGGCGCCTGACGTCGTCGAGGGGCTCGCCGCCGCGCTCGAGGGCGACACGTTCTGGGGCGTCCGCGCGGAAGCGGCCGCGGCCCTAGGCCAGATCAAGACCGACGCCGCGTTCGCGGCGCTGGTCCGCGGACGCAAGGTCGCGCATCCGAAAGCGCGCCGCGCGGTCGCGTCGGCGCTGGGCGAGTTCCGCGGCGACGAGGCGTGCCGCGCGCTCGAACCGCTGCTCGCATCCGATCCGTCATATTTCGTCGAGGAGGCCGCCGCCGCGTCCATCGGCCGCACGAAGTCGAAGCGGGCGTTCGACCTGCTGCGCAAAGCGCTATCCAAAGAATCGTTCGACGAAGTGATACGCTGCGGCGTCTTCGCAGGCTTCGGCTCGCTCGGCGACGAGCGCGCGATCCCCATCGCGCTCGAATGGACCGCCTACGGCCGGCCGCTCGAAGCGCGCCGGGCGGCGGTCCACGCGCTCGGGAAGCTCGGCGAGCGGCGCAAGGATGTCGTCGACGCGCTCGTCGATCTGCTGCACGACCCGGCGCTGCGCGTCCGAACCGCGGCCATCCACGCGCTGGGCGCGCTGGGCGCGACGGCGGCGCTGCCCGAGTTGGACCGCATCGCCGGGCTCGACGTGGACGGACGGCTCAAGACCATGGCGGTCGAAGCGGCGCAGCGCATCCGCTCGAGCACCGCGCAATCGGACGAGGTCAAACGGCTGCGGCTCGACATCGACGAGCTGCGCGCCGCGAACGCGAAGCTGCTCTCGAAGTTCGCCGACCTGGAACAGCGCAAGAACGGCCGCCCCCGCCGCTGATCTCGGCGGCTAATCACGACGGCTGATGTAGGGGCCGACCTTTAGGTCGGCCCTTTTTATTTCGCGAGCATCACCGAGCTGGACTTGATCACCGCGGTGACCGCGTCGCCCACTTTGAGCTCGAGCTCCTCGACCGCCTCGGCGGTCACGATCGCGACGATGTAGTTCTCGCCGACGCGGATGCCGACTTTGGCCTGCAGCCCGTCGGCGACGATCGATTCGACCACGCCGGGCAGTTTATTGCGCGCGCTCAGCCGCATGCCGTTCCTCGTCCTGCGTCGCCGCAGCATCGATCGCGAAAGCCGCGATGAACGCGGCGGAGACGTGGGGATGCTCGAGCTGCGCGCCGAGCAGCGCGCGCACGCGGTCGAGCCGGTAACGGACGCTGTTGCGATGCAAGAACAGGACGTCGGCCGTCTTGGAGACCGAGCAGCCGCAGGCGTAGTACGAGCGCAGCGTCCGCTCCAGGTCGCTGCCCCGGTCCGCATCGGCCTGGCGCAGCGGCAGCAGGAGGCGGCGGCACGCGTCGAGCGTGCCGGCGTCGCGCGCGCCTGCGGCGGCGCTCAGCGCGAGCGTGTCCTGCGGGTCGCGCAGATGGCGGGGAGCGTTCATGCGGCAATCGCTTCGCGCCCAAAGGGCGTCCCCCTACGTGCTGCGGAAAGGGCACACGTAAAGAAGATGAGGAGAGCACGTGGCTAGCCCGCTCAAGATCGCCTTTTCCTCGATCGTGCGCATCGAGGCGCCGACCGCGCTGGGCACCTTCGCCCGCATCGCCGCGGCCATCGCGGATGCGGGCGCGCGCATCGGCGCGGTGGACGTCAGCCGCGTCGGCATGAAGCGCGCGATCCGCGACATCAGCATCGAGGTCAGCGACGAGGATCATCTCCACCGGGTCGTCGCGGACATCGCGAAGATCGAGGGCGTGCGGATCATCCACATCACCGATCGCACGTTCCTCGCGCACCTCGGGGGCAAGATCGAGGTCAATCCGAAGATCGCGGTCACCAACCGCGACGTGCTGTCACGGGTGTACACGCCGGGCGTCGCGCGGGTGAGCCTCGCGATCGCCGAAGATCCCGGCAAGGCGTGGAGCCTTACCATCAAACGCAACACCGTCGCCATCGTCTCCGACGGCACGGCGGTGCTCGGGCTCGGCGACGTCGGACCGTACGCCGCGCTGCCGGTCATGGAAGGCAAGGCGATGCTCTTCAAGCAGTTCGCGGGGGTGGACGCGTTCCCGATCTGCCTCGCGACGACCGAGCCGGACGAGATCGTCAAGACCGTCATCAACATCGCGCCGGTGTTCGGCGGCATCAACCTCGAGGATATCGCGTCGCCGCGCTGCTTCGAGATCGAGCGCCGCCTCACCGAAGCGCTCGACATCCCGGTCATGCACGACGACCAGCACGGCACCGCCATCATCATCCTCGCCGCGTTGCTCAACGCGCTCAAAGTCGTGCGCAAGAAGATCGGAGACGTGCGCATCGTCATCAACGGCGTCGGCGCCGCCGGCAGCGCGACCGCGAAGATCCTGCTCTCGGCGGGCGCGGGCGACGTGATCGGCGTCGATCGCGCGGGCGCGCTCGTGCCGGGCGCGGCGTATCCCGGCAACGAGATGTGGCAGTGGGTCGCCGATCACAGCAACAAACAGCGCCGGGCCGGCACGCTGGCGGCGATGCTGCAGGGCGCCGACGTGTTCATCGGCCTGTCGAAGCCGAACATCGTCAGCGTCGACGAGGTCCGCTCGATGGCGAAAGACCCGATCGTCTTCGCGATGGCGAACCCGCTGCCCGAGATCGCGCCCGAGCTCGCCGAGCCGTACGTCGCGGTGCTCGGCACCGGCCGCTCGGACTATCCGAACCAGATCAACAATCTGCTCGTCTTCCCCGGCGTCTTCCGCGGCGCGCTCGACTCGCGCGCGCGCTGCATCAACGATGCGATGAAGCTCGCGGCCGCGCACGCGGTCGCCTCGGTGATCTCGCCCGACGAACTGTCAGTCGGAATACGTGATCCCATCGGTGTTCGACTCGCGGGTGGTCGAGGCGGTCGCCAAGGCGGTCGCCGCCGCGGCGGCAGAATCGGGCGTGGCGCGCAAATCCCCCGGCGGCGAGGATGTGGGGGCCGACATATAGGGGCCGACATGTAGGGGCCGACCTTTAGGTCGACTCTCAAACAAGCGCGCGTAAGGGGAAGCGCCGCGCCTGGGAGAAACCAACCCGCCTATGAAGAGTGAGCCTCGGATCCGTGCGGCATTGCCGGACGGATTGACGCCCGAGCGTCTGCGCGAGATGTATTCCAAGATGCTCTTGACGCGGCTGTGCGACGACCGCGCGTTCGCGCTCAACCGCCAGGGCAAGATCCCCTTCGCCGCGACCTGCCAGGGTCACGAGGCGGTCCAAGCGGGCGCCGCGTTCGCCCTGCATGCCGGCACCGACTGGGTCGTGCCGTACTACCGCGACACCTGCCTGGCGCTGTCGTACGGCGTCACCGCGAAGGAGCAGTTGATGTGCCTCTTCGCGCGCAAAGGCGACATCTTCTCGAGCGGTCGGCAGTTCCCCAACCACTACTGCGTGCCGGACCGCAACATCGCGGGCATCTCGAGCATCATCGCCGCGCACATCCCGCACGGCGTCGGCATGGCGCTCGCGTTCAAGATGCGCAAGGAGCAAGCGGTCGTGCTCATCACGTTCGGCGAGGGGTCGACGAGCGAAGGCGAATGGCACGAGTCGCTCAATTTCGCCGCCATCCATAAAGTGCCGTGCGTGTTCCTGTGCGAGAACAACGAATACGCAATCTCGGTGCCGCAGAAGATGCAGATGGCCATCCACAACGTCGCCGACCGCGCGGCGGGCTACGGCATGCAAGGCATGATCTGCGACGGCACCGATCCGGTGATGACGTACTCGGTCGTGCACGAGGCGGTCGAGCGCGCGCGCAGCGGCGGCGGACCGACGCTGGTCGAGGCCAAGTGCTATCGCGCGATGTCGCACACCTCGGACGACAATCAGCTCACCTATCGCACGCCCGACGAGATCGAGTCGGTGAAGTCACGCGACCCATTGCCGAAGTTCGAAGCATGGCTGCGCGACCGCGGGCTCGCCGACGACGACTTCTTCACCGACGTGCGCGCGCAGATGGAGAAAGAAGTCGAAGAGGCGACCGACTGGGCCGAGGCGCAGCCGCACGCCGACCGAAGCAGACCTGTACACGCACGTGTACGCGTCGGGGCCGCTCTCGTAATGCCGACGAAGACGGTGCTCGAAGGCGTGCGCGACGCCATGTACAACGAGATGGTCCGCGACGAGCGCGTGTTCATCATGGGCGAGGACGTCGGCGCGCGCGGCAACGTCTTCCTCATCACCCAAGGCTTCCTCGACAAGTTCGGCAAGCAGCGCGTCATCGACACGCCGCTCGCGGAGGCGTCGATCGTCGGCGTGGCGATCGGCGCGGCGGTGGCCGGCATGCGGCCCATCGCGGAGATCCAGTTCGCCGACTTCATCTATCCCGCGTACAACCAGATCGTGGGCGAGGCCGCCAAGATACGCTATCGCAGCGCCACGGCGGCAACACGTGTCCGCTCGTGATCCGCACGCCGTACGGCGGCGGCGTTCGCGGCGCGCTGTCGCACTCGGTGAGCGTCGAGGCGCTGTTCTACCACGTCCCCGGCCTCAAGATCTGCGTGCCGTCGACGCCGGCAGATGCGCAAGGCCTGCTCACGAGCGCCATCCGCGACGACGATCCCGTGCTCGTGCTCGAACACAAGCGGACCTACCGGCTCATCAAAGGCGACGTGCCGCGACGGCGACTTCACGGTGCCGATCGGCAAAGCCGCGATCGCCCGTCCCGGCAAGGACCTCTCGATCATCACCTACGGCCTCATGCGCCATATGGCGGTGGAAGCGGCGGAGACGCTGGCGGCCGAGGGCATCGACGTCAGAAGTGCTCGATTTGCGCAGCATACGGCCGATGGATAAAGAAGCGATCATCGCGACCGCGACCAAGACGCGGCGCTGCTCATCGTGCACGAGGACAATAAGTTCGGCGGCGTCGGCGCGGAGATCGCGGCCATCATCGCTGAAGAAGCGCTCTTCGAGCTCGATGCGCCGATCCGGCGCCTGTGCGGTCCGGACGTGCCTGCGATGGGCTACGCGAAGGAATATGAAGAGGCGTTCATGCCGAGCCCCGCGCGCATCGCGGCGGCCGCTCGCGACCTGATCGCCGTCTGACCACGAGGGGTTCGTAGTGCCACAAGTCTTGATGCCGCAACTCGGCGAGACGGTCACGGAAGGCACCGTCGGCCGCTGGCTTAAGAAGGCCGGCGATGCGGTGGCCAAGTACGAGCCGCTGCTCGAAGTCGAGACCGACAAAGTCGCTTCCGAGATCCCGTCGCCGTTCGCCGGCACGCTCTCGAGGATCATGGCGCAAGAAGGCACGACTGTGCCGGTCGGCGCGCCGGTGTGCGAGATCCTCGCGGCCGGTGAGGCGCCGAGCGAGCCCACACCCGCTCCCGCGCCGGTCGCGGCGCCTGCTCCCGTCGCCGCCGCGCCCGCCGCCGCAATGCGCCCGCGGTCGCCGCACCCGCCGCCCACCGGCGCCGGCGCCGCTGCTTCACCCGCGCCTGCGCCCGCACCCGTCGCCGCAGCCGCGCCGGAACCTGTCGCGAGTGCGCCGCCGACCAGCGCACCTGTCGCCGCGCCGGCCGCCGAAGCAGATTCACAGGCGGGCGGCAACGGCGCGCGCTATTCGCCGGCGGTCCGCCGGCTCGCGCGCATGCATCATATCGATCTCGCTGGGCTCTCCGGATCCGGACGCGGCGGACGGCTCACCGCGCGCGACGTCGTCGCGCACGTCGAATCCGGCACGGCTCCCAAAGCAGCTGCAGCCGCGCCGGCAGCGATGCAATCCGCAGCCGCAACGCCGCCTGCGACGGCGCCGCCTGCGAAAAAGCCGGCCGCCGAACCGGCGCCGGCCATCGTGCCGGCCGCGAGCGCGGCTCCCGTCGTCGCGCCTGCCGGCAGCCGCACGCGCCGAGCGTCACCGCGCCGAGCGCGCCTGCGCCGAGCGCGCCAGCGCCCGCGCCGATAAAAGTCGCCGCTTCAACGATTCAACCATTGCCGATCGCACCGCCCGGACCCGACGACACCGTCATCCGGCTCTCGCAGATGCGCAAGACGATCGCCGAACGCATGGTGCTGTCGAAGACGACGATTCCGCACGCCTGGTCTATGGTGGAAGCCGACGTCACCGGTCTCGTCGAGTGGCGCAACAAAGAGAAGGAGGCGTTCAAGGCGCGCGAAGGCGTGGCGCTGACCTTCCTGCCGCTCGTCATCCAAGCGGTATGCGGCGCCATCCGCGAATACCCGATGGTCAACGCGACGTGGGCCGGCGATTCCATCATCCAGCGGCGCCACATCAACATCGGCGTCGCCATCGACGTCGAAGAAGGGCTCGTCGTGCCCGTGGTCAGGGACGCCGACCGCTACAGCCTGGCCGGGCTCGCCGCCAGCATCAACGATCTGGTCTCAAAGGCGCGCACCCGCAAGCTCGTGCTGGACGATCTCACCGACGGCACCATCACTGTGGATAACACCGGCAGCCTCGGCAGCATCGCCTCCGTGCCCATCATCAACCCGCCGCAGGCCGCCATCATCACCATGGAAGCGATCGTCCGCAGGCCGTGGGTGGTGGGCGAGGCCATCGTCATCCGGCACATCATGAACCTCTGCTTATGCCTCGACCACCGGGTTTTGGACGGCGCCGTCGCGTCCCATTTTCTGCAAGCCGTGAAAAAGCGGCTTGAGGCGCCCCCGGCCTAAACCGCCCGTCCGACAGGTCGCGCGGCGGGGGAAGGGACACCCCCCTTCTGGTCGAAACACGGCCCGGTACAACCGTCGCAAAGGCGCGTTTGCGAACTCCTCACGCACGTTCGGGGAAAGGACCTCTATGCGGATGAGCTTCTCACGTTTTGCCGCAGTCGGCGCTGCGTTGGTGGCCGGGGTAACTTTGGCGTCCTGTGTCAGCAGCCAGACTCCGGTGCCGGCATCGGGTCCGTTCGGCCAACCCATCGGCTTTCCAGGCGGCTCGGCGCGGGTTCAATTCGTCCAAGGCTCGCCGAACCTGAACCTGCTCGTGAACAACACCGACCTGTATATCGACAACAAGCTCGCGATCCTCAATTTCGCGTACCCGTACGCGGCGTCAGTGCCGTTCGTCTCCGGCGGCCCCGCGGTACCGGTCACGCCGTACATCGAGCTGCCGGTCGGACCGCATGATATCAAACTCGTGCAGCACGGCACGCTGCAGCCCGACGTTCCTCGATCAGATCGTCACCGTGGCGGCCGGTCAGAAGATCACGGTCGTCGCGGAAGGCGACGCCGCGTATCACACGACGACGTTCGGCATCTTCACCATGCCGGTCTATCAGACGCCGGTCGGCATCCGCGCGGTGAGCGTCCTCAACGCATCGCCGAACGCGGGCACGCTCGACTTCTGGTATTCGTGCCCCGCGCCGGCGCTATGCGGCGACGGCACGAACGCAGGGACTGCCATCGGCACGGGAATCACCGTGGGTACGCCCGGCAAAGTGACGACGAGCTGGAAGACCAACTTCTTGCTGAAGTCGAGCACGACCGGGACCTTCTGCTTTGGCGCCTATGTAGGAGCCGCGATCATCCCCGAGAGTCAACGCAGCGGCAGGACCGCCGAACGCGGCGGTTCCCTCGCTTCCTTCGATTACGGCCGATGATCCGCGCAACGCTGCATGCGTGAGCAACACCAACCATAGCCCGACCCAATTCGGCGACGACTCCTTTGCCATCGGCCCAGGAACGGACACCAACTTCTTCGTGGTCGACGCGCCGAGCGTAGCACCACGCGTGCCGGCGCACGGTCCTTCGGCTGTGATCGTGGTGCCCGACCAGAACGGCTAAGGACAAGGCCAGACATCACGAACGGCGCCGCACACGCGGCGCCGTTTTTCTTTTAGGTCAGGGCGCGGACGTCGGCGCGCCGCGCGGTGATCGCCACGCCGGCGATCAACACGGCGCCGCCGAGCGCGAACGCCACCGGCAGCGAGGTGACGCTGGCGATCGAGCCGAGCAGCCACGAGCCTAGCGGCATGAAGCCCAAGAAGATCATCGTGTAGATCGACATGACGCGCCCGCGCATCGCCATCGGCGTGTGCGTCTGCAAGATCGTGTTCGCCGTGCCCAAGAACAGCATGGCGACGGTGCCGAGACATAGCAGCGCGATCGCCGCAGGCCACATCGTCTTGGTGAAAGCGAGCAGGGCGAGGAAAAGGCCCGATGCGGCCGCGGTGCCGAGCAAGAGCGGCCCGCGCGGCTGGCGGGCGCCGAGGAACGCGGTGATGATCGAGCCTGCGAGCGCTCCGGCGCCCGCCACGGCCATGAGGATGCCCAGCTCCCGAGCATTGCCCCCGAGCACCGACTTCGAGAACGCCGGCAGCAGCTGCATGTAGGGCCGGGCGACGAGCGCCTGGAGCGCGCCTAGTCCGAGCACCGCGAAGATCAGCGTGTTGGCCCGTACATAAAGGAAGCCTTCGATGACGTCATGCCAGATGTCGTGCTCTGGCGGTGGCCCGAGGGCTGGTTTCGGCTTCATGAGCAGCACGGCCGCCAGCACCGCCGCGTACGAGGCGGCGTTGATGAAGAAGCACGTCGCTGCGCCGTACTCGCTCACCACGATGCCGCCGAGCGCCGGTCCGACGATCGCGGGGGCGTTAAAGGCCGCGGAGTTGAGCCCGATCGCGTTCATCAGCTCGCGCTTACCCACCAGGATCGAGACGAGCGACTGCCGCGTCGGCGCCTCGAACGAGCTCGCGGCGGCCGAGCAGGCTGCGATGACGAGCACGTGCCACACGCGCACCGCGCCGGTGTGCGCGAGCATGCCGAGTGCGAGGGTGAGCAACGCGAGCACGGCCTGGCTGACCGCGAGGAGACGGCGGCGATCGACGCGGTCGGCGAGCGCCCCTGCGACGCCTGAAAGCGCGAAGACGGGCACCGCGCGCGCAAAGCCCACCAGGCCGAGGTATAGCGAGGCGAGGGCCGCGTTGGGCGCCAGCTCGACGACGAGCCAGCCCTGGGCGAGAATGGCCATCCAGCCGCCCGTATTGGACACGAGCAGGCCGAACCACAACAGGCGGAACTCGCGGTAGGCGAACGCGCCGTAGCGCGCGCGGGCGTGGGGGGTGGGTTGCTCGATGAGCGCTTCGTACGGAGCGGCGGTCTCTTGCAGCGACGAGGACACGTCGGCAGTTCTTCGCGAGAGCCGGGCCGATGTCATACCCCGGAAACAGTAACGACCGGGCGTGAGCCCGGTCGTAACTGGTCTGGTCGATGGCGCGGAAGCCTCATTTTCGAACTGGTCAACGGCCGTTGCCGGTTCGCTTACTTTGGCTTTACTGGGACGCGATCCCCAGGGCCATCACTGGGCTGGAAGCCTAGTCCCCAACGGCAGGGGTACCATTCCCGAGGCGCTCAGCTCTGTGCGATTGCACTCGCACCATCCGTTGTTGCTTCGCTTCCCCGGCACCGCGGTCGGTGTAGTGGCAGTATACAATCAGGCCTTAATCAGCACAAGCGGAACGACTGTTCGTTTTGCCATTAAATTGTGGATAAGCGGCGGTTTGAAAAACTTTGTTGTGGAAGAGTTGTGCATAACGCGCATTCGCGATGATCTTCACACATCCGCGAGCGCCGCAGCGAGCACATCGACGCCGAATTCGAGCTGCTCGCGGCTGATCACGAGCGGCGGCGACAGGGCCAAGACGTTGCTGTCGGGGCCGCCGGCGAGCACGACCACGCCGCGGCGCAACGCGCCATTGACGGCCGCGGCGGCACGCGGCTGATCCGGCGAGCCGTCCTCGTGCACCAACTCGATGCCCCACATGAGTCCGAGCCCGCGCACGTCGCCGACGGCAGGACCGACCTTCTCGGCGAGCCGCGCAAGCATCTCGCCGACATCGCCGGAGAGCGTCGCCGCGCGTTGCACGAGGCCGAGCCGCTCCAGCTCCGCGATCGAGGCGAGCGCCGCGGCGCAGCCGGTCGGGTGACCGAGGAAGGTGCTCGTGTGGATCGCCTCGCCGGAGGAACGCGGCCAGGCGTCCATGACCTCGGCGCGGCCGATGCAGGCGGAGATCGGAAAGCCGGACGCCATGCCTTTGCCGACGCACAGTAGATCCGGCACGATGCCGGCGTGCTCGCAGGCGAACCAGCGGCCGGTCCGGCCGAAGCCGGTGTAGACCTCGTCTGCGATGAGCAGGAGCTTGCGGCGATCGCACAGCTCGCGCAGCTCGAGAAGCCAGTCGAACGGCGCCGGCACGTCACCGCCGCGGCCCTGGACGGGTTCGATGATGATCGCGCCGATCTGGTCGCCGCCTTCGCCCGCCATCGCCTCCTCGACGAAGCTGAGGCAGGCGTTCTCGCACGCCGGATACGTGAGCTCGAGCGGACAGCGATAGCAATACGGATAGGGTGCGCGCCGCGCGAAGCCGCCGAGCTGTCTGGAGAACGGCGCACGAAAGAAATCGCGGTCGGTGGCGTCGAGGGCACCGTAGGTGAGCCCGTGGTAGGCCGAGGTGAAGCTGAGCACGCCGGGCTTGCCGGTGGCCAGCGCCGCGGTCTTGATCGCCGACTCGACGGCCTCCGCGCCGGTCGATGAGAAGATGACGCGCTTGGCGCCATCGCCCGGCGTCAGCGCGCACAGCTTCTCGGCCAGCGCGACCTTGACTTCGTTCGGATGCACGTCGCCGATGCCGTGGAACAGCAGCGCTGCCTGCTTGGTGACCGCTTCGACCACTGCCGGATTGCTGTGCCCGGCGGCAGCGACGCCGAACGCGGCGGTGAGGTCCACGTAGACGTTGCCGTCGACGTCGATGAGATTCGCGCCCGCGCCGCGTTCGAAGAAGACTGGGAAGTCCTCGTCCAGGAACGTGACGTTGCGCTGCTCCACTTCGCGCAGCCGGGCGGACAGTGCGCGGCTGCGAGGCCCCGGCGGCTCGACGACGATGCGCCCGAGCTGCGTGCCGCTCGTCTCGCTCATCGCTCGAAATCCCTGATCTTCGGGCGATAGCCGAACGGAGGCCGCTGCATTTCGCCGAGCGTGCAGAGACGCAGCGCGCCGGATGCACGCAGCGCTGTCAGATCCTTGTCGGTGGTGCCGGCGGCGACGCCGATCGATTCAACTGCTCTGCCGTAATGTTTGAGCTGTGCGACGACGTCGCGCGCATCCGGGCACGGCTTGACGCTCACCAGGCGGCCGAAACCGGCGCACGTCGGCTGCCCGAAGGCCTCCGCCGAGACGCAGTACCCTGGGACCCCGTCGCGTGCGGGGCCGCGCAGCACCGTGTCGAGGCCATGCGGCAGCGCCTCGATCGCGACCGCGTTCATCTGCCTGACGAAGTCGCTCACCAGCGTGGCTTCGCCGGGTTGCAGCGGGGCACACGGCAAGATGCGGCTTAGCGCGTCGAGCGCGCGCGCCAGCGCGTGTGCGAACAGCACCGACCGGCCGCGGTCGCCTTCTATATAGATGCTCTGCGGCGACATGCAGCCGCGCTGGTCGAAAAGGCAGACGTCGCGTGCCGCCGCCTCGGCTGCCTGAGCCAGATCGGAGCCCCCAGGCACGAAGCCGATGCTGTAGGATTCGCCGTAGCCGATGATCGCGACCGCGTCGTCCGCGCGCGCGCTGATCTGGCGGATCGTCTCATCCTCGCCGAAGACGATGAGACGCTCGACGCCGGCGAGCGCCGCGGCTTCGGCATCCAGGTCGCCGCCGGCCCACGAACGGGTCTCCACGCTGCCCGCGAGCGGTGGGCCGAGGTGCGCGAACTGCTCGGCGACGATGCGCGCGATATCCGGCTCGGAGCTCGGCGCCTTGAGGATCGCCCGCGCGCCGGCGACCGCCGCGCAGAACGCGGACTGGATGGCCGGGCCGATGATGTTGCCCGGCAACACGACGAGCACTGTAGTGCCCGAGCGAAGCTCGGGAGTCTGCGCGACCAGCTCGGCCGCTCGTGTTTCATCGAGATCCCACAGCACGTTGTCCAGCGCCGCCTCGACGGCCGGTGCTGACCACGCGCCGCCGGCCAGCGCGCGGCGCGCGTGGGTCCGCACGGCGGAAGATGAGTCGCGCCACTGCGCGGCGCCGCGCGCGATCAGTGCCGCGCGCGCCTCACCCGCGGGCGGTCGAATAAATTCGACCGCTCCATCAGTCATCTGTGTGCTCCAACGCCGCGTCCACCGCGATGCTGCAGCCCTTCGGCGGCTCGCCGGGCGCCCGGCCGAGCAGCTCGAAGCCGCCGCCGGTGTGGCGCGCGAGATCGCCGGTCAGGATCGCCGCCACCGAGCCGCGATTGCTCAGATCGAAGATCTGCAGCAGGCCGGTCTCGCCGTCGGGCAGCGGCTGCGTGGTCACCGGGTCCACCACGAGCGTGCGCGCCCAGTGCGGTCCGACCTTGAGGTTGGTCCGCGCGCTGCGGCCGGCGAAATAGTCGGCGAGGTTGGCGTCGTACCACTGGCTGCCCAACTCGCACATGCCGTATTCGGACAGGCACAGCACGCGCGGCACGCCGAGCACGCTTGCGAACCAGCCGTAGAGCTCGTCGCGCTCGATCTCGCGCGACTTGCCTTTGAAGCCGCCTGTCTCGACGACCCGGCTGCCGAGCGGCAGCTGGAAGCGCAGCCCCGCCGCATGGCAGCGGTCGAAGAAATGTACGAAGGCGAACGCGGTGCCGATGACGAGCACCGGCGCCGTCGCCGCGCGCAGCGCCGCGCACGCGCCCTCGAAATCGAGCTCGTCGTCGCGCATGAAGAAACGGTCGCGCCCGGTGCCGAACACGTCGCTGATCTTCGATAGCATGTACGACAGCGACGAGTGCGGCGCATCGCCGGATGAAGGCGCGAGCGCGACCAGTTGGATCTCGGTCGCATCCGGCAGCACCCGCTCGCGGAAATGGGTGAGCAACGAGGCGTCGTACAGACCCGCGTCCTCGAGCTCGAGCCGCGAGCGCGTCGCGCGTGTCGTGCCGCTGGAGAGAAAGGTGAAACGCGTCCGCTCCGGCGGGAAGCAGGCGATCCGAGCGCGCGCGAACACCGAGGTCGGCAATGCGGGCGCCTGGGCCCAATGCCGGACGTCCGCCGGCGTGCGCCCCAGACGATCGCAATACCGGCGGTACACGTCGCCCGACGCATACTGGTAGGCGAAGAGGTCCAGCGCGAGCCGGTCGAACGCCAACTCGTTGGAATCGCTGCGGGCGACGAAGCGGCGGATGCGCTGATCGAGCTCGGCGCCCGTCGCGCCGCTCCCGATCTCGGATGACTGCACGATGCGCTCGTTTTTGACAGGACAACGCGTATCTCATCCGAAGCCCGCACACCCGCCATGCATCAACTCAAGATCGGACTCTCGTCGACCACCGATTACATCGCGACCGAGGAGCGGCTCGCGGACCGCTACGGCAACCCCGGCGTGCCGGTGCTCGCAACCCCGCACCTCGTGCGCCTCGCGGAGGCCGAATGCGTCCGCCTGGTAGCGCCGTATCTCGCCGCAGGCGAGTCGACCGTCGGCATCAGGCTCGACGTGCGGCACCTCACGGCGACGCCGGCGGGCATGCGTTTCCACGTGCGCGCGACGCTCAAAGACATCGATCGCCGCCGGCTGATCTTCGACGTCGAGGCGCACGACGAAGTCGAGCCGTGCTTCGCCGGCACCCACGAGCGCTTCATCGTCGAGACCAGGCCGTTTCTGGCCAAGGCGCTCGCCAAAGGGAAAAGGGCGCCGTGATCCTCGCGAGCGTGCCGGTGGGCGCCCTCATGTGCAACTGCATCATCCTCGGCGACGAGGCCACCAAAAAGGCGATCGTCATCGATCCGGGCGACGAGATCGAGAAGGTCACCGCGTTGCTCGAGAAGCACGGGCTCACCGTTTCCGCCATCGTCGCCACGCACGGGCACATCGATCATGTCGGCGGCATCGCCAAGCTCAAAGCGCTCACCGGCGCGCCGGCGATGCTGCATGAGGGCGATATGGAGATGTACGAGAACATCGCGCTGCAGGCGCAGTGGCTCGGCGTGCCCGCGCCGCAGATCACGACGATCGACCGGCATCTCACCGGCGGCGAGTCGCTCGAATTCGGCAAAGAGAAGATCGGCGTGCTCCACACGCCCGGCCACTCGCCGGGCAGCGTGTCGTTCGTCGCGCCGCACGACGTGCCGCTGATCTTCGCGGGCGACACGCTGTTCGCGGGGAGCATCGGCCGCACCGATCTGTGGGGCGGCTCGATGGAGCAGATCCTGCGCTCGATCCGTACCTCGCTGCTCACGCTGCCGGACGACTCGATCGTGCTGCCCGGACACGGTCCACGCACGACGATCGGCGTCGAGCGCGCGACGAACCAGTTCTTGGTGGGCCGCTGATGTCGGAGAACGCAGGCGACAGGATCCCGCCGCCGCTGCGCTTCGAGATGGGCGTCGAGACGCCGGCCGGCGAGCCCGTGCGCGCGCACCTGCTCGTCACCGTCGATGAGGACGGGCGGCCGCGCGTCGCGGTGCTCGCGCCGACCGAGATCAAGGCGATCGACGAACGGCGCGTCGCGATCGCCGTGCGCGCGGGCACGAGCACGGAGCGGAATCTCCGTCGCGGCTCGAGCGCGCTGCTGTGGTGCGTGTTGGATGCCGCGGCGTATTCGCTGCGCGGCGCGGTCAAGGCGCTGCCGTCGCCGGACGCCGAGCACGCCGCCTACGAGCTGACGGTCGAAGAAGCCCTACGAGATTTCTACGCGGGCGCGCCGATGATCGCTGGGCCGACATACAAGGATGTAGGGGGCGACCTTTAGGTCGCCCCACCAAAATGAAGGGCCGATCTAAAGATCGGCCCCTACATGCGAAGGGCCGATCTAAAGATCGGCCCCTACATATGCGAAGGACCGATCGAAGATCGGCCCTACATATCCTTGGAATGTTACGAGGCTAAGCCGCTCGCGAAGGTCGCGTGGATCGCGCGCGCATCGCCGAGCCGCACCACCACAGGTGCGAGCCGGCTGACCGACGCGACTTCGAACATCTTCTTGATCGCGGGGTTGGCGCAGACGATGACAGCGCGAGCGCCTGCCTCCTCGACCTTGCGCAGCGCGCTGATCAGCGCGCCGAAGCCGCCGGAATCAGCGCTCTCGAGGCCCGACATGTCGATCGTCAGCGCGCGCGCGCCGGCCTGGATCAGCCGGACGATGCCGCGCGTGAGGCCCTTGGCGGCAGACGCGTCGAGCCGGCGGCCTACCGAGATGGTATCCGCGGGCGGCGTGGAGCGCCGTGAGGTGAGCGATGTTGCGTTCTTCATATCATTTTTTCGCGCCACGATGTGAGGCGTCGTACAGCTAGTATACGGCGGCTGTCTGTATATGTTACGAGAGCGAGGTGAAAGCCAGATTAAAGACTGATGCGACTAGCGTCGCAGCGCCCCGTTCCCAGGAAAACCTCAGGCTCAGCTGATCTTGGAGAAGGCCTCCGCCGCCGTGGTCGTCTGGGTGCCCTTGCGATAGTTCTCGATCGTGATGCGCAGCGTCTCGAGGACGCGCTCGGGATAGTCTTTCTTTCTTTCAGGATACCCGCCCAGGTACGCCTCGATGTCGGCCGGCGTGATGCGGGCGGCTTCCTCGATGGTCTTGCCCTTGGCCAGTTCGGTGAGGATGGCGCAGGTCGCCACGCCGAAGCCGCAGCCGGTGGTGAAATAGGAGATGTCGTCGATGCGCTCGCCCTCGCCGACCTTCAGATAGAAGGTGTACATGTCGCCGCACGAGTCGGAGAAGTACTCGCCGGTCGCGGTCGGATCGGGCATCTGCGCGAACCCGGTGCGATTGGTGACCAGCTCTTGGAACTTGGGAAAATCCATCATTTGCCTCCGGCGCCGGGGATCGAGAATTCGCACACCTCGTCGCCGCGGGCGATCGAGCTGCGCTGCTCCGCTTTCGCGGGCAAGACTTCTTCCATGAGCGTGTGCACGACCGAGCAGACTTCCGGGTGCGTCGCGACCGTGTCGCGGAACGGGCAGGTGTGCTCGCGCAGCACGAAACCGTCGCCTGCTCGCCTCGTAGTCCGCCACGACGCCCTGCTCGCGCAGGATCGAGGTCAGCTCGGCGACCCGCTCTTGCGGGTTCTTCCCCTCGAAGCGGGCGGCGTACTTCCGGGCGGAACGCTTGCCGATGCCGTGCATCAATTCTGCGACCTTCTCGGACCCTTGCGTCTCGGTGATCTCTTCGAGCACGGCCTTGAGCAGCGTGCTGTAGCGCTGCGGGAATAGGCGCCGGCCGTCGGGGGTCAAGGAGAAGACCGAGCTGGGTTTGGTGCGGCCGCGCCGCTGGGCGGCTTCCTCGACCAGGCCGTCGCGCTCGAGCCGGCCCAGATGCTGCCGGACGGCATTGGGAGTCAGGCCGTACTGGCCCGCCAGTTCGGCTACGGTCTGCTCTCCGCGGCGTTGGAGCGATTCGACGATCCTACCGCGGGTCGATTGGAAAAAGCTTGCTTCACGCATGTTTGTGGCCAGGTTTCCCTGTGCTGTAAGTATAAACCACTAATCCAAGATTTTCAACAGTATTCTTGACTATCTAGGGCGGGACGCCTACAATAATAGGGTAACAAGACCGTCTAACGGTCGAATGAATTCGACCGCTCCACAGCGTCGGCACGAGGGACCATGGCAGACATCATCCTGGACATCCGCGACCTGCACGTCAAGGTCGGCGACAACGAGATCATCCGCGGGATCGACCTGCAGATCGAGCGGGGCACCGTCCACGCCCTCATGGGCCCGAACGGCTCGGGCAAGAGCACCCTCTCGCTCGTCCTGATGGGGCATCCGAAGTACACGGTCACCAAGGGCGACATCTTCTTCCAGGGCAAGAGCATCCTCGAACTGCCGCCCAACGAGCGCTCGCTGGCCGGCATGTTCCTGGCCTTCCAGTACCCGTCCGCCGTGCCGGGCGTGAGCGTCGCCAATTTCATGCGCAACACGCTCATGGCGCGCCACAAGGGCGATGCGCCGCTGACGCCGGCCAAGTTCAAGGGCCTGCTCGACAACGCGGCCGCCAAGCTCAAGATGGAGCCCAAGACGCTGGGCCGCTACGTCAACGACGGTTTCTCGGGCGGCGAGAAGAAGCGGCTCGAGATGCTGCAGATGCTCGTGCTCCAGCCGACGCTCGCGATCCTCGACGAGACCGACTCGGGGCTCGACATCGACGCGCTTGCGCATCATCGCCGAGGGCATCGAGGCGCAGCGCTCGCCGGAACATTCGATCCTGCTCATCACGCATTACCAGCGCATCTTGAACTACGTCAAGCCCGACGTCGTCCACGTGCTCGTCAAAGGCCGCATCGTCAAAGAGGGCGGCCCGGAGCTCGCGCACGAGCTCGAGGCATCCGGCTACGATCCGATCATCAAAGAACTCGCACCGGCGTAAAGGCAAGAAACAAAATGGCGCTCGAACAGCAGCAGCTCGTCGACAAAGACTATAAGTACGGTTTCCACGACCAGACCGCTAGTTATAGCTTCAAGTCGCGCAAGGGCATCGACCACGACATCGTCGAGCAGATCTCGCAGATGAAGAACGAGCCGCAGTGGATGCGCGATTTCCGCCACAAGTCGCTCGACATCTTCCTCGCCAAGCCGTTCCCGGCGTGGGCCAAGAACGAAGTGCTCGAGGCGATCGACTTCGCGGACATCTTCTATTATATGCGCGCATCCGACCGCGGCGAAGGCAAGACGTGGGACGACGTGCCCGAGGACATCAAGCGCACCTTCGACCGGCTCGGCATCCCGGAAGCGGAGCGCAAGTTCCTGGGCGGCGTCACCGCGCAGTACGACTCGGAAGTCGTCTATCACAGCATCCGCAAGGACCTCGAGGCCAAGGGCGTCCTGTTCGGCGACATGGACACCGCGCTGCGCGAGCACGAGGACATCGTGCGCGAGCATTTCGCGACCGTGATCCCGCCGGCCGACAACAAGTTCTCCGCGCTCAACTCGGCGGTGTGGTCGGGCGGCTCGTTCATCTGGGTGCCGCCGGGCGTCCAGGTCGACATCCCGCTGCAGGCCTACTTCCGCATCAACGCCGAGAACATGGGCCAGTTCGAGCGCACCCTCATCATCGCCGAGCCCGGCTCGTTCGTGCACTACATCGAAGGGTGCACCGCGCCGACGTACTCGAGCAATTCGCTGCACTCGGCCGTGGTGGAGCTCATCGCCAAGGAAGGCGCGCACATCCGCTACACCACCATCCAGAACTGGTATAAGAACATCTACAACCTGGTGACGAAGCGCGCGATGGCGCACAAGAACGCGCACGTCGAGTGGGTGGACGGCAACATCGGCTCCAAGCTCACCATGAAGTATCCTTCCGTGTACCTGGTGGGCGAAGGCGCGCGCGGCGAGGTGCTCTCGATCGCGTATGCGAGCGAAGGCCAGCATCAGGACGCCGGCGCGAAGATGATCCATGCCGCGCCGAACACGACCTCGATCATCACCAGCAAGTCGGTGAGCAAGGCCGGCGGCCGCACCAGCTACCGCGGCCTCATCAAGGTGTACGAAGGCTGCCACGGCGTGCAAGTCCAACGTGCGCTGCGACGCGCTGCTCATGGACGAGGAGTCGCGCTCCGACACCTATCCCACCATGGAGATCGACGCGCAAGGACGTGCGCATCGAGCACGAGGCCACCGTCTCGAAGGTCGGCGAGGAGCAGCTGTTCTACGTCATGAGCCGCGGCCTCACCGAGGTCGAAGCGACGACGATGATCGTCAACGGCTTCTTCGAGCCCTTCATCAAGGAGCTGCCCATGGAGTACGCGGTCGAGCTGAACCGGCTCATCGCGCTCGAGATGGAAGGCTCCATCGGGTAGACGATAGCCTTGGCAGACACGCTCACCAAATCGGCGCTCGACGCCGCCGACATCACCGCCCTGTCCGCGAACGAGCCCGCATGGCTGCGCGAGATCCGCGCGGCGGCCTTCGAACGCTTCGAGAAGCTGCCCGTGCCGACCGAGCGCAGCGAGGGCTGGCGCCGGCTGACCCTTGCCGGCATCGAGCTCGCTCCGCCCGCTCCCGAGATCTCGCATTTCAAGCTCACCGCCGCAAGCGCCGACCAGGCGCGCGGCGTCGTCGTCAAGCCGCTCGCAGAGGCACTTGCCTCGCACGAGGCGATCGTGCGCGAGGCGCTGGTCCAGGCGCGCGGTGGCCGCACGGTCGGCAAATACTCGGCGCTCGCCGAAGCCGCGTGGCTCGGCGGCGCGTTCGTCTACGTGCCGGACAACGTCGAAGTCTCTGCACCGATCGTCGTCGAGGTCGACGGCGGCACGTATCCTCGCTTGCTCATCTCGATCGGCAAGAACGCGCGCGCCGCGGTCACCGAGACGCATCGGGAGACCGGCCGTTTCAGCGCGGGCATCACCGATGTCTCGGTCGCCGATGGCGGCCACCTCACGTACGCGCACGTCCAGGATTGCGGACCCCAGACGACCGTCTTCTCGCATCAGCACGCCCGCATCGGCAAAGACGCGAAGCTCGTCACGCTCAACCTCGGCGCGGGCGGCGCGCTCGCCAAGAGCGACGTCGAAGTCGAGCTGATCGGCCAGGGCGCGAGCAGCGACATGCTCGGGCTGGTCTACGGCGAGCGCTCGCAGCAATTCGACTACCACACGCTGCAGGGCCATCGCGCGACCGACACGCATAGCGACCTGCTCTTCAAGAGCGCGCTCGACGGCCACGCGCATTCGATCTACACCGGCGTCATCATCATCGAGCGCGGCGCGCAGCGCAGCAACGCCTACCAGGCGAATCGCAACGTGCTGCTCGCCGAAGGCGCGCGCGCCGACACCGAGCCGATGCTCGAGATCCAAGCCGACGACGTGCGCTGCACGCACGGCGCCACGGTCGGACCGATCGACGCGGAGCAGCTGTTCTATCTCAACACGCGCGGCATCGACCGCGCCGCCGCTTCGCGGCTCATCGTCGAGGGCTTCTTCCAAGACGTGCTCGACCGCGTCGGCGACCCGCGCGTCACGGGTCCGCTCGAGGCCAGATTCGCGCCGCACCTCGAGCACGAGGGCTAAGCACGCCGTGGCCACGCTCGTCGAGGTCGCCACGCTGGACGAGGTGCCGGTGGGGAAGATCAAAGTCGTCGAGGTCGGTACGCTGCGCATCGCGCTGTGCAACTACGACGGAACCATCCACGCCATCGCAGACGAATGCACGCACGACCGCGGCCCGCTCGACCAAGGCGAGCTGATCGGCGGCGAAGTCGAATGCCCGCGCCACGGCGCGCGCTTCGACATCCTGACGGGCCGGCCGACGCGCCTGCCCGCCGTCCGTCCGGTCAAGGTATATCCCGTGGTGATGAACGGACCGTCGATCTCCGTGGAAGTGGACGCATGAGCGCCGTCGCACGGGTGGACCACGGTCTCACGGACGCCGATGTCACGCGCATCCGCGCGGATTTCCCCATCTTGAAGGAACGGCCGCACGGCAAGCCGCTTGTCTTCCTCGACAGCGCCGCGTCGTCGCAGAAGCCGATCCAGGTCATCGAGGCGATGGACGACTACTATCGCCGCTACCACGCCAACATCCATCGCGGCGTCTACCATATCAGCGAGCTCGCCACCGAGGCATACGAGGAGGCGCGCGCGGCGGTCGGGCGCTTCATCGGCACGCCCTGCGCCGCAGAATGCCTGTACGTCCGCAACGCCACCGAGGGGCTTAACCTCGTCGCGTATTCGTGGGGCCGCAGCAACCTCAAGCGCGGCGACGCGATCCTGCTCACCGAGATGGAGCATCATTCGAATCTCGTGCCGTGGCAGGTGCTGGCGCAGCAGACCGGCGCGACGCTGCGCTTCGTGCGCGTCACCGACGACGGCCGGCTCGATTTGCGCGATCTCGACACCCTGCTCGATGGCGCCAAACTGTTCGCGTTCACCGCGGTGAGCAACACGCTGGGGACCGTCAACCCGGTGCAGCATCTCGCGGCGCGCGCGCGCGCGGCGGGAGCGGTGAGCGTGGTCGATGCATGTCAGGCCGTGCCGCGCATGCCGGTGGACGTCAAGGTCTGGGGCGCCGACTTCATCGCGTTCTCGGCCCATAAGATGCTCGGCCCGACCGGCATCGGGATCCTTTGGGGCCGCAAAGAGCTGCTCGACACGATGCCGCCCTTCCTCACCGGCGGCGGCATGATCGGCGTCGTGGGCCTCGAGCGCTCGACCTACGCCGACGTGCCCGCGCGCTTCGAGGCCGGCACGCCGGCCATCGCCGAAGCGGTCGGACTGGGCGCTGCGGTGCGTTATCTCGAGGCGGTCGGCATGGAGCGCATCCATAGCTACGAGCTGTACCTCACCGACTACGCGATGCGCCAGCTCAAAGAGATCCCCAACGTCACGCTCTACGGCCCTGACCTCGAGCATCGCTGCGGCGTCGTCTCGATGACCGTCGGCGACATCCATGCCCACGATCTCGCGAGCATCCTCGACAGCGAAGGGGTGTGCGTGCGCGCAGGCCACCACTGCAACCAGCCGCTTATGGAAAGGCTTGGCGTGCCGGCGACCGCCCGCGCCTCGTTCTATCTCTACAACACGATCGCAGAGGTGGACGCGCTGCTGCACGCCATCGAGACGGCGAAGAAGATCTTTAAGATCGCATGACCGACGACACCTTCACCGGCATGGACGAGCTGTATCGCGACTTCATCCTCGACCACTATCGCAACCCGCGCAATGCGGGCATCTTGGATCACCCCGACGCCTCGTTCGAGGACATCAACCCGCTGTGCGGCGACAAGATCCGGGTGGATCTGGCGATCCGCGACGGCGTGGTGACCGACGTGCGCTTCAAGGGGCGGGGCTGCGCGATCTCTCAGGCCTCCGCGTCGCTGCTCACCGAGGAGATCAAGGGCAAGTCGCTTGTCGAGATCGACAAGATCGGCAAGGACGAGGTGCTCGCCAACATGGGCATCAACATCTCGCCCGCGCGCATGAAGTGCGCGCTGCTGGGGCTCAAGGTGTTGAAGTCGGCGCTCGCGCTGAAGTACTTCGACGAATAACGTAGGGGCTTCGACGACTCATGTAGGGGCCGACCTTTAGGTCGGCCCTTCGTCGTGCGAGGGTCGATCTAAAGATCGACCCCTACATCGCGTTGCGTCGTTTCGCCGCGTACCAGCCCGCTGCCACGCCCACCGCTGCGCCGAGCGCCCAGCCCACCAGCACGTCGTGCGGCCAGTGCACCAGGACGAAGACGCGGGCCACCCCGACCAAGAGCGCCGCTAATACGGCCACCACGGCCCAGCGCCTGTCCACGAAGCACAGGAACGCGGCGACGTACGCCGTCGCGGCGGCGTGGTCCGACGGAAAGCTGTTATCCGCCGGATTGTGGCTGATGAGCGGCGTCACATGCATCACGACGAAGGGCCGCAATTCGAAGAACAGCCGCCCCATCACGATATCGAGCGCCCCCGCCGCGATCGCGCCCAGCACGAACGGCAGCAGTAGCCCGCGCTCGCCGCGGTGGAGCCATGCGGTGGCGACGAGCGCAAACGCCGAGATATAGATCCCATAGTCGGCGAAGAACGTAGCCGCGTGCGCGAGCGTTTGATCGGCCCATAGCGCATGGAACCAGGCGGCGGTGGACATATCGCGCAAACTTTCGCGCCGGATATCGCCGACCTGCCAGGGATTGCCCGTTTGCCGTGTCGTAACAAGGCCCTAGGCGTCCTTTTCGCTTCCTTAAGTCGCGATTATCCTTTGCGCCCATAGAACGGGGACCTCAAAACACGGCATGCCAGTTCATCCGATCCACCACCTCGCGATCGGCACAGACGCTCTCAAGGTGGCGAAGAAGTTCTACAGCGTCCTGCTGCCCGCGCTCGGCTTCGACCTCGTCTTCGAGAAGGACGATCACTTCGGCTATCAGCGCGAAGGCTTCGAGATCGTCATCTACAAGGCCAAGAAGACGTGCGAAGACCTCTATGACGGCGAGCGTCACGTCGGCTTCGACCACCTCGCTTTGAACGCCGATTCGCGCGCCAAAGTCGACGAATGCGCGGCGCTGCTCGACGAGCTCGGCGTCGACATCGATGATCCGCCGAGCGTCGTGACGGAATACGGCGAGGACTACTACGCGATGTGGGCGCGCGACCCCAGCGGTCTGCGCATCGAGGTCATCTACCAGGGGGAGTAGCGCATCTCGGAATCGCTCTATCGATACGCCCCAGCCATCGTTGACTCATACGACGTCGTCTACGGCCGCTTGCGCACAGACGACGTCGCGTTCTATGTCGAGCTCGCACGCGTCGCGGGCGGTCCCGCTCGAGCTCGGCTGCGGCACCGGCCGCGTGCTCATCCCCTCGGCGCGCGTCGGCGCGACCATCACCGGACTCGACCTCTCCGAACTGATGCTCGACGTCTGTCGGCGCAAGCTCGCGGCGGAGCCGCCGGACGTGCGCGCCCGCGTGTCGCTCGTCCACGGCGACATGACGTCGTTCTCGCTCGCCGGTAGGTTCGCGCTCATCACGATGCCGTTCCGAGCCTTCCAGCATCTTGATCTCGGTGGAGCAACAACTCGCGTGCCTGTCATGTGCGCGCGACCATCTCACGAAGGATGGCACATTCGCACTCGACGGCTTCCGGCCGAGCACGCGGCTCCTCGTCGCCGGCCCTGAAGAAGAGGCGGTCGAAGACTGCCCCGGGTCCCCGTTGTCCGACGGAAGAACCGTGCGGCGCACCAATCGTCGCACCGCGGTAGACCTGTGGAACCAGCAGATCCAAGTCGAGTTCGAATATCATATGAAAGACACGGCCGGCAATACCGAGCATTTCCGCGAGTCGTTCCCGATGCGCTATTTCTTCCGTTACGAGCTCGAGCATCTGCTCGCCCGCGCGGGACTGCGCGTGATCGAACGTTACGGCGGCTTAGATCGTTCCGCGATGACCGACGACTCGCAGGCGATGATTCTCCTCGCGCGCCGCGGGTAAGCGCGAGCGCCGCCTAGACCTCGACCTCTTCAAGACCGCCCGACTCCGCTTCGCTGAACTGCTCTACGCGCGGGAAGAGCGCCTCGGCGATGAAGGTGGGCACGATCGCCGTGAGGATAACAGTGGTGACGAGCGCGGTGTACTGTCGCTGGTCGATATAGCCGTGCAGCAGCCCGTACAGGCTGGAGATCGTGCCGAAGGTGAGCCCGGTCGCCATCATGAGCGTCACATAACCCGCGTCACGCGTCGAGTAGCCGAAGGCGCGTGCTGCCGGCCAGACGCCTGCGATCTTGAGTCCGACCTTGACGATGAAGAGCGCGGCGATAAGTCCCAGGCTGCCGATCGCCTGCGTGAGCGACACGAGCGTGCCCGCTTTGATGAAATAGAACGGCGTGAGGAAGCTCATCGCGGTCGTGCGCAGTTTGCGGGCGATATCGAGATGCGACAGCAGGAAGCCCGCGCACGTGAGCCCGAGGAAGTACGCGGGCAGCACGCCCTCGCTCTTGGCGATCGTGGCGACGCCCGCGAGCACGAAGAGCACCGCGAACAACAACCGGATGCCAGGCTCGCTGACACGGTCGCCCATCCGCAGGAAGACCGCTGGCAAGGCGCGCGGCACGAGCGCAAGCGCCGCGACCATAAGGCCGATGAACAACGCCAGCCAGGCGTTGTAGTTGGCGAAGAGCAGGCCCAGCGCGACCACCGTGCCGAGATCGGTGATGAAGCATGCGGCGAGGATCAACTGGCCGAAATCCTGTTTCGCGTAGCCCGATTCGACCATCACGGCATAGACGACCGCGACCGACGTCGTGGACATCGCGATGCCGGCGATCTTGGCCGCGTTTGGATCCCAGTGCGCGACGAAGCGCGCATAGAGCATCGCGCCGAGGAACGGCGCCGCGAACGAGAGCAGCCCGATCGCGGCGGCTGGACGCAGCTGTTTGCGCAGCATCGCAGGATCGATCTCCGCGCCGGCGAGAAAGGTGAGGAGGATCGCGCCGAAGCCCGCCACGAAATCGATCCAGGCGTTCGAGTGCAGCGCGATGAGGTTGCCGGCGAGGATGCCGAGCGCGATCTCGGCGAGCGCCGCCGGGATCTTGAGTTTGATCGAGAGGACGGCGCCGAGCGCTGCGAGTGCCATCCACAACGCGGCGAGCAGCCAGACGTTATCGAGCATGACCAATCGAAGATCGCATGGATCTCCCTCCTGAAGGCGCGTTTGCGCGTCGTTCAGGAGTCATTGGCCGGCTTGCGGCGGTTCAGCACACGCGCTGGGCGGACTCCACCGCCGAGGCATGATGAGTACGCCTCGCGATTCGTCGATGCCTCTGCATCGGATGGGCGGCGCTTCGACCATTATGGCAGCCGCCCCAGGTCAATGTCTGGTGGCCTGCTCGACTTGATAGGGTTTTCGTTACGTCCTCTCCAAGCGCCCTAGCCTCTTTATCGCGTGCAATTCTAGGAGGTGACTTTCATGGCTGACGCCGACCCGCTCCAACGCGCAATTCTTCCGATTCCGGATCCGCAGTATGTCGGCGTCACGACGTACGACGCGAAGGACCCTGACACGCAAGTTTCCCGCCGATCGAGCAGTTGCGTCCCCCCAAAGGTGCGCCCAACGTCCTCGATCATCCTCATCGACGACGCCGGTTTCGGCGCGTCCAGCGCGTTCGGCGGCGTCATCAACACGCCGACCGCCGAACGGTTCGGCAAAAAGCGGTCTGAAGTACAACCGCTTCCATACGACTGCGCTCTGCTCGCCGTCGCGGGCAGCGCTGCTCACCGGACGCAATCACCATGCGGTCGGCATGGGCGGCATCACCGAGATCGCGACATCGGCACCGGGCTACAGTTCGGTGCGGCCGAAGTCGACTGCGCCGCTCCCTGAAACGCTCAAGCTCAACGGCTACTCGACCGCGCAGTTCGGCAAGTGCCACGAAGTGCCGGTCTGGGAGACGAGCCCGATGGGGCCGTTCAACGCAGTGGCCGACCGGCAGCGGTTTCGAACACTTCTACGGATTCATCGGCGGCGAGACCAACCAGTGGTCGCCTGCCGTTTATAAGGATACGGTGCCGATCGAACCGCCGGACGATCCGAACTACCACTTCACTGTGGACATGACGGATCGCGCCATCGACTGGGTCGGCCAGCAAAGGGTGCTCATGCCCGACAAGCCCTTCTTCGTCTATTTCGCGCCCGGCGCGACGCACGCCCCGCACCACGTGCCCAAGGAGTGGGCGGACAAGTACAAAGGCAAGTTCGACCAGGGCTGGGATACACTGCGCGAACAGACCTTCGCCCGCCAGAAGGAACTCGGCATCATCCCCAAGGACGCCGAGTTGACCAAGCGGCCCGCGGAGATCCCGTCGTGGGACGCGATGGACGCCGAGCTCAAGCCCGTGCTCGCCCGCGAGATGGAAGTGTACGCGGGCTTCCTCGAACACGCCGACCATCACATCGGTCGGCTGATCGACTGCGCTCGAAGAGCTTCAGCTCCTCGACGACACGCTGATCTACTACATCATCGGCGACAACGGCGCGTCGGCGGAAGGCACGCCCAACGGCACCTTCAACGAAGCTGTTCATGCTCAACGGCGTCACCGGCGTCGAAACGCCGGAGTTCCTGATGGAGCGTATCGACGATTTCGGCGGGCCTAAGGCCTACAACCACTACGCGGTGGGCTGGGCGCACGCGATGGACACGCCGTATCAATGGACGAAGCAGGTCGCCTCGCATTGGGGCGGCACGCGCAACGGGACGATCGTCCACTGGCCGAAGGGCATCAACGCGAAAGGCGAGACCCGCTCGCAGTTCCACCACGTGATCGACGTTGCGCCGACGATCCTCGAGGCCGCATGGTTGCCGCATCCTACGATCGTGAACAGCAGCCAGCAGAAGCCGCTGCATGGTTTTTCGATGGCGTACTCGTTCGACGACGCTAAGGCGCCCGATCGCCACGAGACGCAGTACTTCGAGATGTTCGTCAATCGCGGCATCTATCATAAGGGCTGGACGGCGGTCACGCGACACAGCACGCCGTGGGTGGTGGCGCCGCTGCCGCCGTACGACGACGACGTCTGGGAGCTCTACGCGCCCGACGACTGGACCCAGTCGCAGAACTCGCAAAGGAGAATCCCGAGAAGCTGCGCGACCTCCAGCGCCTTTCCTCATCGAAGCGACGAAGTACAACGTGCTGCCGCTCGACGACCGGCGGGTCGAGCGCTTCAACTCCGACATCGCCGGTCGCCCGACGCTCATCAAGGGCAATACGCAGTTGCTGTTCGGCGGCATGGGCCGGCTGTCCGAGAACTCGGTCATCTCAACCTCAAGAACAAGTCGCATTCGATCACCGCGCAGGTCGATCGTTCCCGAGGCGGCGCGCGAAGGCGTGATCGTCGCGCAGGGCGGCAATTTCGGCGGATGGACGCTCTACGCAAAGGACGGCAAGCCGACCTACTGCTACAACTTTTCGGGTCAAGTCGTTCATCGTGCGCGGCGACAAGCCGATCCCCGCCGGCAACCATCAAGTGCGCATGGAGTTTGCATACGACGGCGGTGGCCTCGGCAAAGGAGGCACCGTCACGCTCTACGTTGACGGAAGAAGGTCGGCGAGGGCCGGGTCGAGATGACGGTCCCGATGATGTTCTCCGCCGACGAGACTTGCGACGTCGGCAGAGACACGGGCACGCGCTGTCAGCAGCGAGTACAGCGTCCATGACAGCGAGTTCAACGGCACGGTGTTAGGCGTGCAACTCGACGCAGGCAAATCCGACGCGGACCGCTACATCAGCGCCGAGGATCGCCTTCGGATCGCGATGGCGCGCCAGTAGCGGCGCAAGACACGGAGCGGTCGAATTCACTCGACCGCTCCGCTTCTATTCTACTGAGACCGCCGCGCGCTGACGCGCCGCCGTCTTCGACTTGCGCCGCCCGTCCTCGGTGAGCACGCGCTTGCGCAGCCGCAGCGACTTGGGCGTCACCTCGACGAGCTCGTCGTCGTCGATGAACTCGAGCGCGCGCTCGAGCGACATCGGCTCGGGCGGCGGAAGGTTAGGCGCATCGTCGGAGCCTGACGCCCGCATGTTGGTGAGCTTCTTGGCCTTGCAGATGTTCACCGTGATATCGTCGGGGGTCTTCGCGCGGCCCACGATCATGCCGTCGTATACTTCCGTCTGCGGGCCGATGAAGAAGGCGCCGCGCGCCTGCAGATTGTCGAGCGCGTAGGCGGTCGCGAGCCCCGTCTCGCCGCTGATGAGCACGCCCGAGTTGCGTTGCGGGATCTCGCCTGCGAGCGGCTGATGGTCATAGTACGTGTGGTTGACGATCGCCGTGCCGCGTGTGAGCGTCAACAGCTCGTTGCGGAGCCCGAACAGCGCGCGCGTCGGCATGGTGTATTCGAGCCGCCGCTGCGAGCCGTAACTACCATGTTGAGCATCACCGCGCGCCGCTTGCCGAGCGACTCGATGACCGAGCCCGCATAGTCCTCGGTGACGTCGATGACGGCGTACTCGACCGGTTCCATCTTCTTGCCGTCGCGTTCGATGACGACGACCTGCGGTTTGGAGACGGCGAGTTCGTAGCCCTCGCGGCGCATCGTCTCGATGAGCACGGAGAGATGCAGCTCGCCGCGCCCGGAGACGTGGAACGTGTCGGGCGATGGATCGGGCACGACGCGCAGCGCGACGTTGCTCTCGAGCTCGCGCTCGAGCCGATCTTTGAGATGGCGGCTGGTGAGGTACTTGCCTTCGCGGCCGGCGAAGGGCGACGTGTTGACGAGGAAATCGACCGACACGGTGGGTTCGTCCACCAGCACCGCGTCCACGGCCTCGGGCTGCAGCGCGTCGGCGAGCGTCTCGGCGATGTTGACCTGCTCGCAGCCCGAGATCGCGACGATGTCGCCGGCGCGCGCCTCGGCGAGTTCGCGGCGCTGCAAGCCGAAGAAATCGCATGACCTTGGTGACGCGATGGCTCGTGCGTTCCTCGCCGCGGATGCGCACGATCGGATCGCCGGGCCTCACGATGCCGCGGAAGATGCGGCCGACCGCGATGCGGCCCACGTACTCGTTGTGGTCGATGTTCGAGACGAGCATCTGGAACGGGCCGTCGTCGTCGCCCGGCGGCTCGGGGATGTGCACGAGGATCTCGTCCATGAGCGCGTGAGGTCGGTGCCGGGCGTATCGAGGTCCTTGGTGGCGGTGCCGGCGCGCGCGTTGGTGTAGAGCACCGGAAAATCGAGCTGGTGGTCGGCGCAGCCGATGTCGATGAACAGCGCGAGCACCATCGTCGAGCACTTCTTTGGCGCGCGCGTCTTTGCGGTCGATCTTGTTGATGACGAGGATGACCGGCAGATCCTGCTCGAGCGCCTTGCGCAGCACGAAGCGGGTCTGCGGCATCGGCCCCTCGGCCGCGTCGACGAGCAGCAGCACGCCGTTGACCATCTGGAGCACGCGTTCGACCTCGCCGCCGAAATCCGCGTGGCCGGGCGTGTCGACGATGTTGATCTTCTTGTCGCCCCAGAGCACGCCGGTGTTCTTGGCGAGGATGGTGATGCCGCGCTCGCGCTCGATGGGGTTGGAGTCCATCATGAGCTCGCCCGCTTGCGAGGGGTCGCGGAACACGCCGGATTGGCGCAGCATCGCATCGACCAGGGTCGTCTTGCCGTGGTCGACGTGAGCGACGATCGCGATGTTACGGACGTCGGGACGAGTGCGCACATCTCTCTATACGGCCGCTACCCGCAGGAAGCCTGGTTCATCGTCGCCCGCGCGACGACGTACGCCGCAGGCGGCGCGTCGAGCCGACACGAAAGGCGACCGCCGACATGAGCGACGGAGCCTTTTCCACGGGCGACAACCCGGCGCGGCAAGAAAAGCCGCGGCCGTATTCCGGCGACACCGAGAAGGACCTCGATCCATCGTACGACCCGGATAATGATCCCACCGTCCGCACGGTCGGCGTGATGGGGTCATCCGGCGGCGAGATCGCGCCGGAGGTGCGGCGTCGCGCGTTCGACCTCGGCACTGCGATCGCGCGCAGCGGCTGCGCGCTCATCACCGGGGCCTGCCCTGGTCTGCCGTACGAAGCGGCCCGCGGCGCGCAATCGGCGGGCGGTCTGTCCGTCGGGATCTCGCCCGCGCTGTCACGCAGCGAGCATGTGAAGCGCTACGAGTCTCCTGTCGACGCGTTCGACGTCATCATCTTCACCGGCAGCGGCCTGATGGGGCGCGAGGTCCACAACATCCATTCGTCCGACATCATCATCATCGTCGGCGGACGCTCGGGCACGCTCGGCGAGTTCTGCATCGCGTTCGACGAGGGCAAGCTGATCGGCGTGATGGCCGACTCGGGCGGCATCGCCGACGCGCTGCCGGAGATCGTGCCGCAGCTCGGCAAGAAGACCGGCGCGTGCATCATCTACGACCGCGATCCCGAACGCCTCGTGGCGCGGTGCATCGACGAGTTCCGCACCACGCACTACCGCCGCCCGTCGACCTTCGTCGAACTGAAGCAGACGGAGAATATGGAGCAGACCGAATGGCCCGCCTCACCTTCATCGGCGCCGCGGGCGTCGTAACCGGCAGCAAGCACCTGCTCGAGACCGATGCGGGCGCGCGCGTCCTGCTCGACTGCGGGTTGTATCAAGGCTTGCCCGAGCTCACGCAGCGCAACTGGTCGCCGCCGCCGGTCGATCCGACGACGCTCGACGCGGTCATGCTCTCGCACGGCCACCTCGACCACTGCGGCTACCTGCCGGCGCTCGTGCAGCAGGGCTTCAAAGGGCCGATCTACACCACGTCGGCGACCGTCGATGTCGCGACGCTGGTGCTGCGCGATTCCGCTGGGCTGCAAGAAGATGAAGCCAAACGCGCGGCGCGCCACCCGGAGCGCGGCCTGCACACGAAAGCGCTGTACGACGACGATGACGTCACAGCGGTCGCCAAGCTGTTCAAGCCGGTAGCGTACAACGTGGACGCGGGCGACGTCGACGGCTGCACGTTCCGCTTCGTCGACGCGGGCCACATCCTCGGTTCGGCGATCATCCTCTTGAAGTTCCAGGAGGGCACGCTGACGTTCAGCGGCGACCTCGGCCGGTACGGCAGGCCGCTGCTCCACGATCCGACGGCGGTCGCGCAATCCGAAGTGGTGCTGTGCGAGTCCACGTATGGCGACCGGCTCCACCCGACGACGGATCCGCAAGACGAACTCGGAGCGGTCATCAACGCGGCGCAAGCGCGCAACGGCGTGCTCGTGATGCCCGCGTTCGCGATCGGGCGGACGCAAGAGCTGCTCTACGCGATCGGCCAGCTGCAGCGCGACAATAAGATCCCGATGATGGACGTCTACGTCGACAGCCCGATGGGCAACGAGGCGAGCGCGATCATGCTGCGCCATCCGGAAGCCCTGCGCATCGACCTCTCGCAGTTCGGCGATGAAGCCGGCAGCATGGGCTGCGCGCGGGTCACCGAGACGCAGACCTCGCAGGAGTCGATCGCGCTCAACGACATCGCTTCCAACGCGATCATCATCTCATCGAGCGGCATGGCCAGCGGCGGGCGCATCTTGCATCACCTGCGCAATCGGCTGTCGCGCCCCAACGACACGATCTGCTTCGCCGGCTTCCAAGGCCCCGGCACGTTGGGCAATCTGCTCGTCAACGGCGCCAAGAACGTCAAGATCATGGGCGTGCCGATCCAGGTGCGCGCGGCGATCGCGCGGGTGGACGGCTTCTCCGCCCACGCCGATAAGAACGAGCTGCTGCGCTGGTTCGGCGGTTTCACGAACAAGCCGAACGTGTATCTGGTGCATGCCGATCCGGCCGCAGCGGCTTCATTGGCCGCGGCGGTGGCGGCGCAGTACGCGATGCCGACGCAGGTGGCGAAACCCGGCGAGGTGGTCGAGATCAAGTAAGGATCATGTGTAGGGGCCGACCTCTAGGTCGGCCCTTCATGTGCTAGGCTTACCGCGTCTTCAGGTGTTGGTCGACGATGCGCCGCGCTGCCGCGCGCGGATCCAACTCACGCGCCAAGACCGCCGCCAGCACCGGCTCCATCGCGCCGTTGCGCGACAGCTCTTCGCCGACGTATGCGCCGATCTGTCGCTGCACCGCTTCGATGACCTCTTCGCGCAGGTGATCGCGCGCGCGGCCCATGCGCTCGTCGCCTTCCAACACGATCTTATGACGCTGGCAGGCCTGCCATAACTCGTCGACGCCTTGCCCTGTGGTGGCGATCGTCTCGAGCACGGGCGGTTTCCAACGACGGCGGCGTTCTTCCGATCCGCCGAAGGTGAGCATCGTCTTGAGATCGGCCATCGTCGTATGTGCGCCGGGGCGATCTGCCATATTGACGACGAAGATATCGGCGATCTCGAGCAGGCCGGCTTTGATCGTCTGCACGCCGTCGCCCAGCCCCGGCACAGTGACGACGATGACAGTGCCCGCCACTTTGACGATCTCGAGCTCCACCTGGCCGACGCCGACCGTCTCGACGATGACGACGTCGCGTCCGAAGGCGTCGAGCGCGCGCACCACCTCGCGCGTTGCCGGCGCGAGCCCGCCGGGATTCTTGCGCGATGCCATGCTGCGGATGAAGACGCCCGGATCGCCGGCGTGCTGCTGCATGCGGACGCGATCGCCGAGCACCGCGCCGCCGGTGAACGGGCTCGACGGATCCACGGCGACGATGCCGACGCTCATGCCCTCTTTGCGTATCAGGACCGCGAGCGCGTCGACGAGCGTGCTCTTGCCGGCGCCCGGAGGCCCGGTGACGCCGATGACGTGAGCGCGGCCGGTCCGCGAATACAAGGCCGAGACGAGCGTCGCGGCCGCGGGGTCGTCGTTCTCGATGAGCGTGATCGCGCGCGCGAGCGCACGCCAGTCGGACGCGAGCACGCGCTGCGCGAGCTCGCGGCCTCGCGTGTCGTCGCTTTGCTTCACGCCGGTGGACCGCATGCGCGGCTAGTTCCCGTCTTCAACGGGTGGCGCCTGCGATGCGCAGGGTGACCGCGGCATGCATCGAAGCCGACCGCACCACGATGCGCCGACAAACATGACCGAACGAACCGTTAGAGTTCCGGTCCGCAAACCGTTCTCCGTCTTCGCCACCGCGATCTCGCACGGCTGGTACCAGACCATGCCTTTTCGCTGGGATGGCAAGCGCGGCGTGTTGCAGCGCGCCGAGCAGCTCATGGACGGCAGCGTCGTGCTGCTCGAGATGACGGACGAGCCTTCGAGCAAGCCAGGCTATCGCGACGCGGTCATCCACGTGACGGGGGAGCGCGCCGCAGATCCGGGCGTCGCCGAAGAGATGGCGCGGCGCGCCGCGATCATGCTTCATCTCGATGAGGATCTGCGCGGGTTCTACAAGCTCGCCCGCGAGCGCCCCGAACTGGCGCACGTGGTGAAGTGGGGCGCTGGCCGGGTCATGCGTGCGCCCTACCTATGGGAAGACGTCATCAAAACCATCCTCGGCACCAACGTCTTGTGGAAGCAAGCGGTCGTGATGATCAACCGCGTCGCCGATCTCGGCGAGCCCTTCCCAGGCGACCCGACGATGAGAGCGTGGCCGTCGCCCGGCCGGGTGACGCGCGCGGGCGAGAAGCATTTCCGAGACGTGGTGCGTGCGGGCTATCGAGCGCCGTACATCCTCGAGCTCGCGCACGCGCAGAAATCAGGTGCGCTCGACTTCGACGCGCTTGACGCGCAATCGGCCTCGGACGACTCGCTGGTGTTGTTCAAGAAGCTCACGGCGCTCAAGGGGGTCGGCAAGTCGTCGGCGCACTTCCTGATGAACCTGCTCGGGCATTATGATCATATCTCGGTCGACAGCGCCACATACGCCTATGCCAAGCGTGCGCTGTTCCGTGGCAAACGGCCGACCGAGAAGCAGATCCGCAAGCGCTTCGCCGAATTCGGCCGCTGGCAATCGCTCGTGTACTGGTTCGGCCGCTGGTCGCCCAAGCGTGAGTGGTGGGAAGATGCGAGCGGCCGCGCGTCGCTGTAATTCGCGATACCGTCACTAGGAGGCATGCATGTCCCTCGAGCTCGTGAGCACCATCGCGACCCTCGTCACCGCCGCGGTCATCGCCGCGACGGCGATCGCCGCGATCGTGCAACTCAAGCACCTGCGCGCGGCGAACCAGATCACCGCACTGCTCGCCGTGCGGAACGAGCTCGATAGCGTGGACTTCCGACGAGCCGAGGTGGTCGTCAGAGAAGAGCTGCCCGCTATGCTCGCCGATCCGCTCTATTGCCGTTTCGAGATCGCCTTGGTGCGGCATGAGGTCCAATCGAAGACGGATGAACGATACCAGAGAGTCCGCGAATCGGCGAACCTCATCGGGAACACGTTCGAGAACATCGGATCGATGGTGAAGAACGGGATTCTGGACGAGCACCTGATCATGGACATCTATTGCTGGATCGTCGGCTCGTATTGGGATAATCTGGCGTCCCTCACCGCGATGTATCGCGTGGCGACCGGTCAGCCCGCCATCTACGAGAACTTCGAGTATCTCGCTATCCTATCCAAGCGCTATCTAAAAGCGTATCCGCAAACGTTCCCAGCGGGGATGGAGCGCCTCGAGATCGCATCACCCGCGGCCGCAAAGGACTTGCTCTGAACCAACGCTGGAACGTTCGACCAGCACGATGCGTTCATGGAAGGCGTCGCTTCTAGCGCACTCACTGATCGGAGACTATCGGAATGTTGATGCGTTTAAGCGTGGTCCTCTTGGCCGCCCTCTTGAACGTGGCAGCGCTCACGGTGCAGCCAGGACCGAACGGCTTCATCATCCGCTACGTCCCCACCAAACCTGGGTTCGGCACACCGCACACGCCGCCGAAAGCATTTCCGGTCAAGTCGGGCGACTTGGTCTGCACGGACAAGACGCTCGACCATTGCATGGTCAACCACATGCCGCTGCTCCTGCAGACAAATCCGGCGCTGCTCGCGCCGCTGGCCTCCTACTCGACCAAGTACATGGTGAAGAGCGGCGCCAACCGCGGCAAGATCATGTGGTCCGAGCCTCAGTTCTCGATCGGGCCGACGCCCTATCTTCCGAACGACTTCGCGAACAACATCATGGGCAACGGTTGCTACATCACCTCGCTCACGACCGTCGAGAACGCGGCGCTGGCAAACCTGCCGCGCGGCGTGACCGTCGGCGGACGGGCCGTCACCTTCAACAAGATCACCGCGAACAGCCTCGTCGCCGGCGCGAAGCCGCTCAATCAGCTGGAATGGCAATACGAGCGCTGGGCCGACAAGTTGCAGCCGAACATGAAGGACCCGACGCAGCCCTCGCCCACGGACTTCCTCGAGTTATCCGAATTCGCGGCGGACTTAGGCCCCAAGGCGGCGAGCAGCACCGTCATCGATCCATCCACAATCACGGCCAAGGGACTCATCGACAAGCTCAAGGCGCGAACCTACTTCGTCATCGAGTATCGCCGCTACGACGTCAAAGCGAGCATGCCGGATAAGAACGGCAACATCAAACTGACCTTGAGCTACGCGTCGCACCATAAAGTCGCGATCAGCGGCTTCCAGCCAGGCGCGTACCCGCTACTCATCGACGACGTGGGCAACGGCCAACGCTATCGCGTGCGTCTGACGTCGAGCATCGGGGCGATCCCGCTCACGGAAGCCGTCCGGGCGGCAAACCCAAAGTCGGGAGGCGCGATAAAAGCCTTCACCACCGTGACGCTGCCGGCATCGAAGCTGACCGTGGTGAATCCGCCCTTCCCGCACACGGTGTACTTGGTCTACGAAGGCCAGAGCGTGACGATCAATAACGGCGGCGAGGTTTTTGTACCAGAAGGGTTTGACGCTTTGACGGTCGGCGGGCCGAACAGCGCCCGCTAGTTCACATCGCCGTGCCGGGGAAATAGGCCGCGAGGATCTGCTCCGCCGTCTGACCGGCCTCCGCGCGGCCGCGTGCGCCCCACTGGCACATGCCGACGCCGTGGCCCAGCCCGTGGCCGGTGAACGTCCATCCGGCCGTCGTGGCCTTCACCTCGAACATGGTGCTCGGCAGCACCTTGTAGCCGAGCACGGCGCCGCAGCGCGTGTAGAAGCGATACCCGCTCAGATCGATGCTGCCCCGTTCGTAGCTCACGAAACGGATCGTCCACACGCGCCCGTCCGGATAGCGGTCCTTGATTGCGACGTCCGCGATATCGGAGACGTCCACGACACGCGCGAGCGCATCGGCGGCGACCGAGTTCTCCCAGGCGAAGAATTGCGACTTGGTGCAGTACGGGCGGCCGGTCGGATCGGCGTCGGAGACGCCGTTGAGGTAAGCTGGCCCCGGCACGCCCGTCAGCTCGAATGAGCCCGCCGTGTGCCCGCCGCACGTGGAGGAGTAGAAGACGTCCGCGGGCGCGCCAAGGCTGCGCAGCATCACGCCGGCCGTGATGGACGCCGCGCTCACGAATGGCGGCGTGACGCCGGCTAGGCCGTGGTACACCTGGTTCGCGGTGTCGTCGGTGACGTCGTACGCGCGGCTGGTGTTGTGGATGGCGAAGCGCACGCCGTAGGTGCGCGCGAGGATCGCCTGCGCCTTGATCGACTCGGCCGGCCAGCCCGGGCTCAGCTCGGAGGCGAGCGTCGAAGCGACGTACGACTCGACGTCGACCGTGTTGATGACCTGCAGGCCGGTGCCGATGCGGTGGATCGAGAGCGTGCCGTTATACGTGCGCTTGTCGAGCACGCCCGCGGGGCCGGTCGCGGTGAGCGTGATCGGCGCCTGCGAACGGACGATGACTTCGGTGTTGCCGACGCTGGCGCTCGCGCCGTCGCCGGAAAGCGTGCCCGAGACCGCGTCGAGCGTGAAGGCCGACATGGTGCGCTGGTCGGCGCCGATCGCGATGGACAGCGGCACGCTGCCGGCCAGGTCCACGCGCGTGAGCTCGAGGCCGGAGAAGAGCTTCACGCGCATGGTGAGCGGCAGCGCGACGTTGCGCGTGGTGCTTGCGAGCGTGCGCGAAGCGAGCCCGGCCGCCGCCGACGCCGCTAACCCGCCGGCGATGAACCGGACGCGGGGGATGCGCTGCATGGCGGGCGTTCTTGCGCACCGGCCGTCGCGCATCCTATGTCGAAGGGCGGCCCGAGCGCGCACCGAAGCGAAGCCCATGCTGTACGCCGCGCTTGTCGCCTCGCTCGTCGCCGTTGTCACCGCCGCTCCCGCGCTCCAAGCAAGCGGGCCGTTCATCAAGGCCCCCGCGCTCGGCATCCACATCGGCACGCTGCCGAACGGCCCGAACGACGCTATCACCGACGTCGCCGGCGTGCGCGTCGGCCAAGTGACGCGCATCGAGGGCCAGGGCAAACTCGTGCCGGGCGTCGGGCCGATACGCACCGGCGTCACCGCCATCATCCCGCGCACCGACGTGTGGCACAACCGCATGTTCGCGGCGGCGTGGCCGCTCAACGGCAACGGCGAGATGACGGGCACGCTGTGGGTCAACGAATCGGGCTGGCTCGAGGTGCCGATCGTGCTCACCGACACGCTCTCTGTCGGCAGGGTCGATGACGGCGTGATCTCCTGGATGATCAAGCAGTATCCGCAGATCGGGAACAAAGAGGACGTGCCGCTGCCGATCGTCGCGGAGATCAACGACGACTTCCTCAACGACCAGGCAGGGCGCCACAACACGCCCGCCGTCGCCGGCGCGGCGCTCGATGCCGCGGTCTCCGGCCCGGTCGCGCAGGGCGACGTCGGCGCCGGCACGGGCTCGGTCGCCTACGCGTTCAAGGGCGGCATCGGCACCGCATCGCGCGTGCTGCCCGCCGCCGATGGCGGCTACACCGTGGGCATCCTCATCAACATCAACACCTACGGGCGCCGCCAGGACTTCTCCGTCGCCGGCGTGCCGGTGGGCGCGGAGATCCAAGACCTTCAGGTGCTCGAGCCGAAGACGAGCGAGGGCTCGATCATCATGGTGCTCGCCACCGATGCGCCGCTATTGCACGACCAGCTGCTCGAGATGTGCAAGCGCGTGGCGCTCGGCTACGCGCGCACCGGCGGCTCGTCGCGCGAGGGCAGCGGCGACCTCATCATCGCCTTTTCGACCGCGAACATCGTGCCCTATGCAGGCACGTCGCGCACGTACACCGCGACGGCGCTCGACCGTGACTACATCAATCCGTTGTTCGCCGCGACGATCGACGCGACCAACGAGGCGATCATCAACGCCATGCTCGCCGCGACGACGATGACCGGACGCGACGGCAACACCGCCTACGCGCTGCCGCACGACCGGCTGCTGCAGATCATGCACAAGTACGGCCGCTAACGCCCGTGGCGTGGCGCGGCGTGTGCTCGACCGGGGTGGTGCGCGTCGGCGGCGAGCGCCTGCGCGTGGCGTGGACGAACGCCGGTGTCGCATTCGTCGACGATGAAGGCGTGCAGGCCAAAGCGCACCTCGAGAAGCGGTTGAAACTGCACGCGGTGGAGAAGCCCGTGCCCGCCGCGATAAGGAAGGCTCTGACCACGGCCGCCAAGCGACCCGGCGCAGACGACGTCCCGATCGATCTCACCTGGGCGCGCGATTTCGAACGCGACGTGCTGTTCGCGGCGCGCGAGATCCCGTGGGGCGAGACCCGGCCTTATTCGTGGCTCGCACGCGCGGCGCGCCGGCCGCTCGCCATCCGTGCGGCCGCAAGCGTCATGGCGCGCAACCCGCTGTGGCTGCTCGTGCCCTGTCATCGCGTCGTCTATAAGGATGGGCGGATCGGGCCGTATGGCGGCGCCGGAACGAAGATCAAGGCCGCGCTCCTGGCACGGGAGCAAAAGCCCTAGTCGGCCGACGCGATCTCCCGCAACCTCGCCGCAAGCAGACGCTTGAGCTCCGGCAGTCCGGCGCCCGTCTTCGCCGAGACGATGATGCCCCCGTCATGGGGCGAATCATCGGCGATGTCGGTCTTGTTCCACGCGATGATCGTCGGCTTGTCGCCGGCGCCGAGCTGCGCTAGGACCGCTTCGACCGCCTCGCGCTGCCGCTGCCAGAACGGATTGCTCACATCGACGACATGCAGCAGCAGCGTCGCGTCGGTGACCTCTTCGAGGGTGGCGCGAAAGGCGGCGACCAGCTCCTTGGGAAGATCGCTGATGAAGCCGACCGTATCGGCGAGGATCGCAGGCGCGCTGTCTTCGAGATGGATGCTGCGCAGCGTGGGATCGAGCGTCGCGAACGGCTGATCCGCCACGAACGCCTTCGCGCCGGTGAGCGCGTTGAGCAGCGACGACTTGCCGGCGTTGGTGTAACCGACGAGCGCGATGACGGGCGTGCCTTCGCGGGTACGGCGCTGTTCGCGCCGGCGGACGCGGACTTGATCGAGCTGCCCCTCGAGCAGCGAGATGCGCGAGCGGATGTGGCGGCGATCGACTTCAAGCTTGGTCTCACCGGGGCCACGCGTGCCGATGCCGCCGCCGAGCCGCGAGAGCGCATCGCCCGAACCGATCAGATTTGCCGCTCGATGGCGCAGCTGCGCGAGCTCGACCTGCAGCTTGCCTTCTGCGGTGCGGGCATGGCGCGCGAAGATGTCGAGGATGACCACGTTGCGATCCAGCACGAAGAGATCGCCGCCGAGGATCTTCTCGAGCGCGGTCCGCTGACGCGGCCGCAGCGCGTTGAGCACGATGAGGCCGTCGGCGCCCTGCTCGCGGACCGCGGTCGCCAGCTCCTCGGCCTTGCCGGCGCCGACGAGCGTCGAAGCGTCGACCTTTGGCCTGCGCTGCACCATCCGTGCGACGACCTCCGTGCCCGCCGCGCGCGCCAGCGCCTCGAGCTCGTCGAGTTCGACCTCGAACAGCAGCCGATCGTCGCCGGTGTCGACGCCGGTGATGATGACGCGCTGGGGACGCGGACGGGTGTCGTGAAGCATGACCGCTTGATATACGACACATGCGGTCGAAAAGCCGCCACAAAGCGAAGGGCCGACCTACAGGTCGGCCCCTACATGTGCTTTCTCGTTAGGAGACTGCGGACAGAGGCGGTGCGCCTTTGCGCAACCCGAACGGGTGATCCGCCACCGGGGTCAGTGGCGAGAAGCGCAGCTGGGTCTGATAGGTGGAGACAAGCAGCTCGATGCCGGCGTGCACTCCGCCCTCTTCGGCGACGCACTTGGCGAGTTTCTTCTGCATGTACTCTTCAAGGTTGTTGAGCGCGTGCTGCCAGTAGGCGTCCTTGGTCAGCCGCGAACCGTCGAAATGGTTCTTGTCGATGAGCCAAACAAAAACCGGCTCGCTGCCTTCCCGGAACCCCAAAACGAAGAGGGGTACTGCTTGCGATGCCGGTTCTTTATCGGGGTGGAACGAACAAATCGTGTAGAATTCGAGCAGAACGTGTTCGGGCTCGATGGGTACACTCACCAGCGCCTCCTGAATCGGTCGGTGCCAGCCGACCGGACCGCAAGTCGGACGCGCGCGCCGGGCGTGGTTGGTCCGTGGCGCGATTTTTCGTCGGGGGGCCGAGCGGCTCCCTGTTGTCGGGCATCTCAAAAGGAGCTGTGAGGGCAGGACTGCACCCGTCCCACGGCGCAACACGGCAGAGGCCGAGTTCGCTAGAAGTCAGGCTTAGATTCATGCAAGTGCCGCCGCCGTTCTTCATCCAGATCTCCGATACGCACCTATTCGAGGATGCGGCGAGCAAGCTGTGGGGCGTCGCGCCCGATCTGGCGCTCGACGGCGCGATCGACGCGCTTGCCCAGCTCGAAGGCACCCCGAGCTTCGTGCTCGTCTCGGGCGACTGCTCCGCCGACGGCAGCGAAGCATCCTATCTCCGGCTGGCGGGCAAGCTGCAGCGCCTCGGCGCGCCGGCCTACTACCTGCCCGGCAACCATGACGACGCCGCCCGCATGGCGCGGCTGCTCGCCGGGCGCAGCCTCCAAAACGGCGACAAGCTGACCCAGGAGTTCGAGGCCGAGGGCTGGCGCTTCTTGCTGCTCGACAGCTCGGTCCCCGATCAGGATTGGGGCGCGCTCGGCAAGGACCAGATCGCGTGGCTGCAGGCGTCGCTCGCGCAAAAGCGCACCGTTCCGACGATGGTGATCGTCCATCACAATCCGGTGCCGGTCGGCTCGCCTTGGCTGGACACGATGACGATCGCCGACGCGGACGAGCTGCTGCCGGTGCTCGACGCGGCGAGCCAGGTGAGTGCGGTGCTCTACGGCCACGTGCATCAGGAGGCGTCGGAGATGCGCGGCGACACGAAGTATCTGAGCGCGCCGTCGACGTTCTTCCAATTCAAGCCCAAAGCCGCGACCTTCGGCTCCGACAACGTGCCACCGGGCGCGCGCATCGTGCATCTCGACCCGGCGGGCTTCGCCACCGCCGTCCTGCGTTTCGGCGAACCTCTGCCGCCGCTCGTCTAAAAGGGCCGATCTAAAGATCGGCCCCTACCTACGCCGCGAAAATGTAGCGGTCGAATTCATTCGCCCGTCAGCGCAGCGTTCGAATGACGAGTTCGACCTCGCCTTCCTGCGCGATGACGCGCTCGCGATCCGCCACGGCTGAGCCACGGGGGCGCTGCACGAGCGCGCACTGATGCGCTGCGATCTCGATCGTGCCGCGCGAGCCCGGCTCGAGCGCAAGTCCGGTGACGAGCGGCGCGGCGAGCGCTGCCGACGAGTAGGATGCGCGGATCTTGAAGTGGCGCTCGACCGCCTTCGCCATATTGGGATCGGCGATGCGCATGACGATGGGCAGGCCCGGCGCGTAGGCGAGCGCCGTCAGACCGATCTCGAGGTTGGCGCTATCGCTGTCGGTGACGGCGAGCAGCCCGCTCGCGGTGACGACCCGGGCCATCTCCTGCGCGGATTCGCTCGTCGCATCGGCGGTCATCACGTGCGCGCCCTGCGCGCGCACCTCGGCGGCGGGCGATCCCTCGGGCTTGCGGTCGATGACGACGAGCCGCTGACCCGCGTGGAGAAGATATTGAGCCACGCGTGCGCCGACGTTGCCGAAACCGGCGACGACCATGTGGCCGCGGCCCGTCACCGCGTGGCGCCCCTGCGCGAACTCGAACGAGCGGCGCGTGATCGCCGCCGTCAGATAGGCTAAGAGCGTGCCGGTGATCGCGATGCCGCCGAACATGACGAGCACGCCGACCGCCTTGGCTGCGTCGCTGGAGCGCAGCAGGGTGACATCGCCGAAGCCGGTCGTCGTCGCCGTCGACATCACGAAATAGAACGCGTCATAGATGCGCAGTCCGAGCGCGTTGTGGAAGAACACCGTCGCGAAGAGCAGCAGCGCCGCCAAAGCGGCGAACAGCACGAGCAGGGCGGGATCGTAGCGGAAATGCGCGAGCCGCTCCAGCAGACTGTGGCGCCGTTTCGGCACGACGGCTCGCGGTGCGGGCTCG
>CAWDVP010000003.1:0-230761 GCA_963805945.1 Vulcanimicrobiota bacterium | reverse complement strand
GGCCTCTTCGTCGTGGTCGTCTCGCTCGACTTCAGAGCTTGACGTTGACGCCGAACGATACGCCGAACGGGGTGGTGTAGCCGATCAAGCCGTTCGTCGTGGCGAACTGCTGATACGGATACTTCGCCCACGCTTGTATCGTGGAGTCCGGATTGTAGAAGTTGCCCACCGGCGGCACGTTGCCTTGCCGGTCGCCGTACGCGCAGGTATGATGGTCGCCGTTCGTCCACGGTTCAACCGACCCGCCGAAGCAGGTGTTGAAGATGTTCGTCAGGCCGACGTTATACGACACGCGAGGTGTCGCATCGTACGCGATGGTCATGAAGCCGGCGAATTGGCTCGGCTGCGTGAACGCACCGATGCTGTCGAACTTGCCCGTGAACGTGTTCGGGATGACGATCGCACCCGTGCAGGTCGTCGCGTCGGCCGGGGCACCAGAGCCGCCTGCCGGGTAGCGAGGATCGCCTGCGACCGCGCTCGCGAGCGGTGCGCCGCAGGTCATCGGGTTGAACCCGTTCATGGTCTCCGGTGAGCCGTACACCTGACCTGAGTGGAACTGGAACGCGGGGATGAAGCTCCACTTGTCGTGCTTCCATTGCACGACTGCGGTCGCGGCATTCGGCGTCACGTAGCCTTGTGAAGACAGTTGCACGCCCGCCGGCACGATGTCGTACGGAGCGAACGACTGACCAGGATTGATCGTCGGTTGCGCAGGGAGGTTGTAGTACGGGTTGGCGTTGTCGGCCGCCGTGCAGACCGTCTGGCCGACGCCAGCGGTGTCGAAGCACGGGAACGAGTGCGCGCCGCCGCCGTTCACACCGCATAGGCTGAGCGGGTTCGTCGAACCTGCGACGCCGTTGCATGCGGACGTGAACGTGTTGTAGTTCTGGATGTCCTGATTGTCGGAGTCGAGCACGGTGCCGCCGTTGGGCAGCGTCGAGTATTTGATCGTGCTCTTCGTATAGGTATACGCGAGTTGTCCGGCCCAGCCGTTGGCATTGAAGTTGCCGAGGTTGAGCATGAACTCAAGGCCCGTGTTGGTCTCGCGGCCGGCGTTGAGGCCGGATACGAAGGCCGTCTTCGGGTCGATGAAGATCTGTTGCACCTGGTCCGTCGTCTGGCGCAGGAACGGCGTCAGCTTGAACGACGTCTGCGAGTTGGCGAAGCGGTGCTCGATCGAGATGTCGTAGTTGTTCGAGATCGACGGCCGGATGATGTGGTTCGGCGTCGTGAACCCGAACTTGTAGAAGAGCGAACCGAGCAGCGCATTCGGCAGGTTCTGCTGCAGCGAGTTGTACTGCTGGAACGCCGCGTTGGCGGCCTGCGAGTAACGGCCGGCGGAGAACCGCAGGACGTCGTCGGGGCCGAACGTGTACGTGCCGCCGATGCGGGGCTCGATCTCGTTGTAGGTGATGCTGCCGCCGTTGGCGGTGCCGTTGGTGATGGTCGCGGGCACGAAGCCTGCGCCGTAGTTCGAGCATGGCGAACCCGCCTGCTGGTTGGCTAAGCCGACCGAGGTCGCGTTGGTCATGTCGAACGGCGAGCCGCCGTTGAACAGCGGGTTCGCGCAGTTCGTGGCGTTCCACGCGTTGAACCAGAAGTTGCGCGTGCCGCCGCCCGTCGGGGAGTACAAGAACGTGTAGACGTCGTCGCGCAAGCCGAAGTTGAGGTTCAGCTTGTCGTTCGGTTTCCACGTGTCTTGCGCCGAAACGGCCCAGAAGCGCGGGGTGACCGATTGTACGTCGCGTAGGGGCCGCTCTCACCGATCAGCCATGCGCACGCGGCCGTGCCCGACGCTCCGCAGGTATTTCCCGGAGCCGGGATGCCGCTAGCTTGGACCTGACTGAAGGTCAGGATGCTCGGACGCACGGTACCCGGATTGCTGGGTTCGCACGAATACGCGACGCCCGGCGCGCCGCTATTGCGGCAGATGCCGTCCGTCGGATTCGCTGCGTCCACCAAGAACCCGAAGCGTGTGCGCGTGCCGCCGCACCCGGTGAGGTTCGGACCGAAGCACTGGTCCATCTGCGTGTTGTTGTCGCGCACGGTGCTCGCCGTCGAGTACGAACCTTCGACGTTGAGCAAGTGCTTGTTCGAGAGCTGGTTGACGTACTGGGCGGACAAGCCGCGCGTGTGCGTCCACAGCTCGTAGTCGCCAGGGCAGCATCCCGCGTAGGTGGCCTGCGAGGTATTCGCACCGTGCAAGAACCACCACGAGTAGAAGATGTAGCCGTAGAGGCGGAAATACGAGCTCGTGCCGATGTTGCGCTGCCACTGCAGCTTGTAGATGTTCTGGCCGTTGTCGGCCGTGTCTTGATGGTTCAGCGCGATCGGTCCGCCGAGGCCCGCTGCGCCTTCGCTCGGATAGCCGTAGTTGGCGACGTTGGCTGCCTGCGTCGGATCGGCCGACGTGAACAGCCCGCCGACGCCCGGCATGTACTGCCGGCCGCCCACGAACGTCTGACCTGGGCAGTTGAAGCACGTCGCATAGTCCGTGTTGTAATACGACGGGCCGCCCCAGTCATTGATCGAGCCGTAATAGTACGTGTAGAGCAAGAACGTGTTGTAGAGGAACTGGATGTCGTCCTTGCCGGCATCGTGCTTATGCGGGATGCCGAAGTGGAAGTTGAAGATGCTCTCGCGGTCCGTCAGGTGGCTTCCCACAGCCTCACCTATCGTGAACGGGCCCATCTGGTAGCCGCCCGGACCGATCGGCAGTGCGCCGAAGTACGCGCGGTTCGCGTAGCATCCGCCGTAGCTGTCGCTGGTCGCAGCGCCGCAACCCGCGATGCCAGGGCCGCCGCCGTTTGGATCGACACCGATGTCGAACGGCGTGCCCGCGGTCTGCGTGTAACTCGCGCCCTGGCTGGTGTCGATGTACGTCGGCGCATAGTCCACGAGACCAGCGGCGATGTAGTACGAGAAGTTACGGTTGGGCGTCGCGCCGCCGAACTCGATGTTGGCCTTGTTGTACAGGTTCGGGCCGCCGATGCCGAGGTTGATGGCGCCGAAACCCGGGTAGGTGCCGGTCTTGATGACCTGGTTGATGTAACCGGCAAGGCCTGACGATTCAGCCGATGCGGGCGATGCGCCCGTGTACAGCTGGAGTTCCTGTTGGCCGAGCGCCGACAGATTGGTGGTCGGGTAGTTGTCGAACGACCGGTTGACCGGCACGCCGTCGAACTCATAGCCCACCTGATCGTAGTCGCCGCCGCGGATATAGACGTCTTGGAACCAGCCGGACTGGCCTGGCGAGACGTACGCGCCCGGAAGCGCGGCGATCGCCGAGTAGCCCTGGTCCGAGCTGCCGCCGCCGCCGAGCACCGCCGTACGAGCCTGCGCCTTCTCGTTGACGTTGTAGACGTCAGACGTGGTGCCGGGTTTGACGAGGTCGGATGACGCACGCGTGGTCACTGTGCCGATCGTCTTGATCGCGGGCTTCGCGAGGATGAAGATGTTGGCGACCTGGTCAGCCAGCACGGTGACGCCGTTCTGGATGAATGTCTCGATCGAGCCTTCTTTAGAGACGGTCACTCTATACGTGTCCGGCACCAAAGAGACGAAACCGAAGTGACCCGATGAGTCTGTTAGGGTTGAGGAAGTTTGACTGGCGGAGGAGGCGGTGACCTTCGCACCTGCGATAGGTTGCTCCGTCCCTTCGAGCTTCGCAACGCCGCTTAACCCTCCGGTGACCCCTGCCAGTGCCCATGTTCCCTGGATCAGGAGCGTGACCAGAAGCGTAAGCAACGTTGTGATTCGCCAGAGGGTGTGTCTTGATCGCATCGTAGACCCTCTTTCTTGAATGGGGGAAGACGGCGTGACAAACGCCGACCCCGCAGGTCGACCTGCGCAGGCATCTCCGAAGGTAGCATAGATGCATCGCCGGTGTCGCTCACGTTCGGTCGGTCCAGGATATGTTCGGACGAAATCGCGCACGGCCATTCACTAGGGGCTCGTACCTAAGACGCGTTCTCCGCGATCTGCTCGCGCAACAATCTATAGCCGGCGTTGCGCACCGAGAGGATAACGACGTCCGCGCCATGCTCTGATAAGAACTTACGAAGCTGACTGATGTGCGCTGACACCAGGTTGTTCGCGTCGCGAGCATCGCGACGCGAAACCCCGAGCAATCCGGCTGCAGGGACGATCTCCCCATCGGCCTGGCTCAATGTAATAAGCATGTGGAACTTCACGAACGGCAGATGCGAGCGAACGCCATTGATCCGCGTCTCGACCATACGCGCGTCTAGAGTCACGTTACCAACGCGGACTACGTGCCCGTGGTGCTGGCGCGGCACGAGCGACTTGAGGGTTTCGATGACCGCGTGACTGTTCGCCAGCTCTTCGCGCAGCCGCCGTACCTCGGAAAGGCCGTAGGCAGCCGGACCTTCGCTCGGGCTCTCCGTCATCGCTGTTGCAGCCGCTCCTTTGTGTAGACGTTATGATCTGCTTGCGACACTATATTTCGAGTGTAGCAGGGCCATACGAGCGCAGTCGCTCACATTTGGACGGGCTCGCACACAATCGGACAGGTCGCCTCACCCTTGGACGAAGCTGGTACGATTGAGAGAGGATTGCGATCCGCCATCGACCCGACCGTGCTGATATCCGGGCTAGGCACCGGCGCCCTGCGAGGGCAGGGCGCCACGGTCGGCGCTCGTCGCGCACAGTGAGACGGGCAATAGTACGAAAGGGTGGGCACATGGCGCGCTGGATGCGGCGCATCATCGGTCTGACGCCCGGAACCCTTCTCCGCCAGTGTGGCAGGCGCGCGGTCGCGACTACTGATTGGGCTGACGGTTTGTTTCACGCCGTTCGGTGGTCATCAACGCGCTCTTGAATAGCCTCTCGATCAACGCGAACATGCGCGGATCGCGCAGGTAGAGGTCCTGTCGAGTGAGGGGCAGCCAAGCGCAGCGCTCGTCGTTCACCTCGACATACGCGCGGACGCTTTCGGCGAAGTATTCGTCGAGGCTGCTCGCGGCGTACTCGTTGACGTAACCGGTCGCGGTGGCGAAGTAGTAGCGCAGCTCCTCGCTTTCGTACGAGAAATACGAGCGCTTCTTCCTTGCGAGCGTCGCGTCGAGCGCGTGCGCGAACTCGTGCGCCGCGGTCATGCGCAGCGCGTGCGGCCGGAGCAATATGCGGCGCTCGTCGACCACGAACAGCCCCGACGGCGGGGATGCCCATTGATCGATCGCCGGCGCGCAGCGCGCGACCGACGAGGAAAAGCTTGCGAACTGCTCGCCTGGCGGCACGAGCGCGATCGTGGTGCCGGCCTGGCGCGCGCTGCCGAGCGCGGCCTCGCCGAAGCACGCGAGGGCGTCCACCAGCGGCTCCGGAGGGATGCCCCCGAACATCGCGGCGACGATCCGTCGTGCCGGGACCCCGCTCGCCGCTTCCACCACCGTCGGGACCCCGTTGAACGGTTCGGAGAGCAGCATGCCGGCGCCGCGGCGATACGCCGCGAGCTGCGGATTCTGCAACCGCCGCAGACGCGCGATCACCGTCTCGAGGCCGGCCCGCCCCTCACCGAGCAGCTTGCGGCGCTGGCGCAGCAGGCGAAGGCGGACCCGCTCGATGGCGAACGCGGTCTCGGCGTCGTCGCAGGCGGTCAGGGCCGCCGTGTCCGGCGGGTTGCAAAGGTCGGCGAGAATGATGGCGCCGGCGGGCATTGGCGCAGTGTGGCCAATAGGTGTTGCGGGTATATTGCCGAGGTATTGCGTTGCCGCGAAGAGCAAGCTGGGTGGGGCGACGAAGTCGTCACACCCCGAAGGAGGTCATCTATGCCGATCTGCACCCATCTCAACACCATCCGCGATGTGAAGCCGAGCGCCGACGGCTGCGAGGACTGCCTCAAGATAGGCGATACCTGGATGCACCTCCGCGAGTGCCTCGAATGCGGCCACGTCGGTTGTTGCGACCAGTCGAAGAACAAGCACGCGACCAAGCACTTCCATACGACGAAGCACCCGATCATCAAATCGTTTCAGCCGGGCGAGGATTGGAAGTGGTGCTACGTCGACGAGGTGATGTTCTAAGCGGCTCTACCGGACGAGCGACTCCGCCGGCACGAATTCGATGCCGGCGGCTTGCATCTTGGGGATCATCGCGGCGAGCGCTTGCGCGGTCTCCGTGTTCGGATGGCCGATCGCGATCGCCTGACCGCGTTCGATCGCGATCCTCTGCGCCTCGCGCAGTTGCGCTTCGATCGCCGCCTCGTTGACATCGTTGTCGAGGAAGACGTCACGTGCGGCGGTCTGCAGCCCCATCTCGTGCGCCATCTGCGCGCCGAGGCTCGCGTTGCTGGTCTCCGAGTCGATGAAGAACAAACGCTTCTGCTTGAGCGCGGCGAGCACGTCGTGCATGACGCGCGGATCGCTCGTGCCCTTGCTTCCCATATGGTTGTTCGCGCCCGGCACGGGCGGGATCGACGCGAGGTCTTGATCGATCTGGGCGGCGATCTGCTGATCCGTCATAGACGTCAAGATCGCACCCGGTCCGGGGTTATGATCCTCGGAGATCGGCTGCATGGGCAGATGCAGCATGATCGGCTTGCCCGCCGCTTGCGCCTCGTCGGCGATGTCGCGCGCATGCTCGGTGAGCGGCAGAACGGCGAAGGTCACCGGGAACTCGAGGAACTGCTCGTCCTTGGCGAGGTTGTTGCCGCAGTCGTCGATGATGATCGCGATCCGCGGCGGGTGCGGCGGCGCGAGCGCGCGCCTGGCCTCGCCGAGCTGCTGCGTCGAGGGGGTGGCCGGCGTCGCCAACGCCATCGGATGCCGGCCCAGCGCATGCGCAACCGGCGCAGCGGAAGCCGCCGCCTTATGATGAGGCGACGGCGTGAAATACCCCGCGATCTGCTGTTTGAGCGCACCGACGCCCCACCACAGTGCTAAAGCGACGACCGCGAGAGCGACGACGGGAATCCAGGGAAAGCGTCGCGGGCGCGGGCGACGCCTTGGCCTGCGGCGCCGAACTGCCATATCGTACGGAGGTTCGCAGACGGCGCGCGGGCGACCTCGTTCGCGCTACGGCGTCGGTTGCGGTTGCACGAGGTTCGGCAGCGGTATGCCCTGCAACGCGTGCACCACGACGGTGACCTTGCGCGCGGCGAGCTCGTGGCCTTGCGGATCGAGCAGCTTCACCATGACGTACTTCGCGCCCGAGAGCGCGACGAGCGCACCGACGACGGGGATCGTGAAGTCGCGATCCATCACCGTGGCCTGGTTGCTCGTGTCGATCTTCTCGGTCTTGCTCACGAGCAATTTGTCGCTGCCGTCGAACGCGGCGAATTGCACCTGGTCGAACGGCACCGTGCCGCCGTAACCTCTCGCATCCACGTGCATGTGCACCGTCACGCTCGTGTCCACCAGGCCGACGACGACCGGATCCGGCGTGATGTCCATCGAGACGGACTTCGAGTTGCAGGCGGTCAGCATGAGCGCGAGCGCCAGCGCGGCGCCCGTGAGGAAAGTTCTCTTCTTCATCGTCCTATTATAACGGATGCTGGGCCAAAAGTGTCGCGGCGGGGCGATCCGCCCTGCCGCATCCCTCTTCTGAGATTATCCTGAGCCCGCCGCTGCTAGTGACCAGGCCGCTTAGCGCGGTGCTCGCGCCTGGGCGCTGAACAACCACAAGAAATTGACAAGGATCAGGTTGGCGACGATGCTCGACCCGCCGTACGAGAAGAACGGCAGGGTGATACCGGTCAGAGGCAGCAGGCCCACCACTCCGCCGACGATCACGAACACCTGGATGCCCAGCGTTGCGGCGAAACCGGTCGCGAGCAGCATCGTGAAGCGGTCCTTAGCAGCGAACGCGATGCCGAACCCGCGCACGACGATCGCCGCGTACAGCGCGAGCAGCGCCAATCCCCCGAGCGCGCCGAACTCCTCGGCCCATGCCGCGAACGTGTAATCGGTCGCCGCATCGGGGATGAGGCCCGGGTGCCCCTGGTGATAACCGGTGCCGAACAGCCCGCCTGCTGCCAGGCTGAAGAGGCTCTGCTCGGCTTGATACCCGTGCCCGAGCGGATCGCTCCAGGGGTCGAGCCAGACGCCGATACGCGCCTGCACGTAGCTGAAGTTATGCGCCGCGAACCACGCGCCCAGCGCGAACACCACCAAGCATGCCGCGATGATGTCGAGCCGCCGCGAAGCGACGTAGAGCATCACGAGGAAGGTCCCGAGGAACAGACAGGCCATGCCGATGTCATGCTGCAGCACGAGCGTCACGATCGAGACGCCCCAGCCGAGCACGAGCGGCAGCACGAGGCGGACGTACGCGCCGGGTTCCGACCAGCGCAGCGCGGCGATCGCTTCGCCCTTGTCGGCGAGGTACGCCGCCATGAAGAACACCATGAAGAGCTTGATGCCCTCGGCCGGCTGCGCGTTGAAGGGGCCGATGTGGAACCATAGCCGCGCCCCGTTGACCTCTTGTCCGAAGAAATGGAGCAAGACAAAGAGCGCGAGCGACAGCAGGACCCACGGATAGGTGACGTGACGCAGCACGCCATAGCGCGCGAAAAGGCGCTGGCCGAACACGACGATCGCCAGCCCGACGAGCAGCGAGCCGGTCTGGTGTCTTCCCAAATACGGATCGAGACGGCTGATCTCGAGGATGCCGAGCGTCGTGATCGCGGCGACCATCGGGATGAGCGTGCGGTCGCGCTCCAGTCCGTCGGGTGAGAGCGACTGCCACGCGACGAACAGCGCGGCCGCGACGACCAGCATCCACCACGGATACCAGCCGTTGAGCGGCAAGAGCAGCGCAAGCGCGACGCCCGCCGCGAGCAGCACGAGACCGAGAGGTAGGGAAAACGAGTCGAGCGGCGCGCGCCGAGGCGTGCTACCCGCTTCCACCACGCGCTAGCCGAGCAGTCCCGGGAAGATGTGATATTCGCGCAGGGTGATCACCGTCAGCGCGAGCCCCGCGGCGATGCTGAGCACCAGCGCGACGACGAACGCCACGCGGCGCCAGAGCGGAGGCCGCTGCGCCGCCACGTTATCCGCAGGCGAACCATGCGCGGTGACGTCGCGCGCGAGCAGCACGGTCGCGTTATCCGCGCCGCCCGCCACGCGTGCGAGCGCGATGACGCGCTGCGCGCCTGCTTCGGCGGTCTCGCGGCTGGCGAGCGCTGGCTGGAGATCGGCGAGCGCGACAGCGCGATGCGCGCCGTCGGTGAGCAGCGCGATCGCGTCGCGATCGTGCAGCGAGTAGTGCGACACCTTCGGCGAGACGCTAACGGCGTTCTCGATTCCGAGCGCACGGACCAGCAGCGGCCTGAAATGGCGCTGCTTGCCGGCGCGCTGGGCGACCCGGCCGCCGCTGCCGACGAGCTCGGGCATGATCGATTCGTCATTGGTGAGCGCGACGAGTTCGTTGCGGCGCAGCAGATACGCGCGTGAATCGCCGACGTGGGCGATGAAGGCTTGGTCGTTGATGACAAGCACGGCGGTACAGGTCGACGCGGCGCTGACGCAGTCGTCGGTGCCGCCGCCCAGGCGGTAGAGCCGATCGTTGGCCTCGGAGAAGGCGCTCACGAGCAGCTGGCGGACGTCGCTCGGGCTTAAGGTCTTCGAGGGGAAGGTTGCGCGCCGCAACTCGCGCCGCACGGCGTCGCGCACCGTCTCGAGCACGAGCGTCGAAGCCGGCACGCCATGGGCGCGACCGAAACCGTCGGCAACAGCGAGAAGCGTGACGTTCTTATGGAGCTGTTCGGCGCTCCATGCGTCTTCGTTCGTGTGCTGACCCGCGCCGACGTCGGTGGCTACGCCGACCTCCATCGAAACCGATTCCTAACGGAGCGCATCAAGCATCCCCCGAGGGCATCGCTCCAAGGTAGACTATTTGGTTGGCTCCCAAATCTATCCTGTCCCCGCGGTGCAGCTCGGCCATGCCCTCGAGCCTGCGGCCGTTGAGCGAGGTCCCGTTGCTGGAATCGAGATCCTCGATAGTCGCCGCGGCGCCGTCGAGGCGCAAGCGGGCATGCAGCTTGGAGACCGTCGCATCGTCGAACACGACCTGGCAGTCGCGTCCGCGGCCGAGCAGGCAGCCGTCGCGGATCTCCACGGTTTCCGGGTCTCGGCCGGGGCGGATGACCGTGAGCCCGACGGCGTCAAGCGGGCGCGCGGCCGCCTCCGGCGCGTTCTGATACGGCGAGCGGAACGCCCACACCGCGAGCGCAAGCGCCCCGACCGCCATGGCGAGCGATTCCCAACGGATGGCGAGCGCATCTGCGATCACGACGGCGTGCGTTCGAGCAGCGCATAATAAAACCCGTCGTTCCCTTCTATGCCTGGCTCACTCATGAGGCCCCCGGCGACGGATGTGATGGCGGACGCACCCTCCGGCGCCGTCAACGCGCTGGCCTTCCAGTCGGCGTGACCCCGCAAGAACGCAGCGACGATGTCCTCGTCTTCGTGCGGGCTGGTCGAGCAGGTGACATAGAGCAGCCGCCCGCCCGGTCGTGCGTGTTCCGCGGCGCGCGCGAGCACGTCGCGCTGCACCGGCGCGAAACGCTCGGGATCGCCGGACTGCTTGCGCCATCGCGCATCGGCGCGGCGGCCGATGATGCCGAGCCCCGAACACGGCGCGTCCACGAGCACGGCGTCCGCGACGGCAGGCACTTCTGCCGGGTACGCCTTGCGTGCGTCGGTGCGCACCGTCGCGACCGGCGTGGCGAAGCGCCGCGCGGCTGTGGCGAGCGCGAGCAGCTTCGCGGCATCGTCGTCGATCGCCACGATGGAACCTTCGCCGCGCAAGCGCGATGCGATCGCCGCCGTCTTCACGCCGCGGCCCGCACAGACATCGATGATGGCCTCGCCCGGCCGCGGGTCTAGCAGTTGGACGGCGAACTGGCTCTCCTCGCTTTGCAGCGCCAACCTGCCGTCGGCGAAGCATGCGTCGAGGAACGTGCGCTCGCCGCGCGACGCATTGGTGAGGATGAGGCACTCGGGGATGCCAAGCCGCCCGGGTTTCACATCGAAGCCAGCCGCGGTGAGCGCCTGGGTCGCGTCGCTCGCGCTCCATTTGCTCAGATCCACGCGCAGCGCGCGCCGCGGCGCGCCGTTGAGCCCGTCGGCGATCGCGACCGCGCGCTCGAAACCGAAACGATCGATGAAGCCCTGGGCTATCCAGTCCGGCAGGGATGCCCATAACCCTATCGCCGCAGCGCCGCCGGCAGGCGTCGGGGGCGGAGGCAGCGGCCGTTCGCGCGCAAGCCGGCGCAGCACCGCGTTCGCGGTGGAAGCCAGCCCGGCGTGTCCGAGCCGGCGCGCGAGCGTGACGCCCTCGTCGACGGCGCTGTGCGCGGGGACGCGCTCGAGGAACAGTATCTGGTAGGCGCTCAGCAGCAGGATCCATTGCAGCAGCGGGTCGAGCATCGCGAACGGCTTGCGCAGGCAGGTCTGCAGCGACCATTCGAGCGTGCGCCGGCGTTTAAGTGTGCCGTGCGCGATCTCGGTGGCAAACCCGCGCTCGCGACCGTCGAGGTGCGCCTCTGCTAGGACCTTATCTAGCGTCGCCGCGGAGTCGCCACCCATGAGCAGCGCGCGCAACGCGATCTCGCGCCCGCCGACCCCGGGCGCTGGACGCGCGAGCCGCCGTTTCATCGCAGCGTGCGCGCGAAATCGGCGCCGCTCATCGGCGGCTTGCCTTCCGGCACGACGCGCAGCAGGCGAAGCACGCCGTGCGCGAAGGCGAGGCGCGGGCCATCACCGCCGTCATGCGACAGCGCACCGGGCTCGCCTGCGCCGTCTTCAGCGCGGGCGTGCAGCACCTTGACGCGCTTCCCCCCGTGCTCGAACCAAGCGCCTGGGCGCGGACTCAAGGCGCGGACGACGTTCGCCGCCGCGACGGCGTCGAGGTCGAAGCGCAATCGTGCGTCTTCTTTAGACAGCGGTTTGGTGAAGGTCGCGTGTGCGTCATCTTGAGGCTTCCGCTCGAGCGTCCCAGCGGCGAGCCGCGCCATGGCGTCGGCAAGCGCCTCCGCCCCGGCCTCGGCGAGCCGATCGTGCAGGCTGTCGAAATCGTCTGACGGCTCGATCGGCTCGTCGCGGCTGAGCGCGATATCGCCGGCGTCCATCCGTGGCGACATCCAGATGATGCTCACGCCGGTGCGCGTCAAGCCATCGCGTAGCGCCGCCTGGATCGGGGTCGCGCCTCGATATGCAGGCAGCAAGCTCGGATGGACGTTGAGCGCGCCGAGCGTCGGGACCTCGAGCAACGCGCCTGGCAGGATCTTGCCGTACGACGCGCACACGAGCGCCTCCGGCCGCAGCGCAGCGACGCCCGCGACGAAGGCGCCGTCGAGCTTCTCAGGCGTCTCCACCGGCAGACCTGCACCGATCGCGGCCGTCTTGACGTGCGTCGAGGTCATCTTCAAGCCGCGGCCCGCGGGCCGATCGGCCTGCGTGTAGACCATGACGACGTCGTGATCGCGCACCAGCGTGCGAAGCGCCGGCACGGCGAACGCTGAGCTGCCGAAGAACACGGTGCGCACGCGGCGCATGGGCCGGTCAGACGTTGCGAAGCGCCTCTTCTTCTTCTTGTTCGGCTGCCTCGACGGCGATCGCCTCGCGCAGGTTGGTCGCCTTGTCGAGGATGAGCACGCCGTCGAGATGGTCGACCTCATGCTGGAAACAGCGCGCGAGCCAGCCTTGCGCGCGCAGCTTGAACTTCTTGCCGTCACGATCCAAACCGGCCACCGTGCACGACTCGGCGCGCTTGACGTCGCCGACGATGCCGGGAACCGAGAGACAGCCTTCGATGCCCTCGATTTCGCCCTCGAAATCGCTGAGCACGGGATTGATGACGGCGTAGGACGTCTCGTCGTCGGAGAGATGCACCACGATGACGCGCTTGCCGACGCCGATCTGCGGCGCGGCGAGTCCGATGCCCGGCGCGGCCCGCATCGTCGCGAACATGTCGTCGATGAGCTGTTGCGTGAGCGGCAGCTTCAACTCGAGCGCGGTGACCTTCTTCGCCACTTTGCGCAGCACGGGATCCGGCTCGGTGTGGATGCGCCTGACGTATGCCATCAAAGGATGTACTGTGACAGGTCTTGGTCTTTGACGATGTCGGCGAGCCGCTCCTCCACGTACGCCATGTCGACGACGACCGTGCCGCCGCGCTCCGGCGATTCGTAGCTGACGCCTTCGAGCACTTTTTCGAGCATGGTGTGGAGGCGCCGCGCGCCGATGTTCTCGGTCTGTTCGTTCACCAGCGTGGCGAGGCGCGCGATCGCGTCGATGCCGTCGTCGGTGAACGTTAGCGTGACGCCGTCAGTGGCGAGGAGCTGCCGGTACTGCTCGATGAGCGCGTTCCTCGGCTGCGTGAGGATCGTCTTGAAGTCGTCCTTGCTCAGGCTGTCCAGCTCGACGCGGATGGGGAAGCGTCCCTGCAGCTCGGGGATGAGATCGCTCGGTTTGCTGATGTGGAAGGCGCCGGCGCCGACGAACAGCACGTGGTCGGTCTTCACAGGTCCATACTTGGTCATGACGGTCGAGCCCTCGACGATGGGCAGGATGTCGCGCTGCACGCCTTCGCGCGAGACGTCGGGACCGCCGCCCTGGCCCCTCGATCCGGCGATCTTGTCCATCTCGTCGATGAAGATGATGCCGTCTTCCTCCGCGCGGCGCACCGCCTCGCGCTTGAGCGAATCGTTGTCGATGAGCTTGGCCGCCTCTTCCTGGGTGAAGATCTGCTTCGCCTCGGCTACCGTGACGCGCCGTTTTGAGCGCTTCTTCGGCAGCATCGAGCCGAGCAGATCGTTCATGTTGCCGCCCATCTCCTCCATCTGCGGTCCGCCGAAGGTGAGCACCGTCTGCGGCTCTTCGATGTCGATCTCGATGATGCGGACGTCGTAGAAGCCGTCGCGCAGCTCCTGCCTGACGCGCTGGCGGCGCGTCTCCAATTCTTCGTTGCGGGTCGGCTGCGGCGCATCCGGAATGCTGCGCGCGCCCGCGCCCTGTCCGCTGAGCATGGCCGACAGCGCGGAAAACGGCGTCGAGTCGCTCGCCGCGGCGCGGGTGGAGGGATCGATGAGATCGGCCAAGCGATCGATGGCCGCTTCGAACGCCGCGGCGCGCGTCTCTTCGATGCGCTCGGCACGCACCGTGCGGATGGAGGCCTCGACGAGATCGCGGACCATCGATTCGACGTCGCGTCCGACGTAGCCGACCTCGGTGTACTTGGTTGCTTCCACTTTGAGGAACGGCGCGCCGACGAGGTTGGCGAGCCGGCGCGCGATCTCGGTCTTGCCGACGCCGGTCGGCCCGATCATGAGGATGTTCTTCGGGATGACCTCGTCGCGTATCTCGCCGACGAGCTGCCCGCGCCGGTAGCGGTTGCGCAGCGCGATGGCGACGGCGCGTTTGGCGTTCGCCTGGCCGACGATGTAGCGGTCAAGTTCGGTGACGATGCGCGTCGGCGTGAGTGCTTGCGGGTCCATGGGCGCAACATCTTACGAAGCGGCTCTGCACGTTCCTTTGTGCCTGCGCGAACGGCTAGTGGTTCATCGCTCCGGGATGCTCTTCGCTCGCCCAGACCTTGCTGGGATCGGTCTCCAGCGGCCACACGTGCACCATCCAGTTGTAGATGACGGGCTTGAACGTGCCGCCGGCCTGCTGACACTCCGCCGCGGTCGTGATGGACCCTTGCAGGCCGAAGCGCGCGGTTGGCCCCCACATCTTGCTCTGGTCGCCCGCCGGCGGCAGACACAGGTTGGTATGCAGATGCCAGGTAGCGATGCTGAGCGGCACGCGCGCATTGAGCTGCTCGTCCGTCGATCGCGCAGGCGCGGTGTACATCGCACCGACGAGCTCGTAGCCGCCGGCGACGCGCTTGTACATCAGCGACGTCGGCCGCGCCGGATCGAACGAGAATTCGTTCGCGTACGCGTTCGCGTAGTTGGTGAAGTGGTACATCTCTTGCGGGACCTGAACTAGGAACGGCTGGTATCCGGCAGCTTCGGCGACGCGATAGTCCTTGTAGGGCTCGATCATCGCGCGCAGCGATGCGAGGATCTCGTCCGACCGCTGCTTGTCCTGCGCCGTCGCGGTGCGGCCCATGGTCATCTGCATGTGCGGCCCGTGCGCCATGTGCGTGTCGTTCATCGTCTGGAGCATGGCGTCGGCGGACGCGCTGCGCGGCGCGCCGGCCGGTTGCGGCTGCGGGGACGCCGCCGGAGCGGGGCTGCCCATGCCGGACATCCCGGGCATCGTATCCATCGCGACGGTCATGCCGCCGTGCATCGCCGCCATGTGGGTGGCGAGATCGCACGAATCACCGCATGGATCGCCGGCGCGGGCGTCCTGCGGCGCCATGGCCAAACAGACGGCGCTGAGCGCGGCGACCGACACTGCGAGCATGGGCTTCATCATTTCCAATCATGGCCTCCACATCCATTGTAGGAGCGGTCGCCTTCGGAATGCTTGAGGAACAGGTGAGAACAGGGTGAAACGACGGTGCGCGGGAATCACATTTTCCAGGAGGGGCGGCTTAGCGGTCGCCCTGCTCAATGCGGTCTTGAGGAGTTCTGGACTTGAACGTCGCCGTGCCAAAAGAGATGACGCCGGGCGAGCACCGCGTCGCGCTCACCCCTGACGTCGCAGCGAGGATCGTCAAAGCGGGCAACGCCGTCGCGGTGCAAAGCGGCGCCGGCGACCAAGCCGGCTTCCGCGATGCCGACTACCAGGCCGCGGGTGCCACCGTCGCTGCCTCTGCTGCCGAGGCGCTGCGCAGCGCCGAACTGACGGCCAAGGTGCAACGCCCACTCGACGACGAGCTCTCCCTGCTGCCCCAAGGCTCGGCGTTGATCGCGTTCCTGCAGCCGCTGTCCAGTCCGGAATACGCGAACAAGCTCGACGAACGCAAGATCACCTCGTTCGCGATGGAGCTCATCCCGCGCATCTCGCGCGCGCAGAGCATGGACGCGCTGTCATCGCAAGCGACGGTCTCGGGCTACAAAGCGGTGCTGCTCGCCGCCGACGCGCTGCCGAAATTCTTCCCGATGCTCATGACCGCTGCGGGCACCGTGCCGCCCGCGAAGGTGCTCGTGCTGGGCGCCGGCGTCGCCGGCCTGCAGGCGATCGCCACCGCCCGCCGGCTCGGCGCGGTGGTCACAGGCTTCGACGTGCGCGCGGTCGTCAAAGAACAGGTCGAAAGTCTGGGCGCGACCTTTCTCGGGTCGCCGCCGCAAGACGCGGAAGGTTCGGGCGGCTACGCCAAGGAGCTCGCCGCCGATCAGCAGCGCCGCGATCAGGAGCTCATCGCCACCACCGCCGCAAACATGGACGTGATCATCACCACCGCCTTGATACCCGGCAGGCCCGCGCCGAAGCTCATCACCGCCGCAGCCGTGCAGAATATGCGGCCGGGCAGCGTCATCGTCGATCTTGCCGCCGAGGCCGGCGGCAACTGCGAGCTGTCCGAGCCGGGCTCGACCGTCATCAAGCAGGGCGTCACCATCGCCGCGCCGCTCAACCTGCCGAGCACCATGCCGCAGCACGCTAGCATGCTCTACGCCAAGAACGTGCTCGCGCTCTTCACGCACCTCGTGCCGAGCGGTTCGCTGAAATTGGACATGGACGACGCCATCACCAAGGGCGTGTGCGTGACCCGCGATGGCGAGATCATCAATGAAGCCGTCCGATCGCGCCTGCAAGGAGTTGGGGCCTGATGGAACATTTCCTCATCCAGTTCACGGTCTTCGTGCTGGCGGTCTTCGTCGGCTTCGAGGTCATCTCGAAGGTGCCGTCGATGCTCCACACGCCGCTCATGTCGGCGACCAATGCGATCCACGGCATCATCGTCGTCGGCGCCATGCTCGTGGCCGGTGCGGCGATCGGCGGCGCGATCGGCCATGCGATCGGCATCGCGGCCATGGTCTTGGCCGCGATCAACGTGGTCGGCGGCTTCACCGTGACCGAGCGCATGCTCGAGATGTTCAAAGGCAGAACGGAGAACCGCCCGCGATGACGGCGCAGCATATCGTCCTGTCCGTCGTCTACCTCATCACGGCGGTCCTCTTCATCCTCGGGCTCAAGTTCCTAAGCTCGCCGCGCAGCGCGCGCATCGGCAATATCCTGGCGATGGCCGGCATGACGATCGCGGTCGTCGCGACCGGCTTCGACTCGGGCATCGTGAGCTGGACCGATATCATCATCGGCGCGGTCATCGGCGTGCCTATCGGCCTGGTCTCGGCACGCATGGTCAAGATGACGGCGATGCCGCAGATGGTCGCGCTCTTCAACGGCGCGGGCGGCGGCGCGGCGGCGCTCGTCTCTGCCGGCGAGTTTCTGAAACTCACGATACGCCGGCGGCACGCCCACATGGGATCAGCTGCTGCCGATCATCCTCAGCTCGATCATCGGCTCGGTCAGCTTCTCCGGCAGTCTCGTCGCTTTCGCCAAGCTGCAGGAACTGATGACGGGCCGGCCCGTCACCTATACCGGGCAGCAGTTCGTCAACGGCTTCGTGCTGCTCGCGATCCTCGGACTCTCCGGCTACATGCTCGCGGGCAACGTCTCGCTCGCGGCGTTCGGCGGCATCATCGTCGCGGCGCTGCTGCTCGGCGTGCTCGGCGTGCTGCCCATCGGCGGCGCCGACATGCCGGTCGTCATCTCGCTGCTCAACTCGTTCACCGGCGTGGCGGCCGCGGTCACCGGCTTCGCGCTCGACAGCACGGTGCTCGATCATCAGCGGCACGCTCGTCGGCGCGTCAGGCACGCTGCTGACGACGCTCGATGGGCGACGCGCGATGAACCGCTCGCTCGGCAACGTCTTGTTCGGCGCGTTCGGCGCAGCCCCGAAAGCCGGCGCAGGCGGCGAAGCCGCGGCGGCCGCAGGCGGTGGCGCGGTCCGTTCAGCGAGCGCCGAAGACGTCGCGACGATGCTCGCGTACTCGCGCAGCGTCATCATCGTGCCCGGCTACGGCATGGCGGTCGCGCAGGCGCAGCACGCGGTGCGCGAACTGGCGTCGAACGCTCGAGAAGCGCGGCGTCGACGTGAAGTTCGCCATCCATCCGGTGGCGGGGCGCATGCCGGGACACATGAACGTGCTGCTTGCCGAAGCTAACGTGCCGTACGACCAGCTGCACGAGATGGACGAGATCAACCCGCGAGTTTCGCGAGCGCGGACGTCGCGCTCGTCATCGGCGCCAACGACGTCACCAACCCGGCGGCGCGCAACGTGGCGAGCAGCCCGATCTACGGCATGCCGATCCTCGACGTCGACAAGGCCAAGAACATCGTCGTGCTCAAACGCAGCATGAACCCGGGCTTCGCGGGCATCGACAACCCGCTGTACGAGAATCCGAAGTGCATGATGCTGTTCGGCGATGCCAAGGCGTCGGTGTCGGAACTCGCGGCGGACGTCGCCGAAGTCTAAGGGCTATGGAGCGGTCGAATTCATCCGACCGTTGCTTGTAGCTCGTATCGGTAGTCCGTCCGCCCCGGCATCTCTTCGCACGGACCCGTCCACACGCGGGTGAACCCGATCGCCTCAAGCAGCCGTGTCGATCTATGGTTCTCCGTGTCGACGAACGCTTCGAGTTTGTGCACCGCGAGCTCCACGTTCAAGAAGCGCACCATCTCTCGGCACGCTTCGCGCGCATAGCCTCGTCCCCAGTGCGGCGGGAAGAAATTGTAGCCGATGACGGCGCTCCGGCCGGACACCGTCGCCTGCACGATGCCCACGTATTCGCCCGCACGCAGGCGCACAGCCCAGTTGAGCCATGTCTGGTGCCCATCGGGCGAGAGCCGTGTGGCCAGCCGTTCGAGGCGCGTCTCGAACTCGGACACGTTGACCGGCGGACGCTGCGGCTCGTAGATGTAGATGCGCGGATCTTGCAACTGCTCAAACAGCTTCGGCGCGTGCTCAGGCAGCAGCGGCTCCAGATCCAGCCTCTCGGAATGAAGGACCCGCTCGAGTTCTTTCATACCATACCGGTTTCGGATTCTCGCTTGAGAGGTTGATTGTCAGGCAACGCGACAAGTGCGGGATACCAATAGAAAATGCATACGATCTCGGCGGCATCGATGAGAAGGTAAAACCCATTTCCCCCGGCTCGAAGCGTCGTGTCTAGAACCGCGTGGTACCATGGCGCCAGAGCCAGATAGCGTGCTCCCATTATCGCGACGTCGCGTCCGAAAAACAGTATGAGCTCGCTCAGGAAGATAAAGCCGACGAAGGCAAACGTCCTCCAGAAAGCGCGCTTGGTGAGCTCCCACGACCGTACGATTTCTTGACCCACTCGCTTGTGCTCCAAGGCGATCGCCGCCGGCGCAACCCATAGTCGGGTTCCGATATAGAGCACGGGGAGCAGAAGCACGAGGCCGCCGACGAGACCGATTATTGCGGGGCCGAAGAGACCGATGGCGGAAAGGATGAAATATAGGCCTACTAGCCGCAGCAAGAGGCCGCGCGAAGGCCTAAAATCGGTTTGTGTCTGCTTCAAGACTCCGATCCACACTGCCGTCCACCAGACGATAAGAATCGGTAAGTGGAGGAACAGCTTCAATGGATAGGGCACGCGCTCTAGCGCGCTGTATGCGGCGACGCATCCGATGAACCAAGGCCATTGGGCGAGCGTGACCGTCACCGCTCGATCGAATGCCTTCGCGAGCAGCGGGCCAAACGGTGGCAGTGCCGCGGCGTTCACTCCGCTCGCGACCTGCATGTCAGAGAGTTTCGACCGCGATGTCGTCGTTCGTGTAGATATCGATCCGGCCGGCGACCGTGAGCGCTTCGCGCACGATCTGCTCCGCCGTCATGTCGGTGTTCTTCATGAGCGCGAGCGCGGCCGCTTGTGCGTACGGGCCGCCGCTGCCGATCGCCGCGATATTGTCATCTGGTTCGACCACGTCGCCCGTGCCAGAAAGCACGAAGAGATGCTCGTTGTCGCCGACGATAAGCAGCGCCTCAAGCCGGCGCAGGTAGCGGTCTTGGCGCCAGTCCTTCGCGAGTTCGACGGCCGCGCGCGTGATGTTGCCGCGGAACTCTTGCAGTTTCTGCTCGAACTTGTCGAGCAGCGTGATGCCATCTGCAGCCGAACCGGCGAAGCCGGCGAGCACCTTGCCGCCGCCGACGGTGCGCACCTTGCGCGCGTGGTGCTTCATGACGACCTTGTCCAGCGTGACTTGGCCGTCGCCGCCGATGGCGACGCGGCCCTCGCGCAGGACGCCGACGATGGTGGTGGAGCGTATCATGGTCCCTCCCCAAGCTTCGCTCGGGCATTACATCGGCCGAACTAAAGTTCGGCCGCTACATTGACCGCGGCATGGAAATCGGGGGCGAGCGCGTCGATCTCCGCGAGCGCGCGTTCGGCGAGCGCACGGCGGCGCGCCTTCTTGTCACGGATCGGCGCGTCGAGCGGCTCCATATAGGCGAAAGTCACGTTCTGCGGCTGGAAATCGTGACTCGTCGCGTCCGCCAAGTACGCGAGCAACGAGCCGATCGCGGTCCGCGGGGACGGCCGGAAGATGCGCTCGTCCCCGCGCACCCGCCGTGCGGCATTGACCGCCGCGACGATGCCGGTCGCCGCCGCCTCGACGTAGCCCTCACAGCCGGTCACTTGCCCGGCGAGAAAGACATTCGGCGCCGCGCGGAGGCTCAGGTCATCGCTCAGCACTCGCGGCGAATCGACGAACGTGTTGCGATGCATGACGCCGAGGCGTAACCACTCCGCCAGTGCCAGCCCGGGCAACTTGCCAAACGCGTTCTTCTGCGCCGGCCATGTCAACCGGGTTTGGAAACCGACGAGGTTGTACGCGGTGCCAGCCGCGTTCTCGCGGCGCAACTGCACGACCGCGTACGGCCGCTTGCCGGTCTGCGGATCCGTAAGGCCCACGGGCTTGAGCGGCCCGAAGCGCAGGGTATCTTCTCCACGACGCGCCATCTCTTCGACAGGCAGACATGCCTCGAAGTACAGCACCTTTCCCGCCGCCACATCCATTTCGAAGCCATGCGGCTCGTGTTTCTCGCCGTCGACGAGATCGCGCACGAGTTGCACGTACTGCGCTTGATCCAGCGCTATGTTGAGATAGTCCGCGCCGTCGCCTTTGCCGTAGCGCGACGCCTGGAACATCTGCGTGACGTCTATCGAATCGGCCGCGACGATGGGCGAGGCTGCGTCGAAATAGTGAAGCTGCGGCGCACCGCACAGGCGCGCGAGCTCTTTCGCGAGCGCGTCGGATGCGAGCGGCCCGCATGCCACGATGTTGACCGGAGCGCCCGTTCCGGTTGCGATCGAAGTGACTTCGTCGCGGCGCACGTCGATGAGCGGATGCGCTTCAAGCCGCTGTTCGACATAGGCGGAGAATGCGTCGCGATCCACCGCGAGAGCGCCGCCTGCGGGCACGGCCGTCGAACGCGCTGCCTCGATGATGAGCGAGCCGAGGCGCGCCATCTCTTCTTTGAGCAGGCCGACGGCGTTTTCGAGCGCGGCACCACGCAGCGAGTTGCTGCACACCAGCTCGGCGAGATGGCCGGTCTGATGCGCGCCCGTCTGCACGCGCGGCCGCATCTCGAAGAGGTCGACGTGCACCCCCGCCTGCGCGAGCTGCCACGCAGCCTCTGAACCGGCGAGACCACCACCGACGACGATGACGCGTTCGCTCATATCAGCCGCGTTTCGTGCGATCGAGTGCAGAACCTACCCGAGCTTCGCTCGGGCCCTACGTCGGCCGAACTAAAGTTCGGCCGCTACATTGGAATAGAGCGGGATTCTAGGCGGAGCGCTTCTCCGCATCGGGAATCGGCTCGATGACAAGGCCCGATGCGACGCCGTTGCCCGACGGGGACTCTTCCGGCGATTCGAAGCCGTGGTCGTGATGGGCGTCGTTGCTGCACACCACGCGGCCGCCATTGCGCGCCCACTTGCGCACCAGGAATGAGCCGCACTCCTTGCACGCCGAGCCGACGATCGGCGGATCCCACGCGACGAAATCGCAAGCCGGGTAGTTCTCGCAGCCGAAGAAGATGCGGCCCTTGCGGCTCTTGCGTTCCAAGATCCGGCCCTTGTCGCGCGGGCAGCAACACGCCGGAGTCCTTGATGATCGGCTTCGTCGTCTTGCACTCCGGATATCCGGTGCACGCGATGAACTTGCCGAAGCGCCCGTTCTTGATCTTCATCGGACGCCCGCACGCCGGGCAGATGTCGTCGATCTCTTCCTCTTCGATCTCGACCTTCGGGAAATGCTCCTCGGCGCGCGCCAGATCGGTTGGCGAACGGCGCGTAGAAGTCGGCGAGCAGCGAGACCCAATTGTCGTGCTTCTCCTCGACCCGGTCGAGCCGGCGTTCCATCTCGGAGGTGAACGCGTCGTTCACGATGTCCGAGAAATATTCGGCGAGCATCTCGTTGACGATGAAGCCCATCTCTTGCGGCACGAAGCGGCGCTGCTCGAGCTTGGTGTAGTTGCGCTGGATCGTGTCGACGATGGTCGCATAGGTGCTCGGCCGGCCCACGCCCTTCTCTTCGAGCGTCTTCACCAGCGACGCTTCCGTGAAGCGCGGCGGCGGCTCGGTCGAATGCGGCGCGGCGCGAAGCTTCGCGCAGTCCGTCTTCTGACCTTCCGTCGACCGGCGGCAGATGCTTCTTGCGCTCGTCCTGCTCGGTCGCGATCCTCGTCCGGCGACCTCCTCGTAGATCTTCGTGTAGCCGGCGAACTTCAGCACCGTGCCGGTCGCACGGAGCCCGCACGCCGCCGGCCTCGATCTCGACGGTGGTCTGATCGTACACCGCGGGCGCCATCTGGCTCGCGATGAAGCGCTCCCAGATGAGCCGGTAGACCTTGAGCTGCGACGGATCGAGGATAGCCCTCGAGCTTCTCGGGCGTGCGGTGCGCGTCGGTCGGGCGGATCGCTTCGTGCGCGTCCTGCGCGTCCTCGGATCTTGTGGACCGCTTGCCGCTGTGGAACTGCTCGCCGAAGGTCGGCGTGATGTACTCGCGCGCCTGGCCTCGCCAGGTCGAGATGCGCGTCGAGTCGGTGCGCATGTAGGTGATGAGACCGGCGGTGCCCTCGTTCGCCGATGTCGATGCCTTCGTACAGGCCCTGCGCGATCTGCATGGTGCGGCGCACGCGCAGCTTCAGCTGCGCGACGCCTCCTGCTGCAGGGTCTACGTCGTGAACGGCGCGGACGGATTGCGCCGGACCTCGCGCGTCTTGATCGCTCGCCACCGAGAACTTCGCGCCGCGCGGCGCGCTTCGAGGCGGCGCGCGTCGGCTTCGTCGGGATGTCGAACTTCGAGCTTCGTGCCGTCGAGCTGACGAGGTCGGCGATGAGCGTGTGGTCGGCATCGTGATGGCCGTGCGGCCAGCAGACGCGCCGCGACGGTCCAGTACTCGCGCGGTACGAACGCCTCGATCTCGCGTTCGCGATCGACGATCAGCTTCACCGCGACCGACTGCACGCGGCCGGCCGACAGGCCGCCGCGGACCTTGCGCCACAGCAGGGGCGAGATCTTGTAGCCGACCAGACGGTCGAGGATGCGGCGCGCCTGCTGCGCGTTCACGCGATCCATATCGATCGTGTGCGGGTGCTTGATCGCCGCCATCGCGGCTCTTTGGTGATCTCGTGGAGTTCGATGCGCCGGGATTCGGCGAGTTTGAGCAGCTCCGCTAGATGCCACGCGATGGCCTCGCCTTCGCGATCGGGGTCGGTCGCGAGATAGACGTCGCTCGCGCCTTTGACGGCGCTCTTGCAGCTCCTTGATGACGTCGCCCTTGCCTTTGATGGTGAGGTAGCGGGGCGTGAAGTCGTGCTCGACGTCGACGCCGAGCGTGCTCTTGGGGAGATCGCGTACGTGGCCGACCGAGGCCTTCACGACTGTAGCGAGCCGGCAAGAACTTCTTAATCGTCCTTGCCTTCGTCGGCGACTCAACGATAATCAGGGGCTTTTTCACGGGGCCTATGTACCGCCGGAGTCAATGGAGGGCAATCCCAGCGGCATCGCTGCGAGACGTTCGGCTCTGCGATCCGAGGCTGTCGAGGATGTCGAAATGGCGGGACAAAACGATGCGAGTACCGAAGAATTGCGACGAAAGTTGGTCGATCGCGAGAGATCGGCCCCTCTGCGGTTGAGATTCGCGTCTGCGAATCGAGCCGTATTTCGACTACCTTCGGCAGTTGTCGCACGGCGCTGAAACGCGACGAACGCAAGGATGAGTCCGGACGCAAATGCGATCCAGGATGCACGCAAAGCGCCGAGCGGCACGATGACCGTAAGCCGGTCCGGCGAAGAAGCGACCGAAGAAACGACGACGCCGCGCACGAAGTGAAGAAGCGCCAAGGCGCGTCGGAAGAAGATCGCCGCAAGGCGCGTCGCGAGCACGTCGAAGGTGCGCCGCAAGTAGCCGGCAGGTCGTCGAAGAAGTGCCCGCAAGGCGGTCGCCGAAGTTGTGCGTAAGGCAGATTGTATGAAGGCGCGATGCCGCAAGGCCGGTCGCAAGAAGCGCCGTCCGCAAGGTGCCGCCTCGCAAGAAAAGTCGAAAGCCGCCGGAAGAAAGCGGCTGCAGGCCATCCGAAGATAGCCGTCCGCAACGGCCTTTCGCCATGAATGCCGCTCCGCAATTGCAGCAAAGCGCAGGGGCGGATCGCAAAAGAAAGCTCGAGCTCTCGGTATAAAGATGGAGCGTGGCGCGCAGATGCGGACGGCCCTTTCTTTTATGTCCGGCCGGATGACACGGCTGAGCGACGGGGCTGCGGGTGAGGTCGGGGGCTTCGCCGCCGTGTTCTTCCACCCAGTGGCATGCGGCGAAGTGGCCGGACCGTAATCTTTGAAGCGCGGGCTCTTCGACGGAGCAGCGCTCGAACGCGATCGGGCAGCGCGTGTGGAAGCGGCAGCCGGAGGGCGGATTGACGGGCGACGGGATGTCGCCTGTGAGGATGATGCGCTTGCGCCTCGTCTCCAGCTTCGGATCGGGGATCGGAATCGCCGAGAGCAGCGCCTGCGTGTACGGGTGCAGCGGATTGTGATAGAGCTTGTCGCGGTCCGCGATCTCGACGATCTTGCCGACGTACATGACGGCGACGCGGGTCGAGATGTGCCGCACGACCGAGAGATCGTGCGCGATGAAGAGATAGGTGAGCCCGAATTGCGCCTGCAGATCCTCCAGCAGATTGATGACCTGCGCCTGAATCGAGACGTCGAGCGCCGAGACCGGCTCGTCGCAGACGATGAACTTCGGATCGACCGCGAGCGCGCGCGCGATGCCGATGCGCTGGCGCTGGCCGCCTGAGAACTCGTGCGGATAGCGGTTGGCGTGATACGGCTGCAGGCCGACGAGTCTGAGCAGCTCTTGGACGCGCTTCGTCGACGTCCTTGCCCTGCGCGATGCCGTGGATGCTGCAGCGGCTCGCGCGATGATGTCGCCGACGGTCATGCGCGGGTTGAGCGATCGCGAACGGATCCTGGAAGATGATCTGCATCTTGAGCGCAGCGTGCGCATGTTCGCGGCGCGGGGTTCCAGGGCGGTGCGCCCTGCGACAGTTTGAGATGTCCTGACCTTCGAAGATCACTTCGCCGCTCGGTCGCTCGGAGCAGGCGCAAGATGCAGGCGGCCGATCGTCGTCTTTCCGGAGCCCGACTCGCCGACCAGGCCGAGCGTTTCGCCGGGCGTGATCGTGAAGCTCACGTCGTCGACCGCCTTGACGTCGGCGACGTGGCGCGAGAACATGCCCGCGCGTGAATCGGGAAATACTTTCGTGACCCGACGATCGTCGGTTGATCGTTCGGCCTGCGACGGCGGCGCAGCGGCGTCGACTGGCCGTCCAGACGCCACGCGGCCTCGGCGCGTCGGCGACGGCCTCGAGCGCCGCGCGGCGCCTGAGCGCTCGCTTCGCGCGGATCCGTGGTTCGTCGTAGAGGTAGCACCGCGCGACGTGGCCGTCGCCGAAATCGTACGAGCGGCACCGGCTCGGCGCAGATCGGCATGCGGTAGGTGCAGCGCGGCGCGAACGCGCAGCCGGGCGGCAAGCGCAGCAGATTCGGCGGCTGGCCCTTGATCGGCACGAGACGCCGGTGCTCGCTGTCGTCGAGCGCGCGGAAGCGATGCGAGCAGCCCCTGCGTGTACGGCATGCGCGGATCGTGAAAATCTGTTCCGCGGTGCCGTATTCGACCATGTTGCCGCCGTACATCACGAGCACGTTCTTGCAGACCTCGGCGACGACGCCGAGGTCGTGGGTGATCAGGACGATCGCCGCGCCGGTCGCTCGCTGCATTTCGTTCATCAGCTCGAGAATCTGCGCTTGGATCGTGACGTCGAGCGCGGTCGTCGGCTCGTCGGCGATGAGCAGCTGCGGGATCGCACGAGAGCGCCATCGCGATCATGACGCGCTGGCGCATGCCGCCGGAGAACTGATGCGGATAGTCGCCCTGAGCCGATTCGCGGCGCCGGGATGCGGACCTTCTCGAGCATCTCGATCGCGCGCGATCGCGCGCTTCGTGTCTTGTCGAGCCCGAGATGCAGCGCGATCGTCTTCGGCGATCTGGTCGCCGATCGTGAGCACCGGGTTGAGGCTGACGTCATCGGATCCTGGAAGATCATCGCGATCTTGTTGCCGCGGATCTGGCGCATCTCGCGCTTCGCCGAGCTTGAGCAGGTCCTGACCGTTGAACAAGATCTCGCCGGCGTTCGATGCGGCCGGGCGGCATGGCGATGAGCCGCATGATCGACAGCGCGGTGACCGCTCTTGCCCGAACCCGACTCGCCGACGATGCCGAGCGTCTTGCCCGGCTCGATGTCGAACGACAGCCCGTTGACCGCGCGCACGATGCCGTCGTCGGTCTTGAACGTGACCTCGAGGTCCTTGACGGACAGCAGCGGCATCGCCGAGACTTACCGCGTCACGAAGAAGAACACGACGGCGAGCGCGATCCACGCGCACGCCGTGATCGACGTGATACGCGTGATCTGCTGGTCAAGCCCGAGCCGGCCATGATACGCCGATTCGGCGCGGCCGCCGATGCTGCCCGACAGGCCCTCGGTCTTGGTCGTCTGGACCGACATGAGCGCGATGATGCCGATCGTCGCGATGAGGAACAGGACCTCGATGACCATTGTCAGCCCCGGGTACTGCTCGGCCCACGTCAGCTGATGCGCGGTGATCGGCGGAAGGGCGAAGGGGATCGGCGTCGGCAGGCCGGCGGCCGGGGTCGCGGCTCCCGCGATGGGCGGCGCGCCGGTCGCGAACATAAGGGCGAAAGCGATGATGGCAAACGACAAAGTGCATGCTCCGTATGGGAAAGCGCTCAAGACAGCCCGGCGTTGGTTCGGCTGTCCCGCCGCGCACCCCTGTCCATTCGCGTGAGAAACTCGATGATCGGCGGTTCGATGGTGTCGAGCCAGCGGCCGACCGTTATGAGGTGGCGACCCTCCTCGAAGATGACCGCCTGTTTGTCCTCGCTCGCGACGGCGCGCATGATCTCGTGCGCATTGCCGTGCGGCACGGTGGCGTCGCGCGAGCTATGCAGCACGAGCAGCGGCGAGCGCACCTCGTGCAGGCTGCCGCGCACGTGCGCGATGACGTCGAGGAACGTCGTGACCGCTGAGGCGGGCACGGTCGCATAGCCGATGCTGCCGAACAGCGCGTTGAGGTTGACGAGCAGCGGCGCGTCGGCGGCGTGCCGCGCGACGAACGGGACCCCGTGCTGCACGTGCGCCGGCATGAAGACCGGCGCGTTGATGGTGACGATCGCCGACACCGATCTGCTCTGCGCGAGATGCAGCGCGAGCGCGCCGCCCATCGAGAGCCCGATGATGTAGAGCCGCTCGCTGCGCAGCGACGCGACGTCGTACGCCTCCTCGGCGGCGCGCAGATAGTCGTCCACGCCGAGTCCTTTGAGCGCGTTCGCGTCGCCGGCGTGCCCGGGCAGCGCGGGCGCGATGACGCCGTAGCCGCGCGCGTGGAGACGATCGCCGAGCTCGCGCATCTCCGCGGGAGCGCCGGAAAACCCGTGCAGCAGCAACACGCTTGCGGCGCCGCCGGAGCGTTCAAAAGAGCCGTGCCCGCTGGTGCGGCGCGCCACTTTACAGACCTCGCCGAGCCCGGTTATAATGAGCGGAATGCAGCCTCAGCCGAGACTGATCGACCGCACGAACGAGACGAAGACGACCGTCATCCGCCGCCACCGGGCGGCGGTCGAGTTCGCGAAGGCGCTCTCGACCATCTTCAATCCGTTCATCTGCGCGGCTGCGCTCTTCATCATCGTCTCTCACGCATACTCGGCTTCGACAAAAGAGTTCTGGGTCTTGTCGGCGCTGTCCGTCACGCTGTTCGCGGTCCTGCCGCTGCTCGTGCTCGTCTTCCTCTACGTGACCGGCCGCATCTCCGACTTCGACATGACCGACCGCTTCGAGCGCGAGAAGATCTTCCTCGTCCTGGTCGTCATCGACTTGCTCGCCGCCGCGGGCATGACGATCGGCGGCGCGCCGGTCCAGATCATCGCCATCGCGTGGGGCTACTGGGGCACCGCGCTCGGCACGATGATCATCACCCGCTATTGGAAGATCAGCACGCACGCGGTGGGCATCGCCGGTCCGTTCGCGGTGATGTTCGTGCTCTTCAAACTGCAGCCGTTGCCGTACGCCGCGCTGGTGCCGCTCGTCTGTTGGGCGCGCGTCTACCTGCGCGCGCACACGCTCGCGCAGGTGCTCGCCGGCTGCGCGCTAGCGCTCGTCTCGGTGATCGTCTTCTTCCGCCTCTTCCATGTGATCTAACCCGCCAGCGGCACGTGCGCGAGCCGATCCATGTGCGGCGCGCCGAGCATGCGCGCATGGCGCGCGAAGACCTGTTCGTCGCCGCTCACCTCGCACGCGAACGTGCTCTCGCCCGTCACTTGTGCCGCGTCGAGCACCGCTTTGACGAGCGCAGCGCATTCGTCGGCGGGGTCGACAAGCGCGACGCGCGGGCCGAGCGCCTGCGCGAACCAGTCGCGTAGATGCGGGAAGTGCGTGCATCCGAGGATCACGGCGTCGCAGCGCGCGTGCGCGAAAGCGCGGCAGGCATCGGCCACGGCGACGCGTGCACGCTCGCTCGTGGACTCGCCCGCCTCGACGATAGGGACGAGCGCCGGCGCGGCGACGCTCGTGACCCGCGACCCGGGCGCGCGCGCGCGCACCGCCCGCTCGAAGCAGCCGCTGTCGATCGTCGCCTGCGTCGCGATGACGCCGATCGATCCACTGGCGCTCGCCGCGACGGCCGCCACCGCACCCGGTTCGATGACGCCGATCAGCGGCATCGGCGCGCCGGGCCAGCCGCACGCGTCGAACGCCGCGCACGTCGTGCCGGACGCGACGACGATCGCAGCGGGCTCGGCCTCTTTGAGATGCGCGACGATGCGCGCGCCCAGCGCCGCGACGTCGTGCAGCGTACGATCGCCGTACGGCACGTGCGCGGTGTCGGCGAAATAGATCACGTCGACGGTCGGCGCGAGCGCCCGCACCGCGCGGAGCACGGTCAGGCCGCCAAGCCCCGAGTCGAGCAGTGCGATCGGGCGCGAGGCCATGGCTTACGAGCCGGCCGGGGGCGCGGTTTTGACGACCCCGACGGGCGCTTGCGGCCCGCCGGTGTAGTTCATGATGCCCTGCGCGATGCCCGATGCGACGCGCGCGAGGAACGCGGGTTGCGCCAGCAGCGCGGCGTCCGACGGGTTGCTCAAGAACGCGGTCTCCACGAGCACTGCAGGCATGGTGGTGTTCTTGATGACGTAGAAATTGTTACGCTTCACGCCGTCGTTGGTGATGCCGTCGGCGGCGATCACCGCGCTTTGCACCGCCTCTGCGAACGCCTTGTCGGCCGGCCGCCAGTAATACGTCGTCGTGCCGGTGAGCCGCTGCGCGACCGACGAATTGATGTGCACGCTCACGAACACGCGCGCCCCGGCGGCGTTCGCGACATCGCAGCGGGCCTGCAGCTCTTGCCGATCGTCGCCCTTGGGGTCGCCGACCTCATAGTCGGCATCGCGCGTCATCACCACCCGCCAGCCGAGGCGGCGCAGGTCATCGCGCAGCTGCTGCGAGATGGCGAGCGTGAGTTTGCTCTCGACCAAGCCGTACGATGAGTTCGCCGCGCCCGGATCGTTGCCGCCGTGGCCGGGGTCGATCACGATGAGATCGCGCTGCGTCGCCACGCGCGACGGCGCCGGCGTTCCCTCCCACGTCACGACGCCGACGCCGGCGCGCGGCGCATCGGCCGCGGGCGGTACGGCTTCGATCTCGATGCCCATCTGGCCGGGCGACCCCGCTACGGCGCCGATGTTCACGTCCACCGGCTGCGTCGGCTCGAGCGCGATGCGCACGATGCGGTCAGGATCGAGCGCGAACTGCGTCACCTTGATCTCTTTGAGGAACGGCAACGCCGATGTCATCGTCTGCGACGGTCCGGTCAGCGCGACGCCCTTGATGTCGACCCAATAGCGGTTGTCCGGTTCGGCGAGGCGATGCCACTCGAAACTCACCGGCCCGCCGGTGAGCGTCAGCGTCACGCGCGTGCCGGCGCCGGGGATATCCGTCGCGCTGACATTGGTGACGTAGATCTCGACCGGCGTCGGCGAAGCCGGCGGTGAGCCGGTGTCGGTCGCCTCGACATGTGCCGCGGGTCCGGTGGGTGCGGCGCTCGGGGTCGGGCTGGGCGCGGCGCTCGGGATCGGGGTAGGCGTCGCGGTCGGCATCGGAGTCGGCGTTGCGGTGGGTTTCGGTGTCGACGTCGGTCTTGACGTGGCGGCCGCCACCGCGATGACGGGATGCGCGGTCGGGGGGACCGGCCGCGCCGTGGCCAGCGCGAGCGGCGCGCGTGATGGCGCGGCGGTCGGCGTCGCTGTAGCGCCTGAGCGCAGCTCGGGTGGTGTCGGCGACGGCACAGGCGGCGGCGTGGTGTCGCCGGCGCGCGTCACATGCCCTGAGGTCTTCGTCGCGTCGTCGAGATGCAGTGCGGCCTCGTCGCGTGCGAGCACGGCGTCCACCGTCGGCTCGCCGTCGACGCGATGCGCGGTGAACTTCACGCCGCGCTGCACGCCGATCGCGACCGTCGTCGTCGGAAAGCCGGGCGGGCCGCTCTGCGCGATCTTCGCCGCGCTGCCATAACTGCCGGAGATCGGGATATCCGATCCTCTGACCGCGCTGCCGAAGCCGGGGAAGCTCACCAACAACGTGTTCGTCTTCGCGTCGAAGGAACTGCGATAGGCCGCGGGCGCCGACGTCGTCATCGCGACGATGGTGCGGTGCGCATCGCTGCGGGGCGACACCGAGACGAGCTGCGGCACGAATATGTAGCCGCCGCGGAAGCCACGCACGCCGAGCTGCAGCGCTTTGGCGATCGGCAGCAGCGGCAGATAGAGCTCGGAGCCGTTGTAGAACGGCGCGAACGGCATCGCGACCGCGCTGCCGTCGACCGACAGCGCGATGCTGCCGACCGTGAGCGTGATCAGCGCGCCGTCGGCGCGCGTGATGACCGCGAAGCGCGTGCCGGGCTGCCAGTTGAGCTGCGCGTTCACCAGCTCGAGCATCGAGCGCAGCCCCGCATCGCCCGCAGGCGTCACCGGATCGTTATATGCGATGCCGAGATGCTCGAACATCACCTGGCGGCCGGCGACGTACACCGCGGCGTTGGTCGCGTGCACCGGCACCGCCGCGCCGGACGGCAACGAGAACGACGTGCTCATGGCCGCGACGGCGATGAGCGCGGCGACCGCGCGCCGGGTCACTGTGCGAACGTCTCCCTCGTGAGCGGCTGATCCAGTTCGAAGTGACCGCCGCTGAGCGCCGCGCGCGTCTTTCCGCCGACCGTCACCTGCACTTTGTCGATGCCGGGGATCTCGGTGAGCGTATAGGTGAGCGATTTGAAGAGCGCGGATTCGTCTTCCGCGCCGCCGTTATACCTCTGCGCGAGCGGGCCGGTGATGTCCACGACCGCGGTATCTCCTTGCACGGTGACGTCCAAGTTGGTGCCGGCGGGGAAGAGCACGACGCTGTCGCGCGCGGTGGACGGACCGGCGAGCAGTTGCGTCGCGGCGTAATCGGCGAGCTGCGCGCCGTGCAGATTTGGATTCGCGGAGTAGTCCTGCGGCACGAGCGCCTCGGTGCCCGCGGCGACGAACTCGACGGTGATATGCCCGGAGGGCTGCTGCACGATCTGCGCGGGCTTCTTGCTGCACCCCGGCACGAGCGCGAGCATAGCCGACGGCCAGCGCGAGGCCTGCGGCGGCGCCGAAAGGCGATCTGTTCTCATGTGGAACGCATGTTCGACTTGGTCGCCGGCCATGCCCCTTGCGCGGCTACTCCTTACGCAGTTTCCAGATATTCTCGGCCGGCCAACGCCGAGCCCAATCCAGACCGACGTATTCGCCGTATGACGACGTCGCGTCCGCATCGGGCTGGAGCTCGATGAGGTCCTCTATCGTGAGACCCGCACGCCGGAAGAGCCTGATCCACTCCCCATAGGGCAGCTGGAACACCCTGGTGTCTTCATCTTCTCCGCCGCGCATGCCGAAGTAGGTCCGTTGAAGAGCGTCGCGCACGACGTCGCTCGCGTCATCCCAGCACAGCTCGAGCAGCGGGCTCGCCATGTTGAACGCGAACAGCCCGCCCGGCCGCAGCAAGCGGGCCGCCTCGGGCACAGTGCGCTGCGGATCGGCGAACGACATCGCGCCGTGATCGCAGAACACGATGTCGAAGCTCGCGTCCGGGCAGCGGCACAGCCTCGGCGCTCGCTTCGATGAGCGGGAACTCGACGCCGGCCGCGTGCATGAGCGTGCGCGCGTGCGCGAGCTGCTCGCTTGAGAGATCGAGGCCCACCGGCCGCGCACCGCGCTTGGCGAGGAAGATCGACCACTGCGCCGCACCGCAGCCGAATTCCAAGATATCCTTACCGGCGACGTCGCCGAGCACGCGCAAGCGCGACTCGGGCGTGGCCCATACGCCCCAGGCGAGTTCGCGCTTGTTCAGCTGCTCGCCGTGGCGTGCCTGATACTCGGCGCTGGTGCGGTCCCAGAACGCGCGGTTCTTGCGCTCGTGTTCACTCAAGTCCATGCGTGTATGCTCAGATCCGACGATCCGAACGTGGAAATCGCAACCGAAGGGTGTGGTGGAGGCGACCGGAGTTGAACCGGTGTCCGAGAAGACCCCCACGAAGGCATCTACAAGCTTATCTCGGGCTTTATTCTCGCGACCGCGTACTCCCCCGAGCGAGATTACCGCGACCGCCAGTCCCGATCAATTGTCCGACTCCGTCGAGATACCCGGAATCGTGAGCCGTCTTGTTTGACGTCCGCGGGCCCGTGCCGGCGCCGTTGCCCCGCGGCCGTAGCTAACCTAAGTTAGGCAGCTAGTGCGTATTCGCTATTCGCGTTTATACGTGGTCCGATCGTTTAAGGAGAGCTCGGAACTCCGCTTGCTTCCTTCGCCTGGGCACAACCCGTCGAGACCGTGACGCCCCCGCGACCGTGCTATTGTACCGCATTCGTCGCGGCACGCGCAAGGATGTAGGGGCCGACCTTTAGGTCGGCCCTTGACCCATGAGCACGCGCTACCCTTAGGACGATTGCGAAGCCCGGGGACGTTCCTCGTGGGGCTCGCGGATGATGAGCGAGAGCACCCAGGAGATGACGGTCATGACGATCGCGCCCCAGAACGCCGCCCAGTAGCCCGGCACGTAGAACCCCGGGATCCACTTCAACCCGAAATAGAAGATCAGCGCGTTGATGAACAACGTGCCGATGCCGAGGGTCAAAATGATGAGGGGGCACGTCAGCAGCATGAGGATCGGCCGGACGATCGCGTTCGCGATGCCCAGCACGACAGCGGCTTCGACCGCCGGCAGCCATCCGTCGCTATGGATCCCCATGATGTGCCAAGGCCAATAGGATATCGCCAGCAACGCTAATGCATTGACGATGAAGCGTACGATAAGATGCATGCGCGCGAGTTCGCGCAGGCTGCAGGAGGCCCCTCTCGACTAGATCCCGACCCCGAGGCCGACCGGATTGCTGATGCCCGTCGTCAAGGTCGCGGCGGGCGTGCTCGCCGCCGACAACGGTTGGATGTAGATCGTCACCGATGCCGCGTTCGAGACGTAGAGCGTGCCGTTGCTGTCCACCGAGACGTAGCGCGGCGCGCTGATGCCGTTGGTGATGGAAAAGGTGGGCGTGGCGGCGGGGCCAGGCGTGTCGTACACTCTGATGGCGCCTCCGGCTTGATCCGCGACGTAGAGCACGCCCGCCGAGTCGCACGCGACCGACACGGGACCGGTCAAACCACTGGTCAGCGTGAAGGCGGGGGTGCTGAGGTGGCTGAGACCCGCAAGCGAGTATGCGACCACATTGGCCGCCGTCTTGTTCGCGACGTAGATGCGGACGAAACCGTCGAACGCGACGCCGGTCGGGCCGTTGATGCCGGACGTCACGATGATCTGCGGCACGCTGGCGCTCACGAAGGGCGGGTTATACGTGACGATCGCTCCGCTGCCGACGCCGCCGGTGAAGTTGGCGACGTACATGATGCCGAGGCTGTCAAACGTGAGGTCCTCAGGTGTGGTCATGAAGGCGTTGGTCATCGCGATCGCCGGCGTGCTGCCCGAATTGGTCACCGGACGGTAGCCGATCACCCGATTGCTGGCGGAATTCGCGATGTAGAGGTTGGCGAAGCCATCGATCGCCACGCCTTGCGCGCCGTTCGGCCCCGCAGCGCCGCCCGGCAAGGTCATCGACGGCGACGCGCCGGTGTTGATCGGGAACTTGAAGGCGACGAGGTTAGAGGTCGTGCCCCCGCCGGCGAAATTGGCCACGAAGAGCCGCGGGTTGGACGTTATCGTGCCGCCGCTGGTGGTGCCGTTGGTGCAGCCCGCCAAGGATGCAGTGCATGCCGCGGCGATCGCAGCGGCGAGGATCAAGCGCTTCAACATCGATGAGATTCCCCCATGACTGGAACTGACGGTTGCGGCCGCGACCGCTACGATTCCTGGTTGAGCGAGGCGTGGATCGAGCGGGCGAGGCCCTGGCTTATCCCAGGAACGGCTTCCAGCTCGCTCAGCGACGCCCGCTTGACCCCCGCCGCGGAGCCGAACGCGCGCACGAGCGCGCGCTTGCGAGCGGGGCCGACGCCCGCCAGCCCGTCGAGACCCGATGCGATCTGCTGCTTGCCGCGCAGCGAGCGGTGGTAGGCCACGGCGAAACGGTGCGCTTCGTCGCGCACGCGCTGCACGAGATGCAGCGCCGACGAATTGCGCGGCAGCAACACCGGTTCGCGCTCGTCGGGGAGATAAATCTCTTCGAATTGCTTCGCCAACGCGGCGATCGGCAACGCGACGAGGTCCAGCTCTCGCAGCACGGCGACGACCGCATCGAGCTGCGCTCTGCCGCCGTCGATGAGCAGTAGGCTCGGCCGCTTGTGCGAATTTCTTGTCCTTACCCGGCGTCTTCTGTTTCGCGAGCTTCGCGGTCGGTGAACTCGACCGCTCCATATCCTTGGGGCTGAGGTAGCGCAGCCGGCGGCGCAACATCTGCGCCATGTTCGCCCACGTCGTCGTTGGCCTCCACGCCCTGGATCTTGAAGCGGCGATAGTCGCTCTTCTTCGGCCGCCCGTCCTTCGAACACGACCATCGAGCCGACGACGTTCGTCCCTTGGACGTGCGAGATGTCATAGCACTCGATGCGCTGCGGCACCGAGGGCAGCGCGAGCGCGGCCGCGAGCTCTTCCAGCGCGGCCGTCGAACGCTCCGCCGCGACCGCGGTCGTCGTCAAGAACTCTTTGAGGTGCTGCTCGGCGTTCTTGCGCACCGTCTCCATGTAGTCCGCGCGCCGGCCGCGGCGCGGCACGAGCACGCGCACGCGATTGCCGCGCCGCAGCGACAGCGCTTCGCCGAGCGCGCGCGCTTCGGGGACGGCCGCCTCGAGCATCAGCTCCTTGGGGACGTTCGGCGCGGTGGCGTAGTACTGCGCCACGAAACTCGCCAGGATCTCGTCCGGCGATCTTGCCTTCGGTGCCCTCCACGATGAAGTGCTCTTGCCCGACGAGCTTGCCCGCCCGCACGAAGAACACTTCCATGCACGACACGCCCTGAGCGTGCGCTCCGGCGACCAGGTCCATGTCGATCCGGCTGCGCCACACGACTTCCTGGCGCGTCATGACGCGCTTGATCTCTTTGATGCGATCGCGCAGGCGTGCCGCGAATTCGAACGACAAGTGCTCTGCCGCCTCGAGCATCTGGCGCTCGAGCTTGTCCACCAAGACGCTTTGGCGGCCTTCGAGGAAGAGCACCACCTCGGCGACGATCGCCATGTATTCGTCGCGCGTCTGCAGTCCCGCGCACGGCGCCATGCAGCGCTTGATGTGGTACTGGAGGCACGGCCGGTGCAGGTTGATGCCGATGTCGTCGAGCCGGCAGGTGCGGATCGGGAACACGCGCCGGATCAGGTTGATCGAATCGCGCAGCACCGCGGCGTTGGTGTATGGGCCGTAGTAGCGGCTGCCGTCATCGACAAGTTTGCGCGTGAAGATGACGCGCGGATAGGACTCGGACGAGCGTCACCTTGAGGTAGGGGTATTTCTTGTCGTCCTTGAGCCGCACGTTGAACTGCGGTTTGAACTGCTTGATGAGGTTGGCTTCGAGCAGCAGCGCCTCGGCTTCGTTGCGGACGATGATCGTGCGGATGTCCGCGACGCGCTCCACGAGCGCGTCGGTGCGCGCGTGGTGCGCGCGGCCGGGCTGGAAGTACGAGCGCACGCGCGAGCGCAGGTCGATCGCCTTGCCGACGTACAGCACCGCGCCGCCGGCGTCGAGCATCTGATAGATGCCGGGCTCCGCGGGCAGGTGGTCGAGCTGTTCTTGCAGCGAGGTCACGGGTGCACCATCAGGCTACGCCGCGTTCGTGCGTCTCGTCTTCTCCGCGCGCGCGCGCACGACGAGCCAGACGACGACCGCGGCCGCGAGCGTCGCGAGCAACACGATCGAGATCGGCTTGAGCTGCTCGGTGATGAGATCCCAGTGCTTGCCGAGATGGAAGCCCAGCGTCACGAACACGACGCTCCATATCATCGCCCCCAGCGCGGTGTAGCCGAGGAAGATCGCGAAGTTCATCTTGGTGACGCCCGCGGGGAACGAGCCGAACGCGCGGATGCCCGGCAGCAGCTTGCAGATCAGCACCGCGCGATTGCCGAAGCGCGCGAACCAGCGGTCGGCCGCCTCGAGCTCGCGCTGCGCGATGAAGAATCTCGTGCCGAAGCGCAGCAGCAGCGGCCTGCCGCCGTAGAAGCCGATGAAGTAACCGAGGATGGCGCCGGCGGTGTCGCCGGCGGCGCCGACGAGCACCACGATCGGATAGCTGAAGGTGTGCACGTAGGCGAGGTAGCCGCCGAAGCCGAGCATGAGCTCGCTCGGCAGCGGCACGCCGACCGCCTGGCCGAACATCCCGGCGAACAAGCCCGTGTAACCGAGCCGCGTGATGAGGTCGAGCACCCACTGCGAGATGTCCTGGAGTATCTGCATCGCGCTAACGCGGTGCGGCGGCGCGCGACGGCCACGCCGCGAGCACTCGCGCGGCGACGCCGCCGCCGTCCGCGACGAGCGCGCGCAGCATATCCACCGGTTCGACCGGCGCATCGTCCGTCCGCGCGTCGCGCAGCCCGTCGATGATCCGCCGCACGCGTGGCGTGATGAGGATGCCCTCCCAGGGATGCTCCGACGGCGGATCCATAGCGGCGCGCAAGGCGCGCTTGATCTCCCACGGCTGGGCGCCGAGCGACGAGAAATATTCGAGCACGTCGGGCGGCGGCGCGATCACCATGGCGAGCAAGAGATGCTCGGTGCCCAGATAGTAGTGGCTGGCGTTGCGGCATTCTTGTTCGGCAACGTGCACGACGGCTTGGGCCGCTGGGCTTAAGTGCGAAAACATCGTCCGCTCAAAAGAGTGGCGCGCGCTTGCCTCGCGCCGGTCTACGAAAATGGTCGGGGCGACAGGACTTGAACCTGCGAACCTCTCGGTCCCGAACCGAGCGCTCTACCAAGCTGAGCTACGCCCCGGATTGTGACCTGTCATCGTTCGTCCGGCTCTCTTGGCGCTCCTTGAGGGCCGACCTAAAGGTCGGCCCCCACATACACGACTCGGCCCCTACATAAACGACATCTGCCGCAACGGCAGCGGAGGGCGCGCCGCCGCCCGGCCCGAAACGACGGGCCGACCACACGCATCGGAGTGCAGCGCCAACAATGAAGTATCTGATCGTCGGCTGCGGACGCGTCGGCTCGACCCTGGCGAAACGCCTGGTCCGAGGCGGCCACCAAGTCAACGTCATCGACGAGAATTCGGCCGCTTTCAAGCGGCTCGGACGAGATTTTTCCGGCATGATGGTCCTCGGCACCGGCATCGACGTCGACGTGCTGTGCCGCGCGGGCGTGGAGACCGCGGACGGCCTCGCCACCTGCACCGAGGGCGACAACCGCAACATCATGGCGGCGCTCATCGCCAAAAAGCACTTCAAGGTCGAGACGGTCGTGGCGCGCATCTACGATCCCGCGCGCGCGGCCATGTACCGCGATTTCGGCGTCATCACGGTGTGCCCGACCACGTCGGCGCGCATCAGATGGCCAATGCCCTGCTGCAAGAGCCCTACCGCAAACTTCCCTACGAGCGCGCACGACGTCGAGGTGATCGAGTTCGCCGTCACGGCGGCGCTCGCGGGGCGCACGGTGGACGACGTGACGCTGGTCGGCAAGACGCGCGTGAGCGTGGTGGTGCGCAACGACGTGAGCCTCATCCCCACCAGCGACCTGCGGCTCGAGGCGGGCGACAAGGTGGTCGCCATCGTCGCGCCCGAGGCCGAAGCGGAATATCGCAAGACGATCGCTCCGGCGCTGGCGGCGCGCTGATGTTCCTCATCGTCGTGGGCGGCGGCAAGCTCGGCACCTACCTCGCGCGCGCGCTGCTCGAGGAGAAGCACGAGGTCGTCGTCATCGAGAAGAACGAGCGCAAAGCGCAGGCGCTGGCGCAGAACCTCAACGCCGAGATCGCGCAGCTCGGCGACGGCTGTGATCCCGTGGTCCTCGAGGAGGCCGGCGCGACGCGCGCCGACGCGGTGATCGCCGACACCGGCGACGACGAGGACAATCTCGTCATCTGCTTGGTGACCAAGAAGCGCTTCGCCCGGCCGCGCACGATCGCGCGCGTCAACAACCCGAAGAACAAGGCGATCTTCGAGGAGCTGGGCATCGATTCGGTGATCAGCGGCACGGAGATCGTGATGAACGCGGTCGCGCACGAGGTCGACCGGGCCCGCAAGAGCTAGCCCGAGAACGCCGCCTAGCCGAAGCCGCGCGTGAAGTTCCCCAAACGGACGCGCGGGAACGTCCTCTTCATCCATCGCCAGCCAACGCCGCATGCCGATCGGTTCGCGCTGCGGACTGCCCGACCGCCGCGAAGTACGTCTGTGGGTCGACGTTGAGCGTGCGCGTCTGCACCATCGCGATCGCATGCCGGTCGAGCAGTGCGGCGAACGCGTCCATCTCGTCGGGATCGTCCGTGACGCCCGGATGCGTGAGCAGATTGAGCGAGACCGTCGCGCCGCGCTCGACCGCGAGCTTGATGCTCGCCTCCACGTCGCTGAAGCCGTAACCGCGCGGCCGGTAGTATGCGGCATATGCTTGCGGCCGCGCCGCGTTGAGGCTGACGCGCACCGACTGCAGGCCCGCGTCGAGCAGCTCCGCTAGCGCGCGCGGCACGCTCGCATTGGTGTTGCAGTGGATCACGCCGCGCGAGGTGCGCGCGCGCATGCCGCGGATCGTCTCGGCGATCTGCGGCGCCGCGAGCAGCGGCTCGCCTTCGCAACCCTGGCCGAACGACACGATCGCAGCGTCGGCGCGCTCGAGATGCGCCGCCCCCAGCGCCACCGCGTCGCGCACGGATGCGTACGCGCGCACGCGCTGCTGCGCGCTCTCGATGCCGGCGTCCGGCTCTTGCTCTGAGATGCAGCCGATGCAGCGCGCGTTGCAGGCCGGCGAGAACGGGATCGCCGCCTCGCCCTGGCGCAGAAACGCGTTCTGCGCGGTATAGCAGCCGTACTCGAGCGCGCAGCGTTCGAGCTGGCGCAGCAGCGGACTGCCGGGAAACTCTTCATTGCGCGCCGCGATCGCCCGCTCGAGCGCTTGGTCTTCATGCGCGGCGGCGGACCACGCCTCGAGGTGGTCAGTGCGCATCGCCGCGACGCACAGGCCGCCATCGCGCCAGCCCACCGCGGCGTAGCCGTACAGCGGCAGCGGCGGCGCACCGGGCCGCGTCGCGAACGCCGGCAGCAGCGTGCGCGTGTAGCCGAGCGGCAGCGCTGCCGCCACCGCGTCGATGGGAGCGCCTTCGAACGCATCGAGCTCGACTCGCTCGGAACCGCGATACGCCAGCACGCTGCGGCCCGGCAGGGTCAGCAGCAACGCGCCCTTCGGCAGCGCAATGAAGTCCTCGGCGCGCGCCGGCGCGATCCGGCCACCATCGACGGCGAGATGCAGACCGGGCAGATCCAACACCGCGCCATCCGCGCGCGCGAAGACCGCGGCTGGCGCACGGCGCGCCGGCGCAGCGGTCGTCACGCGCCGGGCCGGAAAGAGGCGTCGGTCACTTCGACCGTCGTGTCGAACACGAGCCGCGCCGGTCCGGTCAAGAATGCAGCCGTGCCCTCGCCGCCCCAGCTCACCGTCGTGCTGCCGCCTTTGGTGACGATCTCCACCGGTGATGCGGCGCGGCCGCTTGCGATGGCGGCGACGGCCGTCGCGATGGCCCCGGTGCCGCATGCCCAGGTCTCGCCGACGCCGCGCTCCGACACGCGCATGGCGATCGCCGTGCCGTCGACGCGCGCGACTTCGACGTTGATGCCGCCGCTGTCCGCGCCCTCACGCGCGAGACGCGCGGCGAGGCGCTCGAGATCGAACGTCTCCAGCGGCTCATCGACGAACACGACGGCGTGTGGATTGCCGATCGCGACGCGCGTGAATTCCATCTTCTCTCCGTCAAGATCGAACGCCGCCGGCGGCCGGCGCGTGGGCATGCCCATATCGACCCTCACCGAGCCTTGGACGGAGCCCGGTTCGGTGCGCACGACGCCGGCTGCCGTCTCGAACGCGCGCGGGCCATCAGCGCCGTTCGCGCGCGCCAGGTACAGCGCGGCGCAACGGATGCCGTTGCCGCACATCTCGGCTTCGCTGCCGTCGGCGTTGAAGATGCGCATGCCGCAATCGGCGGCCGGCGACGATGCGGCGACGAGCGCGAGCAACCCGTCGGCGCCAACGCCGAATCGGCGGTCGCACAACGCCCGAGCCAGCGCCGGATAGTCGCACGTGCGGCCTGTGCGGTTGTCGAACAGCACGAAGTCGTTGCCGGTTCCCTGGCACTTGGTGATCGGAAGCACGGGCACGGGTCTATTCCGTGCTGAAGGGCCGGTCAGCCGTCGACGGCATGCGCGGCGGCTTCGGCGATCGGGGCCGGCGCTTCGGAATTCGTCGAGGGGCGCTGCGCGTTGGCGAGGTCGCCGCCCGAGAACTGCACCGGCGTCTGCGGCGACACGGTCGAGACGGCATGTTTGTACACGAGATGCGGCTTGTTGTCGTACTCGAGCACGATGGTGAAATTATCAAAGCCCCGCACGTGGCCGCGCAGTTGGAAACCGTTGCGCAGGTAGATCGTCACGGGTGCGTTCTCGCGCTTGATCGCGAGCAGGTATGCATCTTGCAGGGGCAGGTTGGTCTTCACGAACGTCTCCGACTCTCTTCGACCGCCGCGCACGCGACGCGGGCGCTCTTCTCTGTAGGGAGAACCTCACATCCGTTCACGTCGCCGCCGGATATTCCCTTGCTTTGTCGCGCAGCGCATCCCATGTCGCCGCGCCGAACGCATCGAGACGCAGCGCCTCCGGCAGCCGTCGAAACCACGTCTGCTGTCGTTTGGCATACGCCCGCGTCCGCGTGGTCGCGAGCGCGCGCGCCTCGCCGGCGGTCGCCAGCCCGTCCGCAAACGCCAGCGCTTCGGCGTAGCCGATGCCGGTGAGCGCGGGCGCAGCCCCGAAGCGCGCGCGGATCGCCAGCGCTTCGTCCACCAGGCCGGCGGCGAACATCGCCGCGACGCGGCCCGCGATGCGCTGGGCGAGCTCTGCCGCGCCTGCTTCGAGCACGACGAGGTCCAGCGCGACGCGGGCGGCGGGATCCGCGCGGGTCTGTGCCGGGGGCCGCATCCCGGGCGGCCAGCGCCGCTTCTAACCCGCGCAAGGTCCGGTAGCGGTCGCCCGGCGCGATCCTCTCCGCGGCCTCGGGCGCGATGGCCGCGAGCCAGTCGCGCAGCGCGGCATGCGGATGGACGGCCGCCTCGTGCCGGACGCGCGCCCGCAGCGGCTCGCTCGCCACAGGGCGATCGAGCGGCATGCTGCCGGCGAGCGCTTCGATATACAGACCGGTGCCGCCGACGACGATCGGGAGACTGCCGCGCGCCCGGATGCCCTCGATGGCGCGCGTCGCGTCGTCGACGAAGCGACCGGCGTTATACCGTTCGTCTGCACGCACTGTGCCGTAGAGATGGTGCGGCGCGCGCCGGAACTGTTCGTCCGTGGGCCAGCCGGTGCCGATGCGCATACCTTCATAGACCTGGCGCGAATCGGCGTTGACGATCTCGCCGTTGAATTCTGCGGCGAGCCGCGACGCGAACTCGCTCTTGCCCGATGCGGTCGGCCCGCACAGCGCCAGCGCGCGCAGACCGCTCATCGGCGTCCTACGCGCGGCCGAAGGCGCGCGCGAGCGACGCCGCGTCGATGCGCAGCATCGTCGGCCGGCCGTGCGGACAGGTGTGGGGATCCTTGCAGCGCATGAGGCGATCGTAGAGCACCGCCTGCTCTTGCAGCGACAGCGGTTCGTGCGCGCGTACGACCGAATGACAGGCGATGGTGGCCAGCACGCGATTGCGATGCGCCGCGCCCTCGCGCGCGGCGTCGTCGGTCTCCAGATCGTCGAGGATGCCCGCGAGATCGAAGCGTCTTTTCTCGTAGCCGCCTGGCAGCGCGCTCAAGCGATACGAGCGTTCGCCGAACGCTTCGACCACGACGCCCGTTTTCGCCAGTTCGTCCTCGTGATCGTGGAGCACGGCGGCCTGCGCGTCGGTGAGCTCGACGATCGCGGGGAACAGCAGCGCGGCGCCCGTCTCCGCCGCGCCTGCGCGCTCGAGGATCGCCTCATAGGCGACGCGCTCGTGCGCGGCATGCTGATCGATGACGAACATGCCGGACGCGTCACCCGCCACGATATAGGTCTGATCGATCTGCCCGTACACGCGCACGTCGCCCGTCGCCGCGACGTGGAGCGGTGCGATTCGCGGCGCCGCTCCGTCCTGCGGCGACGCGTCGAAGCGCTGCTGCGCCGGCGCGTAGGAATGGAGCGGCGCGTCGTGCACGGACGCGAATGCAGCGTCGGATATCGTCCGGACCGGCTCGGTCGCGCGCAGCGTGCGCGCGACGGCGATGCGGACCGCGTCGAAGATCTCGTTGCCGCGCGCGAAGCGCACTTCGATCTTGGTGGGATGGACGTTGACGTCGACGTCTTCCGGCGGCAGCGTCACCGCGATCGCGCCGAACGGATAGCGGCCGGTCATGCCGAACGACGCCTGTCCGGCAAGCCACGCCGCGCCGAGCGCGCCGCTGCGCACGAGCCTGCCGTTCACGAAGAAGATCTGACCCTCGCGGTTAGGCCGGTCGCTGCCCGGCCGGCTGACGTAGCCGCTCACCGCTACGGCGCCCGCGACGTCGCTCGCCTCGATGGCGATGAGCGTGCCGCGCGAACCGCGTCCGAACACCATCTCGAGGCGGTCGACGGCGTCGCGCACCGCCGGCAGCGCCCACACGTCTTTGCCGTCGTGGCGCAAGGCGAAGGCGACCTGCGGCCAGCCGAGCGCGAGCCGGCTCAAGAACGCGCTGATGCGCGCGAACTCCGCCCGGCCGCTCTTCATGAACTCGCGCCGCGCCGGGGTGAGCGAGAACAGATCACGCACCACGACCTTCGTGCCGGGCGGCGCTGCATGCGCCGCCGGCTTGCCGACGTGCGTGCCATGCGCCTCGATGCGCGCGCCGATCTCGTCGCCCACCGGACGCGAGATCAATTCGACCGCGCCCGCCGCGGCGATGCTCGCCAGGCCCTCGCCGCGAAAGCCCAAGGTCCGGATCGCGAAGAGATCGCTCGAGGCGACAAGCTTGCTGGTGGCGTGGCGCGCCAGCGCGAGAGCCAGCTGATCGCGCGCGATGCCCGCGCCGTCGTCGCTCACCGCGATGCTGGTACGGCCGCCGTCCACCACGTCGACGAGGATCGCGTGCGCGCCGGCGTCGAGGCTGTTCTCAACGAGTTCTTTGACGACCGAGATCGGCCGCTCGATGACCTCGCCGGCGGCGATCTGCGCGATGGTCGCGGCGTCGAGCTGGCGGATGGCGCGGGGTTGCATGCGCTCGGGCGCTTCGCCGCCTCGCGCTTCAATCTCTTGGTGTGGAGCGGTCGAGTTTACTCGACCGTCAGAGACGCCGCCTCGGTCGAATAAATTCAACTGGGTCGAGCTAAAGCTCGACCCCTACATACGGACTGGAAGCGTGTCGCGGACCGCCAGCTTCACGTTGTTGCGCCCCGCCTGCTTGGCCGAATAGAGCGCGGTGTCGGCCGATTTCACCAGCTGCTGCTTGGTCGAGACGTCCTGCGGATAGCCTGCCACGCCGATCGAGACGGTGATCTTCGCCGTCGTCGTCTCGAGCTGGAACTCGTTGCTCTCGATGGCCTGGCGCAACCGACCCGCCACCATGGCGGCCTCGGCTTTGATCGTCTCAGGCATGAGCACGACGAACTCGTCGCCGCCGTAGCGGCAGCAGATGTCGATCTTGCGCGCGTGCTGGCGCAGGACGTCGCCGAGCTGCTTGAGCAGTTCGTCGCCCTGCGGATGGCCGTACGTGTCGTTGACGTGCTTGAAGAAATCGACGTCGAGGATGAGCAAGGCGAGCGACTGCTTCGACAGCTGCGCGCGGCGGAACTCCGCCTCGAGCCGCTCCTGATACGCGCGGTTCGTGAGCAGCCCGGTCATCGAGTCGGTCTCGGCGAGCTCCAAGGTCTTGCTGTGCAGTCGCGCGTTCTGGATGCCGACCGACGCGAGGCGCACCAGCCGATCGACCAGCCGCTGCTGTTCGAAGGTGAAGACGCCCGCTTTGGGCGCGACGAGCATGACGCAGCCGATGGTGATGCGCTCGGAGACGATCGGCACCACCAAGGCGGCGCGCGCCGCTTTCGGGCGGGGCAGCGACGCCTCACGATAATCTTTTTGGATGTCGCTGACGATGAGCGGCCGCTGTTCGGTCGCGGCGAAACCGACGACGCCTTCGCCGAAGCGCAGCTTGCTGCCGCGATAGAAATCGGCGTATGCCCCCTCGACCGCTTCCTCGACGAGCAGTTCGTCCTGCGCCTCTTCGTCGGGCCGCACGACATACACGACCGCGTTGCTCCACGGCACCGACTCGCGGAACTCGCGCAGCATGATGATGAGCTGGTTGAGCGCCTCGGCGAGCGTGACTTTCGTGCCCAGGTCCGAGCCCGCGTCGAGCACGCGCATGATGGAGCGCGTCTGCTGCTCCGCGCGGCGCCGGCCGAGCAGGCCGTGCGCGGCGGCGATGAACGGGATGAGCGGCAGCGCGACGGCGTAGCCGAAGATCGCCAGGATGTCGGACGGTCTGCCGGCGGCATCGGTCGGATGGCCGAGCGCGATGGCGACGGTGACGCACACCGAGGACATGCCGATGAACACGATCGCGGCGACGTCCGACAACGCGGCGGCATCCAAGCCGACGATGAGCGCGAGCGAACTGACGCCGGAGAACCAGCCTACGGCCGCGGTCGCGGCGACATCCAAGAGGATGATGCCGGCCAGCGCGATTTCGGGGAGCTCGTCCTTCTTATCTTGCGGACGCTTGGACAGCCGCGGCATCGCGGCGAGCGCGGTCGCGACGAGCGCATAGCCGAGCAAAGCTGCGACGAGCCAGATGGGGATGGGCAGCACGAGCGGCGCCAACAGCACCTGCGCCACGGCGAGCCAGCGCGCCACGGCGACGATCATAGGATACGATACGCTTCTTAAGATGGCTGTCTCCGCGGTCCCCAAGACGTGTCATTGGCCGACGTCGAGCTTCAGCTGCGAGTCGCCGGGGGCGCCGGCTCCCGGTCGCTTGCGCAGCGGCGCGGGCGAGGGGCCGGGCCTCTGCTCAATATCATCGGCAATTGCCTGGGCCCGCTCCACCACCTCGAGCGGCAGGCCGGCCATCTTGGCCACCGCGATGCCGTACGAACGGCTGCTCGACCCGTGCAGCAGGCGATGCGAGAACACCGGGCCACCGGGTTCCTCAGCCACCGCGACATGCAGGTTCTCGACGCTGGGAAAGCTCGCGGAGAGGCGGACGAGCTCGTGGAAATGTGTGGCGAACAGCACCATGGGGGTGGCCTCGTCCAGCCCCAGCATATACTCGCTGACCGCCTGGGCGATGGCGAGGCCGTCGGTCGTGCCCGTGCCGCGGCCGATCTCGTCGACGAGCAGCAGGCTCGCCGGCGTGCAGCCGCGCAGCACGAGCGCCATCTCGGCCATCTCGACATAGAACGTCGAGCGTCCGGCGGCGATGTCGTCGCCGGCGCCGATGCGCGTGAAGAGCCGGTCGACGATACCGAGGTGCGCCGACTCGGCCGGCACGAACGATCCCATCTGCGCGAGGATCGCGATGAGGCCGGTCTGGCGCAGATAAGTCGACTTGCCGCCCATGTTCGGTCCGGTGATCAGCAAGAAGCGCCGCTTCGCGTCGAGCTCGCAATCGTTGGGCACGAAATCCACGCCGCCGTACGCCTCGACCACCGGATGCCGGCCGGCGCGCACGTGCATCTCGCTCGTCTGCGAAAGCGCCGGCCGCACGTAGCGCCGTTCGCCCGCGACTTGGGCCAAGCGATGCGTAGACGTCGATCTCCGCGACGGCCTCCGCCGCGACGAGCAGCGCCTCTGACGCGTCGGCGACCGACGCGAGCAGCGTCTCGAAGAGCTCTTTCTCGAGCGCGATCTGACGCGAGCGGGCTGAGAGTATGTCCGCTTCGAGCGCGCGCAGGTCCGCATCGGTGAACCGCTCCGCGTTGACGAGCGACTGGCGGCGGATGAAGTCGGCGGGAATCGCGTTCGCGTTGGCGCGCGTGACCTCATAATAGTAGCCGAACGCTTGCGTGTACTTGATCTTGAGCGACTTGATGCCGCTGCGCGCGCGCGTGCGCTCTTCGAGCGCGAGCAGCAGCTCCTTGCTGCGCGTGCGCAGCTCGACGAGTTCTCGCAGCTCGGGTGAGCAGTCGGGCCGGATCGCGCCGCCCTCGGCGATCGTCGCGGGCGCTTCGTCTACCAGCGTGGTAGCGAGCAGCGCGGCGATGCGCGCGCAGGCGCCGTCGCGGTCCAGCTCGCCGTCGCCAAGAACATCTGTGGACGCGCGAGACTCCGCGAGCGTCTGCCGCAGCTGCGCGACGCCCTCGAGCGAGGCGCGCAGCGCACCGAGATCGCGAGGACTCGCGCGGCGAGAGCGCACTTTGGCGGTGATGCGCTCGATGTCGCCGATACGCTGCAGGCATGTCTGGAGCGCGGCGCGCCACGACGGCGCCTCGACGAGGCGCTCGACGCGGTCGTGCCGCCTCTCGATCCGCTCGACGTCGACCAGCGGCGCGCACACCCACTGCGCGAGCAGGCGCCCGCCCATCGGCGTCTTGGTGCGCATGAGCACGCCGAGCAGGCAGGCTCGCGAGTTCTCGCCGGCGCCGGCGATGAGCTCGAGGTGCCGGCGCGTGCCCGGATCGATCTGCATGGCGGAGCGCGCCATGCGCGGCCGCGCGCGGCGTGCGACGGCGGAACCATCGAGTTTGAGATGGTCGAGATATGCGGCGAGCAAGTCGAGTGCGGCACGCGCTGCCGGCCGCTCGTCGATGGAGAACGCCTTCTCCAACTCCAAGTCATATGGAGCGGTCGGACTTCATTCGACCGTTCTCGAAGATCGCCACGCGGCAGTCTTCGCCCACCAGCGGCCGCACACGCCGCGCGTCCGCCTCGCTCTCCACGATGACCTCTGCAGGCGTCGCGCGATCGAGCTCAGCCGCGAACTCATCATCGGCGTCAGCGAGCGCGACGGTGGCACCGCCGGTCGAGACGTCTGCCGACGCCACCGCGGTGTGGCCGGCGGCCACGGCGACCGCGACCAAGTAATTGTTGCGCTCCGGGGCGAGCAGCTGGTCTTCGAGCAGCGTGCCCGGCGTGATGACGCGGACGATCTCGCGGCGCACGAGACGGTTCGGCGCCGGCGGCTCCATCTGTTCGGCGATGGCGACGACGCGCAGTTTGCGCACCAGCCGGCCGAGATACGGATCGAGGTTATGGTAGGGCACGCCCGCCATGGCGACGCGCTTGCCCTTGCCCGCCTCCTTCGACGTGAGCACGATCTGCACGAGCGCGGCGAGCTCGTCGGCGTCGGCGCCATACGCTTCGTAGAAATCGCCGACGCGCATGAGCAGCAGCGCCTCGGGATACACGGACTTCAGTTCGAGGTACTGCGCGATGAGCGGCGAGCTGATGGCATCGTCGGTGGGCACCACCGGTTTGTGTCCTGCGCCGGGCGACTGCCGGTCTTCGTGCGGGGCGAGCGCGCCGCGCGCGCCCTTGCGGATGGTCAGCTGACGGTTCCGGCAAGCCCCCAGGAATAGGCCTGCTCGACGGCCACGTCGACGACCGGCGCGAATTTCGTGCGGTCGTCGCGCGGATAGATCACGGTCGTGTTGTGCCCGGTCTTGCCCGCCATGTTCGCAGGATCTTTCTTGGAGGGTCCTTGCGCGAGCACGCGGACCGTCTCGCCGAGGAACGACTCGTTGAAGCGCTTCGTCACCTCGTTCTGCGCGGTGTTGACGGCTTGGAGGCGGCGGATCTTCTCTGGCGGCGGCACTTGCGGCTCCATCGTCGCCGCCGGCGTGCCCGTGCGCGGCGAATATGCGAAGATGAACGCGTATTCGAACGTGCCGCGCTCCACGAGGTCGAGCGTCTGGAGAAAATCTTCTTCCGTCTCGGTCGGATAGCCGACGATGAGATCGGTGGTGAGCGCCCAGCGCGGCAGACGCTCGCGGAAATAGGCGATCTTGTCGACGTACTCTTCGATAGTATAGAGACGCGCCATCGCCCCGAGCACGCGGTTGCTGCCGCACTGCACGGGCAGGTGCAGCCGCGGCACGATGTTGGGCACCTGCGCGAGCGCGTCGACGACGCGCGGTCCGAAATCTTTGGGATGCGACGTCAGAAAGGTGAGCCGCTCCAGTCCTTCGATGGCGCCGATGCGCAGCAGCAGGCCGGCGAAGTCGAGCTCGCTCGGCGCCCAGTAGTACGAGTTGACGTTTTGCCCGAGCAGCGTGATCTCTTTGGCGCCGCAGCGGATCTCGCGGCGCACCTGCGCCTCCACCTCATCCGGGTCGATGCTCTCGAGCGGGCCGCGGGTGTACGGCACGATGCAGTAGGTGCAGAACTTCTCGCAGCCGCGGGTGATGTTGACGAGCGAGCGCACGTGCGCGAATTCGGCGGCGCCGTCGTGGCCCGGGTCGTCCTCGAGCGAGGGCATCGCGAAGTCGGTGTCCGGCGGCGGCGCATCGGTAGAGACGCCCCACGAGGCGAGCAGCGCCTTGAATTGCTTGTAGTCGCGCGGTCCGAGCAGCGCGTCGACGTGGGGCGCTTTGCGGCGCATGATCTGGCGATCTTTCTCAGCGAGGCAGCCGGCGACGAGCAGTTTCGTGTCGGGTCGCCGTTCCTTGAGCGGCTTGAACTGGCCGAGGCGGCCGTACACGCGCAGTTCGGCCTTCTCGCGGATCGCGCAGGTGTTGACGATGATGATGTCCGCATCCTCAGGCGTCGGCGTGAAGGTGCAGCCCATCGACCACGCCTGATGTGCGAGGCCGTTGGAGTCGGCCGCGTTCATCTGACAGCCGAACGTCTGAAGATAGACCGAGGGCATGGCGCACCTGTTTCGCGGGCGCACCGCGCGGGCCTTGTCTAGTGCGACGGCGCGCCGGTGATGTGCTGCAGCAGCGACAGCGGCAGGTACAACTTGCCGCTCAGCATCGTCGGCGCCATCGACAGCAGCCCTTCCTTGCCGTTGAGCGTGTAGGTGCGCGAGCCGAGCGAACAGCGCACGTCGGCGCCGCGGTACTTGATCGCGACCTGGGCGCCCTGGACCGACACGTCCTCGGCAGGGATATACGAAGCGACCGGTTCGAGGATGTCGCCGGCGGGACCGCCGGGCTCGCCCGCGGTGATCGTCACAGTGGTCGCGGTGTCGGGAAACACGTTGACGTCGCGCGTCGAGCGCTCCGAGCCGTTGCCGACCACGGTGATGATGTGGTAGCCGGCGCGCACCTTCTTGCCGGTCGCGGGAAGGCCGCCGATCTTCTCGCCGTCCACGTACACGCTCGCGCCGGCAGGCGAACCGCGCACGTCGAGCGTGCCGAAGCTGCGGTTGGTCGCGGCCGTCGTCGCGCGCGCCAGCAGCAGGCTGATGGGCACGGTCTGGCCGACGCCGATCTGCACGGTCGCGCTCTGCGCGGCCCAGCCCGTCCGCGTCACGACGATGGTGTGCTTGCCCGCCGACAGCAGATCGACGAACGCGGGCGTCCTGCCGACGTACGCACCGTCGAGCCATATGTCCGCGCCCAGCGGCAGCGTCGTCACGAACGCCGCGCCATGCGACGGCAATTGCGCCGCCATCGGCGTCGGCGACGCCGTGGACATGGCGATGATGAGTGCGACCGCGATCAAGCCCGTGCGACCCTCCTCTGCCGGGAGATGCGACCCCGGCGGCGAATGCCCCTACACCGTGTCTTCTTCTCCTATCGTCGCCATCGTTGGACGTCCCAACGTCGGCAAGTCATCGCTGTTCAATCGCCTCGCGGGGACGCGCCAAGCGATCGTGGATGCGACCCCCGGCGTGACGCGCGACCGCCTCTACGCGCCGATCGACTGGGCCGGACGCACGCTCACGCTCGTCGACACGGGCGGCATCGAGACCGGGCAGAGCGAGGACATCCCCGCGCAGACGCGCGCGCAGGCCGAGCTCGCCATCGCCGAGGCCGACGTCGTCGTGTTCGTCGTCGACGCCCAGACCGGGCCGATGCCCGGCGACTACGACGTCGCCGAACTGCTGCGCGCGAACCGCGGCAAAGTGCTGCTTGTCGCCAACAAAGTCGAGGCGCCGGCTGCGGCTGCTTCCATCTATGAGTTCTGCGCGCTCGGTTTCGACGTGCCGTTGGCGGTCTCGGCCATCCACGGTTTGCAGAGCGGCGATCTGCTCGAAGCGATCGTGGCGAAACTGCCGCCAGACACCGATACGGATGCGGCGAGCGATGACGGCACCATCCGCGTCGCCATCGTCGGCCAGCCGAACGTCGGCAAGTCCTCGCTGCTCAACGCGCTGCTGGGCAAACAGCGCGTGCTGGTCTCCGCACAGCCGGGGACGACGCGGGATGCGATCGACAGCGCGCTCGACGTCGACGGCCGCCGTTACGTCATCGTCGACACCGCCGGCGTGCGCAAGCACGTCAAGACCGGTCCCGCGCTCGACTACTACTCGAGTCTGCGCGCGGTCGCGGCGATCGGGCGATGCGACGTCGCGCTGCTCGTCATCGACGCGACGCTTGGCGTCACTATGCAGGACCGGCGCATCGCGGGACTGGCGGTCGAAGAGGGCAAGGCGCTCGTCATCCTGCTCAACAAATGGGACCTCATCGATCGCGCGGCGGTCGATCGTAAAGACACCGAGGCCGCGCTGCACGAGGAATTCGGTTTCGCGCAGTACGCGCCGATCGTGTATGCCTCCGCGCTCACCAAGAGGGGCGTGCACAAGGTGCTCGCCGTCGTCGCCGCCGCATACGACGCGCGCCGCACCCGTGTGCCGACCGCGAAGCTCAACCAGGTGATCCGCGATGTCTTCCGCGTTCATCCGCCGCCGTCGTTCCGCGGACGCGTGATGACGTGCCAGTACGTCACGCAGACCGGCATCGAGCCGCCCACCTTCGTCTTCTTCGTCAACGACCCCAAGCTGCTGCACTTCTCGTACGAGCGGCATCTCGAGAATTCGCTGCGCGAGGCGTTCGGCTTTGTCGGCACGCCGCTTTCACTCGTGTTCCGGCCGCGCGTGCGGCAGGACTCCACCAAGTCCGACGATGTGATCGCGGCGGCGGTGGCGGACGAGGAACCCGTGTGATCGTCGCCGATCTGCGCATCGCCGACGTCGTCTGCATCGTGGCGGCTTACGTGGTCGGCTCGATACCCTTCGGCATCGTGGTGGGCAGAGGTCTGTACGGCGTCGATCCCCGCACGGTCGGCAGTGGCAACATCGGCGCGGCCAACGCGTTGCGCGCGCTGGGCGCGGGCGGCGCAGCCCTCACCCTGCTTGGCGACGTCATCAAGGGCAGCTTGCCGACCGCAGTCGCCATGTATCTGCTGCACTCCTCACCGCTTGTGGTGGCGATCGTCGGCCTTGCGACAATCGTCGGACACAACTGGTCGATCTTCCTGAAATTCGAAGGCGGCAAGGGCGTGGCCACCGGATTAGGTGTGCTCGTGGTGTTGTCGTTCCCGGCGGCGCTCGCATGGGCGGTCGTCTTCCTGGCGACCGCGATGCTCACACGCTACTCGTCGCTGGCCTCGATGCTCGCCACCGCCGTCGCGCCGATCGTGATGTACGTGCTGCACGCGCCCTGGCCGTACACCGCGTACGGCGTCCTCGCGCTCGCATTCGTGCTGTGGCGGCATCGCGCGAACATCGAGCGGCTGCGCGCCGGCACCGAACCCAAAATCGGACAAAAGCCCACGCAAGGAGCCTCATGATCTCGAGCAACGACTTCCGCAACGGCGTTTCGATCATCGTCGACGGCCAGCTGTGGACCGTGGTCGACTTCCAGCACGTCAAGCCCGGCAAGGGCTCGGCGTTCGTCCGCACGCGGCTGAAGAACGTCATCCGCGGCAACATCCTTGAGAAGACCTTCCGCGCGGGCGAGATGCTCACACGCGCCACCATCGACACGCGCGAGATGCAATATCTCTACAACAGCGGCGACGAGTACCATTTCATGGACCAGTCGAACTACGAGCAGACGCACCTCGGCCGCGAGGTCTTAGGCGACGGCACCGACCTCCTCAAAGAGGGCATGGTCATCGACGTGCAGTTCCACGACGGCAAGATCATCGGCGCGGCGCTGCCCAACCACATCGAGCTCGAAGTCGTCGAGACCGACCCCGGCTTCCGCGGCGATACCGCGACCAACCTCACCAAACCCGCCAAGCTCGAGACCGGCGCGATGATCCAGGTGCCGATCTTCATCAACCCGGGCGACAAGATACGGATCGACACGCGCGACCACAAGTACATCTCCCGCGTCTGATCCGACCGGCGGACTCACCCCGCACGCACGCGCTTCGTGAACTCTTCGAACTTGTCCGCAAAGCCTTCGCGACTGCTCCATGACCGGACGAGATCGATGTCGACCGATTGCGATCGTGCGACGCCTACTGCTGCGGCGAGACTGCTGCGGTCCGTCGGTTGCAGATAGAACCACAGAAGCCGGTCTCTCACGCAATCGGTTGGGGTCAGCACATGCAGCAGCATGTCCGTTCGTTCTATCGTGGCCCACTCGCGGATGAGGTCGTCACCGACGGCGAGCGGCCCAGGAGGGAACTCCAGGGTGAAGGGGCTGAGGGCGTGATCGTACGTGCCGCCCAGCTCCTTGTATCCAAGGCTCTTGAGCGCATCCGCTCCGCGTCGCCGACCTTCCCCTTCGACGAATTGGATGACGAAGTCCATATCGCGAGATTGATAGGCGCGTGGCGCGTAATACGTGGCGGCGCTCCCGCCGGTCAGTACGGCCTTGAGGCCGCTCTTCGATAAGGCTGTGCACACGATGAATGCGACATCTGGCAGCGACATCGCGGCGGTGATGATCAGAGCTTTTTACCTTTGCGTCGGGGCCGCCGCCGAAGGGACGCGGCGATCGTCTGCAGTTCAGGCGAGCCCTCGGCGAGGCCTAAGAGCAGCTCCTTAAGCGGCTTGACTCCATAAAATCGCGGGTTGAGCGTCACCCGCCGCTGATTTCCCACCAAGCGCGTGGCAAGGAGACCTTCGCGCTCGAACGCGTCGACGATCTTCTGGACCGTCAGGAGCGGCGCGTTCAAGAGCCGTGCTAGTTCTCGAGGGTAGCTCTCTTCCAGGAGCGCGAGCAAGACGAGCAGCTGCGTCCTTCGCGGGCTCCCGAAAATGCTTGGGGCGGCTATGAGGCTCATGGGGCATATTGTCGCACAAAAGACTAATAAAGGCTAGTCAACTGACTACTTATTCATAGTCATTAATTCTCATATGTCCTGCTTAATGGGACATCCTTCATCGTCGTGTCCATCCTCGCGTCAGGTCTTTCTTCTGCGTGTGCGAGCGTCGCTTGAGAGCGGCTTCGTATGCGAGCGCCTCACCTTTGGTCGCGAAACGTCGTACATACGCAAGCTTGACCGGCCGTCTGCCGCGTAGCGCTTTGGAACCCTTGCCGCTGTTGTGCATCGCCACGCGCGCGCGCGGATCGAGCGCGTAGCCGCAATAGTACGAGCCATCCTTCGCTCGCACGAGATACACGTAGTGCCAGCGCCGCTTTATCGGTCGCAGGACGGCAAACCCGAATCGGGCAACGGACGTTCGATGGGCACGCCAGTGCGTTTTGCGCGACGGACGGTATTTCATGCCGTGGTTTGAAGCCGTCGGCTTCATCGTCTTCGGCTTCTTCATCGGCACCTACGGCAGCATGGTGGGCGTCGGGGGCGGTTTCTTCATCGTGCCGGTGCTGCTGTTCTTGGGCTACCCGAGCCGCGTCGCCGCCGGCACGTCGCTCGTCGTCGTGCTCGCCAATTCGCTGTCGTCAACCCTGTCGTACCTGCGGCAGTGGCGCGTCGATCTTCGCTCCGCCCTCATCTTCGCCGCGGCCGGCATCCCGGGCACGATGCTCGGGGCATACGCCGCGCAACATGTGCCGCGCCATCTCTTCAGCATACTATTCGGCGTGCTGCTGGTGCTTGTGGCGCTGCGATCGTTCTTCGCCAAGCCTCTGCCGACCGCGAGCGGCGAGCCACCGCCGGCCGCAGGCGTGGGAGAGGTTTCGCGCGAGTTCGTCGACGCGAGCGGCGTGCGCCACAGCTACCGCTTCAATCTCGCCGGGGGCATCGCGGTCTCCGCGGTCACGGGCTTCTTGGCGAGCTTGTTCGGCGTCGGCGGCGGCATCGTGCAGGTGCCGGCGATGGTCTATCTCTTCCACTTCCCGGCGCACATCGCGATCGGGACGTCGCAGGTGATCATCGCGATCACCGCAGCCTCAGGCTCGCTTTTCCACGCGTACTACGGCGATATCGTGCCCCTGCCGGCGCTGTTCTTGTCCATCGGAGCGATCGCCGGCGCGCAGGTCGGCGCGCGGCTGGCGGCGCGCATGCACGCGGTCGCGCTCATGCGCTGGCTCTCGCTCGCGGTCGCGGCCGCGGCGATCGTCCTCATCGCGCGCGGCTAGGAGGGTTTCGTCTCGCCTTTCCAGCGAGCGAACAGCTCATTTGGGATGCCCAATGCGTCCAACGCCTTGCCGACCGCGTGGTTGACGACGTCGTCGATCGACTTCGGCTTGGCATAGAAGCCCGTGATCGGGGGAACGAGGATGGCGCCGAGCTCTGCCAAGCGCGTCAAGGTGCGCAGGTGGCCGAGGTGCAGCGGCGTCTCGCGCACCGACAGCACGAGGCGCCGGCGCTCTTTGAGGCAGACGTCCGCGGCACGCACGAGCAGGTTGTCGTTGAGCGAGTAGGCGATCGCAGCGGCGCTCTTGATGGAGCACGGTATGACGAGCATCCCGTCGGTGCGGAAGGACCCGCTCGAGATGGCGGCGGCCAGGTTGCGCTCGTCGTGTACGACGTCCGCCAGTCTCTCGACGTCCGCTACCCGGCTTTCTGTCTCCAGCTCGAGCGTGCGCTTCGCCTGGGCGGTCATGACGAGATGCACAGTGGTATCCGGGATCTTCTTGAGCACTTCGAGCGCGCGCACGCCGAGGATAGCGCCGCTCGCACCGGTGATGCCGACGATGTAGGTGGGCATGCCCCGGTCAGAGCTCCCGGACGAGCATCTCGACGCGCGGATCGAAACGCTGCGGCGAGCAGCGCGCGCATGAGACGCGCGTGCCGGGTTTGCGCCGGCGGATGAGCGCGAGGCGGCAGCGCCGGCACTCGAGCACGTAGCGGCGGGCGCTGCGCCGGCGCTGCACCGGAAGATTGTGATAGATGCTGTCGAGGCCGACCTCGCGCATCTTCGCCTTGAAGTCGGCGCCGTGACCGGAGGGCAGCCCTTGCTGGTGCAGCCACGCGTGCACCATCTCGTGGAGCAGCGTCGCGCGCACGTGCTGCGGATGGCGCGCGAGCAGCGGCTGCGAGAGTTCGATGACGGGCGGGCGATAGCAGATGCGCCCGGTGACGGTGGTGAGCCGCGTGTTGTACTCGATGCGATGCGCGCGCAGGACGCCGCTGAAATGTTCGAGGTTCAACTGCGCGAACAGCAACTGGAGATCCGAGATGGTGAGCAGATCCGACGGCTGCGAGCGCGCGATTTGGCCGAGTGACACGCCGGGTGAGTTCACCCTCGCGCCGCTCACCGCCTACATAGGGAGAGGCTCGTCGATCCAAAGAAGGAGCGGCCTATGAAGGTGTACATCTCGGCCGACATGGAGGGCATCGCGGGCATCACCGCCCTCGCGCAGACGAACCCGGTCGGCGAGCCCGAGTACGCGCGCTCGTGCGAGCTCATGACGGGCGAGGTCAACGCCGCGTGCGAAGGCGCGATCGCGGCGGGCGCGCGCCAGATCCTCGTCAACGATTCCCATTGGAACATGCGCAACATCATCCACGAACAGCTCCCGTCGAGCGTGCGCCTCATCAGCGGCAGCCCCAAGCCGCTCTCGATGAACCAGGGCCTTGACGCGTCGTTCCAGGCCGCCGCGTTCGTAGGCTACCACGGGCCGATCGGCGCGCGCGACGCCGTGCTCGACCATAGCTACAGCCCGAGCACGCTATACGAGGTCCGCATCAACGGCGAGGCGTGCAGCGAGGCGCGCATCAATGCCGCGGTCGCCGGCTCCTTTGGCGTTCCCGTGATCCTGTTGACCGGCGATCAGACCGCGTGCGCCGATGCGCGCAGTTTTCTGCCGTGGGTCCAGACGGTCGAGGTGAAGACGGCGATCGGCAGATATGCGGCGGATTCGCTCTCGCCGCTCGAGGCGCGCGCGGCGGTGCGCGCCGGCATGGAGCGCGCGCTGCGCGATCTCCCCAAGAGCGGCGCCACGCCCTATCGTTTCGCGCCGCCCATCACGCTCGAGCTCACGCTCACCACGACCTCGAAGGCCGACATGGCCGAGCTCGTGCCCGGCTGCGAACGCACCGGCAGTCGCTCGGTCCGCTATAGCGCGGACGATTTCCTCACGATTTTCCGGGTGTTCCGCGTGTTTCTCACGCTCGGGGGCTCGGTGGACTAGCGCGGGACAGGCCGACCTAAAGGTCGGGGGTCGATCTAAAGATCGACCCCTACAGACGTCCTGAGGGTTGTAACAAAACCGGGGTTGCCCCGTCTAATATGCAGCCGGGTGACGCTCGTGCGGTCCCCCAAGGATAAGGCGCACCCGGCACCATTGGAACGAAGAGAGGCGCGGACCACAGTTTGGATCCGCGCCTATTCGTGTTCCCACGAGCCTTTGGATCAGGAAGCCGTCACTTCTGCGGCTTTTTCGCTCTCGTCGGCGGCCTTGGCCTCCGGCGTGTCGGCTTTTGCCTCCGGGGTATCCGCTTGTGTCTCCGGCGCAGCCGGCGCAACGGCAGCAGCAGGCGGCTCTGCAGCGACGGCCTGAACTGACGTTGCCTCCGACGGCGTCGTCTCACTCGCGGGTGCTGGTGCGGCGCTCGCAGCCTCAGCTTTGGTCTCCCCGTGCGGCTCCCAATCGTAGTCGCTCCCGCTGATGCCTTCGGGCGTGAATCCGTTGGCATGCAGCCAGTCGAGGGCGAGGTGGTAGTGCCGCTTCGTGCGATAGCCGAGCCATCGACGCCGCAGCGTGTCGTCTTCGTCCACCGCCTCGCGGAAGCGTTTGAACGCGCCCTTGCCCGAGATCGCCGTGCGCAACCGCCCGGCGACGTTGATGTCCTCCACCAGGCCGATGAAGTCGGACATGATCGCGTACCGGACCTCTGTGGTCACCGGCACGACCTTCTTCATCTCCGCGTTGGCGTCGGCTTCGGCTATGCGCGCGTTCTCCTGATCGCCGAGATTGTGCATGAAGTGCTCGACGGCGTTTGACTTCGTGTTGAAGTATGCGACGCTGTCGACGTCGCCGCCGGTGAGCGCAGTGCCCAACTCGTCGAGCAGCTGGTTGCGCTTGATCGGCCCCGGTCGCACCACCCGTGTAGGAGCGCGCGGCGCGGCCACGACGACCGCGTCGATGCCGAGCCCCTTGCGGATGTCCGCCGGATTGACCGACGGCAGGCCGAGGTTGGCCAAGCGCACGTGGTGGCCGGCCAGTTCGATGAGCAGGTCATCCAGTCTGCGTCGCGCCTCGGGGTCGTTGACCGCATCGGCGGGCGCGACGCCGCCGAGGTCCGGAAGCGGCCGACGGATCCATTCGGCCGTGACGTGTGCGTTGTTGTCTTTCATGTCGTCCTGTCTTTCCCGCCGTGGGGTTGTTGTCGTATGTAGCGCCCCGAGCGAAGCTCGGGTTCTGGCCTAGACGCTCGCCTTCTGCCGGCCGCCGATCGCTTCCGCGATCGTCAGCACGTCGGCTTCCGTCAGACCCAGACCGTTGATGCCCTCGTAGTACTGCTCGATGATCTCTTTGGTCCGTCCGCTCTTGGCGCGCTCCTCGCGCACCCGCTTGACCTCATCGAGCACTTTCTTCGCGAGCCCGCTCTCGACGGTGACTCCTGCCTTCGCCAAGCGCGCCTCGTTCTTCTTCAGCGCCGCCTCGATGACCGACAGCCCGCTGTGCTTGCCGTACACGAAGTGCATCTGCCCGCCGACGAGCTCTGCGGGCACCGCCTCGTACATGCGGCGGTCGATGAGCATGGCGTGCGTGTGGATGCCGGATTCGTGGGCGAACACGTTCGCGCCGATGATCGGCTCGTGCGCCTGGATCGGATATCCCGACACCGACTCCATGAAACGCGCCAGTTCCCAGAGCTGCTCGTACTTGAAGCCGGGGATGTCGACCCCGTAGAGCACCTTGAGCGCGGTGACCACCTGGTGCAGCGGCACGTTGCCCGCGCGCTCTCCGTAGCCGTTGGCGGTCACGGTGAACGCCTTCCAGCCGCAGGCGAGCGAGGTGATGCAGTTGATCGTGCCCAGCCCGTAGTCGTTGTGGAAATGGTTGAGCAGCGTGATGCCTTTGGGCATCGCCTCGATGATGCGCGAGCAATGCCAGCGCGTCGCCTCCGGCGTGAGACAGCCGACCGTGTCCGGCCACGAAGGCCTGGTCGCGCCGGCCGCGAGACCTGCTTTGAAGAGCTCGATGAAATAATCAACGTCGCCGCGGCTGCCGTCCTCGCCGCCGAACTCGATGCGCTCCACGCCGGCCTTGCGCGCGTACGCGATCGCGTCGCATTGCATGCGGATGTTCGCTTGGCGGTAGAACGACAGCGGCAGGTCGAGCCACTCCGCCTCGGACTTGCCTTCGCGCGCGAGCAGCGCCTTGCCGATCTTGTACTTCATGTGCAGATCGCTGCCCGAGGTGAAGACGAAGAACGTCACCGCGCTCGGCGCGACGTCGATCGCCTCGAGCGCGCTCAGCGTCGCGTCGATGTCCTTGCTCGTGCTGCGGCACATGACGACGACGTCGAGGTCCTCGCGGATCTCGCCCTTGCGCTTGCCCTGCATGATGAGCTGGAGCGAACGCCGCTCGTCTTCGGACACGGCCGGAAAGCCGACGTCCATGATGTGGACGCCGATGTCGGACAGCCGCCGGCAGATCTGGTATTTCGTCTCCGGCGTGTAGGCGATGCCGCACATCTGCTCGCCGTCGCGCAGCGAGGTGTCGTAGATGCGCAGCTCCGACGACGGCGGGAACTTCACGTCGCGCGTGAAGTCGCGCGGGTCGCGGATCAGCTGTTCGATGGGCTCGCGAAATTCCACGGCTTTAGCCTCCCTGCTCGAGGCTAGGGTTCTACGATTATTTGCCCCCGCATTCCGGCGGAATAGTCGAAGAAGCAGCCGTAGAGGAACGTGCCCGCGGCGGTGGCCTGGATCGGCGCCGACCTGGCGCCCGGCGCGAGGTCGCCTGTGCTCCAGGCACCGGGGCCGATGCTGCCGTTGGGCTTGAGCATCGCGTCGCTCCAGCGCGGCTCGCTGAAGCGGGCCGCCCCGGTAAGCCCGGTGGCGGTATGATGCGATTTCTGGTCCTCGTTGACGAAGACCACCGAGTCGCCCACATGGATGGTCGCGACCACGGGGATACGCCGACCGAGCCTCCGGCGCTCAGCTGGGTGACTTTCGCGTAGCGGTCCAGGCTGAGGTCGATCGTCACTTGGGCGCTTTCGGCCGGCACCGGCAGCCAGGACGCTAATGCAAGGGCCAGCATGGCGCCGCCCCGTACGATCCGTCCCATTGTGCTAGACATGCCGATTACTCCTCACCTTCCCGACCGCCCGGGGTCACAGTTTTCGCTTCCTCAAGAGAGAACGAAGCCCTTTGGCGCATTCATTACGGGCGTAACGCTCCGCGCATCGGAAAGGTCATACCTTTGTGAGCCAGACACGCCGCAAGCCGTTGTCTTTGGTCCGGCATCCGTTCGCGAAAGCGAGCCCGGTCGGCTTGACGACGACCCTGTCGCCGGACTTCGCGGCGCGCGCTGTCGCCGCGCTCGCGGGATCCGCCTTGCTGTGGGCCGGACTCGCCGCATCGCACTCGCCGTACGCGTTGGCCGCGCTCGTCGTGTGCGCCGTGCTGCTCGAACTTTTCGCCGGCGACATGCTGCGCTCGGGCGGGCGCGTCGTCGGACCGTCGCTCACCATCGTCGTCGCCGCGTTCGCGCTTTTCGGCACGCCCGCCGCGGTGCTCGTCGGTTTCGCGCGCGGCGGCGCGCGTCTGCTCTCGTCGCGCGGCTTGACCGGCGTCGACGGCGCGTATATCGTCGCCGGCTGCGTGTTCGGACCGCTCATCGCCGGACTCGTCGCCACCACGGCCGCCGCGTTCGGCGCGCCGCTGCTGCTCTCAGCGCTCGCGTACAGCGTGATCGCGTTCGTGGTCGAGGTGATCGCGCCCGCCGCCATCATGCGTCAGACCGGACCGCCGTCGCTCGCCCTCTCCGGTGACGGCATCGCGGGTTGGGCCATGCTCGCTTTCGGCGCGCTGTGCGCGCTCGGTTACCTGCTCGCCCACGACATCGCGCTCGGCCGCTGGACGACGTTGCTGTATTTCGGCGTGCCGCTCGTCGTCATACGCCTCGCGCACTCCACGCTGCGCGCGCGCTCGGAACGCTACCTCGCCGCGCTCGAACACGAGAACGGCGCGTTCTTCGACAAGATCGGCCAGCTCGATCGGGTCAACGGGGACCTCATCGAGGCGCTCGCGTTCGCTATCGACTACCGCGATGGTGTCGACAGCGGCCGGTCGCGTCAGGTCGCGCAGACGGCATCGGCGATCGGCGTGGCGCTCGGTCTCGCCCCGCCGGAATTGGAGACGCTGCGCCGCGGCGCGCTGCTGCACGACGTCGGCATGCTCAGCGTCGCCGGCCAGCGCACGCCGCGCCATGTGGAGATCGGCGCGCGACTCGTCGCACGCTGGCGCGACTACCGGCCCATCGCCGACATCGTCGAACAGCATTGCGAGTTGATGGACGGCAGCGGCTATCCGCGCGGGCTGCGCGGCGACGAGATCGCGCCGATGGCGCGCATCGTCGGCGTGGCGATGAAATACGTGGAGCTCACCGCGAAGCGGCCGCACGGCGCCGGGATCCCGCATGATGAAGCGCTTGAGGAGATCGACGCGCTGACGCCGGACAAGTACGATCGCATGATCGTCGAAGCGTTGCGCACCGCGACCGCGCCGGCGACCGCCGAAGTCTTACCGCTGATCCGCCGCCACTAGGCCGGGGCGAGCGGCAGGCGCATGGTCACTTTCGTGCCCTTGCCTTGCTCGCTCCGCAGCTCGACGCTGCCGCCGACGCGTTCGACCGCCTTCTTGACGATGGCAAGGCCGAGACCGGAACCCGCGACATTGCCTCGCAGCGCCCCGCGATAGAAGCGTTCGAAAGCATGCTGCTGCTCCTCGGGCGGCATGCCAGGGCCGTCGTCGCTCACCTCGATGACCGCCTTGTCGCCGTCGCGTCGGGCGTTGATGTCGATGCGAGCCGTGGCCGCGTGCTTGGCAGCGTTTTCGATGAGATTGCGCACCGCCTCGCGCAGCTCGTCGGGATATGCCCGCACCTGCAGTCCATCCTGGGCATCGATGTGGAGCGTGCCCTCGGCGGCGAGCATGCGCGACCCTTCGGCGGCCTCGCGCACGGCGCGCCCCGCGTCGAACAGCTCGGTCTCGCCGACCGGCATGCTGTCGAGCCGTGCGAGCGCGAGCAGCTTGTCGATGAGCAGCCGCATCCGTTCGCCTTCGGCGGCGATCGTCTTGAGGATCTCATCGGCGACCTTGGGTTCGGTGACCGCGCCGCGGCGCAGCACCGAGACATAGCCCGAGATCACGGTGAGCGGCGTGCGCAGCTCGTGGCCGGCGTCAGCCGAGAACTGGCGCATCATCTCTTCGGTGCGGCGGCGTTCCTCGAACGCAGCGCCCACCTTTTCGGCCGCTGAATTGTAGGCCGCCGCCAGCGCGTCGATCTCGGTCGGTTCGCCCTGCACGGAGGTGCGCCGAGAGAAATCGCCGCGGCCTAGGCTGTCGAGCGCGTCGGTGACCTGGACGATGGGCGTGAGCGCCTGGCGCGCCAACACTCTGCCCGCAAGCCATGCGATGAGCAGCGCGATGACGAGCACCGCGCCGAGCGTCAGCCAATACGGGCCGAGATTGTAGACCAAGAAATCGAAGCCGGGCCGAAAGACGAGATAACCGCCCGGATATGGACGGTAACGATACGGTCCTTTGGTGATCGCGTGTGGACCGTTCGGCGGCGCACCACCGAAAGGCGGACCTCCGGGAGGCGGCGCGAGCTCGCGTTTGGTGTTGACGAATGCAGCGCCGGCCTCTGTCAGCGTCTCATCGCCGGCGATGAAATGCCCTTCGTCGTCGAAGATCGCGCCGCGCACCGCGGAGTTCTGCCAATCGTCGGCGATCGCAGGCGCCACGAGCCGCAGCGCTTCTTCATCCGAGCCCAGCGCCTTGCCGAGGATCATGACCTCGTTGGCGCGCGCGTCAAGCACCTTGTGGCCCTCGCGCCGCAGCATGGAGAGCAGCGTCATCGACGAGACGACGACGACGAATGCGAGCAGGATGATGAAGATGACGGCGTACCACGCCGCCAGCCGCGCCGCGAGCGATTTCACGGCAAGCCGTCTTCGCGCAGCGCGTAGCCGACGCCGCGCACCGTGTGGATGATCCTCTTCGACGAGCCTTCGTCGATCTTCGCGCGCAGGTAGGAGATGTAGGTCTCGACGATGCCGAGCTCGCCCTCGAAGTCGTGACCCCAGACCTGTTCGAGCAGCTGCTCCTTGGTGAGGACGCGCCGCGGCACGCGGATGAGCGCGACGAGCAGATCGAATTCGCGCGGCGTCAGCCCGATGCGGCGGCCACCGCGGGTGACCTCATGCATCTCGATGTTGACGGTGAGATCGTCGAAGCGCAGCTCCTCGGCGCTGGCGAGTTTGGGCCGGCGCAGCGCGGCGCCGAGACGCGCGAGCAGCTCTTCGAAGGCGAACGGCTTGGCCAGATAGTCGTCGGCACCGCGATCGAGCGCGACGACTTTATCGGGGATATCGCCTTTGGCGGTCAACATGATGATCGGCGCTTCGGTCTTCTTGCGCAGCATCGGCAGCAGCGTGAAACCATCGATCTTCGGCAGCATGACGTCGAGGATGATGATGTCGGGCTGCCAGCCGCCGATGAGCTCGAGCGCCTGCGCGCCGTCGGCGGCCGAACGCACGTCGTAGCCTTCGCGCGCCAAACCGAGTTCGAGCATCTCCCGGACGTGCCGCTCATCGTCGATGACGGCGACTTTTGTGCTTGTATTCACCGTGTTTAGAGTATCGGTTCTTTCTGAGAAAGGCCTGGGCTGATGCGCATGAGTCGCGGCATCTATGCCCCGCCGAGGTAGGCCGCGATCACCGCAGGGTCGCGCGCCAGGTCCTGCGACGGCCCTTCCGCGACGACCGCGCCGCGCTCGAGCACGTAGGCATAGTCGCTGCTCGCGAGCGCTTGCCTGGCGTTCTGCTCGACGAGCAGAATCGACAGACCCTCTTCGCGCAGCCGCCGCACGATGCCGAAGACCTGCGCGACGAGCGCCGGCGCAAGACCGGTCGACGGTTCGTCGAGCATGAGCAGGCGCGGCCGCGCCATCAGCCCGCGCGCGATGGCGAGCATTTGCTGCTCGCCGCCGGAGAGCGAGCCGGCCGTGACCTCCGCGCGCGCGCGCAGGATCGGGAAGCGTTCGAACATCGCCTCGCGGTCCGCCGCGATATCCGCGCGGTCGCTGCGCGTCCACGCGCCGAGCTCGAGGTTCTCGCGCACGCTCATCTGCGCCAGGATCGCGCGGCCTTCAGCGACCTGCACCACGCCGCTGCGGACGATGGCGTGCGGCGCACGTCCGTCGATGCGCGCGCCCTGGAACGTCACCGCGCCCGACGTCGGCCGTAGCAGGCCGGAGATCGTCAGCAGCAGCGTCGTCTTGCCGGCCCCGTTGGCGCCGATGATCGTCGCGACGCGGCCCGGCTGCAGCCGTAGGCTCACTCCGCGCAGCACTTCGACCCGACCGTATGCCGCGTGGACGTCGCGCACGTCGAGCAGCGCGTCGGACTGCGGCGAGCTCTGCGGCAGCGCCCTCATGCGAGCTCCTCGACGCCGAGGTACGCCTCGATCACCTTGGGGTCGTTGCGCACCTGCGCCGGCGCGCCTTCGGCGATCTTCACGCCGAAGTCGAGCACGGCGATGCGGTCGCACGCCGACATCACGAGCGCGATGTCGTGCTCGACCAGCAGCACGCTCATGCCACGCGTGCGCACCAGAGAGATGATCTCGTCGCGCAGACGCTCGGTCTCCACGGGATTCAGACCGGCGGCAGGCTCGTCGAGCAGCAGGACGCTGGGACCGGCGGCGATCGCGCGCGCCAATTCGACGCGGCGCTGTTCGCCCATCGCGAGTTCGCGCGCTGGTATGGCCGCGCGATCCGCGAGGCCGAGAGCGTCGAGGATCGAGAGCGCCTGCGCGCGCAGGGCGCGGTAGCGGCGCGTCGTCGGCGGCCAGCACACCAGTTGGCCCAGGACCGCATCGTCCGCCTGCAGGTGCATGCCGGTCACGACGTTGTCGAGCGCGCTCATGTGCGCGAACAAGCGCGCGGTCTGATAGGTGCGCGCGATGCCGAGCGCCGCGATCGCGTGCGGCGGCAGGCCGTCGATGCGCCGCTCGCCGAGCGCGATCGTGCCGCTGCTCGGCGCGGTGATCCCGCTCATGAGGTTGATGACGGTCGTCTTGCCGGCGCCGTTCGGCCCGATCAAGCCGAACAGCGTGCGCTCCGGCACCTGCAGCGTCAGCCCGCAGACCGCGCGTACGCCGCCGTAGTCCTTCGACACCGCGGTCAGGGAGATCATGCAGTCGTGCTCCGTCCGCGCCGGCCGAGCGAGATGAGGCCTTGCGGCAAGAAGATGATGATGAGCAGCAAGATGACGCCGTTCGCCACGTCGCGATAGTCGCGCACGAAGCGCAGCACCTCGGGCAGCAACGCGAGCACCGCCGCGCCGAGGATAGGGCCTGCCACCGAGCCGATGCCGCCGGCCACCGCGTAGGCGAGCATGTCGATCGCCTTGGAGAAACCGAAGTCCGACGGGCTGATGAAGTAGGTCGAAAACGAGGAGAGCGCGCCGGCGTAGCCGGCGATGAACGCGCCGATGACGAACGCGACCAGCTTGTAGCGCGCGGTGTTGATGCCCAGCCCCGCCGCCGCCACCTCGTCCTGCGCGATCGCCGCGAACGCGCGCCCCGCGCGCGAGAGCGAGAGCCGCCACAGCAAGAACGCCGCCAGCGCCAGCGAGACGTAGATGCCGAGCGTCGTGGTGAGGGGCGGAATGCCCGCGATGCCCTCCGCACCGCCTGTGATCTTCATGTTCACCGCGAAGACGCGCACGATCTCGCCGAAGCCGATGGTCGCGATCGCGAGGAACACGCCGCGCAGCCGCAGCACGGGCCAGCCGAGCGCGAGCCCCGCGAGCGCGGCGAGCGACGAGCCGGCCAGCACCGCAGGCACGAACGGCCAATGCCCGCGCATCACCAGCAACACCGACGTGTACGCGGCGATCGCCATGAAGCCGACATTGCCGAGCGACAGCTGGCCGCACGCGAGCGTCACCCAGATCGACAGCGCGAGCAGCGCGTCGATGCCGATCTGATTGAGGAGGTTGGAGTGCGCGGCATAGAACGCCGCGAGCGCGTGCACGGGCTACGCCGCGCGCAGGCTACGTCTGCCGAGCAGGCCGCTCGGCCGCACGATCAGCATGAGGAAGAGGATCGCGAAGACGATCGCGTCGCGATAGCCCGACGAGAGATAGCCGACCGCGAACACCTCCGAGAGGCCGATGAGCAATCCGCCCAGCAGCGAGCCGGGGATCGAGCCCATGCCGCCGAGGATGATGACCGCGAGCCCCTTGAGCTCGACGGTCGAGCCCATGTTCGAGCTCACCGCGTTGAAGTTGAGCGAGAACAGGATGCCCGCGACCGCGCCGAGCGCCGACGCGATGAAGAACGTCTGGGCGTAGACCGCCTCGAGATCGATGCCCATGAGCTGCGCCGCGCGCGGGTTCTCGGCGACCGCGCGGATCGCCGCGCCGAGCCGGCTCCGTCTGAGCAAGAGCTGAAGGCCGATCATGAGCGCGATGCTCGCGAGGAAGATCGTCAGCTGCAACACGGTGAAGGTGGCGGGGCCGAGCGTGATGACCGGCGTGCGCACGATCTCGAACGGGTAGTGCCGCACGTCCGGCCCGAAGTAGCCGTTCGCGGCGGCGACGTAGATGATGCTCACCGCGATGCTCGAGATGAGCGGCGCGAGCGGACCGGCGGCGCGACGGCGCAGCGGATAGAACGCGACGCGGTCGAGCAGCACGCCGAGCAAGCCGCCCGCAAGGGCGCCCCCGAGCACCGCGAGCCACAGCGGCGTGCCCTTGAGCACGAGCACAAGCGTCACGAAGGCGCCGAGCATGAAGATGGAGGCGTGCGCCAGATTGAGGATGTCGAGCACGCCGAAGATGAGGGTGTACCCGAGCGCGAAGAGCGCGTAGACGCTGCCGATGAACAGGCCGTTGACGATCTGCTGGATCAGCATCGCTTACGCTGCGCTCCTCGCGCTGTGCGCTGCGCGGGTGTTAGAAGCCGACGAACCGGCCGCCTTTCACCATGAGCACGACGCCCTCGCCCATCGCATCGCGATTGGAGTCGAACGAGAACGCGCCGAGGATCGTGTTGAGCGGCTTCATGGTCTTCATGGCGTCGCAGACGTCTTTCGACGAAGCGGATTTCGCGTTCTCCAGCGCCTGCTCCATGATCTGCGCGCCCGCGAACGCCTGCGCGGCGAACTGATCTGGGTCCTTCGAATAGCGCACCCGATACGAGTACACGAAGTCCTGGTTGCCGGGCGTCGGCGCGCCGGCCGACCACGCGGCGCCGACGACGACGCCGTCGGCCGCGCCGCCGGACAAGCTGTAGACCTGCGGCGAGTTGAGACCGTTGCCGCCGACGATATGCGACTTGATGCCGAGCGTGTGCGCGTCGTTGACGATGTGCCCCGCTTCGACGGCAAGCGCGCCGACGAAGAGCAGGTCGGCGTTCGCGGTCTTGATGCTGGTGAGCTGCGCCGAGAAGTCGACGTCGCCTTTGCTGAACGTCTGGGTCGCGACGATCTTGATGTGCGCCGCGTCGAGCGCTGCCTTCGCGACCTCGTAATCGGTCTTGGTGAAGGCGTCGTCGTTGCCGTAGATGATCGCGGCGGTCTTGACGTTGTAGGCCTTGATGACCGCCTTGAGCGCGTGTGGCACCACCGCGGCCTCGGTGAGCGAATTTCTGAAGACGCACGGCCCGAGCGCGGTGACGCCGTTGGCGGTGTTCGAGATGCCCATGACGGTCATGTTCCCGGTCACCGCGATGGGATCGGCGGCGAACGCCTCGCTTGACAGCGTCGGCCCTATGATCGCCGCGACCTTGCCGTCGGAGACGTAGGTCTGGAAGAGGTTGACGACTTGCGATTTAACCGTCGCGCCGTCCTGGATGTCGAAGGTCAGATGCACGCGGCCGTGGTTGTTGACGTAGTCCTGGCCGAGTTGCAGTCCGTTCTTCTGTCCGTCGCCGTACGAACCGGCGGAACCGGTGAGGTCGAAGACGACGCCGATCGTCGCCTCTTTGACGGCCGCGGCCGCTGGGCCGGCCGATGCGGTGAGCAGCGCTGCGGCGGAAAGCGCGAAAAACGCACGAGCATAGCTATGCATCTGTTGAGCCTTTCGTGGGCGAGGATAAAGCTGGCGTGGAGATTACGCGGCGGCGAAGGAGGCGACCTCCCAGGCGGGGTAGCCCGCTTCACCACGCCGACTCTAGGGAGACGCCGTATGGCCGCCGTCGCGGACGTGCCGGACACGTTCAACGCCGCACAGTATTTCGTCGACCGCAACGTCGAGCTCGGGCGCGGTGCGAAGACCGCGGTCGAGTTCGGCGAACAGAGCCTCTCGTATGCCGACGTGCTCGCGGGCGTCAACCGCTGCGCCAACGCGCTCGTCTCGCTCGGGCTCGGGCTCGAGCAGCGCGTCACCATCCTGCTGCCCGACAGTCCGGAATTCGTCTACTGCTTCTTCGGCGCGATGAAGCTGGGCGCGGTCGCCATCCCGACCAACACGCTGCTCAAGCCGCACGATTATCGCTACATGCTTGAGGACAGTCGCGCGCGGCTGCTCGTCGTGTCGACGTCGTTGTGGCCTTCGGTCGAGCCGATCCTCGCCGACATGCGCTGCCTGCAGGCTGTGCTTGTGGTCGATGACGCCGGCACCGGCTTGCCGGCCGGCGCGCCGATACCGGTCGTCGACTTCCGCCAGGCGCTGGCTGCGGCCTCACCCGAGTTCAGCGCGTACGGCACGAGCAAGGACGACGCCGCCTTTTGGCTCTACAGCTCGGGCACGACCGGCTTCCCCAAGGGCACGATCCACCTCCACCACGACATGGTGTTCTGCTGTCAGACCTTCGGCACGCAGGTGCTCGGCATCACCGAGCGCGATCGCACGTACTCAGTCGCGAAGCTGTTCTTCGCCTATGGCTTGGGCAACGCGCTGTATTTCCCGTTCGGCGTCGGGGCCACCACGATTCTGTATCCCTCGCGCCCACTGCCCGAGGCCGTGCTCGAACTCGCCGCGCGCACCAAGCCGACCATCTTCTTCGCCGTGCCGACGTCGTACGCGGCGATGCTCGACGTCCCTGACGGACCCAAGCGTTTCGATCTCTCTTCTGTCCGGTTCGGCGTGTCGGCCGGCGAAGCGCTGCCCGCGGACGTCTATCGCCGCTGGAAGGAAGCCTTCGGCTTCGACGTCATCGACGGCATCGGCTCGACCGAAGCCGCGCACATGTTCATCTCCAACCGGCCCGGCGCGATCCGGCCGGGTTCGTCGGGCCAGATCGTCACCGGCTACGACGCGCGGATCGTCGATACCGCGGGCGAGCCGGTGCCGGCCGGCGACACCGGGCGCCTGCAGATCGCCGGCGACAGCATCGCGGCCGGCTATTGGAACCGCCACGAGAAGAACAAGGCGACGTTCCTCGGCGAGTGGCTCGACACCGGCGACACGTACCGCATGGACGCGGACGGCTACTACTGGTACGCGGGCCGCAGCGACGACATGCTCAAGGTAGGCGGCCAGTGGGTTTCGCCGGTGGAGGTCGAGAGCACGCTCATCGAACATCCGGCGGTGCTCGAAGCCGGCGTCGTCGGGGTGCCCGATGAGACGGAGCTGATCAAACCGGTCGCCTATGTCGTGCTGCGGCGCGGGCAGACGCCGTCGGACGAACTCGCGTTGGAACTGCAGACCTTCGTCAAGGGCAAGCTGGCGCAATACAAGTATCCGCGCGCCGTGCACTTCTTGGACGAGCTTCCGAAGACGGCGACCGGCAAGATCCAGCGCTTCAAGCTGCGCGCCCTTCCCGCGGAGGATGTAGGGGTCGACCTTTAGGTCGACCCTCGAATTTATTCGACCGTCAACGCCTCCCGCATCGCCGCGATCGTGACGTCGATATCTTCTTCTGTATGCGCGGCGGTGACGAACATGACTTCCATCTTCGACGGCGGCAGGTGGATGCCGCGCTCGAGCATCGCCCAGTAGTAGCGCGCGTAGGCCTCGTCGTCGGCTTGCGCGGCTTCGGCGTAGTTCCGCGGCGGTGCGCCGGCGCGAAACGCGAAATCCACGATCGACGCGAGCTGTACGACCGGATAGTCGAGCCGCGCGTCCGCAAGCGCTGCCTTCGCCCCGCGCGCGAGCCGCTGCGCAAGCGTCTCCAACCGAGCGTGGAAATGAGGATCGCTCTCGAGCGCGTCGAGGAACGCGTGCGCGGCGGCGACGCAGACCGGATTGCCCGCGAACGTGCCGCCTTGGAACACGGTGCCTTGCGGTGCGAGCGCGGCCATGACGTCTTCACGGCCGCCGAAGGCCGCGATGGGCAGGCCGCCGCCCAGCGTTTTGCCGATGCACGTGAGATCCGGCCGCACGCCGTAGCGCGCCTGCGCGCCGCCCATGCCGAGCCGAAAGCCGGTGATCACCTCGTCGAACACGAGCAGCGTGCCGGCGCGATCGCACAGCGCGCGCAGGCCGGCCAGGTATCCGTCCCCCGGCAGCACCAGACCCATGTTGCCGACGACCGGCTCGAGGATCAGCGCGGCCACGGTCCTGTCGAGCAGCAGCGCTTCGACCGCGTCGAGATCGTTGTACGGCGCGACCGCGACGCCCGCGATGACGGCGCGCGTGACACCTGAAGCGAGCGTCGGCGCCGAGTTCGACGATGCACCCGCCGAGAAGATCATCTCGTCGCTGTGGCCGTGATAGTTGCCGGCGAAGCGCACGATCGTCTCGCGCTGCGTGAACGCGCGCGCGACGCGCATCACGCTCATGCACGCCTCGGTGCCCGTATTGACGAAACGCAGCCGCTCCATCGAGGGCATGTGTCCGCGGATGCGCTCGGCGAGCCGTACCTCGTGCGGGTGCGTGGCGCCGAACACCGCACCATCAGCGAGCGCGGCCTGCACCGCGCGTGTGATGCGCGCGTCAGCATGGCCGAGCAGCACCGGACCATAGGCGCACACATAATCGATGTATTCGCGCCCGTCGACATCGTAGACGCGGCTGCCTTGCGCGCGCTCCAGCACGGGCGGTGGCCCGCCCATGGGCACGCCAGCGCGCACCGGCGAATCGACCCCACCCGCGATGGATGCGGCGGCGCGTGCGAACATGTCAGCGTTGCGACTGCGCGTTGCTTTCATCGAAGGTCGAGGAAGTTGCCGGGTGTAACGGATGCTTCCTGTATGCCCAGACTTCCCGCTCTCGATCCGAAGGACGCGCCCGAAGCCGCCAAGCCGGTGCTCGAGGGCTTCTTCAAGGCGCGCGGCAACTATCCGAACATGTTCCGCACGCTCGCGATCTCGCCCGAGATCATGCGCACCGCGGCGGAGCATATGGCCGCGGTCACCCGCGACGGCGCTGTGCCGCAGCGGCTCAAGGAGTTGTGCATCTCGCTTACGTCGACGCTCAATTCGTGCGAATACTGAATGGCCTCGCACACCGCCTTGGCAAGGCGGTCCGGAGCGGATGACGCGACGATCGCAGCGCTGCGCGACTACGCGAACAGCGATCGCTTCGACGACGCTGAGAAGGCCGCGCTCGCCGCGGCAGAGGCGCTGACCAAAGACGCGACGGGCCTCGCGCAACCGTTATGGGATGATCTGCGACGGCACTACAGCGACGCGCAGATCGTCGAGATCATCTGCTCGATCGGTCTGTTCAACTACTTCAATCGGGTGAACAACGCGCTGGAGATCGAGATCACGCGTTAACGGCCAATGTAGCGGCCGACCTTTAGGTCGGCCGTTAGCTACGCCGCATGGGGTCGATCTAAAGATCGACCCCCACATTCACCGGCCGTTTCGGCAACAGCCGTTTGAGCCGGCGCGTGGACACCTCGGCCGAGTTCGCGAGCGCCTCGATCATGTCGACATAGCGCGCGATGTCCTCTTGGCGCACGATGCCGAGATAGTCGCCGCGCTCGTCCACGACGACCACGCAGCGAGCCGCGCTCAAGGCCGCCGCGTGCGGCAGATCGAGCGCATCGCACTCGGCATCGAGCGTCGGCTGGCCGCCGGCGCGCTGCATGACGGACGCGACCGTGACGGACTGCGCCTGATCCGGCGCGACGCGTGCGACGTCGACGTCGCTGACCAAGCCGGCGAAGCGCTCGCCGAACATCACGCCGAGCACGCGCGACGACGCGCCCGCGCCGAACATCGCCGACGCGGCCGCGACCGAATCCGAGGTCTGGAGCAACGGCAGGTCGCGCGCGCAGAGATCCTTGGCGTGCAGCCCCTCGAGCGCGATGCGCACGATGATCGAACGGTACGCGCCTTCCGCGAGCCCTGCGAGCAGCCAGCCGATGAGGACGACCCACATGCCCTCGAGCACGTCGCCGCGCAGCAGCATCCAGATGCCGGCGGCGGCGATCGCGTACGCCAAGAGTTTGCCCGACATCGTCGCGCGCCGTGTGGCGGCGACGACGTTGCCACTCGCCTTCCAGATCAAGCCGCGCAGCACCATGCCGCCGTCCATCGGATAGCCGGGCAGCGCGTTGACGATGAAGAGCAGCGCGTTCGCGAAGCCGATGTCGGAGAGCAGCAGCGCCGTCTGCTTGTTGATGGGCATGAGCGCCGCGGCGCCGGCGAGGAAGATGGCGGCGACGAGCGCGCTCACCGTCGGGCCGGCGAGACCGATCGCGATGTCGTCGGTCGGCGTCGACCTGCTGCCGCTGATCTGCGCGAGTCCGCCGAAGAGGTAGAGCGTGACGCCGCTGACGGTCAGACCGCGACGCGTCGCGACCCAGGCATGGCCGAGCTCGTGCGCGACGATCGAGCCTGCGAGAAACGTGACGACGATGATGGCCACGGCCAGGCGTTCGAGCGGACCGGCGGCAGGTGTGACGACGGGCAAATAGCCGTACGCGAGGATGCTCGTCAGCGCACCGAAGACGAGCAGCGTCGAGTAGTGTGCGCGGATTTCGATGCCGGAGAACCGGCCAAGGACGATCATTGCGGTCGTACTGCGCTTCGGCGGCGTGTGTAACAAAACCCGTGGCGGTCTCGTCATATCGGCGGGAGGAAGTCGCTCACGCTTCCTCCATTCGCTTTTCGCGCGGGACAACACCGCGCCCCGAGCGAAGCGCCCGCCTGATGATGGTTCGGTCCACGACCGCCGAAGTGGCGCTTGCAGCCGATCGTGCGCACGTGTGGCACCCGTTCACGCAGATGGCGGCCTATCGCGGTCGCGAGCATCTGATCGAGCGCGCGAGCGGCAATTATCTCTACGATACCGACGGCCGCGCGATCTTCGATGCGAGCTCTTCCATCTGGGTGACCGTCCACGGCCACTGCCATCCCGCGATCGTCGAGGCCATCGCGACGCAGGCGCGCACGCTCGATCACGCCACCTTGCTCGGTCAGTCCAATGTGCCGGCGGCGCAGTCCTCGCGGCACGGCTCACGGCGCTCATGCCGGCATCGCTCACGCGGTGTTTCTATGCCGGCGACGGCGCGAGCGCGGTCGAGGCAGCGCTGAAGATCGCGGTGCAGTTCTGGCATCTGCAAGGACATCCGCGCACGCTGTTCATCGCGCACCGGCGCGGCTACCACGGCGACACGACCGGCGCGATGAGCCTCTCCGGCGTCGAGCAGTTCGCCAAGCCGTTCAGCGCGTTGCGCTTTCCGGTCGAGCTGCTGCCGTGGGATGAATCGTACTTGCGCGCGCTGGAGCGGACGTTGCAGACGCATGCCGGCGAGGTCGCCGCGGTCATCGTCGAACCCATCGTGCAGTTCGCCGGCGGCGTGCGGCTGATGGCTCCCGAGATGCTCGCGGCCGTCGCCGCGCTGTGCCGGGCGAACGGCACGCTGCTCATCGCAGACGAGATCGCGACGGGCTTCGGACGCACGGGCACGATGTTCGCGTTCGAGCAGGCGGGCATCGAACCCGACATGCTGCTGCTCGGCAAGGGCATCACGGGCGGTACATTGCCGCTGTCCGTCACGCTCGTCACCGAGCGCATCTACGACGCTTTCCTCGGCGACTACGGCGAGGCGCGCCACTTCTACCACGGCCACTCCTATGCGGGCAACCCGATCGCATGCGCGGCCGCGCTCGCGAATCTCGACCTGTTCGGCGTCGAAAAAACGCTCGCGCACGTCCAGGAACGGGCGCCGCGCTGGCACGCGCGGCTCGACGCGCTCAAAGCGCACCGCCGCATCGCGGACGTGCGGCGCATCGGCTACGTCGCGGGCATCGAACTGCGCGATGGGCTCGAACCGGCGGCGGACGCTCCGACCCAGTCCTGGGCGCTGTGCGAAGCGCTGTGGGATGCCGGCCATTTCGTGCGGCCCGTCGGCGCGACGCTGCTCCTCGTGCCGCCGCTCTCCTCGACCGAACAAGAATTGAGCGACCTCAGCGGCGCGATCGAGCGGCTGCTCGATGCCTGAACGCCCCTTCGACTGGACGGCACGCGCGCTCGAACGATTGGACGAGCGTCAGCTGCGTCGGCGCATCGTCGATCTTCAGTGCGATGGCGCGCGCGGCACGCTCGACGGCCGCGACGTCCTCATCTGCTGTTCCAACGACTATCTCGGCTTGTCGCGCGACGCGCGCGTGCTGGCCGCGCAGCGCTCCGCCGACGCGGCGGGCGCGACGGGCGCGCGCCTGCTCTCGGGAAGCCGCGCCGAGCTGACCGCCCTCGAGCGTGAGCTTGCCGTGTTTCTCGGCCAGGAAGCGGCGCTCGTGTTCTCCAGCGGCTACCTCGCCGCCGTCGGCGCGATTCCCGCGCTCGCACGCGGCGCGTCTGCCGTGCTTTCCGACGAGCGCAATCACGCCTCGCTCATCGACGGCATCCGTCTGAGCGGCGTGGCGAAATCCGTCTACCCTGCCGGCTCGCTGCCCGAAGGCCGCCCGGGATCGCTGTTGGTGACCGAGGCCATCTACGGCATGGACGGCGTCGCGCCGCCTTTACCTGAGTTGGCCGAGCGCGCGCACGCTTTTGGCTGGCGCACGCTGATCGACGACGCGCACGGCATCGGCGTGGTGGGCGATCGCGGCGTCGGCAGCGGTACTGCGTTCGCGCGGCGCACCGACGGCGTGCTGCTCGGCACGCTGTCAAAAGCGCTTGGCTCGCTCGGAGGGTTCATCGCCGGACCCACGACCGCGATCGAATACCTCGTCAGTGCGGCGCGCTCGTTCATCTTCGACACGGCGCTGCCGCCGCCGGTCGTGCGCGCGGCGCGCGCGGCGCTCGAACTCGTGCCGCATATGGACGCCGAGCGAGCGCACATCCGCGCGCTAGGCGCGTCGCTGCGCGAGCGGCTCACGGCGGCAGGCCTCGACGTCGCCGGCGACGCCGAGGCGGCGCCGCATCTGCTCTTCCTTATAGTAGGCAGCGCCGGCGGCGCGCTCGCGGTCGCGCGCGGCCTGCTCGAGCGCGGCGTCTTCGCGCCGGCGATCCGGCCGCCCACCGTCCCCGACGGCGCGAGCCGCATCCGCTTCTCACTCACGGCTTCTCACACCCAGAACGACATCGACTTTCTCGCCGCTGCCATAGAACAGACCTGTGCGACGCTTCTTGCTCGTCGGGACTGACACCGACATCGGCAAGACGACGGCCTCCGCCGCGCTGTGCGCGGCGTTGTTGCGTGATGGGCTGCACGTGGCCGCCTGCAAACCCGTGGAGACCGGCTCGGCGGAACATTCCGATCTCGTCGCGCTGCGCGCCGTCGTCGGCGCGGACGAGCGGCTGACGCTGGTGGACGGCCTGCGCTTCGAACTCGCCGCCGCGCCGAGCGCCGCGGCGCGGGCCGCGGGGATCCCGGCGCCGACGGTCGAGCGCTGCGCCGCGATCGTCCGCGCGGCGGAAGCCGGCACGGATGCGGTCGTCGTCGAGACGTGCGGCGGCGCGCTGACGCCGCTCTCGGCATCGGCATACGTCTGCGATGTGGCGCGCGCGCTGCCCGAGTATCGCATCGTGCTCGTCGCGGGCCTGCGCCTCGGCGTCCTCAGCCATAGTTTCGCCATCGCAGAGTATTTGCGTTCGATCGGCCGGCCGTGCACGGATGCGATCGTGTGCGATCGCTTCGGCCCGAGCCCGGCGTGGTACGTAGACTCGACGCGAGAGGATATGGAGGCGCGCGGCTTGCACGTCGCAGCATTCATCCCGCACGGCATCCAGGCGGATGCCGGAAGACTGGCGGCGATCGCAGGGCCGCTCGCCGCACGAGGAGCCGCTTGATGCTCACGGACCCGTCGCTGTACGCCGCGCTCGACGACCTCGCCGAGCGGCACGCGCCGGCGCCGCGCGCCGTGCTCGAGGGCATCCTGCGCACGAGCGACGACGAGCGCGACGAGCTGCTTCGGCGCAGCCTGCGCGTGCGCAGCGCGCGTGCGCTCGCCGGCGAGGACGTCAACCTCGAGGGCATCGTGAGCGCGAAGACCGGAGCGTGCTCCGAGGATTGCGCGTTCTGCTCGCAATCGGCGCGTTTCCACACCGACGTCGCCGTGCGGCCGCTCATGCGCGAGGACGAGGCGGTCGCGGCGGCGCAGCGCGCGTGGCGCAACGGCGCCTCCGAATTCTGTCTGGTCATCGCGGTGCGCGGGCCTAACGAGGGCGTGCTCGCACAGGTGATACGCTGCGTCGGCGCGGTGCGTGCCGCGACGCCGCTCAAAGTGGCGGTCTCGCTTGGCATCATGCGGCCCGAACAGATCCGCCGGCTCAAAGACGCGGGCGTCGCGAAGGTCAATCACAATCTCGAAGCCGGGCCACGCTTCTTCCCGAGCATCTGCTCGACGCACACGTATGACGAACGGCTCGAGACCTGTCGCGCGGTGCGCGCCGAAGGGCTCGAGCTGTGCAGCGGGGGCATCTTCGGCATGGGCGAGTCGCTCGAGGATCGCGTCGATCTCGCCTGCGACCTGCAGATGCTCGCACCCGAAGAGGTGCCGGTGAATTTCCTCGATCCGCGGGTCGGCACGCCGCTGGGCGAGCGGGCCCTGCTGCCCTTCGGCGACGCGTTACGAGCGGTGGCGATGATGCGCTTCGCGCTGCCGCAGGCGCTGATCAGGCTTTCAGGCGGACGCGAGCGGACGCTCAAAGAACAGCAAGTGCTAGGCCTGGTCGCGGGCGCCGACGGTCTCATCATCGGCGACTATCTCACGACGAGCGGTCAGGCGCCCAACGCCGATCACGAACTCGTGGCGGAGTTCTCGCGCAGCTTCAAATCCTGGTCCGCGTAGCTATTTCGGCGTCGCGGTCGGCGCGGCGGTCGCTGCCAGCGTCGCCGTCGCCGCCGGCGTCGCGTCCTCCGGCGTCGCGGTCGCGACCGGCGTAGCGGTCGCTCGTGGCGTCTGCGTGGCCTTTGGCGTGGCCGTTGCGAGCGGCGTCGGCGTCGGCGTCGGTTCCGGTGTCGGCGGCGGTACGCACGGAGCCTCCATGATATTCCGCGTCGGCTCTTTCGGATTTCTCGGCGTCGGCTCAGGCGTCGGCGTAGGGCTCGGCGTGGGCGGCGGTGTCGCGGTGGGCGGCGGTGGTCGCACGCCCTTCGGTAAAGGCGTCGGCGGCAACGGCGTGGGCGTGGGGCACGGCAACGGGGCCGCGTAGTAGTTCATCGTGAAGCCGCGCGCAAGACTCGACTTCATCGCCTTGCCGAAGAACGTGCTCGGGAACCTCGTCACGAGGATCTGCATGTATGACCAGGCGATCTCCTGTCCGTCGAGCGTCCAGACACGCCGGAACGCGAGCTGGCCCAGGAAGTAGGAACGCGGAAGCTGCTGGTCGTGGGGATACTTCGACGACCACGCGTGCAGCGCATCGGCTGCGGCGTCAAGTTTGTTGATCTCGCCGAGATCCGTCGTATGCTCGCCGATGCGGATCGCCTCGTCGCGGAAGATGTTGTTGATCCCGAGATAGCTGAGCTTCTGGCGGCCGAAGTACTCGTCGCCGGGCGCGTTCGAGGCCGGACCTGGCGTGGGCGAAGGAGCTGCCTTGGGCGGCGGCGTCGCGCCGCACAGCGATGCGGCGGCGACGGCCACGGCGAGAAAGAGCCCTGTGCGACCGTTCATCTCGAGAATCTCCCCCAAGGTAAGAAGCCTGCCGGACGATGCCGAAAGCCGCGCGATGCCACCGACCTGCGCTTTGTTGACGCCGGCGTGAAGCCCTATGTCGCCGTCGCCAACCCTTTGGCCGGCTCAGGCGCCGCACCTGGGTTGCTGCGCGCGATCGAGCAGGCGCTTGGCGGACCACCGCAAGCGATCATCGAGCCCGATCTCACGCCGGCTTTCGCCGCGCGACTTAATGAAGCCATACGCGCGCTGCCCCACGGCGCGCAGCCGCCGCTTGTCGTGTGCGTCGGCGGCGACGGCACGCTGTGCCTCACGTTCAACGCCATCGCGGATCCGAGCGCGGTCACGCTCGGCCTCGTGCCGTGCGGTTCGGGCAACGACGTCGCGGTGATGCTCGGCATCGAGCGCGGCGAGCGATCGCTTGCGACGCTGGCCGCGGGGAACGAACGACGGATCGACTACGGCACCGCCAACGGCACTCGCTTCCTCAACTGCGTGGGCATCGGCCTCGACGCGGAAGTCGCGAGCACGACGGCGCGCATCCGCGTGCGCGGCTTCGCGAAGGGCCTGCTGTATTACGTCGCCGCGGTGGGCGGATTGTTCGCAGTGCGGCCGGTCGGCGCGACCGTGGTGACGGCCGCCGGCTCGCAGCGTTTCGACGACCTCATCATGATCACGATCGGCAACGGCAGATGGTATGGCGGCGGTTTCCTCGGTGCGCCGAAGGCGCGCATGGACGACGGCATGTTCGACTGCTATGCGTTCGCCGATCTGCGCGGCTTCATCGGCCGTTTCGCGCTGCTGCAGCGCATCCGAGCAGGCGTGCACGAAGGCGAGCCGACCGTGACGGCGCTACGCGCCGACGCGCTCACCATCGCCTTTGACCGGCCGGTGGCGATGCATCTCGACGGCGAGGTGTCGCGTATCGATCGCGCGGAGATCGCGCTCGTGCCGCTCGGCGCGCGCGTGCTCGCGCCGCCTGGCTGAAACCGCTGCCCGGTCGAATAAATTCGACCGCTCCATAAACCTGTTTATTGCATCTCCCATTCCCAGGTGTTCCAGAACGACGACGTCGCCGGCGACGGGATGTAGTTCTTGAAACTGCTGCTCACGACGTCAAGGCGCCGCTCGTGGAACACGAAGATGGTCGGCACCTGCTCGATCAGCTCGTGCTCGATGATCGCGTAGTCGCGGATGCGCCGCGCCTGATCGAAGGTCCCGAGCGCGTCCACCTCGGCGGCGTGGACCTTGGCATCGGCCCAGAACAGCGAGTTCTGGCCGCCCGGCGGGAACTGGTCGGAGTCGTACAGCGACGAGTTGTCCGGATCGACGCCGCTCGCCCAGCCGTAGTACGCGATCTGATACTTGCCGCTGTTGAGGATGCCGCCGTTCTGCGCGGAGTCGAAGTACAGCGAGGCCGGATAGGATTTCTGGGTGAGATGGATGCCGATATCGCGCAGTTTCGCCTGCGTCACCGACGCGAGCGCGATGCCAAGCGTGTTGCCGCTGGTGTAGGAGATCTGCAGCTCTAACGGCACGCCGTTCTTCACCCGCACGCCATCGGGACCAGGCGTCCATCCTGCCGCGTCGAGCAGCGCGCGCGCCGCCGCGGGATCGTTGTCGTACAGCGGGAGGTCGTGCGGATACGCCCAGCTATAGGGAGCGATGTCGCTCGTGCCAGGCAGGTAGACGCCGTGCGAGAGGTCGTGGGCGAAGGCCTTGCGGTCCAGCGCGTACTCGATCGCTTTTCGGACGCGCATGTCGGCGAGGATCGGATCCTTCACGTTGAAGTCGATATGCCCGAACAGGTTCTGATCCGACACGACGACGTCGTAGCCCGACATCTCCTTGAATTGCTCGTAGAAGTTCGGATCGGCGCGGAACCACGCATCGATCTCGTGCGTCTGCAGCAGCACCTTGATCGTCGTCGCGCTGGCGATGAAGCGGTAGACGATCTTCTTGAGCTTCGGCGGACCGCGCCAGTAGCTCGGGATTGGCGACGAGCGTCAGGTGGTCGCCGTGCACCCATTCGGTGACCTTGAAAGGCCCCGAACCGATGGGCAGCGTGTTGTAGGGCAGCTTGTTGACGTTCGGGTACTGCGCCAACAGGTGCGCGGGCACGATCGGAAAGCCGCCTTGCTGGCACATGAAGTACGCGATGATCGGCGCGAAGATGCGTTTCATGTGGACGACGACGGTGTAGTCGTCGGGCGCATCCAACGCGGCGATCTGGTCGTAGCCGGTGCGCACTTGGACGTTGTTGGCCGGATTCATGATGGCATGGACCGTGAAGACGACGTCCTTGGCCGTGAGCGGCGTGCCGTCTTGCCACGTGATGCCGTGACGCATGTGATACGTGATGGTCTTGCCGTCCGCGGAGATGCCGCCGTTGCGCAAGGTCGGCACCGTCGAGCGCCGCTTCCGGCACGTAGTTGAGCTTGTCGTCGAAATTGAAGAAGAACGTGAACGCCATGTACTCGATGTCCGCGGTGACGGTCTGCGTGGTGAGCAGCGGGTTGAGCGTGTCGGGCTCGGCGATCTCGGCGTAGCGCAGCACGCCCGGGATCGGCCCGGCGCCGACGTGCTGGGGCTGGCCCGCGTTCTGCGACACTTTCGTGCAGCCGGCGAGCAGCGCCGCGGCCATCGCGAAGACAAAAAAGGCGCGGCCGAACGCCGCGCCCACAGAAACCTTCATGCTCATTGCATCTCCCATTCCCAGCTGTTCCAATTGCTCGTCACGGCCGGCGCCGGCTTGAAGTTCTTGAGGTTCGGCGACGTGACGTAGATCTGGCGCGCGAACCACATGAAGATGGTCACCGACTCCGACGCCAGCAGCTTCTGGATCGTCGAGTAGTACTTCTTGCGCGTCGCCTGGTCGTACGAGGACAGCGCGCCCCTCTGCGCGGCGTCCATGCGCGGGTCGCACCAGTACAGGACGTTCTGGCCTCGCGGCGGGGTCTTGTAGCATGCATACAGCGATTCGTCGTCCCCGGGATCGACGCCGGCGACCCACGAGTAGAACGCCGCGTCGTAGCTGCCTTTCATCAGGATGCCGCCGTCTTGGATGCTTGCGAAGAGCACCGTCGCCGGATAGTTCTTGATGCTCGCCTGTATGCCCACTTGCGCGAGCATCTGCTGCACGAGCGCTTCCGTGGCTTCGCCGGTCTTGCCGCCGGCGACCGCGCTGAGGTTGAACGCCAACTTCTGGCCGTCCTTGACGCGCACGCCGTCCGGCCCGGGAACCCAGCCCGCTTCGTCGAGCAGCTGCTTCGCCTGTTTCGGATCAAAATCGTAATGCACCACGTCAGGTTCGTACGCCCACGAGAAGCTCGGCTCATCCGCATACGCGGGTTCGTGGACGTCGTGCGCGACGTCGTGGATGAGCTTGCGTTTGTCGATCGAGAAGTTGATGGCACGGCGCACGCGTATATCGTTGAAGATAGGATTCTTCATGCTGAGGTCGATGTGCGCGAAGAGGTTCGACGGCTCCAGCTGCACCCGGTAGTCCGGCAGGGCCTTGAGCTCGGGATACAGGTTCGACGGCGCGCGGAACCACGCGTCGATCTCGTGCGTCTTGAGCTGGGTCAAGATGGTCTGATCGTTCGGGATGATCTTGTAGATGATCCGCTTCAGCTTCGGCGGACCGCGCCAGTAATCGGGGTTGGCGACCAGCTCGATGTGGTCGCCGTGCACCCACTTCACGAACTTGAACGGGCCCGTGCCCACCGGAGCGGTGTTGAACGGCACGTGGTTGAGGTCCGGGTACTTCTCGAGCAGGTGCGCCGGCAGAATCGGATAGTTGCCGCTCTCCGAGAACAAGGAGGCGACCGCCGGCGCGTAGATCCGCTGGAGATGGAAGACGACCGTGTAGTCGTCGGGCGCGTCCACCGGGTCGGAGGCGACCAGTTGGTCGTAGCCGGAACGCGCCTGCAGATTGTTCGCCGGGTTGAGGATCGCGTGCGTCGTGAAGACGACGTCGTGCGACGTGAAGGGCGCACCGTCGTGCCACTTGACGCCGTGGCGGAGATGGTAGGTCAGGGTGAGGCCGTCCTTGCTGATGCCGCCGTTCTCGGAGGTCGGCACTTCCAGTGCCAGCTCAGGCACCCAACGCTCTTTGTCGTCCAAGTTGAAGAAATAGCCGAAGACGAACATGTCGAGGTCGGTGCTGACGGCCTCGAGCCGCAGCAGCGGGTTCAACGAGTTCGGCTCTTCGATGTCGGCGTAGCGCAACGTGCCTGGAATCGTGCCTCCGCCGGCAGCGGGCACGCCGGTGCTCTGCGAGACCTTCGAGCAGCCGGCTGAGCAGCGCCGCCGTCAGCGCGGCGGCGAGGATGGCGCGGCCGATGGCCGCGGCGCGGTGGTGGTGGTGCACGGTCAGCGCATCTCCCATTCCCAAGAGTTCCAGTTGCTGCTCGTGGCAGGCGCGGGCACGAAACCCGTCAGATCGTTCGACGTGATGAAGATCTGGCGCTGATAGTACAGCACGATCGTGACCGCCTGCGACGCGATCTCCTTTTGGATGATCGAGTAATACTTCTTGCGCTCGTTCTGGTCGTAGCTTCCGAGCGCGCCCTTCTCGGCTTGATCGATGGCCGGATCGACCCAATACAGACTGTTCTGCCCATCGGGCGGGAACCTATAGCTCGCGTACAGCGACTCGTCATCTGGATCGACGCCCGCGACCCACGCGAACAGCGCGGCATCGTACAGACCCTTCTGCAGGATGCCGTTCTGCTGGTAGCCGGCGAAGTAGAGGACGGTCGGGTAGTTCTTCACCGAGGCGTCGATGCCGACGGCGCGCAGCTCCTCTTGGATGATCAGTTCGGTCGCCTCGCCGGTGGCGCCGCCCGCCGCGGCGGAAAGGTTGAACGCGAGCTTCTTGCCGTTCTTCGCGCGGACGCCGTCGGCGCCCAGCTTCCAGCCGGCTGCATCGAGCAGCTGCGCCGCTTTGGCTGGGTCATAGTCGTAATGCACGACGTTGGGCTCATACGCCCACGACATCGTCGCTTGATTCGCGTAGCCCGGGATCTGGACGTCATGCGTCACGTCGTGGATGATCTTGCGCCGGTCGATCGCATAGCTGATCGCTTGCCGGACGCGTAGGTCGGTGAAGATGGGGTTCTTCTGATTGAGGTCGAGATGGGAGTAGAGCAGCCCGGGTTCGAGCTGCACGCGGAAGCCGTATGAAGGGAGTTGCTGGATCTGCGGGTACATGCTCGTCGCCGCGCGGAACCATGCGTCGATCTCGTGGGTCTTCAACTGCGTCATGATCGTGTTGTCGTTGGGGATGATCTTGTAGATGATCCGCTTCAGCTTGGGAGCTCCGCGCCAGTAATCCGGATTGGCCGCGAGTTCGATGCGGTCGCCATGGACCCACTTGACGAACTTGAACGGACCGGTGCCTACCGGGGCGACGTTGAACGGGACCTGGTTGAGATTGGGATATTTCTCGAGCAGATGCGCGGGCAAGATCGGATAGAGTCCGCTCTCGGCGAAATATGTCGCGATCGCCGACGCGTAGATCTTCTTGAGGTGGAACTTGACGGTGTAGTCGTCGGGCGCCTCGACGCTTACGATCTGCTCCCAGCCCGAGCGCGACTGCAGATTGTTGGCGGGATTCTGGATCGCGTGCGTGGTGAAGACGACGTCGTGCGACGTGAACGGCACGCCGTCGTGCCACTTGACGCCGTGGCGCAGGTGATAGGTGAGCGTCTTCCCGTCCTTGCTGATGCCGCCGTTCGCGTAGGTCGGCACCTCGAGCGCGAGCTCCGGCACGTAGTTCAGCTTGTCGTCGATATTGAAGAAGAAACCGAACATGAACATGTCGAGATCGGTGCCGACGGCGTCGAGCCGCAGCAGCGGATTGAGCGAGATCGGCTCTTCGATATCCGCGTAGCGCAGGGTGCCTGGGATCGTGCCGCCATTGGCGGGCCCGGTATGCGAGACTTCCGTGCTGATCTTGGTGCAGGCGGTCGCGCACAGGATGAGCGCGAGCGCCGCGAGTCGCCGCACTACTGCGACGCGGGCGGCGGCTGCGCTGCTTGCGGCCCCGGCACGACGATGGTGATCGAGCCGCTCATGTTCGGATTGGTGAGACTCGTGTAGGTCCACGTGCCGGGCAGATGCGCCACCCACGACCAGCGGCCGCCGTTGGGCGCGATCGGCCCCGAATCGAAAGCGCCGGGCGAGGTGACCGTGTGCGGCTGCGAATCCTGGTTGACCCATGTGATGAGCGTCCCCATATTGACCGAGACGTTGCCGGGCGCGAACGAGTTCTCGCCCCGGTCGCCGCGTATGTTGATGGTGACGACGGGCGAATTCGTATGTTCTTGACAGGCCGTCAGACCGGCCGTCGCCAGCATAAGGACCGCGACGACGAGCGCACGGCCGTTCATCCGGTGCATGCCTGACCCGTTCTCGCCGCGCGCTGGCGCGCCCTTTGCGCGTCCGCGCGGGCGAGCGCGCATCATCGGCGTCAACGCGCCGAGATGACGCCCTCGGCCAAGAACAGGCTTTGCTCCGCGGTGTAGGCGGCGAACAGCGCGTTGATGTAGTCCGAGCGCGCCTTCGTCAGGCCGACCTGCGCGTTGAGCAGCAGCGGCAGCGTCGTCACGCCGGCTTTGAACTGCGCGTTGGTGACGTCGAGCACGGTCTGCGCCTGATCCAGCTCTACCTTCGCCGCGCCGACGCCTTGGATCGCCGTCTGTGCGGCCAAGTACGCTTGGCGCACGGTGAGCGACACGTTGAGCTGGGTGGTGGTGAGATTCGCTTGCGCGCTCCGCTCGTTCGCCTCCGCGATCGCGACCTCGCCGTTGGTGAAGCCGCTATCGAAGATCGGCATCGTCAGCGCCACGCCGAAATTGTACGTGCTCGTGTAGTTGCCGCCGTTGGTGGCGAAGTTCCCGGCGCCGTCTTGACCGGTCGTTGCGCTGCCGATGCTGCCCGTCGCCACGAGTTTCGGATACTTCGCGGCTCGCGCGGCCCGCACGAGGCGCGATGCCGCGGTGAACGACTCATTGGCCGCCTGGAGGTCGGTGCGCTGCGCCGCGGCGATCGCCTCGACGCTGGCGTATGTCGGCATCACCGGCACCGTCTGCGCCGGCTGCGCGACGAGCGTCACCGGCGTGTCGGATGGCAGCCCCATGGTGTTGAGGAGCGCGGCGATATTGGACTGCTCGCCGTTGGCCGCTTGGACTTCCGCAAGGCGCGCCTGCGCCACCGGCAGCTGCGCCGTGAGGACGTCGGCCCTCGAGGCGACGCCCGCTTTGAATTGCGCTTCGACGAGCTGCTCCTGGACCTCGGCGAGTTTGCGGGCTTCGATCGCCGACTCGTAGAGGAAGCGCGCTTGCAGCGCCGTGTAGAACGCCTGCGCGACGTTGAACAGCACGGTGTCCACCGAATGCAGCGCGTTCAAGCGCGCGGCGTTCTCGCTGTGCTTCGCGCTGCTGATCTTCGCGTACGTGTTGCCGGCGTCGAAGATGAGCTGGCTGATGTTCGCGCTGATGTTGTTGGAGGTGAACAAGGCTGAGGTGGCGCTGCCGACCGCGCCGGCCCTGATGTTGCCTTTTGTGCGGCCGGCGTTGCCCGAGGCGCTGATGTTCGGATATGCCGCGCTGTTGGCGACTTCGAGCGTGCCGCCCGCGAGATCGAGCGAGGCGCGCGCGAGCTCGAGCGTCGGCGATTGCTTGACCGCGATCATCTTCGCCTGTTGCAGCGTCAGCGGCGCAGGCGAGCCGGCGATGGAGGCGCCGCCCGGCATCGGCGTCGCCGTCGCGTACGGCGTCGGGGTCGGCAGCGGCGCCATGGTCGGCACCGCAGCCGCATACGACCGCCCGGTCGCAGCGATCATCAGAACAAAGCACCATGTGGCGATGCGCCAGGTCATACTCTCTCCTCTACTCGTCGTGTGTGTCCGCTGTTCATTGCGATGTCCGCGATGCAGATGGTGCGGGGCCGTCCTGGGTAGCTACCACGCTGACGACGGAGCCGTCCTGCAACGAGTCCGGCCGCTGCGTGATGACCTGCGCGCCCGGCTCGATGCCGGACACCTCGACCATGTCTTGGGTCTGCAGGCCGGTCTTCACCGGCACCGACTTCGCCTTGCCGTCCACCACTACGTACAACGCATTGCCTGCTTCGGTCTGGAACACCGCCACGCGCGGCACGACGACGACGTCGCGATGCGTCGCCTGCTGGAAGCGCACGTTGGCGACCATGCCGCCGCGCAGCGTCGTGTCCGGATTGGGGACGACGATGTGCGTGAGGTAGCTCAGCGTGCCGGCGGAGGCGGCCGCGTTGACCACGTCGACGTGGGCATGCCAGACGCGGCCAGGCATCGTGTCGACCGTGATGTCCACCGGCGTGCCGGTCTTGACGAAGGCGAGATTGTCATCCGGGATGCCGACGTTCACCCACGCAGGGTCGAGCTGCGAGACGGTGACGAGCGCCGTGCCCGGACTGGCAAGCGCGCCGCGGTCGACGCTGCGCGCGGTGACGATGCCGTCGAACGGCGCGGAGACGTTCGTCTGCGCGATCTGCATATTGACGGCGTCGAGCAGCGCTCGCGCGCTCGCCAGCTCCGCCTTGGCGGTGCTGTCGCCCGATTGCATGCTGGCGTTTTGGGCGGCGACCTGCGCCGCCTCGTACGCTGATTCGGCGACGGCCGCTTCGTTCTGCGCTTGATCGAGCGCCGTCTGACTCACGTAGCCTTGCTTGAAGAGCGCTTGGTTTCGGTGGAGGTTCGACTCGGCGTTGCCGTAGGCGACCTTCGCCGAGACGAGGTTGGCTTTCGTGGTCGCGTCGCCGCCGGTGCTCGTCGCCTGCACCGACGCGAGATGCGCGGCCGCCTGCGCGGCTTGCGCCTGCAAGACGGCGGAATCGATCCGGACCAGCGGCTGGCCGGCGGTCACGTGCTGCCCGAGGTGGACGTAGACGTCTTGCACTTCGCCGGAGGCGACCGACGAGAGCACCGCCTGCTGGCGCGGCGCGACCACGCCGGTGAGGGAGAAGGTCTGCGTGATGTCGCTGCGTTTCGCGGCGATCGCGGAGACGGGGAGGGCGGGGGCCTTCTTCTGCTGGTCTCCTTTGGAACATGCGGCGAGCGACGCGATCGTCGCCGCCATGGCGACGCACGCCATGGCCATGCGCCAGTTGCGGACGTTCATCGGAAAAGCATAGTCCTTTCGTCTGAGGTTTGCCGTGGAAGGCGTTACCCTTCCGATACCTCCAGCGCCGGGGCGAAGTTTCTCCCTCACGATGCGCTCGCTCGGCGGGTCTGCTGCAGCAAGCGGATCAGCATGCCCCGCAGTTGCCGCTGCTCTTCCTGCGGCAAAGCGGCGATGGCCGGCGGCGCTTCGGCGACCCGCGCAGCGAGCCTGCGATACAGGCGGGCGCCGGCGGGCGTCACCGCCAGCATGCGCATGCGGCGATCGTTGGGCACGCTGTGCCGCTCGACGAGTTCGCGGGCCTCGAGCCGGTCGATCAGACCGGTGACGTTGGACGCATCGCACGCGAGGATCTCGGCGAGCTCGCTCATGGAGCGCGGTCCGTCGTTGGTGAGGACGTGCAGCGCGTGCGACTGCTGTTTGGTGAGGTCGAAGGAGGCGGCGGCGCGCTCGAAATGATGGCGTTGCGATTGGAAGAACTCGATCATGAGGCGCCAGGCATCAGAACCCGGGGCGTGCGCGCCGTTGACGGCGCGCTTCGCGGCGCCGCTCCGACCCGTCGCGCGCGTGCGCGCTGCGTTGATGGCCATGCGCGGCGCCTTCCGTCCGCGCCGGCCGCCATCCTTTATATAGTCAACAATCGAATATGCGAACTTTGTGCGGTCGTGGTCTTCCGTCACACGGAATCGTCCGCGCCTGCGTCGAATCCGCCGTCCCATGAACGTCGATGCTCGCTATCGCCTGGGATGGATCGTGGTGGCGGTGCTCTTCTGCCTCGCCGCCGCGCTTCTCTATGTCGATCTCGTGCGTTTCCGCGCGGGCACCGGGGTCACGTACGGCCGTGCCGCCATCGGCGCGCCCGCGCCCGATGTCTCGCTGGTGACGCTCGATGGACACGCGCGCCGGCTGAGCACGTTCTTCGGCCGGCCGCTCGTCGTCAATTTCTTCGCGACGTGGTGCGAGCCGTGCAAAGCGGAACTGCCGCTCGTCGAGTCGCGCTATGTCGCCGCGAGAGCCAGCGGTCTCACGGTGCTCGGCGTGGATCAACAAGAAGGCCCGCATGAGGTGCGCGCTTTCGCGGCCGCGCACGGCGTCACATATCCGATCGTGATCGACACCGGACCCGCCGTCGAGGTGTACGGCGTCAACGCGATCCCCGCCACGTTGTTCATCGACGCGGGCGGCGTACTGCGCGCGGTGCACGTGGGGCAGCTGACGCCGGAGATGCTCGACGCCGACCTGCGGACGATTATGTAGGGGTCGATCTTTAGATCGACCCTCGAGCCTATTCGACCGTCTTCGCGTTCTTCTTATCCGCACTGGCCGTGAGCCAGCGCTGCGCGCCTTCCGCTTCTTTGATCTGCGCCTTCGCCACCGCGATGTAACGCGGGCAGCTCGGGCCTTGCGGTTCGTGGCAAAATCCTCGCACGCATGTCGCGCCCGCATCCTTGAACAGCACCGGGTCCTCGCGCTTGAGGACGCGCAGCACCTGGAACGACATCTCGCGGATCTCCCATTGCGCCATGTTGCACGTGCGCAACGTGAGGAACTCATACCATGCGCGTGCGTTGCCCGACACCACCAGCTGGCTCGCGGTCGCGTTCGGCAGCACGAAGCGCGCGTCTTCGCTTGGGATGCCGGCGGCAAGCATCGCCTGATACGCCAACCCGGCCTCGTGCATGAGCGCGTCGAATCTGGCGGACACCTCGGGCAGCGACGCGATGCGTTTGGGCTTGACGAACGGGAACTCGGCGTTCTTGAACGCGAGATAGCGTTGGCTTTGCTGATCGAATTGCAGATGGCGGTGACGCACCAGCTGATGCGATGCCGCGCGCGAGAGGCCGGTGACGCCGAACACGTAGATATTGTGCTCGAGCGTCGAGTGATGGCCCGCGATGCGCACCCGATCCACCGTCTTAATCATATCTTCAGGCTGGGTGCGCCAGCGCTCCACGATCGCGTCCGGCGCGTTGGCCGAATAGCACGTGCGAGCGGCGGTCGCAGTCATCGCGGTGGGAGACGGTGACTTCTCGAGGAGCGTCACGCGCACGGTCACTTCGGGCATAATACGCTCGCGTTTCGCGCTGCGGCTTGTGCTGTCCGCCCGTGCGTGAGCCATGCTATTAATGTCTCGTCGCGTGACCGGAAAGCCCCACTGCCGGAGGGATTGAGGAGGAATCAGAGGAAGCCAGGAGGGGTATGGGACCGCACCGCGCCGCTGCCAGCGCCCCACACCGAAGCCACTCGCGGGACACGTCTCAGCAGAATGGCGGAAGCTCGTGAAAAGCCCAAGCGCGTTGGGTATAATCAGTTTTTCGGCACTGGCGACCGCCAGGGTCGTTTTCGAAGAAATCTTAGGAGGATCCGTTTTGAAGAAATTGCACACTGGTTTCGCGGTCGCGGCTCTTGCCGTGGCGGCGTTCGCCTTCTCGGCAGGGCCGAGTATGGCGGACACCCACGGTCAGGCCTTCGCCGCCCCGAGCGTGCGTGTCGCCGATGCCATGGCACCCATGAACTTCGGCTCTCCGCCGTCGGGCGAAATTCCCATCCTCTATAACGACCATCACGTCTATGCGAATCCCGACCGGCTCAAGCAGAACCGCGTTCTCGCAGCGCTGGTCAAGGATGGCACGATTTTGGTGCCGTTGCGCAGCATGTTCGAAGCCATGGGTGCTTCGGTGACCTGGGATGCCGCGAGCAAGACCGCGACCGCCCAAAAGCCAGGCGCCTCGGTCCAGGTGACGGTCGGCAAGGCCGAAGCCACGATCAACGGCGAGGCCCGTCCGCTCGACGTGCCGGCTGAGATCTACAAAGGCGCCGTCGTCGTGCCCGTGCGCGTGATGTCCGAAGCCCTGGGCGCATATGTCCAGTGGGTGCCGGATCGCCGCGTCGCCGTAGTGCGCTACATCCCGCCGACGCCGATCCCGACACCGCCGCCGACGGCTCCGCCGCCGCCGCCGTCAACACCCGCCCCGACTCCGACGCCGACGCCGGCCCCGGCCGCTCCGTCGTACACCGGATTCGTCCAGGGAGCGTACACCTTCCACCGCGTCTCCAACGAATTCGCCGCGCAAGCGACGACGACCGGAAGCTACCAGTACTCCGGCGCGCTGCTGTTCGACAAGTTCGCCATCAAGGCCGGACTCATCTCCGACCAGTACAACACGACGGTCAACGGCACGGTGCCGCTGCTCACAGATCCCAACCAGATCTGCAACCCGTCGCTATCGCCGAACCCGTCGCTGCCGGGCACTCCCGTGACGATCTTCAACACGATCGACGGCGGGCAGTGCTACGTGCCGCAGTTCAAGGCGCGCCAAACCGTCGGTGAGGCACGCTTGGAATACATGGTCGCCAATCCGCACATCTACATCGGTGTCGGCTACGATGGCGATGCGACCAACTACGGCTATCCGAAGCTCAACGGCTTTGGCTTCGGCCTCGAGAAACTGCCTGATCTGCAGAACACGTTCAGCGTGTACGGATCCTACTTCTACTACCCGAGCATGGGCGCCAACTACACGGTCAACGACCCGAACAGCCCGAACTTCAACACGACATACCGCCAGACGTATCGGCAGCAGAACTACGACGTCGGACTCACCCTATCGTTCAGCAAGACGATTCCGGTGTATCTGTACGGCGGCTGGGGCGGCGACGTGATGGTCCATACCAACGCCGCGCCGATCAACCAGACCCACTCCGGTCCCTACGTCGGCCTCGGCTTCCGCTTCTAGAGCGGAAAACCCGAATCGCCGAAATGGCGGTGGCGTCAATGACGCCGCCGCCATCTTCTTTTTTCGGCTCAACTCAGGTGTCCCGCAAAGAGAACCGGCGACGGCAAAGCCTCATGCTATTGGAGGGCTTGCTGTTCTGCACGGGAAAAGTCCCATAATGCGGCCTTCACCGGACTTCCGTGTGGTTGAGGGTTGCTTTTTTGGGGACACGTCGTGTGTGTCTCCCGTTCGCGGGCGTGGCGGCATGAAAAGTGCCGGGTCGATCGGAGCCAGCGCAACGAAGACGGGGATCAAAGATATTATTTCACTTTCGAGCCAGGAGGGTAACAGGTTGAGAAAACTCCACGTCGCGGCCTTCGTAGCAACGCTGTTCGTTGCCGCGGGGATCGCCCCCAGCTTCGCTGACGGTTCGGCTGTCAACGCTGCCGCGGTCAAAGCGACGATCGCGTCCGGAACGGCAACTTTGGCAACGTCCGGCACGCAGGTCGCCATAGCTGACTTCGGCTCACCGCCGTCAGGTGAGATCCCGATAATTTACAATGATCGCCACGTGTACGCCAATCCCGATCGGCTCAAGCAGAACCGCGTGCTTGCCGTCATCGTTAAGAACGGCGTCATCATGGTGCCGCTGCGCAGCATGTTCGAAGAAATGGGAGCTCAGGTCACCTACGATGCTGCCAGCAAGTCCGTCACGGCGCAGAAGCCGGGCGCCTCGGTGCAAGTGACGCTCGGCAAGACCGAAGCCGTCATCAACGGAGAGGCCCGTCCGCTCGACGTGCCGCCCGAGATGTACAAGGGCGTCCTCGTCGTGCCGATACGCGTGATGTCCGAAGCCCTGGGCGCATACGTCCAGTGGGTGCCGGATCGCCGCATCGCTGTGGTGCGCTACATCCCGCCGACGCCGATCCCGACCGCACCGCCGACGATCGCCCCGACGCCAGTGCCGACGCTTCCGCCGACACCGACGCCGAAGCCGTTCGTCTATCGCGGATTCGCGCAGGCCGGTCTGACGTCAGGCCGCGTCTACAACGAGTTCGCGGCCGGTCAGAAGGACGTCGGTGGATCCTACGTCATCGCCGGCGCCTACAAAGCGGGCGAGTTCGCGGCGAAGATCGACTTCCGTCAGGACACGTTCAATTCGACCATCAACGGCGTGGTGCCGGGTCCGAACGATCCGAACCAGATCTGCCACACGTCGCTGCAGGCGAGCCCCGGTGCGCAACTGCCCGGTGATCCGACGACCGTGTTCAGCACGATCGATGGCGGCATGTGCTACACGCCGCCGTTCCGTGGCAAGGATGCGAACGTCGACATCCGTGCCGAGTACACCATCGCGCGGCCTTGGCTGGGCGTCGGCGTCTCGTACGGCCAGTTCACCACCAGCTACGGGTATCCGGTGCTGAGAGGTGAAGGCATCGGTCTCGAGGCGCTGCCGAATCTCGATCCGAAGGGCGGCTTCACGTGGTTCGGTTCGTACTTCTACTACCCGAACATGGTCGGCACGTACCAAGTGAACGATCCGATGAGTTCGAACTTCGGTAACAAGTACCGCGAGCGGTACGGCATCAGCAAGTACGACATCGGCGTCTCGTACATCATCGGTAACTCGCCGATCTACGTGTATGGCGGTTTCAGCGGCAACCGCATGCAGGGTCAAGCGACTGACATCGTCAGCTGCTCGGGCCTCAACCCGGCCAGCACGTGTCCCGGGATGAACGGCCAGACGTACCCGCGTTCGCACTCGGGTCCGTACCTCGGCCTGGGCCTGCGGTTCTAGACGCAAGCCCGCACAACGCGAAGAGCGCCTCTCCGGAGGCGCTCTTTTCTTTTGCCCAATCGTGGCTCTCAGCGTTGTGGTCGCGAGCTCCGGAAGCGCCCCGCCGGGGACGGCGCTCCATTCGGGATACTTGAAGCTCCCGCGCCTCGGTGGCGTCGGCTTTCGCCTCCGCCAGCGCCCCGGCTTGGGCGCTTCCGGCAGCTTCGCGACCTAGCGATGCAGGCGCCGGGGGTCGAGCCGGTCCTGAAAGCCGAGGATTCTGAGCGCGCGAAAGCAGCCGCCGATATCTAATTTCCGAATTCGGCGAGCGGCCGAGGCGCAGGACCGACTCGACGCGGCGCCCCGGAAAGCTTAGCGGCGGCGGATCTTCGGGAACATGTAGTCCGGCACGTTCGTGTGTAGCGCCGGATTCGGAATGGTCAAGATGTCGAACGGCGCGACCGGCTCGTATGCGGCGAGCATCTTCGCGGCCGTCCTGCCGGCGGACGCTGTCGGAAAGCGCAGGCTCAAGTACATTAGATAGCCTGCGGCGAGATCGTCGGTGAACGGCTGCTGCTTGCTTTGGAGGAAGATCGCGAAGTCGATCATCTCGCGGGGCAGCCAGCTGTCGTCGGGATACTTCTCGAGCCACGGCGGAAAGGCGGACTCGATGCCCGCTATGCGCTGCATCTGCAGCGGCAGCGCCAGCGGCGACGTCCCCTCGATCATCATATCGTGGAGCATGCTGCGGATGCCAAGATTGCTGAGCCGCTGCACGCCGAAGTACTCGTCGGCCGGCGCCTGCGCGGGCGGGCGCAGCGGCTGAGCGACGATCTGGATCTCGAGCCATTTCCCGGAGTCGACCGGCGCTGACGCCGCCGAGGCCGCGCCGCTCGACGCCACGAGCGTGAGCGCCGCCAGCGCCGCGCTGAAAGGAACACGCATGCCTCGTGCTTCGCGCCGTCCGGTGGAGGGCCTCCGCGCTTTTATTTAGTGGTGGGAGCGGGCTGCGGCGACGGACTTGAGATCGCTGCCGTCGACGACGTCAGGGAGGCCAGGAAGGAGCTTGCCGTCTCGCTCTTGGCAAGCGCGGCGTAATGGTTCGTGGGAAAATACTTGAAGATCACGCCGCGGCATTTCTCCGCCGCAGCCGTCGCCTCGGGCGTGTTCATCCGCCAGAAGAGGTGCGACAAGAGATAGGCGCGCTTGGGGATCCACGAGTCCTGCGGGTACTTGCTCGCCCAATCGAGCAGCGCGTCCTCGGCGTTCATGAGCGCGCCGTAGAGCCGCGAAGCCTGAGTGGGGTCGAACGACTCGCGCACGTCGGTGTCGCGGATCATGTTGTCGATGCCGAGCGCGCTGATCTTCAATTTTCCGAAGTACTCGTCAGCGGGAGCGACCTTCGGCGCTGCCAGCGCCGGCGCCGCCAGGACGGCGACGAACGCCAGGCAGAGGACGGATCGGAGGAGGTTGTTCATCGGTCAGCTCACCTCGGACGGGTCGGTGGTATTAGTATAGTGTGTATCGGCAAACTCGGGCGTGCGGCGCATCACGGATGAACCCCGCTCGTCCCCGCCGGCCCCTCGAAGGCCAGGCAAGCCCAGCGCCCGAACTAGAGCCGGCCGTGCCTGACTATCTCGCCCACGAAGGTCTGGAACACGCCGAGCACGCGCGCGAACTCCTCGAAAAGGAGGGCGTGCCGCACGAGTCGCTCCGCTATGTCCCCTTGGCCGTCGCCATCCTTGCCGTTGCGGCGGGCCTGTCGAGCCTCTACGGTGGCAGGCTTGCCGATTCCCTGCTGCAACACGGCAACGAAGCGGTGCTCGCCCAGACCAAAGCATCGGACACGTGGGCGGAATACCAGGCCGACAGCCTCAAGGCGCATCTCGCCTCCGAATTCTCTGTGGTCGCGGCGACCGCCGCCATCCGCGCTCGCTTCGACGCCGAGCAGCGCAAGTACCGCACGCGCCAGGTGGCCTTGGGGACACAAGCGCGACAGTTCGAAGCTGAACGATCGGATCTGTTGGACCAGATGCGCGTCACCGAGCGCAAGAAGCTCGCGTTCGACATCGCCGTCGCCTTGTTCCAGGTCTCCATCGTGCTCGCGTCGATCGCGGTGATGGCGAAACGGCCCGCGCTGCTCGTGGTCGGCGCCATCGTCGGCACCGCGGCCATCGTATCGTGCGTCGTCGGACTGGTTCGCTGAAGCCGGCTCTCGTCGGTCTCGGGGTCGCCGTCGTCATCAGCGCCGGTCTCTCCGCCTACGTCGCGCAGCAGCATGCGCTCTCGCTGCCGACGCGCATCGAGATCTCGCCCGCCGACGCGTCGGTGTTCGCGGGCTCGTCGATCGCGATGCATGCGACGCTCGTCGGCGGTGACGGCAAAGCGCCCGTGCGTTGGAGCGTGGTCGGCCCGGGCACGATCTCGGAGAGCGGCGTCTACGCAGCGCCCCTGGAGGCGAGCGGGGCGGTGACGGTCGTCGCGCAGGCCGGAGCGGTCGCCGCGTCGGCTCGCGTCCGCGTCGACAGTGCCCCGCCTGATGTGCCCCTCGTACTCGTCTCGTGTTATGAAGAAGCATCGCTCGACGTCCGTGAGGCCGCCTCATTGCGGCGCAGCGGCATGCTGCTCGCGCCCGAGCTGCCCGCAGGGATGGCGGTCGACGCGCAGCGCGGACTCGTGCTCGTCGCGGCGAAAGAACGCGTGATGGCGGTGGACCTGCGCACGATGCGCGCCACGCCGTCGGAGCCGATGCAGGGTTCGCGCTTCAGTGGCGCGGCCGCGCTAGCCGGCGGCTATTTCGCGGTGACCGACAATCTCGCGGCGAAGGGCGCGCCGGGCGTCTTCTTCTTCCGCATCGTCGATGGCCGGCCGCTCGCCGCAGGCTCGGTCGCCGCAGGCGAGACGCCCGAGGGGATCGTCGCCGAACCGGGCGGGCGCATCTTCTACGTGACCAACATCAACAGCGATGAGGTGTTGCGATATTCGTTCGACGGCCGGGGCGGCGCGCGCATCATCGATCGGGTCGCCACAGGCACGCGCCCGTTCGGCATCGCGCTCGACGCGACGCGACGCCTGCTCTTCGTCACCGACAACGACACGCCGTACCTGAGCGGCGCCCGCTCCCACTCCGGCGTCGAGATGTTCGCGCTGCCGTCGCTGTTGCGGCTGGGCGGGTCGGTGGATACCGGGTCGAAGAACGCGCTGCCCATCGGCGCGGCCGTGGATTCCCGTGCCGGCCGGCTCTTCGTCACTAACGAGGGCGATTCCAACGTCATCGTCTTCGAGCTGCCCACGATGCGGCGCATCGCCGCGCTGCCCACGGGGAGACTTCCCTGGACTCCGAAGGTGGACGCCGACGCCGGCCGGCTGTACGTGCCCAGCGCCCGTGACGATCGCGTCGACGTCTTCGACACCCACACGCTCCGGCGCATCGGCGAACCGGCGCCGACATGCGGCTATCCGACCAACGTCCTCATCGCACCACGGAGGTCTCCATAGGATGCGCGCTCTGTATGCCACCGCGTTGGGCGGCGACGCGCCGCTCGCGAATCTCGAGTTCGGCGAGCGGCCCGCCCCGCGGCCTGGCCCCGGCGAGGCCCTGGTCCGGGTGCGCGCTGCGACGGTGAACCATCACGATTATTTCACGCTGCGCGGCGTCGTCGGTTACCCGATCACGCCCCCGCGCATACTCGGCTGCGACGCCGCGGGCATCGTCGAGGCGTACGGCGGCGACCCGCCCGAGGGCGCACCGCCCGTCGGCGCGGAGGTCGCGGTCTACCCCGTACGATTCTGCGGGCACTGTCGCGGCTGCCAGGGCGGCGACCTCATGCTGTGCCGCACCTTCACGCTGCTCAGCGACGGCGACAGAGAAGGGTCCTTCGCTGAATACGTCGTCGTGCCGGCCTCTGCGGTGCTGCCCAAGCCGAAAGCGCTCTCGTTCTCGCAGACCGCGGCGCTCGGCACGACGTACCTCACCGCGTATCGCGCGCTGTTCAACAAAGCGCAGCTGCGGCCAGGCGGCTGGGTGCTCGTGCAGGGCGCAAGCGGCGGGTTGGCCACCGCGGCGATCGAGCTCGCCGCGGCTGCCGGCATCAACGCGATCGCTTCGTCGCGCTCGGAGGCCAAGCTCGAATTCGCCAAGCGCCAGGGCGCAATCGCAGGGTTGCTCGCCGGCAAAGAGGCCGCAAAGGCCGTGCTCAAGCTCACGGGAGGCGACGGCGTCGACGCGGTCATCGATTCGGTCGGCGAGCCTACGTGGGGAACGAGCATGCGTTGCGTGCGCCAGGGCGGCACGGTCGTCGTCCCCGGCGCGACCGGCGGGCCGAATCCGCCCGCCGATCTCGCGCGCGTCTTCTGGCGTCAGATCACGATCGCGGGCACGAGCATGGGATCGCCGCTCGAGTTCGCGGCGTTGCTGCGCTTCGTCGAACGCGCGGGCATCAAACCGGTCATCGACGCGGAGTATCCGCTGGACCAGGGCCGCAAGGCCTTTGAGCGCTTGGTGACGGGTGAGTTCCTCGGCAAGCTCGCGCTGGTGATGTAGTCCGGCTAGATATCCCACTCCCAGGAATTCCAGAAGTCGCTCACCGCCGGGGCCGGCTTGAAGTTCTTCATATCTGAGTTCACCGCGTTGATGTTCGCGCGCCACACGATGGTGTAACGCGGCACGAGCTCGTGTTCGCGCTGCTGCAAGCGCACCAGGTACGAGCGCCGCGTCGCGCGATCGTAGTGGGTGCGCGCGCCTTTCTGCATCGCGTCGAGCACCGGATCCGCGCAGAACGTGTAGTTCTCGCCCGCCGGCGGGATCTGGTCGGCGCCAAGCGTCTGCGTGTCATCGGGCTCCGGCACGCCGTAGCTCCAGGCGAAGAGCGCGATGTCGAATTGGCCGCGTGCGAGCATGCCGCCGGCGCCGTACGGCGCGAACAAGATGTTGGCCGGATTGTTGTGGACGCTCAGGTCGATGCCCACCGCCTTGAGGTCCTGCTGGATGAGCAGTTCGGCCTTGGCGCGCGACGTCACGCCGGCCACCGTACTGATCGTGATCGCGAACGTCTCGCCGTTCTTTACGAGCCCGCCCTTGCCGTCGGGCTGCCAGCCGGCCGCCGCCAGCAGCGAACGTGCGCGGGCCGGATCGTGCGGGTAGGGTAGGACGTCCGCGGCATACGCCCACGAGGTCGGCCAGATGTCCGACATGCCCTGCGCACCGAGCCCGAGGTATACGTCGTCGCGCAGCCGGTTCCAATCGATCGCATAGGCGATCGCCTGGCGCACGCGGATATCGTCGAGCGGCGGCTTCACGCAGTTGAAGTTGATGTGCTCGAAGGTCAGGTTGGGCCGCGCGGTCACGCGCACCCCTTGCATCTGCTTGAGCTGTGAATACTGCGCTTCCGGCGCGAGGAAGTAGAAGTCGACCTCATGCGTGCCCATCTGCGTGAGCAGCGTGTTCTGATTGGGGATGATGCGATACTCGATCCGCTTGAGCTTCGGCCGGCCGCGCCAGTAGTTCGGGTTCGCGCTCAAGCTGAGCTGAACGCCCGGCTGCCAGCGGTCGACGACGAAAGGACCGCTGCCGACCGGATGGATATTGAACGGGATGCGGTTGAGATCAGGATAGGACGCGAGCACATGCTTCGGCAGGATGGAGCCGACCGTGCCGTTGCGCATGAAGTAGCCGACGAAGGGCGAGAACGGTTCGCGCAGATGCACGACGACCGTGTACGCGTCGGGCGTGTCCACGCCGGCGATGACTTCGTATGGATAGCGCGTGGCGGCGTTGTTCTTCGTGTTCACGATCTGCTGCCACGTGTACTTGACGTCCGCCGACGTCAGCGGCACGCCGTCGGAGAACGTGACGCCGTGACGCAGATGGTAGACGATCGTCGTGCCGTCCGCCGAAATCCCGCCGTTGGCGCGGCTCGGCACGGCCAGCGCCACGTCGGGAATGGCCTCGCCGTGATCGTCATAGTCGATGAGACCGGAATAGATCAGCTGGCACACATCGGTGACGAAGAGCTCGGTCGACAGTATCGGATTGAGGTTGTCGAGATCCTCGTACGACCCCATGCGCAAGACGCCATGATGCGTCCATGGGTTGCCGCCGGTCCCCGGCCCGGTGCTGGTGGATATCTTCGTGCAGCCGCTCAGCAGCGCCGCGGCTGCCAGCACGATGACCAGATATCGCACCTACGCCCCCGTCCAGCTGAACGCGCCGCGCACCATCACGCCGCGCACGCGCTTCGTCGCGGAGATATCCTTGCGCGGATCGCCCTCGAGCAGCACCAGGTCGGCGGACATGCCTTCTGCCAGCGTGCCGGCATCGGCGAGACCCGCCGCCTTCGCCGCGCCGGCGGTCGCGGCGTCGAGCGCGGCCTCGCGGCTCATGCCGAGCCCGGTCATGAGCTCGAGCTCCGTGGCGAACGCGTCATGGTAATTGAACGGCGTGCCGGCATCCGTGCCGGCGGCGATGGTGACGCCCTTGCGCAGCGCCAGCCTGAAGCTCTCGCGATGCGCGTCGTACACCTGCTTCGTCTTGCGCACCACATGCGGCGGCACCACGTCGAGGTTCGCCATGAGGAAATGCGGCGCGCACAGCGTCGGCACGTAGGTCGCGCCGTGCTTCTTGAACAACGCGATAGCCTCGGCGTCGAGATAGCAGCCATGCTCGATCGTGTCGACGCCCGCGCGCAGCGCGTTCTTGATGCCCTGGTTGCCGATGGCGTGTGCGGCGACGCGGCGGTCGGCCTTGTGCGCCTCGCGCACGGCCATCTCCAATTCGTCGGGGTCGAGCTGCGACGCGCCCACCTCGACGCCCGGCGACAGCACGCCGCCGGTGGCGATCACCTTGATGCAGTCGGCGCCGCGCTTCAGGTTCTGCCGCACGCTCTTGCGGATCTCGTCGGGTCCGTCGGACTCGTGGCCGATGAACCAGCCGTGTCCGCCGGTCATGCACACCAGCTTGCCCGCCGACAGGATACGCGGCCCTGTCACCCAGCCGTGCGCGATCGCGTCGCGCACCGCGATGGCAGCAGGCGTATTTCGTGCCGAGGTCGCGCACGGTCGTGACGCCTGCGCTCAAAGTGCGGCGCGCGCTGTCCACCGACAGGAGCACCGACGCCTGTTCGCTGAGCATGATCGCGGAGACCAAGAAGTCGGGACCGCAATCCGAATCGAGGTGGGCGTGCAGGTTGATCATGCCCGGCATGATGGTGAAGCGCGACGCGTCGATCCTCGTCGCGCCCCGCGCGAGCCGCTCGATCCGCGCGCGCGGCCCGATCGCCTTGATGCGCCTGTCTTCGATGAGCACGGCGGCTGCGGTCAGCGCTTTGCCGCGCGCGCTCGGCACGAGCAGTTTGGCGCTGACGATCGTGCGAGAGGCAACGGACTTCGGCATTCGAGGTCTCCTTGCGGTCGAATGAATTCGACCGCTCCATAGGTCGCGGTCAGGTCGCGGCGATAAGATCGACGCGGCCGCGCGCGTAGTCGAAATAGACCACGAAGCGCTGCAGCGTCGGCGCGCCGATCAGCCCGTCCTCATCCTCGCGCTCGAGCGCGCGGGATGATCGCGTGACGTACACCGGCACGTCGTCGAACTCCGCCCCGCCGAAGCGCATCACCTTGACGACGCCCGGCGTGAGGCTGATCAGGCCGCCGACGCCGACGCCCGCCACCGGCTCGCGGGCGGCGTCGCCGAGCCCGAGGATCCCAGTGGCCCGCACCGCCTGCGGGTGGTCCGCCGCAAAGGCGGAGAACAGGATGGTGAACGAGGAGCCGGTGTCGAGGATGAAGTGATCTCCACGCGCGCCCCCGATCTCCGCGCTCACCAGCGGCACGCCGTCGTCAAGCGCCACGGGCAGCGTATAGGAACCGTCCGGCGGGCTGAAATGCGCCGGTTCGTAAGCGTCCACCCGGCCCGCGTGATAATCCACGCGCACCACGGCATCCTTGAAGAAATCGAAGCCCAGCAATCCGACCACCTTGGTGTCCGGATTGGACGCCAGCTCGAACGGGATCGTCGACACGACGACGTCGTGCATCTGGAGATCACCGACGCGTATCTCCGGTATGATCGCGCGCGAGCGGTCGAAGCGCCCGGCGATCTCCTGCGTCGTCCTGCCGTACTGTTGCAGGTGCATCGACGTCGCGACGCTCGCGTCGAACACGATGTCGCTCGCGCCGGAGTCGAGCAGGAAGTCCAAGCCCCGGCCCGCCACCGTGAGCCGCACGATCACCTTGCCGTTGACGATGCGCGCAGGCAGCCGGACAGAGGTCTGCCCAGCGGGGAATTCCACAAGCGCGCGCCGGTCAGCGGGGATCTCGAACTCCGTCGCGGCGATCGGCTCGTCGAAGCGCAGCGAGATCAGCGTCCAGTCCTCGTCGTTATTCGGACTGCCGTCGCTCACATGATGATGCCATGCCTGCGTGGTGTCGCCGACGCGCCGGAAATCGTCGTAGGTCGTCACGACGCGCCGCTCCGCGACGACGCTCTCCTCACGGTCGATCAGCCCGCTGCCGGCGTCGAAGAACAGCCATACCAGACGGCCGCCCGACGGATGGATCTGGACCACGAACGCATCGACAGGCGCTGATGATTCTCCGAGCAGTTCGATACCTTGACCGGGCGCCTCGGGATGATCGAGCGCGTACTCCACCGCGCGCTCGCTGATCGTCGTGCGCTGATGGATGTCTTGCCGCAGCACGGTCAGTCCGTTCTCGTCCTGGCTCCAACCCTGCCCTTGATGCCTGCCGGTCATGGTGACGAACGGCCCGAGTTCCAGCCGGTCCGCGTACTCGAGCCCTTCCGTCCGCTCGACATAGGTGCCGGACAACCCGCCCTCGCTCACGTGCCACTGCTCGAAGCGCGTCTCGTGCGACGCCGCCCCGAGCGCTTGGCTGTAGCGCATGAGCACGTCGCTCAGCGTCAGCGTGGTGCGGCGCAAGCCCTCAGGCGGCGACTCGAGCGAGGCATGAGCCGCCGACGGCAGCGCGAGCGCGGCGAGCGCCGATAGCAGGACGCCGAACCGCGCGAATGCGGACGTCATGCTTTCGCCCGCTGCGGTGCGCGCAGCACGGTGATGATGTGGCCGGTAAGCCCTGCCACCAGCATCAGCAGACCCGCGATATATGGCAGCGTGGCAGGCGCGGATCCGAGCATCACGAGCGGATACCGGCCGATCAAAAAGGTGAGGTTCACGCCGCCGCCGTGGATGGTCTTGCCGCTCACCGTCGCACCGCGGAAGAGCTCGCCGCCGTTCTCTTCGGCGACTTGGACGATCACGAACGGCGACGGGATCGAGATGTGGCGCGAGTCGTCGCGGTACGAATCGTAGTAGACGACGTTGACGGTGCGGTGCAGCGGCGGCACCGCGAAGAGATCAAGCCGCTGCGCGCCATTGCGCGCGGGGAAGAGCAGATACGGCGAGACGAAGGCAGCGCCTTGCGGCTGGGTCACGGTGACCCGGCCTCCGCTTGGCGACGTCGCGCGGACCTTTGCCATCGGCCCAGCTTCGGCGCGCAGCACGTACTGGCCCACCTTCATCTGGTCGCCGTCGTTCAACTCGCTGCGCGTGTTGCCCGCGACGACGGCGACGGGAACGAGCGCGGCTCCCGGTACGAACATCGCGTCCGCCGCGGCCGGGTAGTCCACGAAGACGCTGGCCCCGGGCATCACCGAGGTCGCTTGGCCGGGCGCACCGGCGATCTCGTGCGGCGGCCCGACTGCGAACGCTGCGGCGACCATCGCCGCGCACAGCAGAGCGCCGCCCAACGCGCCGAGCGCCGCGAAACGTTCCTCGTCGGTGAGCGGGCGCAGGCCCGCGATGCCCTGCAGGAGCAGCACCGCGCCGACAAGCGCCGCGGCGACCGCGAACTGCCAGCCGTGCAGTGCTGCCTGGAACGGCCGGAGCACGAAGAACGTCGCCGCTGCTGCGCAGACGATGGCTGCGACTAGGGTAGGAGTGCCGGCTCGCATGCCCGCTCTCTTTGTAACGTCCGGGCGAAAATCCGGTCATATAGGCGAAATGTCACGATGCGCCTTCTGTGGGAGCCAGAAGAACCTCGGCCTCCACTCATTCGCCCACCGGCACGAGCCGCGCCGCGTCGATACGGTCAAGGTCTGCGAGACCTGCGAGCGCACTGCGCTCGAGGCCGGATTCACCGTCGCCGAGCGCGAACCGGCGAGCCCCAACCGGCCGCCCGAATTCGAGTCCGGTACGACCGCTCCGTAACTACCAGTAGCGCTCTTCCCGCCACGGATCCCCGTCGTTGTGGTAGCCGCGTTGCTCCCAGAAGCCGGGCTTGTCCTCGTCGCTGAACTCCACCCCATCGCACCACTTGGTGCTCTTCCAGAAATAACGGGCCGGCACGAACATGCGCATCGGACCGCCATGGATCGGCTCGAGCGGTTTGCCTTCATAGAGATACGCGAACAACACGTCGTCGCCGAGGGCGACCTCGAGCGGCAGATTCGCGCTGTACTCGTTGGCGCCGAGCGTGACCGCGAACTTCGCCGAGGATCGCACGCGGGCGAGTCTCGCGATCTCCGAGAACGGCACGCCCGTCCAGGTCGTGTCGAACTTCGTCCAGCGCGTCACGCAGTGGATGTCGGTGCGCACCGTCTTCGTGGGCAGCGCGGTGAATCGTTCCCAATCCAATTCAAACGGGTTGTCGACGGATCCAAAGACGCGAAAGCGCCAGGTCTTCGGATCGAAGGCCGGCACCGCGCCGACGTGCAGCACCGGAAAATCTCGTACGGCGTACTGTCCGGGCGGCAGCCGCTTGGCGAGCGCTTCGTCGATCTTCTTCATGGCGTCAAGTGCTAGCGGGCCGACGCGGCGTCCGGCATGGAGCGCGTCGCCGCCTGCATCGCGTCGCGCATCTCGCGCGCCGCGCGGCGTGGATCAGCCGCCTGCGTGACCCAGCGCAGCACGCACACTTGCGAGGCACCCGCGGCGATGGTCTCGGCCACGTTGGCCGGGTCGAGGCCGCCGATCGCGAAGAACGGCTGGCCCGCGTGCGCGGCGGCGTAGCGGACGAGATCGGTGCCCACCGCAGCCACGCCGGGCTTCGTGGGCGTTTCGTGGATCGGGCCGACGCCGATGTAGTCGGCGCTCGTCGCCCGCGCGGCATCGATCTGCTGCGGCGTGTGCGTGGAGACGCCGATGATGCGCTGCGGTCCGAGCAGCGCGCGGGCCGTTTCCACCGGCAGGTCGTCTTGCCCCACGTGCACGCCGTCGGCGCCCGCGGCGAGCGCGATGTCCGCGCGATCGTTGACGATGAACGGCACGCCGCGCTCGCGGCAGAACGTCGCACAGGCGGCGGCGAGCGCGACGAGGTCGCGGTCCGCAAGCGCCTTGTCGCGCAGTTGCACCATGCCGACGCCGCCATCGATGGCGGCCGCTAGAAGATCGCGCACCGGCGCGCGCGGCGGCCCCATGACGAGATAGAGCGCGATGGCGTCGAGGCGCCGCGAGACCGTCGCCACGCTATCCACCTCCGACCATCTGCGCGATCTCGATCGCGTCGCCTTCGGCGAGCGTCGTCGTGCCGAAGCGGTCGCGTTCAAGCGGCTCGCCGTTGTACTCCACGAACACCTGCATCGGCTCGAGCTTTGCCGCGGCCAACAGCTCCGCGACGGTCGTGCCCGCATCCGCGCTGCGCCGTTTGCCGTTGGCGGAGAACGTCACCGCGCTCATCCAGCCGCCGCCTCGTGCACCGCCGGCGCCATGATCTCCCAATCCTTGTAGACGGGATCGTAGCCGAGCGCGCGCAGCCGCGCGGCGACTTCCGCGGGCGAGCGCAGATCCTCGAGCTCGAATTGCTCACCTGCCGCACCGGGCTCGCCGTAGCCGCCCGGCTCGGTGCTCGACCCGGCGCTCATCAAGGTCACGCCCAGCGGCACCAGACGCTCGCGCATCTCGGGGGTCTCGCGCGTCGAGAGCGAGATGCCCGCCGTCGGCAGCGCCAAACGCAAGAAGATGAGGAAATGCACGAAATCGCGGTCATCGACCGCGTGCTTTGGCACGTAGCCGCCCTCCGCATGATTGATCCGCGGCAGCGACACGTTGATCTGCGAGCGCCAGCAGTGCCGCTCGAGCCAACGCGCGTGCATCACGAGCGCGAGCGCCTCGTGCCGCCAGTCCGACAAGCCGAGCAGCGCGCCGATGCCGAGGTGGCGCACGCCGGCGCGCGACGCCCGCTCGGGAGCGTCCAGGCGCCACGCGAAGCGCTTCTTCGGGCCGCCGAGATGGTGGGCGGCGTACGCGACCGGATCGTAGGTCTCTTGGTACAGCACGATGCCGTCGCAGCCGGCGGCGACATAGCGGCGGTAATCATCTTCATCTGCCGCGGCGATCTCCAGCGCGACATAGGGGGCGATCAGCTTCGTCTCGCGCACCGTCTGCGCCACGTATTCGACGCCGACGTGCTTGGGATGTTCGGCCGAGACGAGCAGGATGTTGCGGATGCCGCGCTGCGCGAGCGTGCGCGCCTCGCGCACGACCTCGTCGATGCGCAGGGTGCGGCGTTTGATGGGCAGGCCCATCGAGAAGCCGCAGTACGTGCACGTGCAGACGCATTCGTTCGAGAGGTAGAGCGGCGCGTAGAGCCCGATCGTCTTGCCGAAGCGCGCCGCGGTCGACGCGTGCGCGAGCGCGGCGAGCTCCTCCAGCACATCGTCGGAAGCGGGCGACAGCAACGCGGCTGCGCGCTCGGGGGTCGGCGCACCGCCGCGCGCCGCGGCGAGCACCGCGTCCTGTCGAGGCGCGATTGTTGCGCACGAGCAGTTCGGCGACGACGGCCGGATCGTATTCGCTGGAGAACCCCATGGCGTTCAGCGCTGCGGCGAGCCGAGAAACCCGGTGAGCGGGCTCGACGCCGATGAGGTCGACAATTCGGGGGATCTTCCCGCGAGCCACGCGCTGCGCCCGGCTTCGACGCCGAGAGCGAAGGCGCGCGCCATCTTCGCGGGATTCGCGGCGGCGGCGATGGCGGTGTTCACGAGCACCGCATCCGCACCCATCTCCATGGCGGCCGCTGCGTGCGACGGCACGCCGAGTCCGGCGTCCACGACCACGGGCACGGTCGCCTGCTCGATGATGATCGCGATCGCCGTCTCCATCTTCATACCCCGGCCGGAGCCGATCGGCGCGGCGAGCGGCATGACGGCGGCGACGCCGACCTCTTCAAGCCGCTTGGCAAGCACCGGATCCGCCTGGATGTACGGCAAGACGGTGAAGCCATCGGCGACGAGCTGCTCGCACGCCTTGAGCGTCTCGATCGGGTCCGGCATGAGGTAGCGCGGATCGGGGATCACCTCGACCTTGATCCACGTCGGCAATCCGGCGGAGCGCGCCAAGCGCGCGAGCCGGACCGCTTCGGCCGCGTCAGCGGCGCCCGAGGTGTTCGGCATGATGAGATAGCGATCGCGGTCGATGAAATCGGTGATGGGATTCGCCGGCGCGTCGAGATCGACGCGCCGCAGCGCGACCGTGACGAGCTGCGTCTGCGCCGCGGCGAGCGCGTCTGCCATGACTTCGGGGCTCGAGAATTTTCCGGTGCCTACGATGAGACGCGATTGGAAGGCGCGTCCGGCCACGACCAGTTCGTCGGTCACAGTGTTGCTCCGCACATCTATGTTTGGGATTGTTTCCATTCTGCGGGATACCGGAGCGATTCCCGGCCCGGGGTGTGACAAAGGGGAAACCTCCTGCCGCGCGAACGGCCCATCCAGCCGCCGACGTCGCACAGACATCTGAGGCGCGGCCAATTTTCCCGTCCGTCGAGGAGATGACGATGACCGCTTCATTCGATGCCGTCGCTGAGCTCACGAAAACGTTTTCATTGCTCTTCCAGAAGAAGAACTGGATGCTGGCCGTGCCGTTGCTGATCGGCACGCTCGTGGCCGTGGCCGTGGTCGGCCTCACCTTCGTCCTGGCGCTCGGTCCGTCCATCGCCGCTGCGATGTACGGCGGCGCCTCCGGCCACATGTCGCCCGCCGCGATCCTGCCTGCGCTCTTGGGCTTCGGCGGATTGCTCGTCTTGGTCGGCGTGCTCGTCGCCTTCGGCATCGGCATGTTCACCTACGGCTGGGCGTACGCGGCCGCAGCGCCCATGTGGGGCGGCGGCGATCCAGATATCAGCGGCGGCTTCAACAAGGCGATGGCGAAGCTGGGACCGCTGCTGGTCTTCGGCATCATCGCTGCGCTCGTGATCTGCCTCTTGGGTTGGACGGTGATCGTGCCGATCCTGATCGGACTGTTCTGCCTGTATTGCCTGCCCTACATCATGATGGGGAACGAGAGCGGCACCGGCGCGATCAGCGCGTCCATCAAGCTCTCGCGCGAGAACTTCGGCCCGACCGCGATGCTCTTCTTAGGATTCATCGTGGTCGGCGTCGCCTCGGGCATCATCAACGCCGTGCTCGGCATGATACCGCTGCTCGGCAACATCATCGGCCTGGCTGTGGGTGCGCTCGTCGGCGCGTACGCCACGCTCGCCAGCATGCGCTTCTACAGCCTGCTCACGGGCAGCGCGACGGCGGCTCCCGCGGCACCGACCGCGTAAACCCGAGCTTCGCTCGGACACTATAGAGGACGAACGAGGGGGACCGGCACTGCCGGTCCCTTTTTATTTCGTGAAGATGGAGTCGTCGACCGGCGCGTTGATCTGATAGTCGCCGAACGCGGCCACCACGTGCGCCTTGTAGCGCGGGAAGTTGAAGTCGGCGGTCTCCTGCTTCGGCAGCACGTACGATGCGCCGATCTCATTGCTCTGCGTCACGTTGATGCTCGAGCCGTCTTTGTACATCCATTGCTGGGCGACGATGCCGTAGTTGGCAGGGTCGACCGTCATGAGCACGTAGTCGAGATTGCTCTGCTTTTTCGGATCCAGCCGCAGCACGAGCATGCCGGCCGGGTTGCTGGCCGCCGGCAGCTGCAGGCTCACGCGATAGCTCTTGGGCCACGTCGCCGGCGTACCGGACGACGCGTAGAAGTCTTGGAATCTCTTCGCGTACGTCGGCACGGTGTCGAAGACGAGCTGTGCATGATCGGGCTGCTTGAAGTAATAGGTCGCGTCGAGCGCGAGTGGCAGGGTGATGAACGTGCGCACCGAGGCGTCGAAATGGCAGCGCACCTCATACGATTTCACCGACGCGTTGACCGCGGCCATGTTGTGCAGCACCGTTTCGGCCGGCGAATGCGTCACGGCCTGGCTCATCGCCGCCGCGACGGCGATCGCGGCGATCACGGCTGCGCGCCGACCTTCGCGGAGATCGGCAGGGTGAGATTGCTCGAGTGCACCGGTTGCACTTTTTGGCTCGGGTCCATGTAGTTCATCGCCTGGTTAACGGCGATCGCCGCCTCAGACGTTCCGCAGGCGATGAGCTTGAGCTTGCCCGCGTGCGAGATGACGTCGCCTGCTGCGTAGATGCCCTTGACGCTCGTCTCCTGGGTGGCGGTGTCCACCTTGATGCCGTTGCCGTCGAGCTCGATGCCCCACTTCTTCACTTCCCCGAGATCGGACACGAAGCCGAGCGCGCACAGCACCGCCTCGCATTCGATCCGCTCTTCTTCTTTCGTCTTGGTCTGGAGAACCGTGACCGCCTCGACCAAGCCGTCGCCATGGACCTCTTTGATCTCGTGATCGGGCTGATAGATCTTGACCGGCGAACTTCGCAGCTGTTCGACGGTATGCGGATGCGCGCGGAACTGCGAGCGGTGCACGACAGCCACCGTTTTGGCTTTCTTCTCGATCGCGAGCGCGTAGTCGACGGCGGAGTCGCCGCCGCCCACCACGATGACGCGCTGGCCGGCGAAGACGTCGAAGTTGCGCGCGTAGTAGTGCACGCCTTTGCCCTCGAAGGCGGCCGCCGATGGCGCGGCGAGCTTGCGCGGCGTGAACGCGCCGATGCCCGATGCGAGGATGACCGTGCGGCTGTGATGCTCGGCTTTGTCGGTGAGGATCTTGATCGTGCCGTCCGCGAGCTTTTCGATGTGCACGACCCGCTCTTCGAGGCACTTGGCGTGCGGCCACTGGAACGCTTGCTCGACGCAATCGTTCACCAGCGCCTGACCGGTGATCGCCGGGATGCCCGGCATGTCGTAGATGTACTTCTCCGGGTACAGCGCGTAGAGCTGGCCGCCCAGTTCCGGCAGCGCGTCGATCACTTTGGCCTTCGCGCCGCGCATGCCGGCGTAGAACAGCGCGAACAAGCCGCTTGGTCCGCCGCCGATGACGGTGATGTCGTATACGTCCACGCCCTCTCATTTGACGCGCGGCCGCGCTTTCTTCTCTGCACGCGGCGACCGCGACCCTAGGTGCCCGGCGGCGGCGCGGAGAAGCCCCGGACTTCCGCCTCACTGCTGGAGGTCTTTCATGTTGACGAAGGTGCGCCGGCCCACGCTCTCCGATCTACGGCTCCCGCCCGGCAAACACGCCCGGCTTCATCGGATGCTGTACGAATACGGGCCCGCCAACGGCACGCTGCTCATGCTGCCGATCGACCAGGGCATCGAACATGGTCCGGTCGACTTCTTCGACAACCCCGAGAGCATCGACATGGACTACATCTTCCGCTTGGCGATCGACGGCAACTATTCGGGGGTCGCCTGCCATATAGGGCTGGCGAAGAAATACTTCGGTCCGTACGCCGGCAAGATACCGCTGCTGCTCAAGGTCAACGGCAAGACCAACGTGCCCAGCGACGACGCCCCTTTCTCCCCGATGACGTCAGGCGTCGAGGACGCGGTGCGCATCGGCGCCGATGCGGTCGGCTACACGCTCTACGTAGGCAGCCCGCGCCAGGCCGAGGACATCGCGCAGCTCGATGCGGTGCGCCGAGATTGCGATCGCTACGGCATGCCGCTCGTCGTGTGGTCGTATCCACGCGGTTCCGCCATCAAGGAGAAGGGCGGCCAGGATTCGCTCTACGCGGTCGACTATGCCGCGCGCATGGCGTGCGAGATGGGCGCGGATATCGTGAAGCTCAACGAGCCCAAGGTCAGCGGCGATCTCGACAAACAGCCCAAGCCCTACAACACCTTGAAGGTCACCGAGGAAGAGGCGATCGCGAAGGTCGTCAAGTCGGCGGGGCGCACGCTGGTGCTGCTCTCGGGCGGCAGCAAGATGGGCGACGACGATCTGCTGCGCAAGGCGCGTGTGGCGATGGAGGCAGGCGTCACCGGCCTGATCTTCGGGCGCAACCTCTGGCAGCGCAAGTGGGATGATTCGCTTGCCATCACGGGCCGCATCCACCAGATGTTGAAGGAGCACTCCGCCTAGCACCAGCCGACGTCTGTAGGGGCCGATCTTTAGATCGGCCCCTTTTTTTGCACGCCGTGTGTAGGGGCCGACCTTTAGGTCGGCTCCTAGTGCCACGCATCGACCAGGCCGGCATATGGATAGTCTTCGAAGCGCACGACGAGCCCTGCTCGCACGGGATTGAGCAGGACGTACTTGACGAACTCGTCCGACCGTTCGTACTCTCGCACGATTCGATCATAGTAGCCGTGCTGCCACTCAAGAGAAACTCCCGCCAAACGGCAACGATGCGCGATGCTCGCCTTGAGCGTGGCCACGATGCGCGACAGAGGTCTCTCACCGCCCAGTGACTTCATGACAACATGTATGTGGTCAGGCATCACACAGTAAGCATAGAGAGCGTACCAAGCTCGTTGTCTAAAGTCGAGAATCGTATCCTGTGCGATGTTAACCGGCAAAGCATCCCGGAATACAGGCCTTCGTTCGCGCACGCACCACGTGACGAAGTATGAACGAGCTGCGTGATAGTCAAACGCCTTGAGGCGAGGCGGGCGCTGGGTGACTCGCTCTTTATCAAGGCGTCGCGGGAGCTCGTCTAGAGAGGGCCGATCTAAAGATCGGCCCCTACATGGACAGGCTTAGGGCCGATCTAAAGATCGGCCCTTACATCGGACCGATGAGGCCCCTAGACGTTCGTCTCGGGGATGATCGAGAACGGCGGCGCGCCGCTTGACGTGTTGAGGATGTCGTAGAAGCGCACGATGGCGAGCGCGATATACGCGCTGAACAGCCATTGGAACCCCAACTGGACGACGATGCCGACGAGCGGGATCCACCCCAAGGCCATGACGACGACGAACCCGATGATGTAGACGACGATGAACGCCAGCACGAGGATCATCGTCGGCGTGATGTTCTCGCTCGCCATCTTGAACGAATCGCCGATCGCGTCCGTCGCCGTCCTGTCAGCGAACAGGATGCGTGCGGGCGCGTACATCGTGAAGAACGCGATGATGATCGGACCGACGATGGTGATGATGGACACGATCGACATGAGGCCGACGAGGATCACGTAAACCGCCAGGCTGAGCAGTTTTTTCGCCGCCCGATTGAAGCCCCGGTCCCAGGCCGGTTCTTGCCCGAGCCATACAGGCTCCGCGGCCACCAGCGTCCACGCGTAGGTGAAGATGCTCACGGCGGTGGCGAGCAGGACGCCGAGCGTTATCGACACGACGAACACGATGATCCGCCCGGCGAGATCTCGGGCGTCTGCGAGCCGCCCAGGATCTGGCGGAAGATATCCGGCCCGATCGCCAACACCAGCACGACGCCGACGATGACCATGACGATGAAGAGCCCGGCGACGGTCGGCGCACCCAAGAGCCAGTTGCGCCCCTTGAACAGCAACGAGAACGCGTCGGTCGCTTCTTTGACGGCGTCGAACTGAGCGGCCATCGTTACGGCGTCGTGCCCTTCGTGCTGTTCCACTGACGTATCGTCATCGCAAGCTTCGCCTGCGTCCGGTATGGATCGGCGTCCACGAAAACCCGCGCTGCAGCCTCGTCGGGCAGCTCCAACACGTACATGCCGCCCTTGCCGTCTGCGAAGGCGCCCGACTCCACCACCTTTCCGGCCTCGCGGCCGGCGGCGAGATGCGCCCGGTGCGCTTCGAGCGCGCGATTGCGCGCGTCCATGTCCGTGTAGTCGATCAAGACGACGAATCGCATGTTTCAAACCCGATCTTTCCTTGCGGCCGCACGTCGGCCTTGACGGTTTGCCCGCGGACGAACGTCCCCGCGAGCACTGCTTTGGCCAGCGGTGCGCTCAAGCGCCGCTCGAGCACGCGCCGCACGAGGCGCGCGCCCTGATGGTGGTCGTCCGCCTCGGCGGCGAGCGCGTCCAGCGCGGCATCCGTCACGCGCAGCGCGATACCCTGTTCGGCCGCTGCCGCCGCCAGCATCTTCACCCCGTGCGCGACCACCGCTCGGATATCTTCCCGCCCGAGCTGGTGGAAGACGGCGACGTCATCGAGCCGGTTTATGAGCTCGTGCGAGAACTGCGCGCCGAGCTGCGCGAAATCGGTGCCGGCGGGCGCGTTCGCGGTGAGGATGACGAGCGCGTTGCGGAAATCGACGGCGCGCGATTGCGCGTCGGTGAGACGCCCGTCGTCGAGCAGTTGCAGCAGCAGCGCGAGAACTTCCGGATGCGCGCGATCGATCTCGTCGAACAGCACGACGCTATACGGGCGCCGGCGGACAGCTTCGGTGAGCTCCCCTGCGCGTTCGTGCCCCGCGTAGCCGGGCGGCGCGCCGACGAGCCGCGCCGCCGAGTGCGGCTGCGAGAATTCGGACATGTCGAAGCGCAGCAGGGCGTCGTCGCTGCCGAACAGCGCGGCCGCGGTGGCGCGCGCGAGCTCCGTCTTGCCGACGCCGGTGGGTCCGACGAAGAGCAGCGCGCCCATCGGGCCGCGATGCTCCTTCATGCCGGCGCGGGCGCGGCGGACGCACTCGGCCACGGCGCGGACCGCATCGTCTTGGCCGACGATGCGCTTGCGCAGCAATGTCTCAAAGGAGAGCAGGCGCTCCGCCTCCGCGGCGGCCACCGTTTCGATGGGCACGCCGGTCCAGCTCGAGACGACGCGCGCGACGTCCTCGGGTCCGACCTCGCCGCCGCCGCGCATCGCCACCAGCGCTCCCGCCTCGTCGAGCACGTCGAAGGCTTTGTCGGGCATGTAGCGATCGGTGATATACCGAGCGGACAGCTGGACGGCCGCGCGCAGCGCCGCGTCACCGATGCGCACGTCGTGATGGCGCGCGTAGCGGTCGCGGCTGGCGCGCAGCATCTCGAGCGCGGCCTCGGGCGAGGGCTCTTCGATGACGATCGGCGCGAAACGCCGCTCCAGCGCCTCGTCGCTCTCGATGTGGCGCCGGTACTCGTCGAACGTGGTCGCGCCGATGCAGCGGATCTCGCCGCGCGCCAACGCGGGTTTGAGCATGTTGGCGGCGTCGACGGTCGAGCCTTCGGCGCTGCCGGCGCCGACGATGGTGTGCAATTCGTCGATGAAGACGATGACGTCGCTGGCGCGCGACAGCTCCTCGATCACGCGCTGCAGGCGCGCCTCGAACTCGCCGCGGTACTTCGTGCCCGCCACCACGCCGCCGAGCGCGAGGGCGACGATGCGCTTGCCGGCGAGCGTGCGGGGCACCTCGCCGCGCGCGATGCGCTGCGCGAGGCCTTCGACGATCGCGGTCTTGCCCACGCCGGCGTCGCCGATGAGCACCGGGTTGTTCTTGGTGCGGCGCGCCAAGATGCGCACGACCCGTTCGATCTCGACGTCGCGGCCGACGACCGGATCCAACCTGCCCTCAGCCGCCTGGCGGCTGAGGTCGCGCGAGAACGAGTTGAGCGTCGGCGTGCGGCCGGCGCCGGAGAACACCGGACTGCGCGGCGGGATCGGCCCCGCAGGCGGCGCGTCGTCACGATTGGGTCGGCTGATGCGCTCGCCGAGCACGACCGCGCCGACGCCGAGCGCGAGCGCGGCAAGCGCCGCGCCGCCCGCGAACGCGAGATTGCTCTTGCTCTGCGCTTCCATGCACTGGTCGCACATACTCACATTGGTGAATCGGCCGTCTTTGAATCCAGGCAGCACGCCTGCCGCTGGGCGCTTGCCGCAACGCTCGCAGGCCTTCACCGCGCTCATGAGCGCACCGCGTTGCCCGCCCACACCGTGAGCAGGTCGTGCAGGATCCGGCCGGTCGCGCCCCAGATGCGCCCGCCCGATACCGGGTAATGGAAGATCTGGCGCTGCGTGCCGCGCCATTCGCGCCACTCCATGCCCTCCGCGCCCGGTGCCCGCAGTTGCTCCAGCGAGACGACGACCGGCCGCGCGACCTCGATCGGATCGAGCACGAGTTGCGGCATGGTCTTCAGATGCCCCACGATCGGGGTGATGACGTAGCTGCTGGCGACGGTGTGCACGTCGTCGAGGCTACCGATGATCTCGATCGCCTCGCGCGGCAGCCCGAGCTCCTCGTGGGCTTCGCGCAACGCGGCATCCGCCTCATCGGCGTCGTGCGGCTCGATCGAGCCGCCGGGAAAGCATATCTCACCTTTGTGCTCCAGGACCTCATGCGTGCGCTCGAAGCAGATCAGCTGCAGCTCGGCGTCCTCGCCGACCAGCGGCACCAGCACCGCCGCCCGGCGGGCGTCAGGCTCGTGCAGCCGGCGCGGCGCGCGCGCCGCGAGCCGCTGGCGAAGCAATCCGACGCCCGGATGAGTCATCAGGCGGCCTAGTTGACGGAGAAGCGAACGTTGAAGGGCGTCTGCTCTCGATCGGCGTCGGCGGCCTGCACCCCCGCGGCGGCGAGTTCACGCAGCCGCGTCGTCTCGCCCTCGAGGATTGCCACTTCATCACGCAGGCGCGCAGCCGCGCTCGGCGCCTCGAGCAGCTTCTGCTTGACCGGCATCTCCACTTGCAGCGCATCCGCGATCAGATAGGAGAACTCGTTCGCGTCATCCGGCATCTGGACGCTGTCCAGTTCGCGCTTGAAGAGCGCCAGCAGCGCCTGCAGATAATCGGTGAACCGCTCGGCTGCGATGGCTTGGAGGGTGGCCGCCTCACCGGAGCCGACCGGTTCGCCCAGATAGGTTACCTCGGCGGCCCAAAAAGGTTTCTTCTGGAGGATGCGCTCGGTGCGGAAGCGCCTCGTGCCACGGGTGACGATGAAGAGCCGGCCGTGCGGCAGGTGGGTGACCTCGGCGATCTGCGCAGCCGTCCCGACCTGCACCGGGTCCAGGTCGTCCCCCACCTCTTTGTCAGCGCGATCGAGCAGGACACCGAAGGGGTCGCCCGATTCAAGACAGGCGCCGATCATCTCTTTATAGCGGTCTTCGAAGATGTGGAGCCGGAGCGCGGCGCCCGGCAGCAGCACGCTGCGCAGCGGGAACAGGCCGAGCCGGCTCATCCGAGGTTACGCCTTTTCGGCGAACTCCACGTGCCAAGCGGCGGCGATACGCTGCAGCGTGCTTTCGTCCACCCGCTCCGGGTCGTCCTCGAAATCGTCAAGGTCGGTCACCATTTGCAGAAGTTCGGGCAACGGCACCTGGCCGGGATCCTCATCCGGATGAGCCTGTGCTAATTCGAACCCGATGTCTTCGACATCTTTCCATGTTAGGCCCATCACGTATCCCCCTTGTGCCGCAGCGGACCCCAACGTTGTCCATCCGCGCTCTGCTGACCTCTCGTCGCGGCTAGATTCCGACGATATTGTAGCCGGCGTCGACGTAGATGACCTGGCCTGTGACCGCCGACGACAGATCGCTTCCCAGGAAGACCGCCATATTGGCGACGTCATCCGCGGTCGCGTTGCGCCGCAGCGGCGCGCGCTGGCCGACCTCGCCGAGGATGGCGGTGAAACCGCTCACCGCGCGCGCCGATGCCGTCTTGATAGGGCCGGCGGAGATGCCGTTGACGCGGATGCCGCGCTCGCCCATATCCACCGCGAGATAGCGGACGGATGCTTCGAGCGCCGCCTTGGCGACGCCCATGACGTTGTAGTTCTGGACCGCGCGCACCGAGCCGAGGTAGGTCATCGTCATCACCGATCCGTTTTCGGCGATGATCGGCGCGAGCTCGCGGCACAGCGCGACGAGCGAGAACGCGCTCACGTCGAGCGCTACGCCGAAGCCCGAGCGCGAGGTCGCGTAGTACTTGCCGGCCAGCTCTTCCTTGCGCGCGAATGCGATGCTATGCACGACGATGTCGAGCGTCTTGTACTTCGACTCGAGCGTCGTCCGCAGCTCCGCGAGGCTCTCGTCTTTGGCGACGTCGCACAGCAGCGCGAGCCCGCCGCCCAGCTCGCCGACGAGCTTCTCGACCTCGTCTTTGGTGCGCTCGCCCTCGTAGGTAAGCGCGAGGCGCGCGCCATGGGCGTGGAGCGCCTTGGCGATGGCGGTCGCGATGCTCCAGCGGTTCGCGACGCCCATCACCAACGCGGTCTTACCCGCGAGCAGTCCGCTCATCGGCGCCTACTTCTTCGCGGCGTCAAAGCGCTTGCCGATCGCGTCCCAATTGACGACGTTCCACCAGGCCTTGAGGTAGTCGGGGCGGCGGTTCTGGTACTTGAGGTAGTACGCGTGCTCCCACACGTCATTGCCCATGATCGGGACCTGGCCGGCCGACATCGGGTTGTCTTGATTGGCCGTGCTCGTGATGAGCAGTTTGCCGCCGGCGAGGACGAGCCAGGCCCAGCCGCTGCCGAACTGCTTGACGCCGGCGTCGTTGAACTGCGTCTTGAACGTCTCGAAGTCGCCGAAGGTGCTCTTGATGGCGTCGCCGAGCGCACCTTTGGGGTCGCCGCCGCCGCCGGGACCCATGATCGTCCAGAACATCGAGTGATTGACGTGGCCGCCGCCATTGTTGCGCACGGCGCCGCGGATGTCATCGGGCACGGCGGCGAGATCCTTGATGAGCTCTTCTGCCGATTTGTTCGCCAATTCCGGGTGCTTCTCGATGGCCGCATTGAGGTTGTTGACATAGGCGGCATGGTGCTTGTCGTGGTGCAGCGTCATCGTCTCTTTGTCGATGGTCGGCTCGAGCGCGTCATAGGCGTAGTCAAGAGCGGGCACGGTGAACGGCATGGCGTTTATTCCTCGCTAGTCGAAGGGGGAGGGACGACTTGTACTTCCGTGCCCCAACTCCTAGCGCCATCAACGTGCCAGGGAGGAAGGCAGGCGCGCGCCGTAGTGTCCGGGACTGTATGCGTATCAGCGTGCGGCTTTTCGCCTCTCAGCGTGAGACGCTGGGCCGCGGAGCGCTTGACATCGAAGTACCGGACGGCGCGACCGCGGCCGCTGCATTCGTGAGCATCACGGCGGCGCACCCGCAGCTCGCCGCGCCCGCCGGTTCGATCGCCTTTGCCGTCAATCGCGAACTCGCCGCGCCCGAGACGCTGCTGCACGAGGGCGACGAACTCGCGCTCCTGCCCCCGGTGGCCGGCGGATGACGAGCCGCCATTTCGTCCTCACCGCGGAACCGCTCGACGAGCACCTCGCCGCGCAGATCATCTCGCAGGACGGCGCGGGCGGCGTGGTCACGTTCGTCGGACGCGTCCGCGACGAAGCGCGCGGCCACAAGGTGACCCTGCTCGAGTACGAGGCGTACCCGGAGATGGTGGAACGGGTCTTCGCCGACATCGCGGCGGAGGCGCGCAAGCAGTTCCCCATCACCGACATCGCCATCCATCACCGCGTCGGGTCGCTCGAGGTCGGCGACGTGAGCGTCGTCATCGCCGTGTCAGCGCCGCATCGCGCGGCGGCGTTCGACTGCTGCCGCTTCGCGATCGATCGACTCAAGCGGATCGCGCCGATCTGGAAAAAAGAGCACACGCCCGAGGGAGCGGTCTGGGTAGACGACCGGCCGTAACGCGCTCGCCAGCCATGTAGGGGCCGATCTTTAGATCGGCCCTCGGATCAGCCGACGAAGCGCACCCCGAAGAAGCGCGGCACGAGTGTGCCGACGATGTAGCCGATGACGCCCGCGCCGGCGCCGATGACGAACTGCTCCAGACCGGAGCGCCATGGACTGCCGCCGGCGACGCGCGACTTCACGACGCCGATCGCGAACAGCGCGAGGCACGCCAGCAGTATCGAAGTGACGAACGCCGGCGTCTGCGTGGAGAACACGTAAGGCAGGATCGGCACGATCGCGCCGAGCATGAACGACGGCGCCATGACCGCGGCGTCTTTGAGCGGGCTCACGGAGGGCTCGGTGTCGATGCCGAGCTCGCCGCGCGCCATCACCTCGAGCATCTTCTTCGGATCCTTCGAGACGGCCAGCGCGGCATCGCGCGCCTGCTCCGGCGCCATGCCCTGGAGACGGTAGATCTCGACCAGTTCCGCCAGCTCCTCCGCCGGATGTTCGGCGATCTCTTGCAGCTCGCGCTCGATCTCGGAACGATGCACCTCGGATTGCGCTTTGGAAGACAGGAACTGCCCGGCGGTCATCGCGACCATGCCCGCGACGCCCGTGGCGAAACCCGCGAGCAGGATGTTGGCGTTCGATTCCTGGGCGCCGAAGAACGCTGAGACGACGCTCACCGTGGTGAGCAGTCCATCTTGCGCGCCGAAGACGAAGGCGCCGATGCGCGTGCGCGAGGCGATGCGCTCGCGCTCTTCCGTCACCTCGGCCGGGCCGGTCATCTTCTCGACCCCGGCGGCGGTACGTGTGTGCGCCGCCGCGACGCGAGGCTCGGCGCGCAGGAACGACGGCGCGACGCCGTCTCCCGACGTGCGATCGAGCGCGGACAGCGCGTCTTCGAACAGCTTGACGTGTTGCTGCTCGCGCGCCATCGCGAGCTCGAAGCCCGCCAGCGCATCGGCGCGCCCCTCGGCCTTCGCCTCGGCGATGTAGCGGGGATAGACGAGCTGGGTCTCTGCAGCCTCGTGCTCGACGACTTGCTGGAGATTCTCGCGCGTGCTCTTCACTGCGCCCAGCGCCCGTAGATGGAGGAGCGCGTGCACGATCTCATCGCCTGCCGCTTCCATGAACGCCTCTGCGGCTTCCGGATGTCCTTCGCTCATCGCTTGGAGCGCGTAGGCGCTGTAGAGGCGATGTGTCTTGGCTTCATCGGTGAAGGCGAGCCAGAGATTCAGTTCTGTTTTCGACACGTCGGTCTGCATACGTGCTTGAGTTCAAGACCGGGCAGGTCGGCCCTTTGAACCCGCCAAAAAGCCCCCGATGCTTCGGCGTCTTTTCCTCAAGGACGACCGGTTGCGGCCTGTCTTTCGGGTCGTGATCTACGCCATGCTCGTGGTCATCGCGCAGTATCTTTTGTCCGGCATCGTGCGCGCCGGCGGCGGCATCGCGCTCTTCGAGGTCGTCTCGGCGATCCTCGTCGTCGGCATCAGCTTTGGGCTGCGCAGGTTCCTCGATCGTCGCAGCATCGACTCGTTGGGTATGCCGCTGCGCACGCGTTGGGGGCGCCTGCTCACCATCGGGCTCTTGTTGGGCACCGGCATGCAGCTGCTGCTGTTCGCATGCGAAGCGGCGTTCGGCGAGCTCAAGGTGACGGGCGTGTCGCCGCTCGCGGCCGATCTGCGCTTCCTGCCCGCGTTGGTCGTGCTGTTCGCCGCCGCGGCGATCTCTGAGGAGATGCAATTCCGAGGCTACGTCTTGCAGAACTTGTGGGAGGAGATGGGTTTCTGGCCCGCCGCGCTCGTGTCGTCCGCGCTGTTCGCGGTGCTGCATTTCGGCAACCCGAACATCGGCGCCCATCCGTGGATCGCAGCGGCCGATATCGCGGGCTTCGGCCTATGGGCATGCCTCTCGATCGTATGGACGAAATCGATGTGGCTCGCACTAGGCACGCATTTCGGCTGGAATCTTTTTGAAGGACCGGTGCTGGGCGCGCAGGTCAGCGGGATCGGCACGCAGTCGGTGCTGACGCAGACCGTGAGCGGTCCGGATCTGCTCACCGGCGGCTCGTTCGGGCCCGAAGCAGGCTTGTACGGTATCGCCGTGCTGGCCATCGGAATCGCCGTGTTGTACGCGCTGCAGCGGCGCGGGGCGTTCGCGCAACTGCCCGACACGCGCGAGGCGTATGCGGGTGGGCCGTCGACCGTCGCGTCGGTCGAATAAATTCGAGGGCCGATCTGAAGATCGGCCCCTACATGAAAAAGAAAGGGCCGACCTAAGGTCGGCCCCTACGCCGCGTGAGGGCTAATACTCTTCCGGATGCTCCGGATGCAGATCTTCCTCTTCCTCTGCGAATGGCTCTTCCTCGAATTCTTCCTCTTCGAATTCCTCGATGACCAGCACGCCGCCCTCGGCGTCGTCGAGCGCCGGGATGAGCGGCTCGTGTTTGGCCGCTGCGCGTGCGGCGACCGCGGCTTTGACCTTAGGCGCCGCCTTCCTCACCGCTTTCTTCGACGGTCCTCTTCGCTTTCTCTGACGGTCTTTTTCACCGTCCTGGCCTTCTTGCGCGTCGCCTTTTTCACGGCGCGCTTGACCGTGCGCTTCGCCTTCTTGACGGTGCGTTTGACTTTTCTCGTCGCGGCCTTCTTCTTGGCCGCGCCCTTTGCTTTGCGCCTCATCGTCTCGTCCTCCAAGGCAGCGGTGGTGCTTCAGTGATGATGTTCAGATGTGCAGACTGTCCGAATCGTTGCGCGCGTTTGTGGACCACGCGGCCGTCTCCTGCCGAGCGGGCGGCGGTCACGGCCTGATCGGGCGGACCTCGAAAATCCGCTCGCCCTCAGGCAGCGTCTGCGGCAGGCCTTTGACCGGGGTGAGCCGGACCAGCAGGACGCACGAGCCGACCAGGTCCTCGCGCACCTGCACTTGTCCCTCGTAGAGCCTATCGTTGCTGCGCGCCAGGACGTTCCGCGCGAAATCGGCCGGCGGCGCGCCGTTGCGCCGGACGAGACCTGCCTCGCACTGGCCGACGAAACCGTCGCGGAAGCGGACGGCGATGTCGAGCACGTCACCGGGGTTGTAGACCTCGCGCTGCGGCGTGCATTCGACTCGTTCTATCTGCATGAGCGGGCATAGCGTTCGCCTCTCCCGCTCCCTGCCCTGCGAAGGTCGTGGGCGCCCGCCAGCACGAACAGTCTGCGTTGCTCATGGATGCGAGATTCGTCAAACGCTTGGCCGGCCTGGTCGGCGCGTCACACACGCTTTCTGCCGGCGGAGACCTGCGCAACTACCAGTACGACGGCTCGGTGGACCAGGCTTTGCCCGAGGTCGTCGTGCTGCCCGGCAGCGCGGAGGAGATCGCGGCCGTGGTGGCCGCCTGCAACGAGCGCGGCTACCCGTACGTAGCGCGCGGCGCCGGCACGGGACTTTCCGGCGGGGCCGTGCCCGAGATGGGCGGCGTGGTGATCGCCACCGCCCGGCTCAACCACATCCTCGAGATCGACGTCGAGAATCGGCTCGCGATCGTCGAACCCGGCGTCATCAACGCGGACATCAGCGCGGCGGTCAAGCGCTTCGGCCTGTGCTATATCCCCGATCCGTCAAGCCAGGCGGCATGCACGATCGGCGGCAACATCGCCGAGAACTCCGGCGGCCTGCACTGCCTGGCCTACGGCGTCACCACCAACCACACGCTCGGGGTCGAGATCGTCACGCCCGACGGCGAGCTCACGTGGCTGGGCGGCAGCGACCGTGGACGCCCCGGGCTACGACCTGCTCGGGCTGTTCGTCGGCTCTGAAGGCACGCTCGGGATCGCCACCAAGGTCGTCGTCAAGCTCACGCCGATCCAGCAGGCCTCGCGCACGCTGCTCGCGGTGTTCGACTCGGTGCACGACGCTTCGAACGCCGTGTCGCATATCATCGCCGCGGGCATCATCCCCGGCGCGCTCGAGATGATGGACCGGCTGTCGACGCAGGCGATCGAGGAGTTCGCGCACGCAGGTTTCCCGACCGACGCCGAGGCGATCCTCATCGTCGAGGTGGACGACGTGAGCGCCGCAGTCGACGAAGCGGCTGCGGCGGTGCGCGACGTGTGCCGGCGCGACAGCGCGCGCGAGGTGCGTTTCGCCACCAGCGCCGACGAGCGCGAACGCATCTGGAAGGGCCGCAAAGGCGCCTTCGGCGCGATGGGTCGCATCAGCCCGAGCTTCTACGTCCAAGACGGCGTGATCCCGCGCAGCATGCTGCCTGAGATGCTCGACGAGATCGCCGCGATCAGCGCGAAGTTCGGGCTGCGCATCGCCAACGTCTTCCATGCGGGCGACGGCAACCTCCATCCGCTCATCCTGTTCGACGAGAAGAAGCCGGGCGACGTCGAGCTGGCCATCGTCGCGGGCGAAGCGATCCTGCGCGCGTGCGTCGAGCGAGGCGGCAGCATCTCTGGCGAGCATGGCATCGGCACCGAAAAGCGCGATTGCATGGCGCTGCAGTTCTCGCCCGGCGATCTCGACCTCATGGCGCGCGTCAAGACGGCGTTCGGCGACAGAGGCTTGAGCAACCCGCGCAAAGTCTTCCCCACCTCGCGGCGCTGCGGCGAAGCGGCACGGCGACTGCAGAGCCTGCCTGCTGCGGTCGCCGCGGCAGCCGGGCCTGCCTTCTAGGCGCCGCCCGCAATGCTCGCTTCGACGCCCTTCACCGTCGCGCTCAAGGAAGTGCTCGGCGCGCGCTTTCGCGTGCACCCGCAAGAAGTCGAGCGCTTCCGCGTGGCCGGCGTCACGCCGAAACTCGTCCTCTCGCCACGCACCGTCGAGGAAGGCGCGCGCGCGGTCGCGATCATCGCCGCCGAGCGCGCCACCTGCATCATCCGAGGCGCGGGCACGAAATCCGAGAGGCCGCCGGCGCTGCGCGAGATCGACGCGGTGGTCGACACATCCGAACTGAGCGGCGTGCTCGCGCATACGCCCGGCGATCTCACCGCGACGGTCGCCGCCGGAACGCCGCTGCACGAGCTCCAGGCGGCGCTACACGCGCACGGCCAGTTCTTCCCGTGCGACCCGCCGTTCGCCGCGCGCGCCACCATCGGCGGCACGCTGGCGGCCAACGCGACCGGCGCCCTGCGCCAGCGCTACGGCGCCCTGCGCGACAACGTGCTCGGCATGCGCGTCGCGCTGTCCGACGGCGTCGTCGCTTTCAGCGGCGCGAAAGTCGTGAAGAGCGTCGCCGGGTACGACTCGCACAAGGCGTTCATCGGATCGTACGGCACGCTCGGCCTCATCGGGGAGATCACGCTCAAGGTCGCGCCGCTGCCCGCGACGGGGCGGCTGCTCGTCGCCGTGTTCGACGACGGCGCGGCGGCATGCGCCGCGGCGACAGCGATCGCGCGCTCGCCGCTTTTCGTGCTCGCGACGACGCTTCACGACGCTCGCGCGGCGGCGCGCACGACCGCGTTGCGCGGCGGCGCAGGCGCGTGGACGCTCGTCGTGCGCTGCGGCGGCTCGCGCTCGGCCACCGGAGCGCAGTTCGAAGGCTCGGCCGCCGAGTGTCGGGCCGCAGGCGCGCTTCAATTGCGCGATCTCGACGCGGAGCTCGTCGCGGCGACCTGGTCGGATCTCGTTGAGCTCGCCGGCGGCGCTCAATATCCGCACGACCGCTATGTCGTGGCGAAATTCGTTGCGCTGCCCTCGCAGACGTTCGGGCTGGCGAAGGCCGTGCGCGACGCGTGGCCCGAGGTCGAGATCAGCGCCCATCCGAGCGTAGGCGTGCTGTTCGCGCACGTGCCGGTCGAGGCGTGGCGCGAACCTGGCGCGGCGTTTTGGCAGCAGCTGGAGCACAGCGGCTGGAGCGCCACATACCTGGCCGTGCCACCGGAGCGAGCGGACGAATTCCTCGCGCCGCTGCCTGCCGCCAGTCCGGTGAAGCTGCAGCGCCGTCTCAAGGCGGCGTTCGACCCGACCGGCACCTTCGATCCAGGACGCATGCGTGGAGGCATCTAGGTGAAACTCGAGCCGAAAGGCTATGCCGGGCCGGAGCGTCCGGCCGACGAGGACCTCGGCCGCTGCACGCGCTGCGGCCTGTGCGAGCAGGCCTGCCCCACCTATCGCGAGCTGCACCTCGAATCGGACTCGCCCCGCGGACGCGTCTTCCTAATGAAGCAAGTCGCCGACGGGGGGGCGGATATCGATGCGCACCTCGCCGAGCATCTTTATATGTGCCTGGGCTGTCGCGCGTGCGAGACCGCCTGTCCGTCCGGCGTCCCGTATGGCCGGCTGCTCGAGTACGCGCGCTTCCAGATCGAGGAGCGCGGCGAGTTGACGCCCCAGCGGCGCGGCTGGCGGCGCTTCCGTCATCTGGCGTTCGATCGGCTGCTGCCGGACGAACGCCTCTTCAAGCTCTTCATGGCGCCGGCGCAACTGCTGCAGCGCTGGCCGGCGCTCGCTTCGTTCGCCGCCTCCGTGCTGCCGGCGCGCGCGCGCAGGCTCGTGCGCATGATCCCGCGTGCTGCAGCTGCACCCAGCGGCGCGCTGCCCGAGGTGATACCGGCCGAGGGAGAGCGACGCGCGCGCGTCGGCCTGTTCGTCGGCTGCGTCATGGGTTCGCTGTTCGCCCACGTGCACGAGGCCATGGCGCGCGTGCTTCGACACAACGGGTGCGAGGTCGTCGTCGTGCGCGGGCAGTGGTGCTGCGGCGCGCTCAACCTGCATGCCGGCGAACGAGAGCATGCGATCGCGATGGCGCAACGCAACATCGACGTCTTCGAGGAAGCGAAGGTCGACGCGGTGCTGCTCGACTCAGCCGGCTGCGGCGCGGCGATGAAGGAATACGGCGAGCTCCTGCGCCACGACGCGCTCTACGCGGACCGCGCGAGCGAGTTCTCGCACAAGGTCAAGGACATCAGCGAGTTCTTGTACGACCTCGGCGTGCGCGATGATTTCGGCGAAGTGAAGAAACGCGTCACGTACCAGGATGCATGCCACCTCGCGCATGGCCAGCGCATCCGCCGGCAACCGCGCGAACTGCTCGCGCGCATCCCCGGACTTGACTACGTCGAGCTCGAATACGCGGACCGCTGTTGCGGCGCGGCAGGCGTCTACAACCTCACGCAGCCCGAGATGTCGGCGACCATCCTCGCCGAGAAGCTCGACGCCATCGCGGCGGCGCGCGCCGACTATCTGGTGACGGGCAACCCCGGCTGTCACATGCAGATCCAAGCCGGCATGATCGAGCGCGGCTTGTCGACGCGGGTGAAACACTTGGTGGAGGTCCTCGACGAGGCGTACGCAGCGCGGGCCGCCGAACCCGGCCTGCAGCCGGCTACGACTGGCTGAGGCTCGCATTCTGGGTGACGGTGCCGTTGGCCGGGATCATCACGCTAGCGTTGTAGGTCTGATAGCCTGGAGCGGAGATCGACACCACCACCGACCCCGGCGGAATGCCTGTGATGATATAATAGCCTTGGGAGTCCGTCTGTCCCACATGATAGGAATTATCCGACGGGGTGACGCTCACGTTGGCGGCCACCACCGGGCCGTTCGGCCCGGTCACCACGCCGGTGAGCGTGCCCGGCTTCACCGTGTCGGGCGGCGGGACGTTACACCCGGTCGCGAAGGCCAAGAGAATGACGATAAGTCCAATAGAGCGTCGCACGGCCCTCGGGCTTCGGGCAGCCGCCCCGGGCCCCCTTGGGCTGGCTTGCTCGGCGGTATCGGGTGTCACATATGCCCGGTGCCGGAGGTCACATCTGCACCACCCTATCCGGAAGAGGACGTGAGCGATTAAGAACGTGCCCCAGTTCGGAAGAGGCCTTCCGGCAGCGGGCGCAGGCAAGCCGGCGTCGCCCGGCTTCAACCCGCTGCTGCGAACCGAATCATCCCCGTCGCTGACGTGGGACTCATCCTTCTACGCGCAGCTGCTCTCGCTCGCCGCCGGACATCCCGAGGAGCAGTTCTTCAGCCACGTCCACACCGCGCTGCGCTCGTACATCGACACGCCGATCCTCGTCGCGGCGACCGCCGATCCGACGGCGCGCGATGGTTTCCGCATCCGCTATCAGCGCAACCTCGACGATCGCAACTCGCTGCCCGTCATCGAACGCGGCTTCGTCGCACAGGCGATGCGCGCCGGACGCGCGCTCCAATTCGGGCGCCCGGCCAACGCCGCGACGCTCGCCAGCCGCGGCATCCCGAGCAATATCGGCTCGGTGATCATCGCACCGGTGCGCCACGACGGCCGCAACCTCGGCTACCTCGCTGTGCGCAATCCGCGCGACAGCGTGTTCGGCGAGAAAGAGCTCGAGTTCGTCGCCGCCGCCGCTGACGTCGCCGCGCTCGTCGTCCGCAACAAGAACGCGGCCGAAGAGGCGCGCGCGCGCAGCCAAGAGCTGCGGCTCATGCTCGAGACCGCCCGCGCGCTCGCGTCGGAGCGCGATCTGCGACGGCTGTTCCACCGCCTGCATCGCCTGCTCGGCGGCGTGCTCGACGCATCCACGTTCTGGGTGGCGCTCGGTTCTTGGGAACAGGGTCTGATGACCATCCCCTACTGCGTCGACCACTATCGCGTGCTCGACGTCGTCGAGCCGATGCCGCTGCAAGGCTCGCTGTGCGGCCAGGTGTTCCGCGAGGGCGTGCCGCTGCTGATGCGCACGCCGGAGGATTGGAAACCGTATCCGGTCATCATGCACGGCGACGCGAACAGCGAAGACGTCGTCTCCGCGCTCGTCGTCCCCATGAGCATCGGCGCGCGCACCATCGGCGTCATCTCGGTCCAGAGCTCGCGCGCGCACGCGTACAGCGAACGCGATCGCGACCTCGTCGTCGCCGTCGCCGAGCAGGCCGCGATCGCCGTCGAGAACTCGCAGGCGGTCGTGCAGGCCGACCAACGCGCCCGCGAGCTGAAGCTGCTCTCCGAGGTCTCGCGCGCGCTTGCCGCGCAGCTGTCGCTCGGCACGCTCTACCAGACGGTGTGCGAAGAGGTGCGCCGCGTCATCGAGGCGCCTGGCTTCTTCGTGGCCCTGCGCACCGAGGACGGCAACGCGCTCCACATGGAGTATTTCTCCGAGGGCAACAACGTGATCGAGCCGGGCGACCAGCCCGTCAAGAGCTCGATCGCCGAACGCGTCATCACCTCGAACCGCACGCTCGTCTTCCAGACGCTCGAAGAGATCAACAACCAGCCGCACGGCGTCGTCGGCACGGATAAAGAGACCAAGGTCCGCTCGATGGCCATGGCGCCCTTGCGCCTCGGCAACAAGTGCATCGGCGTGATGTCGGCGCAGGCCTATCGCGAGGGCGCGTACGACGATTCCAGCGTGCGCCTGCTCACCGCCATCGCCGAGCAGCTCGCGGTCGCGGTGCAGAACGCGCAGCTCTACGACCAGGCCGAATCGCGCGCCGATCAAGACCCGTTGACCGGCGTCTATCACCACCGCTACCTCAAGACGCGGCTCGAGGAAGAGCTGCGGCGCTCGCGCACGAGCGGCCAGACCGTCGCGGCGGTCATGATGGACCTCGACAACTTCAAGAACGTCAACGACACGTATGGCCACCTCGTCGGCGACGACGCGCTGAAGATGGTGACCTCGGTGCTGCTGTCGGCGGTGCGCTCCAGCGACGTCGTCGGCCGCTATGGCGGCGATGAGTTCATGGTGGTCTTGCCGGACACGACGCGCGAGCAGACCGAGAACATCATCAACCGCGTCACCGCGGAGCTCGAAGAGCGCGATCTTCGTCTCGCGGACGGCGCCGCCATCCCGGTGAAGTGCTCGATCGGCTACGCGCTGTTCCCGCAAGACGCGGAGACGCCCGCGGATCTCATCGCCAAAGCTGACGCGGCGCTCTACCAGAGCAAGCGCATGGGCCGGCCGGCCACGCGGCTGCAGCGCATCGGCACGACGCAGCTGCGGCTCGAGGGCGACTTCGGGCTGGTCTCGGAGCTGCTCGCCGCGCTGCTGGCGCGTGACCGTTCGACGCGCAGCCACCTCGAGCACGTCAACCGGGTGGCGCGAGAATTCTCCAACGTGCTGGCGCTCAACAAGGAAGACATGGACTCGCTGCTGCGCGCCTCGGTGCTGCACGACGTCGGCAAGATCGCGCTGCCCGCGCACCTGCTCGCCAAGCCCGGCCGCCTCGCACCCGAGGAATACGAATTGATGAAGCGCCACGTCACGATCGGCGCCATGCTCATCGAGAGCATCCCGGGTTTCGCCGACGCCTCCAAAGCGGTGCGCTACCACCACGAGCGCTATGACGGCAAGGGCTATCCCGAGGGGCTCGCCGGCCAGGACATCCCGTTCCTCGCGCGCATCGTCTCGCTCATCGACGCCTATTCCGCCATGGTCATCGACCGGCCGTACCACAAACGCATCGAGTACGACCAGGCCGTGCGCGAGCTGCGCAGCCGCGCCGGCACGCAGTTCGATCCCGAACTGGTCGAGAAGTTCGTGGGTCTGGTGGAATCGGGTGGAGGCCGCTAGCCCCGCCGCGAAGTAGCGGCTCGTGGAACTCAACTTCGCCATCACCGCGTTCGCGACCGCGCTGACGATCATCGATCCGGTCGGCATGGTGCCGCTGTCGCTCGCGGTGACCGCATCCGCGCCGCCCGACGCCCGCAGGCGCATGATCGACCGCGCGGTGATCATCGCCGCAGCGGTGATCTTGTTCATGGCGCTGCTCGGACACTACGTGCTCATCTACCTGAACATCACCCTGCCGGCGTTCGAGATCGCGGGCGGCCTGCTGTTGCTGCTCATCTCGATCGACATGCTCTTCGCGAGGCCCTCGGGCGCGCGCGCCAAACCGGAAGAGGAGCGAGAGGCGATCGAGCGCGAGAACGCGGCGATCTTCCCGCTGGCGATCCCGATGATCGCCGGCCCGGGCACGATCGCGACCGTGCTGCTCCTGGTGAGCCTGAGCCACGGCGACAAGGTGAAGCTCACCATCGTCTACGCGGCCTACGCGCTGGCGCTGTTCGCGACCTGGCTGTGCATGCGCGGTTCCGCGTTCGTGCTGCGCTGGATCGGCAAGACCGGCGTCGGCGTGCTCACCCGCCTGCTCGGCATCATCTTGTCCGCGCTGGCCATCCAGTTCATCATCAACGGATTAGCGAAGACGCCGCTGTTCTCACACGCGGCGTCTTGACTCGTATCGTTTCGTATCGTATGGAGCGGTCGAATGTATTCGACCGTCGGTGGCTTACTTCAGTTTGAAGGTGAACCCGACGAACGGGCCCTTGATGCTCATGTTGACCGCGACGTTGCCGCCGTTTGTCTTGAGATCGTACAGGTACCGATAGCCGAGGCTATACGTCGTCGCGACGCTGCCCTTATAGGTCGCGGCGCCGATGGTCTGCCAGTCGCGGGCCGAACCGCCGCCGACGGCGATATCGCCCCAGTAGTACGCTCCCCATTTGTCGCCGAACGGCACCTTGATGCGCGCGCCGATGAGCGGGTCTACCCAGGTCGAGTTGCCCGTATACGGGCCGAGGTTAAGAGTGTTCGGCGTGAACTGCAGCCGGCCGCTCACATCCCAATAGCGCACCCCCGCAAGGATCTCAGCCGAGTAGTCGTCGCGGTCGATGATCTTGTACGTGACGTCGGGATTGACGACGAGCATGGCGTTGGTGAACGAGGCGCTGCCCGGGTTCTGCATGAGCCCGAGCTGGCTCGTCTTGGTGTCTTTGAGATTCGCGTAGAACACGTCGGCCAGCACGCCGAGCCGATCGTGATGCGCCTCGCCCTCGATCAGGGCGACACCGGTGAGATGGCTCAGGATCGTGGAGGTCGGCACGTTGAAGTTCGCTCCGAATGGGCCGACGCTTGCGGAACCGGCAAGACCCGTGAACCAGATGTACGGCGTGACGGTGTACTGCCATGAATCCTTGCTGGTGCTGGGCGGCGGCGCCGCGGCGACGGTCAGCGGCGCGAGCGTCGCATCGGTGTCCTGCGCGAGCGCGGACTGCGCGGAGCACGCCAGCGCGACCACGAGCGCGAGGCCGTAGCACAAGGGTTTGAGCGCGTCTAAGACGCCTGTTTTGCGTATCATGCCCGACCCTTTATGCACCTTCCGCGGCCTCCCCTCCCCGGAAGGTCCCATGGAGAGCCGTCACACACGTCCGGCCTTGTGTAATGTCTCATACACCATGAACATGAGCTCGCCGATGTGATCTTCCTTGGCGTTGGGCTGGCTGTTGAGCCCTACTGCTATGACCAGGTCGCTCATGGGAAAATATGCGTAGAGCATGCGATATCCCATCGTCTCGCCTTCATAGTACCAGAACGTGCCGAGGCCAGGCTTATAGAGCTGACCGACGCCGAGGCCGAACCCCTTCGGCTGTTTGGCCGTGGCGCTGCCTATCGGCAGACCCGCGCTGTCGGACACGACGCGCTGCAGCTCCTTGCGCTGCGCGGCGGCCAGCACGTCCCCTTGATAGAGCGCGCGCACCCAATGCGTGAGATCGTCGGGCGTCGAGACGATGCCGCCGGCGCCTTGCGCCCACGACATGTCGGCGAGCCGCATGTCGAGGCCATAGAGTTGCGACAGCGATGCGTTGTCGGGGTCGGAGCTCCAGAAATACCCTGACGCCATGCGGTCCGTGACGGACGCCAGATAGGTGTCGGGGCTGTAGTACGTGCTCGTCAGACCGAGCGGCCCGAAGAAACGCCGGCTGAGTTCGCTCGCATAGCTCGCGCCCGTCGCGCGCTCGATGATCATCTGCGCGAGCAGGTAGTTGGTGTTGGAGTATGACCAGCCTTTCGTCGGCGGTGGCGCGTGCCCGTAGACCGGATCCACGAACGCGACAAGCTGCGCTGCGGTCCAGCGGCGATGGATGGATGATTCTCCGCGCTGCATCGCGGGCGTGTTGTCATACGTGGGGATCGGGCTCGTCATGTCGAGCAGGTGCCGGATGGTCACCGCCTTCCACGCCGGATATTGCGGCAGCCACAGCCCGACCGTATCGTCGATGCTGAGCTTGCCCTCGGCTTCCAACTGAAGCAGCGTCGCCGCGGTGAACGCTTTGGTGTTGCTGCCGATCTGGAAGAGCGTCGCCGGCGTGATCGGGACCGTGCCGGCGTAACTGGTCGTGCCGGCCGCGACGTCGAGGTTCTTCGCATCAGCACGGAAGCTCACGCTCAATGAAGCCGCTGAGATGTGTTCGATCTTCTCTCTGCTGGCGAGGTAGTCGCCGAGCACGTTATGCAGCGATGCGCTAAGACGCGCGTCGTCGCTTGAGGCGAGGGCTGGCGTCTGCAGCGCGATGAAAGCGAACAAAAACGCGAACATTCTCTTCACGAGGCACCTCTCATGAGAATGGCCTGGGAATGGAGGATACCCCTTTCGGGGACGGCAACCTCCTGTGCATACCACCCTATATGATGAGGAGATATTCTCTTGATGAAGCGTCTTCAATTATTCGGGCTGTGCATTATCGGCGCGGCCATCGTATCGCTGGGCGCGGGCTGCAATACGTCGACCACGAATAGCCCAGGCCCAACGCCGACGCCCTCGTTCAAGCACATGTATCTGTCGATCTTCGCCGTGGCCGGCGGAGTGCAGATCTATTCTCTACCGCTTTCGGGAACAAGCACCCCGACCGGCACGATCTCGGGTCTCAACGATCCCGCAGAGATCTTCGTCGATAAGGCCGGCCGGCTTTTCGTACCGCTCAACTCAGTGCCGACCGTGGATGTGTACACACCGCCGATCTCGGCGGCGAGCACGCCGGCGTTCGCGCTGACGACGGCCCATACCGACACAGAGTCGGTGACCGAAGATTCGACGGGCACGATCTACGTCGGCGTCCTCAACAGCGCTACGTGCTGCATCGACGTTTTCAACGGACCGGTCACCGCGGCCGCCACCGACAGTTACGAGATCACCGCCAACGCGGTTGTGAACGGTCTCGGCTATCCGTACGGCATGGGCTTCGACTCGTCGGGCAACCTCTACGTCTCGAGCACGACCTCGACGCTCAAGTTCGTGCCGCCGTTCAGCGCGGCGAGCGTGCCCACGGCGGTCGTCCTGCCGAACCAGGACAACTACGGGCTGCTGGTGGACGCGAGCAATCGCGTCTTCGTGGCGAACGCCACGGTGGACGGCACGATCGACGTATTCAACCAGCCGTTCGTCTCGGGCACCGGCACGCGTGCATTCGGTCTGCTCGTGACGGCGGCGACCTACGTCCAAGGCACGGCTTTCGATGCCGCAGGCAACCTCTGGGCCGTATCCAGCACAGGCGGCGTCTACGAGATTCCGGCGCCCATCTCGGCCACGAGCACTGCGACCCTCGTCTTCACCGTGGCCAACGCCTACGGCATCGCGTTCGGACCGTAGAACCCGATACGCGACAGTCTCACGCAAAAGGGCGCGCCGGCTACGGCGCGCCTCTTTGCTTTTCGCCTCGACCTAGCTATGAGGTCCAGAAGCGCTGCGGGTCGATCTCACGGATGATGCGCAGCTCTTCGTCCGTCGGTTCGTCCGTCGTCCTGAGCACCGGCGTCACCTGAAGCGGCCAGCCGGTGTTCTTCTTCACCTCGTCGAGCGCCATGCCCGGATGGATGGTGTCCAGATACGCCTCTCCGGACTCGAAGCCGAAGCGCAGCACGCCCATCGTGGTGATGATCGCCGCCGGCCCGCCGCGCGGCAGGCCCTCGCTCGTGCGCCAGTGCGCGCCGTCGCCGTTGCCGGGCGAGGTGATGTAACCGACGCGCTCCACCAGCCTGCGCGGGTTGTGCTCGATGATGGTGACGAAGCGCTTGGCGAGCGAGGCGATGTCGCCCGCGCCGCCGCTGCCAGGCAGTTTCACCTCGGGCGCGTATGGATCGCCGATGTACGAGGTGTTGAGGTTGCCGAACTTATCCACTTCCGCGCCGCCGAGGAAACCGAGATCCACCTCGCCCTTCTGCATGAGCCCCATCACCGTCGTCATGCGGCAGCACATGAGCGCGCCCTCGATGTTAGGCGGATCGCCCATTGTGTAGAGCAGTTCGGCTGACGGCGTGTCGCGGATGACGCCGTTCTCGAAAAAGCCGACCGCGTCGGGCGCGTGCAGCCGTTTGGCCACGGCGAACGCGATGAGCGGCAGGCGCATGCCCACGAACACCACCTCGCCGTCTTTGATCTCGCGCGCGGCGGCCACCACCATGAGTTCCGAAGGCGTGTAGGCGGCCTTCATGAGGCGCTGTAGTTCACGGGCGCGGCCAGCTTCTGGTGTTTGATCTGGAGCGCGCCCCAGCGCTCGCCGCCGAGCAGCTTGAGATAGACGTTGCGCGAGCCGATGCCGTCCACCCAGCGCCGCCGCCATTGCGCGAACGCCTCGGCCGTCTTCGTCTGCACGTGGTATTCGTGGTAGAACTCGGTGTCGCGGCCGTACATGCCCTGCACGGGCGACGGGTGGGCGCCGCCCGGCTCGTGCACGACTGCCGTCACGCGCTCTGGAGGCACGAGCACGCGATTCGGATCGCTCTTGATCACGGACGACGCGACGATCTCCTCAGCGACGACGATGACCTTCTTGCCGGCCAAACCGCCCTCTTCGCTGACGCCGAGATTGCCCCAGCAATGGCAGCCGCCCGTCTCGTCGGCGCGCTGCACGTGCAGGATGGTCACGTCGGGGACGAGGGCCGGCACGAGCAGCACCTGTTCTTGGTCGAGCGGCGAGGCCGCCGGACGCAGATTGGGATTGGTCTTGAGGATGTCGGAGCCGAGCAGCGTGTGCGCGGGGATGAACGGCGCGCCGAGCGCGCCGGCGAGCAACCCGAGTGCGATGGTGAAATTCGAGTTGTCCTCGATGCGGATCTTGTGCGGTACGCCGTCCTCGGCGGCGCGGCGGTAGTTGTAGCCGAGCCCCGCGCTGACGTTGCCCGCCCAGGCGGCAATCACCGTCTTGACGCAGCCCGCGCCGATGAGCTGGTCGAACAGGATGTCGGAGATCGGGCCGATGAGCGTGAGATCGCGCCGCTGTTGGCGGATCAGCTCGTGGCCGGCGGCGAACGGGATGAGCGCCTCGAGCGCGAGGCCGAGCGCGACCGAGGAGCCGTCCGGCACGTGCTGCGCGATCGCGTCGCGCATGGTCATCAATCGTGATCTCATGCTGCCCGCATAGACGTGGGCCGACCTAAAGGTCGGCCCCTACAGACGTGGTGACGTTTGCTCTCACGTAGCCTTGAATTTGGCCATCCGCTTCTCGACGTACGCGTTGAGGCCTTCCTTCGCGTCGCCGCTCTGGAACAGCAGCTGCTGCAGTTCGCGCTCGATCGCGAGCGACTCGGAGAACGGCACTTCGCCGCCCGACACGACCGCCCGCTTGATGTTGCCGACCGCCTTGGCCGCTTTGTTCGGCGTGGTGAACTGTGCGGCGTAGGTGAAGACGTCCTTCATGAACGACGCGCCGTCGCCCTCATACAGTTCGGTGACGAGTCCGAGCTCTTGCGCCTCTTCGAACGAGAACGTGCGGCCCGTGATCATGAGTTCGAGCGCTTTCGCGCGGCCGAGCAGCCGCGTGAGCCGCTGCGTGCCGCCGGTGCCCGGCAGGACGCCCAGCGCCACTTCGGGCAGGCCGATCTTGCCCGCGTTCTTGCGCGCGAGCCGGATGTCCGCCGCCATCGCGATCTCGAGGCCGCCGCCGACGGTGTGCCCGTTGAGCGCCGCGATCACCAGCTTCGGCGTCTGCTCGAGCCGCGTCAGCGTCTCGTTGGCGTGCAGGCAGAAATAGTACTTGAACGTCGGGTCGACTTTCTGCAGCATCGCGATGTTCGCGCCTGCGCAGAAGAACTTCTCGCCCGCGCCGGTGAGCACGATGACCTGCACGTCGTTGTCGAAGCGCGCCTGCAGGATCGCGTCGTCGAGCTGCTTCATCATCTCGTGCGTGTAGGTGTTCGCCGGCGGATCGTCCAGCGTCACGACGGCGATATGCTCGCCTTCCTTACGGTAGCTGACGAGCGTCTTGCCGTCCACCTTCGTCTCGGTATCGATTGTCGTGGCCATGGGGTCTCCTTCTTGGGCCGATCTGAAGATCGGCCCCTACATCAGGCGGCTTTGGGGGCTACCCAATCCTCGCGCTTGAACAATTCCTCGAGCACCTTTTCGTCATCGTCGTTCGGCAGCACTTCTTTGAGATAGTCTTCGTATTGGTCCCGGTCGAGCAGGCGCCCGTCCACCGAATACGGCTTGCCCGCGAATTCGCCGATGTGGCGGTTGAAGCGGATGTCGGCCACGTACAGCTTCTCCTCGCCGGGGATGATCGCGTTGACCTGGTCGACGAGTTTGGAGCACTCCGCGTAGTACGCGCGGCGCGCGTAGTCGTTGAGGCGATCCTTGTCCGCGTCGTCGGTCTCTTTGTCTTCCTCGGGCCGGCCCTTGATGCCCCAGATGTAGGCCCACACCGCGCTCGAGGAGTGATCGTTGCCGAACAGGTCGAGCGACCCGGACAGCCACTTGTTGTGGTACTTCTGCTGGATCTTCACCGGCACGACGCCGGCCTTGGCGACGCGCTTGAGCCCGGTGAGCCCGGTGCCCAGATGGAACGACTCCTCGCGCAGCATCGGCCCCATGCTCATCGAGAGCGGCCGGAAGCCGGAGTGCGAGAGCATCTGCAGCTGGAACTTGCCGTCGCGATCCATGTAGTTCTGGTAGGCGAAGAGATCGAGCCAGTGCTTGACCGGGGTGTTGAAGGCGTTGAGTAGGCGCGTGCCCTGGTCGGCGCGCCGCTCGAGCATCTTCTCGGCCTCGATGCGCCCGTCGTTGCCGAAATGGTTGACGAGCAGATGGCACATCTGATAGCCGTGGCGCGTCTCCTCGATGAACACGCGCGCGATCGAATACAAGTCGTACTCCGACGGCGCGGTCGCCAGCAGTTTGCGCTGCTGCTCGTTGGACGCGAACTCGGTGTCTCCCTGATAGATGATCATGGTGAGCACGGCGTCGCGCATGCGCTGGTCTGGGATCTCCAAGACCTTCTCCCACTTCCGCTGGCCGGCGAACTCGCCGAACTCGATCTCGTCGCTGCTCGGCTCGGCGTACTTGGCCTCGAGCGTGTAGCCGCCGAGGATACGGTCGATCTGCGCCGGATCGACGTCGAGGTCTTTTTGCCAGATCTTGAAGACTTCCACCCAATCCTCGAAGGTCTTGATACGTGCCATTCTTCGCTTCCCTTGGATTCTGTGCTATAATCCGCACGGTCGGGCAAAATTTGCCACACTGACAGTGCTAGCAGGTTCCACGCGATGCCGGCGATGACCCCCCGCGAACCGTTTCCGGGACTGTTCCCGTTGCGGCCGCGCTCGATGCTCTTCACGCTCTACGGCGACTACGCGTATCCGCGCGGCGTCGATCTGTGGTTGGGCAGCCTCGTGCTGCTCGGCGCGCGCCTCGGCATCTCGGAAGGCGCGGTGCGATCCGCGGTGGCTCGGCTGGCGCGGGACGGCTGGATCGCCGCACGCCGCCAGAGCAACCGCTCGTTCTACGCGCTCACGCAGCGCGGCCGTTCGCTCATCCAGGCGGGGACGCGGCGCATCTACGAACCGCGCACGCAGCGCTGGAACGGCGCGTGGTGCGTCCTGACCTACACCATTCCGGAAGTCAAGCGCGCGCACCGCGATCGCCTGCGCAAGCAGTTGGCGTGGCTCGGCTTCGGTCCGCTGGGCGGCGGCACGTATGTGAGCCCGCGCGATGTCGCGGCCGAAGCGAAGGCGCTCGTCGCCGACCATGGGGTCGCCGACTTCGCGCGCGTCTTCACCGCGCGTTTCGACGGCCCGGTGACGCCGCAGGAGATGGCGCGCCGCTGTTGGGATATGCCGGGCATCGCACGCCAGCATCTCTCTTTCATCAAGAACTACGCGCCGCTCTATCGCAGGGACACATTGCGCCGGCGCAAGCGCGCGCTGCCCGACGCGGCGGCCTTCGTGCACCGCTTCGCCCTCACGCACGACTTCCGCCGTCTGCCTTTCGTCGATCCTGATCTGCCCGCTGAGCTGCTGCCGCGCGATTGGATCGGCGCGCGAACCCGCGCGCTCTTCGACGACTATCACGGCTTGCTCACCGATGGGGCGTTGCGTTTCTTCAGCGCGTCCGCCCTGCAGAGCGCATGGAGCGGTCGAATTCATTCGACCGGGTCGACGCGATGACGCAAGACCCCGCGTCCAAGCCTCGACCGCCCGAAAAGCTCGCCGACGATCTCTGGCGCATCCGCATCCCGTTGCCGTTCCGCCTGCGCGAGGTCAATCTCTATCTGCTGCGCAATTCGGATGGCTACACGCTCATCGACGCCGGCATCGACACGCCCGACGGTCGCGCCGCCTTCGATGCAGCGCTCACGGCGATCGGCATCGCCGAAAAAGACATCGAACGCGTCTACGTCACCCATATGCACCCCGACCACATCGGCATGTCCGGCCGCCGCGCGCGCGCGGGCTCGCGCATCTTTTTGATGCCGGACGAGGAGCGGCGCGCGCGCTACATATGGGGCGCCGAGCCGCTCAGCGATTGGAGCTCGTACGCGCGCGAGCACGGCGCGAGCGGCGAAGTCGCCGAGGGCATCGTCAAGGCGGTCGGCATGCTGCGCAGCGTCGTGTCGTTGCCGGAGCGCTTCGAGCCGATCGCCGATGGCGACGTCGTCCAGGCCGGGCTGCGCCGGCTGCGCGCCCTTTGGACGCCCGGCCACAGCGATTTCCATTACATCTTGATCGACGACGACGCGAAGGTGATCTTCTGCGGCGATCAACTGCTGCCGAACATCACGCCCAACATCGGCCTGTATCCTGAATGCCGCCCCAATCCGCTCGAGGATTTCCTGTGGTCGCTCGGGCGTGTCGACAAGGAAGCGGGATACACCGTACTGCCCGGGCACGGCGAGGCCTACGCGACGCTGCCTGCGCGCGTGGGCCAGTTCCGCGCGCATCACCAACAGCGGTTGGAAGGCGTCACGGGGCGCGTCGTCGCCGCCGGCGGCGGCGGCGCGACCGGTTTTGACATCGTGCAGCACTTCTGGGGCGACAAGCTCTCGACGCACGAGGTGCGCTTCGCGCTGGTCGAGATCGTGGCGCACTTGGAGTACTTGCGTCTGCGGGGCGAGATCACCGTCGACTCTGCCGACGGGATCAAGCGCTACAAGCACATGTAGGGTCCGACCTTTAGGTCGGACCTTCTCGTTGGGTCGACCTAAAGTCGACCCCTACAGAGGTTTCATATCTGGGTACTCGTAGACGCCGCGGCCGACCTTGCGCCCGAGGCGGCCGGCCTTGACGTACTTCACCAGCAGCGGGCATGGCCGGTACTTCTCGCCCAGCATCTTATGCAGGTATTCCAGCACTTGGAGTCGCGTGTCGAGGCCGACGAGATCGATCATCTCGAACGGCCCCATCGGATGGTTGAGCCCAAGTTTGAGGGCCTTGTCGATGTCGCGCGCCGACGCGACGCCCTCCTGCAGCATGTAGAAGGCCTCGTTGCCTATGAGCGCGTTGATGCGGCTCGTCGCGAAGCCCGGCGCCTCGTCGATGAGCACCGTCTCTTTGCCGCTGCGCACCGCGACCTCGGTCGCGACCTCGACCGCGCGCTTGGAGGTCTCCAAACCGCGCACGATCTCCACGAGCTTCATGATGTGCGCCGGGTTGAAGTAATGCATGCCGATCACGCGCGAAGGATCTTTGAGGCCGGAGGCGATCTCGGTGATCGACAGCGCGGAGGTGTTGGTGGCGAAGATCGTGTCGGGCGGACAGGCCTGTTCGAGCTCCTGGAACACCGTGTGCTTGAGCCCGAGATCCTCGGGCACCGCTTCGATCACCAATTGCGCGCTCGCAGCGCTCGCCAGATCATCGGACGAGGCGATGCGGGCGCGCGCCTCCGCCGCAGCCTGCGCGGTGAGCTTGCCGCGCTCGACCCCGCCTCGCAGGTTGGCGTCGATCGTCGCCAGCCCGCGTTCGAGTCCGACCCGAGCCGCGTCGATCAGCGTGACGGAATAGTCGCCAAGCGCCAGACTATGGGCGATGCCGTTGCCCATCGTGCCGGCGCCGATGACCGCGACGCGCTCGATCACGAGCGCGGTCTGCGCCGCGCGCGCGCCGCCGTCGTGCGCAGCGTCTCGATGCCCGACGCGTAGCGCATCAATTGATCGAAGGCGGCGGTGAGCGCCGACCACGCCTCGTGGCGGCGGGCGACGGCGCTCGCGCCGGTCTTGACGTAGCGCTCCGCGACGCGCAGCTGGCGGATCGCGACGCGCCATACGTGCCCCGCATCGTCGGGCCGAGCGTGCAGCCCGAGCCGGTCGATCACCGGCGGCACCGTCATGCGCGGGTGCGCGGACGTGATCTCGAGGCGAGCGAGCGTGTAGTCCGCGACGACATGATTGAACGCGGCGACCATGACGCGCAGGCGCAGCCGCATCACCGGCGTACTCCTCCGGCATGCGCTTGCGCCGCGCGGGCGTCGACGACGCTCAGACGATCCACGACATCCTCGCACAAGTCGGCGGCGAAGGGACGCTCGCGCCCGTCGAAGCGACGCTCGAAGACGTGCGCGCTTTCTTGGTATCCGAAGACGCGGGTGCGTTCATCGTGGCTGACGGACAGGGCGATCGCGGCACCGCCATGTTCAAATCGCAAGGCGCTGTTCTCTGGCTCTTTCGCATCGCGGTCGTCGCGACCGCGCGCGGACGGGGCGCGGGCCGCGCGCTCGTCAACGCCGTCGAAGCCGGCGCTCGCGGTGCCGGCGCAGCCGGCGTGTTCGTCCAGGTCGAAAAACACTCGGAGGCGCAGTCCTTCTTCACGTCGCTCGGGTACGAGCTCGACAACGAGGAGCCCGACGTCGTGGCCGGCCGCCCGCTGCTCATGGTGGATTTGGTCAAACTCGTGTGACCCACCTAGGGCCCTGGCTCGAGCACGAGCGTGTGCTTCGCCGCCGCTAGCACGGCCTGTTGCGAGAACGGCATCGGCGACCAGCGCACGTGCGCGAAATCCTCGAGCTCGTCGTCATAATTCGGATCGCTGTACTGGCCTGACTCGCCGAGGGTGAGCAGCATCGAGGTGTTGTCGAAATCCGACATGTCGACGACGAGCCGCTCCGACGGGCCGTGCTCCGGCTTGCCCGCGTAGACCGCGAAGCCGCTGCCCGGCTGCGGCACGGGCGGCACGCTCAATATGCCGAGCGGCCATTTCACCGACAGCGGATGCTGGTAGAGCGCGGCGTTGACCACCCCCCACGCCCGCGCTCCATCGAGGCCGCGCGGCCCGGTGGCGCTGACGGCCGTCGCTGCTTCGCCCGCGGCACGAGCGATCGCGCTCGTGAGCGAGCCGCGCGACAGCCCGATCGACCGCAGCCGGTCGTCGCCCTCGAGCGCGCGCAGGATCGGCACGATCGGCCAATAGTTCGCCCCATAGCTCTCGAAGACGGCGGTCCCCATGCGCGGCTCGTACAGATCGCGCACCAGCGCCGCTTCTTCTGCCATCATGAACGTAGGGATCCCAGAGCGTCTGTCCATCATGCCATCCCACCCGTGCAGCTGCCGCGCGATGCGCTGCATGGCCGGGTCGCTCGACGTGGCGAGCGCGCGCTCCGTCGCCCGAGCGAGCTGCTGATGCGGATAGTCGTAGATGTCGCCTTGCACCGAGCCGATCGCCTCCGGCGTCGCACCGCGCATGGCGCGCAGGCGATCGTAGATGCGATGGACGCGGAATGGCGGCTCGAAATACGGTGAGAGACTCGGCCGGAACGACGGCGGCACGAGCGCGTTGTTGGCGGTCGCGAGGACGCCGCCCGGCGGATCGAGCGCGTGCGGCAGCGTGTCGTACGGCACATCGCCCTTCCATGCGAAGCGGTCGTCTTGGCCTTCCACCGGCAGCGAGCCGTCGCCGTCCGCGCGCAGCGGCACGGCGCCGGCATCCTGATAGCCGATGTGCCCCGCGGTATCCGCGTAGCCGAAATTGGAGACGGGGCTGAGCCAATCCGCGAGCGCAGCGCGGAACTGCTGATAGTCCGCCGCCGTTTGGATGCCCAACAGCGCCCTAGAAGATCTGCCCCCGCGCAAAGCGGTCCATGCGAGCGCAAGTCCGCGCGCGCCCTCGCGCTTGACGATCGGTCCGTGCCGGGTGACGAGGACGTCGAGGATGACGTCAGGATGCCCGAGCACGCCGATGCGCTCCGTGCGATGCTGCGCTCTACGCCAGCTGCCGTTCGCGAGATACTCGTCGGAGGTAGCGCTGCGGAAGCGCTCGATGTAGAGGTCTTGCACGGCCTCGGTCGCGCTGGTGATGCCCCACGCTATGTGGTCGTTGTGGCCGATCACGACGCCGGCGATCCCCGGCAAGGTGAAGCCTGCGACGTGGTACGCGCCCCCATGGACGTCGGCGGTCCACCAGGTGCTGGGAAGCGTCGTGCCGAGGTGCGTGTCGTTGGAGAGCACCGGCCGTCCGGTCGACGTGCGGCGTCCTGCGACGATCCAATTGTTCGAACCGGTGTCTGGCTCGTGCTGTGCGAGATCCACTGGACGGTCGAATAGATTCGACCGCTCAACGACGGCGGCGATGGGCGTGTGGTTCAGGGGTTTCGGAGCGTAGCCCGGGATGTAGCGCTCGAGGTGCGGGATCTGCATGTCCGTGAGCGCGGCCGCCGCCGCCGGGCCGAACTTGAGGACGAACGCCGCACGCAGCTGGGGATAATACCAGTCGTCGTCCAGCGTCTGCGACATCAACTTGCCGATGGCCACCGAGTCTTTGACCGTCCAGGGCTGCCAGCCGTAGCCGAGCAGCCTGAACTCGAGCGGCAATGGTCGCGCCGCCGCGGCCGCATTCACTCCGGCGGCATACGCCTCCAGAGCGACGCGCGTGCGTGCGTCGAGGAGGCGCACGTCGGCTTCGGCCGCTTCCGGCAGCCCGAGCGTCCGGATGTATTCGTCCTTCTTGAGCGTCGCGGGTCCGACGATCTCCGACACGCGGCCTTCCGCGCGCCGGCGCACCGTGTCCATCTGCCACAGCCGGTCTTGCCCGCACGCGAATCCCTCGGCGAAGAACGCGTCGTCGATGGTCTGCGCTTCGATATGCGGCGTGCCGCGCTCGTCACGCCGGATATAGACCGGCGCGGATAGGCCGGCGACGGAGAACTTGCCGTCCAATTTGGGAAGCGACGAGCGCACGAACCAAGCCGCGACGAGCAGCACGACGAGCACGATGCCGAAGAGCACGGCGAGGATCGTGCGCACCACGGCGGCGCGATTGCTACGTGTCGTGATCGACATAGTAGCCGCCGCGGATGGTCTGGATGATGGAGATCGCGACGCGGGCGCCGTCGCCGGCCGACACGATCGCCTGGCTGGGCAGTCCCGTGATGCGCCCGGCCGCATAGCAGCGATCGACGGCGGTCCGGCCTTGTTCGTCCACGCTCACGAATTTCGCGCCGTGGCCGCCGAGCTCGAGACCGAGCGATCGCGCGATATCGGTCCGCTTGTTCGACGCGAGGAGCGCATGGCCGGCCTCGTATGAATGTGGAACCGTTTGGATGGAGAAGCCCGCGTCTGCGCTCGAGATCGCGCTGACGTCTTCGTCGATCAGCACGGCGCCGAAACGGGCGGCGTTGCGCCGTCCCAGCTCGATCAGCTCGGCGCCTGGTATGCCGTCAGGAAAACCGAGGTAGTTGTTCACGCGCGAAACGCGGTACAGACTCGATTCATGCTGATCGAAGACCGCGACCGAAACGCCGGCGCGCGCGAGAAAGAGAGCTGCCGATAACCCTGCGACGCCGCCGCCGACGATCGCGACTTCGAACCGCTCCACCGGTCCGCGCTTCGCTCACAGCGACCCGCCACCCCGCTCGCGCGCCGTCGGCCAGGGCCCGCGACGAAAGAAAAGCCGCCGTGACCTCACGGCGGCTCGAATCCCTGAACCTTGGAGATTATTGGGCGAAGGCCACTCCGAACGGCCAGCTAAGCCCGTTGGTCAAGACGAACAATGGGAGGCTAGCCGACGTGAATGGAGGTGCGAATACCGCCAGGCCGGCGTTCGGACCGCCAAACTGGCCATAGGGAACGTACAGGTTCAGGCTTGCGTCAAACGCCGAGTGTAATGGCTCACCGGAAGGACCGCCGTTGATCGTGGGTGGCGCGATGTACCCAGCGGGCACGTTGCCTGTGGCGAATGGGGGGTTCAGTATTGCTAGCCGGCCGTCGACGAGGCCCACGATGAGATGGTCCTTGACGTCGATGCCAAGCCCAGCGGCGTTCGTCGGAAGCGTGATGATCGCGGCAGGCACACTGGGACCTGGGAAGGCGAACGGCGGCCGGAAGACCAGGAGATTGGAGCCGTTGAATTGCGGTACGAGAAGATCGCCAGCGCTGTCGAACGCGACATCCACCGGTCCGGCAAAGGACGCGCTCGTGAAGTATGCGGGCGTGATCGGGCCGGCGGCGAACGGCGGCGAGATCTGGAACAGCTCGTGGGAAACCTCAGAAGCGCCCCACAGGTTGCCGGCCTTATCGATGCTTATCCCGGAGATATTGCCGATCGCGACTGGTCCGATCGTGAAGCTCGGCACGCTCGTCGCGCTGATCGGTTGCGTGTAGACGTCGATCGTCGAACTATTATAATGCGACACGAACAACCTACCGGTCGCGTCCACGGCGAGGCCGGAATCGTTTAAGCCTGACACGAGCGTGAAAAGCGGTGAACTCGTCGGCCCGGCAGGCTGATTGAACGACACGAGGCCCTTGTTGAAGTCCGCGATATAGAGCCGTGGCGGCGCCGGTGGCGGCAATGCGATGGTCGGGTTCTTGTAGCATCCCGCGAGCGCGGTGACGGAGAGGGCGACCAAGAGCAAACGCAGTGTCAGCTTAGGCACGTGTTGACTCCTCATCATGCGGCCGAGCGAGGAACAGTCTAGTTTGCGGTGTTTGGCGTTCGCGGCCGGGCGGGCCGACCCCCTGTTCAGAAGAAAAACGGCCGCGAAAACCGCGGCCGCTTCTGCTGGGCCGTCGTCAGCCTAGGGGCCGAATGCGATCCCGAACGGGAAGCCCATGCCCCCTCTGAACCCGAGAAGTGCCAGCGTACTGCCGCTGAATGGCTGCGCGAACTCCGCCACGCCGGTGTTCGCAGGCGCGCCATGGCCGCCGAAGGTCTGCCACAGATTGCCCGCGGAATCGAAGGTCGAGCTGATCCCTTCAGTCGCCTGCGTGCCGTTGATGAACGTCGGCGCGATGCTGAACGACGGCAGGACGCCGGTGGCGAAAGGCGGTTTGACGACCTCGAGACTGCCATTGTCTTGGCCGACCACGAGGTCGTCCTTCAGATCGATGCCGATACCGCTGCAGTTGAACGGCATCTTCATGGATCCGACCGGCGTGTTCGCGCCATTGACGAAGGGCGGCCTGAAGATGGTGACCTTGGCGGCGCCGTACGACGGCGTCAGCATGTTGCCGGCCGAGTCGAACACGACCACGGTGGGGCCGAACGGCATGCCGGTGATCGTCTTTGTCGGTAGCTGCGCGCCCGGGGCGAAAGGCGGCGCGAGATACAAGACCTCGTCGCCGGTCTCATCGGCGATGTATAAGCCGCCGCTCTTGTCGAACGTCAACCCCTCGAGGTGGGAGGCGCCGGTGATCGGTCCGATCGTCATGAACGGCGTGCTCGACGCCGTGATAGGCGACTTGTAGACCGCGATCGTGTTCAGGTTGTAATCGGCGACGTAGAGATTCTGGGCGGCATCAAATGCGACGCCGGTGCTCGCTCCGGGAATCGTGATGCTTGGCATCGACGTCGAAGTGATGGGCTGCGTGTAGACCAACAAGCCGTTGAAGAAATCTGCCACGTAGAGCCGTGCCGGCGCAGGCGGCGGGAGCGCGATGGTCGGGTTCTTATAGCACCCCGCGAGCGCGGCCACGGACAGCGCAACCAAGAGCAAACGCATTGTCAGCTTAGGCACGTGGTTGTCTCCTCATCATACGGTCGGGCCGGTAATAAATTAGTGCGGCCGTAGAAGATCACGGCCGTTCTTTCCACTCTATCCCTTCCTTTCACTCCTACTTTATCTCGGCCGCTTTATACTGGGCTCTCGGCAACTTTATGGGCCGACTGCCACGAGAACGGGAAGCCCAAGCCCGCGAAGATTCCGAGCTGCGCCAGGCTCCCAGCAGCTGAACGGCTGCGCGTACTCCGCGACGCCCGCTTGTCCGGGGAAGCCGTCATCGCCGCCGTAGGTCGTCCACAGGTTGCCGGCGGAATCGAAAGTCGAGTTCAACGCCTCCGTCGCCTGAGCAGCGTTGATGGTCGTCGGTGCGATGATGAACGACGGCGTGACGCCGGTCGCGAAGGGAGGTTTCACGACAGCCAGACTGCCGTTCTGCTGTCCGACCACGAGATCGTCCTTCAGTGTCGATACCGATGCCGCCGGCCGACAATGGCATCGTCATGGTCGCTGCCGGCGTGATCGCACCGTTGTTGAACGGCGGCTCGGAGCACGGTGACGGTGTGCGAAGCCGAACGAAGGCGCCAGCATCTCCCCCGCGCGGTCGAAGACAACGCCGACGGGGCCGAAGGGGAAGCCGGTGAGCGCCTTGGTCGGCAGCTGAGCGCCCGCAGCGAACGGCGGGGCGAGTTGGTACACCGAACTCGTCTCCTTTCATCTGCGATCCACAACGCGCCGGTCGAGTCGAACGCCAAGCCTTCGATGTCAGCCGCGCCTGTGATCGGCCCGATGGTCAGGAACGGCGTGCTTGACGCGCTCACGGGAGATTTGTAGACCGCTATCGTGTTCGAGAAAGCGTTTGACGACGTAGACATTCTGCATGGAATCAAACGCGACTCCAGCGGTGCCCGCGCCGGGAATCGTCAAACTCGGCGTCGACGACGAGGTGATCGGCTGCGTGAACACCACCAAACCGTTGTTGAGATCCGCCACGAAGAACCGCGCCGGGGCCGGCGGTGGCAAGGCGATGGTCGGGTTCTTATAGCAACCCGCGAGCGCCGCTCACGGACAGGGCGGCCAAGAGCAAACGCATCGTCAGTTTAGGCACGGTATCGGATCTCCTCATCATGCGGCCGAACAGCCAATAACAGAGGCCGGCGGGCAGTGTGGACCGCCGCTCACAGGCCTGGCTTTCGGTCCTAGCCAAGGCGCCGCCTCTTGTCCCGATAGGCTCGAAGATGCCCTTTGGACCGGGCTTCCGTACCCTTTACTGGTGCGCCTTGCCACCCAAGGCGCGGCGCGACGGCTCGGCGAAACCTGCGGCTTGTCCGACACTGGTTTCTGCATTCATTTGGAGGGTCTTGTGAAGCGTTTCGCATTCATTGCGTTTGCCGCGCTCTCGGTGGCGTCGCTCGCCGGATGCTATAAGAACCCGACCATCGCGATTCCGCCGGGACCGCCGCCGCATCTGTACGTCGCCAATCTTGGTGATAACTCGGTGACCGGCTACGCGCAACCGACTGGTCCTTCCACGACCCCGTCCGTCACGCTCACCATGCCGTTCACGAGCTCGCCGTTCGGGGTGGCGACGACCGCGAACGGTCATCTGTTCGTGTCGGTGCAGAATCTTGGCGAGGTCCTGGAGTTCACCACGCCGATCACCGCATCGAGCACTCCGCTGACCACCACCGGCCCGATCAACCCTCCGCTTGGCGCCCAAGCCACCTGGGTCACGTTCGATGCGTCCGGCAATATGTGGGTCGCGGATCAGATCCTCGGGCAGCTGTACGAGTTCACTCCCCCATTCGGCGGCGTGGCGCCGGCCTTCACCATCACCTCGTCGACGCCGGCCTTCGCAGATCCGGAGAAGATCTCGTTCGACCGAGCGGGTGAAATGCTCGTGCCGCAGTTCAACGCTGCGGCGGTGTATGTGTTCCGGCCGCCCTTCAGCGCCACACCGACCGCCGCCGCCGTGCTGGCGACGTGTGCCCGACCATTGCAGACCCAGATGAACGCGGCCGATTGGCTGTTCATCTCCTGCGTGAGCGACGGCACGGTACGAGTCTTCAAGCCGCCGTTCGCGACGGGCAACGTGCAAGCGTTCGCCATCGCTCCACCGCCGGGCGGAAGCGCGTCGGGCATGCAGTTCGATTCGTCGGGCAACTTGTACGTCGCCTACGACAACATCAACAAGGTCGGGGTGTTCCTGCCGCCGTTCAGCGGGGCATCGATACCGTCGTTCACCTTTTCGAGCGGCACGTTCCCAGGCGGATTGGTCTTCGCTCCGTAATCATCGGCCGCGCATCCAAGTCGAGGCATAAAATAAAGCTGGCGTCGCTAGACGCCGGCTTTGCTTTAGGCCTTCCGCGGATCATTGCAGCCTAGGCATACGCCTCTTGCAATTTGGCGAGTCCCGGATCGATCGTTTCGATGTCGAGCGTCGCGAGCGGCTTCAGCCCTTTGAGCATCAGCTCGTCGAGCGTCGGGCGGATCTCGCGGTAGAACACGCCGAGCGGGATCTTACCCGGCTGCGTGAGCACCTCGAATGCCTTGGCCTTGTTCGCCGCGTCATAGCCTTCGATGTCGGTGAGGTGGTAGACGTTCTCTTTGAACCACTTGTACGTGTTCATTTTGTTGAACGTCACGCAGGGCGACATCACTTCGACGATGGCGAAGCCCGGATGGTTCGACCGCCTCTTTGATCAGCTCGACCATCGCCTTGGGCTCTGAGGAGAAGCCGCGTGCGAGGAACGTGCCGCCGGCCGCGAGCGCGACGGCGAGGCCGTTGAGCGGCGCGTCGGGATTGCCGGCCGGGCTCGTGCCCGAAAGACTAGCCGAGTCGCGCTGGTCGGCGACGACTGGCCCTTGGTGAGCCCGTACGTCTGATTGTCCATGACGATGTAGGTCATGTTCGGGTTGCGGCGCACCGCGTGCAAGAAGTGGCCGGCGCCGATCGCGTAGCCGTCGCCGTCGCCGCCGGCGACGATGACGCGTCAGGTCGCGATTCGCGAGCTTCACCGCGGTCGCGGCCGGCAGCGCGCGGCCGTGCACGCCGTGGAACGCGTACGAGTGCAGGTAGCCGCTGATCTTGCCCGAGCAGCCGATGCCGGAGATGAAGGCGACGTCCTTGGGCTGCAGGCCGAGGTCCGCCACGCCTGCTTGAGCGCGGAGAGCACGCCGAAGTCGCCGCAGCCGGCGCACCACCACGACGGCGTCGCGGTGGCGAAATCTTTGGGGGTGATCGCGTGGCCACTTACGTCGTCCTGCCACTAGTCGGACTAACGTCGCCGCTACAGATGTGGTGCGCGCGGACGTGGGGCCGTTCGATGCGGCATGACGCCCTGGACCGGCTCGATGATCTCGATCGGCCGGAACGGCCGGCCGTTGTACTTGAGCACGCGGTGCATGTGCGGCAGCGGCCCGACGACGTAGCGGACCAGCCGCTCGAGCTGCCCCGTGATAGTTGTTCTCGACGACGAAGACGTGCTCGGCGCCGGCGACGAAGTCGCGCACCTGTCTGCTCGGGGAACGGCCACAGCGTGCGCAGCTGCAGGAAGCGCGTCGGCGTACCCGCCGCGGCGAGCCGGTCCTGCGCTTCGGAGATCGGCCCGCGGTTGCTGCCGTAGCCGATGAACGCGACCTTGGCGCGCGTGTCGCCGAGCACGTTCGCCTTGGGCAGGTCGGCGCGCATCGTCTCGAGCTTGCGCATCCGCTTGTCCATGATCTTGACGCGGTTGCGCGCATCCTCGGTGATGACGCCGGCATCGTTGTGCTCGGAGCCCGGCACGAGGTGCATGCCGCCTTCGGTGCCCGGGATGGCGCGCGGCGAGACGCCGTCGGCGGTGAACTCGAAGCGCTTGTATTCGCCGAAGGTGAGCGGGCCGTTGCGATGCAGCTTGCCGCGATCGACCGGTCACCGCGCTGATGTCGATCTTCGGCAGCGTCTCCTTGCTCTGGCACAGCGCCTGCTCGCTGATGATGAACACCGGCAGCTGGTACTTCTCGGCGAGGTTGAACGCCGTGACGGTGAGATAGAACGATTCTTCGACGGTGCCCGGCGCGAGCACGACTTTCGGGATCTCGCCGTGTCCGGAGAAGATGAGATGGTTGAGATTGCTCTGCTCGGTCTTCGTCGGCATGCCGGTCGACGGACCGGCGCGCGCGCATTCGACGATGACGATCGGCGATCTCCAGTCACGCCGGCCAGGCCGATGCCTTCGGTCATGAGCGCTTGGCCGGGGCCCGAGGTCGAGGTCATCGCGCGCGTGCCCGCAAACGCCGCGCCGATGATCATGTTGATGGCGGCGAGCTCGTCTTCGGCCTGCATCACCACGCCGCCGAACTTGGGCGCGTGCTTGGCCATCCATTCGAGGATGTCGGTCGCGGGCGTGATCGGATAGCCGGCCATGAAGCGGCAGCCGGCCGACGAGCGCGCCGTAGCGCGATCGCGTCGTTGCCCATCATGATGAGGCGATCGACGTCGGGGCGTGCCGACAAGCCGTAGCCGCTCGGCCGCGGGAAATGGTCTTTGACGTACTGCTCGCCGGCCTCGATCGCGCGCGATGTTCTGCGTCGACGACCTTCTCGCCTTTGCGCTCGTACTGGCGCGTGATGACGTCGTCCGCACGATCGCCGGATCCATGCCGATGAGCTGGCTCAGCACGCCGAGCGAGATGGTGTTGCGCACGAGTTCGAGCCCGAGATCTTCTTTCGCGATCTTGGCGAGCGGCACTTCGTAGAAGTGCACGTCGTCGCGCTTCACCGCATCGGTGAGCTGTTCGTCGGTGTTGTCGAAGATGACGAAGCCGCCGGGGCGCATCTCCTCGATGTGCTTCTGCACGCACTCGAGGTCGAACGCGACCAGCGCGTCGACGAAGTCGGCGAGGCCGTAGTGCGGATGTTCGCCCGGCGCGGATGACGTAGTTGGTGTGGCCGCCGCGGATGCGCGAAGGGAAGTCCTTGAACGTGTACACGTCCAGGCCCATGCGCTTGAAGACGGTGGCGATCAGATCGCCGGTGGTGAGGCTGCCGTCTCCGGCTTGGCCGCCGAAGAGCACCTCGATCTCATTCACTATCAACTTCAGATATCTGCCTTTGTCGACTCTATCGGCTATCCTGTGTCATTCCAACAGTCGCGGCGCTGTGCCTGCGTTAGAAGAGCCGCGGGGTGGTGATGTCGGTCGGCGCGGCTTCGCCGAGCCGGGCGAGCAGGTCGCGGATCGTCGCCGGCGCGTGCCCCGCGTAATCATCGCTGACGTATCCGTAGATATCCGTCAGTTCGCCGCGGATGCGCTCGATGAGCGCCGTCCACGCGTCGAGCGATGCCGTGCGATCGATGCGGATGCGATCGAAGTGCTCGAACTGCTCGTCACTCATCCAACGCAGATACGCGAACGGCGCGCCGCCGCGCTGGCGCTCGAGGATGTCGGCCGCCAATGCGACGTCGAAACGCTCGCTCTCGGTGGCCGCTATCGCAAAACGCTTATCGCGCGCGAGCCCGAACAGCGCGTCGTCGAACCAGCCCGCGTCGCGTAGCTCGAGCGCGACGTTGACATCGTCGGGCAGCTGCGTCTCGAGGAACTCGAAGAGCTTGCTGCGGTTGCCGGCGCTCGGCGCGAAGTCCGGCGGGCATTGCAGCAGGATCGCGCCGAGCTTCGTCCCGAGGCCGCGCACGCGCTCGACGAAGAAACGGAACGGCTCGCCGGCATCCTTGAAACGGCGTTTGTGCGTGACCTCGGACGGCACTTTGAGCGCGAAGCGGAAACTGTCCGGCACGGCCGCGCCCCATTCTTCGATGCTCGACGCGCGCGGCCGGCCGTAAAACGACGAATCGATCTCGACGGTCTTCAGCGCGCGGCCGTAGTGCGCGAGCATGTTCTTGCCGGCCGCGCCGTCCGGATAGAACGGACCGACCCAGTCTTTCTCTTGCCAGCCCATCGCGCCGAGCCAGATGCGTGCGCTCATTGTCTCCATTCGTCCGTCGGGAACGGTCAAAGCTTAGTACGGTTGTAGCGGTCGAATTTATTCGACCGTCCGAGCGAAGCTCGGGGATTCCCGTCGCGCCGGAGCGAAGTCGAAACCCAAATGAAACTTCCGCTCTACCAAATCGATGCCTTCAGCGGCCGCGTCTTCGGCGGCAATCCCGCGGCGGTGGTGCCGCTGCCCGCGTGGCTGCCCGACGCGGTGTTGCAGTCGATCGCACTCGAGAACAACCTCTCCGAAACGGCGTTTCTCGTGCAGGAAGGAACGCAATACGGGATCCGCTGGTTCACGCCAGCCGTCGAGGTCGAACTCTGCGGCCACGCGACGCTGGCGAGCGCGTTCGCGGTCTTCAACCGGCTCGAGCCCGGCCGCACCTCGGTGACGTTCACCTCCAAGAGCGGAGCGCTTGAGGTGAAGGCGCAGGACCTGACGCTGATGATGAACTTCCCGGCGCGCCCTCCGAAGCCGTGCGAGCCGCCCGCGGCGCTGCTTCAAGCGCTCAACGTCAAGCCCACGTCTGTGCTGATCGCCGCCGATTATATGGCGGTGTACGAGACCGAAGCGGACATCCGCGCGCTCAAACCGGACATGGCGCTGCTCGCAGGCATCGACAACGTGCGCGCGCTCATCTGCACCGCGCCCGGCTCCGACGCGGATTTCGTCTCCCGCTTCTTCGCGCCGCGCCAGGGCATCCCCGAGGATCCGGTCACCGGCTCCGCGCACTGCACGCTCATCCCGTACTGGTCCAAGCGGCTCGATCGCAACCCGTTACGTGGGCTCCAGCTCTCGCCGCGCGGCGGCGAGGTGTTCTGCGAGGATCTCGGCGACCGAGTGGCGATCGGCGGGCGCGCGGCGCTGTACCTTGAAGGCTCGATCACCATCTAGGAACACCCATGTAGCGGGTCGATCTTTAGATCGACCCTCGTCTGCGTTGGCTCCGGGCCGATCTAAAGATCGGCCCCTACACAAGTCGATCCTCGGCTGGTACGCCCGCCACGGGCGTGACCTGCCATGGCGGCGCACCCGCGACCCATACGCCATCCTCGTCTCCGAGTTCATGCTGCAGCAGACGCAGGTCGCGCGCGTCATCCCCAAGTACCGCGAGTTCCTCGCGCGTTTCCCGACCATCGCGCGGCTCGCCGCCGCCCCGCTGCGCGACGTGCTCCACGCGTGGTCGGGGCTCGGCTATAACTCGCGCGCGCGGCGCTTGTGGGAATGCGCGCGCGCCATCATGCGCGAGCACAGCGGCCGCGTGCCGCGCGACGTCGCCGCGCTGCGCGGACTGCCCGGCGTCGGCCGCTACACCGCGGCCGCGGTCGCGAGCTTCGCCTTCGGCGCCGCAGAGGCGGCCGTCGACGTGAACATCCGGCGTGTGCTGTCGCGCGCGCTGCTCGCGGTCGACGACGCCGGCGATCGCAAGGCGTGGGGGCTGGCGCACGCGGCGCTGCCGCGCGACGCGGCTGCGTGGAACCACGCGCTCATGGATATCGGCGCGCTCTTCTGCCGTGCGACGCCGCTGTGCGGCGGGTGCCCAGCGCAGCGCGCATGCGCCTGGGTGGCCCTGTCCGACGCGCAGCGCCAGCGACGAGCGCGCGTCGCGCGACGACCGCGTCAGCGCGCGTATCGCGGTTCGCGACGGCAGCACCGCGGCGCGGCGATCCGGGCGCTCACGCGGCGCCCGAGCATGAGCCTGCTGCGGCTGGGGCCGCAGGTGAAGGCCGACTTTGGCAAAACCGACATCGCGTGGCTCGCCCAACTGCTCGACGATCTCGAACGCGACGGACTCGTCGTCTTCGACCGGAACAAGGCGCGCGTCCGCCTGCCCTGACCAAGTCCGCAGCGGACGCAGGCGATCCTCGACCGGCTGCGCAGAGAGTACGCCGGCGCGGAGACCGCGCTGCATTTCGGCGACACGTTCCAGCTGCTCGTCGCGGTGATGCTGTCCGCGCAGTGCACCGACGCGCGCGTCAACATGGTGACGCCTGCGCTGTTCGCGCGTTTCCCGACCGCCGAGGCGATGGCCGCGCTCGAGCCGCACGATCTCGAACCGTTCATCCGGACGTGTGGGCTCTTCACCACCAAGGCCAAGAACATCGTCGCTGCGAGCCGCATGATCGTGGAGCGCTTCGGCGGCGCGGTGCCCAACACGATGGACGACTTGCTGGCGCTGCCGGGCGTCGGACGCAAGACCGCGAACGTCGTGCTCTCGGTCGGCTTCGACCGCGACGCGATCGCGGTGGACACGCATGTCTTTCGCGTCGCCAACCGCACCGGCCTCGCGCGCGCGAAGACGCCCGCGCAGACCGAACAGCAGTTGATGAAGATCGTGCCGCAAGCCGAGTGGTCGGATGCGCACCACTGGCTCATCCATCACGGCCGCCGCGTGTGCCACGCGCGCATGCCGGCGTGCGCCACATGCGTGCTCGTGGACCTGTGCCCGAGCGCGAAGCGTTTCCTGAAGGCGGCGAAGCCGAAGAGGACTAGGTGACGAGGCGGATGGTGATCGGGTAGCGGTACGTCTTGCCCTCGTTCGCGGCGATCGCCGCGATGACGGTCAGGATGACGTCGGTGATCACGAGCGCGATGAGCAATGGGATGCCGATGACCACGAAGCACAGCACGCCCGCGACCGCGCCGTAGATGGTCATCGAGATCTGGAAGTTGAGCGCCTCTTTCCCTTGATCGTCGACGAACGGGAATTTGTCTTTCTTGATCGCCCACATGATGAGCGGGCCGATGACGTGGCCGAACGGCACGCCGATGAAGCCGGTGAGCGCTGACAGATGCGTGAGCATCGCCCACGTGCGGGCTTCCGCGACGCTCGCATCTACCGGCGGACGTTCGACGGCCGCCGGCGCAGGCGCGGCAGAGGGCGCGGGCTCAACGGGGGGCAGTGAGGGCTGCGGCTCGTCGTTCATGGCATCTCTCTATATCGGCGATTGACGCAAAGGTTTCAGGCTGAAGAATGAGGGCTGTAAGAGCGCCTTCAACACGATCGAGCGCAGCGCCCGCCGGCGGTCCAGCGTGCCCAAGCCATAGCCGATGGCCCTGCTCGCGTAGTATTCGCTCTCCCCTGCGCGGCGCACGACGAGGTCGAGCAGCGTCGCGCTCTTGGCCAAGTTCTTGAGCAGCCGCCCCGACGAGAGATAGCCTCCCGCTTCCGCGCGCCACTCGCGTTCGTGCGAGCGCAGCGCATCGCGCGTCGTGCTGCCGACAGCGAGCGCGTGGAGCGCCGCCCGCGCGGCGCTGCGGCCGGACACGAGCGCGGTGTAGATCCCCTCGCCGGTGAGCGGGTCGACGAGCGAGGCGGCATCCCCGACCAGCAGCACGCCGTCGAAGACCGTCGGCCGATGCGAGCTCGCCATCGGCAGCGGCCAGCCGATGGCGCGGCCGACCGGCGTGGCGGCGCGGCAGCGCTGCGCGATGGCCGGCGTCGCGACGAGAAAGTCCTCGAGCAATCCGCGCATCTTCTTCTTCGATCGGCGCAGCTCGCCGGAGAAGATGCCGATGCCGATGTTGGCGAGGCCGTCGCCGGCGGGGAAGATCCACCCGTAGCCAGGCAAGTTGTGCCGGTCGTGGTAGTAGATCTCGAGTGTGTCGCTGAGGCCTTCGACCCCGGCGTAGTAACCGCGCAGCGCGTAGCCGAGATGCGCGGGCCGGTTCTCCGCCAGCCCAAGCGCGTGCGCGACCGCGGAGTGCGCGCCGTCGGCGCCGATGACCAGCGCGCAGTCGATCCGCCCGCCGCCGCGACTATCCGCATACTCGACGCCGCATACCGCGCCGTCGCGCCGCACGAGGCCGGTGAAGACCGTCTCCTCGCGCAGCGATGCGCCAGCCGCAACGGCCGCGCGTGCGAGCGTCTCGTCCAACAGCGTGCGCGGCACGACCCAGCACTCCACACGCGCGCCGTTCGCATCGGGCGGCGGCGCAGCAGCGAACGAACCGCCGCCGGGACCGCCGATCAAACCGCCGAACGTGCGCGCGCCTTTGCCGCCGAAGGACTCGAAGCCGACGCCCATGTCGGCGAGGATGTCGACCGCGTGCGCGGTGATGCCGTCGCCGCAGCTCTTGTCGCGCGGAAAGCGTGCGCGCTCGAGCAGCGCGACCTTCGCGCCCGCTCGCGCGAGCCAATGCGCGGCGGCCGAGCCGCCCGGCCCGGCGCCGACGACGACGACGTCAACGGCCATCGCGGATCGCCGCCAATTCGTCGAAGACCGCCGCCACCTCATCGCGGCTGTTGTAGAAGTGCGGTGCGATGCGGATGCCGGCGAGCGGACGATAGTCGACGATGAAGCCGCGCCGGATCAGTTCGTCGCAGGCGCGGCGGGCATCAGGCAGGTCGACCGTCACGTGTCCACCGCGCTCGCTCGCCGGCAACGGCGTGCGCACGGAGAACCCCGCCGCCAGCGCGCGCTCGATCGCGAAGGACGTCAGCTCGACGCTGCGCGCGCGGATGTTCTCCACGCCGACCTCGCCGATGATCTCGAGCCCGCTGCGCGCGGCGTACAGCGCGGGGATGTTCGACGTGCCGCCGGCGAAGCGCCACGCATCGTCGGCCGGCTCGAAAGCCGCCATGTCGAAATCGAACGGTCGCTTGTGGCCGAACCAGCCGACCATCGTCGGCACGAGGGTCGCATACAGGTCGGGGCGCACCCAGAGAAACGCGGCGCCCGGCCCCCCGCACAGCCACTTGAGGCAACCGCCGACGCACGCGTCCACGCCGAGCGCCCTCACATCGATCGGCACGCTGCCGACCGATTGGAACACGTCGAGGAAGACGTACGCGCCGACGCGATGCGCCTTCTCGACGATCGGCGCGATGTCGCACAGCGCGCTCGAACGGAAGAGCACGTGCGAGATCGGCACGGCGATGGTGCGCTCGTCGATGGCGTCGCAGATCGCCTGCGGGTCGACCGAGATGCCGTCGGCGCTGGGCACCACCTCGATGCGCGCGCCGCGCCGCGTCTGCGCCTGCCAATCGTAGTGGACGGTCGGGAACTCGAGCTCGGTGTAGACGACCTTGTTGCGCGGCCCGGAGAAATCCAAGCATGAGATGAGCACGGATTCGCACTGCGATACGTTCTGCATCATCGTCGTCTCGCCGGGCGCTGCGCCGATGAGCCCGCCCGCCAGATCGGCGACGCGCCCCGCCAAACCCATCCACTCATCCCAGGCGACCGCGCCGCGCGTCGCCCAGGTCGCGGCGTATTCGGCGAGCCGGTCCGCGGTGCGCGCGGGCATCGCGCCGAGCGAGTTGCTGATGAGATACGTGCAGGTGGAGAGGATGGGAAATTCGGCTCTGCGCGCGAGCATCGGGTCCGCATCGATACGCATGTGACGGCTTTTCTTGGTGATGCGGCCGCCTTCCGCTAGGGGCGAAAGAGGAGCGCCGAGAAGGGAGGCCGTCCTATGAGACCGCTCATGCCGGCCCGGCAATTCGCCAACCTCATCGCTGCGTGCGATGAGACGGGCGAGGAGTTGCCGCTCGACCGCGCATGTCTGCTGGCCGCGGCGGTGTTCGATTCCGGCGTCGAACCCGACCGCTACACGCGCAAGCTCGAGGCGCTCGCGGCGCGCGCGGCGATGGCCGCCGGCGGCTCGCAGGACCCCTATCTGCTCATCGACGGCGTCGTGCGCACGCTGTTCGGCGAAGGCGGCTTTCGCCCCAATCACGGCGCGTATCACGAGCCCGGCAATAGCCTGCTCTCGAGCGTCCTCGATCGCCGCATCGGCATCCCGATCTCGCTCTCGATCGTCGTCATGGAGACCGCGCGCCGCGTCGGGTTGACGCTGCAAGGCGTCGGCCTGCCCGGGCACTTCGTCGTGCGCTTCCCCGACCCGACGAGCCGGCTGTTCATCGACCCCTTCCAAGGCGGTGCGGTCCTCGGCGTGGCCGAATGCGTCGCGCTCGTCGACAAGCTCTACCGCGGGCGCATCACCTGGCGCGATTCGTTCCTCGATCCGGTGCCGAACCGCACCATCGTCAAGCGCGTGCTGCTCAACCTCAAGAACAGCCTCAGCCAATCGAAGAACTACGTCGCCGCGCTCGCCGCCATCGAGCTGCAGCTCGCGCTCGATCCTGACGATCCGACCGAGATGCGCGATCGTGGCATCCTGTTCGCGCGCCTGCACCGCTACGACCGCGCGATCGAGGACCTCGAGACCTACCTGCGCCGGCTGCCCGACGCGGGCGACGGCGACACCATCCGACACACCGTCGAGTACTTGCGCCAAGCGCGCGGGTTATAAGGAAGCACGCATGACCGAATTCGAACGCCGGCGCGCGACATTTGCCAAGAGCATCGGGGATGCCGTCGCGGTCTTCCCGAGCGCACCCCCTGCGGTCCGGTCCAATGATTCGGAGTACCCGTATCGGCAAGACGCCGACTTCTACTATCTGACCGGCTTCACCGAGCCGCACAGCGTGCTCGTCATCGCGCCCTCGCATCCGGACACGAAGACGGTCATCTTCGTACAGCCGCGCGACCGCGACCGCGAGATCTGGACCGGCCGCCGCCTCGGCGTCGAAGCCGCCGCCGCCGCGCTCGGCGTGGATGCGGCATACCCGATCGCCGAGCTCGACGAACGCCTGCCGAAGCTGCTCGACACGGCGGATCATCTCTACTACGGCTTCAACGGCGGCGAGGACTTCCAGCGCCGCATCCGCGATCACGTGCTGCGCGCACGCGTGGCTCGTCGGCGCGTGGACCGCGGCGCGAGCAACCTGCTCGATCCATCCGACATCCTGCACGAGATGCGCGCGATCAAGTCTCCCGCCGACGTGGTCGGCATGCGGCGCGCGGTCGAGGTCTCGGCTGCCGGCCATCTCGCGGCGATGCAGCACGCGCGGCCGGGCATGCACGAATACGAGATCCAGGCGATCGTCGAATACGCCTTCATCAGCCGCGGCGCGCAGCTCGCCTATCCGAGCATCGTCGCGGGCGGCGCGAACGCGGTGTGCCTGCACTACACGGCCAACCGAGACCGGGTGCCCGATAAAGCGCTCGTGCTCATCGACGCGGGCGCAGAGGTCGATTACTTCTGCGGCGACATCACCCGGACGTTTCCGATCTCCGGCACGTTCACGCCCGAGCAGCGGGCGGTCTACGATATCGTCCTCGCTGCCCAGCGCGCCGCGATCGCGGCCTGCAAGCCCGGCGCCAAGTTCGCCACCGACGTGGACGGCGCGTCACAGCGCGTGCTCGTCGACGGCCTGCTCGAGCTCGGTCTGGTGAAAGGCACGCACGACGCGGTGGTGGACAGCGGGGCGCACAAGCCGTTCTTGCCGCATCGCGCCGGACATTTCTTGGGCATCGACGTGCACGACGTCGGCCGCACACGCGCGAACGGCGACTGGCGGCCGATGAAAGCCGGCATGGTCGTGACCGTCGAGCCGGGACTCTACGTGCCCGAGGACGTCGGGGCGGACAAGCGCTTCGCCGGCATCTGCGTGCGCATCGAAGACGACGTGCTCATCACCGAACGCGATCACGAGATCCTCGGCGACGGCCTGCCCAAGGACGCCGCCGAGATCGAGCGCACCATCGCCGCAGGACGCGAGTCCAAAGTCCCGCTCTTCGCATGAGCGAAGCCGCGCTCCAGCGCGTCTTCGACGATGTCATCCGCTGGCGGCGGCAGATCCACGAGCATCCCGAGGTCGGATTCCTCGAGGAACGCACCAGTGCGCTCGTCGAGACGACGCTGCGCGCCGCAGGCGTCGACGTGCGGCGCGTCGCCACGACCGGCATCGTCGGCACGCTGCGCGGCGGGCGCCCGGGCAAGACCATCGCGCTGCGCGCCGATATGGACGCGCTGCCGCTGCAAGAACGCAGCGGCGAGCCGTTCTCGTCCAAGGTGCCCGGCGTCATGCACGCCTGCGGCCACGACGCGCATACCGCGATGCTGCTCGGCGCCGCCGTCTCGCTCGCGGCTGAGCGCGAGCGGCTCGCGGGCACGATCAAGTTCTTCTTCCAACCCGCCGAGGAAGGTCCGGGCGGCGCGAAGCCGATGATCGACGCGGGCGTCATGCGTTCGCCGGCCGTCGACGCCGTCGCGATGCTGCACGTCTCCCCGCTGCTGCCGAGCGGCGTCTTCGGCACGCGCCACGGCGCCATGTCGGCCTCGTGCGACGACTTCTCCATCACCGTGCGCGGCCGCGGCGGACATGCGGCGTATCCGCACAAGAGCGTCGACACCATCCCGATCGCCGCCGAGATCGTGACCGCGCTGCAGACCATCGCGAGCCGCGAGGTGGATCCGTTACGATCGGTGGTGCTGACCATCGGCGTGGTGCGCGGCGGCTACCGGCGCAACATCATCGCGGATGAGACGGTGCTCGAGGGGACGATCCGCTGCCTCGATGAGGAAGTGCGCGCTGTGGTGCCGGAGCGGCTCGAGCGGATCGTCAAGGGCATCTGCCACGCGCATGGCGCCACCTACGAGTTCGAGATCGAATTCGGCTATCCGCCGGTCTACAACGCGCCGGCGCTGGTCGATGAGGTTCTCGCGATCATGCGCGCCGCCGGCGAGACCGTCGTCGATCTGCCGGTGCCGAGCATGGGGGCGGAGGACTTCGCTTACTTCGCCCAGGCCGCGCCGGGCTGCTATCTGCGGCTGGGCACGGGCTTTAAGGATGTGGACAATCCGGCCACGCATTCGCCCGAGTTCCGGCTCGACGAAGCCGCTCTCCCCGCCGGCGTGCGCGCATTGCGTGCGCTGGCGCACGAGTTGCCCTCACGGCTTTGAGAACACCCGGGTGTCCCGGCGGCGCCATAAACTAAGGTATTTCCAGGACGATACCTAATATAGAGAAGGGCGAGCACCGCTCGCTCAGGACTTTTGGGGAGGTCCCTCTCGCGTGAGTTTCACTCCGGGCGCTCCGCTACGACGCAGCTTCAAAGAAGACCGCGACGATCGGCGTCGGCGCAAGCAGGTAAGCAGCCGCGTCAAGATCATCGGCGGGCTTGTGGCGTTGGTCGTGCTGGCCGGCATCGGCTTCGCGCTCTATTCGCAGGCCGGCATCAGCGCGGTGCTCAGCGGGTGGCAGAAGCCGAAGGCGACGCCGCCGAAGGCGAGCGTCTCGATGCACACGGTACCGTTCAAGGTGCCTAAGATCGCCTTGTTCCCGGCCTCGCCGACGCCGGCGGCTTCTCCGACGCCGAAGCCGACGCAATCACCGGCGCCGACGCCGAGCCCCTCCAGCTCGCCGCGGCCGACGCCCAAGCCGGCCAAGACGCCGGCACCCAAGAGGAACGTCGCTTTTGGACCATCGTTCTTCAGTCCGCCGACGCCCGCAGTGCCGACGACCACCGTGACGACGCCTGCACCCGCGACGCCGACACCGGCTCCCGCGACGCCGACGCCGGCGGCCGAGGTCTACGCGCCGCAGGTCGTCGTCGACGCGCGTTTCGCCAACCGCGTCCAGCCGGACTATCCGGAGATCGCGCGCGCGCAGAACGCAGAGGGCACCGCGGTCGTGCTCGTCACGGTGGGGCCGAAGGGCAACGTGATCTCGCAGCGCTTGGAGAAATCTGCCGGACACCCGTCGCTGGACCAGGCCGCGCTGGCGGCTGCTTCGCACAGCACGTTCCTACCGCCGAAGATCGACGGCAAGCCGGCGACGGAGACGTATCGGGTCATCTACGCCTTCGCGCCGTAGCTCTTCGCTCAGCCTTTTTTTCCAGCGAACTCCACTTGGCGCATGTTCGTGAGCAGCTGCGAGCGGCGTAGCACGAGCGCGGCATCGGGCAGCGTCTTGATCATCTCGGTGAGCGCTTCAAGCGCCTTGGCGGGACTCTCAGCGGCCAGCGACTCGGCGTAACGCAAGCCGGCCGCGACCGCGTCCGGTTTGCGCTCGAGCTTGACGTAGCAGGCCATGAGCAGCTGCAGCACTTCGGGGATGTCGCCGCGCTTGAGGATACGATCGCACGCCTGCGCGGCCGCGTCGTAGCTCCCGGCGTCGAATTGCTCTTGCGCTTTGCGCAAGGCGAAGGCGTACAGACCTTTGCCCGAAGCGGGCGCGGCTGCCGGCGTTTGAGCCCCTGCGTCTCCGGCCGCGGCGACCGGTACGGCCGCGGCGACGACGGGCGTCTCTTCAGCGACCAGCTCTCCTGGAGACTTCTCGACCAGCTCGGGCGCGTGGACCTCTGCGGCTTCGGCTCGCGCGGGCGCGGCCGGTGGCGGCGGGGCGGGTGGCGGCGGCGCCGTAGTGCCCGAGCGCAGCTCGGGTGATGCGGCAGCCGGCGCGGGTTTGTATGGAGTCGCTGCGGGCGGCGGCGCTGCGGCTGCGGCCGGCGTGGCTGGAGGCGTCGGCGCGGGCGTCGCGGGCGCAGGTGTCGCAGGTGCGGGTGCGGGTGTCGCAGATGCGGGCGCGACCGTCGCTGCTGCGGGCGCGGGCGTCGCTGGAGCCGACGCGACGGCCGGCTTCGGCGCTGGCGTCTCGGGGGTGGGCGTCGCAGGTGCGGGAGCGGGCGTCGCCGCCGCTTGCGCCTTCTGCGCGGCGGCTTTGAGGCGCACTTCGACGTCCGCCATATACTGCTGGCCGAGCACGTTGATGCCGCGGCGCGCCGCCGCGTTGCGGCCGTCGATCTCGAGCACGAGCGTGTACAGATCGACGAGGCGCTGCTCCATGCGGGCGCGCCACTCGTCTCCCTTGCTCGGATCGCGGCGCACGAGGATGCCGATGTGATCGAGCGAGGGCACGTGGCGTTTGAGCACTTCGCCCGGCAGCAGCTCGAGCGACATGTAGACGTCCTCGAGGTCATCGGGGTTGAGATCGATGAAACGCATCGCCCGGTCGGCGACTTGTTCGTACTCGCCGCTCGCCGCGTGTTGCGCGATGCCCTTGCGCAAGCTGTCGATCGCTTCGTCCGTGCGGCCGAGCGCGGCGAACAGCTCGCTCATGCGCACCTCGATGTCGCCGTCCTCGGGCTCGAGCCTCGCGCAGTATTGATATTCTTCGATGGCGTCGGCGGCATAGCCGGCGTTGCGCAGTCCGTCGGCGTTGGCGCGCCGGATGGCCGGGCTCTCGGAGAACTCGATGGAGAGATCCTCGAGCATCTCGAGCGAATCTTCGGTCGGCGATGTGGTCCGCGCGAGTTCGGCGTACTTGGTGGCGACGCGCAGCCGCTCGGTGCCGAGCGGGTTCTTCTCTGCGCGGCCGAACAGCCCGCGTCGGCGCTCTTTGGCGTTGAGCAGCTCGCCGAGCAGCTCGACACCTTGCGCAGGACGATCCTCTTGTGCGAACGCCTCCGCCGCGGCGATGTACAGCGGCACGGAGGCCCGCAGGCCTTCCTTGGCCGCCGTCTCGACGGCGAGCTGACGCTTGCGATTGGCGTTCGTCACGCGTTATGCCGCTCCGCCGGCGGCGGCCTTGCCCGCTTTCGACTTGAGCGCTTCCATACGCGCGGCGACGTCGCGATAGCGCGGGTTGGCCGCGACGATCTCCTCGAGCGCCCACACCGCAAGCTCGCGCGATTCCGCGTCGTCACGGCTCTCGTGCGCGGCGGACATGTAGTAGAGCGCTTCGTGATACTGCTCTTCCGGATGCCCTGGCGTCTCGAGCGCCTTCGAATAGCGCGCGATGGCCTCGTCGAACTGGCCCATCTGCGCGTAGCAGCGGCCGATGGCGGTCTGCGCGAGCACCGCGAACTCCGGATTCGAGGCCAGCGCTTCGAAGATCTTGAGCGCTTCTTGCGGCTTCTTCGCTTCGAGCGCGGCTGAACCGCGGGCGAAGACGCCGCCGGGCGAATTGTCGTCGGCTTTGGGGGAACCCGAGCTGCGCTCGGGCACGACAGCCTTGTCGGCAGGCTTTTCCGCAGCTTTTTCGGGCGGCTTGCCGGCATCCGCCTTCGCCTTCGCCGGTGCGGGCGGCGGCGCGGGTGCTTGCGACACGCCGTTCGGTTTTGCCGCAGCGGCAGCGACGGGCGGCGGCGCGGGGGTTGCGGCTGCCGGCGCGGCGGGTGCGGCCGGCTGCGGCGGCTTGTGGGCGGCGACCGCTGCTTTTTCGATCGCTGCGGCGAGACCGGCTTCCAGCTTGGCGATGTCGGCTTCGTTGAGTCCGGTCGCTTGCGTTTCCCCGATGCCGGCGATCTGGGTCAGCGCCGCCTCTGTCTGCTTGCGCCGCTCTGTGAGCGCCACCGCGAGCGCGCGCAGCTGACCGATCGCATCTTCTATCGTCTTCTGCGCCGCCAGCGCGGCGCCGACCGAGGTCTCCACGTCTGCGATGCCGGCGATGGTCACGGCCGCGTCGCTGCCGACCGCGTTGGCGTGCGCAGCGGCCTCGATGATGCGCTGCTCGGCCGCGTCGACCGCGGTCCGAGACGCCTCGAACTTCTCGCGCGCCTTGACGACGGCAGCCTCTGCCGCGGCGGCGTCGGCCTTCGCCTTCTCCGCTTGCGTCTTGGCATCGTCGAGCACCGCCTTCGCGGTCTCCGCCTCTTTGCGCAGCGCGCCGAAACCGCCGGTGACCTCTGTCAGCGCCTTCTCGACCGATGATGCATCGGTCTTCGCTTTGCCCGCTGCCGTTTGCACCGCGGCGGCTTCGGTCTTCAGCTGTTCGATCGTCTTGAGGATGCCCTGTCGCTGCTCGTCCGCCTGCTTGATGCTCTCATGCAGCGTCTCGAGGGCCACCAGGCCTTGGCGCGCCTGGTCGAGCTTCGCGGAGAGCGCTGCCATCGCAGCCTCTTCCGCGACGCGCGCCTGTCCGACCGTGTAGAGCTGCGCCTTGATCGCGGTGAGCTCTTGATCGGCGCCCTGGCCCGCCGCCGTGACGGACTCGAGCGTGGCCTGCGCGGCCTTGATCTGCTCCTCGATCGCGAGCCGCTGCTTGTACGCCTCGGCGACGCCCGCGGTGACCTGGGCGAGCTCCAGCGTGGCCTTGGATTGCTGTTCGATGAGCCGGAAGTCGTGGGGCACGACGCCTGCCGCGACTTGCTGCACGGGCGGCGGCGGCGGCGCGGGTTTGGGCGCCGGCGCAGGCGCCGGTTCGGCGCTCGCTTTTTCTTTCGCGCGCGGTTCGGGCAGGATCCGCAGCATCTCCGCTTCGAGCCCGAGCGCTCGCGCGTTGCCCGGATCGAATTCGATGATGTCGCGCGCGCACCGCAGCGCCAAGGCGTAGTCCATGATCTTGCGCGCGGCTTCGGCCGACTGCAGGAAGTACGCCGTCGCTTCCGGCGCCATCTGCTTCGATTTGTACAGCTTGCCGAGATGGTCCAACGCATACGCATGGCTCTTGTCGCGCTCGACGATGCGCTTGAAGGTGAGGATCGCCTGATCGACCTGATCGTCCGCTTCGTACACGCAGCCGGCTTCGAAGAGCGCCGGCACGAACGTGTAGTTCGACTTGCGCAGCACTTCGGCGAAGCGGCCCAGACCTTCGGCCTTATTGCCGGCGGCGATCTCGACGCGGCCAAGCTCGAAGATCGGTTCGTAGTTCTTCTCATCGAGCGCGCGCGCCGCGGTGAACGTCTCCCGCGCGTCTTCGAGACTGCCAGCTTCCATCTGACGGCGCCCGGCGCGCATCGTCCAACCGAACGACTCTTCGAGGCCGAGATTGACGCCCAGCCGCGCTGCCGCGGCGAGCTGATCCGGGGTCGTGTCGGGGCGGCCGACGACCTGGCGCACCAGCGTGACCGCTGCCGCCGAATTGCCGTTGCTCATCTCCGCGCGCGCCTGCTCGAGCGCTGCGGCCGGAACGGACTGTTGCTCACTCATGCGTTCGATATGGCTCCGATGAAGCGATGACCGTGTCCCGCGCAGCTTGACCTGCGGCGGTTGGCGGTGATTTCTTCTACATTAAAGTATCGGCCGTTCCGCCCTCAGGACTTAAGGGTGGCGCCCCCGTGGCCGACGGTCACTCGTGCTTCGTGCTCCTCGAGATACTTTTCTGCTTCGAGCGCCGCCCGGCAGCCCATCCCGGCTGCGGTCACCGCCTGGCGGTAACGCGTGTCCTGGACGTCGCCTGCGACGAAGACGCCGGGGACGTTTGTGCGCACGCCGTCGGGCGATACGACGTAGCCCCGTTCGTCCAAAGCCAATTGTCCCGCAAAGATCGCGGTGTTCGGTTCGTGGCCGATGGCGACGAACACCGCGTCCGCGTCCATCGACGTGATCGCATCGGTCTCGAGGTTGCGCAGTTTCACGGCGGTGACGGCGCGCTCGCCTTCGATGTCGTGGATCGCGCTGTTCCAGATGAACTGCATCTTGGGATGGGCCAGCGCTCGCTGCTGCATGATCTTCGACGCGCGCAGCGCGTCGCGCCGGTGGACGACGGTGACGCGGCGGCCGAAACGCGTGAGGAACAGACCGTCCTCGAGCGCGGTGTCGCCGCCGCCGACCACGATGATCTCTTTGCCCTTGAAGAACGCGCCGTCGCACGTGGCGCAGCTCGACACGCCTCGGCCGCGCAGACGCGTCTCGTTGGGCAATCCGAGCCATTTCGCGGACGCACCGGTCGCGACGATGACGACGTGCGCGTGATGCTCTTCTTCGTCCACCCACACGCGCAGCGGCTGCGAGCTGAAATCGACGCGCGTCACGTCCTCGTTGCGGATCACCGCGCCGAAGCGCTCCGCCTGCGCGCGGAACTTCTCCATGAGATCGGGGCCGAGCACGCCTTCGGGAAAGCCGGGATAGTTCTCGACGTCGCTGGTCAGCATGAGCTGGCCGCCGTACAGACCGCCGGCGAAGAGCAGCGGGGCGAGATCGGCGCGCGCCGCATAGACCGCAGCCGTGAGTCCCGCGGGACCCGAGCCGATGATGATGATCCGGTGTTGCTGCATCGTGTTGTGCGCAGGTATTCCGCGCGAGCGATGGGTAGCCTTTTGCCGACATGAGCGGCTCCATCAAAGCGGATCTGTTCGCGGCGGTCGGCGACACGCCGCTGCTGCGGATCCCCAATCTCTCGGCGGCGCTCGGCCGGACCATCCTCGGCAAAGCCGAATTCCTCAACCCCGGCGGCTCGGTCAAGGACAGAGCGGCCAAGTACATCATCGAGGATGCGGAGGCATCCGGCAAGCTCAAAGCAGGCGGGACCATCGTCGAAGGCACCGCTGGCAACACCGGCATCGCGCTCGCGCTGCTCGGCGATGCGCGCGGCTATCGCTCCATCATCGTGGTGCCCGACGACCAGTCGTCGGAGAAGTTCGATCTGCTGCGCCTTTTCGGCGCGGATCTGCGCATCGTGCCCACTGTGCCCTTCGCCGACCAGGGCAACTACTATCACGTCGCGCGGCGCATCGCGCAAGAGACGCCGGGCGCCATCTGGGCCGACCAATTCAACAACCCGGCCAACCGCCGCGCCCACTACGAGACCACCGGCCCGGAGATCTGGCGGCAAAGCGGCGGCGCGATCGATGCGTTCGTCGCCGCGGCGGGCACGGGCGGCACGTTCGCCGGCGTGAGCGGTTTTCTCAAAGAGCAGCGGTCGGGCATCCGCACGGTGCTCGCCGATCCGATGGGCTCGGCGCTGTACGCATACGTCAAGCACGGTTCGCTCGACGTCGAGGGCGACTCCATCGCCGAGGGCATCGGCATCAAACGCATCACCGACAATTTCCGCGGCGCGCCCGCCGACGACGCGCTGCGCGTGGACGATCGCGATATGGTCGAGATGGCGCACTATCTGCTGCGCCATGAAGGCCTGTTGCTCGGCGGCTCAGCCGCGCTCAATGTGACCGCCGCCGCGAGGGTCGCGCAGGGCCTCCCTGCCGGCAGTTCCGTCGTCACCATCCTGTGTGACGGCGGTCAGCGTTCGATGTCCCGGCTCTACAACGCGGCGTGGCTCGCCGAGAACGAGCTGACCCCGCACGCACGGGGGCTCGAGTTCCTCTAGGGGGGAGTTTGGGAATAATTTCACAAACTTCGCGATTCCCACTACTATAAGGAAGCCATCGTGCCGGACTCCCCCTGGATCGCCATCCTCATCTTTTTCGTGGTGGCGGTGGTCGTCGCGTCGCTTATCGTGATCGCGCCCGGCGCTTTCACCAAGAAGCGGCCGACGACGGAGAAACTCGAGCCTTACGAGTGCGGCGTCCCGCCGACCTCGTCGATGCTCGGGCGTTTTCCGGTGCGCTTCTACCTGGTCGCCATGCTGTTCGTCATCTTCGACGTCGAAGCGGCCTCGTTCTATCCCTGGGCGGTGAAGCTGCGCGAGCTCGGCGCGTTCGGTCTCGTGGAGATGATCGCGTTCATCGTCGTGCTCGGCATCGGCTACGCCTACGTGTGGAAGAAAGGCGGCTTCTCATGGAGATGAGCCCGCAGCAGCCGTTCATCACGACCAAGCTCGACGATTTCATCCGCTGGGCGCAGGCATCCGCGATCTGGCCCATGACGATGGGTCTCGCCTGCTGCGCGATCGAGATGATGAGCATCGTCTCGCCGCGCTACGACACGTCGCGCTTCGGCGCCGAGGTCTTCCGTTCGTCGCCGCGCCAGAGCGATCTCATGATCGTGTCGGGCCGCGTCGCCAACAAGATGGCGCCCATCCTGCGCCAGCTGTACGACCAGATGCCCGATCCGAAATGGGTCATCTCGATGGGCGCGTGCGCGTCCTCCGGCGGCGTCTTCGACAACTACGCGATCTTGCCGGGCGTCGATTCGATCCTGCCGGTCGACGTCTACGTGCCGGGCTGCCCGCCCAGCCCTGACGCTTTGATCTACGCGCTCATGCAGCTGCGCCGCGAGATCGAAGCCGGCGGCAAAGCCAACGTGCTCGCGCGTGCCTGACACGCCTGCCGGACGAGCGGGCAACGCCGCGGTCCTCGACAAGCTCTCCGCGTCGCTTGGCAGCTCGCTGCTCGAAGCGGTCTCCGCGCAGGACATGGATGAAGCGGCCATTCCGGCGGCCTCGCTGCTGCCGGCGATCGCGATCCTGCGCGAGGGCGGCTATGACCACCTGCTCGACATCGGCGTCACCGACCATCTGCCGCTGACGCCGCGCTTCGAGATATCGTATCATCTGCTGGCCTTCGGTCGAATGACGATCCGCCGCTCGACCGCTCCATCCGCCGCGGCGTTGGTCCCCGCGCGTTTCCGCCTGCGCGTGTTCGCCGACGATCTCAACCCGGTCGTGCCGTCGCTCACCGGCCTGTGGCCCAACGCGGATTGGCCGGAGCGCGAGGCGTGGGATCTTTTCGGCATCCGTTTCGACGGCCACCCCGATCTGCGGCGCATCCTCATGCCCGACGATTGGGAAGGCCATCCGCTGCGTAAGGATTATCCGCTGCGCGGCCTCAACCGTCGCTTCAGCCCAGGCGGCAAAGCGGGCGATGTGCCCCCGGTGGTGACGAAGTGAGCGTCACCGACCTCTCCGCGTACGAGACCAGCCCGGACATGACCGCGGTCGCCGGCGACGAGCGCGACACGCTCGTCCTGTCGATGGGACCGCAGCATCCGAGCACGCACGGCGTGCTGCGCGTCATGCTGCGCCTCGACGGCGAGACGGTGCTCGCGGCCGAGCCCGAGATCGGTTTTCTCCACACCGGCATCGAGAAGCAAGCCGAGAACCTCTTCTGGCAGCAGGCCGTCACCGTGGTGGACCGCGCCGATTATCTCGCGCCGCTCTCGAACAGCCTGTGCTACGTGCTCGGCGCCGAGCGGCTGCTCGGTATTCACGACATCCCGCCGCGCGCGCAAGTGCTGCGCGTCATGTTCGCCGAGCTCACGCGCATCGCGAGCCATCTCGTGCAGCTCGGCACGCATGCGATGGACCTGGGCGCGCAATCCATCTTCATGTACGCGTTCGAGATGCGCGAGCGCATCCTCGAGATCATGGAGTTCGTGACCGGCGCGCGCATGCACCAGTCGTGGTTCCGCATCGGCGGCCTCGGCATCGACGTGCCCGTGGGCTTCCTCGCCAAGATCGACGACTTTCTCGGGCGCTTCCCCGAGCGTCTCACCGACATGCGCACCATCCTTGAGAAGAACGTCATCATCATGGACCGCCTGGTCGGCGTCGGGGTGATCAGCGCGCAAGAGGCGATCGACTGGGGGCTCACCGGGCCGATCCTGCGCGCGAGCGGCGTGCCGTACGACGTGCGCAAGGCGTTCCCGTACAGCGGCTACGAGACGTATGACTTCGACATCCCGGTGCGCACGGCCGGCGACTGCTACAGCCGTTTCGTCGTCCGGCTCGACGAGATGTATCAGGCGTGGCGGATCATCAAGCAGGCGCGTGAGAAGTTCCCCGACGGCCCCGTCACCATCGACGACCGCAAGATCATCTCGCCGCCCAAGACCGAGATCCAGCACTCGATGGAAGCGCTCATCCATCACTTCAAGCTCGTGTCATCCGGCTTCAACGTGCCCGAGGGCCACATCTACCAGTCGGTCGAGAGCCCGCGCGGCGAGATGGGCATGTACCTGACGAGCGCCGGCGGCAACAAGCCATGGCGCGTGCGCTGGCGACCGCCCTCCTTTTACAACCTGCAGGCGCTGCGCAGGCTGGCGATCGGCAGCCTCATCGCCGACGTCGTGGCCATCATCGGCAGCCTGGACCCGGTGTTCGGCGAGGTCGACCGATGACGCCCGAGCGCCGCGCGCGCGGCGAGCAGCTGGTCGCGCGATATCCGCAAGCGCGTTCCGCGCTCATCCCGTTCCTGCAGTTCTGCCAGGAGCAGGACGGCTTCGTCACCGCACAGGCCATGCGCGACGGCGCCGAGCTCGTCGGCCTCACGCCGGGCGAGGTCGAATCAGTCGCTTCCTTTTATACGCTGCTCTTCAAGCAGCCGGTAGGCAAGCACATCATCCAGGTCTGCCGGACGCTGTCGTGCATGCTGCGCGGCGCCGATGTGCTCCAGGACCACATCAAGCGCAAGCTCGGCATCGGCCAGCTCGAGACCTCGGCCGACGGCGAGTTCTATTACGAAGAGGTCGAGTGCCTGGCGTCGTGCGGCCGCGCGCCGTGCCTGCAGCACAACCTCGAGTTCCACTACGACGTCACGCCGGCGGACTTCGACGCGCTGCTCGCGGAGTGGCGCGCGCAATCGCCGCGCGCGGCGATGCCGGCGGAGTAGCGCTGTGGCCACGTACGAACCGGTCTTGACCAAGGGCATCGGCGAACTCGATCTCGCCGACATGGACGTCTACCTGCGCAACGGCGGCTTCGTCGGGCTAAGAAAGGCGCTCACCGAGATGACCGCCGAGGCGGTGCAGAGCGAGGTGAGCGCGTCCAACCTGCGCGGCCGCGGCGGCGCGGGCTTCCCCACCGGCCGCAAGTGGAGCTTCTTGCCCAAAGACGGCCGCCCGCGTTACCTGGTCGTCAACTGCGACGAAGCGGAGCCCGGCACGTTCAAGGACCACATGCTGCTCGAACAGACGCCGCTGCAGATCATCGAGGGCACGGTGATCAGCGCCTACGCCATCGGCGCGCGGCGCGCGTTCATCTACATCCGCGGCGAGTTCCTCGAGGGCTATCGCATCTTCAAGCGCGCGCTCGAAGCGTCGCTGCGGCATAATTTCGTCGGCGACAAGATCCTCGGCACGGACTTCTCGCTCGACCTCGTCATCCATCGCGGCTCGGGCGCGTACATCTGCGGTGAGGAGACCGCGCAGCTCGAATCCATCGAGGGCAAGCGCGGCGAGCCGCGCCTCAAGCCGCCGTTCCCCGCGGTCGCGGGGCTCTATGGGATGCCGACGGTCGTCAACAACGTCGAGACGCTCGGCTACGTGAAGCACATCATCGAGCGCGGCGCGCCGTGGTTCGCCGCGATCGGACCTGAGAAGTCGCCCGGGCCGAAGATCATGTCGGTGAGCGGGCACGTCCGCAAACCGGGCAACTACGAGGTGCCGCTCGGCATCGCAGCGCGCGATCTCATCGAGCTCGCCGGCGGCCTGCCGCCGGGCCGGCGGCTCAAAGCGTTCCAGCCGGGCGGCGCGTCGTCCGCCGCGCTGTTCGAAGACGATCTCGACGTCCACATCGACTTCGATTCGTTGGGCGCCAAGGGCACGATGCTCGGCTCGGGCGGGTTCGTGGTCATGGACGACACGACGTGCATGGTGCGCGCCGCGAGTACGCTCACCCGATTCTTCGAGCACGAGTCGTGCGGCCAGTGCACGCCGTGCCGCGAGGGCGGCCAGTGGGTCGCGCGCATGGTGGCTCGCCTCGAAGCGGGCGAGGGTTCCGAGAAAGACCTCGGCGTGCTGCGCGTCATCAACCAGACGATCACCGGCACGAACCTGTGCCCGCTCGGCGACTCGATCATGCCGTTCCTCGCGTCGGTGCTGCGCCGTTTCCCCGAAGAGTTCCAGGCGCACATCACGCAGGGCGGCTGTCCGCTGAAGCGTTCGATGGCGGGCGTGGCATGAGCGACGCGAAGATCATCAAGGTCGTCATCGACGGGCAAGAGGTCGCGGTGCCCGACGGCACGCTCGTCGTCGAGGCCGCCAAGACCATCGGCACGCAGGTGCCGGTGTACTGCTACCATCCCAAGATGGACCCCGCCGGCTTGTGCCGCATCTGCCTGGTCGAGATCGAGAAGATGCCCAAGCTGCAGATCGCCTGCTCCACGCGCTGCACGGACGGCATGGTCGTGCATACCGCATCGCCCAAGGTGGCGGAAGCGCGCCGCGGCGTGCTCGAGTTCTTGCTGCTCAACCACCCGTTGGATTGTCCGATCTGCGACAAGGGCGGCGAATGCGATCTCCAAGATTTCACCATGGAGTACGGCCCGGGGGCGAGCCGGCTCACCGAGCCCAAACTGCACAAGCCCAAACGCGTCGACCTCGGCCCGACCATCGTGTTGGACGAGGAACGCTGCATCCTGTGCCGGCGCTGCACGCGCTTCGACGATCAGATCGCGCAAGAGCGCAACCTGGTGGTGGTCGAGCGAGGCCATGGTTCGCTCATCGGCACCGTCGACGGCGGTGAGTACACGTCGTATTTCTCGGGCAACACGACGGAGATCTGCCCGGTCGGCGCGCTCACCAGCAAGGCGTATCGTTTCCGCGCGCGGCCGTGGGATCTCGGCCATGCGGACTCGGTGTGCACGCAATGCTCAGTCGGCTGCAACTATCGCATCGACACGCGCTTCGGACGGGTCATGCGCACCTTTACGCGCGAGAACGACGCCGTGGACGGCGGCTGGATCTGCGACCGTGGCCGCTACACCTTCAACTACCTGTACGAGCCGTCGCGCCTGCGCAAGCCGCTGCTGCGCAAAGACGCCGATCTCGTCGAGACGACCTTCGACGAAGCGGTCGCGTTCACGGCGGAGAAGCTCGCAGTCGCCGCTAAGTCCGGCCGCGTCGGCGTCATCGGCGGCGGGCGTCTCTCGGACGAAGAGGCGTTCGCCCTGGCGCGCTTCGCGCGCGACGTGCTGGGCACCAATAACATCGATCACCGCGTCCGCCTGCAGAAGTTCGCCTCGCCGGCGCGTTTCGGCGCGCATATCGCCGACCTTGACGACGCCTCGCTCATCTTGATGTTCGGCGCGATCACGCCCGAGCAGGCGCCGATCCTCGACCTGCGCATCCGCAAGGCAGTCGCGCGCGGCAAGGCGCAACTCGTCTTCGTCGGCCCATATCGCCCGGATCTCGCGGTGCCGTTCCGCTACGTCGAGTACACGCCCGGCGCGATCGGCGATCTCATGGGCTCGCTCGCCGACGCGGTGGCGCACGGCAAGGAGACCGGCGGCGGTTTCGTCGGCGACCTCGCGCAGGCGTTCGTGAAAGCCGAGAAGATCATCGCGATCCACAACGGGCGCAACGCCGTCGCCAGCGCCGCGCTCGAGCGCCTCATGGAAGCGCTGGCGCGCAACGATCATCAGGTCGGCATCCTCATCGTCGGCAGCCAGGGCAATTCTCGCGGCGCCGAGGCCACCGGCTGCGTGCCCAATCTCGACGCGGGCTACGCGCCTGTGGACAAGCCCGGCATGACCACGGGCCAGATGCTCGAGGCGGCCGCGGCCGGCAAGCTCGACGCGCTGATCATCGCCGGCGCCAACCCTGCGCTCACCTACCCGGATGGCGCGCTCGTGCGCAAGGCGCTCGACAGCGTGCCGTTCCTCGTGGTCGCCGATCAAGTGATGACCGAGACCGCGTCGTACGCCGACGTCGTGTTCGCCGCGGCCTCGTTCGCCGAGAAGCGCGGACACGTCACCAATCTCGAAGGACGCCGGCAGGCGTTCGCCCAGGCCGTCGAGGCGCCGGTGCACGTGTGCACCGATGCGGCGATGCTCGCAGCGCTCGCTGCAGCGTTGGGCAAGCCTGATGCGCTCTCGGCCGATCCCGATTGGCTGCTCGCACGGCTGGAGAAAGCGGAGGCCGCCTCGCGCACCGCGGCGTCCAAAGAACTGCCGCGGCCGACGGCTGAGACCGTCGCCTCGCCGCACGCCGACACGCTCGATCCGCGCCGCAAGACCATGGTGGTGCTGACCGTGCCGCGCCTGTACGCCGGCGGCGGACCGAGCGCGCACGATCCAGGTCTCGCGCCGATGCGGCCGCAGCCGTTCGCGATCTTCCACGAGGACGATGCGCTCTTGCTCGGCATCGCCGAGGGCCGCATGACGACGCTCACCGGGCGCGGCGGCTCGATCACCGTCGCGGCGCGCGTCTCGTCGCAAGCGCCGGTCGGCGTCGTGCTCGTGCCGGCCGACATGCCGGAGCAGCCGGTCAACCGGCTCACCGACGCGTCGGGCAGCGGCAGCGTCACCGTCGCGCTGGCGGCGCAGCGCAGCGAGGCCACCGCGTGAACCCCGACATACAGACCGTGCTGCGCATCGCGATCCTGTCGGGCATCCTCATCTTCGTCGTCGTGACGGCCTTCGCGTACCTCATGCTCTTCGAGCGCAAGCTGCTCGCCTGGTTCCAGCTGCGCGTCGGACCGATCTGGTGCGGCCCATGGGGGTTGATGCAGCCGGCGGCCGATGCGGTGAAGCTCGTCTTCAAAGAAGACCTCACGCCCTCGACCGCCGATCCGTTCATCTACAAGATCGCGCCGGCGTTCGCCGTGCTCACCGCGCTCATGGCGTGGGCCGTCATCCCGCTCGGCTGGTTCCCCGACGGCACGCCCATCTCGATCGCCAACCCCAACGTCGGCGTGCTCTTCCTGCTCGCGATGGGCGCGATCGGCGTGTACGGCATCGCGCTCGGCGGCTGGTCGTCGCAGTCGAAGTGGCCGCTGCTCGGCGCCATCCGCTCGACGGCGCAACTGATCTCCTACGAGTTGGCGATGGGGCTCTCGATCGTCGGCGTCCTCATCCTCGCGGGCACGACCGATCTGCACGCCATCGTGTCCGCGCAGTCGGCGCACCATGTGTGGTTCTTCATCCCGCAGTTCGTCGGCTTCCTCATCTACGGCATCACCGCGACGGCCGAGACCAATCGCGCGCCGTTCGACCTGCCCGAAGCCGAGACCGAACTCGTCGCCGGCTTCCACACGGAATATTCGAGCCTGCGCTTCGGCACGTTCTTCGTGGCCGAGTACGTCAACATGATCACCGTCTCGGCGATCGCGACGCTGCTGTTCCTGGGCGGCGGCGACGGCCCGTTCGTGTCGGTGGTCCCGTGGCTCTCGATCCTGTGGTTCCTCGTGAAGGTCGGCGCGATGCTCTTCGGCCTGATCTGGATCCGCGCCACCCTGCCGCGCCTGCGCTACGACCGGCTCATGGCGTTCGGCTGGAAGGTGCTCCTGCCGGTCGCGGTCCTCAATCTGCTCGTCACCGCCGCGATCGTCGCGCTGCACGGAAAGGCCTGAAGCGATGATCAACCCGCTGCGCGCCGCCATCGGCATCGTCACCGGTCTTGCCACGACGCTGAAATACCTGTTCCGCAAGAAAGTGACGATCGACTATCCGAAAGAGGCCTTCCCGCATGCAGAGCGCTTCCGCGGCGTGCACGAGCTGCGCAAGTACGACGACGGCATGGAGCGCTGCATCGGCTGCGAGCTGTGCGCCGTCGCCTGCCCGGCCAACGCCATCACGGTGATCGGGGCGGAGAACGACCCGCTCAAGCCGACCTCGCCCGGCGAGCGCTACGGCTATCGCTATGAGATCGACATGCTGCGCTGCATCTTCTGCGGCTGGTGCGAGGAGGCGTGCCCGACCGACGCGATCGTGCTCACGCCGCGCTTCGACATCGCGGACTTCACCCGCGAGCGGCTCATCTTCGGCAAGGACAAGCTGCTGGTGCGCGATCCCTACACGCAGCATCTCGCCAACACCGAATCGGCGGCGGAGACCGAGCCGGGCGTGAAGCCGGCATGACGGTCCTCTTCTGGATCTGCGCGGTCGTCCTCATCGCGACCGGCATCTGGGTCATCGCGAGCCGCCAGCCGGTGCATTCGGTGGTCGGGCTCATCATCAACTTCGCCGCGCTCGCGGTGCTCTATCTCACGCTGTCGGCGGAGTTCTTGGCGATGATGCAGATCATCATCTACGCGGGCGCGATCCTCGTGCTCTTCCTCTTCGTCGTCGCGCTGCTCACGCTCGGCGTCGAGCCGATCGAGCAAGGCCCCGGCCGGCTCTCGTTCCAGCTCGTGCCGTCGCTCGTCGCCGGCGTCGCGTCATTCGCGGCCATGGCCGCCGGCATCCGCGTCGCCTGGGGACAATCCTCGGCCGCCTCGACCGGCGATTTCGGCGGCGTGTCCGCCTTCGGCGTGCAGCTGCTCACGACGCATGTGTTCGCCTTTGAGATCACCGCGTTCATCCTTTTGATCGCCATCCTCGGCGTCATCATGATGGCGGGCAGAAAGGAGCTGCGCTTCTAGCATGCCGCAGGTCCCGATGCATCTCTACGTCGAGCTGTCCGCCGCGCTGTTCGTCATCGGCACGGTCGGCTTCTTGCTGCGGCGCAATCCGCTCACCATGCTCATGTCGATCGAGCTCATGTGGAACGCCGGCAATCTCGCGCTCGTCACCTTCGCGCGGAATTTCGTGGACATGAGCGGGCAGGTGTTCGCCTTCCTGGTGATCACGGTCGCCGCTGCCGAGGCGGCCATCGCGCTCGCCATCGTGGTCATGGTGTTCCGCCGCCGCGAGAACGTCGACGTCGACGACATCTCGCTGATGAGAGGCTGATGGAGAACTTCTTCTTCTCGGCGGCGCCGTTCATCTTGTTCTTCCCGCTCATCGGCGCGGCGACGATCGCGCTGTTCGGGCCGTACGTCCATCGCAGCGCGTCCGCCTACATCGGCACGCTCTCGATCGGGCTCTCGTTCGTGCTCAGCGCCGGCCTCGCGTTCGTCATCTTCCGCCTGCCGCCGGGCGTGCAGGGCTTGTACGAGCACAGCCGCTTCGTCGGCTATTGGGCGCATCTGCCGCCGGACCTCATCATCTCGTTCCGGCTGCTGCTCGATCCGCTCGCGCTCGTATGGATGCTCATCATCACCGGCGTGGGCTTCCTCATCCACCTCTATTCCGTCGGCTACATGGCCGACGACAAGAACTACCGCACCTTCTTCTCCTACATGAACCTGTTCGTGTTCACCATGCTGCTGCTCGTCATGGCGGACAACTTCTTGTGGCTGCTCGTCGGCTGGGGCGGCGTCGGCCTCGCGTCATACCTGCTCATCGGCTTTTACTACCAGCGCAGCGTCGCGGTGCTCGCGGCGCGCAAAGCGCTCATCATGAACGTCATCGGCGACGTCGGCATCATGATCGCCATCTTCTTGATGTACGCGCACTTCGGCAGCGTCTCGTATCAGAACGTGTTCAGCCACGCGGCGAGCGCGGGCTCGTCCGCGCTCACCTGGATCGGCATCTGGCTGCTCGTCGGCGCGGTGGCGAAATCGGCGCAGCTGCCCCTGCAGACATGGCTGCCCGACGCGATGGAAGGCCCGACGCCGGTGAGCGCGCTCATCCACGCCGCGACCATGGTGACCGCGGGCGTCTATCTCGTCGCGCGCGCGCATCCCATCTACGACAACGCGCCGGCGGCGGCGGAGATCGTCGCGGTCGTCGGCGGCGTCACCGCGCTGTTCGCGGCGACCATCGGCTGCGTCCAATTCGACATCAAGCGCGTGCTCGCGTACTCGACGATGAGCCAGATCGGCTATATGATCATGGCGGTCGGCGTCGGCGCCTACACCGCCGGCGTCTTCCACTTCATGACCCACGCGTTCTTCAAGGCGTTGCTGTTCATGGCCGCGGGCATCGTGATCCACGCGCTCGGCGGCGAACAGGACATCCGCAAGATGGGCGGGCTGGCGGCCAAGCTGCCCTTCGCCTTCTGGACCTTCCTGGTCGGCTCGCTCGCGATCTCGGGCATCTTCCCGCTGTCGGGCTTCTTCTCCAAGGACGCCGATCTCGATGCGACGATCGTGCTCCATCATCCGTACTTGTTCGCGATGGGCGTCGCCGCCGCCGGGCTGACCGCGTTCTACATGTTCCGGCTGCTGTTCATCACGTTCTTCAGCGGTGCGTACCGCGGCGAGCATGAAGTCCACACGCATGTCGGTCGCTCCATGACGATCCCGGTCGGCATCCTCGCGGTGCTCACGGTCATCGGCGGCTGGCTGGTGCTGCCGGGTCACGACGCGCTCACGCCGTTGCTCGCCTCCACCTTCGCCGACGTGCCGCGGAACCTGAGCATGGCCGACTTCGATGTCGGAGCTGTCGCTCGGCGTGCTGCTGCTGGCGCTCGCGAGCATCGCGTTGGCGTGGTTCATCTACGAGCGGCGCCCGGCGATCTCGGCGTGGATGCGCACCGCGTTCGCCGGTCCGAATCGCCGTGCTCACCAACGCGTACTATTTCGACACCATCTACCATTGGCTGTTCGAGCGGCCGACGTACGCGCTGGCCAATGCGCTCGCCCGCTACTTCGAACCTGACGCGGTCGACGCGGTGCCCGATCTGGCGGTGCGTTTGGCGGCGGTGTTCGGCTCGATCTCGATGGCATGGGAGACCGGCTATCTGCGGCGCTACGGGCTCACCTTCGTGGTGGGCGGCGCGCTGCTGCTCATCGCGTATGTCTATCTCGCGCACGGCTTCTGGCCGGCGGGGGTGGGCCGATGATCGACGTCATGATCTTCCTGCCCGCGCTCTTCGCAGCGGCGCTGATGCTCGTCCCCCGGACCAACGCGCCCGTGCTCAAGGCGTTGTCGCTGCTCGGCGCGCTCGCGACGTTCATCGTCTCGCTGAGCTTCCTGAAGATCGGCGCGAACGGCGTCGTCCAGACCTCTTCGGCCTGGGTCGGCGGCGCCTTCACCGCCGCCTATCACGTGCGGGTGGACGGGCTCAGCCTCTTCTTCATCCTGCTCACGACGTTCGTCGCCGTGCCCGCCGTGTGGGCGGCGTTCAGCTTCGCCGACGCCAAGCGCTTGCGCGGTTACCTGGCGCTGCTGCTGCTCTTCGAGTGGACGCTGCTCGGCCTGTTCACCGCCGGCGATCTGCTGCTGTTCTACGTCTACTGGGACCTGATGCTCATCCCGGTATTCCTCGTGCTCGTCGGCTATGCGGGCACACCTGAAGCCCGGCGCGCCGCGTGGATCTATCTGCTCTACAATCTCGCCGGCGGACTCGTGCTGCTCGCGGGCGTCGTCGGAGTGGTGCTGCAGACCCACACCTTCGAAGTGCTCGGCCAGACCTACGCGATCTCGCCGGAGCTGCAGCGCTGGTTGTTCGCCGCGTTCGCGCTGGCGTTCCTCATCAAGACGCCGGTGTTCCCGTTCCACGCCTGGATGCCGCCGACGTACACGCACTCACCCACCTCGCTCGTCGCGCTGGTGTCGGGCGTGCAGAGCAAGGCCGGGCTCTACGGCTTGATCGTCTTCGCGATGCCGCTCTTCCCCGGCGGCGCGCATTATTTCGCCACGGCGCTGCTGGTGCTCGCGGTGTGCAGCATCCTCTACGGCGCGCTCATGGCGATCGCCGAGCGGAACGCCAAGACGCTCATCGGCTTCTCGTCGCTCTCGCACCTCGGCCTCGTGCTGCTCGCGCTCTTCGCGTTCAACTTCGCGTCGGTCCCGGCCGGCATCCTCATGATCGTCAGCCACGGCATCATCGCCGCGGCGCTGTTCCTGCTCGTCGGCTTCGTCGCCGAGCGCGCGGGCACGAACGATCTCGGCGCGTTCGGCGGATTGGCCGCAGGCGCGCCGCGCCTAGCGGTCTTCATGCTCATCGCGGCGATGGCGGCGCTCGGCCTGCCGGGCCTGTCGGGCTTCGCCGGCGAGTTCTTGATCCTGATCGGCGCGTGGCAGACGCAGCCGGTGTACGCCTCGCTCGCGCTCGTCGCCGTCGTCTTGGCGGCGGTCTACATGTTGCGGCTGTATCAGGGCACGATGCACGGCCCGGCGCGCGCACCCGAATCGTCGCGCGTCGGCCAGGCGATCATGGTCGGCGCGCTCGGCGGCAGCAGCATCACCATGTTCGATCTGCGGCCGCGTGAGTTCTGGCTCGTCGTGCCGCTGTTGGCGGCGATCTTCTTCCTCGGCATCTGTCCGGCGTGGCTCAACGACCGTGTGCCCTCCCCCGGCAGCGCGACGACGCAGGCCTCGGTGAGCGCGCACCTATGAGCATCCAGGGCGTGTCCTTCGACCTCGCGCAGCTCGCGCCGATCCTCACGCTCGCGGTCACCGGCTTGCTCGTGCTGATCGCCGATCTGCTCAGCCGCAACGCGTCGCGCGCGCTGTTGTACGGCATCGGCGTCGCCGGCTGCCTCGTGTCGCTTGCGTACATGGTGCCGCTATACGGCATCACCGCGACGACGGTGAACGGCGCGTTCGCCACCGATAAGTTCGCCTGGGCGTTCTCGGCCGTGCTCGTGCTGGCGCTGACGATCACGTTGCTGCTCTCGTCACTGCGCCATGCCGACGACGGTGCCAGCCCCGGCTCGTATGCCGCGCTGCTCATCTTCTGCACCATCGGCGGGATGATCATGGCCGGCGCGACGAGCCTCATCGGCATTTTCCTCGGCATCGAGCAGCTGTCGCTCGCGCTCTACGTGCTCGCCGGCAGCGGCTACCCGCGCGAGGCCTCGCAGGAGGCGTCGCTCAAGTACGTCTTGCTCGGTTCGCTCGCGTCCGGCTTCCTTATATACGGCTCTGCGCTGCTCTACGGCTCGTGCGGCAGCATCGCGCTGTCCGCGCTGGCGGCGCCGGCGGCCGCGCTCTCACCGCTCTTCATGATCGGCTTCGCGCTGCTCGTCGTGGGGCTGGCCTTCAAACTCGCCCTGTCGCCGTTCCATCTGTGGACGCCCGACGTCTACGAGGGCTCACCGCTGGCGATCACCGCGTTCATGACGGTCGCCGTCAAGGCCGCGACCTTCGCCGCGCTGGCGCGCATCGTCTATTCGGCCTTCCCGCACGACAGCGTCGCGCTGTACCCGTTGTGGGCGCTGGCCATCCTCTCGATGCTGGTGGGCAGCTTCGGCGCGCTGCGGCAGCGCAACCTCAAGCGGCTGCTCGCGTACTCGAGCATCGCGCAGGCCGGTTTCATGGTCGTCGCGCTCGCCGGCGTCGGCGCGTACGGCGTGTCGAGCCTCGCGTTCTACGTCTTCGCCTACGCGTTCATGAACCTTGGCGCGTTCTCGGTCGTCGCGATGCTCGGCGACGGCGACGAGGCGTTCGCCGATCTCGACGCGTATCGCGGCCTGTTCTTCCGCCGGCCGTGGGCGGCGGGCGCGCTCACGCTGTTCTTGTTCTCGCTCGCGGGCATCCCCGGCACCGCCGGGTTCTTCGGCAAGCTGCTGCTGCTCGAACAAGGCTTCGCCGCCGGAGCGTGGGGCATCGCGCTTGGCCTTGCGCTGATCGTCGGCTCGGTCGTGTCGATCTACGCGTACTTCAAGGTCGTGTGGCAGATGTTCGCGCCGCTCGAGGGCGAGGCGCCTGCGACCACCGGCAGATCGGCGCTGGCATGGGTCCCGATCGTCGTCGGCGTTCTCGGAGTGATCGCGCTCGGCGTGCTGCCGCAGATCTTCGCGTCGCTCGTCTCCTCCGCGCTCTGAACCTGCACGGTCGAATGAATTCGACCGCTCCATCACGCCGCCATATATGTAGGGGCCGATCTTCAGATCGGCCCCTTTTCCTATCGACGCACGTCCAGACTCGGCGCGTCTCTAGTGGTTGTGCGAGTGCCCCCAGGCGGAGCGGCCAGGGCTATACGACACGTTTCCGTTCTGCCAATTGTTCTGATTGTTCTGTCCGTTGTTCTGATCGTCACGGTCGCGGTCATTGTCGCGCTGCGTATTGTTGTACGCGGGCTGACCGTTATTGCCATAGTAGGGCGTGTTGCCATTGTAGTACGGCGTGTTGCCGTAGTACGGCGTGTTGCCATTCTGATATGGCGCGTTGCCATAATACGGCGCATTCGAGTTGCCGCCGCTGATGTAGCACGCCTGGTTATTGCAGGCGACCGTCTGCCCGTACTGTCCGGGGTAGTAGCTCTGACCGTTCGGCAGGACGACCCGGCCGCTCTGGTACACGGTGCCGCCGTTGGGCAAGTAGCCGACGACGGTGTTCGCCACTTGGTTCTTGTGCGCGACGTTCGATTCGATCGCAATACCCGTGACGAGCGCCGCGGCGCCCAAGATGATGTTGCGAGTCGAAGCTGCGCCGTCGGCTTTGGCCGGCTGCATCGCCGTGGTGCCGAGGATCGCCATTCCGAGCATCGCGGCGAGCGTGAGTTTGAGTGTTTTCATTGTGAGCATGCCTTCTTTCTGATCGGTGATCTGCTCATGCTCACATCGTAGACCGCAAGACTTGGATAACTCTGGGAGGTGGCGCGTCCTCATCTGATATTAATGGAACTTTCTTGATTGCACGTCCGGCGGCCAAGCGAGTCTTCAGTAGCGGGGGCCGGCGGTCGAGATCACGAGATCGTCGGGATGCAGGTATTTCTGCGCCGCCGTCTGGATCTGCGCGGGCGTGATCTTCGCGAAGATCTCCGGCAGCCGGCGCGGGTAGTCCAAGCCGCGGCCGAGCAGCTCGTCGAGCATCAGCTCGTCCGCCACGCCTTGGTTGGTCAGCTCACCTGTGACCACGTCATCCACCGCCAAGCGCCTGTATTGCGCCAGCTCATTTTCGCTCAGCGCAACCGCCTGCAGCGACCGCATCTGGGCGATCGATTCCTTGATCGCCGCGTCGACATCGTGCGGGTTCGCGCCGAACGACATGACCCACGGTCCGCCGCCGACCGACGACTCGGAGAACGTCGACCCGATGCTATAGACGTAGCCGTCGACGTCGCGCACCTGATGCAACAGCTTGGAGACGAACGAGCGGCCGCCGAGGATGAAGTTCATCAGCTCTGCGGCGTCGCGATCCGGCGCGTCCGCCGGCACGCCCGCCGCTCCGGCGTACACATCCACTTGCGACTCGTCGGACATGACCTCGTTGGTCAACCGCGACGGGTTCGGCCGCTGTGCGGATGACGGCAACGGCTGTATGTCGGGTCCCGAGCGCCAGCCGCCCATGAGCGACTGCAGCTGGTCGCGCACCGCAGCCGCGTTCACGTCGCCGGTCACGACGATCACCGTCTGATTCGGCAGATAGTGGGCTCGATAGAACGCTTCGGCGTCTGTGAGGCGGGCGGCGGCGAGTCCGCGCGCCGTCCCCTCGGCCGGCCGCGACCACACATCGCCATCCGGATACAGATCCCGGTACATGCCTTCGCGCGCCACGATGGCCGCGTCGTCGCGCGCCGCGCGCCGCTCCCCGACCAGTTGCTCCTGCGCCATCTCGAACTCGTCGCCGCGGAACGCGGGGTGCATGAGCACGTCGGCGAGCAGCGCCATGGTCTTGGGTTCGTCCACGCTCAGCGTCTGCGTGTCGAGCTCGCTGTCGGCATGCGAGACCGACGCCGTGATGTCGATGCCCAGCTCGTCCATATCCGCCTGCAGCGCGTCGTACGACCTGCTGCGCGTGCCGCGCAGCAGCATCTCGAGGGTGAGCGAGGCGAGCCCCGGCTCGCTCGGCGGGTCGTACGCGCTGCCCTTGCGCACGTCCGCCTCGATGTACGCGCTCGGATTGGCGTGGTTCTCCTGCACGATCAGCACGAGGCCGTTCGCCAGCACCGTGCGCACCGGCTGCGCAGCCTGATCGCCTGCCCCGTCTGACATGACCCCCGCACCTGCCGCGACCCGCGCCATGTCGCGGAGCGCGCGGTGCGTCTTCGGCGCGCTGCGGTCGCGCGTCGCCTCGCCGGTGGCGGTGTACGTCCCGATCGTCTGGTTCTCTTGGGTCAGGTAGCGCTGCGCCGCCGCGCGCACCTGGTCCGCGCTCACCGCGTCGATCCGCTCGACGTAGCGTTCGTCGTTGTGCCAGTCGCCGGTCCACGCCTGCCACTCCGCCAGCGCTTGCGCGAGCGCCTCGATGCCGTCATGGCCGAAGACATGCGCGGCGACGAGCTGCTTCTTCGCTTTCGCGAGCTCGCGCGGCGGCACGAGCGTCTTCGCAAGGCCGCGCAGCTGTTCTTCGATGACCGCGCGCGCGTCGTCGTGCGTCGCATCGCGTTCCAGCGTCACGGAGATGGTGTAGATGTAGGGGTCGACCGCCTGGTTCGGAGCGGTGGTGACGTCCGTCGCGTATCCGCCTTCGACGAGCGCACGCTGCAGTCGAGACGACTGCCCGCCCGCCAGCACCGCATCGAGCACCGCCAGGACGTACCCATCGTCGGAGTACGCGCCAGGCACGTGGTACCCGAGCTCGAGCCGGTTCGACGACCCGTGACCGAACACGTTGACGCGGCGCACGCCGCGCTGCTGCGGCTCGGCGATGACCTCGAGCGGCGCGACCGGGCGCTGCGGCACCGCATCGAAATAGCGATGGACGAGCGCGAGCGCGGCCGCGGCATCGACGTCGCCCGCGATGACGAGCACGGCGTTCTGCGGCGCGTAGTGGCGGATATAGAAATCGTAGACCAGATCGCGCCGCGTGGCGAACGTCTGCACCACGGATTTCCAGCCGATGATCGGCCAGTGGTACTGATGCGCCTGCATCGCGGCGGCTTCGACCTGCTCGTCGAGCACCGTGGCCGGATCGTTGTCGCCGCTCTCGAGCTCCGCCAGCACGACGACGTTCTCGCTGGCGAGCTGCGCGGGGTCGAACGCGGCGTTGCGCATGCGGTCGGCCTCGATTTGCAGCGCGCTCTCCAAGCCGTCTTTGCCGAACGACTCGTAATAGTAGGTCGAATCCTGATCGGTCGACGCGTTGTTGTCGATGAAGCGGCGGTCGATGTCACCCGGCTTGAGCAGATCCGTCGTGCCTTTGAACATCATGTGCTCGACCTGATGGGCGACGCCGGTCGTCCAAGGGCTCTCGTTCCGCGAGCCCGCTTTGTAGAGCACGCCGACCGTCGCTGCCGGCGCCGCGTGGACGGGCGCGACGACGACCGTCAGACCGTTGCTCAACGTCGCCGTCGTCACATCGACGGTGGCGGACGCGCGCAGCGGCGACGCGATCGCGCACGCGAACGTGATGAGGGCGAGCAAGCGGCGCAGTCGCATCCACGGTCCTTTCACGCGGACCAAGTGAAGGAAAGGCGAGGCGGCCATGGGAACAGCCGAGCGTCCGCACGTCTACGCGCGCCCATCCTTGGTTTTCTCGAGTGAGACTTCGGGTGAATATCGTGATGAAGCCTCTTGCGAGCGGCGCCTCCATAGCACGGCCTCTGGTCGTTGCGGCCTTCGCATGTCTGGCTCTGGCGGCGCCGGCCGTGGTCCGCGCGGCGCCGTGCATCCCGGTCATCACCGCGGCCATCACGCCCAACGCCTCGATCGCCTTGCCCGGCCAGACGGTGAACTTCACCATCAGCTACACCAACACGTGCATGGCACTGGCGAGCACGCTCGACTTCGGCGACGGCAATATGATGGCGCTCGGTCCGCCGTATCCGAAGAGCGTCTCGCACGTCTACGCGCGACCCGGCACCGAAAATCTCACGCTCAGCGTCGACCTCCCCCCGCTCACGATCATCGCCCGCACGACCGTGACGATCGCCAACCCCGCGATGTTCTCGCTCAAGGCGTCGCCGACGAGCGTCATCGCCGGCCAGGCCGTCAACTTCACCGCGAGCACCGGCACGACCGCGATCCCCGGCGCGTACGTCGATTTCGGCGACGGCAGCCTGCAAGTGCTGTCCGCGCCTACCCAAGTGCTCATCCATCACTACAACAGCCCGTTGCTCTACACCGCGCGGCTGCTGATCACGGGCCAGGGCGTGAGCTACGCGCAAGCGCAGGTGAACGTCGCCACCAATCCGGTGCAGGTCCCGATCGGCCAGGTGTACTCTTCCTTCTTGGTCGGTTCGCCGGTGCTCGCGGGGACAGACACGTCGATCGCGCTCACCTATCGCATCATCACGCCGTACATCGCCGGCGCAGGCGGCGTCTCACCGCTGCAGGTGATCGTCGAGTTGGCTGACCACAAAGGCCATGTCGTGCAGCGCAGCGACCCGTTCGTGCCGCCGTACAACCCGAACGCGCCCAACGACGTGCAGACGGTGCTCATCCCCTACACGGTGCCCGCGGACGCCGGCGGCGATTATCTCGTCCGGCTGTACGTGCGCGTCAATCAAGGAGGCACGGTCGCGGTCGGACGCGCCCTGCCGCTGCAGATCATCGGCGGACCTGACCCGGCGCCGATCGTCAACAACCAGTTCCACGCGAGCGGCGCCATCCTCACCAACTCGGGCACCAACCGCGGCGGATATAACGTCAACTTGGGCCTGACCACGGCCTTGCAATGGTCGACCGACGAAGTGCTGCTCACCGGCCTTTTCGACCCTGTCTCGAAGAAGGTCGATCCGCTCTTCACGTTCCAGTCGGCCACGCCGGCCCCGGTCACGGCGCCCAACGCGACGCCGGCGCCGAACTCCTCGACCACGTCCGCCGACAGCGGCACGGTGACGCCGCCGCCGACGAACACCGGCACACCGATACCCAACGCCGCAGCACCCGTGCCCAGTCCGCAGCCAGGGCACACGGTCGGACCCACACCGCCGTCGAGCTCAGGCTCGCCGACGCCCGCGCCTGTGCCCACGCCGAAGACGGCGCTCACCGATCTCGAAATGGCGTCGCTCACGGTCGCGGATACTGCCGCGAGTCCAGCGCCTGCGCCGCAGACGGCCACGCCAGCGCCCGCGCCGGCTCCCCCGCCTGCGCCCACGCCGACGCCTGCGCCGCCTTTGCAGTTCAAGGACGTCATCGGACGCACGGACGCCGCGCTGCCCGCGGTGATCGGCAACAAGGAGACGCTGCGCGGCCTGGATCTGACGTACGATCTGCCGTCCGGCTGGGCGCTGCACGGCGGCGGCGGCTACTTCCAACTGCCGAGCAACAGCTCGACCGAGCGCACCGGCGAACTCCTGGATTTCACCAAGGGCTGGGCGGGGAACACCGACACCTTCCGCGTCGCATACTCGCGCAACCAGGACGACGTCAACAAGTTCGTCTCGACGGGCACGACCGGGCCGCTCGACGTCACCGCCGGCGTGTTCGAATGGAATGAGGGGCTCACGCCGCACCTCAAGGCGCTGCTCACCGGCGGCGTATCTTCGACCCAGCCGCTCACCGGCGGCGGCGGCGCCTATGCCGACGACGTGGACAAGGCGGACCTGAACTATAACGTCGGCGCGACGACGCTCGACGTCGAGTACCACAACGCCGCCGCGCAATTCGGCACGCTCAGCGGCGCATCCGCGCTCTCCGACCGCGCGGGCGGCGCGGCGAGCCTGAGCTTCATGACGTCGCCGATCTCGACGCTGGCGCTCACCTACGCGCGCGACAACGTGCGCTCGGTCTTCTCGTCGACCTCGGCGACCGCGCTGAACTTCAGCATCACGCCGCCGAAGTATCCGGGCATCACCTTTGGTCTCGAGCGCGACGCAGCGCTCGCGCCCGGCGCCGACACCGTCACGAACACGGTCAATCTGGGGCTTTCGAAGACGGGACCGTCAAGCTTGACGCTCAACGGCACGATCGCCTCAGCGAACGACTCGCTGCAGCCGTCGACGTCATCCACCACGCGCACCGGCGTGCTGAACTACCAATTCACCAACGGGCCGCACAACTTCGGCGCCGGCCTCAATGCGACGAGCACCACCAGCGCGAGCTCGAGCGCGGGCGTGTCCGAGGCGGTCAATTACGGTTTCACCTTCGGCGGACGCGTGCCGCCGAACACCATGGGCACGCTGGCGGCGCCGACGCGCAACTTCGAGGTCAAGTTCGTGCTGACGAACGCGAACGTGCGCGCGCAGACGAGCGGTTCGCACACCGCCCTGCTCACGGGATTGCTGTCATACCATCTCACGCCGCAGCTCGCGCCGGGCGTCGAGTTCAACTACCAGAAGCACTACGATCAGGATCCGACGATGGACGCGACCACGTCGCTCTTCCGCTTCCGGCTCGACGTGAACATGTAGGAGCGCGCCGAGCGGCGATGCTGCGTCGGCGAGCGGCGCCGCGCGCCGCCCGCCGCGTCGGCTGCTAGTTCGAGCCGTTTCTCCGGTGGTGCCGTCTGCCGCTCGGCGTGGCCGTCTCTGCGGGCGCCGCTGTCGCGGTATTCATGTCCGAACCGTTGCCCGAGTTCATGTGCGAGTGGCGCTGCCCTGCCGGGTGATCGCCCGCGGCGACGGCGTCGGCGCGGCACATGTACATGCCGTTCTTGGTCTTGCCGTACCACGGGTCGCCGGGATCATGGAACGACTTCCTGTGCATGTTCACCCACACGATGTCGGGCTTGCCGCACTTGAGACCGGCCGGGATGGCCGCCGCGACCGCGAGCGGCAGCGCGTTCTGCTCGCCCTGGATGACCGTGGTCGCGGTCGGGGCGGGCGAGGGCGCCTGGCTCTGGCTGCCGCCGCCGCACCCCGCAAGAGCGGCCGCGAGCACCACAGATGCGACACCTATCACATGTCTGTGCTGAAGCATTGAGATGTATCCTCCACTCATACCGGTGCATATGTCCCGCACGACAGGGGGCGACGCGAGGGACGCGCGGCCGTTCGCCGAAAGCAAGGCCACCGCTGAACATCCAGTGGCGCTTTGCGATACAGTCGCACACGAAAGCGCTTTTCCGCCGCGACCCTTCTGTGCTCGGCATCCCGCCACCCTCGGAGGCCAGGACCTGATTTGAAGCGATTCGTCGGCGCAGCTATCGCCTGCCTCATGCTTGCGGCTCCCGCCCTAGCGTTCGCCGATGCGTCCGACTCGAGTGCGGTCGCTCCGGTCGCCGCGGGCGCCGAGCATAAGATAGGCGACGCGTTCGACTACTCGATCCGCGGCAGCATGACCCAGGAGATCACCGGACACGACACGCTCGGCCAGCGCGTGAAGCAGCAGGGCACGCCCACCTCGCTGGAAGGCCGCGAGCACGTCGCCATCCAGCAGATCTCCGATCAGGGATTGACGCTGCATCGCTCTGGACTCATCGTCGCCGCCGTGTCGAACCAATCGCGCAAGAGCTCGGGCAAGGGCTGGACGCTGGTGCGCGGCGATGGCACGATCGCGCGCGACAGCGGCAATCTCGGCGGCGTCTTCTTGCTCCCCCTGCCGTTCCTCGGCGAGAGCGCCGTCGACGCGGGCGCCAAGCTGGAAGTCGGCTCGACCTGGACGGACAAGCTCGGCACGAAGCTCTTCGGCATGACCGCCCGCCCGACCATGAATTTCGAAGTGACCGGTCAGCATCTCGCGCTCGGCGTCAACGTCTTCGAGATCAGCGCTGAGGGCACCGCGCCTATGAAGGAGCCGGTCGTCTCGAACAGCGGTGCGGCGATGGGCTACGCGATGGGCACCGCGCGCATCACGATGCACGGCGAATACGACCCGGCCAACCATCGGATGCTCTCGATGGAAGTCGAACTCACCGATTCGCTCCAGCTCCTGGGGCAGAACAAACATCCGGCCGGCGTGGTCGGCGACCACCAACAATACACGGTCGAGCTCGACCCGGCATCGCTCGCGACCTCACCGTTGCAGAGCGACAACTCGAACGTCGAGGCGCCGGTCACCCACTAGCCGCGATCTCCTAGCCGCTTCCCGGTCCCGGCCCTTGCGCGGCCTTCGCCGCGTTCTCAGCTTTGCGCTGCTCCGAATGGCTGTAGCCATACAGCGCGTACACCACGAAGCCGAGCAGCAGCCACGCGCCGAAACGCGTCCACACGATCCAATCGGTTCCATAGAAGATCAAGATCAGGCACAAGACGATGCCGATCGCCGGGAACACCGGCACGAACGGCGACTTGAAGCGGCGCGGCCTGTCGGGCTGGGTGTAGCGCAGGATGATGACGCCCGCGCAGACGCAGATGAATGCGGTGAGCGTGCCGATGTTGACGAAATCCAGCAGCGTGTTGAGGTCGAACACCGCCGCGAGCACGCCGACGACGGTGCACGTGATCATGGTCATGCGCGCGGGCGTGCGGAAGACCGGATGGATGGTGGCGACGCTCTTCGGCAGCAGACCGTCTCGCGCCATGACGTAGAAGATGCGCGCTTGGCCGATGAACGCGGTGAGGATGATCGACACCGCGCCGATGACCGCGCCCCATTCCAGCACGAAGGCGTACTTGCCGAGCCCGACCGCCTGCCAGGCGCTCGAGAGCGGCGTGTTCTCGCTCACCTGGGAGGACGGCACCATGCCGGTGAGCGCTATTGCGACCGCGATGTAGAACACGGCGCCCAGACCGAGCGACCCGAGGATCGCCAACGGCATGTCGCGCTGCGGGTTCTTGGCTTCCTCAGCGGTGGTGGTGATGGCGTCGAAGCCGATGAACGCGAAGAACACGATGAACGCGGCGCCGAGGATGCCGTGGAAGCCGTGCGTCGCGAACGGGTGCAGGTTGGCCGGATGGAAGAACGCGATGGCGACGAGCACGAACAGCACGAGCACGCCCATCTTCAAGACGACCAGGATCGAGTTCGTCCCCGCCGATTCGCGGATGCCGATCGCCACGAGCCCGCCGACGAGCACGCACGCCAGGAACGCGAACACGTCGAAGTACGTGTGCTGGCCGGGCGAGTAGAACGCCGTGGCCCACAGCGGCAGATGCACGTTGTAGCCGGCGAGGAACTGCTGCACGTTGCCCGAGAGGATGTTCGCATCGGGCGCCGCGGAGAGCGCGTATTCCAAGATGAGGTTCCAGCCGATGATCCACGCGACGATCTCGCCGAGCGTCGCGTAGGTATACGTGTACGCGCTGCCGGCGACGGGCACCATGGATGAGATCTCCGCATACGCGAACGCGGCGAACAGGCACGCGAGCCCGGCGAAGATGAACGACAGCACGACCGAAGGTCCCGCGAAGGTGTGCACGCCGAGCCCGATGGTGGCGAAGATGCCGCCGCCGACCATGCTGCCGAGGCCGAAGGCGATGAGCGCCCACGGGCCGAGCGCGCGCCGGAGCCGAGGGCCTTGCGCTTCTTCCGTCTCTTTGTTGAGCGCGTCGATCGAGCGGGTGATGAACAGGCCCATCAGTCGTCCGTCTTTCTCTTCGCGCCGGCGGCGACGCCGAGCGATTCGCGCATCAGCGCTTTCGCGATGCGCCGCAGATCCGAGGCGGCGATGCGCCGCGGAGGCGGCGCGCCCTTCTCCAGCGCGCTCACCCGCCGTTCGAGATCGACGACCTGCTCGCCGAGCGCTGCGACGAGGTCGACGAATCGTGTCCGCGCATCAGGCATTGGCGTCTTTCTCCGAGAGGATCGGTTCGGCGGTCAGCGGCCAGGCGATGCCGACGCCAGGGTCTTTCCAGCTCAGCACGCGCTCGTGGGCCGGATCGAAGTGGGCGCTCATCTTGTAGTGCACGACCGCGTCCTCGAGCGCCAGGAAACCGTGCGCGAAGCCCGCCGGCACGTAGAGCTGATGGTGGTTGTCGGCGGAAAGTTCGAAGCCTTGCCAGCGCCGGAAGGTGGGCGAGTGCTCGCGCAGGTCGACGATGACGTCGAAGACGCGGCCGTCGAGGCACTGCACGAGCTTGGCCATGCGCGCGTCGTAATGCATGCCGCGCAGCACGTGTTTGCGCGAGCGGGAGACGCTGTCTTGCACCCACTCGTCGTCGAGCCCGAGCGCGGCATACTTCTTGCGCGAATATGTCTCTTTGAAGAAGCCGCGCGCATCCGGAAACACGTCGGGGACGAAGATGCGGGCGTCGGCGAACTCCGTTTCGATGACCTGTAGCATGCCCCCAGCAATCGCGAGCGCGCGGGCGATCGGAAGCTCCGTCCCGCGGTGTCCCGGCCCGTCGTCGCTTCACCCGCGATTTGATGCCATCCTTCGAAGGGTCCGGTTGGCGCCAGGAGCAGTGCTGCTGCAGAACGTGCATGATGAAGAACACCGGCTCATGCTGTGGGTCATCTACGCCGGCTGCGTCTTGCTCGGGCTTGTGATGTTGGGCTTGATCTACGGCGCCTGGAAGAAACGCGCCGCCGCGAGCTGAGCCCCTGGGTCAGCGATACTTGTTCTTGGTCGCCTGTCGCTGCGCCATGCGCTGATCGCGCTCTTTCATCAGGTCCATGTGGATCTTCTCGGCGTCGGACAAAGGCGTGCGTAGGACCTGCACGGCGGCCTCACGGTCCGCATTGGCGCGCCACATCCTATAGAAGTACCCGATGGCGAAGTACGCGACGACGACCGCCAGCGCCCAGGGCCACCCCAAGTAGTAATAGGCAACACCCGCCACGGCAAGAAGCGCGATTAACTGCAGCACGACGATGCCACCTCGTTGACTGTACCTAAGTGCGCGATACCAGGTGGGCTGGCAGGCGACGCCAGCATATTTCGTCGTCGCGGGAGTCTCGCCTCCGCGCAGGTCGTCCGCGATGTCGTCACAGTTTCTTGAAACGGACCCCCTTCATCGCCGGAATCCGGCACAGCCGGCGGAGCCTAGGATACCACCGAACCCTCTAAGAACGCTCGATCCGGTGATACGTCGGGCGACCTCAGACGACCGCGACTTCATCGTGGGGCTCGTGCCGCGGCTTTTCGAGAACGGCGTTCCCGCGTGGCGCACGCCCGCACAACTGATCGCGGGGACCAATGCGCAGCTCGAACGCGCTCTCGCGGAGCCCGTATTGCCTGAGCGCAGCTCGGGTCCACCAAGTTCGGGGCGTTCAGCGATCTTCATCGCGGAGCGTGCGGACTCGCGCGCCGGCTTCGCTTGGGTCGTGCTGGTCGATGACTTCTTCACCGGCGGTCCGGTGGCGCATATCTCTGAAGTTGTGGTCGCCCGCAGCCGCGGCGGGGTAGGCCGAGCCTTGATATCCGCATGCGAGGAATGGGCTCGCGGCCGCGGTTGCGAACTGGTGACGCTCAATGTATTGGAACAGAACGTCCCCGCACGCGCTTTCTACAAAGCGCTTGGATACGAACCCGAGCATACGCACTATGCGAAGCGCCTCTAGTCCATGGAGCGGTCGAATTTATTCGACCGCCTGTATCGCCTCATTGCTCTCCGCTGTCGGTCTGGCGACCGGGTGCGGGGGCGGCTCGAACGGGGGCGGCGGCACGCCGCCGGTACCGACGCCGCCGCCGATCACGACGAACGCGAATCGCATCAGTGCCGATCCTTTCCTCAACGCGGGAAGCCAGCACGCGACTGAGGTCGAGCCGTCGATATTCGCATCTGGCAGCACCCTCGTCGCCACCTTTCAGCAGGGCAGGTTCTTCAACGGCGGTTCATCCGATATCGGTTTCGCCAGGTCGCTCGACGGCGGCGCGACCTGGACCTCGGGTTCGCTGCCGAGCACGACCACCTACGTCGCGCCGCCCGGGCCATACGACAGCGTCAGCGATCCGGGGATCGCGTTCGACGCCAAACACGCCGTGTGGCTGGCCTCATCGTTGCCGATCTTCTTCAGCGCGACGCTGACGCCGGCGGTGCTGGTGAACCGCTCGAGCGACGGCATCAACTGGAGCGCGCCGGTGAGCGTCACGCCCATCGTGAACTCGAACGACAAGGACTGGATCACGTGCGACGATTCGCCCGGCAGCCCGCACTACGGCAACTGCTACGTCGAGTGGGACGATCCGAGCGCCGGCGATCTCATCCACATGAACACATCGTCCGACGGCGGCCTCACGTGGGGTCCGACGTTGAACACCGCGGACAACGCCACCGGCCTCGGCGGACAGCAGCTGGTGCAGCCGAACGGCACCGTCATCGTGCCCATCGGCGATGCGAGTCTTTCGAACATCCTCGCGTTTACCTCGACGGACGGCGGCGCGAGCTGGACGGGCTCTGTGATCGTCTCGGCCATCACAGACCACTTGGACGCCGCCGGCATCCGCAGCGGCCCGCTGCCCTCTGCGGCCATCGACGGCGCCGGCAAAGTGTATACGGTGTGGCAGGACTGCCGCTTTCGCGCGGGCTGCTCGGCCAACGACATCGTCATGAGCACGTCGTCGAACGGCACCTCGTGGACGATTCCGACGCGCATCCCCATCGACCTGGTCACGAGCGGCGTCGATCACTTCATCCCGGGCATCGGCATCGATCCCGCGACGAGCGGCGCGGGCGCGCATATCGGCCTCACGTACTACTACTACGCCAACACCAATTGCTCGGTGGCGACCTGCCAGCTCTTCGTCGGCTTCATCGCGTCGCAAGACGGCGGCACGACGTGGGGAGCGCCGGTCACGCTCGCCGGCTCGATGAACGTCGCGTGGCTGGCGGCGACCAGCCAAGGCCAGATGGTGGGCGACTACATCGCGACCGCCTATAGCGCGGGCCATCCGGTGGGGATCTTCGCGGTGGCGAACGCGCCGGTCGCTGGGATCTTCGACGAGGGGATGTACGCGCCTAAGCCGGGCATTCTCGCGCTTGGGTTCACGGCTCGTCGCACCTCCGCGGCAGACCGGCCTATCCCGGGCGTCAAGGCGGATCACCCGCAGCGGCCGCGTCAGACCATCCACTAAAGTCCGCACTTGTGACGGCGCACGCAAGGGGCGCTACCCTTTAGGCGATAACTATCCCCGACGCGCCCGAGCAGACTCTCCCTGGGCGCATGCTTTTTTACGGAGGATCATATGGGCGGATCCATTCGCAAAGCGATTTTCGTCGTGGTCGCGCTGGTGCTCGTCGCCTGCAGTTCGACGTCCACCTCCGGTCCGACGCCGACACCGACGCCATCATTGGCGCGCCTCTATGTCGGCCTCGCTCCGGGCAGCGCACCTGGCACGGTCCCCATCTTCGTGCCGCCGCTGAGCAATGCGAGTACGGCTTCGATCACGGTCACATTGAGCGGCGCCACCAGCCGGTCCTTCGGCATCGCCTTCGACACCGCCAAGACGATGTACGTGTCGGACCTCTCCGACGGCAATATCCAGCTCTTCGCGCCGCCTCTGAGCAACGCGAGCACACCGACGCTGACCATGGCCAACATAAACCTGGTGAATCCCATCGGATTGGCGTTCGACGGCACCGGCAGGCTCTTCGTCGCGGATAATTTCAACGACAATATCCAGATCTACACGCCGCCGTTCACCGCGGCCGAAACCCCGACCGTGATGTTCAACTGCTCCAACGCGCCGCACGACATCATCTTCGACGCGACCGGCAAGCTCTACGTGGTCGGTTACAGTGGGGCCAGCGTCCAGATCTTCACGCCGCCATTCACCAATGCGAGCACTCCGGCGACGACCATTCCGATCGCTGGTGCCGGCCCCGAGGGGATCGCCTTCGATGGGACGGGCAATCTCTACGTCTCCGACTACGCCAACAACAAGATCTACATCTTCAATCCGCCGTTCACCAACGCGAGCGTGCCCGCCACCACGATCAGCGGCGGCACGAGCGGCCTTAACAAGCCATCTGCCCTCGCGTTCGACTCCTCCGGGAACCTCTACGCCTCGAACGCCGGTGGGAATACCGTGACCATCTACAGCCCGCCGTTCACCGCCGCGAGCGCGCCGGTGACGACGATAACGACTGCCGTTAACAGTCAGCCCTTCGCCATCACCTGGGGACCGTGACGAGTCGGTCCAGACAGGCCCAGCGAATCGCACGGAGAACGGCGGCCTTTGTCGGCCGCCGTTTTCTATCGTTCGGTCGCGAGCACGACTCGGAAGCGCGCGGCGCCGCTCATCATGCGGGCGTACGCCTCAGCCGCGCGTTCCAGCGGAAAGACCTCGTTCATCGATCGCACGCCGGTGAGCGCGGAGAAATTCATCGCGTCCTGCGAATCGATCGACGTGCCCGATGGCCAGCCCGCGATCGAGCGGCGCCCTCCGATAAGCGCGCCGGCCGGCACCTCCATCGGGTCGAATGCCGCGCCGACGACGAGCAGTTTGCCGTCGACCCCCAGCCCGCCGAGCACGGCTGCCATCGCCTTTCCGCTGGTGGTCGTCGCGAGGACGACTCTGGCGCCGCCGAGTTTGAGCAGTTCTGCCGCGACGTCGTGGGCCGTGCTGTCGATGTAATGATGCGCGCCGAGCTGCTTCGCCAGCGCTTCTTTATCGGCGCCGCGAGCGATCGCGACCGTGTCGAAGCCCATCTTCGCCGCGTACTGGACCCCGAGGTGGCCGAGCCCGCCTACGCCGAGCACCGCGACGACGTCACCCGGACGTGCGCCGCTGTGGCGCAGCGAGTTGTACGTCGTGACGCCCGCGCACATGAGCGGCGCGGCCTCGACCGCGGAGAGCTCGTCGGGGATCAGCGCCAAACAGGCCGCGGGGGCGATCATGTAGTCTTCGTAGCCGCCGTCATATGAGATGCCGGGGATCTTCGGGGCGACGCGACAGGTGAGGAAATCGCCGCGCCGGCATGAGTCGCAGTGGCCGCAGTGCCCGCCGTGCCATCCGACGCCGACGCGTTGGCCGACGCTCCACCCGGCGACACCGGCGCCAAGCGCGTCGATGACGCCCGCGATCTCGTGTCCGATCACGCGCGGGTACGCGATGCCGGGCCAATGGGCTTCTTTCGTGAGCGAGTCGCTGTGGCAGATGCCGCATGCCTGCACCTCGACGCGTGCTTCGCCGGCGCCGGGCTGCGGGATGTCGCGTTCCAGCATCGCAAACGGAGCGTTAGGCCCGGTGACGGTCACGGCGCGCATCTTCGGCATGGATCTCCCCCTCGGCCCGTGCGGGCCGGTCTGCAGTGAAACGCCCTCTTCTTTGAGGCATCGAACTTCACTTCGTGTCCCGTGCGGGTTCGCAGAGGGACCGCGCGGCCGCTGGCCAAGGCCTCCCCACCATACACCGTTGCTCTTGCTTTTCAGGAGTCAGTGGTGAATCGCACGCTCGTGTCGCTGCTGTGCGTGGCGCTGTGTTTGACGGCGTCGCGCGTCGCGTTTGCCCGCAACGCCGACGTTACGAAAGACGATCCCCCGCCGGGCATCGTTCCGACGACCGCCAGCTTGAGTTCTATCCTCAAAGCGCACGACGCGGCGGCAGGCCGGCTCGTGAAAGGCCCCGCTGCCGTGCGCGTGGAGATGTGGGCGTTCACGAGCGCGGGTTCGCAGGGCACCGAGCGGCTCGTCCGCCGCGGCACCGACTATCATTCAGTCATCGTGACCGGGCCGTTCACCGAGGAATACGGCCAGTCCGGCGATGCGCGCTGGTACATGAACCAGAACGGCGCGCCCTCCGACAGTAGCGGCAGCGAATACACCAGCTTCTTGATGTATCGCGTGCTCGACGCCGCCTCGGACCCCAAGAACGACGTGAAGCTGTTGGGCGAGGTTAGCGCGCCGCAACCCGCTTACGTCATTGAAGTGAAACGCCCGGACACCAAGCATCCGGAATGGGTCTTTTTCGACAAGCAGACCGCGCTGGTGATACGGACCGAGCAGGTCGTCGATAAGCGGCGCCTTGTCAGCATCTACGACGACTATCAGACCGTGCAGGGTCTCACCGAGCCCACGCACATCCACGACTCCGAGGGGACGCCCGCGCTCGACGACGATTTCCGGCGGCAGTCGATCGCCTTCCAAAGCTCGATCGCCGAAGCTGAGTTCAAGAAACCGCCCAATGAGATCGGCTTCATGCGGACCGAGCGCCCCGTCTACCTCGACGCCCGCGTCGTCCGCGGCACGGTGATCGTGCGGATGACCGTCGGTGGACGCGGTCTGGATTTCGAGCTATCGTCGGGCGACGGGCATTCGTACATCGACGCCGGCGTCGCAGCGGAACTTCACCTCCCCACGTTCGGCCACGTGACCAGCGCGGAGGGACTGCCGGAGCCCTACGAGACCCAGATCGCGGACGCGGCCATCGGTGACCTGCACCTGAAGGACTTCGCGCTTGAGGCACTGCCGTTCCACTACCACGCCGATGCCGATACGAGAGTGGTGGGCGTTTTGGGCTACGATTTTCTCAGCAGCGCCCTCTTCAGCGTGGACTATGTCAACGAACACGTCTCCGCGACGCCGCTGGGAATCACACCCACCGTCGGTGCCGATACTTATGTCCTCCCGGTGCGCTTCGATGACGGTTTGCCGTTCATCACGTGCGTCATCTCGTCACATGAGACCGAGAATGTGCTGCTGGACAGCTCGTTCCTGTACTCGTTCGTTTTTGGATCGTTCACCGAATCATATCCGGAAGCGGTCGTCGACGCGTCGAAGGGCGAGGAGCATCACCATACAGTCGTCCCATTCGCCGACAGCGGCACCTATGGCCGAGATCTCGACGTGTGGGTCGCGAACGTGCCCGACATCCGCATCGGCCCGACGCGTTTCTTGAACTATAAGATCCTCGCGACCAACATCGCGTGGGATCCCGGCGGTCATAAGGTCGACGCGGTCATGGGCACGCAGTTCCTGGCATATTACGACGTCTCGTATGACTTCGCACGAGGGCGCGTGCTGCTCAAGCACAACGAATTCTTCAACAAGACCTTCAGAATCGGGCAGTAGGATGCGCAAGCACACCCTAGCGTTGCTCTTCGCAGCTTGCTTCGTTCTCGCCGGCTTCGCGCTTGCGGATGCGGCGCCCACCCCGTCCGACACCGGCCCTCCCGTCGGCATCGTGCCGACGACGATGACGCTCGCGCAGCTCATCGCGTCGCACAAGCGGGCGGTCGGCGCGACGAGCGCGTCGCTCGGCACGACCTCGGAGACGTGGCTTTACATGGAAGGCGACCTGAGCGGCACGCAGACGCTAGTGTCGTCCGGTGACGACTATCGCGAGGACACCGTGCTCGGCCCGTTCCATACTGCCGACGGTAGCTATCACGGCCGGCAATGGGATCGCAACGCCAATGGGCTCACCGTGCTGGTGAGCGGAGTCCACCGGCGCGACGACGTCAGCGCGCTCGCGCTGCGGGCTGCGTCTGCATCCGGCAACGTGGTGACCTTGCTCGGCCAGACTGCGGCACCGCCGGCATATGTGGTGCGGATCGCCCCACCCGGAGGCCGCACTGAGTACTTCTTCTACGACCGCGAGTCGTTCTTGATCGTACGCGTCGAGCGCGCCTTCGAGGGCCTGCGCATCGTGACCAGTTTCGACGATTTCCGCACGACCAACGGCAGGACGGTCGCGTGGCACGTGCACCAGACCGACGGCCGTCCACATAACGATGATGATTGGGTCGTGCAGTCGCTCCAATACGGCACGCCGATCGACCCCGCGCGGTTCGCGATGCCGGCGAGCGACCGATCGAACTTCAGGCTGGACGCACAGACGGCCGTGCTGCCGGGTAAGATCATCGCGGACCGGATCATCCTCACCGCGCTGATCGGCGGCCGCAAGGTCGACCTCATACTCGATTCCGGCGCCTCGCAGATCTTGCTCAACAAGTCGGTCGCCGATGCGCTGAAGCTGCCGGTCTACGGCCGGCAGACCGAGACCGTGGCGGGCACCTACACTGCGACCCGATCAATCGTGCCGCGCATCGAAGTCGGCAAGGCCTCGCTCGACCATGTCGCGGTCGAGACGGCACCTTTTGTCCAATGGGCGGATGAATCCACGCCGGTCGCCGGGCTGCTCGGTTTTGATTTCATCGACAACTGCGTCGTGCACATAGACTACCTCCACGGCGAGGTGGACGCGCTGAGCCAGGCGTCGTTCCAACCGCCGCCCGGGGCGATCGCTCTGCCGATCCGGCTCGACGATCGCGTGCCGATCATCGGCGCGAAGATCGCAGCCGCGCCCTCCGACGCATTCATCCTGGACACCGGGGCCGATCGCAGCGTCTTGTTCTCCTCATTCGTCGCGGCGCATCCCGCTGACGTAGCCGATCAGGGCTTGGGCGAGCAGTTCACCGAATCGTATCCATTCTTCGACACGATGCTCGGCGTGGGCGGCGACATCAAGGTGACGCACACGCAGGTGCCGGCGCTGACGATCGGCTCCACGACCTTCCCACGCTGGCTCTTCTCCGTCGTGCACGACAACCCGGCGTTCGAGAGCGAGGATTACGACGGCATCATCGGCCAGGACGTGCTGCGCAACTTCGACGTGTGGCTGGACTATCAGAACTTGCGCATCTACTTGCTTCCGAACGACCGCTACCGGGCGCGCTGGGGAACCTGAACGCGGCCACTACTGCGCGAGCGCGATATCGAAGACGACCTTGACGTCGTCCTTCACCTGGACGGTGCCGCCGACCAGCTTGATCGGCGTGATGCCGAACGAGCTCTGGCGCAGCATGACCGAGCCGTTGAAGTGCGTGGCATCGGCTCTGCGCGCTTGGACCACTATGGAATGCGTCTGCCCGTGCAGCGTGAGATCGCCGGTGACCGTGAGCGCGCCTGAGCCGTCCGTCTCGGTCTTCGTCGAGCGGAACGTGATCGTCGGATACTGCGTGACGTCAAGCACCTGTGGCCCGGCCATGTTCGACTGGATGTCGGCGCGACGGCCCGGCGACATCGAGGGATCGAGCACCTGCATCTTGGTCGCGTCCACGATGAACTCGACCGCGCCGGTCGCGCTCTCGTATGAGCCCGATGCGATGGGCGCGTCGATCACATGATTGTCCGCGGCGAACGAGAACAGGCCCTGTTTGTATACGTCGACCGTCATCTTCGAGTGCGTCACGTCGAAGAAATGCAGATTGACGTCAGGCGCCGGCGAGGCGGCCATCGCCCCTGCGATGACGACGGCGAGGAGGATCAGCTGCAACGACTTCATTGTGACGACACTACATTGAGCACCATACGGCCCGCTCCTCTTTCGACATTCGTACAAAGGGTGGCCAAGCGTGCCGGGACGTACCACGCTACGTGAGCGATTTCACCGTGCGCATGGCCGGGGTAGCCGATGCCGCCGCGATCGCTGCGATCTATGCGCCCATCGTCGAGGACACGATCATCTCGTTCGAGGAGATCGCTCCGTCGGCCGATGAGATGCGCAGCCGGATCGAAGATATCTCGGCGACATTCCCATGGCTGGTGGCAGAACGGGCCGGACGCCTGCTCGGCTACGCGTATGCGAGCCGGCATAACGAGCGCGCCGGTTATCGCTGGTCGGTGAACGTGTCGGCGTACGTCGACGCCGCGGCTCGTCGCGGCGGCGTGGCATCGTCCTTGTATCGCGCCCTCTTCGCGTTGCTCGAAGCGCAAGGCTTTCACCGCGCGTTCGCAGGCATCACGTTGCCGAACGACGCGAGCGTGGGGTTGCACCGCAGTCTCGGATTCGAACTCGTCGGCATCTATCCCGAGGTGGGATTCAAGACTCGGCGCGTGGCGTGATACGTCGTGGTGGCACCGCTCTATAGGCGTACCGAAGATAGCGCCAGAGGAACCTGTGGCGCACTATCGGCTCGATCCGGCTGTGCTCGTCGCCGCGGGAATAGACAGGCGATCAATGGGATAGGTCCGCCCTCACATCGCGTTGGAGACGCGCAGAAGGCCTTTGGATAGTGGCCGTCGCGCTAGGATACGTTCGGCGGCTCGCCCTTGTCGTGCGGTCGTAGCGTGACCTCCGTGAGGCTCTGCGGCAGCAGCGCCACCACGGCGAGCAGGGCGATCATCGCGAGGCCCCAGATCGGGAAGAAGTAGCCGAGCACCGTCGCCACTGGGTAGAGCGCGATGCGCCTGAGCCTCGCCGACATCCCTTTGAGCGGAGGTATTCCCTCCGCCCTGAAGATCTCTCGGTTCAGCAACAGCGCCGAGAACGCGATCGCCGAAAGCAGGAGTCCATACCCGACGACGGTCACCCTCGTCAAGCCGAAGCGCGCCATCACTTCTGTCGGCAGCGGCAACAGCGCGACGAAAAGGAGGAGCAGCAGGTTGGCGACCGCCATGCCGTGCGATATCCTCTCGACGTGCCGGAACATCGCGTTGTGGTTCATCCACACGATGCCGATGGTCAAGAAACCGGCGACGTAGACCAGATACTGGGGCCAGATCGCGATGACGCCGCCGATCTGTTGGGCGAGCGTGGGATGCTCGGGCATCGCCGGCAACTGGAATTTCAGCACGAGCAGCGTCACCGCGATCGCGAAGACCGCGTCCGAGAAACCGTTGAAACGCTCCTTGGTGACGACGAACGCCTCTTTCATGATGGCGTCGCGTTCGTGTGGGAGACGAGGGCATCCTCGCAACCGCAATGAACCTGGACGGCGAGAAGGGACCATATGAAGGCAATAGTTTTCGTCGTCGCGCTCTTCGCCTGCGGATCGCTTTCGTCGTCTGCTGCGCTGGCAGCCGCGACGCCCGCGCCCATGAACATGAACATGCCGATGCCGATGAACACCGCCCCTGCGCCGCACGCCCAGCCGATGCACAACCCCGAGGAAGACATCGCCAACCCGGTCACCGGCACGCAGTGGTCCGTGTTCAACCACAGGGGAGTGGGCTTCTTCCTTTTCCTATGGGGCTTGACGGCGCTGATCGCCGGATTGCAGTGGCCGCGCCGCACCTGGTTCCGCTTCGTGCCGCCGGTGGTGCTGCTCGGGCTGATCGAGTTCTTCATCTTGCGCAACGACCCAAAGGCATGGCCCATCGGGCCGTACGGTTTTTGGATCAGCTTCCAGGACCCATCCGCCTTCCAACATCGCATCTTCTTGCTCGTGATCGTGTCGTTGGCCGTCGTCGAATTTCTGCGCGCGGCGGACCGCCTGCCGCGCTTCCTGCAGATATTCGCCCTGCCGGCCATCGCGGTGTTCGGAGCCAGTTATCTCTTCATGCACAAGCACGGCGGGATCTGGACGCAGCAGGTGATGGCGCACATGTCCGATCCGGGTATGTCCACCGATCCCACCATGATAACCCTGGACAAGTCGATGCACCAGGTGAAGACCGAACATATGTGGTTCTCGATCATCGGCTTCGGCTTGGCCGCCGCGAAGCTGCTCGCGGACGGCGGCGTGCTCAAAGGACGTCTCGGAGCGACGTTGTGGACGCTGTTCGCCATGGCCCTCGGGATCTATATGATGTTCTATACGGAGTAGACGTCCTTTCACGATCCTCTCATACGGCTCTCAGCGAGTTCCCATCAGCGAAGCCTATGATGCGCGAGGTGCAACCTCGCTTTCCTTAGGAGATCGTTGACCAACCGTGAAAACATTCAAACCACTACTGGTCGCAGCGCTATGCGCGCTGTCGCTGGGTGCGCCGGCGCTCGCGCTGGCTCAGGGCGTCATCTCGGACGCCACCCAGACCGGCACGCCGAGCAGCCAAGCGCCCGGTAGCCCCTCCGGTCATCGTCATCATCATGGGATGATGTCGATGCTCAAGACGCTGGATCTAAGCCAGCAGCAGCAGAACCAAATCAAGACGCTCGTGACCAACTACAAGCAGGCGCATCCGAAAGGCAGCCAACCGGATGACGCGGCTCGCAAACAGCTCCGCGACCAGGTTCTCGCCGTCCTCACGCCGGCGCAGCGTACCAAGCTCGAACAGGAAAAGGCGGCTTGGCACAAGCAGCACCCCTCCCCGGCGCCATCGGCGTCACCGTAACGTCGCCTCGACATCATGAACGGCTGCGATCCTCGATCGCAGCCGTTCGTGTCTAGCGCGTCCCACGGTCACCACAAGGACGAAGTGATGCTGCGCCGCGAAGCCTCGCGCATGATGAGACTCCGGGCTTCTTGGTGCGCGGTTCTTCTACTCATGCTCGTAGCCGCGCCCGCCGCAGCGATGGCGGACGATTGCCCGATCAGCGTCGGCACGTTTTGGATCGGTGCGCTTGGGACCAATCAGCATTACGCGCAGTATAGGTTGGAGATGCACACGGCCATCGCGGGCCAGTATTCAGCGCGACTATCCGTCATCGGCTCGACGGCCGACATGAAGCACTCGATCCGCGTCGCGCCTATCGATTTGAGCGACAAGCGAGACGCGTTGGTCGTCTTCACATGGCCGACCGCGACGCTAGCGGCGATCGCGCTCGAAGAAGTGACGCCTGCCGGTGGTGCCACGATGGCGTGCACGAATGCGGCGCCTGTCGCCGTCTTGAACGCGAGCGATGCGGTGAAGGCGACGTTCGACGACACCGGGCTGACCTGGCCTCAGGAAGTGGTCGCGACGGGCACTCCCTTTCTCATACGGCTCGACTCTCAGATCGTGCACAAGGCGCAGCCCGTCTATCCGATGATGGACCGCGAGGCTTTTCACCAAGGGAATGCGCTGGTGAGCGTCACCATCGGCCCGGACGGCCAAGTGGTGAGCGCCTCGATCGCCAAGTCGACGGGCTATCCCGGGCTCGATAAGTCGGCGCTCGACGCCGCGCGGCTGAGCACCTACACCTCGCCCACGGTCAACGGTTCTGGCATCTTCTCGACCTATCTGGAAGAATACGTCTTCCAGCTACGGTGAGAAGGCTCACCTTCCGTTAGGCGGCAGCAACCGTCGCTCCGCGGGGGGATAGTCGCCCTGCGGATGCTTTTCGATCCACGTCTTCGCGCGCGCGGCCAAGTACTCGAAATTCTCGAAGACGTGGGGCCGATTCGTTCTGGCGATCCTGATGGACTCTTCCAGCAATCCCCAGTACAGGTTGATGTTGAACCAATCGGTCTGCAGGTATGCCTGCTCGTCGATGAGGCCGCTGCGCACGAACGAGCCGATATGGTTGTACATGTCGCACATGTAGAACTCCGGATGCTTGCGCCGGTCGATCGGGATCTCCAGCAGGCTCGCGCGGAATTCGGCGTCCTTCATGCGTTCGGCGAGATCGTGCCGGACGAAATTCGTAAGCTCGCGCACGCTCGGATCCTGCAGCATGCTGAAGACGGTGACGAAGCCGCTGAGCTGATTGCTCGTGCGCAGATGGCGCAGCTGCACGAGCGCGGCGACGGCAGACGCGGTGATGACGACAAACGTGCCGACTGCCGCTGCGGTGCTCCACGCCTCGAGGCTCATGCGTAGGAGGTTGTCGCCGCGCCAGACGGTCGCCTTCCAACGCCGGCGGGCGACAGGCCACGAGCGCGGACCGGACTAAACCTTGGGGCATGGAGGTCTATATCGCGCTCGGGCTGGGCTTGGTCGTCGGCTATGCGATCGCTCGTTGGATCGTCCGTCACGACCCCACGGGGCGCGGCGGCCGGACGGAGCGCGGATTTGCCGCCGCGCTTGTGGCGACCACGCTGCTCGTCATCGTGGTGATGTTCGCGGAGGTGCAGCTGCCTGCCGGCTTGTTACGGACCTCCCTGCGCGGAGCCACGATCTTCGCATGCAGCGCCGTCCTCACCGCCGCGGTGGGCAGCTTCCTCATGTACGCGAAGAACGACGCCTCACGCGGGCGCTGGAACTAGACGATGGCGGCCGAGAAGCGCGTTCCGATTCCGGGCACCGAGCGCAGGATCTGGCCGGGAAGCCGCCAGGCCGAGCCGGTGACCTCGACGCCGACGTCCTGCTGACGGCGTGGCTGCGCCCGCGACGCGGCGGCGACCTCGATGCCGCAGCGCGCGCGCGCGCTCGGGGCGACGCCGCCCTTGCAGCGAACGTACGCCGACCGGAAGACGCTCGCGCGGCAGACGGGCGCCGATCCCGCCGACGTCGAGCTGCTGCGCCGTTACTGCGAGCGCTTCGGAATCACGCATCGCCGACGCGCACTGGCGATCGGTCACGTTCAGCGGGCCGATCGACCGCTTGATCGACGCGTTCGGCGCGACCGTCGCGATCTTCGAAGACGAAGACCAGCGGCGCTTTCGCCATCGTTCGGACGCGTTGCACGTGCCGTCCGAGATCGTCGCCATCGTGCGCGGCATTTTCGGCCTGCACCAATGGCCGCGCTCGCGCAAACTCGCGTCGCTGCAGCGCCATGCGACGCCGCTGCTCGCGCAGGACGTCGCGGCGCGCTACGCGTTTCCCGATGCCGACGGGTGCGGGCAGACGATCGGCGTGCGTGCAGCTGCAACGGCACTGTTCAAACCCGACGACTTCGACGCAGTGCATGCGGCGCAGCAGGTCTGACGCCGGCGCAGCCGATCGTCGAACGCGTGGACAACGCGGTGCGTCGAGCACGAATCGGCGACGATCAAAGATCTCGAGGCGGCGCTCGACGTGCAGATCATCGGCGTCGCTCGCGCCGGGCGCGCGCATCGTCGTGTACGAAGCGCCCAACGACGAGCGCGGCTTTCTCGACGCCGTGCGTGCGGCGATCTTCGACGAGGAGTACGCGCCGTCGGTGCTGTCGATCAGTTACGGCTGGCCCGAGCATCTGTGGACGCCGGTCGCGCTCGACATTCTCGACGACCTCTTTACGGCCGCGGCGCTGGTCGGCGTGAGCGTGTTCTGCGCGTCGGGCGACAACGGCGCGGAACTCGACTACGACGGCAACGCCGCACGTGCTGGCACCGGCGTCCAGCCCGTTTGCGATCGCGTGCGGAGCGACCGTGATCGCTGCCGACGCGCGCGCGAGAACAGGCGTGGGAGAAAACCGGCGGCGGGTTCAGCGAGCGATTCGACGTGCCGGCATGGCAAGACGCCGCGTGACGCGAGCTGCATCGCAGAACGGCGTGCCGGCCGGGCGCGGCGTGCCCGACGTCGCCGCGCAGCAAGCAGCCCGGGCTATTACGTCGTCATGGATGGGGTCGAATTGGCGATGGGCGGCACGAGCGCGGTCGCGCCGATGTGGTCGGCGCTGACGGCGCGGATCAATCAGCGACTGGGCGTGCCGATCGGCTTCTTCTCGCCGTCCTCTATACGAAGCCGGACGGCCGCTCGTTCGTCGACGTCACCGCGGGCGGCAACGACCGTTTCGCAGCCGGCGCCGGATGGAATCCGTGCACGGGTCTCGGCATTCCGGTCGGTGCCGCGATCGAGAAAGCGCTGCGAGCCGGCAGTTAGCGCTTAGTTCATGCACCCGAGCGCGTCGTCGGAGAACGCTTGTGCGCGGCTTTGAACTTGTCGACGGCCGCCTGCAGCCGTCGCCTTGTCGACGCCGGCAGTCGCGGCGAGTTTGTGGTGGAGTTCGTCGATCGTCTTCCCGTGCGCGTCGAGAGTCTGCGGCGGCTTGTTCGTCGCGTGCTGGCCATGACGTTCGCCTCCTTTCTCGGCGGCGGTCGCCGCCGGGGTCTGTGCGCTGTGGTTGACTTATCGCCGCGGCGTGCTCGAGCGCCTGCTCGTCGTTCAGCCGAGCGCCGGCACTCATCCGCCGCGCGAGTTCGCTTCCTCGTCGTAGATCTGCGCGAGGAGTCGCATCAGGCGCTCGTACCCGTGCTGCTCGGTCCGCTGCCGGATGTCGTTGTCGGCGTAGTGCGCGTCGGTGAAGCCGACGAGCAGTGGCCGCGCGTTCGTGGTCGCCGACGAGGCCCGCCGAGCACGGCGTGATGTTCGAACGCCGTCGACCATCCAGCGCGCGCCGGATTTCTTGAGCATGTTGCAGCGCCTCGCGCAGCAGCTCGCGCGCCTCGTCCATATCGTCGACCGCCATGGCGTACGCCGCGAGATTGCACACCGCCAGACCCGACGGAGCGGCGTTGAGACGCGCGAACGTCTCCGCGCGCTTGCCGCGCTGCGGTTCGCGCGGCCTCGATGTTGCCGACCGCGAACTCCAGTTCGCCGAGATTGAGCAGCGCGCTTGCGTGCGCTTCGCTGCCGGGCCGCTCGCGCCGCGCGACTTCGGTGAAGCGCTTGCGCGCCGTTTCGACGTCGCCGCGCTGCAAATCCGTCACGGCCCAGTTGCGCAGCAGCGCGTTCAGCGGCGATCGCGGTCAGCCGCTGCGGCGCTCCATAGGCCTCTGCGAAGAGCGCGTCGGCGCTCGTCGAATCGTCCGGCGTCGCGATAGCAACGCGCCGAGAATCGCAGAGCGCGCGCGCGATCTCGTCGGGATCTGCGGCGGCCGCGCGGCGACGGTGACCCCGTCGTGTGCGGTCTTCACGCGTTGGGCGCACCGGACGCGCCCGACGAGCCACTCCAACCGGACGTGATGGCGCAGCACGCGCGCGCTGGTCACGTCGTCTGCGAGCGTCACGCGACGAGCTTCGCCGCTGCATCGAACCAGCGGACGGCCTCCTGCGGCGTCGTCAGCAGTTCCGGCCATTCCAAGTGCGCGAGCAGCCGCAAGCCCGCTGTCGCTGTCGTTGCCTCGGAAGATCGCCCACTCCAGCGCCGCTCGAATGTTGTCGATCTCGGGCGCGAGCGCGTTCTGCCACTGCACGTCTTCCAACGCGTCCACCAATGGGGCGAGGCCGGAGACGAAATCGGCGTAGTAGCGGGCGTGCTTGGAGGCGATATTGCCGGATTCGTTCGCCGCGGTCAGGCGCCTCGCGCGCGTAATCGCGGATCGAGTTGAGCATGCGGTAGCGCTGGTCGTCGCCGAGCGGCTCCACGACGACGAGCGACTTCGAGACGAGTGCGGAGAGCAGTTCGAGGACCTCCCACTCGTCGATGTCGTCGTCGGTGCAAACGGCGGCTGCGGCTTGCAGCGTCCATCCTCCGGCGAAGATGGAGAGCCGCCTGAACACCGCGCGCTCCTGCTCGTCGAGCAGGTCGAAGCTCCAGTTGATGAGCGCGCGCAGCGTCTGCTGGCGCGGCAGACGATTGCTGCTCGTCTGCGACAGCAGCCGGAAACGTTCGTCCAGCTTCTCCGAGAGCTGCTTGATGCTGAGCACCGCCGTTTTCGCGGCGGCCAGCTCGATCGCGAGCGGAATGCCGTCCAGCCGGCGACAGATGTCCGCGACCAAGCCTGCGTTGGCGTCGGTGAGCGAGAAGCGGCTCGACGCAGCGCTCGCGCGCTCCGCGAAGAGCTTGGCGGCGCTAAAGCCGAGGGCCGCCGTCGCGCTGTCCGTGTTCTCGGGCGGCACGGGAAGCGTCCCCACGTTGTAGACGACTTCGCCTCCGACCCCGAGCGCCTGCCGCGACGTGACGATGATGCTCGCGTTCGGACACGCGTGCACGATCGCGTCGACGAGCGCCGCCGTGGCTGCCAAGACATGTTCGCAGCCGTCGAAGATCAACAGCACGCGCCGCTCGTGGATCGCCGCGGCGATCGAGTCGGCGACGCTTTGGCCCGCGCTTGCGCGCACCGAGAGGATCGACGCCGCTTCGGCCGCGACCGCGTCGGCGCTGGCGGTCAGCGACAGATCGATGAGGCGGACGCCGTCTGGAAACCTATTGAGCGATTCGGCGGCGAGCTGCAAGGCCAAGCGCGTCTTTCCGACGCCGCCCGTGCCGACGAGCGACAGCAGCCGCGTCGTCTCGAGCTGCGCGCGCAGCCGGTCGAGGTCGTCTTGGCGGTCGACGAAGCTCGTGAGCTGCAGCGGCAGGTTGTTCGGGAACGCCTCAAGCGACCGCAGCGGTGGGAACTCGGCGCGCAGATCGGGCGCGAGCAGTTGGTACACGTGCTCGACGCCCTCGAGATCCTTGAGCCAGTGCCTTCCCAAGTCGATGAGTCGCACGTCAGCCGGGAGCTCGCCGGACGTCAGATCCGCTGCGGCACCCGACAACAACACTTGACCGCCGTGGCCGATGTGGAGCAACCGAGCCACTCTATTGAGCGGCCGGCCGAAATAATCTCCATCGCGCGCCTCGACGGAGCCGGCATGGATCGCCATGCGGACCTCGAGTCCGTCGACGGCGCTCCAATCCTCGGCTGCGAGAGCGCGCTGCGCCTGTAGCGCCGCGGCGATCGAGTCGGAGACGTTGGAGAAAACCGCGCAGAACTGATCGCCCATCGTCTTGAAGACCTGTCCGTGTGAGGCGACGATCGCGGCGCGCATGAGCTCGTCGTGACGGCGCAGGGCCGCGGCCATGGCGTCGCGATCGCGCTCCCAGCGCGTGGTGCTGCCTTGGATATCCGTGAATAAGAGGATGGCGGTGATAGTATCCACGCTGGTTACGAGTGTTCGCTTTGGGCGACGGCGAAACCCGCACAAGCGGCAGGAGGTGTAGCTGTGAAGCACATGATAGGCGCGGCTCTCGCTATTCTCGTCCTCGCGGTTGCGACGCCGTATCCGTGCGCGGCGAAGCAGATGACCGGGCCGACCCAGACCATCCACACACTTCCCACGCCGCGCCCGACTCCACGTCCGACTCCCGTGCCTGCGCTGCCGGCACCCTTTGCGCCGCACTACACGACGAATCCCGATGAGTGCGTCCACCACGGCGACGGCCCAAGCCAGTGCTCGTGGTTGACCCATAACAAGGCGATCGACGTGTATTGGTCGTGGAAGTGCAGCGGCAAGCACTGCGCCATCGGCGGCTACAATCTGAGGCTCGCCGGTGCGAGTGGCGCCGCTCGATACGGGAAAGTCGTCGGAATCTCCAGCGGACGCTTCATCGTCCAGGATGCACCGAAGGGCGGCTGGGACGGAGCGTGCTACGTCGTCACCGCGTATCCGCTGTCGCCCCATGCCGCTGCCGAATCCAAGCCAAGTCCGAAGATCTGCGTTCGCGCGACGCAGAAAGCGGTGACCATCAAGACGAATAAGTTGCGTTGGTACACTCGGATATACTCGTATCTCTACTCCGACGGGTCAAAAACGACGCAGACCTACACGCCCAAGGAATATAACTGGGCCGATGTCGGCGCTCAGTATAATTCCGGCCAGGGTCAAAGCCAGACGAACACGTTCTTGCGTGCTGCCCTCGAATTCGATCTCTCGTCTCTTCACGGCAATAGCATTTTCGGTGCGACGCTGGCGTACGCTGCGAATCACACGGGCATAGGTGGCAATACCTTCGTGTGCGGGACTCTCACCGAGGCACCCGACGGCTGGAAGAGCGCGAAGTGGATCACCCCTCGCCACGGGTCGCTGCCTGGAAAGGCGACCAAGAGCGGGTCAACGGTCTCGCAGCCCATCGATCAACTCGTCGAGAAGTGGGATCGCTCAAAACCGCTCGCGCTATTCCTCTGGGAGGGGTCCGCCTATTCAGCCGAGTTTGTGAAGAGCGGCGTCGTGCCGCCTTCGTTCACGTGTTATGACTCGGTCTCCAACCCGCGCTTGATCCTCGAGGTCGGCATCACGGTCTGACCCGTGAGAAGGACGCAGGGCGCCGCTTTGGCGGCGCCCTGCGCTGTGGTTCTTGTCAGCCGCTTACGGCGAACGCTGCTCTTAGTCGGTCACGTCCAGAGTGGCGCTCGCCCCGGCATCGGTCGTCGGATCGATCGAGAGGACGCGCACGGCTACCGGGCCTGCGCTATTGATATAGACCGGCACCCAGAATTGACCGTCGCTGTCCGCCCAAACGTCATTGACAAACGTGCCATCCACGGCGGCGAGGGGTCCGCCCACAGGCATGTTCGCGGTCGCCGCCAGCCGCACGTGCGCGAACGGCAGCGTCGAACCCGCGATGACGAATGACGAGCCGGTCGCCAGGTCCTGCATCGGCGTCAAGGTGAGGAAGTTCGCGGCGACCTCTTGCGGTGCTGAGACGAAGGACCACGTGCGGTCAAACGTCGCGCCGTTCGTCGCCTTGCCCGTGACCTCGACCCTGTGCAACCCCGTCGGCGTATCCGTCGGGGCGGTGAACATGAATTCACTGCTCGACGCGTACGCGAGAGCCGAGATGTCGCGACCGTCCAACGTTATGCGCAGGCTGGTCGGGTCCACCGGCACGCCGAACTGCCCGGAGATGGCCGGACGAACTGACGTCACGACGGTTGAATCGGCCGGTTGCAGCGCGATGATCTGGACGTCGGTCCACGGCGGCTGCGTCGTGGGCTGGGCATTGATCGCCTGTGCGCTTGCCACGAGCGTGCCCGCGGCCGCGAGCGCTGCGATCAAGTATCTGCTTCTCGTTGTGGGTTTCATCTGAGAATCTACCTCCTTATGCGAGGGTCATCTCTTGTACCCACTCGCAGGCTGAACAAAACTCAGTTTTTGCCGCCAAACCGCTCGTAGTTTTGGGTACGATCCTCGCAGAAAGGAGAATCACTGTGAGACTTATCTTCGCCGCCATCTTCGCCGCGCTGGTCGCACTGGCAGCGCCCGCACTCGCGGATGCACCGTACGTGGACACGAGTTGCGGAAGCTGGGTGAACGACGAGTGGATGCCCAACGGCACGTGTCCGCCGGACGCCGAGCATCTGCGGCACGACCAGGTCGCCGGAACGATCACGATCGTGAAAGGCCACATGGTGACGCTCCAGCAGTCGACGCGCGCCGTGGTCGTCAACGACCAACCCGCCTTGGACGCCAAACAGACGGGCAAGGTCGCAGTCGGCCGCATGGTCGTCGCGTACGGCTATTGGCTGGATGGCAACTTCTACGCCACGGCTATCTACTAGATAGAACGATCGCAACCACAGCGAGGAGGGTGCCGCGAGAGCGGTGCCCTCCCCGTTTGGGCCATGGCTCTAAGGGCTCCAAGGGCTAACCGCTTCTGGTCCAGACACGATCCGCTCGGCGCTGGGATGTATGGCCACTCGGTAGCCGGCTGCCAATACCGCAACGGCGGACCTCGGTGTCAGCACCTCAACCTCGTCATGAGCTGAGCGTGCACGCCGCTCGTCGTATCCAAGCGCAGACCAGGCGAAGAGCGCATCGCCCCACACCAACCACGCGCGGTCATCCACGGCGATGTAGGCACCATCCGGAAGAGCGCCGAGCTGCTCGCGGTACACACGTTTGTCGCGCCGCCCGGCGAGCCGATCGCGGTGGAGCTGCAGATCGATGAGATCGGCGCTCGCCGGCTCGCCGTGGCAGACCGCCCAGAGGGCGCGGAACCGTCGGTAATCCGCGTTTCGGCATTCGGCGCACGGTCGATGGCCCGCGGCGAGCGCCGTCGCCTCGTCGAGGAAGAACAACTCTGTATAGCGGTGCGGCTGCATGACCTTCCGGTAGCGTCCACGGAATTCGAGGACGCACGCGATCCAGCGGCGCACCTGCCACGGCCGCACGACGCGCTGATCATCGTCGTGCAAGATCCCGCGGTTACCCATCATGAGGCCGCGCTCCGGAATTGCGACGATTGCGCCAAACGGTGTGACTCGGTTCTGCAGCGGCATGGATACCGTCCGTCTCGGGTCAGAAGGACCCGGCGTTTCGACGAGGGAGGAGCCAAACCTCGCACGTGGGGAACGCTAGCGCACCGCGATCGCCCCGAAAGGATGAGACACAAATGAGTCCTGAACACGATTCGTCGTTTTCGCTTACGCGCAGAGCATTTGTCGTCGGCGCGGCCGCGCTGGCGCTGCCCCTCGTAAGTCCGAACCGGTCCGGCGCGGCAAATGAGACCGCGCCGATGAGTCCGGATGCGGCGCTTGCAAAGCTCAAGGCCGGTAACGCGGTCTTCGTCACCAACGTATCGCAGACGCGCTCGCAGACCATCGCGGAGCGCGCCGCACTTGGCGCCGGGCAAGCGCCATTTGCGTCCTTGCTGTCGTGCGCGGACTCGAGGACGGCGCCGGAGATCATCTTCAATCAGGGTCTGGGCGACCTCTTCGTCGTGCGCGTCGCAGGCAACGTGGCCACGGCGACCGAGACGGCCAGTCTGGAATACGGCGCGGCGGTGCTCAAGTCGCCGCTCATCGTCGTCATGGGGCACTCCTCGTGCGGCGCGGTGAAGGCCGCTATCGATCTCACCAAAGGGTCGACCTTTCCCGGTCAGATCCAAACCCTCGCGAAGATCATCGAGCCGGCCGCTACGCAGACGAAGGGTCAACCCGGGGACTGGACGGCCAACGCGACCAAGGCCAATGTTCTGCTCTCCATGCGCGCATTGCAAAAGAGCGACGTGTTGTCCGAGTTGATCAAGGCCGGCACGATCAAGCTCGTCGGTGCTTACTACCAGCTCGAAACGGGAAAGGTCACTTTCTTGTGAGATGAGGTAGGAGTCCACGATGGGGCACTCTATGGGACGTTACGTCTTCGGCGTGGCGGCGATCGCTTCCGGTATCTGTGCCTTGGTGTGGCATGACTTCAGCAATTGGCAGCAGCTCAACACGTTAGACGTTTCCCACCGCGAGATGCTCGCCTATATCGTGGCCACCATCGAAATCCTTGGAGGCGCAGCCGTTCTCTGGCCGAGGACGGCCCGAGCCGGCGCGATCGCACTGGGTGCGCTCTACCTCACCTTCGCCTTGCTCGGGGTACCGGCCATCATCAAGCATCCGCTCGTCTACAATAGCTTTGGCAACTTCTTCGAACAATTCTCATTCGTCGCCGGAGCATTGATCCTCTATGCGTGTTCCGGCCCTATCGCCCCGGCGCGAACGGCGCGATCGGCTCAGATCGGGTACTACTCGTTCGGGATCTGTGTTGTCTCGTTCGCGCTGGAACAGCTCTTCTATCTCTCTGCAACGGCAAGTCTTGTGCCGAAATGGATCCCGCCTGGGCAGATGTTCTGGGCGATAGCGACCACCGCCGCGTTTGGTTGTGCCGCCATCGCCCTGCTCACAGGGCTCATAGCCCGGCTCGCGTCTCGATTGACCACGGCGATGCTCGTGGGGTTCGGGCTGCTGGTATGGCTGCCGGCGCTCTTCGCCGATCCCCATAGTTTTACGAACTGGAGCGAAAGCGTGGAGACGCTTGGAATCGCCGGGTCGGCCTGGATCGTCGCGGACTTCCTCGGCCGGGGCCGCCGAAACGTCGGATTCGACTAGCGGGCCTTGGAACTGTTCAGGGCTGTAGCGGCGCGTACGAGCGTCTTGAAGGCGGCCTCAGCTATTGCATCGCCTTCGTGGATATCGATCGCGCGTCTCGTGTTGCCTTCAAGGCTGGAGTTGAATAGTTTTGAAGGGTCCTTGAGCGCAGCGCCCTTGGCAAACGTCAGCTTTACAACGCTCTTGTACGTCTCGCCGGTGCAGATGATCCCATCGTGAGACCACACCGGCACGCCTCTCCACTTCCACTCCTCCACCACCTCAGGGTCGGCCTTTTTGATGAGAGCGCGGACATGGGAGAGCGTCTCGCCTCTCCAGTCGTCCAGTTCTTTGATCCGCGCGTCGATCAACCGAGAAGGCGAGTCGCCCTTGGCCGTTGCGATCTTTTTCATTTCGTTTGATCCCTCATTCACTTTGGGGGTGGATTGAACCGGTCCGGCGCCGTGAAGTATTTGCTCGGCCACGCGATTATCCGTTTTTTGGGGTAATCGTAGACGATATTGAATCTCCTGAGGACACCCTCGCCGATGCTGCCTCCTTGTTGGCTTCCCGTGAACACGCCGCCGGTCTGCCGCGATGCGCGCGTCACGAGGTCATCCAGGCGCCAGCTGAAGACATCCAGCGATGGCAGCGTGAAGACGTCGGCATAGACGGGGCCTCCAATGCCGTAGCCGGTCACGACGTTCGACATCGACGGAACTCGATCGTAGAAGTGGTGCGCCTTCGCGAACGGCCCGAAGAGCGTGAGCGACGATCGGTCGCCTGTGTCGATGACGACCGTCGTCTTGATGCCATCGATCGTCGCGGCTGCGATCGGCGTGACGCCTGTGAACGTCGTCGTCGTCGCCGATGGTGGAACCGTGGGTGTCGAGGATAGGAAATCCAACATGCCTGTGTCGACATCCGCCGCAACCGCAAATCGCCCCAGGATCGAGTAGCCGACCACGCCATCGAGGTGCGGGAACCTCAGCTTTGTCCGTATCTCCGAGAGATCGATGACCGACGCGGGCAGGCCGCCGAACGATTCTGAACCGATCGAAAGGCTGCGCAACTCAGTCGTGCCGATTTGGACGCGTTTGTTGCCCGCGCCCGACACGGACCCGCCATTGCGGACGGTCAGCCCGAGCATGTCGGCGACGTGCTGATCCACGACGACATCGGGCGATCCGGTGTCGATGATCATTTCGAACGGGCCGCGGCCGTCGATCTTGCACTGGATCATCATGCGGTTGTCGACGAAGGTGAACGGCACCGACGTCGTTGTCGCGCTCGACGCCTGCGCGTGCCACGCCAGCACAAACAGAGCGCAGATCATCGGCGCTACGCGGGCCGCGTTGTGGCTGATCATGCGTTGTGATGAAGAAACTCGTATTCGCACCGGCGGCTTGTTCTGACGATATGCGGCTGTTCCTTCGCCGGCCCAAAGGTCTTGGTGGCCGTTCTGGCGGGTAGTACTTAGACCCCTTAGGATGCAGCACTTGTGGGAACACCTCGGCGCAAGTTCGGCTGGCGAGAAAAAGGGAGGGCCGCCCGATGGCAGCCCTTGGGTGAATCAACCTCTTTGCAACTTTGCCAGCTCTTGCTAGTTATTTGGCCTGCGTCACGGCGGGCGGGTTCCACGTTCCGTCGATCACCGATGGAGGTGTCGTCTTTGGCCAATACAGGCGAAAGTCCATGTAGAACGCGCCGGCCGGGGCGGGCAGCCAGTTGTTCACGTGAGCTTGTGGTTGTGCGTGGGAGATGTAGATGTCGACGGACCCGTCCGGATTCACGTCGAGTTTGGGTTCGCTCAGGCTGCCAAGTTTGTACCGGTTGAGGGAATTTGGAACGAAATATCCGAGTCCTTCATACATCGTCAACGACCAGAAGCCGTCAACTGGTGGCGTCGCGCCCTTTGCGAAATGGATAACGTAATCGTGGGCGCCGGACATCGCCTTGCCGGTAGCGTCGACTTTGCCGATCGGGTAAACAGCGTCTTCAGGAATATTCGCGCCGAGACCAAAGAGCGAATAGTACGCGCGCCGCAGGTAGTGAGTGCCATACGAGCCGCCCCCTGTCGAGATCGCCCAGCCGTTAGCAACGCGGGCACCGATGGCGCTTGGCGTCCCGTCGGCCGCGATGTTTTTCTGCCCGTTCTTAACGGCGGCTTCCAACGCCGCCGCCACGGTCGGGTCAACCTTGGTCATGTCGAACGGTTTGCCCGGGACGATCCCAAGCGTGGCGAGCTCCGCCACCATCGGCGCATCTGCGGCGGGCTGGCCATATTTACCCATGAGCGCCGCGAGTCTACTGAAGAATGCTTGGGCATCCATCGCGGCGATTTGTTGCGGCGCCGGCGTCTTCATATCGATGGAAGAGCTTACCGATCCGTTTGTCGGCGGCACATACGTCTTGCCCCATTGCGAGAGCGGTGTCAGCGAGAGTTGCGCCTGCAGCTTATTGACGTTTGCGTAGTCGCTGGGGCCATAGCACGCGCTTCGCCCAATAATCCAGATCGTGGAGGTTGGCGCTTGGATCTTCGTGAGGCCCGACGGCAGCGTTCCGCTCCAGCCTGGCCCTACGATCGCGAAATCTCCGCCCTTCTCATATCCGGTCCGGCTGCCCGGCGATTGAAAGACGTTCGTCCACATGTCAAGCATCGGCATGAGGAAGTAGCGGCCTTTGTAATCGGGGACATGGAGGACCATTGGCTGTTGTGACAGATCGACCCACGCAGCAGAGTAAAGCGTATCTGCGTTCGGCGCCACGACAGTGTGGTTGTCAGGTGGCGGAAACCCGGGGATGTTCGAGAACTGACCAACGGGCGCTGCGTTCGCAATCGTCGGCTTGGCCACGTTGGTGGCCTGTGCTCTGGTGACGTCCATGAGAACGATGGAAAAGCCGTAGGTATAGGCGTCGATCGCCGCTTTGTTCGCCGCCGCTTGAGTCATCGCAGCATTTGAGGTCATAGGCACGGCCCACAATAACAGGAACATGCCGATTGCGTTAACGGTAAGATCGCCTCGAAGGTTCTTAGACCCATACATCCTTATTTGCTCCTTTGGTCAGGGGTGGTTAAGAAGGTTAAACTCGGTTTTGGAAATGCAATGATTATGCCATCGTCGAGAAGCGGCATCTTACCCTTTCTGCGGGAAAGACCTTGTCTGTAAATGTGGGAGAGTACTTCTCACGCGATGACCCGAACGGAGTGAAGACGTACACCCGGCCACGGACGGATCGCACAAACAGCGAGGTCCGGGACTGGAAATGTGTAAGGTCTTTGCGACTAGCTTATTCGACACACCAAGGAGGAGCATGAATTTCCTATACATCCGTACCGCCCTGTGCGTCGCGGCGGTATTGTGCGCGACGACTGAGTCCCGTGCTGCGAACGTCATCACAGATTGGAACTCGATTGCGTCCTCCACGATCGTAGCCAATGGCGGAAAACCGCCCCCTACGTCAAACGTCTGGTTCGCCTACACGAGTATCGCAGTTTACGACGCAGTGAACGCTGTCCATCACAGGTTCCAGCCGTTTTATTACACCGGCGCCGCACCAGCCGGCACCTCCGATGAGGCGGCAGCCATCGCGGCTGCTCACCGCATACTGGTTAAATACTTTCCGGCGCAGCGATCAACGCTCGATGACCAGTTCAACACTTCTCTCGGGAAGATCACGGCCGCCGCTGACGCAAAGACGGCCGGCATCAACGTAGGTGAAGCGGCGGCCGACGCACTCATCGCTGCGCGTGCTGGCGATGGACTTGAGGCCAGCGTACCCTACACGCCTGGCAGCGGTCCTGGCGTTTGGCTGCCTACACCACCCAAGTTCGCGCCGGCGCTCACGCCGTGGCTAGGTCAGATGCGCCCCTTCACCATGACGAGCGCTGCGCAGTTCTTGCCCGGTGGGCCGAGCGCGCTCACTGGTGATGAGTGGGTGCACGACTACGATCAGACACGCATGCTGGGTGGGGCTAACAGTAGTGTCCGCACCCCCCAACAAACAGAAATCGCACTTTTCTGGACCGATCACCCTGGCCGACAGTACGCTGGTGCCTTCGGCTACCTCGCCGACAACAAGAAACTGGACGTCATGGATTCAGCCCGGCTTATGGCGATTCTTTGGACCGGCTCCGCCGATGCCGCCATTGGGTGTTTCAATGCGAAGTATCATTACAATTTTTGGCGTCCGGTCACCGCGATTCCGGCGGGCGGCGCTAACACTAGACTGGCGGCTGATCCTCAATGGACACCACTCGGCACGACGCCCCCTCATCCCGAATACCCTGCGGCTCATGCCTGCGTCACCGCCGCCGTCTCCGACCTGATTGAAAGGTATTTTGGAACACCTAAGGTTCACTTCGTCGTCGACAGTCACGCCTTCGGTGAAACGGTCCACACGCACACTTTCGAAGATACGAACGCCCTGTACGATGAGGTATCTTGGGCGCGTATCTATGCTGGTTTCCACTACAATCATTCCCTCCAGGACGGCGCCACGCTAGGTAAGCGGGTTAGCGAGCAGCTTTTTACGAAGCATTTTCAGCCTCAACCCTAAACCAGGTAGGCCGATTCACGATAAGACGGCTGCCATTTCGGCAGCCGTCTTTCTATTCACGCACGAAAAATGCAAATGTTCTATAGCGGAATACCCCCTTAGAAAAACGGTCCGCCCAGGAAGGGAACGGACCCATCGCTGATACGAATAAAGCTGGGCCTGTTAACGAAAGGAGCACCGCATGTTTGGACACACGGCGGTTTCGGCCGCACTCGTTATCGCCTTGGGATTGCTGCTTGGGCTCACGCAGAGGTCTGCAGCCGCGCAAAACCCGGTGACGGCGATCGACGTGGCACTGGAACCGGATGCGACGATGATTCAGCATGCTCAGGCGGCGAACGCGAAGCTACTCGAGGTCTTCCCAAAGGGCTTCATGCTTGACGCGACACATCACCCGCACATTTCAATCGTGCAACGATTTGTCCCAACGGCAGACCTCCCGGATGTCTATGCTGCCGTGGGCAAAGTCTTCGCCACTTCGAACGCGGCAAGTTGGAAGTTAAAGGGTTCAAGTATTACTACATCCCATCAGGAGAGCTTGGCCTTGGGGCGGCGCGCACTTCAATCCGCACGTCACGACCGGCCTTGGCCCCCGCACTTACCTTGATCAACTCCTCGCACAACCGTTTGAATCGTTTGTTTTCTCGCCCGTGGGGGCTTCTGTATACCAACTCGGCGACTTTGGAACCGCTCGGAAGAAGCTCAAGGCCTGGGAGTTGAAGCCCTAAAGGCTGCATTCCGGCACAACGCGTCTGGGGGGCCCTATGACAGACCTTGATCCGTTGCCGTCATGGAATGACGGCGCGGCGAAGCAAGCGATTCTCGAATTCGTGCGCGTCACGACCAACAGTTCGAACCCGAAATACGTCGCACCCGACCACCGCGTGGCCACGTTTGACCAGGACGGCACCGTGTGGGTCGAGCATCCGACGTACACGCAGGTCGTTTTTGCGTTCGAGCGGCTCGCGGCGCTCGCGCCGCAACACCCGGAATGGAAAACGACCGAGCCGTTCAAGACAGTGCTATCAGGCGACATGGCCGCGGTGGCGAAGTTGGGTCTTCAGGGCCTCTTGCCCATCGTGGCGGCGACGCATAGCGGTATGTCCGTGGATGCATTCAGCACGACTGTACGAGACTGGATGGGTACGTCGAAGCATCCCCGCTGGAACCGCCCGTACGAGGACCTTGTCTTTTTGCCCATGCTTGAAGTGATGCGTTACCTGCGCGCCAACGGCTACAAGACCTATTTCGTGACCGGGGGCGGGCAGGTCTTCGTCCGCGCGTACGCCGACCGCGTCTATGGCATTCCGCCGGCCCACGTCATAGGCTCGGCGATGGAGACCCAATTCACGGCTGGTGAGGACGGAAAAGCGGTCCTGATGAAGTCCGCAAGATTGGTGCTGAACAACGACCTGTCAGGCAAGCCTGAGGACATCTATCTCTTTCTCGGCGGTCCACCGCAGGCGGCGTTCGGCAACTCCAACGGAGATCAGGCGATGCTCGAGTACACGCAGGCCGGCGACGGCGCACGTCTGATGGCGCTCGTCTTGCACGACGACGCGGATCGCGAGTATGCCTACGGTCCGGCCCAAGGGCTTCCGGCGACGAGCTTCGGCAGCTTCGATCAGGCGCTCTATGACAAGGCGAAGGCTCAGGGCTGGTCCATCATCAGCATGAAGAAGGATTGGAAGCGTCTCTTCATGTTCGAGCCGTAGGGTGCATGTTGGGTCAATAAGAGATCGGATCAATGAAATTGAAGGCGACCCAATTGATCGTCTTGTGATCGGCTGCGGCGACCGCGGCTATTTAGCGAAGGGGCCGTGTCACTGACTGCGAAATTCAGGCCCCACCCTGCGTGGCGTAACAATCGGGTCGAGAGCGATTCGACTGGGAGAGAATACCATGAGTAATAAGTCAGAGGCCCAAAGCAGCCAGCCTGAGGCAGCTGCCTCCTTGGATCGCACCGTGCTACCCATACCAGAGCCTAAGTACCCACCAATCACCGAGCTTGATGCGCACAACGCTAAAGCTCCGCCGCGGTTCGACGTGAAGGCGCCGAAAGGCGCGCCCAATGTGGTAGTCATCCTTCTCGACAACATGGGCTTCGGCGACCATTCGACGTTCGGAGGGCCGATCCAGATGCCCACGCTGGACCGTCTTGCTAAGACCGGGCTGCGATACAACAATCTTAAAGTCCCCCCGTTGTGTTCTCCCAGCCGCGCCGCCCTGCTTACGGGCCGCAACAGCCATAGCACAAACTTCGGCGTGATCTCGGAAATCGCCACCGGTTTTCCAGGGTACAGCGCGATGCGTCCGAGCAGCATCTCGATGTTGCCGCAGATCTTGCGGCTCAACGGCTATAACACCGCCATGTTCGGAAAGTGTCACGAGCTGGGCCCCTGGGAAGCCAGCGATGTCGGACCCTTCGATCGCTGGCCGGTGCATAGCGGGTTTGAGAAGTTCTACGGCTTCATGTCCGGCGAAGCCGACCTCTTTCATCCGGTCATCTACGACAACATGACCAGGTTGGATATGCGCCCCGATGCCGATTACTACGCCAGCACGGACATCACCGACAAGGCTATCCTCTGGCTGCGTTCGCAGCGCTCGCTGGCCCCGGACAAGCCGTTCTTCGTCTACTACTCGGCGATCGGTACACATGGCCCGTTCCAGGTGCCCGAATCGTGGCGCGACCGCTACAAGGGCAAGTTCGATCAGGGCTGGGATCAAGTGCGCAAAGAAACGCTCGCGAGGCAGATCGAGATGGGGGTCGTGCCACCGGGCACAGATCTGGCGCCCAAGCCGCCGGGAATCCAGGAATGGGATCAGTTGACGGCCGACGAGAAAAAAGTCTTCGCCAGATACATGGAGATCTATGCGGCTTTTGGCGAGGTGACTGACTACGAAATCGGGCGGTTTCTCGATGAGATCGAGAACCTGGGCGAAATGGACAATACGCTGATCTTCTATATCACCGGCGACAACGGTTCGGTTTTCCAAGGCGGCCCGCTCGGCGCTTTCAACGAGTTATCCGTGTTCAACGGGCTGCCAGAGCCGCTGGAAGTCGCGCTGAAGAACTTCGACGAGATCGGTGGGCCTAAGTCCCACATCTTGTATCCCAACGGCTGGGCCTTCGCCGGCGCCACGCCGTTTGGTTGGGGCCACCAGGTCGCCTCCTACGGCGGGGTCTGCCAATCCATGGTGGTCCACTGGCCGAAGGGCATCACGGAGAAAGGCGGCTTGCGCACGCAGTGGATGCACATGATCGACATCGCCCCGACGGTGTTGGAGGCAGCTGACGTGCCCGAGCCGGGCGTCGTGTACGGCGTCCAGCAGAAACCCATCGAAGGCGTGAGCGTGCTAGACACCTTGAATGACCCAGAAGCGAAGTCGCGCCACACGACGCAATACTTCGAGATGGCAGGCAACAGGGGCATCTACCAGGACGGCTGGTTCGCCACCACGGTGCACCGCCCGCCGTGGGAGCCCAAGTCGCGGGCTACGTTTGAGAACGACAAGTGGGAGCTTTACAACGTAGTGGAAGATTTCAGCTGCGCGCATGACCTTGCCGCGAAGTATCCCGACAAGCTCGAGAAGCTAAAGGGACTGTTCCTGGAGGAGGCCGTTAAGTATCAGGTGCTTCCTCTCGACGACCGCGCTTGGGAGCGCTTCAACGCCGCTATGGCGGGCCGGCCGGACCTGATGGAAGGTCGCACCGAGATGACGCTCTATGAGGGAATGAAAGGAATTCCCGAAAATGGCTTCATCAACGTCAAGAACCGCTCTTTTGTGGTTATAGCCGACATCGAGGTCCCAAAGGCCGGCGCAAACGGGGTGGTTATCGCTCAAGGCGGGGAAATGGGCGGCTGGAGCCTCTACGTCAAGGACGGCGCACCCCGATTCGCCTGGAACTATCTCGGTCGCGAGATTTACAAGATCGTTGGCCCCGCTCGCCTGCCGGCTGGGCGCGTGACGTTGCGCTTCGAGTTCGCTTACGATGGTGGTGTGCCCGGCGCCGGAGGTAACGGTGCGATCTTCGTCAACGGTGAAAAGGTCGCCGCTGGGCGCGTCGAGCACACTCAGCCCTTCGCATTCGGCGCGGAAACGACCGACGTGGGCGAGAACCTCTACACGCCTGTCAGCGACGACTACAAAATCGGCGAGAACAAGTTCACAGGCAAGATCCACAAGGTGACCGTTCAGCTCGGAAAGTCCAACCTCAGCGAGGAGGCCCAAAGGGCGATCCAAGAACTGCATATGAAGAAAGCGCTGAACGTCTAATCGTTCCGTTGACGGGGGGAAGGGCCACCGAACACAATCGCACCGGACGTTAGCCGCTACCGCCGCCGAGAGGACGTTCCGCGAACTGGCGTCAGAACTTGTCCGTTTTCCCGCATCCCACTATACCCCCGGCCGCTCCTGGGCTTGACTCACATCCCTCCCGGCAATATAATAAGCCCATTAACCATTAGGGGCTAAACAAAGGCTGAATGAAGAACCAACCGCAAGAGACCGTCCCGAAAGACGATATGGCCATATTCCGCCGCAGTTTGGGGGAATACTGCGCCAAGACCCACGGCGATTTCGCCACCGTCAACCTCGTGGTCACCCTGCGCCGCACCGTCGGTGAGCTCACCTCGGTCCTTGAGGCCTACACCGGCGACGTCAAGGTGACCCCTGGTCGCATGAACATCCTTATGGCGCTCGACGCAAGCCCGGAGAAGCGCATGCAGCTCTCCGACCTCGGCGACCACCTCGTCGTCACCCGCGCGAACATCACAGGCCTGATCGACGGCCTCGTCAAGGACGGCCTGGTGCAGCGCCTCGACCATCCCGAGGATCGGCGTATGGTGCTCGCCGAGCTGACTCCAAGGGGTAAGAAGTTCATCGCATGGCTTGGCCCCATCCACCACAAGCTCGTCAACAAGATCGGCAACTGTCTTGACGAGGATGAAAAAGTGGCGATCACCGGCTGGCTCGACTGCCTGCGCAAGCACATCCAGACGCTCGATATCCCGCAAGTCGAGCCATTCCGCGAATAGACCTTAGGCATGGCTGATACTCCAAACCAGAACGGCGGCCGCCGGCGCATCGTCATCCCGGTCATCATCGGCGTGGTGGCGCTGCTCTTGATCGTCGGCATCCCCTATCTTATCTACGCCTCGCGCCACGTGACCTCGGACGACGCGCAGGTGGACGGCAACATCACCACCATCGCCGCGCGGGTCAAGGGCCAGGTCACCGGTGTCTACGTCGACGACAACAAGGCAGTGCATAAGGGCGACCTGCTCGTGCAGCTCGACGATCGCGATCTCAAAGCCGCCGCGGCCGAATCCGCGGCTGCCTACCAGCAGGCGCTCGCCGGCCATAATGCTGCGGTCGTCGGCGTGCCGCAACAGCAAGCGATCGCTTCGGCTCAGGTCGCGCAAGCCAGCGCCGGAGTCGACCAAGGCCAAAGCGGCATCATCACCGCTAACGCCGCGCTTGCCTCCGCGCAGGCGCAATTAAGGGCCGCAGACGCCAATCTCGTCAAGGCCACCAATGATGAGCAGCGCTCCCGCATGCTCGTGGCGCAAGGCGCCATCCCGCAGTCACAAGCCGACGCGACGAAAGCCGCCTGGGAATCAGCGAACGCCGCGAAACAGGCCGCCGCTGACGGCGTGCGCCAGGCGCAGGCCGGCATCGCGCGCGCGCAGGCGCAGCTCCAAGCCAACGGCGCCGAACTCGCGCAGGCGCAGACCGGCACGGACACCACCAAGATAAAGGAAGCGCAAGTCTCGACGAGCGCCGCTCAAGCCTCGGCGGCCAAGGCCTCGCTCGATGCGGCCAACCTGCAACTCGCGTACACCAAGATCGTCGCGCCCCTCGACGGCGTGGTGAGCAAGCGCTCGGTTAACGTCGGGGATTACATCGTCGCCGGGCAGCCGCTGCTGGCGATCGTCGACCCGTCCGACGTGTGGGTCACCGCCAACCTCAAAGAGACGCAGCTCACCAACGTGCGCGTCGGGCAGCCGGTCACCATCAAAGTGGACGCCTATCCGCACGCGCAGTTCCGCGGCACGGTGCAGAGCATCGCCGCCGCCACCGGCTCGACCTTCGCGCTTATCCCGCCCGACAATGCGACCGGCAACTACACCAAGGTCGTGCAGCGCGTGCCGGTGCGCGTCGCCATCGATAAGCAGTCGGATCCCTCGCGCCTCCTGCGCCAGGGCCTCTCCGCCGAAATCACCATCGATACGAGCAACCACTAGCGAACCATGCCGTCACGACTGATCGGCAACAAGTGGCTGATCTCCATCCCCGTCATGCTCGCGGCGCTGACGGCGGTGCTCGACGCGAGCATCGTCAACGTCGCGCTGCCGAACATGCAGGCGTCCTTCGGCGCGGCGGTCGACCAGATCGACTGGGTCATCACCGGCTACCTCATCAGCAACGTCATCGTCATCCCGGCGACCGGCTGGCTCTCCAGCATCTTCGGGCTGCGCCGCTACTTCATATTCAGCCAAGTGCTGTTCGTCGTGGCCTCGTTGCTGTGCGGCCTGTCGTGGAGCTTGGGCTCGCTCATCTTCTTCCGCGTGCTGCAGGGCATCGGCGGCGGCGCCATCCTGCCGGTCTCGCTCACCATCCTGCTCGAGGCATTCCCGCCGCAAGAGTTCGCCATGGCCTCGGCGCTCTACGGCATCGGCGCCACGCTTGGCCCCGCGATCGGGCCTTCGCTTGGCGGCTACCTCACGGACACGCTCTCGTGGCCCTGGATCTTCTACGTCAACATCCCGCTGGTGTCGCTGTCGATCCTCTTCACCTTCATGTTCATCCACGAGAATCGCGAGGTGACCGCAGGCCGCGGTGCGGCGCCCATTGACGGTTGGGGGCTCGCCCTCGTCGCGATCTGGCTCGGCACGCTCCAAGTCGTCCTGCAAGAGGGGCAGAAGAACGACTGGTTCCAGTCGCCCTACATCTTCTGGCTGAGTTTCATCTCGGCGGCAGCGTTCGTCGCCTTCATCTACGTGGAGCTGACCGACAAGCACCCGCTCATCAACATCCGCATCTTCAAGAACCGCAATTTCTCCATCGGCTCGTTCGCCGGCGCGATGCTCGGCGCGTCGCTCTTCGGCTCGCTCTTCTTGGTGCCGCTGTTCACCGGTAACATCCTCGACTACACCGCGCTCGAGATCGGCCTGCTGCTCATGCCCGCCGCGCTCGTCAGCCTGGTGATGTTCCCGATCGTCGGCCGGCTGGCGTCGTTCGTGGACGCCCGCATCCTCATCTTCGCCGGACTGTTCACGTTCGCGCTCGCGCTGTGGCTGCAGAGCCGCATCGATCTGCAGTACACCTTCACCCAGATGATGGAGATCCAGATGATACGCGGCGCCTCGCTGCCTCTCATGTTCACCTCGATCGGCGCGATCGCGCTCACCGGCCTGAAGCCGCAGGAGCGCGCCGACGGTTCGTCGCTCTTCAATCTCACGCGCACGTTGGGCGGCTCGTTCGGCATCGCCATCCTCGCCTCGCTGCTCGTCCACCGGCAGCGCTTCCACTTCGAGCGCTACGGCGAGGCGGTCACGCAGTTCTCCGCCGCCGCCCAAGCCCAGATCACGGCCATCACCAACGGCTTCATCGCGCGCGGCGGCTTCGACGCGACCACCGCGGCGCAACAGGCGCTCGCGTCGATCGCCGGCAAACTGACGCAGCAATCCTACGTGGCCGCGTTCCAGGACTGCGCGCTCGCGCTCGCCGCGTCGCTCATCGTCACCATGGTCGTCATCCCGTTCTTGCGGGGGACGCCGATCGGCAAGGCGGCGGCCCCGGTCGCCGCCGAATAGCGGCGGCATGATCGTCAAACTCGACCTCGAGGACACCTTCGGCGATATCGTGCGCAAAGCGGCGCGCGGCACGCGTATCGAACTTCCGGAGCTCGCGGCGCGCGCGGGCGTCGACGAAGCGCGTGTCGTCCAGTTCACGCGCGACGAAGCGGCGCCGACCGAGAGCGAGGCGCGTTCGCTCGCTTCCCAGCTCGGACTCGATCCGGGCAAGCTCGCCGACATCGCGCTCGCCCGCTGGCGGCCCGCCGAGAAGCCGCTGCCGCATCACATCGGCCATCAGGTGAACAAGCCGCACCCGAGCAACGGCTACTTCGTCATCTTGGAGAAGCAGCGGCTCGCGGCATTCGTGGACCCGGGCGGCAGCGTGCCCAACATCGTCGCGACGCTGCGCCGCTCGCCCGTGAAGCTCGACTACATCCTGGTGACACACAAGCACGCCGACCACATCGACGGCGTGCCCGATCTGCGCCACGCGTTCCCCAGCGCGCGCATCGCCGTGCACCGGCTCGACGCGCCCGCACTCGGCGACCTCGCCAATGGCGCGCTCGCGGTGAGCGACGGCGATTCGCTGCCGTTCGGCGACGGCTCGATCCGCGTGGTGCACACGCCCGGCCACACCGACGGCTCGATCTGCTTCATCTATTCAGGCTCGATCTTCAGCGGCGACACGCTGTTCGCGGGCTCGGTCGGCGGCATCTTCGGCGACACGACCGGCTACGAGGATCTGCTGCACAGCTCGCGCGCCAAGATCTTCACCTTGCCCGACGACACGGTGGTGCTGCCGGGCCACGGACCGCCGTCCACCATCGGCGAAGAGCGGGCCCACAACCCCTTCTTCTAAGCCGGAGGCGTCCCGCTTCCCGGTGCCGAATAGCGCTCGTCCTATGCCCACCCGTGTTATGCTCCGAGCGGCTGGAGCTTTGGTCGCCGCCGCCCTTGTCGCCGCCTGCAGCCAGAACGCCGGCTTCGGGGCGCCGCCCGTGCCTGGCCCGCCTGCACCAGCCGCCGGCCAGCCTCAAGCGAACGGCACCGGCCCGCAGGGCGCTAACTCGTCGGCGTCGCCCGGCGCACCTTCGGATTCACTGCTCACCATCGTGAGCACCACCGCGCGCTTCGCGTACGACGGCGCCGAAGACGATCCGGTCAAAGCGCCGCGCTTGATCGAGCTCGCCTACGCGCTCAAGAACGCGACGACCAAAGCGGTCACCGTCTCGAAACTTTCCGTCGGCGCGGACGCCGGCGTGGCTGTCGGCGACACGAAACTCGATCTCACCATCCCGCCCGATACGACGACCGACGTCAAGCTCGTCGCCTTCAAATCGAAGAAAGAAGATGCATACGCCAAGACGATCACCATGACGTTCCTCGACAGCGCCGGCAAGACGATCGTCACCGGCACCGCCGATCTGCCGCCCACCGACCTGCCGTTCGTGCCGCTCGACGAGAAGGATCCCAAAGGCGCGCTCTCGGTCGACGGCGTCGAGATCTCCGCGGTCTCGGTCGCCGGCGCAGGCCCGCACTATGAGATCACGCTGGCGATGACCAACGCGGGCGCGGCAAAGGTGGACGTGGACAGCTTCTCGATCATCGCGCCGAAGAGCGCGCCGATCAAAGTGGCCATCCCGATGACCATCCCGGCGCGCACGACGACCGGCTTCATCAGCATTATCGTGCCGTTCAAGGGCAAAGCGCTGCCCGACGGCGACTACACGGTCAACGCCGTCAACGCGAGCGGCACGCTAGCGAAGTCCACCGGCGCGCTGCTGTAGACCGCGCATCCATGGCGCAAGAACGGGATCTGCTCGAGCTCGACGTCGTGTTTGTCGGCGCAGGCCCGGCGAGCCTCGCGGGCGCTATCCGTCTCGCGCAGCTCTATCAGGCGCATAACGCCGCGGTGAAGGCCGGCACGAAGCCCGGCCCAGAGCTCTCCACCGACAATATCCTCGTCATCGACAAGGCGCGTGCTATCGGCGATCATGGCATTTCCGGTGCGGTGATGGACCCGCGCGCCATGAAAGAGCTGTTCGGCGATTTTCTCGCCGCCGGCTGCCCGGTCGAAAGCCCGGTGACCTCCGACGCGCTGTGGTTCATCAACAAGACCGGGTATCTCAAGTCCCCGATGCAACCGCCCCCGATGAACAACTCGGGCAAGTACGTCGCCAGCCTCAACAAGATCGTGAAGTGGCTGGCCGCGCAGGCCGAAGCGCTCGGCGTCCAGGTCTTCCCCGAGTTTCCCGGCCAGGAGCTGCTCATGGACGGGCAGCGCGTGCTCGGCGTGCGCGTCGGCGACAAGGGCTTGGATAAGAACCGTCAGCCCAAGAGCAACTACGAGCCCGGTCCGGATCTCATCGCCAAAGTGACCGTGCTCGGCGAAGGGCCGCGCGGCACGCTTGCCAAGCAGCTGTTACGCACATTGCCGCTCGACGAGGGCCGCAATCCGCAAGTCTATTCGATCGGCATCAAAGAGCTGTGGCAGATGCCGAAGGGCTCGACGCCCGCCGGCCAGCTCGTCCACACGCTCGGCTGGCCGCTCGACAACGACACCTTCGGCGGCGGCTTCCTGTACTCGATGGCCGACGACATCTGGGATATCGGCCTTGTCGTCGGACTCGATTACAAGAACCCGAGGCTCGAGCCGCACGCCGAGTTCCAGAAGTTCAAGACGCATCCGGACGTCGCCAAGCTGCTCGCCGGCGGCCAGATGTTCCGCTACGGCGCCAAGGCGATCCCCGAGGGCGGCTGGTTCGCGATGCCGCGGCCATACGCCGACGGCGTGCTGCTCGTCGGCGACACCGCCGGCATGCTCAACCCGATGAAACTCAAAGGCATCCACCTGGGGATGAAGTCGGGCATGCTCGCCGCCGAGACCATCTACGACGCGCTCGTCAAAGGCGATACGTCTGCGCAGACGCTCTCGGCGTATCAACGGCGCATTGATGTGTCGTGGATCCGCAACGACCTGCGTGAGGCGCGTAACTTCCACCAGGGTTTCGATCACGGTCGCTGGGCTGGACTTGTCAATACCTCGCTCGGCATGATCAGCGGCGGGCGCGGCTTCCTCATCCACGATCGCCTGCCCGGCAAAGCCGGCTACGAGCGCATGGAGAAACTCGTCGACTACTTCGGCCGCGACGTGCCCGGTTTCGAACGGCCGGTGTACGACAACACGCTCACCTTCTCCAAGCTCGACGATGTGTTCCGCAGCGGCACGAAGCACGACGAAGATTCGCCGTGCCATCTCCTCGTCGCCGACACGGACATCTGCGCGACGCGCTGCGCCACCGAGTTCGGCAACCCGTGCCAGTACTTCTGCCCGGCGGCGGTCTACGAGATGATCCCGGCCGCGGTCGGCGCACCGCCGATCACCAAGGACGGTTTCCAAGATTCCGGCAAGCGGCTGCGGATCAATTTCGCCAACTGCGTCCACTGCAAGACGTGCGACATCATGGATCCGTATCAGATCATCGATTGGGTGCCGCCGGAGGGCGGGGGCGGCCCGGTCTACACGGGCCTCTAGAGAGGGGCTAGGCTAGGGGCCGAGCCAGCGCACGATGGCGACCTGTTCGTCGTCGATGTTCACGCTGACGACGCCGGACGCGAAGCGGATCTTGGTAGGACCTTCGGCCGCGAGCCGGACGTAGAGCGTGGCGCGGTCGATGCGCTCGCCCTGGCGCGAGGTCTCGCGCACGAGCAGCGTGTTTCCGTCCTCGACGCCCAAGTAATCGTAGACGATGCTCTCGATGAACGGCTGGACCGAGCGGGCGCTCGTGCCCTCGAAGCCGTCATGGCTCATGCCGCGTTCTTGCTGGATCTTCACGTCGATGTGGACTTCGGCGAAGAGGCGGTCGCCGATGGTGGCGCGATGCGCGCCGGTCTTGGGAAACGCGAGCGTCGGCTCCCACTTAGTGGTGCCGCGGCTGAACTGCGAGGCGGTTTCCTGCGGACCGATATCCGTGGTCCAGCGCCTAGATCTTGGCACTTTACAAAGCACCCCCGGTCATCCCATGACCAATCCTGGTCCCTATGCGTTGTATCGGCATTATCGAAACCTCAATGTAGGGGCCGATCTTCAGATCGGCCCAGGGCGACGCGCACCAGGCGGGGGACGGCAGTGCCGAATCGCCTCGTCGGAGGGAGCCTATGGCAAGCGAAGCGGCCTTTTCGGCCGGCGCGGTCGACTCGGCCCATCAGCCTGGCTCGCATGAGCTGGCTGTCGATATCGTCCTCGCCCTCAGCCACGACGAGCTCGGCATCGAGGTCTGCCGCGCCCTCGCGCGCGCCGGCAAACGCCTCGCTGCCATCTGGGTCGGCGGTCCGCACGACGTCGATATCGATCATGTGCTCGTCAGCCATTTGATCGCCGACCCGCGCAGTCCGGCGGTGCTCGCGCGCGCCGGCGTGGGGACGGCGACGACCATTCTCGCGATCAGCACCGACGACCAGCTCAATCTGCGCGTCGCGCTGGCGGCGCGCGATCTCAACCCCGGCATCAGGATCATCCTGCGCCAGTTCAATCGCTGGCTCGGGCGCAAGATCGTCTCCAATCTTCAGAACAGCGAAGCCGTCAGCCCCGAGACGTTCGCGGCGGCGACGTTCGCCGCGTCGATCCTCAATCCGGACGTCTACCAGGCGATTGAGTTCCCACGCTATTCGGAGCAGCTGCTCATCTTCGGTCACATCACGTCCGAGCAGGCGGACTGCGCCGGCCAGAGCGTCCGCGATCTGCGCCAGACCCGGCGCTGGGAGATACTGGCGATCGATGAGCGCGCGTTCCCGCCGCCTGACGAGGTGGTCCCCGCCGGAGCGAGGCTCACCTTCGCGAGCCTGCTCGAGCATGCGCCGAAGCACCCCGGCGCGGCGCGC